>CBDBID010000001.1:0-54727 GCA_965205565.1 Acidobacteriota bacterium
AGATTCGCTGCCACGCCATTGACACCCGCGAACCTTCCCCTTTTTCGGCAGAAATCCTACACGCCAACCCCTTCGCCTTTTTGGATGACGCTCCGCTAGAAGAACGAAGAGCTCGTGCCGTCTACGCCCGCCGTTCGATGCTGCCGAAAGAGGCGGGCGAGCGGGACAGCTGGATGCGCAAGCCATCAAACAGGTAATCCAGGAGGCCTGGCCGCCGGTGGAGAGCCCGGATGAATTGCACGATGCACTGCTCACGCTAGGAATGCTGCCGGATCACGAAGTGGTTTCTCACCGGACCCTGCTTCGCCAACTTCAAAAAGAAAATCGAGTCGTCCAGTTCCTCCTAGAGGCAGCAAATCCAGACTCAGAGTCCTCCCGAAGTGATCTTTGTGGCCGGGGACAGGTGCCCAATGAGATGCCGACCCGGCAGGGACAGGCGTCGGGAAGCCGATCGGTCTACTGGGCAGCGAGGGAACGCGCCCTCTTGCTCCAGACGGTTTATCCCGAGGCTTACTTCGAGCCCAAGATGGGTGTGACCAAGATTTCCCAGGTTGCCCTAAGCCGGGATGAGGACCTGGACTTCCGGCAAGCAACGATCGAACTCCTTCGCTGCCGTCTGGAGTGTACCGGCCCGGTTACCATCATGGAATTAGCAGCCCTGTACAACCTTCCCGAGCACCAGGTGGAAACCGCCCTGCTCGGGTTGGAGGCAGAGGGACAGGTCTTGCGAGGGAATTTCCGACCCTCCACCGAGGAGATGGAGTGGTGTGACCGCCGGCTTCTGGACCGCATCCATCGTCTGACACTGGGACAGATTCGAAGAGAGATTGAACCGGTCCCAGCCACGGGCTTTCTCCGCTTCCTGTGTCGCTGGCAACAAGTGGAGCCTGGGACCCAACTCCACGGGGAAGCCGGTCTAGCGCTGGTCTTGGACCAATTGCAGGGTTACGAGGCACCGGCCGCAGCCTGGGAGGGTTTTCTCCTTCCCGCCAGAGTGACGGATTACAAACCCAAACTTCTGGACCGGCTCTGCCTGTCGTGCCGATTCCTTTGGGGTCGGATCAATCCTCCGGGATTCGAGTTCCGGCGGCGGAGATCGAGCCGGTCGCCCCCATAGCTTTTTTCAACCGCTCCGAGCTGTCCCGCTTTCAACTTACTCCAAACGAGTCTAGCGCGAACAGGGAGCCCAGCCGTAAGCAGAGCCAGCCTCTCCCATCCTGCTCGCGAAGTACTCGCTTACTTGGATCGTCGCGGCGCCTCTTTCCTCGAGGATCTGGTGCGAGGTACGGACCGACTGCCCGTTGAGGTGGAGGCAGGCCTCTGGGAATTGGTGACGGCCGGCTTGATCACGGGACATGCCTTCTACAATCTGCGGGCCCTGATAGATCCCCGACGGCGGGGGGCGGTCGCTTCGCCTCTAAACGCAGACGCCCGGCCCGAGCCGCCCCGGTGGGGCGGTGGTCCCTCCTGGGCAACGATGATTTGACATCGGCAGAACCACAAACAGATCTGGAGTTTTTCGCACGACAACTTTTGAAACGGTGGGGAGTGATTTTTCGCGATCTACTGTCCAGGGAGCACCTGGCTCCGCCTTGGCGAGACCTGCTCCGCATCTATCGATATCTGGAGGCTCGAGGAGAGATTCGAGGCGGACGATTCGTTACAGGTTTCACCGGAGAGCAGTTTGCCCTGCCCGAAACCCTCGACGCTCTCCGCAGCCTGAGACGCCAGGCTCCCAGCGGCAAAACGGTCCGTATTTCCGCTGCAGATCCTCTCAACCTGCAGGGGATCCTCCTCCCGGGGGAGCGGCTGCTACCCCATCCGGAGAGTTTCCTTTACTACCGCGACGGTCTCCCTGTGGATGACCCCGGATCCATCTATTTTAAGGAGCTTATATACATAACTAGACAATAGTGTCGGGCGATAACGGGAGCTACCCTGTGGGTGGTAGTGTTTCAGGTTACAAATTATGGCGTTCCCTATATTTGCGTAATCTGTCAGGGGGGTCTCCACGGGCGGCACGACGGCGTTCTTCGGCGGCACTGATAAGTTCCATCTGTTTGCGCAATCTGTCAGAGATGTCTCCAGAGGCGACATCAAGAAGGTCCATTTCGATCTCGCCTACGCGCTCCTCCAGTTTTTCAATAAGTTTGGCCATACGGTATAACACCACGGCAACGATGCCGCCCACGATGCACAACCCCCACCACTCCACTTGTAACATGCCTTTGGTGCCTGGCACTTACCGCTCAGGTAGCTGGCGATCACGCAGGACCTCAAGATCCATAGCCTCAAGTATCTGCTCCTCATTCTCATATTCACGGAGCGGTGGCCCATTCGACCAGACGAACAGGACTTCTGGTTCGTGATCCTTCTTTATTTTCTCTGAGTCGCGACAACGGTTCTTCTTCATGTCGTCATTCTACCACCGGCCAGTCTCCAGTACCTATGGGAGGCGCGCGACTGGTCTGTCTAGTCACGTATATAAGCCCCTATTTTAACGGCCTACCTCGGTCGCGAGTCAGCGAACAGGCATGAAGGCCCTCCCTCTGGGCAAGGCGAAATCGCTGGTTTTCTACGCCGTGGTTGAGGCTCGTCAGTAGACTTTTCACCCTTTTGTGGCATCCTTGGGACCTATGTACCGCATCCTGGCACTGATCCTGCTCATCACGACGCCGGAAACCCTCGGGGAAACAGTCTATTCCTACGTGGATGAAGGGGGGACTCGTGTCTTCACCAATCTCGGCAATAGCCGTTCCTCACTCTCGGAGACCAATAGCAGGGCGGGGCTGATCTCAAATTACTCATCCAACCCCTACCTTCCGTTGATCCGACAACTCTCCAGCCGCTACCAAATTGACGAGCGACTCGTTCAGGCGATTGTCCAGGTGGAGAGCAGCTACGATCCATTTGCCGTTTCACCCAAAGGCTGCAAGGGTCTCATGCAGCTCCACCCGGACACGGCGCGCCGTTTTGGGGTGCGTGAGATTTTTCATCCGGAAGACAATTTGGAGGGTGGGATCAAGTATCTGCGCTTCCTGACGGATCACTTCAAGGGTGACTTACCCCTGGTGCTAGCCGCTTACAACGCCGGCGAAAACGCCGTCATGCGCCACGGCGGGATTCCTCCCTATGAGGAGACGATCAGCTACGTCGACAAGGTGGGATCACTTTACGATTTTTACGCCCAGGAAACCCTTCTCCCCCCCACCCGCTCCCGTCAGCACCTCCACCGCGTTGTCTCTTCAGACGGCCGGGTTCTATTTACGAACACGCCGACCCAACAGTTAGAGGTTTACTGATGCCGCGGGGATGCAAACTCCACTCGATCGAGCAGGAAGTTTCTGCACTCGTCCACATCTTCAGGCTTGGCCTCGATTTGGAGGACGAAGATCTGGTCCTGTGCAAAGCGCAACGACCGCAGGCGCACGGCATCCTTCGCCGTGGTGATAATACCGTCTAAACGCGACTCTTCTAAGCGCCGCAAGACCGGATCCAAATCGCTCTGCTGGAAAGGGTGATGGTCACGGAAGAGAAAGCGATCCTCCACGCGTATCTGGTGGTGGGCCAGGTCCCGCAGGAAGACAGCTGGGTTGCCGATCGCGGCCAGGGCAATGACGCGTTTCCCGAATAAATCGCGGATCCGAAGTTTCCGGCCCGTCCTTAGCTCATACATCCCCGAGACATCGTGATGAAAATAGGCGAGGGCGGCCAGGGGATTTCGCCTTCGCACCTCATCCTCGATCCGATCGAAGTCGGAGGCGAAATCGGACCGGGTCACCACCACCCAGTCGGCCCTTGTCATGGCCTGCAGAGGCTCCCGCAGCCTGCCGCGCGGCAGCAGACCTTCCCCGCCAAAAGGATCCGTGGCATCGAGGACCAGAATGTTCAGGTCCCGATGAAGCCGCAGGTACTGATAACCATCATCCAGGATAAATACCGCCTTCTCAAAGCGACCCTCGACAAGGCCAGCGGCTCGATAACGATCCTTTCCCACAATGACCACAGCCCCGGGGCATTGGAGAGCTAGTAGGTAGGGTTCGTCTCCACAATCTCCCGGTTCACATCGGATGCCGGATCCTTCGCTAACGATCAAGAGGGAGCGCTCCGCCTTGCCACCATAGCCCCGGCTCAAGATGACGGGCTGATAACCCCGGCGCTGCAGTAAGCTGGCCAAATAGGCGACCAAGGGTGTTTTCCCGGTCCCCCCGACGGTAAGGTTGCCCACACTGATGACGGGTTCTCGCAATCGTTTGGTGGGCAAAATCCGGTGCTGGTAGAGGACGGCTCTCAGGATCACTATCCACCTGAAAAGATTCGAGATCAGGAGAGCTGCGAACTTCAAGCATCAAACCTCGAGCTGGTCAGGACTGCGACAGTATCCCCCCAGCAAAGGAGCGGGTCCCTTAGATCTGTCCCCCTGCGAGCCGATCCGCCTTCCTTCCAGGACGGTCCGGGAGTCCCGGCTACTCCATCTTAGCCTTGGGACCGTAGTGCCTCAAGGAAGGAATGTGAGGGCCGGCCGTGATGCCTCCGTCCACGCTGATCACCTGCCCGGTAATCCAATCGCTGTCCGCGCTGGCCAGGAACACCGCGGTTCGAGCCACGTCCCAAGGGGTCCCGAAACGGGCCAATGGAGTGTACTGCATCCAAGCGCGATAGAGGTCCGAGTCTTGGTCCGGAGGCGGATCCTTGGGCACCGGGACGGCACCCGGAGCGATGCAGTTGATCTGGATATTGTACTCGGAAAGGTCAAAGGCGGCCCCGCGAGTAAAGTTGATGATGCCGGCCTTGGTGGACTCATAGAGAGAGCAATAGTGGGTACCCCCCAACCCGTGGACGGAAGACATGGTGATAATCTTGCCATGTCCTTCCCGAGCCATCCTCTCGGCTCCGCAGCGGACCGTCAGATAGGTTCCTACGAGATTGGTGCGAATCATTCCTTCGAAATCTTCGACCGTGGTCTGCAGAAGCGGCTTGACAGATCCGAATCCGGCGTTGGCCACCACGATGTCCAGCCCGCCGAACGCCTTTTCGGCCGCCTCGAACATGCTCTCGACCTGCTCCTGGTCCCCGACATCCGCTTTGACGATCTCCGCTTGGCGATTCAGACTTCTGACCTTGGCAGCGGTTTTCTCTCCCTCCGCCCGATCGCTGCGATAGACGACGACGCAGTGGGCTCCTTCCCGAGCGAACTGCTCACATATGGCCGCCCCTAGGCCCCCGGAAGCTCCGGTCACCAGTGCTCGCATGTCTTTAAGCCGCATAGAATCCTCCGCTTTTTTGAATCGGCGGATTGTACCACAACCTTTTCTTCCAGCTTCCGGATGCCGCACCCCAAAAGGCGGGCGGGCCGCCCAGATTCCGGAGCGGCATCGCTTCCCAATTCGTTTTCAAACTGCCACCGTGGAGCCCCTGTAACGCTTCACCATCTTGCCTTCCTTGGACGCCAGCCTCACCCAGAAAGCGGACCTCACGCGACAACAAATCCAAGTCGAGATCCCCGGACCATTGGAATGGGCTTTGCAGAATCGGTATGACACCCTCAATCTTCTGGCACATCTGCCCGCACCTTCCATCGTCCATTGTGCCAGCCTTCAGCGCACCAAGGCGGGATCTTGGCGCCACCGGCCTTGCGAAAAACGGTTTGCCTAGGGTGGCAAACCACCCTTTCAGGTGGTTCGAGGGTATCCAAGAAGAAATCCAAAGAGGGGCCCCGGAAGAAGTCCAGGGATTTCGCCGAGCTTTTCAAGCTTTCCGCCGGTTGACAAAAAAACCAGAAATGGTAAGCTGTTAACTCTCCTTTTCGGAAACAGGTTGCCTGGGGGAGTCGCGCTGGCAGCCCGATCATCATCGATTAAAGCCGTAAGGGATTCAGCATGAAGCGCGGACCACTGACTCATTCACCTTGCGCCTCGTCGCCCGCAACTGGGTCTTTCTCGGAACCCCATCATGTTGTGCCTCTCTTGCGTCAAGTGCTTATTTTGATAGTAGTTAGCTAACAGCTCGTGGGCATGGATATGGAATTATGTCTGGCGGGGTAGACCGAATGGAGGAGCGTGAATTGGCAGTGCGAGGGAAAAACCTACGGAAGCAGGGTCTGTATGACCCCACTTTCGAGCACGACTCCTGCGGAGTCGGCTTTCTGGTCGATATCCAAGGGCGAAAATCCCACGCTATCGTTCAGAAATCGATCGAGATCCTGATCAACCTGGCTCACCGTGGCGCCTGCGGCTGCGAAGCGAATACCGGCGACGGCGCCGGAATCCTGACACAAATCCCCGACAAGTTTCTCCGACGCGAATGTGACGACCTCGGATTCCAGCTGCCGGAGTTTGGGAGGTATGGAGTGGGCATGGCTTTCCTTCCCGCTGCCCCCTACACCCGCTTCAAGTGCGAATGGCTGCTGGAGCACGTAGTGCGTCAGGAGGGACAGTCGGTTTTGGGCTGGCGAACGGTTCCGACCGACGATTCCCTCATTGGGCCCACTGCCAAGGCGACCCGTCCCATCATCCGTCAGGTTTTCATCGGCTCCACCGATCCGGAATGCGACAAGGAGTCCTTCGAACGGAAACTTTATGTTATTCGCAAGCACGTGGAAAACCTGGTTGGCACGGCTTCGGAGGTCCCTCCGGAAGCCTTTTACCTTTGCAGCTTGTCACACAAGACGATCGTGTACAAAGGCATGCTCATCGCCGATCAGCTGACCGGTTTCTACCCCGACCTGCGGGATGAGGATGTGGAGAGCGCCCTGTGTCTCGTCCATTCGCGATTCAGCACCAACACTTTTCCCAGCTGGGCCCGAGCCCATCCTTATCGATACCTTTGCCACAATGGTGAGATCAACACGTTACGGGGCAACATCAACTGGATGCACGCTCGGGAAAGCATGTTCAAATCCAGGCTTTTCGGCCAGGACATCCAGAAGATCCTCCCCGTCATCGACGACACCGGAAGCGATTCGGCAATGTTTGACAATGCCTTGGAGCTCCTCGTGCTGGGGGGGCGATCTCTGCCCCATTCGATGATGATGATGATCCCGGAGCCTTGGTCGGGCCACGAGTCCATGAGCCAGGAAAAGAAGGACTTCTACCAGTATCACTCCTGCCTCATGGAGCCCTGGGACGGTCCCGCTTCCATCGCTTTCACCGACGGCCGGGTCGTCGGCGCCGTCTTGGATCGCAATGGTTTGCGCCCCTCCCGGTACTACGTCACCAAGGACGATCTGGTGATCATGGCCTCCGAGGTGGGTGTACTCGAGTTGGCTCCTGAGAACATCGCTTATAAGGGACGCTTGCAGCCGGGTCGTATGCTCCTGATCGACACCGTTGAAAACCGCTTGATTTCGGACGAAGAACTCAAGCACGAAATCGCCACGGGAAAACCTTATGGCCAATGGCTCCAAGATCACCTGGTGTCGCTCGACGATCTGCCAGAGCCTAAACATGTCCCGGAACCGGATCACGAAACCGTCCGACTGCGCCAGCTTGCCTTCGGCTACACCACGGAAGACCTGAAGATCGTCATGGCTCCCATGGCGACTTCCGGTGTGGAGGCCATTGGGTCCATGGGAAATGACGCCGCGTTGCCAATTCTATCCAGCCACTCCCAGCTCCTATACAACTACTTCAAGCAACTCTTCGCCCAGGTCACGAATCCTCCCGTGGATGCGATCCGGGAAGAGCTGATCATGTCCGTCGAGACCACAATGGGACCCGAGAAGAACTTGCTGAGGCCAAGGCCGGAGTCGGCCCGACAGATCAAGCTGCGCTATCCCATTCTCAGCAACGAGGAGCTCGAGAAGCTACGCCAATTGCGCGACGATCGACAGGGTAACGGTCGTAGGGAAGATGGTTTGCGAAGCTTCCGCAGCACCACGCTGTCGGCCCTTTTCGAGATCCAGGAGGGGGGAGATGGCCTGGAGAGGGCGCTTGCGGAACTGTGCCAGGCAACCAGCCAGGCGGTCGAGAATGGATGCGAAATCATCATTCTTTCGGATCGCGGACTGGACCGAGGCCAGGCCCCAATCCCAGCCCTGCTGGCGGTGTCCGGAGTCCACCACCATCTGATCCGGGAAGGCAACCGAACGCGGGTGGCTCTGGTTGTCGAAAGTGGTGAACCTCGCGAGGTCCATCATTACGCCCTGCTGCTCGGTTACGGAGCGAACGCCATCAACCCTTACCTGGCTTTCGAGACGCTGAGCGATATGGTCCAGCAGGGGATCCTGACGGGGATGGACTACCCGCAAAGCAGCCAGAATTACATCAAGGCCACCGTCAAGGGCGTGGTCAAGGTCATGACCAAGATGGGAATCTCCACCATCCAGAGCTACCGGGGTGCGCAGATTTTCGAGGCGGTCGGATTGGACCAGAAGTTCGTCGACCAGTACTTTTCCTGGACCCCGACGAGGATCGGCGGAGTGGGGATTGATGTCATCGCCCGCGAAGTGGAGCTGAGACACAAAAACGCTTTTCCAGACCGACCAGTGGGGCATCAGGAACTGTCCGAAGGCGGCCACATGCAGTGGCGCCGGCACGGAGAGACGCACCTGTTCGACCCACAGACCATTCACAAGCTGCAGTGCGCCTGCCGAACCAAGAACTACCAAGTCTTCCAAGAGTACAGCCGGTTGGTCAACGGCCAAACCAAGGAATTGTGCACCTTACGGGGGCTGCTCGAATTCAACGTCGCCGAAAAGCCGGTCCCGGTTGCAGAAGTAGAGCCGATCGAATCGATCGTGCGGCGCTTCAAGACGGGAGCCATGTCCTACGGATCCATCAGTCAGGAGGCTCACGAAGCCCTGGCCATCGCCATGAATCGGATCGGCGGAAAGAGCAACACCGGGGAGGGAGGCGAAGATCCCCAACGATACACCCCGGATCCCAATGGCAACTCACGCAACAGCGCCATCAAGCAAGTGGCATCGGGGCGATTCGGCGTCACCAGCGAGTACCTGGTCAACGCACAGGAGCTTCAAATCAAGATGGCCCAGGGAGCGAAGCCGGGTGAGGGTGGCCAACTTCCCGGCTCCAAGGTGTACCCCTGGATCGCCCAAGTTCGCCTGTCCACTCCCGGCGTTGGACTGATCTCCCCACCGCCTCACCACGATATCTACTCCATCGAGGATTTGGCCCAACTGATCCACGACCTGAAAAACGCCAACCACCAGGCTCGCATCAGCGTCAAGCTGGTCTCCGAGGTGGGTGTGGGAACCGTGGCGGCGGGCGTATCCAAGGCTAAGGCCGACGTCGTCTTGATCAGCGGTCATGACGGGGGCACCGGCGCTTCGCCGGTCACCAGCATCCGGCACGCCGGAATTCCTTGGGAGTTGGGTCTGGCGGAAACCCATCAGGTGCTGGTTTTCAACGATCTGCGCAGTCGAATCACGGTGGAGGTCGATGGGCAGTTGAAAACAGGCCGTGACGTGGTCATCGGTGCTCTGCTGGGAGCTGAGGAATTCGGTTTTGCTACCGCTCCTCTGGTGGTTCTGGGTTGCATCGTGATGAGAGTGTGTCACTTGAACACTTGCCCCGTGGGGGTGGCCACTCAGGATCCGGAGCTGCGCAAAAAGTTCATGGGCGATCCATCGCACGTGATCAACTTCATGCGTTTCGTGGCCCAGGAGGTGCGGGAATTGATGGCTCAGCTCGGATTTCGCAGGCTGGACGAAATGGTCGGTCGAACCGACAAACTCAGGATGCGGTCCGATGTAAAGCATTGGAAAGCCAAGACGCTCGACTTCGCCCAGATCCTTCAAAGGCCTTCCGTGCCTGCCTATGTGGGACGTTTTTGCCAAATTCCCCAAGATCATGGGCTCGAAAAAGCCCTGGACAACACCAGGCTGCTGAAGATGTGCGAACCCGCTCTGAAAAATGCGGAAGCCGTTTCCCAGACGTTGCACATCCGCAACACGAACCGGGCCACGGGAACCATCCTGGGTAGTGAAGTCACCCGGCACTACGGAAGCAAAGGCCTTCCCGACAACACGATCCGGCTCCACTTTAAGGGTTCTGCGGGCCAGAGTTTCGGCGCTTTCTCTCCGCGGGGCGTAACCCTGACTCTGGAGGGAGATGCCAACGATTACATTGGGAAAGGCCTCTCGGGCGGTAAGATCATCGTATACCCATCCGAAGGCTCCACCTTCCTCCCGGAAGAGAATGTCATCGTCGGCAATGTTTCCTTCTATGGGGCTACCGGCGGGGAAGTGTATATTCGCGGCGTGGCCGGCGAACGGTTCTGCGTGCGTAATAGCGGCGTGAACGCCGTGGTGGAAGGCGTCGGAGACCATGGCTGCGAGTACATGACCGGAGGTCGGGTGGTGGTACTGGGTCCCACCGGTCGCAATTTCGCGGCCGGAATGTCGGGAGGAATCGCATACGTCCTGAATGAGGGCGCGGATTTTCAGAATCACTGCAACCTGCAGATGGTTCAACTTTTTTCGGTCGAAGATCCGAAAGAGATCGAATTGCTCCGGACCATGGTCCGTCGCCATGCAGAATACACGCGAAGTCAGAGAGCCTGGAGTCTGCTGGCTTCTTGGGAGACAACCGTAAAGAAGATTGTCAAGGTGTACCCAAAGGATTACCGAAGAGTCCTCGAAACCCAGGAACGAGTGGAAGCCGCCGGCTATTCCAGGGAAGAGGCTGTGATGCTGGCTTTCGAACAAAACTCCCAGGACGCGGCGCGCATCGGAGGGAACTGAGCGCTCCCCCCACCGGACGGCCGACATCATTCAACAAAGCCTGATAGTTTCAAAGAACCATGGGTAAGCCAACGGGCTTTCTGGAATACGAACGAAGACTTCCCCCGGACCGTTCTCCCGGCAAGAGAATCCACGACTGGCTCGAGTTCCACGATCACTCGGATCCAGCGGTGCTGCAGCAGCAGGGGGCTCGATGTATGGACTGTGCGGTCCCCTTCTGCCACACCGGAACCATCATCAACGGCTGGACCTCGGGCTGTCCCATCAACAATCTCATCCCCGAGTGGAATGACCTGATCTACAAAGATCAGTGGCGCGAAGCCCTCGACCGACTGCACAAGACGAACAACTTTCCGGAATTTACGGGACGCGTCTGCCCGGCCCCCTGTGAGTCGTCCTGTGTCCTGGAGATCAACGATGCACCGGTCACCATCAAAAACATCGAGTGTTCCATCGTTGACCGGGGATTCCAGGAAGGGTGGGTGGTCCCGGAACCACCGGCTCAACGGACCGGTAAGAGAGTAGCTGTGGTGGGCTCGGGTCCAGCCGGTCTGGCCGCGGCGGCACAATTAAATCGAGCCGGTCACCACGTGACCGTATTCGAACGCGACGACCGAATCGGTGGACTTCTCATGTATGGGATTCCCAACATGAAACTCGACAAACGGCTCGTCGATCGCCGCATCCAATTGATGATCCGCGAGGGAATTCACTTCGTCGTGAATACCGAGGTGGGGAGAGACTATCCGGCCGACCGATTGTTGGGTGAATTCGATGCGGCAATCCTGTGCGGTGGCGCCACCAAACCCCGTGACCTACTCGTTGAAGGCCGCGATCTCACGGGCATCCATTTCGCCATGGAGTTCTTGAAAGCCAACACCAAGAGCCTCCTGGACAGCGAACACAAAGACGGTCGCTTCATCAGCGCCAGGGGCAAGGACGTGGTGGTGATTGGGGGCGGAGACACAGGCACGGATTGCGTGGGTACCGCCATGCGACACGGCTGCAAGAGTCTCACGCAACTGGAGATCCTTCCCCGCCCTCCGGACGAGCGAGCCAGAAACAATCCGTGGCCCCAATGGGCCAACGTCTACCAGCTCGACTACGGCCAGGAGGAGGCGGCGGCCGCCTTCGGCCGCGACCCACGCGACTATCGGGTCATGACCAAGAAGTTCGTGGGCGACGATCGGGGCCACGTCAAAGAGCTGCACACCGTGCTGGTGGACCGGGTCAAGGACGACAATGGGCGCTTCGTACCCCGGGAGGTGACCGGATCTGAGCAAGTGTATCCTGCCCAACTGGTCCTACTGGCCCTCGGCTTTCTGGGTCCCGAGAACCAGCTGCTGGACCAGCTGGGAGTGGCACGCGACGATCGTAGCAACGCCAAAGCCCCGCAGGGCGCTTTTTCCACCAGCGCTCCGGAAGTTTTCGCGGCCGGAGACATGCGCCGGGGCCAGAGTTTGATCGTCTGGGCCATCCAGGAAGGGCGCGGGGCGGCCCGGGCCTGTGATCGCCACCTGATGGGTTCCACTGGCCTGCCTTAGTGTCATGTCCCAGAAGAACGTCACATCATTCGTTGGCCCTCTTCGCCTCTGGCTGTGTTGCGCTTCCTTGAGATATGCTGGATATGTCGTTGTTCAGCGCGCCTTGCCAGAGACGCACATGGCTCGCCGCCTAATGCAACGAACTTCTGAGACACGACACTAGCGCTACTTCCTATCCGGAAATCGGCTTTTTAAGACGCTCGTAGTCGAGTCGACCCCAATCAACGGCTGGCAATCCGTTATGTGCAGTGGGCTGGGGACCTAAACGGACCACACAGAGTCGATTTTAGTCGATTTCAAGAGACACTTCGGCCCTTTGCCAGACGGATCGAGATGTCAGCCGCAGGAGCACCTCTACAATCGCAGGCGCGCCAGTACCAGCAGATTGTAGGAAAGGGTCGAGAGCTGCAGGTACTGCTGGAAGCGCTGCCAGCCTTTCCAGTGGCAGCGGTCCAGCCCGAAGACGCGCTTGAGCATCGAGATACAGCCTTCGATGCCGGCCCGAAAGCGGCGCAGTTGTTTGTATACCCAGCTGGAGGAGACCATCGATTCGATCGAGAGTCCGCACTTTTTGGCGAAAGCCACATCCTTGAGGCCGGGTTTGTTTTTGGCCAAGGCCAAGTTCGCTTTCGATGCAAAGCCCCCGTCCAAGCTGGCCTGACGCGGATAAGAGCCGTATTGATGGCAGTGCCGATCTAGCATCGTCTCCAGGTAAGTGCTATCGGACGGGTTGCCCCGCACCGGCAGACAATCCAGGATCAGAGAGGATCTGCCACAGGATAGAAAAACTTTGTGCCCATAGACCGTTTCCCGGCCGCCTTTGCGAATCAGATCGGTGTGCTCCTCGAAAATGGAAACCACCTTGTGGCTGGCCGGGACCGATTCCCCCCGCAAAACACGACGCTCGGTCTGATCGATCACTCGATGGGTCAGTTCCAGGTAGTGTTCGAGTAAGCTCCTCTCTCGCACAACACGGGGATGGCTGGAGTCTTCGCAGACCGCCAGGGCTGCCCGGGCGTAGCCTGCCATCTTGCGGGTGACTTTGAGCAGATCGCGATAAGGGCCAATGCGCAGGGTCTGACGGCGGGCATTGCTGATGGCCAGACAGCGGCGGCGAGCCCGCAAGCCATGATCCCGGTAAGGGAAGTCGACAAAACAAGAAAGTCGTCCCAGCCAACGGGCCAGCACCCGTACGCAATCAGAGAGCAGTTGATTATCGGTGGGGTGGTGGATCTCACTCTCCACCGGGGTGGCGTCGATTCTGACCTTCTCTCCCTTCTCCAAGCCTTGCTCACAGGCCCAGTCCACCAGCGCCGCGTTGATGGCCCGCCAGGTTGAGTGGCGGATGCGCGAGAGGTTCTCGGCCAGGGTGGAACGAGCCGGGGTCCAGCCCAAAGGCAGCCGGCAGAAGGCCCGCAAGCTCACAGAATCGGCCAGGTGAAAGGCCAAGCGGTCATAGGAGAACTGATGCATCTGTTTGATCACACCACAGCGCAACACCTGCTCCCCGCTCATTCCCGGAGCCCCTTTTGTCGAGTCTGCCTCACTGAGATCTTGCCAGACCCGTTCGTTCAGCTTAGAATTTTCATCGAGGATCTTGGAAATCTCCCGCAGTTCCTGTGCGTGCTGGTGATCGGGCCAGAGGGGAGTCAGCGGCAGCTGATTTTCACGACTTTGACGCATCTTTGACCTCCTGGCTTTGCCGTAAGTCTTGTTGTTTCAATGTTTTGTGAACATTATTGTACCAAGACACCACGACAACAATGGAGGTCGAAGATGCGGCCTAAGCCTTTTATTTACAACTATTTATCCTTTTCCAGATGAGAACTAGACTAGGACCCCATTTCATACATGCGGTCCCGTTTGTGGCGAGCGCGACACCCGCGGATGCCAAATATCACCGTATCTGCGGAAGGGACAAAGGGATCAGTATCCGACCGCCTGGCTTTCCGCCCCCCGTGGATCTGCGGCGCCCCACCGAATTCCGGAGTCAGGTTCCACCAGGATCGAGTTGGCCTCACCAATCTGCTCACCCCGGATGATCAGGCGGTGACCCTTCTCCTGGAGGGCTATTTCCGTATCGCGGACCACGGCATCCGGCTCCGCTTCGATTCGATCGGGAAGCCACTGGTGATGGATACGGGGCGCGTCGATGGCCCGTTGAATGTCCAAGTCGAAGTCGATGACATTGAGCAGGGCTTGAAAAACCGTGTTGATGATGGCTGGCCCTCCGCGGCTTCCCAGAACCAGGAAGACCGCGCTGTCCTTCTTCACCAACGTGGGTGTCATGGCGCTCAGAGGCCGCTTGCCTGAGGCTATCGTGTTGGCCTCCCCCTGAATCAGATCGAACATGTTGGGCACCCCAGGTTTGACCGTGAAGTCGTCCATCGTACTGTTCATCAGGAACCCCGCCCCTCGGATGGTGACCCCCGAGCCGTAACTCCCATTGATGGTGGTGGTAACGGCCACAGCGCTCCCTTCTTTGTCCACCACCGAATAATGAGCCGTCTCCCGGCTCTCAGACCAGCTGGGCTCTCCCCGTGACTCGACAGTGCTGGGTGCAGCCCATTGCTTGTCGATCCGCTTTCTGCGCTGCGTCGCATACCTCTTGGAGATGAGCTCGTCCACTGGGACGGAAGAGAAGTCGGCATCTCCCAGAAAGGCCGCCCGATCGGCGAACGCCAGGCGCATAACTTCCGCCTTAAGATGCAGGAACAGACTGGAGTTGAATCCCAGCTGAGCCACGGGGAATGCCTCTATCAGGTTGGTCATCTCCAGCAAGACGACACCTCCCGAGCTGGGAGGTCCCATGGAAACGATTTCGTACCCCCGGTAGGACCCCCGCACGGGTTCTCTCCAGAGAGAGCGGTAGTTTGCCAAGTCCTGCCGGGTCAGGCGGCCACCATGGGCCTTCATGTCATCGACAATCCGGTCCGCGATAACCCCCTGGTAAAAAGCACCAGGCCCATCCTGAGCGATCCTCTCCAAGGTGTTGGCCAAGTCGGGTTGTCGCAGGATGTCTCCCTCTCGATACGGTTCACCGTCGCGCAGGAAGACCCGCCGGCTTTCCCGACACAGATACAGACGTTCGCGGTACTTCAGGAGCGAGCGCTCGAGGGCGGAGCTGACCGCAAAGCCTTCCCGAGCCAGACGGGTGGCCGGTCCGATCAACCGGGCCCACGGCAACTTTCCGAACTTGCTCCAAGCCAGGTGCATTCCGGCTACCGAACCCGGCACGCCGGAAGCCAGATGCCCGCGGGTGGACAACCCCTCGCGAACGTTTCCGGCTGCATCCAGATACATGTCCCGGTGGGCGCTGGCCGGAGCCGTCTCACGATAGTCCAGGCTGTAGTCCCGACCCGAGGAAGCCTCATGGATCACCATGAACCCGCCTCCCCCGATGTTGCCGGCGGCCGGATGCACCACGGTCAGAGCAAAACCGACGGCAACGGCGGCGTCCACGGCATTTCCACCTTGCTTGAGAATGTCAACACCCACTTGACTGGCCAATCCCTGACCCGATACCACCATGCCATTTCGGGCCGGGACCGCCGGCCGGCCGGCCCCCCAAAGCCAGGTACCGATGCAGAGGAACAGGGCAAAGGCGATCTGGTACAGGGGCAAGCGGGTCCACCTCGGATTGCCGCCATGGCCCGGACGCCAGGACGTTAGTAGCCGCCTGAAATGAGTCGAGAGCGAGATCGAATTCAAACCGATTTGCCAAGCTGGCCGGTCTCGATCTGGAGAACCTCGTTCAGTGAGCCGGAGCGAAATCCTCCCAGATCCAGGGTGACATAGACGTAACCTAGACGTCGAAACTCTCGGTGGATGCGCTCCCAGAGATCCAGACTCAGAAGTCGACCCATCTCCTCTCGATCCACCTCGATGCGTGCCAGCTGATCGTGATGGCGAACCCGAAAGTTCTCCAGTCCCAGATGCCGCAGGAAACTCTCGGCCCGGTCCACTTGCCGCAGGGCCTGCGCGGTGATGGCCGTTCCGTAGGGGAAGCGAGAGGAAAGACAGGGCATCGCCGGCTTGTCCCATGTCGGTAACCGCCAACGCTTGGAACAAGCCCGAATGTCAGACTTGGTCATTTGTACGACAACGAGGGGACTGACGACACCCGACTCATCGGCGGCGCGCCTACCGGGACGCAAATCCGTCAGATCATCCTGATTGCTGCCATCGAAGATGACTTCAGTACCCGTCTCGAGACGCAAGCGCTCCAACTGCTCGTAGAGCTCCGATTTACAAAAAAAACAGCGCTGGGATGAATTCCTGGTGTATTCGGGATTTTCCATCTCATGGGTGTGGATCAACTGGTGATTGAGTCCATAGCTTTGTGCAAACTCGATCGCCATCTCTCTCTGCAGTTCCGACACGGAAGGGGAGATTGAAGTGACCGCTCTAGCCTGCGAGCCCAGCACCCGATGAGCCATGAAAGCTAGGTAAGAGCTGTCCACACCCCCACTGAAGGCCACGATGGCGCTAGAATACTGCTGTAGGAATTCCACCAGGCGCCGCTCCCTGTCTCGATTAGCCACGCCGGGAATTTTACCATAAGAAAGCCAGAATGTTACTATGCCTTAACGGAAACATCTTACCTAGAGGGAGTGCGCATGAAACGATTCGTAACTCTGATCGCACTGCCGGTTCTGGCCGTTGCCATGGCCGCTCCGGCACAGGATGGCGATTCCCGAGAAAAAAAAGACATCGAGGAAAAACAGGACAAACCGAAAAGCCAGACCGCTCTTCGGGTCGCTGTGGACCAGGTCCGGGTGGATGTCACCGTTCGGACAAAGAGGGGCGACCTGATCCAGGGACTACAAAAAAAGACCTTCAAGATATATGAGGACAAGGTCGAGCAGGAGATCGTAAACTTCACCTCCATCGAGGCGCCGATGACGGTTGTCATGGTCACCGAATACAGCAACGTTCTTCCCTGGGAAGTGCTCTATGAAGCCTGGATGGCCTCTCACATGTTCGTGGAGCAGATGAGGCCGGAAGATTGGTTTGCCGTCATCGCCTATGACCTTCGGCCCGAGATCCTGGTCGATTTCACGCAGAACAAGTTCGAGGCCTTCGACTCTTTGCGGCGCTTGAGCTTCCCCAGTTTTTCGGAGAGCTGCCTCTATGACACGATCTTCGATGTTCTGGACCGGCTGGAAGAAGTGGACGACCGGACGGCCGTGGTTCTGATCTCCACCGGGTTGGACACGCTGAGCAAGAAGAATATGGACGAGGCTCTGAATCGTGTCAAGAAGACCCATGTGGTGATTTATGCGCTCGGTCTCGGACAGCTCTTTCGTACCATGTACAACGTGCGCATGACTGCCAGCCGGCGCCATGATTTCTATCGTGCCGACGCCGTTCTGAAGGCCTTCGCCAAATCGACGGGCGGAGACACCTTCTTTCCGAGGTATGTCGGTGATTATCCCGCTGTGTTCCAGACCATCTCCAACATGCTCCGGCACCAATACTCCATCAGCTACGTTCCTTCTAACACCAAGAAAGACGGCAAGTTCCGAAAGATCAAGGTCGAAGTCGAGGTCGACCTGGACGGTAACGGCAAGATGGACAAACTGAAAGTGAACCACCGTCAGGGCTATCTGGCGGAAAAGTCGTAACCAAATAGGCCTCGCCCCAGGGCCGCCTACGGTTCGAATTACTCACGACTGGCAGAGCTGAAGACTCGATACGATCCTGAAAATCGGTTTCGAGCCAACCAGAACATTGCCCCCAAATCGGACAGATGACGGGGGATTGGGGTCAGAAAACCCGACCTGAGAGGCCTATGCCTTATCGCGGGGCGGGCGTGATCGCTTTTTCCAGTCTGATGACCGGGAAGGTCGTCAAAATGCCGGGGGATTGGCGGATGGCCGTGGCGGCGACCAGTCCATCGGCCTCGATCCACAGCGATCCAGTAAAGCTTGGACCCAGTTGAAAACCAAGCTCACTGGGGAAACGCGCCTTCTGCTCGCGCGGCTTCAGGGTCAAGGTTAAAGGTCCGGCTGCGATCTCACCCCGCGAATTGCGAATCACAAGGTCCAGCTTGACCGATCGATCCTCCGTGTTCACCACCGCCACTCCGGTGTCCATGCCCAGCTCCCGACTCACCGGAACCACCATTCGGCTCATGGGGAAGCTCTCACCCACCCCGGTGGTACCCGCTTTCGGAGAGCTGAACAGCACGACCCCGCCGACCGGGACATCCGACGAAACTTCCACCGAACCGATTACTTCGGCGCGGCCGTGAGTTTCCAGGATCTCGCTGCCCAAGGGAGGGAGCACGAAGGTCTTTCGACCGTTTGCCAGATGTTCCCGATTGAGGGTGACGGCGGCTTGCGATCCGCTGGATTGACGGACCTGCACCGTCACGTTAGCCGAGGCAACTCCAGAAGGATTCACCAGCAGAAGGCTAGATCGCAGGCTCCCGGAATGAACGAACTGAGCGAAATGGCTGCTGCGTCGAACCCGCCCCTGGACCGCTGGAAAAGTGGTAAAGACCCCCTCTGCCGTCCGGATTACCGTCACCCCAATTTCCCGGTTGGCGGTGACCACCACGGTTCCCTGAAGGTTGTCCGGCAACCTGGAAATCAGCGACTCGTCATCCCGCTCCTCTCGAATGAACCGGGAAATCTGGCCGTTTCCAGGCAAAGTTATGACGTTGTGGCCCTGGCGGATTCCTGCCTTGTTTTGAACCCCGAGATAGATCTGCACGGGTTGGCTGTTGAGGTTGGTGATGGCCAACCCGGTGTTGACCAGCTGACCACTCCGGATGTCAATCGGGGCGACCACCGTGAACAGCGGTATGCTGGGACCGACACCCGTCGTTCCAAAAGGCGTCTGAAACAGAACCGTGCCCCCTACGCACCCGTTGGCCCGAGTCCGAAGAGACCCGATAAATAGATCGCCGCCGCTGGTTTGGATGGCAGCAGATCCCCCTGGCTGTAGGGCCAATTCCTGATCCAAGACGGTTCCTACCGCCACCCCCTCTGGATTCATTCGGACCACCCTCCGATCACCATTGGAAGCTCGAGCTGAAATGGTGCCTCGGGTGGGTGCGTCCCGATCTACATTCACCAAGAAAAGTTCGGAAACGGCTGTACCCGGAATGTGGGCGAATTGTGCAAAAGCGAGGCCGAAGCGCAGCCGGGGCACAACTCGCAACCCCCCGGTGATCACACCGAAAGCCTGCTCGGTTTGCAGGAATGCCGTGTATTCTCCCAGGGGCGTGTCAGAGGGGACCGTCAAAGGGTACCATTTGACCGGGTTGCCATCCGTCGAAACCGCTTGGGCGACGAGTGAGCCCGTCTTGAGGTGGTTGCCCAGGAAGAAAATCGCTTGCTCTTCGGGTAGACCATCGACCCCCTGCCCGGCGACGACGTAATGGGTGTTCGACCCTTGCAGGGCTTCGGCAGGGGTGGTGGCGAAGGAGGCGGAAAAAGCGTCCGAAGAAGTTCCCACGAACTCCGGACCGGCAATCGCACCCCGTCCCACTTCGAAATCGACACCGGTGACTTCGGAAGCGACCCTCACGCGGGGCTCTCTGGA
The DNA here is from genome assembly GCA_965205565.1 of Acidobacteriota bacterium. Lineage (GTDB taxonomy): Bacteria > Acidobacteriota > UBA6911 > RPQK01 > CBDBID01 > CBDBID01. The sequence goes on from CBDBID010000001.1 coordinate 19,801, forward strand.
GTTCTGATAAAACTGGGAAGGGAAATCCGTGACCATGGAAGGTGGAGCATCAAAGATTCCACCGCGGACTGCCTGAGGAGTCATAGGACCATCCAGCGGCTCAACGTAAAGCGTATACCGACCCGGCGGAATGTTCTGAATTCGATACCCTCCATCGGGCAGGGTGATGGCGTTGGCCGACAGCACGCCAGATTCGTCGACGGCCACGACGAAGGCTCCAAACACCGGATCGCCGTTCCTCGTGACCCTCCCCGAGATGTTCCCCGTGATCTCCTTCAGGCCCACCAGGGGATAACTGGTCTGGATGCCGGAGCGATCGTCCTGCGCCAGTCGGTTGAAACCCCAGTTGAATCCCTGAGTGCGGAAATAAAGAGTCGAAGCCCGGCTGATGGAGTGACCGAGGTTCCAACTGTGTCCCAATTCGTGTAACCCGACATCCAAGAAGTTCTTGACTCTGAAATCGTCCGTTTCCCGCGTGCTCCAGGTCTGTTCCGGGTTGAAAATAACATCCGTTTCGGTAATCCGGGCGCCACTCGTCCAGCGCACCGAGGTGCCCAGAGCCGAGCCCACGAGGTTGCGGTTGACATCACTGTCTGCGATCGTCACCAGATTCACGTCGTCCCGCCCCGCATCGCGGCGGGAACTCTCTTCGCCCAGGAGAACTACTAAAGAGGAAACCCGAACCCAACGCTCCAAAGCTTCCCTTAAAGCCACCAGGGGTTGGCTCCCCGCTTCAAAGCGGAGAGACTGGGCCAGGGAGATCGAAGGTCTGATCACGATGGGGTAACGGGCGGGATCCCAGGCCGTGTGGATGCGATCGAGCCTGGTTTGCACGACGTAACCAGTCTGAAGAAACCACAGGCAGGTCGCCAGCAAAACCAGCACTGAGGAAAAGACCCGTCGTTTCATCGCGTGGCTCCGGCTTGCGCATGTCGCAGCTGGTCGAAAAACCGTTCCACTTGCAGCAGCGAACTCGGCAGTCCCAGTAAAGCGCGCAGCGGGTGGGAGGGATACAGCCGCAGATAGCGACCGCCGGCCCTGTCCCCTAGGATCTGAAACTGTCCCATGGAGCCACCCAGGGTCCGCTGGTTACCCAACAAGTCGCGGTAAGAGAAAACCGCGTATTCCTGGTCGTGAATGTAGCTGGCGGCATGGGCCACCGACATCGTCTCCTCACCCACCGTCCCGCCGTATTCCACGATTTCGACGTACGATCCAGACTCACCTTTGAGCGGCTCCAGGACACGCAACACATAACGGGTCATAATGAGGCGTCCGCTGGGGTCCCAATAGCTCTCCTGGCGCACGACTTTCCCGGTAAAGATCAAGCGACTCTTGTTGATGAAATCAAGGCCGGAAAGTTGGACGTAGCCTGAGTCCGGAGGCCCCTCCGGGATGGGTCCGGCCACACCCGGTCCCAACACGGAGAAAATCGTCAGCAAAAGCTGCCATCGCTTCATCATTTTGCGTTCCGCCCGCACTACTAGATGCGGTCAACCCAGCAAAAGTCGCCAGGAGACCATCGGAGGGAACCCACTGAGATCGGGGAAAAGGAGTCGGACAGGGATTCCAGAAGCCCCCGTTTCACGTCCGACGTCTCCAAACCCACTCGGGTATTTGGGGAAATCGAGCGAATCACCCTTCTGTTCGGGCGGGAGGTTCCGGTAACGGGTTGCAGTTTAGGCGATGCCTCCAAGGTCGGCACGTTGCGGATCAGCCGAAAGCCGGGAAGCTACTCCCTCAACCGAGATGGGCAGTTGTTCGACTATATTCAAATCAAAGCCCTCCAAACCCACGATCCTTTTGGGATGATTGGTCAGGAGTCGGATCTGGTGCAAACCCAGGTCCGCTAGGATTTGGGCTCCAATTCCATAGTCGCGAAAGTTGGCTAACCGAGAGCCTAGATTCTCCTCCCTTTGGTGGCGGCGCACTTCCTGCAGCAGGAGTTTTCCCTGCTCTTTCAATCGAAGATACACCACCACTCCTGATCCTTCCGCCTCGATGAGTTCCAGGGAGCGTCGCAACTCCCTGCCGCCTGGATTCTTACGGCTCAGGAACACGTCGCTGAGGACCGATTCGGTTTGAACCCGCACTAGGACCGGACGGTCTGTTTCCAGCTCGCCCTTGACCAAGGCGAGGTGATAGTCGCCGTCCAGTGAATTCTCAAAGAGGATGAGAGTGAAATCCCCGAATTCGCTCTTAAAGGGTATGCTTTCCATACGGCGAACGAACTTTTCCGTTTTCAGCCGGAACTTGATGAGGTCAACGACGGACATGATTCGCAGGTGGTGCTTCTTGGCGAAGACCTTCAGCTCGGGAAGACGCGCCATGGTCCCGTCCTCGTTCATGATCTCGCAAATCACACCGGCGGGCTCCAGGCCGGACAGGCGAGCCAGGTCCACGGCCGCTTCCGTCTGACCGGCACGCTTCAGGACTCCTCCCCGCCGCGCCCGCAGCGGAAATACATGTCCTGGACGGATCAAATCCTCAGGACGGGTATTCGAGTCGATGGTGGTCAGGACCGTCACAGCTCGGTCGGCAGCCGAGATTCCCGTGGACACGTTGTGACGGGCTTCAATGCTCACGCAGAAGGCGGTTCCATGTACCGATTCGTTGTCGGAAACCATCAGCGGAATGTTCAATTCATCTAAGCGCTCGGCGGTCATGGGCATGCAAATGAGCCCTCGTCCATAGGTGGCCATGAAGTTGATTGCTTCCGGCGTCACTTTTTCGGCCGCCAGCGTCAGGTCCCCTTCGTTTTCCCGGTCTTCTTCGTCGACTACGATGACCATCTTGCCGTCGTTGATGTCCTGGATCGCTTCTCGCACGCCAGCCAAGCTCATGGTGCGGCTCTCCCCCAAATTGGAAAAGACCTCATTATACCGAAAAACGGCGGTTTCCGGCAGGGAACCCGGGGAACGGACGGGACGGCGACAGCATAGGACCTTCTCGACGCTCCCTCCCGAGGTGAGACAGAGTCCTCCCTAATTTCGGAGGGTGGCACCTCCTGTCTGTCCTCGGATTTCCGCACGGAATGGAATTGGATTGGGGAGGGCGACCGGCCCGAAGCGTGTCGACCTGGCTCTATTTGACGGGGGGAATGGTGGGAGTCCAGCGAAGGTTCTGGGTGGAATTGGTGGACACCAGTTTCAGCCGCTGCGCAAAGTAACGTCCCTGGTACCGCAACAACAGCGGATTGCCAGCATCTTTCAAAAACATCCAGTTTCCGTTCAGATCGTCGCTCACCTCGATGGCGGCGACCTTCTGATCTTTCTGGTCGACCTTTACGGAGTAGGAGCGCTCTCCGACCAGCTGGAGACGCACCGACAGACCGTTCAGCTTGATCTTCTTCTTACCTCTCTGGAGCAGTTCTTCGTAGATTCGACGGGAGAGCCACAGTGTCATCACCTTGGCCGATTCCACGTCGACCCCACCTTCGAACAACTGCTGAACGGTGAAGTGTTCTCCGCTCTCCACCGCCCTGCGGTGCAGATGAACGGTGCCCTGCCCCACCCCCGACTCCCACTCCAAAAAGATGTCCGGACGGAAGCGAGCCAACCTCAGAAGCAATTGATACTGACGGCCCCCACTTTCGCTCTCGTAGATCAGAAGGGTCTTGGGTCCCGGAGTGAATCCTCCCGCCAGAGCGCTGACCGGAAGCAACAACAGAACGAGCAAGGTCGAGTTTCGCAAGAAACTCCTCACATGGGACTCGACGTATTTGCTGACAACATCTACTTCGACATTCATCTTGTCGCCCGGCTTCAAATCACCAAAGTTGGTCACCTCCAGAGTATGTGGGATTATTGTCACTTCCAGAAAACGCGCGTTCAAGCCGGAGATGGTCAGGCTCACTCCGTTGATGGTGATGCTACCCTTGAGCACACAGTAGCGGAGCACCTCCGTAGAGGCCTCCACGCATAACACCTTTGAGTTGCCATCGGGTCGCACGGAGGCCAGGCGGGCGGTGTCGTCTACGTGGCCTTGAACCAAGTGGCCACCGAGAAAATCCGTCAGCCGGGCCGGCGGCTCCAGGTTCACGGCGTCGCCCTCCTCCCGGGCCCCCAGATTGCTCCTTCGCAGAGTTTCCGGTGTGACCTCCACTCGAAATGAGTCCTGGCCTCGCCCCGACACGGTGAGGCACACGCCGTCCACCGAGATGCTGTCTCCCAGGTTGAGACTTTCCAAAAGCTGGCGGCAGGTAATCTCAAACTCCGCTCCCTGCTCTGTTTGTCGTTTGGCCAGTATCTTTCCTTTTTCCCGAACGATTCCAGTGAACATGGGCCTTTGCCTAACGGTTGCTCGGAAGCAACCGCTTCGGTCGCCTGATCATCACGGTACCCATCACTTGGGACCGTTCCGTGTGGGTCAACCTGCGGGATTCTCCCGGCTTCAGATGGCCCAGAAGAAGGGGACCAATGGCGATCCTACGGATGCGTTGAACTGGATGGCCGATGTACTCGAACATGCGCCGAATCTGACGGTTCTTCCCTTCCCTGAGAACCACTTTGTACCACGAGTTATGGGCCGCCTTCAGCAAGATGATCTCACAAGGCCGAAACACCTGATCCTCGATTCTGGCTCCCCGCCGTAGGCGATTGAGTCGCTGCTCGTCGGGGCGTCCCCTTACCTTCACCTGGTAAACCTTGGCCAGCTGGGAAGACCGGGTGAGACGCGCCGCCAGTTCTCCATCATTGGTCAACACAATCAGACCCTCGCTATGGTAATCGAGACGGCCGGCCGGATAGACTTTTCCTTTGGATCGGATGATTTGCGTGACCAGGGGGCGCTTGGCTGGATCGGCAGCGGCACTGAGGACTTTCCTCGGCTTGTTGAGGACGTAGGATTCCAGCGGTTGCAAGCGGATGCGCCTACCATCCACCTTTACGTGGTCCCAGACGGGATCCACGCGGACTCCGAGCTGGGAAACAGTCCTGCCGTTGACGCTAACGCGTTTTTTCAGGATTAGAACTTCAGCCTTGCGGCGCGAAGCGACTCCCGCCCGGGAGATCAGCTTTTGCAAACGTTCCCCCATGACTCGGCTCAAAAGTTTATCTTATCAGGCCGGGAGCCGGCCAGCGTCACCGGGCCCGCCCCTCTCGGGGAAGGTCAGGCTTCCGAACCCTGCAGAATTTCTTCCATTTCGCTAAGCGTGGGCAACTCGGTGAGATCGCTGAGTCCGAAGTGCACCAAGAATTCCTGGGTGGTCCCGTAGAGGACAGGACGGCCCACCACCTTCTTTCGGCCCCGCGTCTCGATCAGCTTCTTCTCCAGCAAGGTCCGGATCGTGGCGGTGGCCCTCACTCCCCGAATCTCGTTGATCTCGGGGAGGGTGACCGGCTGGCGGTAGGCAACGACGGCTAGGGTCTCCAAGGCGGGAAGCGAGAGTCGGGCCGATGGTCTGGTCCTCAAATAGCCTCGGATCACCTCATGGTGTTCGGGTCGGCTCGTCATTCGATACCCACCCGCAATGCGCCGAATGACGACCGCCCCCTGCAGGTCGTTGAAACCCGCTAGAAGTCGTTCGAGGGCGGTTCGAATTTCGTCGATAGAGGCCTCGGCGAATACCTCCTTGACCTGCGGCAAAGTGACCGGTTCCCGAGCCACAAAGAGGATCGCCAGCAGCTGATTCGACAGAGAGTCCATCAGCATGCCAGGATGCGAATGTCTTCGAAGAGCCGTTTCTGAAAAATCTGCACTTCGCCCAGCCGGGTCAGTTCCAGCAACGCCAGTAGGGTCAGGACCAGATGCAGCCGAGAGAGTCCACCCTTGAAGAAGGAGGAGAACAGGCACTCCTTTTGCACCTTCAACAGGGACCGGATTTCGAATAACTGGCTCTCCAGGGTTACTTTCTCCGGCTCGATCGGATGCACCATCTGATCCTTGTATCTCTCGACGATCCGGTGAAAGGCCTGGATCAGATCAAAGGCATTGACGACCAGCGCCTCTTCGCCCGGCTCTTCAAACTCACTTCGCCCCCGTGCCCAGACAGACAACTCGACGGTCTCGTTTTCGTAGAGCAAGTGAGCCGCCGTCTTGAATCGATCGTACTCGACTAGCTGCTCCGTCAGTTCCTTTCGGGGGTCCTCTTCCTCGGGGACGCCAGCGGGTGACTGCGGCAGCAGGAGACGCGACTTGATATGGATCAGAGTGGCCGCCATGACCAGGTATTCCCCGGCTACCGTGATGTTCAGGTCCTTCATCAACTGAAGGTAACTCAGGTACTGCTCGGTGATGCGAGCAATGGGAATGTCTTGGATGTCGATTTCCTGGGTCCGGACCAGATGCAGGAGCAGATCGAGTGGCCCCTCGAACATCTCCAGAGCGACCCGATAATCGGGATTGGCGGCGGGTACGGACATCTCAGATGTACTGTATCTTCATGGCCTGACGCACTTCGGCCAGCGTCTCTTGGGCCAGAGATCGGGCTCGGCCAGATCCCTTCACCAGAATTTCCTTGACCTGACTGCGGTTCTTCTCCAGAGCGACCCTTTTCTCATGGAGAGGTTCCACCACCTCGATCATGTGTTTCAACAATCGCTTCTTGCAGTCAGTGCATCCGATCCCCGCAGTCCGGCAACCCTCGGCGGCCCATCGTTGTCCTTCCAGGTCCGTGAAAACGCGGTGGTGATCGAAAACCGGACACTTTGCCGGATCACCGGGATCGCTGCGGCGCACTCGGGCAGGATCCGTCACCATGGTCATCACTTTGTGATGGATCTCTTTGGGGTCCTCCGACAACCGGATTTCATTGCCGTAGCTCTTGCTCATCTTGCGTCCGTCCGTTCCCGGAAGACGGGGTGAAACAGTCAGCTGGGCCTGTGGCTCCGGAAAGACCGGCCCGTAGAAATGATTGAAACGCCGGGCGACTTCTCGACACAACTCGATGTGGGAAACCTGATCCTCCCCCACCGGCACCCGTTGCGCCTTGTACACCAAAATATCGGCAGCCTGCAGCAACGGGTATCCCAGAAAGCCGTAGGTGAAAAGATCTTTCTCGCGTAGCTGCTGGATCTGCTCCTTGTAAGTGGGGACGCGCTCCAACCAAGGCAGGGGGACAATCATGGAAAGCAGCAGATGCAACTCGGCGTGTTCCGGGACCAACGATTGGACCATGAGAATCGATTTTTCCGGATCGATTCCAGCCGCGAGCCAGTCGATTGCGATTTCGATGACGTGATCGCCAATCCCGTCCACGCTCCGGTATTCCGATGTCAAAGCGTGCCAATCGACGATCCCGTAAATACACTGGAACCGATCTTGTAGCTTTACCCAGTTCTCGAGCGCCCCGACCATGTGTCCCAAGTGCAGACGGCCGGTCGGACGCATCCCACTGAAAATTCGTTCCTTCATGGACATGGTTGGTGCAAAGGAGATGATCTACAGCGTGAGACGGTGGACGATGGTCAAGACGGGTCCAAGAATCATACCGATAAAGCCAGTCCACAAGAGTACGATGAGGACCAGGAACCCGTAAGGCCGGATGGAATCCATCCAGTCGGAAAAATAGTCCGGCATCAACCCCGAAAGAATCCAACTGCCATCGAGGGGCGGTACCGGAATCAAATTGAAAGCCGCCAGAACGACGTTGATCAGGACGCCAATTCGGAACAGCAGGTAAAGGGGTAAAATGACAGGATGTTGTGCCAGCAGCTGGTAGGCGAAAAAACCGGTCAAGACTTTGAGGCCCAACCAGAAGGCCACGGCTGCCGCGACATTGCTGGCTGGGCCTGCGGCCGCGATGAGAACATGGTCTCTCTTGGGATTGGCCAGGTGGACCGTGTTTACCGGAACTGGCTTGGCCCAGCCGAAAATGATGCCTCCAGCCAGCAATCCGATGAGCGGAAACAGAAGTGTTCCCACCGGATCGACATGCACCACCGGATTCAGCGTGACTCGACCCAGGTAACGGGCCGTGTAGTCTCCCAGCCGATCGGCCATCCAGGCGTGAGCCGACTCGTGCAGGCTCAGTGAGAACAGGAGAACCGCCGCGTTCATGAGCAGCCAAGCCGGATCGATCTGGGTCCAATTCACGGGCGCCATCATACCATATGCCAAGGGCCGCCCGGCCCCCGGCTCAGGCGGCGCGAAGGACCATCGGGACCCGAAACGAAAGCCGCCAATTTCGCCCAGCCTCGGCCGGAGTCCCGGAGAACGCATCGCTTCCGTGCCGTATAAACGGAGTGCTATATAATACGAACCATGAGCGGATTATTCTTCAGCTCGGCTTTGGTCTTCTATCTAGTGGGGCTTTTTCACAGCCTCATTGCGTTTACGGCGAAAAGGGATTTCTTCTTCCGGGTAGCCACCACGTCGGTGGGAGTGGGATTCGCCCTTCATACCGGTTTCCTGATCGCTCGAGGCTTGGAGACATCGCACTTCCCTCTTGTCGGGCTGAGAGAGTCGTTGGCATTTTTTGCCTGGACCGTGTCACTGTGCTTCTTGCTCTCGAATCTGCGCTACCGGATCCGGGCACTCGGCATTTTCCTCCTGCCGCTGGTCACCGTCCTGATGCTGGGCACCACCATCATCAAGGCCTCCCCCATTCCCGCCATCTTGCAAAGTTCGTGGATTTATCTGCACACCACCTTCCTGTTCCTGGCCTACGCGATGTTCTTCGTCACCTTCGTTGCTGGTTTGCTGTATCTTTTTCAAGAGAGGGAGCTGAAGAAAAAACAACTCAAGACCTTCTACCACCAGCTTCCGTCTCTGCGCTCTCTGGACGAGCTGTTTTCGCACTTCCTGATCTCCGGTTTCACGTTCATGACTCTAGGCCTTCTGGCCGGCGTCATCTGGGCCGAGCAGGACTGGGTGCACGGCTGGCAGAGGGACCCGAAAGTGATCGCCGCTCTGGTGACCTGGGGAATCTACCTGGTCCTGCTCTACCTACGCTTGACGGCTGGATTGCGTGGAAAGCGTGCCACGGTAATCAGCCTGGCGGGCTTCATATCCGTGCTTTTCACGTTCCTCGGAGCCAGTTACTTGGGAGGTCTCCACAAGTTTTGACAAAGAGGACACGGGGGCCGCTGGTCAGCGGAATCTCCCGTCAAACGGTCGCGACTTCCACCGAAGATCTAGTGCCAAGGCGAGACTCTCTCAAGTTTGGCTTGATCGGTCTGAACCACCGGAACACACCCGTGGAATTTCGAGAGCGGATCGCTTTCGCACCGGATGAACTGGTGACCGCCCTGAAGGAACTCCGCGGCAGATTCGGCCTGCGGGAGGGGATGATTCTCTCCACCTGCAACCGAGTAGAGATTGTGGGTCACGCCCGGCAGACATCCCACGTGCTTGAAAAGATGGAGAGCTTCATCGCGCTGTACCACAAGATCGATCGATCGGACCTTCAGCCCTATCTGTACAGCTTGCGCGAAGCAGAAGTAGTCCGACACCTGTTCCGGCTTGCCAGTGGCTTGGACTCGATGGTGGTTGGCGAGTCGCAAATCCTGTCCCAACTCAAACAGGCTTATCAGAGTGCCGTTCAGGCCGGCAGTATCGGCAACCAGTTCAACCGGCTGCTTCCCCGAGCTTTTTTCGTCGCCAAGCGGGTGCGGACAGAGACGGGCATTGCCTCTTCGGCCATCTCGATCAGCTCTGTTGCCGTGGAGTTGGCCCGAAAGATTTTTGGTGATCTAGCCGGCAAATCGGCTCTGCTGCTGGGAGCCGGGAAGATGGGCGAACTCGCGCTTCGAAACCTGGTCAGTTCGGGCGTGTCTCAGGTGCTCGTCGGCAACCGTTCCCTGTCGCGAGCGCAGCGACTGGCTTCCCAATTCAACGGGGTGGCTACCTCACTGCAGGATCTGGAGGACCATCTGATCCGGTGCGACATTGTCCTGGCATCCACGGGATCCAAAACATTCGTGGTGTCCAAGGACCAGGTTCAAGCAGTGGTCCGCCAGCGCAAGTACCGGCCCCTTTTCATCATTGATATCGCCGTACCGCGCAATGTGGACCCTCAGGTCAACTCCATCGACAATGTTTTCCTTTTCGACATCGACGACCTTCAGTCGGTCGTCGACTCCAACCTGGAGGGCCGTGAGCGCGAGGCCGAGATCGCCGAATACATCGTCGACGAAGAGGTGAAAAACTACCTCCGCCGGTCAGCCTTCGAGGACGCCGGCCCTCTCATCTCGGCTCTGCGCCAGCGCATGGAAGAGATTTGTTTGGCCGATCTGAAAAACAACTCCAACGATCTGGATCCGGCCGAATACGAGCGCCTGGAAAAGTTGCTTCGCCGGGCTGCCCGCAAAGTTGCTCATCCCCTGATCGAGCAGATCAAAAACCCGAGCCAGGGTACCGAGCGCCGGGAGAATCTGCTCGACTCTCTTGCCAGGGCGTTCCGTTTGAAGGACGAAACATGAGAGAGGTGGTGATCGGGTCTCGAGGGAGCCTCTTGGCCCTGAGCCAGGCCCGCCTCGTAGCGCAAGAGATCCTTCGACAGGATGCCACCCAGCAAGTCCGTACCGAGATCATTCGTACGACCGGTGATCGCATCTCCGCCGGCTCCTTGAGCGGCCTGGACAGTACCAAGGCCTGGTTCGTTAAGGAAATCGAAGAGGCCTTGCTGGACGGAAAGATTGATCTAGCCGTCCACAGTCTCAAAGATCTACCCGGCCAGCTGCCCGACGGACTCTCCATCCACGCGGTCCCCAGGCGCGAGGATCCCAGAGACGCACTGGTCACTCGGCATGAAGTATCCTCACCCGACGGTCTGCCCCCCAATCCGCGACTGGCTACGGGATCGTTGCGTCGACAGGTCCAGCTTCGATTGTTGCGTCCCGATGCCTCCATCGAGCCGATTCGAGGCAATGTGGACACCCGTCTCCGCAAGTTAACAGAAGAGGGTTTGGATGGTCTGGTCCTGGCGGCGGCGGGTCTCAAGCGAATCGGACGGATGGACCACATCAACTACTTGTTCTCGATCGAGGAGATGGTTCCCGCCATCGGTCAAGGGGCCCTGGCCATTGAAGTCCGCACGGACGATCTCGACATTCGAAAACTGGTTTCCTGCCTTGATCACGAACCTTCCCGTCTTTGTGCAAACGCCGAAAGGACTTTCCTGCTCAAAATGGGGGGAAGCTGCCAGGTTCCGATGGGAGCTCACGCCTGGACGGAAAACGCCAAGGGCTGGTTTGCCGCCTTCATCGCTCATCCCTCGGGCAACGAGTGGCTGCGAAGGACCCGGATGGGGGCGTCCCATGAACTGGAGAGGTTGGCCCTGCAGACGGCTGACGAGATGCTGTCGCAAGGAGCCCATCGACTGCTGGAAGCCTGCCAAGAGGGATCGAGATGAGCCCGGGGATCCTTGCCGGACGGCGCATTGTCATCACCCGGGGCCGGGCCCAAGCCAGTGCATTCCGAAGTCTCCTCGAAAGGAAAGGCGCCACCGTTCTGGAGGTTCCGACGATCGAGATCCAACCTCGTCCCGTGCACGAGTTGGACCGGGCGATCGCGGAACTCGGCGGCTACCACTGGATACTGTTCACCAGTGCCAACGGAGCGGACATTTTTCTGCGAAGGATTCAGGAAACCCGGGGAGCCGGATCTCTACCCAGGATCGGCGTCATCGGGCCCGCCACCGCCCGCAAAGTCGAAGAGTTCGACCACGCCGTAGATCTGATCCCCGAGACCTACCAGGCAGAGGGGCTGGTTGAAGCTCTCGTCCAGCGCAACGGAGAGGAGTTGCGTACCCTGAGATTTCTCCTGCCTCGTGCCAGCCGAGCCCGGGAAATCCTGCCCCAGGAACTGCGCCGACGTGGCGCCCACGTCGCCGTGCTACCTGTGTACGATACCGTCCTGCCGGCACAGAGCCGGGCCCTTTTTCGGGAAGCCCTCCTGAAGTCGCCCGATCTGGTGGCCTTCACCAGCTCATCCACGGTCCGCAACTTCCTGCAGCTGGCGGATGAAGCAGCGGGGATTCACCAGCTCCATTACGCGGCCATCGGCCCCATCACAGCGGCTACCGCCCAGGAAAACGGACTCCAGGTGGTGCTCCAGGCTGAGAAATCCGATATTCCGCACCTGTTGCGAGCCATCACCCAATACTTTTCGTCCGTCTAAACGGAAGTTCCCGCCTCCCAAGCCCCCTCCGCAAACATCACCGTATCTATGGTAGGGAGCACTTAGCTGGACGGAGGTTGGGGGGGGGCGGATCGTCAGTACGGGACAGTAGGATATACGCACCACTTCTTCAGTCACCGATCCGTAAACAATGTGGCGCCAACCGATGAGTCCATGGGTGGCGATGACGATCAGATGGACCTCTTCTTCTCGGGCCAGACGGACGATTTCCTTGGCAGCGTCACCGTGTCCAACCAATGATCTGGAGACGACTCTAGAGTCGACGCGCTCCTCTTGCACCCGTTTCAATCGTTCCTCCGCGTCGTTCTGCAGAGCTTGTTCATACTCTGGGACCTCGAAAGCGAAGTCCAGCCCCGCCGGGGGGGTGGGAACGAGAGGAACGACGTACAGGAGCCACAGTTCAGCCTGGAAGTTCTGCGCCAATTCCACAGCCCTCTCGAGGGCCACGTAGGAAGCTCCGCTAAAGTCGGTCGGCGCCAATATCTTCTTGAAGGGTAACATCATGAACCCACCTTAGTGCTCCACCGCTCCGAAAGTTCCGGAACCGTCGCCGCCAGGACATCTTCAATGCGCTCCACGAACACGAACTCCATTTCGTCGCGAACGTGTTGGGGAACCTTGGGAAGATCTTTCTCATTGGCCTTGGGCAACACCAAGCGAAGGATGCCGGCTCGGCGGGCCGCCAGCACGTTTTCTTTGGGAATTATAAGGGGTTTTACCCAAAACTGTCACACCTCTTGGGTAAAATAGTTTCATGAAAACAGAGAAGAAAGCTCCTGGCAAGGCGTTCAGAAAGGGTTTGTCGCTGGTGGCGCTGTTTGATATGTTCCCCGACAATGTAACGGCTGAGAAGTGGTTTACCGAGAACCGCTGGCCGCACGGGGTTCATTGCCCTGGGTGCGGTTCGGACAATGTTCAGGTCCGCAAGACCAGAAAGCCCCAACCTTATCGGTGCCGCGACTGCCGCAAGGATTTCTCGGCCAAGACCGATACTCTGATGCATAGCTCCAATCTAGGCTATCGGGTCTGGGTCATTGCTATGTATCTAATAGCCACCAATATCAAGGGAGTTTCCAGCATGAAGCTCCACCGTGACTTGAAGATTTCCCAACCCTCAGCCTGGCACCTGGCCCACCGGATTCGTGAGAACTTCGCAGATGGGAAAGGCCGCTTGCCTGGATTCACCGGACCCGTCGAAGTGGACGAAACGTACATCGGAGGGAAAGAGAAGAACAAGCACTCCAACAAGAAGCTCAATGCCGGACGTGGAGCCGTGGGGAAAACTCCGGTGGCTGGTGCCAAAGATCGGGAAACCAACCGTGTCAGCGCCACCGTCATTCAAGGAACCACACAGGATGAACTAGAAGGCTTTATCCAGGAGCGTGTCGAGCCAGGGTCAACGGTCTACACGGACGATCACGGCGGTTACAACCGGCTCTGGCTGGACTTCAATCACGCCTCTGTCCGTCACAGCGTCCGTGAGTACGTCAAGGGTCAAGCCCACACCAACGGCATCGAGTCCTTCTGGGCCATGCTCAAGCGGGGCTACTACGGCACCTATCACCGCATGAGCGAGAAGCACCTGCAACGGTATGTCAATGAGTTTTCCGGTCGCCACAACATCAGGCCTCTGGACACCATCGACCAGATGAAGGCGATGGTGCGAGGCATGGACGGGAAAAGGTTGCGGTATCAGGACTTGATTTCCTGATAGGGTCGCCAGTCCATCCAGCGTGCCATGAATCCCTGCCACCTGCTGAGTGAGGGTGCAGTCTCTCTTCCTTTCGAGATAGCGACCTCGTTGTGACAGATTATGCTCAGGTTGATTAGCACCGGAGGCTCTTTCGCTTCCAACTTCAGGAGTTCCCCTATAACCTGATCTACCTCTTCATCGGTCTTGCTGAATAGGAGTTTGCTCTCAAGCTCAGTGAAGGATTCCACGAATCGAGCATGGCGCGCAGCTCTGTAAGCAAACCTAAAAGCTATCTTCATCGCTGTAATAAACGCAATGAGCATCCCTATGATTGAAGCTTCCGTGGGCAGGAATTTAATGGCTGTCGTAGCCATAGCCCCGGACCCCAGAACCAGCAGAAAGAAACTCGACCACGTTTCTATCTTCTCAAAATGCTCCTGCCGCTTGGAGTGATATCTGATTGAAAGCCAGATTTCAAATAACCGGCTGTCTATTTTTTTGGCGGCGGCGGATAAGGAGGTCGAACTCTCTCGTCTTTCCGAACGTTTTCCCGAAACGGTTTGGGAGGGCTTGGCTTTGGGCTCGATTTCGGCGGTGGGCTTGGCTTGGGTGGAGGTTTCTTTGGAGGCATCCATTTCCTTTCCAATAGCGTACAACATTCAGCTAGCCTGTAGCTACTAAATCCCATCATTGAAAGGGATTGGTGTCGGTTCCGCCATCTGAACCTGAACCGTCACCTGGCAACAGTAAGATTTAACCTGTGGGAAATAGTAAGGCCCGCTTGCGGCGGGCCTTACTTAAAGAAAAGTTGGAAAGAAGAAACAAGCTTCCTTCATCCTACTTTTCCCGTGTGACACAACCTTTGAGCCCCCGTGGCGAAATGGGAACGTACATCTCTGGCAAGATTTGCATGAGTCGGTTCGATTCCGACCGGGGGCTTCTTCCAATGCCACACTGACACTATCTCCTTTCAACCTCGGCGCGCCGGATTTTATCTGAAAACCTACTTCTTTGGCAACAATATTGTTGTCTAAGGGCATGTGATAAACTAGCTCCCACTGGGAGGCCAGCATTTTTTAGAAGCCTCCCATTGAGGCGACCCCCGCGACACCCGCCCTGCGGTAGGATGAACAGAACAGGAGGAAACAACACCATGCCTGAGAACGGGAATAACCCCAAAAGAGCCCGTCCCAAGAGGAAATCCAAGTATGAAAAACCGATCCACGTTGACGCAACCCCGGAAGAGATCGCCCAGACCATCTTCATGGGGAAGCCCAAGCCCAAGGATCAGTGGCGATACCTAAAGCGAGAGAAATAGAGCTAATCCCCATTCGCAAAAGCCGCCGTCACGCCTGTCCGAATTATCGAAGACCATGACGCCTGTCCGAACCGTTATCAACGGTGCGGGCGCTTGACTGCAAAGAGTTCGGACTGCTACGGTGAGCCGCGATGAACGGAACCACCTACGACGTGATCCACGATGCCATAGTCAATAAGAAGGTCATCTGGGCCATCTACAACGCCCACGAACGAGTAATGTGCCCGCACCTACTCGGCACCAAGAATGGGCGCTCCCAAGCCCTGTTCTACCAGTTCGCAGGCCACAGCAGTTCTGGCCTTGAACCCGATGGCTCAAGTAACAACTGGCGCTGTATGTTCCTCGACGAGTTGTCGAACGTTAGGTCCGAGGATGGAAGATGGCACACTGCCCCGAATCACTCTCGCCCGAGCACCTGCGTTGACGTGGTTGATGCTGAAGTAGAGTTCTAGGCTGCGGTCGCCGTACCCCGGTTGCCGCAATGCGAGTTCATCCATTCCGCGTACTCTCTTGCCCGACTCTCGGAGTCAACCCCACCCCAAAAGCTGGCGCACAACACGAGCCCGTCTGGCTCCATGTCGAGCGCCTCAACCCTCCATCCACCGAGTCCATCTCTCTCAGGCAGAACCTCGAAAGTAATCATCTAGCACCTCCATATTGGTACAGTTTTGGGTAAAACTCCTTATAATTCCCTTTTCTTTGACCCCTCCCACCGGCAGCACCAGCCCCGGTCAGGGTGACCTCCCCCGTCATGGCGGTATCGCTGCGGACGGCGCATCCCGAATAAAGCGAAGCCAGGGCGCTGGCCATCGTGATCCCCGCCGAGGGGCCGTCCCTGGGTATGGCGCCGGCCGGGACATGGACGTGGACGCCCGAATTCTTGAAGGATTGCTTGGCGATGCCCAATTCCTCGGCGTGGGACCATACGTAGCTTTGAGCGGCTTTGGCCGACTCCTGCATCACCTCACCCAGCTGTCCGGTCAGGGCGAGACCCTTACCGTCGGGCAACAAGGTGGCCTCTACATAAAGGATGTCTCCTCCCGCCTCGGTCCAGGCCAGACCCATGGCGACTCCGGCAGGCAGGTCCCGCCGAGCCTCTTCCTGGAAAAACGGCTCCGGCCCAAGCATCTCGGGCAGATCTTCAGGATCGACGGTTACCGGCCCCGTCTCACCCTCCGCAAACTGAAGATCCACCTTCCTGGCCAATCGGCCGATGGATTGCTCCAGTTTCCGCACGCCGGCCTCGCGGGTGTATCGAGATATGACTCGACGCAGGGAATCGTCCGTGATGGTGCACTGACCGGCATCCAATCCCGTCGCTGCGAGCTGCCGCGGGATCAGGTGTCGCTATGGCGATCTGGATCTTCTCCTCTTCGCTGTAGCCAGCCAGGGGCAGGATCTCCATGCGATCCAACAACGGCCTCGGGACCGTATCCAGGGTGTTGGCGGTGGTGATGAAGAAAACGGGGACAAATCGAAAGGCAGATCGAGGTAATTGTCGCGGAAGTCACGGGTTTGCTCCGGGTCCAGAATCTCCAGCAGGGCCGCGGCCGGATCTCCCCGAAAATCACGGCCCAGTTTATCGACCGCGTCCAGCATCAGTACGGAATTGTTCGCGGCGGACCTGCGGATGGCCTGAATGATCCGTCCCGGCATGGCCCCGATGTAGGTGCGACGGTGCCCTCGAAGCTCCGCCTCGTCATGCAAACCCCCCAGGCTCATCCTCTCAAAATTGCGGTTGAGTGCCCGTGCGAGGGACTTATCCGGCTGGACGCTCATGGTCGATCTCCTTCACTGGTGATCCGGATCAGCAGCATTCCGGAGCGGCACTCGGTAGTGACGCGGGTCCGATGCAAATCGCTGGGCAACTCGATGGTCCGCTCGAAGCGGCTGTAGGAGATCTCCATCGAGTAATGCTGCCAGTCCTTTTCCACCACCCAATCCCGGCGAATTCCCCGCACCGTGATCCTGGACCCCCGCAAATTCACACTCACGTCCTCTGGGCGAACTCCAGCCAGGTCGAACTTGATCACCCAACCTGACGAGGTGCGATACACGTCCACAGGCGGCTGCCAGCCTGCTCCGGTGGAGGATTCCCTCGAAAACAGGATGGACATCAACACTTCTTACTCCCTCCTAAGTGCTCCCCACAATATCGATCGGCCAGCTGGGTGGGCTCCGCCTCGATTCCCTCCGTCCCTGGAAGAGCGCTTCCGAGACAGGCGGAACAAGCCCATCCGAGCCTTCAGAACCGCAGAAGCGCTCCCAAACCTCCTACCTGTGTAAACGCCGGTTGAGAAGTGAAGCACCCTTGGTAGACTCCCGTGGTTTTTGAGGCATGGGGCCTCCAGAAATCAGGGGAGGGAGCAGGGAGTGTTTCGAGACATGGAGCAGTGGTGTGAGATTCGACAACGGGTACTTCGGGATGGAGAGAGCATCCGGCAGATCCAGCGGGAAACCGGGCTTCACTTCGATACGATCAAGAAGATTCTGGCGCATCCCACTCCGCCGGCCTTTCGGACCCCGGTGCGGGTTAAGCCGAAGTTGGGGCCGTATCTAGAGCGCATCGCCGCCATCCTGGACTCCGATCGGGAGTTACCCCGCAAACAGCGGCACACAGCCAAGCGTATTTTCGAACGACTGCGGGATGAGGGATACAGCGGGGGCTACACCCAGGTCAAGGAGGCGGTGCGGGAGCTGAAGCGCAGCGGTGGGGAGGTCTTTGTCCCCTTGGTGCAAGAGCCCGGGAAAGCGCAGGTGGGCTTCGGCTATGCCCTGGTGAAGCTAGCGGGGAGCTTGAGCAAGGTGGCGTTTTTCGCCCTGGAGCTGCCCTACTCGGACGCGATGTTCATCGCGGCCTATCCCCGGGAATGCACGGAAACCTTCCAGGACGGCCATGTGCGCGCCTTCGGTTTCCTTCAAGGAGTCCCCAGGCGGATCGGCTACGACAACGCCCGCACCAGTGTGGCCCAGATCACGGGAGCCCGCAGGCGGAAGCTGACTACAGGATTTCTACAGCTCCAAAGCCACTATCTGTTCGACGAGTGTTTTTGTCGGGTAGGGCGGCCCAATGAGAAAGGCGTGGTAGAGGGGATCGTCGAAAACCAGGGGAACATCCTCTTGATGGGAAATCCGGGTACCGGAAAGACCCACCTGGCCACGGCCTTGGGTCAAGCGGCCTGCAGGCAAGGCAAACGGGTCCGCTTCTTCTCCCTGACGGCTCTGGTCACGCAGCTCCTGGAATCTCGGGAAGATCGCCAGCTCGAACGTTTTCTCAAACGTCTGGAGAAGCAGTACCTGATTAATCCTCGACGAGTTTGGCTATGTGCCTTTTTCCAAGGCCGGGGCCGAACTGCTCTTCGAAGTCGTCAGTCGCGCCTACGAACGCACCAGTCTGATCCTGACCACCAACTTACCCTTCGAGCACTGGACCGAAGTGCTGGGCAACGAGCGACTCACCGGCGCTCTGCTGGACCAGATCACTCACCGCGTCCACATCATCGAGGCCAACGGTGAAAGCTACCGACTTCGGGACGCCAAGAAACGGGCCCGAAATCAACGCAGGAAACAACCCTGGAATCGCGCCCCTCCCCGAGGGAGGGGTTCAAGGACAAGAAACCCAATCTCATTTGTATGGATATGGAGAAAGCAAGATAATCAGTACCAACGGTGCTTCACTTTTACACCGCCACCCACTTCAGTTCTTCGCCGCCATTTACATACCTGCCGGAGCCGATCCGCAGCCGTCGACCTGACCTGCTCGGCGCGCCCTCCTTCTCGAACCACTCGCTCCAGGAAAGCCTCCACCAGATCCTCGACGGAGTCGAGCGCTCCTCCGCAATAGGGACATTCCTCGGCTTCCTGACCCAGCAACATCTGGCATCCCTGACACCGGGAACCCAACGGTGCCAAGTCTTGGGCGTAGACCAGGACCCGTATTCGCCCCTCCTGAAGGGATTCCAGAGTGGCCTTCAAACCGACCACGGCCCGATCTTTCTTGGCCGCCGAAGTGAGCAGGTGCTCCACTAACTCTCCTTCTCCGGCCCGCTCGGCCTGCTCCTCGGTGCGTAGCGTCTCCGTCAGAATCTGCTGCGCGCTGCTGTCCACCGGAAGGGTCATGGTCGCCACCACCTTCCGCTTCAACTGAGGGGAGAGCAAGGCGAGAATTTCACTGGTGGCTTCGACCGGTCCAGCCAGAACCAGCCGGTCAAAGTGGTGGCGTCGAGCCATCTTCTCCATGGTTGCGACCACCTCTTTGAGATGCCGATGGGCGTGGACCTGCGCCTTGCGCTGGAACTGCATCTGAGAACGCATATGATCGCTGCCGGAGGTTTTGGCGTGGCGGACATCAGCCTCAGCATAGATCTCCTGCAACTCTTCGATCTGCCCCCAGCAAACCGTGAACAGGCGCGCTCGGGCCCAGTCTGTCAGGATAACTCCGTAGCATTCGAACTCGTCGCTGGCTTCCAGCAGAGTTCTCACGTAGGGTTTGCGCTCCCAATGAATGGAGCTGTCCAGCGGCAGTCTGGGTCTCCCGCTGCCAGAAAAATCCATCCTCAGTATCGCAAAAAATGACCAAGGCCAGGGCCTTGGGTTGGTAAGAGGACAGGAAATCCCGAACTTTTGCCGAACACGGCGTCAACCGCGACTTCTCCTCGGCGCTCAGCTTGCCCTGAAGGGATCGAAGGAGTTGGTCCAGACCGACTCGAATCCGCGGTTGCGGTTCGAAGCCTGGGACTGATCCACCTACAGATAGACGCTTAGAACTTGGCTTCCCGGCTGCTCGGGCCGGGCAATGAGTTGTTCGAGGTCCTCCCTTCCGATCATCCAAACTCCCCTCTCGGTTCTCTCGATCACTCCGATTGCCCGTCCGCTCCCACAGCTTGGATCCCGGCTTTCCTGTCCTCCATCTGGAGGCTATTTTCCGAAAATTACGACTCCCTGGGATTGAAGCGGGAAATCGACGCCCACTGCCGGATCAATTCCTTCTCGCGAGCCGACAACTTGGTTGGAAGCACGATCTTCAACCGGACGTATTCGTCGCCTCTTCCTCCCTGACGTCGCTGGAGGCCGCGATTCCTCAGACGAAGTCGCTGGCCGTTCTGGGCTCCGGCTGGAATGGTCATTTCAATGTCGCCGTCCAGCGTGGGCACCTTGACCTTGGCTCCCAGGGCCGCCTCCCAGGGACTGATCGGCAACTCCAGTTGCAGGTCATCCTGATCCACGACGCTGAACTTGGAGTGGGGACGCAAACGGATGCGCAGGAAAAGGTCTCCGGCCCGTCCGTTTCCTGCCACCGCCTCACCCCGTCCCGCCAATCGCAGAACCGATCCGTCGCGAACCCCCTTGGGAATCGAAACGGTCAGACGCCGACTCTGCCGACGCCGACCCTGTCCGCCGCAGGCAGAGCAGCGCGTGAACGTCTTACTGCCGCTCCCCCCACAAGCCGGACAGACCTGGTGACTTTCCACCACCAGGCTTCGTTTTCCTCCCTGATTGGCCTCCTCCAGGGAGATCAACACCTCCGCTTCAGTATCCGCCCCCTTGGCCGTGGCCGGTGGCACTTCTGAGGTCCCTCCAAAAAAGCTTTCAAAAAAATTGCTGAAACCTCTCCCGCGTGTGGAACCGCCAAAAACATCACCCAGATCGTTGAGATCCATCCGGAACGTCTGCCACCCCGGCGGGGGTGTAAACTCGGACCCGGCGCTCCAATTCGAACCCAGTTGATCGTAGCGTTTCCGATTCTCAGGATTGGACAGCACCGCATAGGCTTCCTGGATGTCCTTGAAGCGCTCTTCGGCAGCCTTGTCTCCAGGGTTGACGTCCGGATGGTATGTTCGGGCCAGCCGACGGTAGAATTTTCGGATCTCGTCCTTGGTGGCCTGCCGACCGACCCCAAGGGTTTCATAATAGTCTCTAAATTCTACGGCCATATCGTGGTGGGGCGTCTCCAACTTCCGCCCCTCGAAATCGAAGCTTCAAGGCCCCGCTTCCCGCCTCAAATGCTCCTTCTCATTGTAAGCCCCCCCCTGTTAGGCGGCAAGCTCAGCAAAGCGAAGCGTCACCGGCACAGGCAACTCGTCGTCGCAGGGGGGCGCGAATATCACCGACCCGGATCATCTGGATCAACTCTACTGCTATATTTTACTGGGCAAGCTGAATATGAATCCGCTGGCTTACGGTCCCACCGGGGAAAACCCCGACTACGGAGACGCCCGCAATCCCTGGCACCTGGAAAGGATGCCGGGAGGCTCCAGTGCTGGCTCCGGATCGGCGGTGGCCTCCGGCCAGGTAGCCCTGGCGCTGGGCAGCGACACTGGAGGCTCGGTTCGCATTCCCAGCGCCCTGTGCGGACTGGTGGGACTGAAAGCCCCTGAGCGTGCCCTGCGGCTTTTCCAGGGAAGGCCTGCCCATCGGACTGCAAATGGCCTCCCTACCCTTTCAGGAAGCACGCCTACCAGCAAGCGACCGACTGGCACCACGCCACCCCACGTTGTGACTCAAGGTCTCACCTGGAACTGGCCCTGCCGGTTCCATCCTCTTCGGGTGGATGGTGAGCACGGCTACATCATAATGTATTCATGTGCGTCCCCATCTCGCGAACCGGGGAAACGATCCAGCAGAGCGTAGGATGGGTCGTCCACGAAAAACCGATGCCCCACCTGTTGAGACTGGCACTCAGGCCAGGATCTTGTGGGCCACCTGGCCGTGGACGTCGGTGAGGCGGAACTCGCGGCCGGCGTGCCGGTAGGTGAGTTTTTCGTGGTCCAGGCCCAGCAAGTGCAAAACGGTGGCGTGAAAATCGTGAATGTGCATTCGGTCTTGGACGGCATGGTAGCCGAACTCGTCCGTGGCACCGTAGACGTAGCCGCCCTTGACCCCGCCTCCCGCCATCCAGATGGTGAAACCGTAGGGATTGTGGTCCCGGCCATCGTGCTGGGCGAAGGGCGTGCGGCCAAACTCTCCGCCCCAGATCACCAAGGTGTCGTCCAGCATCCCGCGAGCCTTCAAATCGGTCAGCAGCCCCGTGATGGGCTGGTCCACCTCGCGGGCATTGCGGTAATGTAGTCTGGCTAACTGGCTGTGCTGATCCCACTTGTAGCTGTGGGAGCACTGCACGAAACGGACGCCGCGTTCCACCAATCGCCGGGCCAGCAAGCACTGCCAGCCAAAATCGAGCGTGGTTTCTTCGTCCATCCCGTAAAGCTTGCGAGTAGCTTCCGTCTCTCGATCAACGTCGAAAGCCTCCGAGGCCTCCATCTGCATCCGAAAAGCCAGCTCGAAGGACTGGATTCGAGCTTCCAGTCGGGGATCGAAATCGTTTTGCTCGGCATGCAGCCGATTCATCTTCTGGAGCATCTCCAGCTCGTAACGCTGCTGCTCCGTAGTGATGCGATTGGCCCTCAGATGCTCGATGGGCATCTTCTTCAGATCGTCGACCTTCATGCGATCGTTCCCCAGGGGCGTGCCCTGGAAAATTCCGGGTAGGAAAGCGGCGTGAAAGGTTTTGTTGCCACTGTTGAACAGAGACGGCTTGATGGTGACGAATCCGGGCAGATTCTGGTTGTCGGTACCCAGACCATAGAGCACCCAGGAACCCAGGCTGGGTCGATTCAAGACCAGCGTTCCGGTGTGCAGCTGCAGGGAAGCCGAGCCGTGGTCCACCCCTTCTCCCACCATGGAGCGCACAACACACAAATCATCGGCGTGTTGAGCCACCTCGTGAAAGAGCGAGCTGACCGGAATACCGCTCTCTCCGTAGTGTTGAAATTCGAAGGGAGATTTCATGAGTCCGCCCACGTCCTCGGGGGCAAAGCTGAGACCCCGCTGGAAGGGAATGGGCTTGCCGTGATCCTTCTCCAATCGAGGCTTGGGGTCGAAGGTGTCCAGATGGGACGGCCCTCCGTGCATGAAAAGAAAGATGACCCGCTGGGCACGGGCGGCGAAATGGGGTTCTCTGGCGATGAGCGTATCCGCGGAAGGCGTCCGGGCCAACTGGTTGCCGCTGGCGGCCAGCAAATCCGCCAGACCCAGCATCCCGAAGCCGCAGGCCGTTTGCCGCAGCATAGAGCGTCGAGACAGGGGCTGGATCCATTCTTCGATCATGGCATCCTCAATTCACGTAGTTGAATTCATTGGAGGTCATCAGAATCCGGCAGAAGCTCTGCCAGGAATCCAGACGGGATTCCTCCGGCGACTCAGATTCGGCGGCGGCCGGATACTTCTCGATGTAGTCGAGCCCCTGCCCGATTTCCTCGGGGGACGGCTCTCGGGTCAGCGTCATCCGGTAGGCTCGTTGGACGCGTTCGGAATCGTCGTAGTTGCCGTCGGCCAGCAGATAGTGGGCAAAGGCGCGGGACCGTTCGTACAGATTGTCACTGTTCATCATGTAGAGGGCCTGCAAAGAGGTGGTGCTCTCGGTGCGGCGCTCACAGCTGGTGACCGAATTGGCGAAGTCGAACAGGCGCATCTCGCCGGCCAGTTTGTTGCGGATCACGGGGACGTAGACGCTGCGGCGGCGGGTGGTCTTGGGATCGAATTCCTGCTCCGGTCCCTTCTGGCCGTAATCCATGACGATGGGGATCAAGCTGCCCCCCATGGTCAGGTCCAAGGCTCCGTCCAGAGCCAGGTAGGAATCGCGAATTTCCTCCATCCGAAGCCGGCGCCGGTTGAAGTGACTCCACAGGTGATTCGCCGGATCAGTGCTTTGGCGATCCTCCGACAGCCGACTGCTCATCCTGTAGGTGTTCGAAGACAAGATCAAGCGGTGCACTGACTTGATCGACCATCCTCGCCGCGCGAATTCGGTAGCCAGGTAGTCGAGCAGCTCTGGATGGGTGGGCTTTTGCCCGGTGGTGCCCCAATTGTTGGGAGTGCGCACCAGACCCTCCCCGAAGTGCCACTGCCAGATCCGGTTGACCATCACCCGGCTGGTCAGGGGGTGGGAAGGCTGGCTGAGCCACTCACCCAGTTCCTTGCGTCCGCTGCCCTGCCGGACGGACGGTTGGGTCTCGAGGGTCAGAACTGCAGGAAATGCCTTGGGGACTGGATCGCCCAGGTTCTTGTGATTGCCCCGCACAAAAACTCGCTGCTCGACGATCTCGCCTTCCGCAACGGCGGAGGCGAGCGGCGGTACGGCCGGGGCAGCCTCCTTCAGTTCCTCCAGTGCCTTTCTGAGTTCGGCGACCTGGCTTTTCGCATCTGCGCTCAGCGCCTCTTCCCGCTCCTCCTTGGGAGGAATGAAGACCTCGTCGTTGACATCGTAGAAAAACCTCTCCTCCACGGTGACGAAATCGTCGCTGTTGGCGGGCTTCTTGGGAGGCTTGGTTCTTTGCTGAACGGCCAGCGCCACCTCCCTTTGCCACTCGCTCATCCTCTCGGCCCACTTCTCGGCCAGGCTGAAGAACAGTTTCTTGTGCCGCTGAGCCACTTTTCGCAACTGGGAACCGGAGGCCCGGTGCCACTCCTGCAGGTAGGGCCGGAACTCGACGTCCGGGTCTAGGTTCTTCACGAATCTCTCCAGAACCTGGGCGTCCAGCCGGGTTCGCTGGGCCACCTGATCCAACCCTTGACCGTCCCCGTAAACCTGCCGGGAAGCAAGCATGTAATCGACGAGCTGAGGGTAGAACTGAGTACGAGCCCGATCAAAGAGATCCATTTCTATGGTGGCTTCGATCTGGGTCTCCTTACCCTTGATCCGGTCCTGGTGTTCCCGGTAGCGGGCGAACTCTTGCTGGGGAACGATGGGTTCGAAATAGAAGCTCGAAACGTAGGGAGGCTTCATGTCCTGGGGAATGACTTCCTCAAAGCTGCGGGTGCTGGCAAAAATGGAGGCCAAAGAATAGTAGTCCCTGGTGCTGATGGAATCGAACTTGTGGTCGTGGCAGCGGGCGCAGGCAACGGTCAGGCCCAGGAAGGCCTTCGAGAAGGTATCGATCTGCTCGTCGACCACGTCGTAGATCATCAGGGTCTTGTCCTGCTGAGCGATGGGTCGAGGCCCCAGGGCCAGAAATCCAGTGGCCACGATCCCCCGAACGTTGGGGTAGTTGGGATCTACACCGGGCAGCAAGTCGCCGGAAATCTGCTCGCGCACAAATTGGTCATAGGGGATGTCCTGGTTGAAACTGTCGATCACGTAGTCCCGGTAGCGGTAGGCATGGGGAACGGTGAGATCTTCCATCAGCCCGCTGGAATCAGCGAACCGGGCCACATCCAGCCAGTGCCGTCCCCAGGTTTCACCATAGCGGGGGGAAGCCAGCAGGCGTTCCACCAGCCGCTCGAGGGCGCCCGCTCCGATGTCGGAAAGAAACTCGCGGATTTCGTGCTCCGTCGGGGGCAAACCGTGCAGATCGAACTTCATGCGCCGCAGCAGCGTCAACCGGTCCGTCGGCCGCTCCGGCTTCAAGCCGTTTTCCTCAAGACGACGCAGGATGAAGGCATCGATGGGATTGCGGACCCATTCTCTATTCTTGACGGTGGGGACCGGCGGTGTCTCGGGGCTCCGAAAGGCCCACCAGGTGGTGTTCGACTCCGTCCCGGCCTCCTCCCAGGGAGCTCCGCCAGCAATCCAGCGGTGAATGATCTCCACCTCTTCGTCGGAGAGGGGATCCTGGCCCAAGGGCATGGCCAAATCGTCGGTTCCCAGTAGCGCCTGGTAGAGAACGCTGGCCTCCGGATCTCCCGGGACCAGAGCCGGGCCGCGGGTTCCGCCAGTGAGCAGAGCCTCTCTTTCACGCAGATCCAGGCCTCCCATCTGGGTGGCCCCGTGGCAGGAAACACAGTGCTTTTCCAGGATCACGCGGGCGCTTTGGGCCAACGACTCTTGAGCGTGGCCACGAACCGGGACCGACTCCAAGCCAAGAAACAGGACCAAGAGAACGGAAATAGAATAAGCGATTCTTCCGAGCAAGCGCGTTCCCCCGGACAGTGTAGCACAACCACCCAGCGGGCGAGGACTGGTCTGAGGGCGATCTGCGAATCGAGTCGCCCTGATCAGCGCACTCCTCGCAAAAGGAGAGGAGGGACGCTTTCGGTAAGAGGCCCATTATCCGGTGGGCGTTTAGTTCTCTCGCCTGGGCTAGACCAAAGGATAGCGGCAACTCAGCCCCGGAAAGCGCATGAAATCGCGGTCGGCTGTGTGGACGACCGCGCGGTGAGCCTGGGCGAGGTCGGCGATCTGCGCCTCGGTAACCAGATTGCCTACCTCGGAAATCTCTTCTTCGAGTTGGGCTGGGGGGCATGTTATTTTCCCCCTGCGGAGCATGCGATCCGCGCCTTACGCAAGGAGGGAACAATGGCTGTAAAGAAAGTGGCCTTGCTCAGTCCAGGTGACATGGGCCATGTCGTCGCTCGGGTTCTCAGGAACCATGGAATGACCGTCCTGACCTGCCTTGAAGGCCGAAGCGATCGAACCCGAGGATTGGCGCGGGAGGCCGGGGTCGAGGTCGCACCCAGCTACCCCGATCTGGTCCGGCAGGCCGATCTGATCGTCTCCATTCTGGTTCCCGACCAGGCCATCTTCGCCGCCCAGAAAGTGGCCGCAGCCGTCGAGCCAGGCACTTCTTTCCTTTACGCGGATTGCAATGCCATCTCTCCGGCCACCGCTCTGGCCATCGAGAGGATCGTCGCGGAAAGGGGAGGCCGATTCATCGATGGGGGCATCATTGGCCCCCCTCCCAGGAAACCGAAGACCACTCGATTCTACGTGTCCGGACCGGCAGCGGGCGAATTGGAAACGTTGCAATCGTTTGGCCTGGATGTTCGTGTGGTTGGCGACCGCGTCGGGCAGGCGTCGGGATTGAAGATGACCTACGCTGCGCTGACCAAGGGCTTCGGCGCCTTGGCCACGGCCCTCCTGGTGGCCGCCCAGCGGATGGGAC
This sequence comes from Acidobacteriota bacterium, assembly GCA_965205565.1. Classification (GTDB taxonomy): domain Bacteria; phylum Acidobacteriota; class UBA6911; order RPQK01; family CBDBID01; genus CBDBID01. The sequence continues at coordinate 46,772 of CBDBID010000001.1, forward strand.
TCTACGAGGATCTGGCGGCCGAGTTTCAGCTCAGTCAATCGGCCCGCTACGACTGGATGGAAGAGTGGCTGCCCTCCATTCCGCCCAAAGCCGAGCGGTGGGTGGGAGAGATGGAGGAGATCGCCAAGACGCTCGAAGAGCAGGGCCTAACACCCCTGATCCATCAGGGAGCGGTGGACGTTTACCGGTTCATCGGTCAGAGTCCTCTCGCCGAGGAGACTCCGGAGACGCGCGATCAAAGCCGAACCCTGGCCCGGGTGATCGAGATTCTGGCGGGTTGAGTGCGGCTCGCTAATCGATCTGGACCAGACCACTCACGGAGGGAGCTGCCGGCACCACTTCAGTCGGGGTCCTGTCGGGAAGTCGCAGTTCCTGGGGGGCCCGCCAGAAATCCGCCATGGAGGCCTGGTGAACGCAGGCAATCGTACAGAAGGGAGCACAATCCTTTTCGGTGCGGTGCTCCCGCCGGATGTCTTTCCTAGTGTACTCGTCCAGCGGAATGCCGGGGATGCCCCTCTGTTGCGAGCAGTAGTGGACCAATCCATCTTCGCAGATGTATAGATAGCGGGATCCGGCTCGGCAGCGCCACCGATTGGGCTTGCCTACTGCCAGGTTTTCCTGAAAATAACGGTTGATCCCCGGATAACCTTTTTTCCCAACCCTTTTGACCTGATCGAAGGTAGATTTTTCCTGGGGATCGAGGGGCTTCAGACTGCCCTCGCCGTTGTGGATAATGCCCACCGTTGAGGTAAAACCCAGCTCCACCGCCCGGCGAGCAATGACCAGTGCGTCCTCGGGATGGGCCACGCCGGAACCCAGCACTGAGTTGATGTTGATCTTGAAGTCGGCCAGCGACCTCAAGTAGCCAAGTTTCTTGTTGAGAACCTTCAGGCTCTTCATCGAGACGTCGTCCGGATTCACGTTGTCGATGCTGATCTGTAGATGCTCCAAACCGGCACGGTTCAGGGATCGAACCCTTTTCTTGGAGAGCAGATAGCCATTAGTGATCAGACCCGCGATCATGCCTCGCTGGCGGATTCTGGAGATGATCTTCTCCAGATCGGGGTGCATCAACGGCTCACCGCCGCTGATGGTAATGATCGAGGTCCCCAAGTGGGCCAGCTGGTCGATGCGGCTCATCATGACGGGCGTGGGAACCGGGTCGGATGCATCGTCGTACTCGTTGCAGTAGGTACAGGAGAGGTTGCAGCGGCGCATCGGAATGATGTGCGCCAGAATGGGATGGTTCTGGGAGATCAAGGCCTTGACAACCATCCGCCATTCGCGGAGCGTGACCTGAAAGTGCTTCCACCTACGCATCTGCTGCTTCAATGCCCTCCTATCCGAGAAACTCCCGACCTCGGACTTATCTGGGAAATGGTGGGTCCTCCCCCTTCTTTTTGGCGTGGATATTAGCAGCGGGCTCTCCCTTGAGTCAAATCATCCTGCCGGTGGGCGCTGCCAACCTCGGTTCGCTGCTCCGCAACCATCGGAGCACCCGTTTCGAGGTTTGCCGCGAGCGGGAGCCCACCGATTTTGTTCCATTTTTGTGGGACTTTGCAAAGCAGAGGCGTTTCTTGCCTGACCTACTGCTTCCCTATCGGGCACCCCTGCGGTGCGCTTCTCCTCGTGGCCAAACCGATTCCACCCTTGAGCCCTCGGCCATCGCGAAAGACCGAAGGGCACGGTGACCCAACAGCAGCCGGCGACCTGATTTGAGCGAACTCCGGGTCGGGGGACTCCTTGGCGGAGAAGCCGGTTGCGGCGGAGTCCGATTCGGAATCTTCGCGACGCCCTATGCTCTCGGCTGGGTGACTACTTGGGACTTCGGCCCGACCGTTGCCAGTCAGTCGAGGATCAGGAAGCGCCGGCGCGCACTCGATCGATCTCCGATTCCATCCGCTCGTCGAATTTTCGCTTCTCGCCCTGCAGACGGGCTTGGACCTTGGCAACCGCTTCGTGGTCTCCCACTTGAACAGCCTTACGGACATCCGACTGCGAACCGATCTCGGCCTCGGCAATCTTGGCCTGATATTTTCTGCGGATCTCGGCGATGGTCTCTTTCTGCTCATCCGTCAATTTGGCGACCGCCATATCGTCGGCGGCGTCCAGTTTCTCGAGCGCCAGTTCCCAGGCGCTCTTCAATTCGTCCGGCATAGCTCATTTCCTCTCTGTCGAAGCGAAGTCGGTTCGTTTAGAAGAACACTGGGGGCGACCGTTTGCCGGACTTCAAAGTTGCAAACTCAGCCCGCCCCATCATCGGTCGGAGGATCGTAGATGGTGTCGGCAAAGGTGTGCCCACTCGGTATCATGGGCAATACGTGCTCCGTGTAAGGCACGACCACGTCCAGAACATAAGGCTTATCGGCCTTTAACAGCTCATCCAGTGCTTCGGGCACTTCGTTTTTCTTGGTGATCCTACGAGCCTGGACTCGGAAACCCTGGCTGATGGCCACGAAGTCGGGATAGACCTGCTGCGAGTCATAAGGGTTGCCGATGAAGGTATGGGCCCGATTGCTTTCGTAGAAGTGATCCTCCCACTGCATCACCATTCCTAGGTGCTGGTTGTTGATGATGATCGCCTTGACGGGAATATCCTCGGTGAACGCAGTGGCCAGTTCCTGGATGTTCATCAAGAAACTGCCGTCTCCGTCGATGTCGATGACTTCCCAATCGGGACGTCCAAGCTTGGCGCCCAGAGCTGCCGGATACCCGAATCCCATGGCACCCAAACCAGCCGAGGTCAACATGGTTCGGGGGTAGATGAACTTGAAGTGCTGGGCCGCCCACATCTGATGCTGTCCTACCCCCGTGGTGATGATGGCCCGGCCCTGGGTTTTTTTCCGAGAGCAACTCGAGGAGGTATTGGGGCATGATGTGCTCGCCATCGTCCTTGTAGGTAAACGGCTTGGCCGCCTTCATGGCTCGCAGTTCCTCCACCCATGCGGAGCAGTCATTACCGCCCAGATCCATCTGATTCAATTGCTCCAGTACATGGCAGACATCGCTGGTAACGGGGATTTGGGCCGTCTTAATCTTGTTGATTTCGGAGGAATCGATGTCCACGTGAACGATGGTGCCGTGTTTGGCGAACTCTTCCACCTTCCCAGTCACCCGATCGTCGAAGCGGACACCCAGAGCCAACAGCAGGTCGGCGTGATTGACAGCGTGATTGGCGTAGACCGCTCCGTGCATCCCCAGCATGTCGAAACACAGTGGATGGTCGGCGGGAAACACACCCAGACCCAACACGGTCATCACCAGCGGGATGCCGGTCCTTTCAACGAACTGGCGCAGGGGTTCGGAAGCATGGGAGCAGATGGTTCCGTTTCCGGCATAGACGATGGGCCTGCGGCTGCCGCGAATGGCCTCGGCCACCTGCTCCAGCTCCCGCCGCCTGGCTTTGACGAAGGGATGGTAGCTCCGAAGTCTCACTTTCTCGGGCCAGTCGGGGACCCAACTGGCCTGCTGGACATTTTTGGGAATATCTACCAGCACTGGGCCGGGACGCCCGGTGGAAGCGATGTAAAAAGCCTTCTTGATGACCGCTGGAATCTCCTCGATGTGCTGGACCAGGTAGTTGTGTTTGGTAATGGGGCGGGTGATTCCGACCACATCGGTTTCCTGGAAGGCATCTTTGCCAATCATCCACTGGGGTACCTGCCCCGTTATGGCCACGATGGGAACGGAGTCCATTTTGGCGTCCGCGATTCCCGTAACCAGGTTGGTGGCTCCGGGGCCGGACGTCACCAGGACGGCACCCACCCTACCGGTGGCTTTGGCATAACCTTCGGCGGCGAAAATCGCCCCTTGTTCATGGCGTGGCAGCACCACTCGAATCTTCTTGCCCGAGGGAGTCTGAGTCAGAGCCTGATGAATCTCCATCGAGGCACCACCGGGATAGCCGAAGATGACCTCCACCCCCTCCCGCACCAGGGACTCCACAACAATCTCGCTTCCCTTCATGGTGCGACCGGGTCTCTTTCGTCTTGACGGGGGTTTCCAGTTTCATGTCAGTGCACGTTCATTCTCCTTAATTCACTCTGATGGTACTGTTTACGGCGGTCAAAAGCAACTGGACGGGACAGGTGATCCAGGCCGGTGACAAGTGGTTTGCCCGACGGATGAACCAATGGTACAAATAGGCCGCCGCCGAGACAGCCCGGTTCAAAACGCCATCGGAGAGTGGCCACAACCGGAACCAAGAATGCGACGGAAGAATATGAGACTAAAGGGTAAACGCGCGATTGTCACAGGAGCTGCAGCCGGGATCGGTAAACTCTCGGCCGAAGTGTTTGCGTCAGAAGGGGCCGTGGTGGTGGCCTCCGATCGAGACGGCCCCGGCCTGGAGAGGACGGTGGCCGCCGTTCAGGCCAGGGGATTGCGCTGCCAGGGCCACCAGGCGGAAGTCACGAATCAGGATGAGTGCCGCAGCCTAGTGGAAGGAACCGTGAGTGCATTGGGATCCATCGACGTGCTTTTCAACGTGGCGGGGGTCGTCCATCAGGGCACCCTCCTGGAGACCACAGACGAGGAGTGGGAACAGCCATGCAGATCAACGCGAGAAGCATGTTCTGGACTTGCCGCTACGCCCTCACGGTCATGCTGCGGCAGAAATCAGGCAGCATCATCAATATGTGCTCGGTAGCGGGTCCGTTTGGCGTCTTGAACCGGTTTGTCTATTCCGCTTCCAAGGCAGCCGTACAGGGGCTGACCAAGAGCTTGGCTATTGACTATGTGGATTCGGGCATTCGAGCCAACTGCATTTGTCCTGCCACCGTCGATACGCCCTCACTAAGAGAGCGCATCTCGTCGGCTCCGGACCCGGAGAAGGCCAAGGCCGACTTCATCGCCCGACAACCCATGGGACGCATCGGTAAACCCGAGGAAGTGGCAGCACTGGCCGTGCATCTGGCCTCGGACGAGTCGGCTTATACGACGGGGCAGTCCTTCGTGCTGGACGGAGGCATGAAGCTGTAAATTTGAGACGTTTCATCCTTGCCGGTTCCTTGGCACCCCCCCCAGGTCCCCATTGGATGCAAAACACCGATATTGGCAACCTGCGCACCAGCCAGCTTCGCGAATCCTACCTCTCGATTCCCGTGCCGATTCATGGTTCTCCGGAGCGAGTCGTGGCGTCCAGTGAAGCGGATACTCCTGGGCTCTCGAATCGAACTGCAAGTTCGCGGCGCTGCCACCCGGGAAGCCTTGCAGCGCGCCGATCGGGTGGAGCCGGACAGCGACTTTCTGGTCGCCATCCCTTCTCAGGCTAACTGGCTGCAGTATCGCGCCACCTCGGTTGCCTGATCCGCCGGCAACAGTCCTATTTGACCCAGGTAAAAATCCGGGAGGCTCCCTGAAGCCTCCCCGCTCAACCCCTTGCACAGGCAGCCTGAGTGTGCCACCTTGCGGCTGTTCCGATAACGATCCGCTGTCAGAGCGATCCAACAAAAATGACCTCCACATCCACAATGGGCACGGTTGAAGCCAGGTTTTCCGGATTCCTCCTGCTGCTGGCAACCCTGTGGCTAGGAATCATCCTCTGGGCGCCTTATGCCCGATCCCAGTCCTGGATCAGTGCCGAAGCCAATCTATTATTCCTTTCGCCTCATCTGCCACCAGTTGGCTGAGCGAAGTTTCTCTTACTTCGGCAATTCCCTGCCCGTGTGCCACCGATGCAGCGGTCTGTATCTGGGAGCTTGACTGGGGCTGCTCGTTCTGCCTATCTTAGCCTGGGCCGCTGGACAGATCCTCAGAAAACCTAAAATTTTTCTCTGGTTCTGGCTCCCGATGGGGATCGACCTGGCCATCGACAATACGGGAGCGAGTCGCTTCGTCACCGGGATTGGTGGCCAGTTTTCCTCTGGCTCCCTGCCTGCTCGTCGCTTGGAGCAGTTTCCCCGCCTGACAGCCACACCGCTAACCGATTAGAAAGGCTATCCAATGAATACTCAAAATCCTTCTAAGTTGGCGCCCGTTCTCATCGGCGGCGTCTTTATTGGCGTGACCTCGGCCCTACCCATTCTCAAATACTTGAATTGCGCCTGTTGTGGTTTGGTCATCGCCGGTGGGGTGCTGGCCGCCTATTGCTATCTGCGAGACTATCCCGCCCAGTTGCCTCGAGTTACCTATGGTGAAGGAGCCTGGCTGGGTCTGCAAACCGGCCTGGTGGGCGGTTTTGTGTGGACGCTGGTCGCCGTTCCCTTGCAGTACATCAAAATCCGGCTGGGCTGGAGATTGCCGAGTGGGTGCAGCTGGGAGAGGCCTCAGTGACCCGGAGATTCCACCCATGGTTCGGGATCTGGTACTGTGGCTGCTCGAGCAAGGAGCCTGACCGCCGGAGTTCTACTATTCAGCGTCATCCTGTACTTCGTGATTTCCGCTCTGTTTGCCACCTGGGAGGCATCCTTGGAGTGGCCATCTTCCAAAAAACGACAACGCGGCCGCCGACTTCTATGCCGGTTCAGGATCCAGCGGCCGCGACGCCCGGCTCCACCCTCTCCTGAGGGAAAGCCAAGAAGGAGTTGATTGGGAGAGACAATGATGAAAAAGCATACGATCGTCTTTCTGGCTCTTTTCGCACTAACGCCCCTGTTTCCGCAGCCGGAATCGGAGACTCCCATCGGTCCCAGTGGTGACCGTCGCGCTGGGGCGATGGCGATGAACTGGGCGCCTCCAATTGGATCACCCCTCAGAAAGTTCTCGAGGCGGCGAGCTTGATCAAGACCGGCCAGATCTGTGATCTGGGGCATACCTAATGATGCGGAGATGCCTCTTTTCGGAGACCGCGGATTTCTGCTGAGAATCCCTGGTTCTCCTACGGGTGGCCCCTTCGGCAAGAATTAGATCATCTGGCACCGACGAGTTTCTGGCCGCGGAGATCGGTCAGGTGGGAACCAGTTCGACGGCTTGCGACACATCGGAGTCCAGGCCGGCGCCAAAGGGGACAAGAAACAGATGCGCTACTACAACGGTTTCACGGAGGCGGAAATGGGCGCTCCCTACGGCTTGCAAAAGCTGGGAGTGGAGAAAATCAAACCCCTGTTCACGGCTGGCACCCTGATCGACCGCATGGCCCTGAAGGGGAAAGATGTGGAACAAGGGAGAGGAAATCGGGTCTCCGATCTTCAGGCCGCGCTCTCTCGCCAGGGCATTGCCGAGAGAACCATCCAACCGGGCGACGTCATCCTGCTGCATACCGGATGGGGCCAGCTCTGGAAAGAAGACAACCAGCGCTACAACGATGGTCAGCCGGGAATCGGTCTGGAGGCCGCACGATGGCTGGCCGAGAAACAAGCCGCTCTGGTGGGCGCCGACACCTGGTCCATTGAGGTGGTTCCCAATCCCAATCCCGATCTGGCCTTTCCCATCCACCAGGAACTTCTGGTTCGACACGGCATCTTCTTGCACGAAAATCTGCGCCTGATGGGACTGGCCGACGATAAGGTCTACCGGTTCGTCTATGTCTTTGCGCCGGTGCCCATCAAAGGAGCCACCGGCTCTCCAGGACGGCCGCTCGCGATCCACTGAGGTCCCAGCGAGAGAACCGCTCGAACCGCCTTGCTTGAATCCCTGGAACGGGCTCTGGGATAATCCCTTATGAGCCTTCGCGATCTGCTCCGCCGTCCCCTAAAAGACCTCCGCATCTCCGTAACCGACCGGTGCAACTTTCGGTGCCGGTACTGCATGCCCTTGGATGAGTATGATTGGATCGAAAAGAAAGAGATTCTGAGCTTCGAAGAAATCACCGGCTGGTGCGAATTGGCATCGGACTGGGCCTGTCTAGAGTCCGCATCACGGGAGGTGAGCCTCTGGTGCGGCGCCACATCGAACAGCTGATCGCTCAGCTGGCAGCCCTGGAAGGTCTGGAAGACTTGAGCCTGACTACCAATGGGGCATTGCTATCTCGAAAAGCCACTGCCCCTCAAGGAGGCGGGCCTCTCGCGCATCAACGTC
>CBDBID010000002.1:0-121552 GCA_965205565.1 Acidobacteriota bacterium
GGACTCCTTCTTGTCCAGCAACTTCAGAACCTGGAACCCGTAATCGCTTTCCACAATGCCGCTGATGGCGCCAGCTTCCAGATCGAAAGCCGCCTGCTCGAGGTTGGCCGCCATCGTTCCCCTTCGAAAGGTTCCGGTGTTGCCCCCCCGGGACGCCGTAGGCCCGTCGGAATGCTCCTTAGCCAGCTCCTCAAAGGATCCTCCCGCTATCAGCTGAGCTCGGATTTGGTCGGCTTTGCGTCGAGCCTGAGCCGCACCGACGCCTTCCTTGAGGATGAGGATCTCCGCCAGCTCTACTTCAGCCGGAAGGGTGAAGCGATTCAGATGCTCCTCGTAGAAAGCCTGGATTTCCGGGGTCAGCAAGGTGATTTTCGAGTACACCATTTGCTGCAGGAGCAGATCGATCGTCATCCTCTGGCGGAGGTTCTCTCTAAAGGCAACCAGGGAGTTCCCCTGTCTCTGTAGAATTTCGTCGAAAACCTGTAGGTTGGGGATTCCGGACTTGTTCAGCACTTCCTCGAGTTGCACTTCCACATCGGATTCAATATCGGCTCCCATGCCTAGATCTTCCGCTCTCTGCAGCAGGAGCTTGTTTTCGATGACGTTTTTCAGCAGGTCGCGTCTGCGCTCCTGAAAAGCCTTTTCGAGCTGCTCGGGAGTTGCATACTCGCCTCGCAGGCTGGAGCGCAACGCCTTCAGCTCGCGCTTCAAATGCGAAAGAGTAATGACCTCATTGTTCACTTTGGCCACGATCTCGTCGAGGACTTCCTCCTCCTGTGCCAGGGCACCCAGAGGAAGGAGAGCTGCTAAGATCAGGGGCAAAGCGGGGTACACCGCGGTTCGCTTAGTGGGTGAGTTGAGCATGGTCATGGCCTGAATCAAATTGCAAAGTAGGGTCGTACAGGTGCACCGAGGCTTCCCGGAACAGGTTATTGACATAGCTTTCCATAGCCAACCGTTCCTTCTGGGCGGTAAGCTTGTCGAAAATCGTCGTTTGGACCTCGTGAAACCTCTGAGTGTGGCGAACGATCCACTCTTCCAGCATGAAGATGTGGAAACCGTGGGCGGAGCGAAAAACCGGACTCACCTCAGCCGGTTTGAGTGGAAAGATCACGTCCTCGAAGTCAGGGGGCAGTTCGCCTCGCTGAAAAGTCCCCAAGTCCCCTCCCGCTCCGGCCGTCACGCCCTGTGAACGCCGGCGGGCGGTGTCCTTGAACAAGCGCACGTCGCCGGACTGAAGGAAGTCTCGAATTTCCTCAGCGGAGACTCGATCGTGGACAAGAATCTCCAGCACGTGGGCCTGATCGTCGATCACGAACTCCTGTTCGTGATTTTCGTAATACTGCTGCATCTCCACCAGAGTGACTTGGACGGCCTCGCAGACCTTTTTACCGAGGAGCTTCTGGATACTTAAAAAGCGGTGGGCCTGTTCCAGTAATGCCGGAGTCAGCTCCTGGCCTTCACCCAGCCACTCCTGCAAATATCCTTCGGCTTCCTGGTGGGTCACGGCGATCCCCTCACGCTTGACATTCTGAGCCAGAACAGTCTCGGTGATGAACTCCTGAAAGAGCTTCTTTCGATCGAGATCTGCGTCGTCCGGATCCTCGTTCGCGCTGATGCTCCGTAGAATGTATTCTTGAAATTCGTCCGAAGTCACCTGCTCCCCCTCCACCACCGCTAGGGTGTGCAACTTCGTCTCGGTCAAATCGGTCTGGGCATCCGCGCAATCCCAGGGACCAGCCACCAACAGGGTTGCCAGTAAAATCGCCGATTGTGGGTGCTCCAAGCCAGGGATTGTATCATAGCAGTTGGTCCAGGACGGACCGGATAGAGTCAAAGATTTGTTCAGGGTCGACGGCGGAAAGGGTGACTGCTAGAACTCCTTCCGGTGTTACTGAAGCTCCTGGATTTTTCCCCACGAACTCAACCACTCGGGTGGGCGAAAGTGGAGTGTCGTCCCGAAAGCGAATGAAGACCGCTTCTCCAGACCTCTCCAAACTCTGGACTTTAAGGGCGTTGGCACGGCAGCGGAGCCGAGCATAGCCGAGAAGATTCGAAACGGGTCGGGGATACGTGCCGAAACGATCGACCATTTCATCCTCCAGCCGGCTCAGATCCTTTCCGCTAGTGGCGGAAGAGATTCTTTTGTAGAGGCCCAGCCGTAACTGGGTGTCCTGCACGTAATGCTCGGGAATGCGGATATCCAGACCCAGATCAACGGCTGGCTGCAGATCCTCCACTACCGGTTCACCTTTGATCTCCCGAATGGCCTGCTCCAACAGTTTCACGTACAACTCAAACCCCACCGCCTTGATGTGTCCATGCTGCTCTCCGCCCAGGAGGTTTCCCGCTCCGCGGATTTCCAAATCCCGAGCGGCCACACGAAATCCGACGCCCAGCTCGCTGAATTCCCGAATCGCCGACAACCGCTGCCTCGCCTCGGTGGTCAAGCTGTCTGGAGGGGGGATGAGCAGATACGCGTAAGCCCGGCGACTCGATCGTCCGACGCGGCCACGGAGTTGATAAAGCTGAGACAGGCCAAACCGGTCGGCGCGATTCACAATCAAGGTATTGACTCGGGGTATGTCGAGACCATTTTCGATAATGGTAGTGGCCACCAAGACATCCGATCGACCTTCCAGAAAACACAGCATCACCTCTTCCAGCAGCCGATCTTCCATCTGTCCATGAGCTACCCGGACCCGTGCCTCCGGCACCAGCTTCTGAATCATTCGGGAAATGGAATAGATGGTTTGAACCGAGTTGTGCACGAAGAACACCTGCCCCTGACGAGTCAGTTCAAAATGAATGGCTTTGCGGATGGTAGCTGGATTGAACTTGACCACTGCCGTCTGAACGGCCAATCGGTCCTTGGGGGGCGTCTCAATGATCGAGAGGTCACGAAGTCCGATCAGAGACATGTTCAGGGTACGGGGTATGGGTGTGGCCGAAAGGGCGAGGATATCGGCCTGAGCCCTCATTTGTTTCAGTCGCTCCTTTTGCCGGACCCCAAAGCGTTGCTCCTCATCGACGATCACCAGTCCGAGGTCCCGGAAGGAAATATCTCTGGACAGTAGGCGATGGGTACCGATCAGGATATCGACCACCCCCCGGCTAGTGCGCTTCCGAATGTCCTTCACCTCTTGAGGACTGCAGAATCGGCTGATCATTTCGACTCTGACCGGAAACGCGCGGAAGCGCGCCAGGAAGGTGTGCAAGTGCTGAAAGGCCAAGACCGTGGTCGGTGCCAAAACAGCGGCTTGCGCTCCATCATTGACCGCTTTGAAGGCGGCGCGCATGGCCACTTCGGTTTTTCCGTACCCCACATCCCCACAGATGAGTCGATCCATGGGACGATCCGACTCCATATCGCTCTTCACATCCCTGATGGCAGCGATTTGATCTTCGGTCTCCTCGTACTCGAACGCCTCTTCGAACTCGCGCATCAGAACGTCATCTGCGGAAAAGGCTCGCCCCCGAACCACTTCCCGGCGGGCGTAGAGCTTGAGAAGATCTTTCGCCAGCTGCCGCATCGACTCCTTGATGCGGTTCTTGGTGCTCTGCCATGAAGCGCTTCCTAACCGATCCAGGGGAGGCTTTCCCTGGCCGGCTCCGCTGTACTTCTGGATGAGATGGATACGGTCGGGTGGCACGTAAAGTTTGGCCCCACCGCGGTACACCAGTTCCACGAACTCGCGTCGTTCCCGCTCTACGGCGATCTGTTGCAATCCCTGGAATAGCCCCACACCGTGGTCGTTGTGGACGACGAAGTCTCCGATCCTCAGGTCACGCAGGTCAGACAAGTACGAGGACCTCGGCTTTTGAAGCTGCGAGCGGCTTTGGCGCCGTGGCTTTAGCGGGAGTTGGGGTCCAAAGACCTGATCCTGGGTCAAGATGTGCAGTTTCAGCGTGGGAGAATGGAAGCCCTCGGAGATCTTTCCGACCACCACCGAAATGGGATGATGGAGAGCCTCCCCGAATCCCTGGCCGTGGAGGTGAGCTTCCAGGCCATACTCCTGAAGCAGATCCACGACCCGCTCACCCATCCCCAAAGAGGGCATCACGAAAACCACCCGTTCGTCATTTTGGTGCCAGGCTGTGATGTCAGCCAGGATCTGGTGCAGGCGTCCCGAGTACACCCTTTCGGGTCGAAAGTCGAAGCAAAATTGAGACCGGTCTTTCCCAGTAAGCAGGTTGATCTGCGTGATCCTCACTTCCTCCATTCTTTCTTGCAGCTCCTCCTTTCCAAAGCACAGCTGCTGGGGGGGCAGGGACAACTCGCCCGTGTTGTGCACCTCTTCGAACTCTTCCTGCAAGCGGCTCTGCAGCTGATCGAAATCGGACCACAATTCCTCGCTGGAGGGCATGATGATGCGGTCCAGCCGTCCCTCCGCCCAGGAGCAGTAGTCCAGAAGATGACTGTCGTAGTCCAGGATCAGAGGAACAAGGTATTCAAACCCATGAAACAGCTCCTTGTTTTCCGTGAACTGCAGCTTTTCTTCCAGCGCCTCGGCAAAGGCAACCCGATTCCAATACTCTGGTGCCAGCTCGTGCCATTGGCGGATTTGATTCTCCTCCACCAACACTTCCCGCATCGGGACGATCTCGCAGTTGGCGACCAACTGGACGGAACGCTGCGTCCCCGGATTGAATTCTCGGATCGACTCAACCCTGTCGCCGCTGAATTCGATCCGAACTGGGTTGCTACGATCGGGTGAGAAAACGTCGACGATCCCTCCTCGACGAGAATACTCGCCCATCTGGCTCACCGGATCTTCCCGCTGGTAACCCAAGGTCCGGAGACCACCCAGCACGACATCCAGGGGGATTCGTTTCTCCACTTCCAATTGGATGCAGTGACGCAGAAACGTGGCGGGAGGCATAAGACGGCTGCACCAGGAAAGAAGGGTGGTGACCACGAAGCCCTGGTAACCGTGAAGGAGCTTCCAAAGACCGACGGCTCGCTGTTCCGCGACCTCGGGATGAGGAGAGAGACCTCGATAGGGACTAGTTTCGACCGCAGGCAGAAGCAGCACCTGGTCTTTTTGGTCGCTGGGCAGGAAGAACTCTATGTCTTGTGCCACCCGCTCGGCCTCTCTGTTGTTGCGACAACACCAGAGGTAGATGCCGGGGTCGTGGGCATGCAGACCTGTCCCTATCAGGGCATCACTGGCTCCGTGCAGCCCTTCTACGGTCTCGCCCTCCGAACCTTGTAAGAGTCTCCGGAAGGCTGCGCTATTGGTGAGGAGGGCTGGTCCGCTTCGACTCCTGGATTCTGTCGATGATTTCAGAAGTTGAAAATCCTCTTTCAAAGTCAATGGCGAGGACGCGACCTCCCCGGGACTCCACATCTTCCCGACCCACGATCTGAGAGAGTGGCCAGTCCCCTCCCTTGACCAGAACGTCAGGACCCAGTCTCCGAATGATCTTCTCGGGAGTGGGAGCATCGAAGATAGTTACAAAATCGACGCATGCCAAGGCTCCAATGACCTCGCAGCGTTCTTGCTGGCCCAAGATGGGACGCTTATTACCCTTGAGCGCTCGCACGGATCGATCGGTGTTTAGAGCCACGACCAGGATATCGCCGAGTTGGCGAGCCTTGCTCAAGTAGCGTACGTGCCCCGGGTGCAGAAGGTCGAAACATCCATTGGTAAACACAACCTTCTTGCCCTGCTTCTGGAGCTGCCGAAGGGTCACCTCCAGCTCCCGGGGTGATTTGATCTTTGCCCGCGCTGGCGTCATTGCATACCCGCACCTCTAGGCAGGGAATTTGCTTTGTGCGGCTCCCGAGCCTCCACTATCCGAAGGAGCCGCCATTGGGTCCGCAGCTAGTGATTTGGCTCGCTTCCCAAATGCTGGCGGAACACGAGACCCAGCTGGGAGGAAAGACTATCGAGCTCCACCTGATCATCGCCCTCCAGCATGATGCGAACAACCGGTTCAGTTCCCGAATAACGGATGAGCACTCGGCCTCGCTTCAGTTTCTTCTGGACGCGGTTGATCTCTCCCTGGATCTCCGGGACGCTGGCAAAATCGACTTTCTTCTCCACCCGCTGGTTATGAACGACCTGAGGTACTCTTTTGAGGCCTCTGGCCATTTCGGCCAACGAGGTCTTTTCTGCCCGCACGATCTGCGAAATCCGCACGGCTACCATGATTCCATCTCCGGCGATACCCAACTCGGGGCAGAGGATGTGTCCGGCCGGCTCACCACCCAGCGAGTGGCCGCCTCGGAGCATCTCCTCAAGTACAAAACGATCCCCCACGGGGGTTCGGACGACTTCCAGACCTTCCCGCTTTAAGGCTCTTTCCAGGCCGAGATTAGCCATGACAGTGGTCACGATCCGACCCGAGCTCACCCCCTTGCGTCGGCGCAAATATCGAGCCAGAATGTACAAAACAGCGTCACCGTCCAGGATACGACCTCGGTCATCGGAAAGAATGGCACGATCCCCGTCGCCGTCAAGGGCGCAACCCAGGCAGGCTTGACGCCGGACAACCTCGGCCGACAGGCCCATCGGGGCAACCGCTCCGCACTGAAGGTTGATGTTGTCACCGTCCGGAGTGTCGTTGAGTACCTGCAGCTCGGCGCCCAAATCCCGAAAAACGCGGGGAGCTACGTGAAAGCCCGCACCGTGGGCACAGTCCAGCACCACCTGGAGACCCTTGAGCGAGCCTCCAGCGTCGTTCCCCAGAAACTGGACATATTGCCGAACCAGGTCCCGGTCAAAGTGCAGGAGTTGCCCGACATCTGGGGCGTCGGGTTGAAATGGAACGGTCTGGGGAGCCGGGTCTGCCAGGACCCGTGATTCGATCTCTCCCTGCTCCTCGTCGGAAAGCTTCTGTCCCCGACTCGAAAACAGTTTGATCCCATTGTCCCCGGCTGGGTTGTGGGAGGCAGAGATGACGATCCCCACGTCCACGCCGCTTTTTGAGGTCAGGTAAGACAAACCTGGGGTGGTAATGACCCCGGCCAATCTGGCCTCCCCGCCCTCGGCCTGGATCGACTCCTGTAAGACCCGTTCGATCCAAAGCCCGCTCCAACGGGTATCCCTGCCAATCAGCGCCGACAATCTTCCCGACTGCACCAACGCTCTTCCCAGTCGGAATACGGTGCTCGGATCCAAGGGGTACTCTCCCGCTCG
Organism: Acidobacteriota bacterium; assembly: GCA_965205565.1. Lineage (GTDB taxonomy): Bacteria > Acidobacteriota > UBA6911 > RPQK01 > CBDBID01 > CBDBID01. Next base: position 7,146 of record CBDBID010000002.1, read on the forward strand.
ACCACGCACACCATCGGTGCCGAATAGTTTGCCCATTGCTACTTCGTCTTGAGGACACGGACCTCGGAGGGAATCACGGATTCCAACCGGAAAAGCTCGGCCCACTCCTCAGGCGGCTGGATCTGAGGGGTCAATTCATAAGGCTTGCGATCCGGCTTCAGGTTACCTACCTCGACAACCGCCGCGAAGTCCTGCTCCTTGAGTTGACCGGCGAAGGAAAGGGGAACGGACCCCTGCACTTCCACCGTCTTGGTCATCAGCCGGATTCCCGTATCCAGAGGATCCAAACGGACCGGTACCCGCAGCAGTTTGACGGGGCGCCTTTGCTCCTCGATTTGCAGGGTGACCTTCACCGAATTGGTGTCCTCGACCCTCAGACCCGGATCATCCAGGTCCACATAGACACTCAGGGTCAACGAGGAATCGTGTCCCGTGATGTCAATGGGTTGAGTCGAGGCAGCCGACAGCTTGCTCAACCTCGACTCCGGTCCTCGGATGACGACTTCCTTGGGCACGACCTCAAACCCGGCCACCTGGTATCCCGGGGCGGGACGGCCGGATAGGACAGGATCTACTTTGACGATCTTCCTGGCAGTCGTCTCCAAAACCAGTCGGATGCGGGCTGGAGTAATGCTGGCAATCTCCGTCCCGTAGGGAAGATTCCTGATATGACTCTCGGTGATGGGAACAACCTCAGTGCCAGCAGCGGAATTCTTCAGATCCACCAAGACGGCCAGTTGGCGCTCGTCGATGTTGGCCGTGCCCCGGCTGGAGCGGATCACGGCATCCACCTGCCTGGGATAGTCATTCGAGATCTCCAACTGGCTCGGCATATTTACGAACTCCACCGGGACCGAAATGGTCCTCTGCACCGTCTGTTGGCTGGCGATTTGAAACCATAGTAGAGAGGCCAACAGAACGGACAGGCCCTTCAGGCCAGCGTTGTTCCAGAACAGGCGGCGCCAAAAGTTGAGGGTCGCTTTGCGCAGGGGCGGGCCAGACGTTCTCGTCTTCATCCACGTAAGCCTCGAGGTGTCCGACGCAGCGTGCGGACCAGCGAGTCGGTATCCAGGTTGCGGACCATTTTCCCCCGCATCACCATCGAGATGCTGCCCGTCTCTTCCGAGACGACGATCGCCACTGCGTCGGTTTCCTCGGTAATTCCGATGGCAGCTCGATGCCGGGTGCCCAGTTCCCGGCTGATCTGTGGATCGTGAGTGATGGGAAGGAAACAGCCGGCGGCGCTGATGCGGTCCCCTTGGACGATCACGGCACCGTCGTGGAGTGGACTCTTGGGATTGAAGATGGAAACCAGCAAATCGTAGGTGAGAACGGCATCGAGCTGGACACCTTTCTCAACGTAATCCCTCAACCCGATCTCACCCTCCAACACGATCAGAGAACCGAGGTTTTGCTCTGACAGACTGGAAGCCGCTAAGGCGATCGCCTCGTGTTGCGGGTTGTTCTGCCGCCCTCGGAAGCGCTGGAAAAACGGTCCTTTCCCAATTTCTGCCAATGCTCTTCTCAGCTCGGATTGAAAGATGACGATCAGAGCGAAAATGAAATAGGCGAAAAAATTGGCCAACAACCATTCGACCGCTCGCAACTGAAGCATCTGCGTCAGGTAGTAGAAGAAAACCAGGGCGACAATACCCAATGTCATCTGCCAGCCGCGCGTACCTTTCACCAGCAGTAAGGCGTGGTAGATGATGAAAGCCACCACCAGGATGTCGATGGCGTCGCGCAGCCCGGATCGCGACGAGCTGGACCAGAAGATTTCCATCAGGTCACCTTGCCTTCAGCTAGAATGCTGTCCGTCACCCGAACCACCTCGAGAACCTCGGCTACATCGTGAACCCGTACCATATGAGCTCCCCGGGTTATGGCGATCGCGACGGAAGCCAGGGTGCCTAGGAGCCGTCGCTGCACCGGGAGCTCTAGGATGGCCCCAAGAAAGCTCTTCCTGGAGACACCAACCAAGATGGGCAGTGTGAAGCCTTCCAGGAACCTCAAACGATTCAAAATCTTGAGATTGTCTTCCAAGGTCTTTCCAAACCCAATCCCGGGATCAAGAGCGATTTTATCACCCGGAATGTTGTGCTGAAACGCGGTTTCGACGGCATTTCTCAAATCCTGACGAATTTCCGACAGGATGCTGCCACTGGGTGGAAGCTTTTGCATGTTTCGGGGGTTGCCACGCATGTGCATCAGGATGATCCCGGCTTCCCACTTGGCGACGACGTGCGGCAGCTGTGGGTCGAAGCGGAATGCACTGATGTCGTTGATGATGTCGGCGCCCGCCTGCAACGCTTTTTCGGCTACCTCCGATTTGGTGGTGTCCACCGAGATGGGGACCGTAACTTGTGGCCGGATGGCGGTCAGCACTGGGAGGACTCGCTCCAGTTCCTCACAGGTGGAGACCGGCTCCGCTCCAGGCCGGGAGGACTCCCCGCCTAGATCGATGAGATCGGCTCCTTGCTCCACCAAAGCCAATCCCCGTTCCACCGCCCGATCGGTGCTGAGGAATTTTCCACCGTCGTAAAACGAGTCGGGAGTGATATTGACTACTCCCATGACGGCGGTTTTACGACCCAATTGAAGAACTCGCTGGCGCGGGCGAAAGACACTGATCTGCCTCATGTGCAAGCCTTTCGCTGAAGACTTCTCCGGCCCACCCCGATCAGGTGGGTCAAGGTTCTAGGCTGGGGCGGGCCGCTCTTTTGGATTGACGAGGGGAGGGAGAGTTTTTCCTTCTTCCTTCGTTTGGGGTTGGCTCTGGGGTTCCGATTCATCTGGAGACGAAGCCTTCAGGTCGCGATGAACTTTCTCACCTTTAATCACCGTTTCGATTTCGTGAGCATCCAGAGTTTCGTACTCGAGGAGTGCCTCGGCCAGTCGAACCAACGCGTCGCGACTGGCTTCCAGAACCTCCTTGGCACGGGCATAGCCTTGCAGCACGATTGCCTTGACTTCTTTATCGATCCTGACCGCCGTCTCCTCGCTGTAGTCCTGATGTTGGGCGATCTCGCGACCCAGGAAGATCTGCTCTTCCTTCTTGCCGAAGGTGAGGGGACCCATCTGCTCGCTCATCCCCCATTCACAGACCATCTTCCGGGCCAGATCGGTTGTTCGTTCGAGGTCATTGGAAGCTCCAGTGGTGCAACTTCCCAGGAAGATTTCTTCGGCCGCCCTTCCTCCCAAAAGGATGGTAATGGAGGCTTCCATGTACTCCCTCGTATAGTTGTACTTGTCCTCCTCAGGAAGCTGCATGGTGACCCCTAGAGCCAAGCCGCGGGGGATGATCGTAACCTTGTGCAGCGGGTCCGTTTCCGGAACTGTGTAGGCGACCAGCGCATGCCCGGCTTCATGATAGGCCGTGTTGCGCTTCTCCTTCTCATTCATAATCATGGACTTGCGCTCTTTGCCCATCAGAACCTTGTCCTTGGCCTCCTCAAAGTCGGCCATGGTCACGGCTTTCCGGTTGTACCGGGCAGCATTCAAAGCGGATTCGTTGACCATATTCGCCAGCTGGGCTCCCGAGAAACCGGGCGTGCCGCGGGCCAGAATGGAGATATCGACATCCTCGGCCAACGGAATGCTGCGCGTATGCACCTTCAAGATGCCTTCTCTGCCGTTGATGTCAGGCAGGGTCACCACAATCTGACGATCAAATCGGCCGGGGCGAAGAAGCGCCGGATCCAGAACATCCGGCCGGTTGGTGGCCGCAATGAGAATGACTCCCTCGTTAGATTCGAACCCGTCCATCTCGACCAGTAACTGATTCAGCGTCTGCTCCCGCTCGTCGTGACCTCCGCCCAGTCCAGCCCCGCGGTGCCGTCCGACGGCATCGATTTCGTCGATGAAAACGATGCAAGGGGCGTTTTTCTTACCCTGTTCGAAAAGGTCCCTCACTCGACTGGCGCCTACTCCGACAAACATCTCCACGAAGTCGGAACCGCTGATGCTGAAGAAGGGCACGCTGGCCTCTCCCGCGATGGCTCTGGCCAGCAGAGTCTTGCCGGTTCCCGGTGGCCCCATCAAGAGCACACCCTTGGGAATTCGGCCTCCCAGCTTCTGGAATTTCTGGGGTTCTTTCAGGAATTCAACAATTTCCTGAAGCTCTTCCTTGGCCTCCTCCACCCCGGCGACGTCCTTGAAGCTGACCTTCTTCTGGTTGCTGGTGGAGAGCTTGGCCCGGCTCTTGCCAAAGGAGAGCGCTTTGTTGCCGCCGGCCTGCATCTGACGCATCAAGAAGATCCACAGACCGATGAACAGCAGAATAGGAAAACCGGAAGTCACGATCATGTAGAGCCAGGAATTCTGCTCATCGTCGGCCACGCTGACCACGAAACCCCGCTCGTTCAGGGTATTGGCGATGGTTTCTTCGGCTCCCTTGGGAATGAGTACGCGAAAGCTTCTTTCGTTTTGCGCACCCTCGGGAAGGTAGTTACCCTCGATTTGGTTCCCAGTCATCACCACCGGCGAAGTTGGATGACTTCGGATGCGATTTTCTTTCACGAAAACCGTGAATTCCGAATACGTGATCTCGTCGAGCGATCCGTTCTTCACCGTACTCAGAAAATTCCAGAGGACAACCACCGCGACAATGATGACGATCCAAAGGAAGATGTTTTTGGCGGTTGCGTTCAAATCCAAGTCTCCCAGCAAGGCCAGCCCATATTATAGAAAAGTCGGTCAGAAAGAGCCATCTCTGTAGATCTCTTTTGATATTCGACTTCCGTCGATGTAGACACCCGTATAGCATATCCTTCCTAAGGTGACTCCTCTCTCTTAGAGACCGAAACCACCAGGAAGGTTTCAGGCAGAGGGACATCGAATCTCGATTTCCAGTAAATCTCGAACGCCTTCGCGAGGCCGGAAAGCCGGATGGGGGAGGAATCCCTCCACCCACACGACTTCACGATCTGCTTGCAATACTAGCAATCGGTCTCGTTGGTACCGGGGCACGTGGCGATCGATCAGAATTTTTTTCAGCTTCCTGGTGGGGGAACCGGAAGCCAGTTGGTAACGGTCTCCGGGCCGGCGGCTGCGCAACATCAGCGGCCCCTGAGGATAGAGAAGGCAGACGGCCCGGGTAGCATCCCTCGTGGTGTTGACCCGACGAGCGCTCACTCGCTTACCCACCTCCTCCAACCACAACTCGCCCGGAACCTGAAGTCGGTAGGAAAATGGCTTCGACTGCCGCTGCGTGCGGAAGATGAGTTGCTCGAATTCCCGCTCCACCTTCAAGTTCCCCGGTAGATGAATCTGCTTTCCGCTGATCTTCTCAGCGAGAGCCAAGACATCTTCCAAGTGCCCTTGGCGGATGCCATGTAGCGTCCCTCGAATATCGAGAAGAATCTGCCGAATCACCGTTTTTTGGAGGATCGGCGTCAAGCATTTCAATTTGGTGAGGGACAGTTGAAAGTCATTTCCCTTCTGGCTACTGCACTCGATCCGAGCCTTACTGGCTTCCTGTTCCAGAAATTCTTCGACTTGCAGGAACAGAGCAGCTGTTCGGCCCAGGGTTCGGGTCAGTTTCGGGTTCAAACGGTCCTCCAGCTGGGGGATCAGCTGGCCACGAACCCAATTGCGATCCAAAGCCGTGTCTAGATTACTCGCATCACTTCGGAAATCCTGTCCTTTTTGCACCAGATAACGCGTTACCTCTTCGCGGGTGCATTGGAGCAGAGGGCGGATCACCACAATGCTGCCGGTGTCGCCCAGCAGTCGGAGTGGGTTCGACCGTCGGGGGTAGATCCCGGAGAGGCCGGTTGGACCCGCACCTCGAACCAGCTTCATCAGAAAGGTCTCGGCTTGATCGTTCAGAGTGTGTCCCGTGGCCACGCATGCACTCTGCTCACCGGCCAGGCGGCACAGAAATTTGTAGCGCAAAAGTCGGGCCTGGTTCTCGAGATTACCTGGTCCAGTCGTGCTTTCAATTGGGCAACGGCCGATTTGAAGGGGAACACCCATTCGCTGACAAAGTTGCTGCACGAAGGCCTCGTCACCGTCCGATTCGCGACCTCGGAGCTGGTGGTTCACGTGAGCAGCTGTCACCGTCGTTCCCAGTTCACCGGCCAGCGCCTGGAGTGCCAGCAGCAAGGCTACAGAGTCGCCCCCCCCGGAAACCGCAACCAGAACCTGCATCCCTGGCCCCAGAAGGGAATGGTCGCGGATGTGCCCGAGAACGTTGTTTTCAAAGTTATGCATTTTCCCTAACCTTGACATGCTTCACGAGTTCCCCCTATTATTCCACTTTTAGACTTATCTAGAGTGACGGAGGGATCGGGCCCGAGGATGCTACAGCAACCCGCCAGCCAGCTGGGCAGGGTGCTAAATCCAGCAGGGACTCTGGGAGATAAGTTCGGTGTCGACCCATCGCCCACCCTTTCTTGCGAGAGAGGGTTTTTTTGTGTCTTGTGGGCGGCGGATCGAATCGCCGACGGAGGCTACTTCTGGAGAGGTGGCAGGAGATCTATGATGAACAACATGCGGGCGTTGGTTTGTAAAGAATGTGGTCACGAATACCCTCCCGAACGAGGTTACATGTGCCTCGAGTGCCTGGGTCCGCTGGAAGTCAGTTACGATTACGAGAAAATTGGTTCCCAAATCAACCCCCAGATCCTCAGGAAGCGGGCAGAAAACGTGTGGCGTTATCGTGAACTGCTTCCACTAGAAGGCGATCCGGTGACCGGTTTTCATTCCGGCTTTACTCCTTTGGTTCGGGCACGTCGTTTAGAGAAGCACCTGGGCCTGCGGGAGCTCTATTTGAAAGATGATTCGGTGAACCATCCCAGCTTTTCCTACAAGGATCGAGTGGTCTCGGTGGCTATCAGTCGGGGCGTTGAACTGGGGTACAATGTTTTTGCCTGCGCCTCGACCGGCAATCTCGGAAATTCAGTAGCCGCTCACTGCGCCCGTACCGGCTTTCCGTGTTTGATCTTCATTCCGCAAGATACCGAGCCTGAGAAGATAACGGGATCCATGATCTTCAAGCCCGAGGTCGTGGCCTTGGAGGGCAACTACGACGATGTCAACCGCCTGTGCGCCGAGATCGGGGATCATTACGGCTGGGGATTCGTCAACGTCAACCTCCGGCCCTACTACACTGAAGGGGCCAAAACGATGGCGTACGAGATCGCGGAACAATTGGGCTGGCGCCTGCCGGATCACCTGGTTCTGCCCACCGCCGGGGGCACCTTGCTTCCCAAGGTAGCCAAAGGATTCAAGGAATTGGTCCGCTTGGGTTGGGTGCAAGGCGACGTTCACATCCATTGCGCCCAAGCCTCCGGTTGTGCTCCCGTGGTACGGGCGCTACACGAAGGGCTCGACTACATCAATCCTGAGAAACCGAAAACGCTCGCAAAATCCATCGCCATCGGCGACCCTGCGGATGGCCCCTACGTCCTGCAAGAAGTCCGAGGCTCTGGAGGCTGGGGAGAATCCGCCACCGATTCGGAGATCGTGGAAAGTATCGAGCTGCTCGCCGAGCAAGAAGGGATATTCACCGAACCGGCGGGTGGAGCAACTCTGGCCGCCACACTCAAACTCCTTCAACAAAATCGGATCCGCCCGGAAGAAAGCATCGTGGTCGGCGTTACCGGCAACGGCTATAAGAGCCTTGACGTGTTTGCTTCCCAATTCGAAGTGGAAGCTGTGTTACGACCCAACTTGAGGGTCTTTCGGGACTGGTACGACGCTAAGCAGGGGACTTGTACCGCGGAAGCGGGAGCCTAAAACGTCGGGCGTGAGACGACCAACCGTCCCTCTGGCAGGATAGCCTGCGCCGATTCCGATCTGGTGAACTCTGTGACGCTTCTCGCTTTTTTCAATTGGGGGGGATGCCCCTCCTTTGGCCGCGGAGGGGACGAGGCCAGCTCAATGACTGAACGAATGAGTCACGACCGGGCTATCCAGCCACTCACCCGTGAATTGTTCGCCCACTATCCCGACTACGCCCTCTCTCGGACCTTGGCTGAGAACATCACGAACCAGGTGACTACGCATTCTCAGGCCATCGCCATACTGGCCAGAAAAGCCGAAGCCACGCGACAAAACCGGGACCGAATCCAGCAGACACTCGATCGGCGAGCCATCCACCTCCAGAACCGGCGCATTCTTCTCAAAGACCTCTCCCTGTCTCAGATCGCGCGTCTGGAGGACCTCAAACTGAAAGAGGTGCTCGATTTTTACTTCAAACATCCCTATGCTCACGGTCGAACAAAAACCAGCCACCTGCTGCCTCGGTGGCTTCGAAGCTTCTTTTTGAGCGCCTTGCTCGGGCACGCCAAACGGCGAAACATCGAGCTCGATTACGCGAGCTATTTCGACATGCTGAGGCTCCTCTGACGCCCATGAATCGGCGCAACCACAAGATACGCTGGATCGCCCTGGCACTGATCTCTCTTTTTCTGCTGGCCGGTTTCTTTCTTTTGCGAATCTACCGCTTGGACCTGATACAAACCGTGATCCTCCGTGAGGTCATCCAAAAGGCCCTCTCTGACCCAAGTCCCAAGTCCATCCGAGCCGCCTTCGCGCGGGCTCAGGAGGAGGCCGTCCAAACGGGGCAACAGGACCTCTACTTGGAGCGCCTGTTCCAGGTTTCGCAGCGGCTGGAGAAGGTTCAGACATTGACCTCCTCGGAGGTGCGGGAGCTGCTTGACCAGTTGGAGGGACCGCCAGTCACAAGCGAGTGAGGGCTGTCAAATGTGCGCACCGGGGTCTGCTAACATGGCGCGGTGCGTTGCCCTCAGTGCGGTGGGAGAACGGAAAGAGGTCAGTGCGCCAACTGTGGGTTGCGCGAGCTGCCGTCCGAGCGGGTGACGGGGAGTCAACCGAGCCTTGAATTCGCCGAGACTCCCTTGAAACAACGTCCCCTCGCGAGTCGCACCTCCCTGGGTTCGATTAAACAAACGAAGGTGGCGACTTCGGACAAGCGACCCCGGACCAGCGCGAAGCTTCGCAGAGTTCGGCCTCGGGTCGAAGTTTGCCACCCCCTTTTTCATTCCCAACTCGAAAATCAACGGGGGATCTCCGAGTCGGCATCAGCGAGACGAGAAACAAACCTGAACCCCGTCGTGTTTGAAAAACCCCTCATTCGAAACAGGGCATCAGATCAGAAGCTGGCCGGAACCCCGAAAACAGACCCGGACCCAACCGCCTTCGACGAGGAGACGGCGTCCGGCAAAGAGACGGAAATGTCCAGGGAGATTCTTTTCTCAAGATTGCTGGCTGGGTTCGGCGATCTCTCCCTTTCGGTTGTGATGGCTTTGATCTTCACAGGGTCGGCCGCATGGATTCTCCAATTCGACGTTTTCTCGCCTCTTTCCACTCGCTGGCTGGGGTTTCTGGCCCTGGTGTTCTACTTCTTCAATTCTATTTTTTTTCTGCTGGTCTCGGGGCAGAGTCCCGGCATGTCTTTCACCCATCTCGTTCTCGTAGATGCCCACGGAAATGAAGTGTCGACACGGTCCGTGCTCTTGCGGGTGATTCTATTCCTACCCGCGGTGGCCTCCGTGGTGGGCTTACTTTGGGGGGTCATCGACCCCAAGTGTCGGTGCCTTCACGATCATCTCTCCGGGACGCGGATCGTTCGCGGACCCAAGTGAAAATGGCCGACTGCCGCGGGGCAGCTCGCCGCGCTGCGACACGGGTTCTTGATCCAGCCTTCTCCCGGCCCAGGCCCTCAACTCGCCCAAGAAACCAGGCACCAGAACCGAAAGTTCCTGCCTGCATTCGTACTCCACGTCCGGATCTCGCAGAAAACAGTTCACGATCGTAGCCATGGCCGTTTCCACTCTGGCTGGCTGGGCCCGTTGGAAGACCGAACCACGCACTGACTCCAAGGCAGCGCTAAATTCTTCTTTCTTCATGAAGCGGCGAAGCGGGAAACTGCTGAACACGGCCCCAAGAATCTTCGAGAAAGACGGGTACTCCTCTTCGTAGACGAGCAGGGGCAATAGGTAGTTCTGATAAAGCTGTTCTTCGCTCGAGGCGTGGCTCATTCCGGCAAGCGCGACCTGCAGCTCGGTCGGCGGCGAAACCCAATGGCGCCGCAGCAGGACAACCGTCAACAACCCGCCGGTGACAACGGCAAAGACAAGGACCAGGAGATAGTAGGATACGGAAAAAAGCAAGGGTATCCCGCGTTTCAGAGCCCGGCAGCCACACCTTCACGAATCAAACGATAAACTCCCTCTGAGACGGTGCCAGCCAGTAGATCACCTTGCGGCGTAAGAACCAAATGGGCGAGACTGGAGTGCGAGTTTCCGAGGGCGATGGCCTCCCAGTTATCACCGTCATCCCGGCTGTGGAAGAGGTGCCCGGAAGTATCCGCAGCATAGATCCCAATGGGCAGGGTCGAATTCCAACCGATGGCGACGATGTCTAAGGGATAAACTCCCTGGCACCGAGTCCAACTCTTGCCTCCGTCCCTGCTCTGGAAAAGCCCTGACCGAGTGCCGCAGAAGATTCGCTCTCCTCGGTTTTGTAGAGCGCGGATCGGGCTCTGGGGCAAGCCATCCACCGTCCTCTCCCACGACCGACCGCCGTTACGGGACCGGAAGAGTCCTTTCTCAGTTCCCACCAGAAGAAGTTCGCTTTGGGGAAGGTACGAGATCACCGTAATCTGGATTTCCGGCTCGGGCATCTCCAGAGGCTCGAGCTCTTGACGGCCTCCTCGCAGCCGGCCCACGCCAGAGGATACGGCGACGAAAAGCTCCTCCTCCTTTTCATCGGCGAAGGCGGCATCGACGATTGACATCCCCTGGGTCGGTTCCACCGGCAGCCAAGCCGTGTGGGCAGGAACACCGCGAAAAAGTCCATGCGAGGTAGCCAGATAAACGTCAGACGAACGCATCGATGGTAGAATCGCCTTGATTTCAAGACCGGCCAAATCCAGGCCTTCGTTATGAGAACGCCAAACCACACCTCGATCGGTCGTGGAGAAAAAACCGCCAAACTCCCCGTCCCGAGAAATCCCAGCGTAGAGTGTCGTCGAATCCTCGGGTTCCATAGCCAGAGCGCTGATCTGTCGATGGATGAAACCCCGATTGGCCGGATGGAAGGTACGGCCGGCGTCGTCGCTCTTGAGGACGCCGGCGTCGTCGGTTCCAACCAACAGAATGTTTCGATCGTCGGGGTGAACGGTGACGGCGTTGACCACCACGTTGGACAGAATTTGTCGCCATTGATCGCCCCCATTGGCGGACACGAACACGCCTTGAGTGGTGCCGGCATACACCGTGTCCGGATCGGAGGGATCCAGGGCCAGGGCTCGGGTGCGCCTGGCTTTCTTAGGCAAACCTTTCTTCAGCGGCTTCCACCGAGCCCCCTTGTTTTTCGTCTTGTATATGCCGGTGCAGGCGCTGGAATACAGAACCTGAGGGTCGCGAGGGTCAACCAGAAGCGAGAACAGATCGCTATCGTCGACCATCCCCCGATGGATCGGTTGCCATTTGCCGCCCCGGTTTTCGGTCTTCCAGCCCAGATGCCAGGTTCCCACGTAGAGTGTTTGAGAGTTGACCGGATCGAAGGTCAGGGATTCTACGTAGTAGAGGCTGCGGAAGCCTCTCGTGATTCGCTCCCAGGTTCGCCCCCCATTCTCGCTCAAGAGCACCCCCCGGGTGATGCCAACCGCCATCACGTCGGGATCAGACGGGGCCACTGCCAAGGCTCGAATGGCCCCTTGGAAACGGCCCAAAGGGACATTTTCCCAGGTCCGCCCCCCGTTCCGGGTTCGAAACAGCCAGCCCCGGTCGTTTTTCAGCTCCCAGGCGGCCGCATATAGAGTGTTCGGATCGCGGGGATCGAAGGCCAGATTGTCGACCACCAGATCGCGCCGCCCTAGACCGGGTTTGAGCTGAATCCAGTTTTCTCCAGCGTCCTCCGAGCGGTAAATCTGACCATCCGCAGTACCCAGAAAAACGGTATTCGGACGTTTCGGGTGAACGTTCAGCGATCTGACGTCGCCACCATAGGGTCCGAGGGCGGTGATTTTGGGGACAGTGGGCCAGCGAAACGACACCATGAGAAGCACCACAGAACTGGCCAGAACAAAGCCTCTGCTCATGTTCTTCTGGTACCGAGGCTGGAAGGAACCTGTCATAGAAGACCTAGAATACTGCAATCAAGCAAGTCGTGCGTCAAGTCCTGCCGAAGAATCCTCACTGCCATAAATGTCCCTCTGAATCCGCGCATTTATGCTCCAAGTAAGCCAGCCAGTTCAACCAGCTGAGTCCGTCGTCACTCCACCGGCTGGAAGCGCCCATGGAAAACCTTCACGGCCTCCGTTGGCCCAGCCGAGGTCAAAGCCCTACAATACTTTGCAGGATGAAACCAGGGCCGGACTCGGTCGGAACGGTAACAAGGAATGGCCTCAGTGCCGGGGAGCGCATCGCCGCTGCTTTTGAGGTGCTCACCGTTGCCTTGGCCGGGTCGTTCTTTTCGCAAATTGCTTTCAGTTCCCTGGGTTATTCGGGAGGAGACATTCTGGCCGAAGCTCGCCTTCTGTTCATCTTCTTAATTTCGGAAGCAACAGTCTCCTTGATACTGATTTATCTATTCTTGCGACTGCGCGGGGAGAACTTGAGAACCCTGGGGCTAAAGCTGGAGGAAGGATGGCCTGAAGCCTGGACGGGAATCGTTTCCGTACCCTTCCTCTTTCTGGCGACTCACTTTGTGGGATTGTCTTTTCAGTCCTTTTTCCCGGAGTTTGTCTCCACCCACAACCCGATTCTGGATTTACTCCGCAGCAAAGGGGATCTGACCCTTTTCCTGATCAGCAGCTTTTATGTGGGAGGACTCAAGGAGGAGATTCAAAGAGCCTTTGTCCTGGTCCGCTTCGAACGGTTCCTGGGAGGTATATGGCGAGGGCTGATACTGTGGAGCCTATTCTTCGGGATCGGCCACCAGACCCAGGGGGTCGATAAGGCCGTGGGAGCCGGAGTTCTCGGTTTACTGTTCGGACTTCTCTACATCTGGCGCCGCCGCCTGACGGGTCCGGTCCTTGCCCACACTCTCTTTGACGTTATTACCCTATTCACCTTCTGGACCTTCATGCGGCTCTGATTCCCGTAGGTTCTCGCCCGCCGATTCTTCTTCTACCCACTCGAGTGCCTTTTGAGCGGCTGCCTGCTCGGCCTCCTTCTTGGAACCTCCGGTTCCCCGGGCAAGCAACTTGCCTAGCGCCTTGACAGCAACCGTGAATTGCCTCCTGTGCTGCGGTCCTTCTGCGGTCAGCACCTGGTAAGCTGGCCCCACTGAGCCCAAGGCGTGCAGCCGTTCTTGGAGAGCCGATTTGTAATCGGCCAGGTCCAGATCTGCAGGGTCGATCTCCTCGAATCGCGATTGCAGCTGGGAAAGAACAAAATTGCGCGCCTCCTCCAGACCTCCGTCCAGATAGATAGCCGCCACCAGACTCTCGAACAAGTCTGCCAAGATCGTCCTCTTCCCTCGACCTCCCGTTTTCTCCTCCCCGTAACTGAGCCGCAGGTAATTTCCGGCACCCAGACGGCTTGAGAGCGAGTACAGCTGTTTTCTGGAGACCAGGAAGGCTTTGATCTTTGTGAGCTTTCCTTCCGACAGGGAAGGATAGGTGGCGAACAAGTACTCGCTGATCACAAACCCTAAGATGGAGTCTCCCAGAAACTCCAGGGCCTCATAGTCCGCAGCGGCGTCCGCTCTCTTGTCATGGAGGAATGACCGGTGAGTCAGAGCCCTTTCCAACAGGCTCCGATCGCGAAACGAATAACCCAGATGCTTCTCCAACTCGTCCAGCTGGGCAGCATCGCTCTCGGACGCGAACAGAAACATGCTCTACGGAAAATCCACTAGCGTTTTGGTTTGGGCGGGGAGATGGATCACCACCTTACTCATTGACCGCCGGTAGTTCTTTCAAGGCCTGGTCAGCCTTTTCGTGGGCTCCTTTCAGCTCCGCGTCCATCAGCAAGATTCTTTCGAATCGTTCTCGAGCCTCTGAGAACCGACCGCTGTAGGCCAGGAAATTCCCCATTCTCAACAGGGACCAGGCCCGGATCCACCGAGGCGCGCTTGGAGACTGAAGAGTGCGCTCGTCGTACTCAAAGGCCGATTCGTGTTGACCTTGCCTGGTTGCTATCTGAGCCAGGTAAAACGTCGCGAATGCGTTGTCAGGTTCCAGCTTCAGAAGCTCCTGGGTCTTGGCCCGGGCTGACTCCAAATCATCCGCTTTCAGAAGTTGCGTTACTTCCTCAAGAAGACCCTTCCTAGGATTGCCAACAGGCACCACTTCGTCTCGCGGCTCGTGCCGCGAGGCGTCAACCGCACACCTGGCGTGCCATTGTGCCGCCTTTCGTCCGTCTTCTTTCACACTCTCCGGCACACCTTGCAGAAGATTGGCCAGATAGGAAGGGAACGAAATCAAATCGTTTTTTTCATACTGTTCCAGTGCACTCAAGAAATAAGGCACGAAGATCAGGCCCTCCCGAAAGCGACTGGCGACCGAGCACTCTAAATCCTCTGTCGGATGCAACCGAAGAAGTATACTTTCGATCAAGGACTCCGTGGTGACCAGTAAGAGTCGGTTGACGTACTCCAGCTTGACTTTCGGTTGTTCCCTCACCACGGCTAGTAGTCCCTGCTTTCTGCGAACACTGGCATTGAACTTCTCGACGAGGGGATCTATCAGAAAGTGCAGATACTCATGTTGCAGATGGATATAGTTATCGTCCGGGGTCTCGGCGGGGCCGATCACAATATAGTAGGAGTCTACCCAGTTTCGGGCATTGACGATGTCTCGTACGTTGAGCAGATCGGGGATCAGGACGATATGTCGATCCAGAGGCACTCGTTCGGAGGTGCGGAAATAGCTGAGCGTCTCTTGAGTGACGGAACGAATCATTGACCGATACGTCTTCAACTGAGCCCTGTAGTGCAATTGATAGTCAGGCCACAGCAACTCCAAACTGGATCTCTGGTAAAACTCTTTGAGGAGGTCGGCAAACTCCACGATCCGCCCCACATCCGCTGGCAGATCGCCCCGATCAGTTTCCAGGGAAAAGTCAGGAGCCGGCGACAGGAGAAGAGCCAGAGATACATAGGCCGCTTGCTGCTTGCTTTCATCCTCTCCCTGGCGATGGGTCTGATAGAAAGTTCGAAGGCGCTTCCGAAGATCCTCATCCAGCCCGGCCAAATCCTCCCGTATTCGCTTTCTCAACTCGGACAGTTCGTGTCCCGGCGCCTCGTAGTCGAAGCCGGCTACGTTCAAGGCCGCGAGAACGGTGAAGAGTTGTACGCTGGTTTCAAGGTGAATGTTTTGCAGAGCTCCTCCCTCAGACATCGTCTCCGCGACGGGCACCGGATCCTTCACGGGCCGCTCGGATGCCGAAGGCGCCCCGGCGCTAGCCGATTGTAGGGTGCAAAGTACACCTATCAGGCAGATCACCCGCCGCCATAGGCGCATCCTAACACTCGGAATTTGGATGCCGGAGGTCGCAGCCGCTTCAGATCCAGCGTAGTTGCATTTCATGGTGGTTCCTCGCCTCTCTCCCTGACACCTTAGTGCTCCCATCTCATGAATACGGTGACGTTTGCGAGAGGGCTTGCGTGGTGAGGTCGCGCTCGCAACAAACATCATCGTATCCATGGAAGTGAGCAGTTAATTTCGTCGAATAGCGTACAGAGCCACTGGGTAAGCAACGCAGGCAAAAACGGTGCATAGAATTGTGGACCCTACGATGGCCGGGATCAACAAGCCCCCCTGAGAGGTCAGCCATTGCCAGAACTCAGCGGTGAACAACTCGAGCAATCCTACATCGGGAGGGGAGATTCCCTCGTGACTTCCCAGGACCTTCATGCCCAGCCAGGTGGCGAAGCCATAAAAAGGCACCACAAGCCAGGGATTGTTGGTGTAGACACCCACGAGCACCACCGCTTTGTTCAGTCGAAAAACCAGGGCCAGCAGCAGGCCCAGGACGGTGTGCAGACCCAGCAGAGGGGAGAACCCGACGAACACGCCGAGTGAGTAGGCAAAGGCGGTTCTCTCGGGCCTTTCACCTATGGAGATCAGTAGATTGACGGCTCGGCGCAGAAACTTCACGCGAAATGGTCGAATCCTCTTGGACGATAGGGGCACCTCTTTCCGTCCTGCAGGAGGAACAGACCAGCAGCCTGATCCACCAGACGGCCAATCACACGAAACGGCGGGAAATGACGCAAATATTGAGCCCGCAATTTCTCCAGCTGGTCGTGCGAACAAGTAAACAGCAACGCGTAGTCCTCTCCCCCCTCCAGCTCGATTTGCCGGTTCAAGTCACCTTGTTCGGCCCCGGATTCACCCAGCTGCTCCAGATCGATCTCAGCCGCCAGACCACTTTCCGCAGCTATGTGAGACAAATCGGCTGCCAAACCGTCGCTGACGTCGATCATGGCGTTCACCAGGTTATTTTCCCGCAACCAGATCCCCACCTCAATCTGAGGATGAGGCAGCAGGTGCGCCCTCAGGCATCGAAACCGGAGCGGATCTACGGCCCAGCGAGCCAGCGACTCTTCGTCCTGAATCTTACCGAGTTCCCTAGGGTCCTCTTTCTGAAGGATCTGGAGGCCCGAGTGAGAAAATCCCAATTCACCGACCAGTACCACCGCATCGCCCGCACGACCCAAAGAACGTCCGGGCACAACCCCTCCCTCCAGGGAGCCCCACGCCGTGACGCCGATATAGACCACCGGACCCTCGACAAGATCTCCGCCAATCAAGGGAGCCTTCCAGCGGGCACCCGCCTCCAGGAATCCCCGCAGGAAGGAGCGAAAATAGCGATGCACCAACTGGTTGGGGAGAGCGAGCGACAGGAGGCAAGCGTAAGGGCGCGCTCCCATGGCGGCCAGATCGCTGATGTTGACGGCCAATGCCTTGCGCCCCAGGAAATAAGGGCTGATCCATTCCCTCTGGAAGTGGACTCCCTCCACCAGAGCGTCTGTCGTGACAGCCCACGTCCTGCCGGGTTCACTCTCGAACACGGCACAATCATCTCCTACCTGTCGCAGCAGGGAAGGAGGGAAATCCTGCGCCTGTTTCCGAATCCACCGGATCAGGTCAAATTCTCTTGTGCGGGTTGTCATGGGGAGGGAGATTTCTCAGGTCAAGACGGGCAGGCTTAATGGGTTTGGAAAAACTGGTCAATCGCCTTCATGAAGTGCGATACGTCGCTAAATTCGAGATACACGGACGCAAAACGCAGATAGGCTACGCGGTCCAGCTGTTTGAGACCCTCCATCACGATCCGACCGATCTCGTGGGTCGTGAGTTCCCGGTCCAGCGTTTCCATCAGATGCCCCTTCACTTCGTTTACAATCTGTTCGAGCTGCCGAGGGGCCACGGGGCGTTTCTCGCAGGCCTTCAAGAGACCCTCCAGAACCTTGGAGCGATCGAAGCGCTGCCGCGTGCCGCCTTTCTTGACGACCATGTAGGGGATTGCATCCACTCGCTCGTAGGTCGTGAATCGACGCCGACAGTGAAGACATTCCCGGCGTCGGCGGACCACCCGTCCATCGCAGGCCGCCCGAGAGTCGACGACGCGGTCTTTGTGCTGGTCACAGAAGGGGCAGCGCATAGCCAACTACCAGACGTATGGACGAAAGCTGAGCATATCACAAAAGATCGAGGCGGATACCTGTGGCAGAATGGAACCGGCGGCGGAAACGGAACGCCTGTTTGTGGACTGAAATGCGCCGCTGGTAAAAGAGAAGTGGGGAATCAACCTCCGGCGTTCCAGACGGATGGGGGAAGGCACAGATAAAGAAAGGCCATCCGGAGAAATGAAATGTCAGTATCATCCCGACAGGGATTCCACTCAGCAATGCTCTATCTGCAATCGTCCCTTGTGCGCCTCTTGCGCCCACACCGTAAAAGACAAAAGATACTGTCCGACCTGCCTGACGGAGGGGATCGGTTTCATCCGGCGAACCGGTCGGCCAGAGGGAAGAGTTTGTTGGCCCAGCAGGGCAGCCTTCTCGGCTCTGGTTCCTGGGATAGGCGCCGTGTACAACCGTCAATACCTGAAAGCCTGGACACATTTCGCCGTTCTTGCTTCTTTGCTGATGATGGCGAATCTGGCTTCTGGTCTTTTTATCTTGGTGGCTTTCTCCTTTTACGTGTTCACCATCCTGGACGCGTACCGCTCGGCACAAGCCCTTTTAAGGCAGCGGCTCAATCGACCCGGTCCTGCGGAGGATGAGCAGATGAATGCGCCCGTTTGGGGCACGATGCTCATCGGCATAGGACTGGTGTTTCTTCTCTACAACTTGGACCTCATTCGCCTCCAATGGTTCGCTGAGTTCTGGCCCCTCTCTCTGGTGGCACTGGGACTCTTCTTGATTTACGAACACTTCGCTCAGCGAAGCGATCCAGCCGGTTCAAGAACCTCTCCAGACCTCTCGCGACCCGATGCGGTTCCGGCAGAGTCAGCGTCGGAAAAAGGTGACAATGCACCATTCCAGGAATAGACGCACTCTGGTTTCAGGGCTGCTGTTAACGGCGGTGGGTTGCCTGTTTTTGATCTTCAATCTTTACGACCTCCGACTCAGCTGGCGAATGCTCGCTCAATACCTGTTGCCACCTTTTTTTCTCTGGATCGGCGGCTCCAAACTGGTGCGACACTTTTGGCCCCAGCCTGAGGATTTCAACGGTGCCAGCCGGCGAGCAAGCCTGCTCGGTGGATTTTTCTGGTGCTTTGTAGGCCTGTGTTTGGGTCTGCATTATTTCCTGTTTTTGAATGTGTGCCTGACCCTTGAATTCGCGGGTAGCTATTGGCCTGCCATCGTGATCCTGTTTGGGCTGGGTAAGATCGTCGATTTTTACCGCCTTCAACCAGCTTCCCAAGTGCAACCACGCGAGCTCTTGGGTCTCATTCTGGTTATTCTGTTGGGGCTGGCGGCTCACAAGCTGGCTCGGTTCGAGTTTCCGGGGCTTCGTTTTCTACGCCCCCTGGCAAGCGTCGCGAGTCCATCTTCACCCGTAAATGTCTTAGTGCTCACTTCCATAAATACGATGATGTTTGTTGCAAACGCGACGCCTCTGGATTCCAGGCGCGACGACGAGTCGATGCGGGGACATCGGGGAGGAGGAGCCGCACCGAAGACAGGGGTGTCCCGTCGCAACCCTCTGGGCGGAGGCGTATTTATGGTAGGGAGCACTTAGGTCGCCTTCCGAGAGAAGGTGGGTTAGCTGATTGAACCGATTGCTCATCGGCTGTGCCTTGCAAAAAGAAGTGCAGGTTTTGCAGTCCCGGTTGGGAACCAGAGCCCACTACCTGGCCACGGGACTGGGCGGACCCCGTACCGCCCAACGATTGACCCAAAGCTTTGCAAGGACGGCGCGGCCAGATCTGTTCATCTTTACGGGAACGGCCGGGCAATTGCGCCCGTCTCTGTCCATGGGCGAGGTTGTTTTTCCGGAAGCCTGGTGCCGAGAGGACGGGAGTCAATTCCCCTCCGATCCGAGGTACGTACGGATCCTGCGTGATCGCGAATGGACCATCTTCGGGAAGGGAATGACGGTACGAAGACCGGTCCTCAAGTCCCGCACCAGACGGCGACTCTACGAGAAGTGGGATGCCCTGATTTGCGATATGGAGAGCGCTTGGGCCCTGGAGACAGCGGATCAGTTTCAGGTCCCTTGTCTCGGCCTCAAAGTGGTGTCAGACACGGCGAACTCGGGAATTCTCTCCTACTGGACTCAGTTCGACGCCAATATGAAGGCGTTAGCCGACTCCCTGGAAACCCTTGTGGCGGATCTCGAACTGTAGGCGGACTGTGTTGCTTGTCTTGGCCCAAACCTGCTAAATTTTCTAGAGCGGAATGAATACTCAGGAGTCACCCAAAGCGAGACCATCGGCGTCAGAGGAGGAGTCCGCCCTAGGCAACTACTTCATCGCCAACTACCCGCCCTTTTCTTTCTGGACGGCCCAACAGGTGGAAGCGGGTCTGGCGGCTCTGGATCGACCGCCAGTTGAAAACACACCACTGGGATTGTATCTGCATATCCCTTTTTGCAGGAAACGATGCCATTTTTGCTATTTTCGCGTCTACACCGGCAAGAACGCGTCCGAGATTCATGCGTACCTAGACACCCTGGTTGCGGAGTTGACTCTCTATTCCAGGAAGCCCTTCCTGGGCGACCGGGCTTTGGACTTTGTTTATTTTGGTGGAGGAACGCCCTCCTACCTTTCCAGCCGCGAATTAAGGGAGCTGGCGAGTCGCCTGCAGTCGCTGCTTCCCTGGACCGAAGCCAGGGAAGTCACGTTCGAGTGCGAGCCAGGCACCTTAACCCCCAAAAAACTGGCGATTATCCACGAAATTGGCGTCACAAGACTGAGCCTGGGAATCGAGAACTTTGATGACCGCATCCTAGAAGTCAATGGTCGAGCTCACCGCTCCAAGGAGATCTACCCGGCCTATGAGCGTGCCAGGAAACTGGGTTTTCCCCAGATCAACGTGGACCTGATCGCGGGTATGCAGGGAGAGACCGATCGCAACTGGGAAAAATGTGTCCGGAAGGTGGCGGAATTGCAGCCGGACAGCATCACCATCTATCAGATGGAGATTCCCTACAACACGAATCTATACCAGAGCGTCACCGGTTCCCAACAATCCACACAAAGCCTAGCCGGATGGGCCACCAAGAGGCGGTGGGTCGACCTGGCGTTTTCCGAGCTGGAGGGAAGAGGCTATCAGGTCACCAGTGGCTACACACTGGTCAAGGATTCCGAACAGACTCAGTTTTGCTATCGAGATCTGGTATGGAGGGGAGCGGACCTGCTCTCCCTAGGTGTCGCCTCTTTCTCCCACATTGGTGGCACGCATTTTCAAAATGAAGCGGAGAACGGCCCGTACCAAGCCCGGGTGGCTAACCATGAATTCCCCATCTACCGCGCCTTACCGACAAGTGAGGAGGAACGGATGGCGCGCGAGCTCATCCTGCAACTAAAACTGGGTCGGGTCCAAAAAAGCTACTTTTTGGAAAAGTTTCACTGCGACATCACGGACAGGTTTGCCCAGCCCCTGAGCGAAATGGTGCGCTCAGGTTGGGCCGAAATGGAGACCGAGGGAGTCAGAATCACCCGTCGCGGACTGTTGCGGATCGACAGTCTACTACCCGCTTTTTTTCTGCCTCAGCACCAGAACGCACGCTACTGGTGATGCCGCGATCGAAATGACCGCGCTGCGGAAGGAACTTCATGTTTCCACTCGACCGGTTTTATGATGAACTCGATCTGATCATGCCCGAAGTCCAATTTCTTCCACCCCAAGACCTGCCGGAGACCTGCCGGAGCCTGCTGGCTCACAGCGAAGACATGGTTCCACGACTCGAGGGACACTATAAAGACAAGCTGCATCTGGAAATTCTGCACCTCTGCTCCGACCAGGATACTCACTCTCGTCTGGTCAAGTTGGTTACGGACCACCACGCTCGGGTGGTGGAGTTTGGGGCGATACGGATCTACTTATCCCGTTTCAGTGAGAAGGCCGTCAAACTGATCCGGGAGGGCCGGAGACCCTTGGGCAAGATCCTCCAGTCCGAAAAGGTGATTCACCGGAGCGACCCCAGGGCCTATTTCCGTCTCCGTCCCGATTCCCTCATTGAAGAAGCGTTGGGGCTGAAGGATCGAGCCATCTGGCTCTATGGGCGCCAGAACGTTCATATGGACCCGTCCGGGCAGCCCCTGGCAGAAGTCGTGGAAATCCTCCCGCCGGAGTGAATTTGCGCAATGGCGTACACCGCACACCAGAGTTCCGATTACGATGCGTTGGTCATCGGCGGTGGACCGGCGGGATCGACGGCGGCAGCGCTGCTGGCCGAAAAAGGATGGCGGGTTCTGCTCCTGGAGAGGGAAAAATTTCCACGCTACAGCGTGGGCGAGTCCTTGATGCCATACTGCTACTTTACGCTGGATCGTTTGGGAGTCATCGACCAGATCAAATCAGCGGGATTCCCCAAGAAAAACAGTGTCCAGTTCGTTAGCACCAAGGGAGACGTCTCTCAACCATTCTACTTTTTCCAGCATCTAAAGCATGAGGCAGCCACCACCTGGCAGGTGCTGCGTAGTGAGTTCGACCGAATCCTACTCGAAAATGCACGATCGAAGGGAGCCCAGGTTCTCGAAGAGACAACCGTGACGGCGCTGCAGCGGCAAGGGCTGAGAGTCACTGGTGTGAGAGCCATCAGCGGGGACGGAAGATGCCTCGAATTCCGAGCCCCCATCACGGTGGATGCCAGTGGCCGCTCGGCGTTTTCAGCGAGCAGGTACCGCTGGCGGGTCCGCGATCCTTTCCTCAACCGGATTGCGATTTGGACCTATTACCGCGGCGCAACGCGCGATCCGGGACTGGACGAAGGAGCGACAACCGTGGCCTACCTCCCCAGAAAAGGTTGGTTCTGGTACATTCCTCTTGCGGATGACGTGGTGAGTGTGGGAGTCGTCGCCGAAAAAAACTACTTGTTTGTAGAACAACGGGATCCTGAGCATGTTTTCCTGAGAGAGGTCCCCAAGAATCCCTGGGTGCGGCGTCATCTCGCTAGCGGCCGACGCTGTGAGCCCTTCCGAGTGACGCGAGAGTATTCGTACCGGTCCGCTCGCTACGCCTCCCCCGGACTGGTGCTGGTGGGTGACGCCCTGGGCTTCCTGGACCCGGTGTTTTCCTCCGGAGTGTTTCTGGCGCTCAAGAGCGGAGAGTTGGCGGCGGACGCCGTCGACCTGGCTCTTGCCAGCGATGATGTTTCGACCGCGCCATTCCAGTCCTACGGCGCGCAGATCAATCGCGGATTGGAAGCCATGAGGAAGCTGGTGTACGCCTTTTACGACCACGGGTTCAGTTTTGGTCGACTGATGAGAAAATATCCCGCTTTGCGAGCGGATTTGACCGACTGCCTGATCGGCAACCTGTTTCGGGATTTCGAGGAACTTTTTGCCGGCGTAGGAGAGTTCGCATCCTTACCCCCAACCTTGCAGATCCAGTGAGAAGCGCCGGGTATCGGAGACGGTCCTGCGCTGATCGAGTCCATGGCTTACGAATTTAGAATCCATCGGCGGGTGGAATTCGTGGATACCGATTCGGCAGGCATCGTACACTTTTCCAATTTCTTCCGTTTCATGGAAGAAACCGAACACGCCTTTTACCGGTCGCTGGGATTCACCCTCTACTCGCGAGGGACCAAGCGGACACTCGGCTGGCCCAGAGTTTCTGCAGAGTGCCGGTACAAATCGCCCTTGCGCTTTGACGACGTAGTCGAAGTCCATCTCCTCGTTCAGAAGAAGACCGAGCGCTCCTTGCGCTTCAGATTCGGCTTTCAAAGACTGCACCCCGAACCTGCCGAGGAAATCGCCGAGGGACGGCTCACCGTCGTGTTTGCCGTTGTGGACTCCTCGGGAAAGATGTCTACCCTGCAGATACCGACGCACATCGCCGAAAAGATTGAGGTGGCCCCAGCTCTTTGTGAAGAGAGCTCGGACTAGACACGTTTTGATGGTTCGTGCACGGCCCAATGAGCGCGGACAGCGATCCGCCAAAACGCGGCATCCCAGCCGTTCCGGGATCGAATCCGAGCAGCTGCGTCAGCTCAACTTTCTTCTCGAGACACTGTCCTCGGGAAACGAGTTCTATCGGCGCAAATCGGGATCGGCGCGCCGGCCGACTCGATTCGACAGCGTCCCTGCGTTCCTGCGGAGCACTCCGTTCACAACCAAGGAAGAGCTTTCCCTCGACCAGACCACCCACCCTCCCTATGGGACCAACCTGAGCTTCCCCCTCTCCTGCTACACACGTTACAGCCAAACCAGCGCCAGTACAGGAATGCCGTTGCGGTGGCTGGACACTACCGAGGGCTGGGGATGGATGCTGGACAATTGGAGTGTGGTGTTTGGCGCCTCGGAGGTCAACCCTTCCGATCGGGTCCTGTTCACCTTCTCTTTCGGGCCGTTTCTCGGTTTTTGGACGGCCTTCGAGGCAGCCGTCCGTCTCGGATGCCTCTGCATTCCCGGCGGGGGCCTCAGCAGTCGAGCCCGACTTCAGGCTGTATTGGACAACCGGGTGTCCGTGCTTTGCTGTACGCCTACCTACGCTCTCCGCCTGGGCGAAGTGGCCCAAGAGGAGGGGGTCGATCTGGGAGCCACTGAGGTACGGAGGATCCTGACGGCGGGAGAACCCGGAGGATGCATTCCTTCCACCCGGAACAGGATTCAAAAGGTATGGCAAGGCGTCCGAGTCGCCGATCATCATGGCATGACAGAGGTGGGTCCGGTGAGCTTCGAATGCCCCCACCGGGCGAGGGTACTGCACGTGATCGAAAGCGCCTACATCGCCGAGATCGTTGATCCGGAGAGCGGGCGACCTGTGGGCCAAGGAAAGGAGGGAGAGCTGATACTGACTCCTCTTGGTCGAAAGGGTTCTCCCTTGCTGCGTTACAAGACCGGGGATCTGGTAAAGGGCGCCCAGGAGGTTCCGTGTGCTTGCGGCCGATTCGACCTGGCGCTGGAAGGAGGGATTCTAGGAAGGCTCGATGACATGGTCTGCATTAGGGGAGTGAACCTGCACCCCGCAGCTGTGGAGGAAGTGATTCGTTCTCTGCAGGGGGTGGCCGAATACCAAGTCCACCTCGAGGAGCAGGGCAGTCTGCCCGAGATCCGGGTGTGGGTGGAACCCTCGCCCAACGTTCCCAATCCCGCTCCCCTGGCAAGAACCTTGGAGAAACGCTTTCGCGACGTTTTCGCTCTGCGCATTCCAGTGGCCGTGGTCGCTATCGGATCTCTCCCTCGTTTCGAGATGAAGGCTCGACGCTGGATTCGATCCAATCGCCAGGTGTAACCGCTGGACACGCCTGGAAGCTTCCAGGAGGAATCTGCGGGCAATCCATTTACACGTTGAGTTCGTCCTGGATTTTCTGCTTCCATCTCTTCTCATATTGACCCAGGAACGAGGCCGTACAACGATCCTCACGCAGCGCCTGTGGGAGCAACTCTGCCACCAACTCGGCACACAGCATGGCGTAATAGATCCCCCCTCCGGTGGTCGCCTTGATGTGGATCGCCACCTCGCCCACGGCGATCACACGATCGCCAAAACTGCGGCCCCTGAATCGATGAACGATCGGTTTGTAGGCCACCTCGATCGGCGGCGAAAGTGGGTTCTCGGAAGGAACCCGCTCAACCAATCTGTGGAAGTATGGATAGGCGAGCCCTTCGGTCAACAATCCCAAGCGAGCCAGGTGATCGCTCAGACGCACTGCCCGAGCGAAGCCCCTCGGTGCCACATCGCGCCCCATGTAGCAATGCGTACAGTCCAGTTCGGATAACTTCAGATGAGCCTGTGCGGCGTTGAGAAACTCGTCGGCAAAACCCAAACCAAGGGAACGGTTGAGTCGAAAGTTGACTCCCGTGGCCAACACGATCAACCGACCCGGGATTCTCTCGTGGTTCTTCTTCTCCCCCTTTTCTCGAGCCAGCACTTCAGCCCCGCCGCGACCGACCGTGACCTTCTCCACATGGCGAGTCGAGCGGATCTCTACGTTTACCCTTTGAGCCTTTCGCGCCAAGGCGCGATCGAAGGCGGAGCGATCCACGACGTAAGCCAGCACGGAAGAATGCACGTATTCGAGCTGGCGTCCTCGTGGAGAGACTAACCGAAGTTTCCGAATCTGATTCAGAAACAAGTCGCGGGAAATTCCGAAGCGACGCAGCGAAAGCCTTGCTGGCCTGGCGGATGTGGTCTTGCGAGGCCCCGAGTTATTCCATTTCGTCAAGCCTTCAGGAGTAACTTCGAGTAACGATATCTCCCCGCCTTGCGACCCAGCCTCCCAGGTCTTCGGCTTCCGCCCCCGAGACTTCCAGCTCTCCATCAAATCTCGGGTGTCGATAATCGAGTTCAGCAGAGCTTAGCTCCGCAACCCAGATCTCTTGTACACGATGCTGATGACACGGCAGCGGCGGTTTAGGGTGATGACCGGGCGCAGAATTCAGGTCTTTTACCTGACGGAAGTATCAGTTCTTATGTGGGTAGCGGCAGGAACAGCTTGGGCTCTGGCTCAGCCAGCCGGTTACCCGACACCCCGGTTACCGGTCGACTTGCAGCAGCAGGAAATATTCACGATTGCCTTTCCTGCCGCGAACCTGGGAGGGAGCTTGAGCCTGCAAGCGGAAACCCGCCTGGTTGGCAAAGGCAATCACCCGGCCCACGATCTCGGTCACCTGGACCGGGTCGGCAATGAGTCCGCCCCGCTGCAGCTCGTCTTTCCGGGCTTCAAATTGTGGTTTGACGAGGGCCAGAATCTGCGCTCGCGGAAAGGCTTTCAGACGCGGAAGGATGAGGCGGAGGGAAATGAATGACAGGTCAATCACGACCAAATCCACTTTTTCGGGCACATCACTTGCCTCCAGATAGCGAACATTGAAGCGTTCGCGTAACTCGATCCGGAGGTCCTTCCTCAGCTTCCAATCCAACAGGCCTCTACCGACATCGAAAGCGAAAACCCTCTTGGCTCCGTGCTGCAGCAAGCAGTCGGTGAAGCCTCCCGTGGATACGCCTAGATCCAGACAGATCTTTCCCTCTACCGGAAGCTGCAGGTCACGGAGGGCTCCTTCCAGCTTCAGGCCTCCCCGGGAGACATAACGCGTTGGGATGTTCTTGAGGCGGATCTGGGCGTACGGGTCAATGGAGGTTCCCGGCTTGTCTACCCGCTGATCGTCAACCAGGACGCTGCCACTCAGAATCAGAGCTTGGGCTTTCTTGCGATCCGCAGCAAAGCCCCTTTGGACGAGGATTTCGTCGATCCGGAGCCTGCCCATGAACTCTCCTTCAGGAATTGTAAGATGCGGGCGCGGATACCGTCTGCGTCCAGGCCATACTTGGCCAGCAGTAGATTCGGGGGACCGTGGGGCAGGAAACGGTCTGGCAACCCGAGCTGCAGGATGCGCTTACCATAGACATTGTTACGAGCTAGTACCTCCATGCAGGTCGAGGCGAAACCACCCAAGCGGGTAGCCTCCTCAATGAGCACCAAGACCGGGACCTGACTGACCGTCTCACATAGCAGTTCTTCGTCGAGCGGCTTGACGAAGCGCCCGTTCACCACTCCAACGCTCAGACCCTCTTTGGTCAAAAGCGTGGCCGCGTGGAGACTGGGATGCACCACACTGCCTACGGCCACGATCGCCAGATCGGATCCCTCTTTTAGGATCTCTCCCTTTCCGACCGGGAGGACGCCAATGTCACCGTCCATGGCCACTCCCACGGCAGCTCCGCGGGGATAACGAACGGAGGTGGGGTGGGGATGTTCGAGCGCGGTTTTTAGCATGTGCTGCAGCTCATTTTCATCCTTGGGAGCCATGACGCACATGTTGGGCAGGCAACGGAGATAGGCGTAGTCGAACATGCCGTGATGGGTGGGCCCGTCCGCTCCCACCAAACCGGCCCGGTCCAAACAGAACGTGGTTCTCAAATCCATTACACAAGTGTCGTGGATCACCGGATCGTAGGCCCGCTGCAGGAAGGTTGAATAGATGGCACAGACCGGCTTGAACCCTTGTGTCGCCAGCCCGGCCGCAAAGGTTACTGCGTGCTGCTCGGCGATCCCGACGTCGAAGAAACGATCCGGATGCGCTTGTCCGAATTTATCGAGTCCGGTGCCTCCGGCCATGGCGGCCGTGATGGCGACGATCTTCTCATCTTCTTCGGCGAGTCGTATGAGCGTTTTGGAAAAGACCGATGTGTAACTCGGAACCTTGGAAGGCGTCTTCAAGAAGGCGGCCGTTTTGACGTCGAAAGCCGATGGGCCGTGCCACTTTACTTGGTCTCGCTCGGCCGGCGGATAGCCCTTGCCTTTGGTAGTCAGGGCATGCAACAAAATCGGGCCCTTTTTCTCTTTGATCTCCTCCAGTTGAGCGACCAGGTGGTCTACGTCGTGTCCATTGACCGGACCATGGTATTCAAATCCCAACTCTTCCAGCACCATGCCCGGAATCACGTAAGCTTTGACCGCGTCCACGACTTGTTTTGTGGTTTGATAGATTCGATCCCCTACGGCCGGAATCTGGTGCAACAAGTGTTCGATGTCCTTCTTTAGCCGCACGTAGGCCTGTCCCGCCACGATCCTCTTCAGGTATCCCGCCAGCGCGCCGACGTTGGGTGAAATGGACATGTTGTTGTCATTCAAAATGACCACGAGATCCTTCTTCAGATAGCCCGCCTGGTTGATGCCTTCCAGCGCCAGCCCCCCCGTGAGACCGGCATCGCCGATGATGGCAACCACCTTGAAATCTTCCCCTCTCAGATCTCGGGCCGCCACCATGCCCAGTGCAGCCGATATCGAGGTGCACGCATGCCCGGCCCCGAACTCATCGTAGGGACTTTCATCCCGGCTCAAGAAGGGCGCCAGTCCCTCATACTGCCGAATCGTGCTGAAGCGTGCCTTGCGACCGGTCAGCACCTTGTGACCATAGGCCTGATGGCCGACATCGAAAACCAACTTGTCACGTGGAGTCTCGAACACATAATGGAGGGCCACGCACAATTCAACGGCGCCCAGACTGGCTCCCAGGTGCCCGCCTGTCTTACTGATGGATTGCACCAGGAAATCCCGCAACTCTTGTGAGACACGCGACAGGTCACCTGGGGAAAGCCGCCTCAAATCTTCAGGAGAATCGATGGCATCCAGAAAGCGGTATTGCATGTCGTTTGGCTCAAAACCGCCGAACCGAAATGAATTCGGCCAGCTCCTTCAAAAGACCTCCCCGAGAACCCAGGAAAGTGATCTCCTGGACAGCCTTGTTGACCAACTGGACCGAGATCCGGCGGCTGCGGTCCACCCCATACATGGCTGGATAAGTAACCTTCTGGTTGACCGAGTCTTTGCGGGAGGCCTTCCCCATCTCGGGGCCAGAACCCATCTCATCCAGAATGTCATCTACGATCTGGAAGGCCAGACCGATGTTGCAACCGTAGATCGCCAGGTGGCGGCGCGCCTCCTCGGACGCTTGCGACAAGCAGGCCGCACCCACCACCGAGACCTGGATCAGAGCTCCTGTTTTGGAGGAATGAATGTAGTCGAGCTGATGGCGCGAAAAGGGTTTTCCCTGGCTCATCAGATCCACAACCTGACCGCCGATCAGCCCTCTGGAGGTTCCCAAGGCTTGCGCGATCCGATGAATCAGGGCCACCTTGACGTCGGCCCATCCCGATCCTCCGGGGATCTCCGAGAGCAGCTGAAAGGCGCCGGTCAAAAGAGCATTGCCCGCCAGTATGGCAACACCTTCTCCAAAGGCCTTGTGAGCGGAAAGCCGGCCCCGGCGGTAGTCATCGTCGTCCATGGCCGGAAGATCATCGTGAATCAGAGAATAGGTATGGATCATCTCCAGCGCGCAGGCAAAATAGATGAGCCGGCTGAAGTCCCCTCCCAAAGCCTCCCCGGTGGCCAGAGCAAGGATGGGGCGCAAGCGCTTTCCACCCGCAAACAGGCTATAACGACAGGCTTCATGAACGACCTCGGGATAGGCGGAAGCGGGAGGAAGGAACTCGTCCAGGTGGGCGTCCACAATTTCCTTCTGCTCTCGCAGATATTTCTCAGTCGCATCAGCGGCGTTCCGTACAGACGATGCGGCTTGATCTGTCAATCCGAACTTTCCTTGTCCTGAGGGCTTGCCGAGCCTGCCTTCTGTGGGTGGAAGGGCCGTTCCACCAGTTGCCCCTTTTCGTCTCTCACCAGAATCTCGACCCGTCTCTCGGCCTCGTCGAGCTTGGTGCTGCAAAAGCGCGAGATTTTAATCCCTTCCTCGAAAAGCTGCAATGCGTCCTCCAAGGCTAACTCCCCTTTTTCCAGTTGGCCCACGATGGTCTCCAGGCGAGCCAGGGCATTCTCAAAATCCTTAACCTCCATGGCCGTTCTCCCTTCTGGCTCGAAATCTCCCCCGCGCCACCCGAACCTGTATCGACTCGCCGGCCGCGACCTGATGCGGGTCCTGCACAATCTGCCCAGTCCGATTCGTTACAATTGAGTAGCCGCGCTGCAAAACGGCCCGAGGAGAATACGCTTCCAGCTGCGGGGAAAGGTTCTTCCAGAGCAGCCGCCTGGAAAGCAGGTAGGCAGCCATCCGCTGCTCCAGATTGCCTCGGTATTGAAGCAGCTTTTCTCGAAATCGAGGCAATTGTAACGGAACCGTGTTAACCAGGCGCAGACGCAGCTCGTCCAGTCGCTGCAGAAAATACCGAAGTCGTGTTTCCGCGTCCACAAAGGCCCGGTGGCTCGCCAGGCGTTCCACTTGACGCCTTTTTTGCTGCAGCATGAGACTAGTGGATTGGGTGGCTCGCCGCTCCAGATGTCGCACCCGTTCCGCCAGCTCTCCTCTGACTGCGCACACCCGTTCGGCCGCCGCCGATGGCGTGGGTGCCCGGAGATCGGCGGCGAAGTCGGTCATGGTTACATCGATTTCGTGACCCACCGCGGATATCACCGGAGTTCCGGAGGCCGCCACCACGCGGGCCACCGACTCCTCATTGAAGGCCCACAGATCCTCCATGGTCCCCCCACCCCGGCCCACGATGATCACGTCGACATCTGATCGGTGATCCAAATGGCGGATGCCTCGGCTTATCTCTCGGGCTGCCCCGATTCCCTGCACCTTGACGGGAAAGATCAGCACGTCGAGGCGATCATCGCGCCATTCGAGCACCTTTAAGATGTCCTGGATGGCGGCACCGGCGGGCGAACTGACTACTCCCACTCTGGAAGGCAGCAATGGGAGCGGCTTCTTGCGGGCGGGGTCGAAGAGGCCTTCGGCCGCCAGTCGTGCCTTGAGCTGCTCGAAGGCCGCCTGCAGGGCTCCTCGGCCTCGGGGCTCCATGTGTTCCACCAGCAGCTGAAACTTGCCCTGGGGTGGGTAAACGGATATCGATCCACGGGCCAGGACCTCCACACCGTCTTCGGGATGGAATTTGAGATACCTGTTCTGCAGCCGGAAGCTGACGGCACCGATCTGCGCCTTGTTGTCCTTGAGGCTAAAGTAGTAGTGCCCGGAAGGGGGGTCCCGAAAGTTGGAGATCTCTCCCTGGATCCAAATGTCCCGAAAATTCTTCTCCAGCTGAAGCTTCACCTGGTGGACGATCTGGGAGACGGAGAGAATCTTTCGATCGTCCCATAGTTTCAGATCTTGCTGCATCATTCCCAGGCCGACTTTGCCCAACCCCATCACAGCACAGCCTCCGACCAGCGTCAACAGCCCCTGTTCTGGCCTGCATGGGCCAGCAAGCCTCGTGATTTGGAACAGGCGGGCGGAGTCCCTGTTCTCTGGCTCTCGTTTCGGGTCCCGTTGCGGGAGGGTCGGGTGTCCGAAGGGTCTCTCCCCCTGCAGACACGGGCATTTTTCCCCAATCGATCGGTTATGGGGCTTGATTGTGCAACTCTCGGAGCAGAGCCGGTTTCTGGACCGGTCGGTCGAAAGGGAAGGATTAACGCCGAGCGAAAAGAGGCTCGGGCAAAGCGGTCTTTGCCGCTGCCCTAAGGCTTCCTAGGTTTGGTTTGGACATCGTAGCCGAGCCTCCCTTTCGTTCGGCGTTTTTCCAACTCTCTGCTGCGATAATCCTCCAACATCTCCCAGAGGGCCGTTTCCGTTAGCGCCAGTTTGACCCCGTGGACGAGTTCGGCCAGATCCTGGTTGTGCTTCTTAAAGATGTCGTTCTCGGTCTCGAAACATTGCAGGACCAGAAGAAGCCTCTTGTTGGGGGGCACATCGAGCCTGTGGAGGAGCCGGATGATCTCCTCTTGGCCTTGACGGAGTTCCTCCAACACTGTCCCTTCTTCGGTCTTGGTAGCCTTCTCACCGGTCACGTTCACGTTCCCCTTGGACGAGTAATCGCTCCAGCTCGGCCTCCGGTATGCGAACGAGCCGGCCGATCTTGATCGAGCGAATCCGCCCCGCGCTGATCCAGGCGTACACCGTCCAGCGGCGGATGCTCAACCGCTCTGCAACCTCGGCTGGGCTGAGGAACTTCTCACTGCTTTGAAACTTCGCTGCCATGCTCTTTCCCTTCTGATCTCTTCAGTTGCCCTGAAGATGGTTGTGTTGTCTTGGCGTTGGATCTCCATCCGCTAACTAGGGCACGACATTGCGCGTCGCATTCCCCAGATAGGAGTTCGAGGGGAGGTGATTTCTAGAAAAGAAAGGGGGAGTTAACTCAGAGTCCAGGTGGGGACTGGATCCCGTAGCGCATATATGGGGTGACAACCCAGATGGATACTTTCTTTCAGGTGTGCGGCAACCTTTGGCTCGGTCTTTGTGATGCTTTTGAAGGCCCTCCTGATTGCTGTTGCGACATGATCACGGATGCGGTTTTTGAGATCACCTGTTTTGCGGGGCTTCCCACCTTGCCCTCTAGCAGAGTTTAAATACTTCTCTATCCCTTTAAACTCTTTATCCACCTTGGCGTAAGTGTTGTCATCCCCTTTTTCTTCGGCCTCTTTACGCTTCTGGGAAAGTTCGCGAAGCCTCGTTCCGATTTGTTGGATGGCTGTGGCATCCAAAGCAGCTCCAGTATCATTTTGTGGGGGCAATTCACCTAATTCTGGACAGGTAATTGTTAGCAATTCTCGGCAGTCTATTCGTACGCCTTGTTTCCTGATCAATTCCTCGATGTAAAAGAAGCCCGTCAACTCCGTAAAGTTGGATTGGCCTATACGCCACGTTGTTTCTCCATCTTTGCGGAAATTCCAGCCGCCTAGCGACTGCTCGTCTTTAGATATCAGTCGCGGAATTCCCCACTCAGTGCTTGTATCCGTTTCCAGATCACTTAGGTCTTTAGGAATTCCAGGATTCCTGTACTCAGACAACGTCCACCCTCTGATTCTTGGGGACCAGCCCACGTGGCCATGCATGAGTCCCAGCTTGAGAGACCGGGTCTGGCCACGGGACTGAATTCTTCCCTAATTCTATCTGCTAGGGGCGACCACCGAAAAGCCTTCGCGAAGGGTATGTGTGAAACGGGACAAAATCATGGAGGAGGGATGATGCGGGGCGCTGGGTATCCTAAAAGGGGTCTTTTATTGTTTGGATTCTTCTGAAAAACTTGTGCCAGCAGGCCGCTCAGCCTCCAGAGAAACGGTTCACGAGGGCTTCGTTGGAAGGCACTTTTTCAAACAAAGAAAGCAGCGCAGTCACAGCTTCCACGGGACTCAGGTCAGCCGTCTGACGGCGCATGAGGTGGGCCGCCTTAAGTGAGGCAGCGTCGAGGAGCTGTTCTTCCTTGCGGGTTCCCGAGGCAGCAATGTTGATTGCCGGAAAGAGCCTACGGTCTGCCAACTGACGGTCCAGGTGTAGTTCCATGTTTCCAGTGCCTTTAAATTCTTCCGCTATCACGTCGTCCATCCGGCTGCCGGTATCTACCAGACAGGTTCCAATGATTGTCAAAGATCCACCGTCTTCAACCTGACGGGCGGCTCCCAAAAAGCGCCTGGGCAGTTCCATCGCCTTAGAGTCCAACCCTCCGCTCATGGTTTTTCCGGTTGTGCTTCTGACGTTATGGGCACGGGCAAGCCGGGTGAGAGAGTCGAGGACGATGACGACATCTCGGTCTGCCAGGACCTCAGCCACACCCTGTTCCAGGCACTGAGTCGCGGTTGACAAGTGCTCCTCGAGTGGACGGTCATTCGAAGATGCAAAAACCTCGGCCGGCACACTCCTTCGAAAGTCGGTTACTTCTTCCGGGCGCTCGTCGACTAGCAGACAGTAAACGACTGCCTCGGGAGCCGCTCGCAGCACGCCCAGGCTGAGATCCTTCAGGAAGGTAGTCTTACCGGTTCTGGGCGGAGCCAAAATGATGGCCCGCTGGCCGAAACCAATTGGGCAAAAAAGGTCCAAGAAGCGCAGTGTCATCGGTGCATCTGGCCCAGCCAAAGGGATCTTGCGAACTGGTGCCAATGCCACGCGCGCCTGGAATTCCAGAAGAGCTGCCGAGGGCGGGTTCAGTCTGGCCTGGGTAGTTCGTTCTCTGGGAGGGCCCTGCTTGCGGTGACGGTTCTTCCGTTTACCTGGGCGCCTGCCATGAGCAGACTGGTGCTGCCGTCTTGGAATCACAACATGACCTTCGGGTTATCGTCTACATCTACAACCGTGGAATCTACGTCTTGGAAACTTTCCACTATCGATTTTCTACGAGGGCTTTCAGGTAGCACGAAGATCGGCATCGCGGTCGTATGTTGTGGCTTCTTATCAAGTAACCCTCCCAGCTTGGCGAGGAGTTCTAAGGTGGATCGAAGTTCTCTGATAGCACTGAGGGCTATACGCAGGTCGCCATTCGCCTCCGCTTCCTTCAGAATCCGCTTCCCGTCTTCTTTAAGATCGACAATCTCGTCGAGAAGACAGTCCGTCAGTACCACCTCTTCTGCCCGTTTTGCCTTCACCAGGGCTCTTGGCAGATGGTTCTCTTTGTGCCTATGCACGGCCGCCAGCGAAAATCCATGGCGTTCCGATATGTTCCGTAACGGCTCCCCACGGACGAGAAAGCGTTCGATAGTATCTCTTTTTTCGTGGCTGCATATGGTGCATTGACGTGGCATCATATCACCTTAATTATAGGCCCAGGTACAGACATGACACGCAGTTGAAAAAAAGTTGGGCAAAAAATATTTCAGGCCGCACGAAAATAGCCCCCCCAGAAAAATTCTAGGCCCCCCTGACTCCTGTCTGTCAGGACGATATAGGGTCAACTGAAGGTAGGCACCCTCCAGGGGGGGGCATGGGAGGGCACGCCTCACACCTTGGCGTCCGGAGTGCTTCCCCTTCTCCGATGGCGTCTAGGGAGGAGTGTAAAGAAAAGTGCACCTGTGTGTGTGCGGCGTCAAAACCGCCAAAAAAGCAGGCAAGTGGAAAGAATTTGGAAACATCGGCGCAGGAGAGCCGCTGACCGGAAATCGAGGATTTGGCGGTAACTAGCTGATAAAATAGGGGAAACAACTGGAGCCGGCGAGAGGAATTGAACCTCCAACCTACGCATTTGGTTCCAAAGCGCTGTGGCAGGTAGAGTAATAAGACGACATCAACCATTCAGCCTGAGTCGTCTCCTAACAGGGACAATTTTAGGGACAGTCAGGGGCCACCCCATCCCCCCCGAAACGGGGTGCCTTTCCACCAGCCTATATACGTCCTGACAGACAGGCGTCAGCGACCATTGTCGAGCAGTAGAGGTTGGTTCTGCTGCTGTCTACAATGGGAACAACCACCCCGTGTGGTCTGCCAGCGAGAGCGAGGGGTGGGATCTTTTTGGAAGGAACAAAGGGGAGAAAGAGCATGAAAGAGAAAAACAGCAACCTGGTAGTCATCTTCACGGCCTTGATGGGCATGGTCCTGATGTCTGGGGTACGGGCGGAAGGTCCTGAACCGAAGGTGGCCCGTATGCAGGTCTTTGATAACTTCGTGGGATGGGAAGAGGTGGCCCATTTTCAGAGTGTCAACCTTCGTATCTCGGGTCCGGATGGGATGTATTTCGAGGAGACCTTCAACTAGGGAGACAGCATCTACTTTGACTTGACCACCATTTCTGCCCCAGACGGCACCTACCACTGGGAGCTACGAGCTGCTCCCATCCCTGAGTGAGGAAGTACGGGATTGGCTGGCCTATGCCCGGGAAACAGGAGATGAGGAGGTACTCAAGGAGCTGCACCGCTCGGGGCACTTGCCGAATCGGTCCTTGGTGGATGCGAGTGTCTTCACCGTGGTGGATGGGACTGTGGTGAATCCGGATATCCCAGGGACGGAAGAGGGAACGGCTTCTCCCGGTTATTCCTTCCGAAGCCCCAGTGATCTTTCGCCCGCGGACTTCGTCCACACCGACGATGTCATCATTCCTGCCAGAGCGTGTGTCGGTTGGGACTGCATCAGCGGTGAGGACTTTGGAAGCCTCGGATATAAAACCCTCAAACTGAAACAATCCACGCTGCGTATCCAGTTCGAGGATACCAGTACCTCTTTGAATACGCCCACCAACGGCTGGCAGATTACAATCAACGACCCTTTTTACGGTGGAGCCGAGTATTTTTCGATTACGGATCTCGACGGCGGAACCGCGCCCTTTAAGTCCCCATTCACCATATGGGACACTCATCGTGCCTCCCTATATCACCCTAACCCATTATAATTACAGCAGATATAATCTATGAAAGAGGGCAAGAAATGGCTAACCCAAAGGGTGAAGGTATGAAGCTTGGTATTGATGGCAGTCTGAGGCTTGAATTTCATGGGGCAAAGGTCACATCGGATGCCGGACTTCTCGCCTATCGTGACCTGGACGAGGCGTTGGCTTTATTCGATAGTGTACCCTCAGTTTTTGACGATTCGCGGACCGGGCGCAACATCCAGCACCACCTCGCGTCGTTGCTGCGCCAATCAGTATACAGCCGCCTGGCTGGCTATGAAGATGTCAACGATGGTCATCGTTTATCGGTGGATCCGACTATGCGGAGGATCACTGGAAAGAAGATCGACAAGAAGAATGCCGCCAGTGCCAACACAATGGGTCGATTTGAGACCCAGATGCTGTCTGTTAAGGACAACCTCAAAGCCCTTTCGGAAGTCAATGGCCAATGGGTGGAACGAGCACTGGAGAAGACCGCTCATCGACGAATCATTCTGGATATGGACAGTTCAGCCAGCCCGGTCCATGGCGAGCAAGAAGACTCTGCCTACAACGGCCATTTGGGATGCACCTGCTACCATCCCCTGTTTTGTTTTAACCAGTTCGGAGATTGCGAAGGTGCAATGCTTCGCCCCGGCAACGTTCACAGCGCGGATCGCTGGAAGGAGCTACTGGAACCAATCGTGGCTCGCTACGAGAAGAAGAAAGTCCGCAAATACTTTCGGGGGGATGCCGCCTTCGCCAAGCCGGAGATTTATCAATACCTGGAGAAGAAAGGCTTTTTGTATGCCATCCGGCTTCCCGCCAACCAGGTGCTTCAAGAAAAGATTGAACACCTGCTGACCCGGCCAGTGGGTCGTCCACCCCGAAAACCCGTCGTCTGGTTTGCCGATTTCAGCTATCAAGCCGCCAGTTGGGACCGGCCTCGACGGGTGATTGCCAAGGTCGAGTGGCATCGCGGCGAACTCTTTCCGAGAGTCGGTTTCATCGTGACCAATATGAGCGCGCAAGCTCCAGGGGTGGTTCACTTTTACAATGGGCGTGGCACCGTCGAGCAGTGGATCAAGGAAGGCAAGTATGCGTTGAACTGGACACGGCTGTCCTGCCAGCGCTTTGTCCCGAATCAGGTGAGGTTGGGTCTGTTCGTTTTGGCCTATAACCTGGGCAATTTCCTGCGGCGGCTGGTCCTCCCTAGAAGCATCAAACACTGGTCCCTTCGCAGCCTATTGACTAAGCTGATCAAGATCGGAGCGAAGGTAGTTTGGCATAGCCGGATCGTCACATTTCAGATGGCGGAGGTCGCGGTAAGCCAGGAGATATGGGCCGAGCTATTGTCTCGGATTGACCGATTGAGATGGAGTACAGCTTAGCGTTCAGTGTTTCTGATCGAGCAACTGGAGAGGTGTCTCCGATTATCAGATTTTGCCAAAAGCATCTTGAAAACCAGTGATCACAGGCCCTTTTCAGCCGAAGGATGGGGAAGGAACGGTTGATTCAAGGTTGGGGGACTGATAGGTTTTGATCATTCATCATGTAGAGGTCAGAGGAACTCACATCCGAAGTTGATATGAGGAATGTCGGCCAAGAGGAGTCTCCGACTGTTGGAAACCCGGCTAGCTCAAGGCACCGGGTGGGGTAGAATATCGAAAAAGGCAACATGACCAACACTCCAATCTTTTGGAAAACCGCTCTAACTTTGATTCTGATCCTTCCCCATTGGATCAGCGCGGGCAACCCGGAAATAGCTCCACCGGTGGAGCTATTTCTACAGGCCTGGGATCCGGACGAGGAGAGAGCTCAGCAGGCGCTCAAACAGATTGGGCAATCCTGGAAAGACAGTTACGCGGCCATGATCCTGGATCTATTCCGAATCGAAAAACACATCGGTGAGGACCGCATCGTTGACCGCTTGGGCGATTTTCTGAAGGATCGCACGGGGAAGCGATTTCCCGCCCGAAACGGCCGCAGGGGCGAGGACTACCAGGACTGGCGCAAGTGGACCTGGTCGCTGCCCTACGAGCCGCACCCGGAGTACAGCCGCTTCAAGGGGTTGCTCTACGGATCCATCGACCCCAAGATGAAAGAGTTTTCCCCCCCCCGATGTACCGGCCAGCATTCGGCTGGACGAGGTGGACTGGGGCGGGGTACTGGTCAACGGCATTCCTCCCCTGGACCACCCTCACCATATCCTAGCCTTGGAGGCGGATTTTATGGAGGGATCCCACGTGGTCTTCGGCGTGGTGATCAACGGCCAAGCCCGGGCCTATCCCAAGCGGATCATTGCCTGGCACGAGATGGTTCTGGACCGACTGGGCGGTGTTGAACTCGCCCTGGTGTACTGTACCCTGTGTGGAACCGCCATTCCCTATGAGAGTGAGGTGGGAGGACAGAAGCGCACCTTCGGCACCAGCGGATTTCTGTACCAATCGAACAAATTGATGTTCGATCACGAATCCAAGAGTCTGTGGTCTACGCTGGAAGGCAAGCCGGTAATCGGCCCGCTGGTGGGGTCGGGATTGCGGCTTTCAATGACTTAGCTCGATAGGCTCTTTTTCCGAGCGGGGCGATTTGCCCGATTGTGCCCAAATTGTGCCAGCGACTCTCCGATTTGCGTCCGAGCTTGGTCCAATTCGGCCACTTGAGCGCGGGTGTCTTGGGTGGACTGTTCAAGGTAGGATTCGACCGCCTTTCCTGCCTTCTTCACGTCATCCTCGTCCATGATGTTGTAGCGGTCGAAGATTGATCTCGTCCTGTGGCCCGAGATCGCCATGGCTACTCTTTCCGGCACTCCGGATCGAATCAGATTTCGAACGCCAGTGCGACGAAGATCGTGGAAAAGAGCATTGGGTAGGCCGATCCTTTTGCAGGCAGTTTCCTAGCATACTGTCCGGAAAGTAACCGATTTTAAGTGTCAGGGTGATTTACTGTCCTTGAGTATCGTGAGACCGCACATCCGATTGAAATTACCCGAAGAAGATCGCAAGATCCTGCAATCCTGGTTGCGGGCTTCCAACACCAAAAGAATCCTGGCCGAGCGGGCTGAGATGATCCTGCTTTGTGGTGAGGGCCTGACGGCGACCCAGGTATCACAGCAGCTCTCGAAGCGACTAGCCAACGTGCAGATGTGGCGCAAACGCTACCTGAAGCGGGGGCTTTCAGGACTCCACGATCGACCTCGCTCGGGCCGGCCCCGCAAACTAGGGCCGGCCAAGGTACGAGCCATTCTGAAGGCCACCGTGGAAAGCATCCCCCGAGAGTCAACTCACTGGAGTGTGCGACTGATGGCCCAGCAGGCGGGAGTGAGCAAGCATCAAGTCGTCCAGATCTGGAAGGCGGCCGACCTGAAGCCGCATCGGATCCGCAGCTTCAAGATCAGCAATGACCCTCACTTCGCCGAGGTGGTGATCGATGTGGTCGGGCTCTATATGGACCCGCCCGACAATGCCCTGGCCCTGTCCGTGGACGAGAAGACTCAGATCCAGGCTCTAGATAGAACTCAGCCCATGCTCCAGCTCAAACCCGGACAGATCGAGCGCAGAACCCACGATTACAAGCGCCACGGTACGGCCAGCCTGTATGCCGCTTTTGATGTGGCCACAGGTGAGGTCATGGGTCGCCTCACCAACCGGCACCGAGCCAAGGAGTTTCTGGCCTTTCTTCGCCAGATCGATCGGGCGGTCGATTCCCAACTGGATGTCCACTTAATGTTGGACAACTCGAGCACTCACAAAACCGAGAAGATTGTACGTTGGCTGGCCCGGCGAGAGCGCTTCCATCTGCACTTTACCCCCACCAGCGCCTCCTGGCTCAACGCTGTCGAAAGCTGGTTTTCCCAGCTGGAGCGTCGCTCTATCTACCGAAACTCCTTCACCAGCGTTGCACAGTTGCGACAGGAAATCAGAAGATATATCCGAGTGCACAATCAAGACTTAGCCAAACCCTTCAAGTGGCGAGCCACCGCCCATTCCATCTTGACCAAGGTTGAAAAAGCACGAGAATCACTCAGTCCCTGTTAACAACGGGAATTTATCGGATCGGACACTGCACTAGATGCCGCAAAAGTCCTTGATCGGTTTCCCCGTGGAGTGGTCGAAGAAGACGTGCTGAGAGAAGGGGAATTGTGTCGGGTGAAAAGGCACTTCCTGGTCGAAAGTTGGGCCATTCAGGTGCCTCTGCCCACATCGAGCTCGTCGCTCAACGTCGTCCCAGATTTGATCTGTTCAGCCGTAATCTTGACTGAGGAGCAGAAACTGCGCGAGTCTCTGGTTGAGATCCCGGCTCAAGTGCCTGGCGAGCCTTTTCCAGAAGCCACTCTTTCGAGAAGGCGGCGACCTTCAACCGATTCAAGTTTCCCACCTGATTATCGCCTGCACAATAGGACAGGATCAACTGATCTCCGATGAAACTCATCGACGTGTAGCAATACCAGCCCTCCGGGTCGCTCTCTATGACCCAGGACCGGCTCCAGGACAGACCCTCGTCGCGGCTGATGGCCATGCAGAGGGGTGTTCTTTTGCTTTCAGGAAAGGGATGAGCTCCGGAGTGATCATTCCAGACGGCGAGAAGGTTTCCGCTCCAGGGGATGCGCTCGATGGTGGCCGGGCTCACCGGGGAAGCCAGACGGGTGGGCTTGGGTTGGGACCAATTAACTCCGCCGTCGCTGGAATGGCAGCCGTACTGATAGTCGTGGTCGGTGCGCATGAACATCCATAACCTCCCGTCCTTGAGTTCGACGATCCCGTTTTCCTGCAGGGTGAGCGGTCGTTCCGAAATAGGTGGAATAGGCGTGTTGTCTTTCTTCCAGGTACGGCCGTTGTCGTCGGAGAAATAAGCAAAGGGTATCCCCTGGGGCACGGTCTTGCTCACTTTCCCACTCTCATCGAATCCAGTGTGTAAGACGACGGGCACAATGAGTCGACCCGTGGACAATTGAACGACTCGATCATTGTTAACGACGTGGTAACCTTCCAGCAGAGTTGCCCGCACCGGGGGACCGACCGTTTCAAATTCATCGGTGGAGCGTCGAAGAAAAAGATTGCAGGACGTTGCGGAATCCTTGCGCAGATAAAAGAGCAACAGTTTGCCGTTTTCAAGTCGAAGGATGCTGACGGACATCGTGTTGAGCCCGCCTTCATTGGCCACCAGAATTAAGTCATCGCCCCAGGTAAGACCGTCACCGGTGGAGGTGCGGATCGCCAGGTCTGCTCGATCGTTGTCGTGAGTACCACCGATGAAGTGCGTATAGATGAGACACAATCGGCCGTCTTGCAGCCTGACGATGTCTCCCTCGGAGCTTCTGGGCTGGTTCTTATCGGGCTCGATGACCAGTAACGTTTCCATCCCTGCCACCTCCAGTTGCAAAGGCCCTATTGTGGCCGCCGTCGCTGCCAACAGCCAGAAACGTCTCTTCATGGCCCATGCCCCATGCCGTGGTTAAATCGCCACAACAAAACCCAGCAATCGAGTAGAGGCAGCCCAACGAGCGATCCGGGGCAACCTCGGTGCCGAGCAGGGTTCCTCATTTGCCTTGCCTCCCCTGGGAATTGAGCGACGGCCTGAGGACCGCTTCCTGAAGGAGCTTGGCACAGAAGGCTTTGTATGAAGGCAAAGACCATCACCGAGAATATATGTGGGTTGAACTTTTTAAATCAATATCCGCCCCTGTCGTCCCCAATATCCCTGATATATGGAGACGAAGAAAAGTTACGGAAGGGGGAGGAAGATTACTGTCCGCAACACAGTCGTCTTATCCCCAGACACACAGCCCTGCAGCAAACAGGTCCTACTGGGTCGACTGACTGCCTGGTACGCTCATATCGGCCAGCAATGCATCGGTGAGATGGCGTCCCAGCAGAAAGAACTTGCGATCCGGATACCAGAAGATGCGGTGGCCATCGCGCTCCGTAAGGCTGGCGTACATGGCAAGCCAGACTTCGCGGGCCGGCCCCAGTCCAACTCCGTTGCTATCGAAAAGCAGCTTGGGCTTGCTGAACCAGACCGGTTGATAAGCTCGAGGTCGATACTCTCCGAGGGCCAGGAACTGAGGCCGACGAGCTCGGTGGTCGCGTGGACCATCGCCTCCGTAGCTATAGCCGTCATGATTATGGTAGAAAAGCAGAAACCTGCCATCTTTCAAGCCATAGAGCGGACAGGGAGACCAGGGGTGTAGCATTTCCTCACCCTTGTCCTGGTTGCGCAGCACCTCCGGTTTGCGCCAGCTCTCGCCGTCGTCTTCAGAAACGCTGTACCAGATCCGTCCGGTGAATGTGCGCATGGTCATGAAGAGGCGTCCATCGGGCAGGTTAGCTAGTCCGGGCTCCTCCGCAGCAAATGTCACCCGGCCTCCCCGTGCCGAGCCGCCAAGGTTTTTGCTTTCTGGAGGGCGGGCAACTTGGAGCGTCCCTTCGTTTTTCGGCAACCAGGTGATTTGAATGTTCTCGGGTTCGGGCCCCTCGTCGATATTGTCAAAGCGCATTAGCTCGCACTGTGAACCATAGCTCTCGGTCTTGTACCAGTGGCGGCTGCTCCATCGGGTGAAACCCACAAGAACTCGACCTTGCGAGTCTCGGATCGGTTTCTGCCATACGACCCAGTTGGGATGTATGTTCTGGTCCGGGTGATCGAATCGAGTCCGACGCATCGCAATATCGGCTCCCGGCTGCCAGGTATAGCCGTCATCGTCTGAATACTTGCAGCGCATGGCACCGGTTATGGTGGGCCCGCGATCGATGGCGCCGTTTATGTTTTTGTTGTAGAAGCAATAAATGCGGCCGGAACGACTCGTGACTGGAAACCCCCAGCTTGCCGTCAGACTCGGCCCTTTTGTGGCACCATCAATCTCCGAGGGAGCAGACCAACTTTTTCCTTCGTCTGTGCTGCGAGCGAACACGACGCGATTGTCGGGAGCCGACTCGGAAGTTCCCTGAGTCCAGATGGCCAACAGGTCACCTTTGGGGGTAAAGTCCACCAGAAAGTGCTCATTGTCACCATCTCGGCCCCCGCCGACCCAGCCATGAGGAGTGGGGACGGGTTTACGGGGCAGATAGACGACCAGGTCGGGTCGGGTGCGCAGCCACTCGTTGGTATAGCAGTCGTATTTGGATGGGTCTAGTTGACTGGCAGCGCTCGCTCCGCCACCCGTGGAGAGTGGCGAGGCCATCAGGCCGGTATTAGAGTGACGTCCTACCCGCCACACTGGCAGAATCCCGAATGCTTTTAAGAGTTCTCTTCTGCGCACAGTTCACCTCTAAATATAGTTTTTGGCATCAGGTTAGTGCTCCACGCCCCGTCGAATCCTTGCAAATTCTTTACGCTTGTCCAAGACGGGTCACGGGTTCTCGAACCCATGATCTTTGTGGCCAGCCTACAGAACAACCTTTTGGAGCTTATACACTCGGGGTAATTCTTTCCGGAACATAGTGAGTGGATCCTCGTGGGCTAACGATAACGATTGTATCCTCTGTACAGTCTGAATGCACCTTTTGCGCAACTTTCTGGACGGCGGCATTGCGGATACAAATCCCGTTGGACTGAGCCTCGGTGCCACTATGGGGATTGTTCGGAAGTTGGCGTTTGGGAAGTGGAGGAAAAGTCGAAGAGGAAAACCGTTTTTTGGGCGATGTGGTCGGGGTGACTGCGCCGCTGAAGCTGTGGGGTGAGTTTGCGAGAACCAGCTTGCCAAAGGCACGTGCCAGACTTCAGCGCGATGCAGAAAAGATCAGCCGCACACTTCCCTGAACGGTCTGCCGGATGGTAGACGTTTCGCGTTGTGGACCGGCAAGACAAGGCGTTACAATGATGACATGGAGCGGTAGATGGGAAATATGAGTTAAAGACGGATTCACTTCAGGCGTTTCCTGAAAGAGGGTTTGGCGGGTAGACTCAGTCGGTCTCTTTCAGATTGAAATGCGTATCAATCAATTCCAACCCCAGAGGATCAGTCACCATGACCACAATGTCGTTTCATGAGTCGGCGGAATGGAAGACCGGTCTCCGCAGCTACCTTGAGTATCGGGATCTTGGCATCGTCGCGGCCAGCAAGGGCAGGGTCCTCGCACACGTCATCCGTGCCAAGGAACCTTGCAGCGGTCCCGGTGGCTATCACACCCACGATCTTGAGTTCCAGATGAAC
Source organism: Acidobacteriota bacterium (assembly GCA_965205565.1). Taxonomy (GTDB): domain Bacteria; phylum Acidobacteriota; class UBA6911; order RPQK01; family CBDBID01; genus CBDBID01. The sequence goes on from CBDBID010000002.1 coordinate 51,421, forward strand.
TACGTGCTGCACGGCTGGACTCGGGTCGAATTCGAAGACGCCGGTGAGGTCCGCTTCGAGGCCGGCGACAGTTGGCACCAGGATCCCAACATCAAGCACGCGGTTCTGGAATACTCCGACGATTTCGAAGTTATCGAGATCTGTATGCCGGCGGAATTCCCGACCGCGGACGCGCAACTCTGATCGATCGGGCGGGCACCGGCGCGCCTGCGAAAGTTCGGATGTTTTCAAGGACATGACAGATGGGAAGACTGGATGGCAAGGTCGCGGCGGTCACCGGTGGTGCATCGGGCATTGGCGAAGCCACGGTGCGGCTGTTTGTGGAAGAGGGCGCACGGGTGGCCTTTGCCGGTCGTGACGGCGCCCGCGGCACCAACATCGCGGAACAGATCAAGGCCAGTGGAGGGGAAGTGCTCTTTGTGAAGGCCCACATGGAGCGCGAAGCCGAGGCCATGGCCTTTATCCAGCATACGGTAGAGCACTTCGGTCAGCTCAATATTCTCGTGAATAATGCCGCCATCCGTTCAGAGGTGGTGGTGGTGCCGGCTTCTCCAGGACCTTCGGCCCGTTCAGCCAACGTTGCACGACTCGGTTAATGCCAGAGGGGTCCTCGCCTTCGAGGGCTGCATACATGCCGGTGAGATGGGCAGCAAACGACTTTCGGGAGCGCAGGTATTGCTCGGGATGTTGCAGGGAGTAGGTGTCGACGGTCAGCCGATGCAGCCTGGCGTATTGGTAATCGCCAAACTCCCTGGCGACCACTTCTTCAAACAGCTTCTGACAACCGGCTTTGCCCTCGGGCACGACCGCCCCGCATTGATCGCAGGTGACTTCATCGCGAATCGTCATAACATCAGCGGGGAGGCAAGATATCCCCTCAAGCGGAAATCGTCCACTGTGAGAACAGGCCAATCCGGAGGGATTGTTAGGTATCAAATGGGACGATGATGATGGCGAGGACGATAACAACAACGACAGCAATGGCTATGATGACCCATGCAGTCGTTGAAATCCCTGCATGGATTTGATCGTTGACTTTGCGGCTCTGGGTGGCGAGCTCTTCCAGGGTCGCCTCATCTAGTGAGGCTAACGCTACTTCGATCTTCTCCAGGTCGCCCAATTGTCCCACACGTTTCTGGACCTCCTCATGCCGCACGACTTCCAGGATTTCCTGGATGTTCTCCGTGCGCTGTGAGGAGTGACGCACAAGGTCGCGCCGGACTTCTTCTAAAGGTACCAAGTGGCTCTCGGGGTGTTGGGCGAGGGGCTGCGCGATGAGACAAAAATTGAGAAGGATTAGGATGGCAAGCACAGCTGTCATCTTTCCCTCCGGTTCCTTTGGCGTGTGGATAGCATAGTTTAGCTCTCTACCCTCGCTCAAGCCAATCACCGCCTTCCGGTAGGCGTGCTCGATGTGAGTGCAGTACGGATTGGTCTGTACGCGAAACGCAGCTGCGAGATCGGCGAAGACTACAGAGAAAAAGGTCTCCCAAGGGGGAGCCTGCCCTCACCCGAAACGAGCCAGGCGAACGCCGGAGAACTGCCAGCGAGCCGTGGTTGGGAAGAAATTTCGATAGGTCGGCCGGATGTGGGTCTGTAAGGTGGCACAAGAGCCGCCTCGCAGCACGTATTGGTTGCACATGAACTTGCCGTTGTACTCCCCCAGCGCTCCGACCGAAGCCTGGTAGCCAGGGTAGGGTCCGTAGGACGACGAGGTCCACTCCCAGACGTCACCGAACAGCTGAGCCGGTCGATTCGATCCATCGGGATCGGGGGTGGGATGCAGATGACCCTGCTCCACGAAGTTGCCTTCCAGGGGTACCGTCTGGGCCGCGATCTCCCATTCGGCCTCGGTCGGCAATCGGGCCTCGGACCAGCGGGCAAAGGCATCGGCCTCGTAGTAGCTCAAGTGGCAAACCGGTTCGGCCGGCTCGAGAGGGAGAAGTCCGGCCAGGGTGAACTGCCACCACTCCCCGTCCCGCTGGATCCAGTAGGGTGGAGCCTGCCAGCTCTCTTCGGTGACCTGGCTCCAACCCTCGGAAAGCCACAGCTCAGGCCTTTCGTAGCCTCCATCTTCCACAAAAGCCTGGTACTCGCCGTTGGTGGCAAGCCGGTCGGCCAGTTCAAAGCGCTCCACAAAGGTGCGATGACGGGACCGCTCGTTGTCAAAGCAAAAGGTGGCCCCCTGGAAACCAATCCAACGCACCCCTTCCTCGTAGGGGATCCACCCCAGCGGTCGGCTCTCCAGACCGCTTGCCAGCTTGCTTTTCCGGTAGGTTGGGAAAAGCGGGTTGCAAGAAAGAACGTGCTTGATGTCGGTTAGAATCAGTTCCTGGTGCTGCTGTTCGTGTTGACATCCGAGCAGGATCACCGGAGCCAGTTCAGCCAGGCGGTCCGGGTCGACAGCATCCAGAAATCCAACCATTCTCTCGTCCACGCTGGAGCGGTACTCCCGAAGCTCCGCCACCGTGGGGCGCGAGATCAGGCCGCGCCGGTTGCGGGGAAACTGCTCGCCCACAGTATTGTAGTAGGAGTTGAAAAGATACACAAAGTCGGGGTGAAAGGACTCATATCCTTCGATTCCCTGAGCCAGGACGAAGGTTTCGAAAAACCAGGTCACATGGGCCAGATGCCAGCGGGTGGGGCTGACGTCGGGCATCGACTGGATCACGCAGTCTTCGGCGCTCAAGGGTTCGACCAGCTGCTCGGTGAAGCGTCGCACCTCGAGATAGTCTTGCTGGATCTGTTTAGCGTCGTGGGTGGACTGGGTTGTCCGCTGCTCTACTACCAACGGTTTCTCCTGCGGTCAAGTCGTCGATTCTCCGGTTTCGGCCGTGCCCAGGATGTCAATACATCGTGCTGAGGGTGCCCGACCTTGCCTCGACTCTCTCCTGCCGCTGGCATGGTATAGGACTTGGGCGGATTTGTTAAACCGTCGGTCCCGGGAGTCAGAGGGTGTCAGCTCTGACCTCCGCCTCGCGGTGGACTCCGGAGGTCTTTTTCGACAACCCTCATCAGGCTTGGGACTGGGGCGAGTTGAAGGGCTACCCATCGGGTTGCAACGCCGAGAACAGCTGCTGGCGATACGGTTCGGGAAGGGAGGTGGGGTTGCCTTGGTTGTTTACGACGACGTGCCGGGTTTCCCCTTCTGCATACACGGTATCGCCGCTGATGTCGCGCAACTCGTAACGGAAGCAAGCGGTGCGGCGGGTCAGCTGCTGAAGCCGGGTTCGCACCACGAACTCCATGTCGTAGAGCAGCGGTTGCCGGTACCGGCAGGAGGCTGCAGCGACCATGAGGAAACACCCGGCCCGACGCTCCATTTCCTGATAGCTGAAGCCGCAGTTGCGGCACAGTTCTGCTCTTCCCACTTCAAACCAGACGAAGTGATTGGCATAGTAGGCAACCTGCATCTGGTCGGTTTCCGCATAGCGAACGCGCAGGCGAAAATCACAGAAATCGGTCAGCAGATCCCCTTGGATGCCAAACCGGTTGCGGAACCCGTTGATTGTGCCCCTTCGGATGTTGCCGTGCAAACTCTTGCCACTCCTTCCACTCGGGCCTCTTTTGGAAAAAGGGCGATACAACCTGTATCATAGGTCCATGAAGCTGCGAAGTTCTTTCCTGGCGCCCTTATTGACGCTCCTTCTGTGCTCCGCCTTGATGGCGGAAGAGTCTCCCGACTTGTCGGATGCGCCGGTGACTCTGGCCAAGGTCGAAGGAGAAGCGATCCACAAGAACGAGGTGATGACGCGTGCGGCCCAGGCGCTGGAAGAACTCCGGCTCGAGAAGTTGCAGATCAAGGCCCAGCAGGAGGAGAAAAGGCACCAGATCATCCGACAGCAGCTGGATCAACTGATTTCGAATCGAGTATTGGAATTGGAAGCCAAGAGCCGGGACCTGGACAGCCAGAGATTGATCGCCCAGGAGATCGATGATCGGGTTTCGGAACCGTCGGAGGAAACCGTTTCCCAGATTTACACGGTGAACCGGAACCGGCTTCCGGGGAGTGAGAAGCAAGAGAGGGCCAAGGTACGAGATTACCTGAAACAGCAGCAGAGACAGAAGCTGTTTCGGAAATTCATGGAGAGTTTGAAGAACAAGTACAAGGTGCAGTATTTCCTGCAACCGCACCGGGTCCAGGTCGCAACCGAAGGGAGACCGTCATTGGGCCCGGAGAAGGCCGCCGTCGAGATCATCGAATTCTCCGACTTCGAATGCAGTTACTGTTCCAAGGTTGCTCCCACCCTGAAGCGGCTTCAGGACAGTTATCCGGAAAAGGTTCGATTGGTCTATCGTCACTACCCGTTGCGTCGGGTCCACGCCAACGCCCAGAAGGCGGCCGAGGCTTCACTGTGCGCCAACGATCAGGGCAAGTTCTGGGAGATGCATGACACCCTGTTCGGCGATCAGGGCGGTTTGAGTGTCCAGAGCCTCAAGGCAAAGGCCGGAGAATTGGGGTTGGATCTGGCGGGCTTCGGAAAGTGTCTGGAGTCGGGCCGACACGCCGACGAGGTAGAACAGGACATGCTGGCCGGGGCCCGGGCTGGAGTCAACAGCACACCCACCATGTTCATCAACGGGAGGCGACTCTCAGGAGCGGTCTCTTACGAACAGATCGTGGGTGTCGTGACCGAGGAATTGAACCGCTAGTTCCATCCCAGACCACCCTTCGATTGATTCCCGCTTGAAACCTCTCTTCTCGCCAAGGTCTGGGCGGTGGAGCGTCAGTCCGGCGTCGTCTTTCGATGGAAACCGCTATGCCCGACCCAGGTTCTTCTCTGACGACCGCTGCTGCCACCGGGGGGTTCTGTTCTCAATAGGTCAGACCTCCAGTTTCTTTACAGCGTGGTAGGAACCCTTTCTACGCTGATTTTTGGATACCTGATGAGTCTAGGCTTTCGCTCGCCTTCCTCCCAGAGCCTCCGAGGATTGAGGCATGCCTTGCCAGACTCGACGACACAACCCACTCCCCCTGTTGCCTCAAGTAGAAAAGTGCCCAAAAGAGGATTCGTTGCCTCAACTAAAAAGTACCTCAAGTGTGACCCGTAGTGGTAGGGGCGGTGGACGGTGCCGGACCGCTTCGCTTTTTCGCCGTCAGATCCAACAGTTTTTCCTGCAACCGAACGATCTCCCGGTGCAGCTGAGCTGGGTTCAGTTGTCGGTATTGCGCTCTCAGTTGTCGCTTCCAGCTGGCCGAGATTCTCCACTGACTCCAGAACGCGTTGATAGGGAGTCCTTGCGGGCGAGTAGCGTTTGGCCACCCGGCTGCCTCGGCGCACCTTCTCTTGCAGCTTCTGCGAGGGCAAGAAGAAGTTCACGTACAGGCGAAGCTGCTCGTACAGCTGGTTGAGCAACTCGACTTCGGCCGGCGTGTCGTAGCGAGCGTAACCCACATAACGCCGTAGATGGTTGTTGATGAACTCCGATCCGTTGTCCTAGTCCAGGCCTAACAAGGGAAAGGGCAGACGCTGGCGCACCTGCTGGATGGCCTCAAAGACCCAGACCTGCGCTTTGTTTTTCACCGCCGCCAGTTCGGTCCAGCCCGTCGACACATCCGTCAGATCTAACGTCTGAGCATAGTCGCCTCGCGCTCGACCTCCCTCGTGGGCCACCAGGCCCACCTCCACACCCCTGCCGCGCCTCGTCCCAATCCGCAAACGTCCGCACGGCCACTTGATGGCGCAGCAACGTCCCCGGCTTGGTACCCCCTCGTTGCCTCAGCCGCAGCTTTCGTTTCTCGGGCGCCAGCAGTCGATCGATCGTCCCCGCACTGATCCGAAGCAGTTCCTCCCGTACCTCCCCCCTCAGCTTCAGCTCGCCATGTCTCTCCAAGGCGATCAGTGTCGGCTCCAAAGCGGCCACCAGTCGTTTCCCACACAGATAGTCCAGCAGCTGCCAGATCTCCTTCAAAGCCCGTTGCATTTCTCCATCGTCGATCCGTCTCCGACGCGGGACCCGACAGCGGATATCCGCTTCCACCACCACACCCCTGCCAAACCACACCCTCCGGCCGGAATGGCGCAACAGCCGCGCGGCATAGCGGTGCTGGTAGCCCGTCGCCTCCACAAACCCGTCGAAGATCGCTCCTTTGTCCTTCTTCCTCCCCCTCTGGTACTCCTTGGCAAACGCCTTTACCAAGACCCGTCACTCCGACATCGTTAGCCTTTTGCTTGGACCCCTTTTCATGGGGCCTCTTCCTATCCCATTTCGGACACTTTTTTATATGAGGCAAAGATCCCCTTTCTGGCACTTTGATAGTGAGGCAATGCGCTTCGTTGCATCCAGTGAGAGGCTTTTCCGGTGCTGGGCCAAGACACCACTGACCATCGTCTCCATCTGCGTTTTTGGGGAGTTCGTGGCTCGACTCCAACGCCTCAGCGAGAGAACCTGAAGCACGGCGGCAACACTTCCTGTCTGGAGGTGCGCAGTGCTGACAACCAAGTCTGGATCGTCGACGCCGGGACGGGTATACGCAACCTGGGCCAATCCCTGCTGGAAGAGTTCCGCGGCAAGGCGTTGTCGCTTCGGATTTTCTTGACACATTTCCACTGGGACCACATCCAGGGGATCCCCTTCTTCGATCCCTTACACCAGCCGCAGACGAGCGCATCTTTCTACGGCCGCAGCTCCCGGAACGGATTGGAGGCGATGCTTCAGGGACAGATGAGCGCCCCCTATTTCCCCATCGATTTTCAGAGCCTGCCGGCTCAAAAATAAATGATCTCGCTGAACCAAAAGGCCTATTCGGAAGCGGGAGTCACGGTGCGGCCCTTTGCCTTGAATCATCCTCAAGGGGCGCAAGGGTACCGAATCGAGTCCGGAGGGCGATCACTCGTGTACGCCACCGACTTGGAGCATGGAAACTCCGAGTTGGATTCCGTATTGCGGGAGCACTCTCAAAACGCCGACGTCCTTATCTACGACGCTCAGTACACACCGAAAGAGTACGAGCGACACCGCGGCTGGGGCCACAGCACCTGGCTGGAGGAAACTCGCCTGGCCCGCGACGCCTCTGTTCAAACATTGGTGCTTTTCCATCAAGATCCCGCGCATGACGATCGGGCGCTTCAAGGGATTCTGAAGCAGGCTCGGAAGCGCTTCGAAAATACATTGGCAGCTCGGGAGGGCCTCGAACTGACCCTGTAGATTGCCAGAAGATCCAGAAGAGCCCACCGGGACACGGAGGACCTCAGCTGGCGGGAGATTCCGTTTGCTGTCGGTGGGAGAGGACTGAGGACTCTACGCTTCCCAAGGGTCCCTAAGACCTCCAGAGCCACCCAGGTGCGACAACGATCAGAGCTGCTCGCTAAACGCCCTCCCGGGCCTCGGTCGGCACGAAATCCAGATTCTCCGTGATCCGGGTGCCGTCTTTCCGGAAAGCCTCCATGTAAAGATGGATTCTTTCTCTGGCCTTGCCCAGGTCGTGGTTGTTCAGATTGATATTCAGCAAATCGATGTACCAGGGAGCTTTGACCTTATCCAGGACGTAAGCCGCTACGATCTCCCGACCGATCGGCAGGGTAGTGGCTTTTGATGCGTCATGAACGTCCTTGTTGCTGGCCACCAGTAACTTGTCGAATTCCTCTCGCAGCAACCTTTGGTATAGGGCTGGGGTAAAACGCTCGCCCGCGCCCGTCTCGGTTTCCGCATCCTCCTCCGTCAGCCGAGCTTCCTTGTGGATCCATTCCCAAAGGATGCTGAGGCGAATCTCCCCGGTCGCCATGTCTTCCATAAGATACATGACGTTGTCATCATCGAAAAAATCGGCCGGCTTCAGAGCCGCCGCCTGCAGTCCTTGACCGAAGGCGTTTCCATACTGCAGAGCCACGCTCAGGAGATTGCGAGCTCCCCGGATCGTCCTGGGTCCGGGTTCAAGAAGGGTCAGACCGTCGGCGTCCTCCAGGGTGTAGGTTAGAGAGGGGAACGATCTCCCTAGCTGGTTTTCCTGACCCACTTTCTCCCAAACCGGACGCACGATATGGACCATTTTCCAGTGGGCCACCCATTTCCCGCTGGCCCCTTCTCTCTGTTCGCGCTCCGCCCCGGCCACGGCCAGCGCCATACTGCCGGCCACCCCGTCCTGCGAACCCACCGGAATATTGGGTTCCATGCCCCCCTGCCAGAGAGCGAAGCGACCATTTTGGTCTGGTGTGTTGACCGCCCGGCGCACCCGATCCTCGTAATTCCTCATGTAGCCGTAAGTCATGGTGATGACTTCGATGTTCGGGTTGATGAAGCTCGCATCACAGGCCATCGCATCGGAGACGCTGTTGATGTAATCCCACCGGCCGGTGTTGAAGCCCACGAAATGCCTTCCCAGGGCAGCCCGGATTTCCATCAGCTGAAAGGTGGCCTCCAGCTGCTCCACCAGGACGTAGACCTTGATGGTTCCCAGGGGGAGGTCTAGGTGTCCCTCCAGGGTGGAGAGCATTTCATTCCAAAGCGCCGCCTCTCCACCAGTCTGGATCTTGGGGAGGTACAAGACCAGGGAGCTGCCCCCCTTCGCCAACTGCTGGTAGTTGTTGACCACGTACAGCGTCAGATCGACGATGGAGGCGGAAAGGGCCTCACCGCGGGAGTCCCTGGTATGCCGGTCGTCCAGATGCAGGCCTCGGACCCGGAAGATCTGGGTGGTGAAGTCCAGTTGTTTTTGCCAGTCCTGGATGATCTCTTTGCCGAAGAATCCCCTGGCCCACTCGCCCATTTCTCGAGCCACCTGCTCGGCCGCCTTCAGGAAGATGGGGTCTCGAGCGGTTGCCAACTTGAGATTTCGCTGATTATCGAGCGACATCGTGGTGATCTGCCCCAGAGCGTCCTCACCGTCGAACATCCAGCCATCGGCTCCGGAAAGAAGCGCATAGGCAACATTGCGGATGCTGCTTTCGATGGGCGCGTTGGGTTTGGCGGCTGGGCCGGTACCCTGAATCCACTGTCGTTGCAGATCGGCCGGGATCTCCGATCCGATGAAGTGTCCCTCTCGGGCTTCCCTCACCCGAATCGTGGTCCCGGGGATGGTACTCTCCGCATCGAAAAAGCGGATTCGCTGCTTCTGAAGCGTCCGCCGGGTTCTTTTTTCGATCCTTTCTTCCATGAGCCTTTTCTGATCCGAATTGAATCGAGCCAGGAGAGCCAGGGCCTCCATCGTCGGAGGCGTGTATACGTCGCTGTAAGTGCTTTTCACATCGTCTCGAACCTGAATCTCACTCATGCTACGATCTCCTCATCTGACTCATCGAGGCCCGCCCGAGGCATGGCTCGTGGCTCAATGGGAGGCGCGGCACCCACAAAGCTGCGCGCGTAGCAAGCGGAGGGAAAGCTGATCGGTCATCTTGGGGCCGGCGCATCGATCCACCTCCAGTTTTTCAACTGTGACAAAATTGCACTCTCGTGAATACCTCGAATTGCTGCATTCCCCGCTACTCCCTCACGAGGGATGTCGTAAATGCCTACAGAGCATGGCGTAGCAACCGCACAGTCGGTGACGATGTTCCGCAAAGTCCATAGGGGACTGTGATCCTATCAGGGATGCCGATTGCCGTCTTCGTCGCTCTGCTGAGTCTCTCGCTCTACTGTAGCCTTCTTGAGCAACCCCCTGCTGCAGCTCCGCCTCATTGCTACCAGTTCGACGTCGCTTCGCCGGGCGGCACCGGGAAGTTCTATCTGGGTCGCGAGATCTCTCGAGTCATGGGGCATCGAGGCGCCGGCTGGTTGGAGCGACCGGAGCGGCAGTGGGAGGAGGAACCGGAAAAACTCCTGGACAGCTTGGACCTCCAACCCGGGATGGTGGTTGCCGACATCGGCGCCGGTTCCGGATATTTTACGCGACGATTGGCCCAGCGGGTGGGTCCCGAAGGCCAGGTCTACGCGGTGGACATCCAGCCGGAAATGATTGAGATCCTGACGGCCGATCTCAGCCGTCGAGGAATCGACAATGTCCGTCCCATTTTGGGTCGGGAGACCGATCCGGGTCTGACCAAAGATTCGATCGATTTGACCTTACTGGTGGACGTCTATCACGAGTTTTCCCACCCCTACGAAATGCTGAAATCCCTGGGCTCTGCTCTGAAACCGGGAGGTCGGCTGGTCTTTGTCGAGTATCGGGCTGAAGACCCCGAGGTTCCCATCAAACGGCTGCACAAGATGACCGAAGCCCAGGTCCGCAAGGAGGCCGCCGTTCACCCCCTGCAGTGGATGGACACTTTGGCAGAGCTTCCCCGCCAACATGTGATTGTTTTTCGCAGCCGCCAATGAGAGCCTCGACTGGAGAGGGTTACAGGCGGCGTGGGCCTGTAACGCAATCCGAACCATTACTCGGAATGGGTCTCTTGGAAATTGAGAATTCGCGCCGTCCGGCTAGGCTCCCTGGAGTTCCGCCAATCCCACCCAATTCAAGATTTCGGGCATCAGATCGAGGCCCCGAAGGTAACCCAGACCTCCTTGAACACAGGGTCGTTCTCCGAATTCTCGAACCGCATCGGTCCGTACTCCCGGACCGTGGACCAGAATCGGCACGGGGTCGGCGGAGTGGCGCATGAGAGCACAGGGAGTCGAGTGGTCACCCGTCACCACCAGCAGGGTATTGGGGAGATCGACGAGCACTCCGGCCGCCCGGTCGATGGTCTCTATGAACTCGAGTTTGCCCTGGTGGTTGCCATCCTCGGCCAGAGAATCTGTGGGTTTGACGTGTACAAACACGAAGTCTTTTTCCCTCAGAAAATCCCGCGCTGCCTGGAACTTCGCCCGCACGTCGGTTCCCAGCATCCCGGTGGCGCCCGAGACGGAGGCCACCTGCATGCCCACATAGGCGGCCACGCCCTTGTAGAGGCCGCCGCCGGCCACGCAGACGGCGTCCAGTCCATAGCGCTCCTTGAAAGAGGGTAATTCCGCATAAGACCCGGCACCACGCACCAGCATGTAGTTGGCCGGGAGCAGATCTGCCTGGACTCGCTCGGCATTGAGTGCGTTGGCTTGCAGTTTTTCGTGTGCGATTTTCAGGAAGCGAGTCAGCAGACCGGCCGTGCGCCGGGCTTGCGGAGAGTTATCCCGCGGTTTCGGGTCCCGGACGGGAACGCTGATCTCGTGCGGATCCGCATCCTCGATGGCCGCACTGAGGCCGGGACCTCGCATGATCACGCCCGCGCGATGGGCAGTGCCAGGTTTGACGATGAACTCCACATCGTCGATCACCGTGCCATCCAGCTCGTCGACGAAGCCCATCACACTGTGCAGACGTCCAGCCCGCCGGTCTACGATCATCCTTGCCTCATCGACCGTGCCCAGATTGGCCCGCAAGGCGACATCGCCCTCCTGAAGCGGAATACCGATGCCCTTCATCTCGATGGGACCGCGACCACTGTAGTACTTCTTGATGTCATAGCCGAAGATGGAGAGATGTGCCACGTCGCTCCCGGGGACGAGACCGCGACCGAGTGACCACAGCATCCCCGTGATCCCCTCCGAGGCGAAGCGATCCAGGTGAGGCGTACGGGCCGCCTCCAAAGGCGTCTTCCCCCCCAGCTCGGCCAGCGGCCAGTCCCCCAACCCATCAAAAATCAAGAGGATGACTTGGGTACTTGTGTTGCTCATGACCGATACACCCAACTTACGTCGCCAAGCTCATATGGCCTTCCCTATGATGTCGTGCAAGCCCGTCCAACCCCAGAGGTCGCATCTCGACCGCAATCAGAAAACTGGTCCTTGGGGCAATGCCGAGCCAATCCGCTGGGCCGCTCAGCGACCGTCGCCCCTCCCACCTGATAGCTCGCTGACGCTTGCACCTCTGGCCCCGCTCCCGTTCTTTGTACGCACCTGAATGTTAATCTTTCCGAATCGGAGCGGCTAGCCATAGTTTGGACGGATTGCAGTGGTGAAGACGCCCTCAGCTCCCTCAAGAGGCCTCCAGAGCATCCTTCGGGAGGCCGATTTCGGGTGGATGGCCCGCAACCCTGCCAGGGGTTCCGACCGAGGACTGCCTAGTCCGAGACTCGCTCGAACTCGCCGTCGCGCGAGACCCCTTTCCCCTTTCGTTTCTGGGCGCGAAGGAGCTCGGGAAATCGGGGCCAACTCCCGACGGTCGCCACGGGAAAGAGGGGCACGGCCTTCATTCGAAAAATCTCTGGCGCGCGACCGCATCGCTGCGGGGACCGAATCCGCTCGTTCGGCCGGGCTTCCATTCCTTCAGACCTTCGAGGTCCATCATTTCCTGATGTTCCGGGTTGTCGTAGGTCATGGAAAATAATACGTCGAGCCAACGCTGCTCGGACTCCTCGGGGAAATCCTTACGGACCGTGAACACGCAATGGTCGAAAGTGTCCGTGGTGGTGAGAAGCTCGAAATCGTTTGCGTCGATGGTTCCATCTGCCCTCCAGGAATCCCACTTTCCCACCGGCTCTACTGCTACTGACAAGGGGACCTTTTTATCAACAGACCGGACAGATCACTTGTCACAAAAAACGGAGAACTTGACGTGCTATTGACAGGACTTGCACTGGCGCAGTCCACAGGCCGACTTCAAGGGACGCTCACCTTGAAACACATTGGCCAACAAGCCCACTTGGCTACCGTCCATGATCGTCGAGCCCAGCACACTGGCAGAAACCGATTAGTCCGTAACTTCCTTCGATCCTACGGTGCGTGCCACAATCCCCAGATCGAACCGATAAGCAGTGATGATTTGCAAAAGCCCATCAGTTGCAATCAACCCGATCTGGTTGCCAGGGCAATCCGGAAGTTGGTCGAAAAGATTTGTGTGTCTCCGTATGATTGGAAGGAACTGGCCTTTCCCGAGCCACAAAGATGAGCGATTATCGCTGGAACGCCGCCGATTTGTCCGAGAGCTACGATCAGGCGGCAGAGCACATTCATCCCTATTACCGGCAGATCCAGGCGGAGATCTTGAAGCTGTTTCCCATGGATTCAAGCCACCAGTTTCTCCTGGTTGATGCCGGAGCCGGAGCGGGACGGCTGGTAGTCCGTCTGTTGACCCATTTTCGGAAGGCTCGAGCCATCCTCGTGGACCGATCTCAACCCTTCTTGGATCTTGCCAGGAATCGACTCCGGCCTTTCTCTGATCGCGTTTGCTACCTCCGGAGCCGCCTGCAAGAGGATTGGTTTGCGCAACTGGGTGATGCGCCGCAGGTGATCGTCAGCACATCCGCCATCCACCATCTGACTTCCTCGGGAAAAGCAGATCTTCTACCAGAGATGCCACGAGGGGCTTGCCCCCGGCGGCGTGCTTTGTCAACGGAGACGAGATCCGCCCGGAGGATGACGGCAAGTATCTGCAGCAGTGCCGGTCCTGGGTGGATCACATGCACCGGGTCATGGAGGCCGGGCTGGTTCCCAAGCCGATGCAAAAGGCTTTGCGTGACTGGGAATCTCGCAACGTCGGTCAGTTCGGCCAGAAACGGGTCAGTGGAGACGACTGTCACCAAACAATAACAGCTCAACTGGAATACCTGTTCTCCGCTGGTTTTGAGGTCGCGACCTGCGCCTGGCAAAAGGACATGTGGGCCATCCTCTACGCCGCAAAAGGGAGGCGGAAAAGCAGGTGAGAGAAAAGGGCTGGGACGAGCGCAGGATCGGAAAACCCTGGCGACCTACGGTTTGCCTTGGACCACCCCATGGGCCTAGCGTCGATCCGCTCGGGTCCGAGCAGCTTGTGATGAAACAAGATCCAAGGAGAAGGTCGTGAATGCTCTGAATTGGGGGGTTATCATCGTCTACTTGTCGGGAATGATTGGCTTGAGCGTGTACTTGGGCCGTCGGCAGGCTAGTCAGGAAGACTACTATGTGGGGGGACGCAGGCTCCCCTGGTGGGCGGTGGGAACGTCCACCTTGGCAACGCAAACCTCGGCTATCAGCTTCATATCGATTCCGGCCTTTGTGGCCCTAAGGGCGGGTGGAGGACTCACCTGGCTTCAATAAGAAATGGCCGTGCCCCTGGCCATGGTCGTGATCATGATGTTTCTGATCCCCTTTTTCCGGAAACTGGAACTGGTCAGCGTATACGAATATCTGGAGTTTCGATTCGATTCGTCGGTCCGGTCCCTGATGAGCGCGACGTTCCTTGTCAGCCGGGCCCTCGTCACTGCAATCGGCGTCTACGTCAGTGGTATCGTGCTTTCCGTCTGCCTAGGGATTCCCCTGTGGTCGACCATCCTCGTCGTTGGCTTCGTCACCATCGTCTACGATACGATTGGAGGTATAAGCGCAGTAGTGTACTCCGACGTCATTCAGATGGTGATTCTTCTGGCTGGACTGGTGGTCTGCATCGGTTATGCGATGGCCACTGTGGGAGGCTGGTCCACCATTGTCAGTTCCTTTCCTGCGGACCGTTGTGGGACACACTGGACTTTTCAACCGGTCTGGGAGACGGTTCTTCGACCCCGTTCTGGGGATTTCTGATCGGAGGATTCTTCCTCTACATTTCCTCCTATGGAACCGATCGAAGCCAAGTACAGAGAGAACTTTCTGCACCCCGCGGCCCAGCAGGGCGCCCGTGAGGCTATGGGCCAGGTTTGCCATCGTCTAAATAGGGGGAATCTCGCCAAACAATCGGCGTGGACGATCAATTCACTCGAAGGACCACCTTGCCGAACTGGCCGTAGTTCTGAAGGTATTCGATGGCGCGCTTGCCCTCGGAAAGGGGGAATATCTTGTCGATCACCGGTTTCAGCTTCCCCTGACCGAGCAGGCCGACCACCTCCTGGTATTCGTGCCGGTTGCTCATGGTCGATCCCAGGATCTCGATCTGCTTCCAGAAGATGAGGCGGATTTCGGTTGTTGGGTTGGGTCCGGCCGTGGCGCCGCAGGTCACGACCCGGCCTCCCTTGCGGACCAGGCTCAGATTCTGAACCCAGACGGGTCCCCCCACGCTATCGACCACGATGTCCACGCCTCGCTTGCCGGTCTCTCGGAGGACCTCCTTGACCACATTGGTGCCCGTATAGTTGTAGCAGAAGTCGGCTCCCAGCTGGCGCGCCGCTTCCAGCTTGGCGCCGCTGGAGGAGCTGACGAAGGCCCGGCCGCCGTACAGCTTCACGATTTGCAGAGCCGCAGAGGAAACCCCCCCCCCGATGCCGTGGATGAAGACATCCTCGCCTGGGCGCAGCCGGGCTCGCGTCTTGAGCATCCGCCAAGCGGTCTGAAAAACCAGGGAGAAGGCGGCCGCCTCTTGGAAGGAGACGTTGTCGGGGATCGCCTCCAGATTGTCCTCGGGAACGGCGAAATACTCCCCATAGGTGCCAGCCGAGTGCTCACCCACCAGCCCCGCCCGGGCGCACAGGCTATTCTCTCCCTGGATGCAGAACTCGCAGTGCCCGCAACACAGGACGGCATTGAGCATGACCCGATCGCCGGGAGCCAACCGGCTCACGCCGGTGCCGACTTTCTCGACGATTCCCGCCCCGTCGGCGCCCATGACGTGCGGCATCTCCTGCTCGACACCGGGAATACCCTCCAGGACGAACAGATCGAGCCGGTTCAGGGCGGCCGCCTGGGTGCGAACCAAAACGTGCCAAGGCCGAACCTCCGGCGGATCGATGTCGGCAAACCGGATCTCATCCAGCCCTCCGTGCTGCTCGATCAAGATGGCCTTCATCGATTCGATTGTACATAACTGAACCCAGCACAGACAGGGCCGACGCAGCGCGCAGGGGACTGGGCGCTAGAGGGTAGCGCCTTTTCGTCACCCCCAGTCCATCAAAAGGTCGCCGTCAGGAAGGTGAAGATCTCCTGCAGGTGGCCGGCGATCAGTCTCCAGCCGTGAGGTTCTCCGGTAAAGGTCCGAAAGTCGTGGGGGAGGTTTCTTTCCGACAGGATCCGACTCAGGGTTTCAAGCCCCTGCTGCATCGGAAACCAACGGTTGTAGCGATCCGCCGTGCCATAGGCGAAATAGATTCTGAGATCCTGCAAATCGGTCGTCCGGGACAGCACCTCGACGCTGTTTTGGCGCCAGTGCTCCCGCCGCACTGGATCGCCGAACACCCTCGAGAAGCGCTCCCGGAAGCGACTGCCCCGGCCCGGTCCGACTGGGATCGTGGCCAGGGGATCGTCTCCCAGAAAAACAATGGGGGAACCAGCCGCCACCGAGCCGAAGAGCTGGGGATGCTTCATGGCGATCTTCAGCGCGCCGTAGCCGCCCATCGACGTACCTCCCAGCGCTCGAGTCCGCCGGTCTGGTTGCACCCGGAAATTGCCCTCGATCTCCCGGATCAGATCCCGGCAGATATAGTCCTCGCAGCGCGAGCCGCCGTCGTAGGAATTGCTATAGAAACCATTGTCACCGCGGGGGTGGACGAGCAGGAACTCCGGAAGCGCTCCTTCCCGCCACAGAGCCTCCAGCTTGGCCGGAATGTCCCCATAGCGCGACTGCGTCCAGCTGGTGTGATCGTTGTTCATCCCATGCAGGAAGTAGATGACCGGGTAGTCCCGTGGGACTTGCCCTGTGTAGGAAGGGGGAAGCAAGATGCTGTATTCGGCTTCTCGATCCAGCGAAGTAGCGTAGAAACAGCGGATCTCGATTCGCTCCCCCAGCTTGGGTGAGTCCGAGTTGGACTGCGCCTGGGCCGGTGCTTGAGGCAGAACCAGCACTCCGAGACCGGTCAGGCAGGAGAGGACCACCGTAGCGAGGGGCTGCCAGGGTAGCATCAGGCCGCCTCCGCTTGTGCTGCTCCGGTGGGAAGACTCCCGACTGCAATAAGAGGAGAAAAGCCGGGCTCCGATCGCCGAGGAGGCTGGCTTCAATATCGTCACCGCTTCAAGGCCTTCAGCACCTTTCCAATGTAGGAAGGGATGGGGTAGCCGTCCTGGCCCGGGCGCACCCAGTGGAACCGCTCCCGGGGCGCCGGCTTCACCAGTTGAGCCAGCAGGGGATGCAAGGTCAGTCTCCGGAAGGTGATCTGGTGGCGGACCGGAGGCCCCCATCTCTTCTTCTTCAGCTGCAGCCCGTGTTCCTTCTCGAAGCCGGAGATCGGAGTCTCGCCGGGCAGACCCTCCAGGGATGGAAACTCCCAGAGTCCATTGAGAACGTCTCCTTCTGTCCTCTGACAGAGCAGATAGCGTTCCCCACGGGTCACGACTGCCAGGACGTGCTCCAGCCTCACGACTTTAGGCCGGGATTGCCGTCTTGGCAGCTCTTCCTGCAGGCCGGCCGCGTGGGCACGACAGCTGGTTCGAAGAGGACAGAGGGGACACTGGGGCCGCCGAGGGGTACAGACCAGGGCTCCCAGCTCCATGAGGGCCTGATTGAAATCGGAGATTCGCTCGGCTACCGAGCGATGCGCCACCATTTCGGCCAGCTGTTGTCTCAGCAAACTGTCCGCCTTCCTGCTACCCTCCTCGATTCTCAGGCAGCGTGTCAGCACCCGCCGGATGTTGCCGTCCAGTATGGGGTAAGGCTGCCCGTAGGCGATGGAGAGCACCGCGCCCGCCGTGTAGGTCCCTACACCGGGAAGCTCGAGAGCCTGCTGGTAGTTTTCCGGAAACCGGCCGGCGTGTTTCTCGCACACCATCCGGGCGGCCCGGTGCAGGTTTCGTGCCCGGGCGTAATAACCCAGGCCGGACCAGGCGGAAACGACTTCCTGTTGAGAAGCCCGCGCCAGCGCTTCCAGATCGGGGAATTTCTGGAGGAACCGCCTGAAGTAGGGGAGAGCTGACTTAACCCGGGTCTGTTGCAGCATGATTTCCGAAAGCCACACCCGGTAGGGTGCCGGATCGGCGCGCCACGGCAACTGGCGACGGTTTTTCCCGTACCAGTCCAGCAGTCGGTCGGCGAATTCCTTGATGGAAAGAGGGAATTCAAGGGGGACCTGCTGGATCAAGGTGAGGCCTTGCGGGATCAGTCCTTCAGGAGGAGTTTGGCGATGGTGGCCAGTTGCATGTTGGAGGTACCTTCGTAGATCTTGCCGATCTTGGCATCCCGGAAATACTTCTCCACCGGATAATCTTGCATATAACCGTATCCACCGTAGATCTCGATGACCTGGGAAGTGACCTTTTCCGCCACCACGGAGCTGAAGTATTTCGCCATCGCCGCTCCTTTCAAGTACGGCTTCCCAGCTTCTTTGAGGCGAACCGCGTTGTAAACCAGCAGCCGGGCCGCCTCCAACTCGGTGCTCAGCTCGGCCAGAGGAAATTGGACGCCCTGAAAGTCGGCGATCCGCCGCCCGAAGGCCTGACGTTCCTTGGCGTAATCGATCCCGTACTGGAGGGCTCCACTGGCCAGACCGATCATCTGAGCCCCAATGCCGATACGACCCTCATTGAGCGTTTCCATGGCGACCCGATAACCTTTTCCTACCTCTCCCAGCACATTTTCTTCCGGAACCGGACAATCATCTAGAATCAACTCGCACGTGGATGAGGCCCGAATGCCCAACTTCTCTTCCTTCTTGCCCACTTGAAAGCCCCGGAAATCCTTCTCCACCAGGAAGGCCGTGATTCCCTTGTAGCCTTTGTCCGGATCGACGGTCGCAAAAACGAGAAAAAGGGAGGCCTCCACGGCATTGGTCGTCCAGAGCTTGCGGCCATTGAGCATGAAAGTCCCGTCGCCAGGCCGGGCCCGGGTGCTCAAAGCGAAAGCGTCACTGCCGGAGCCCGCTTCCGAGAGAGCGTAAGCGCCGACCCATTCCGAGGCCAATCGGGGCAGGTAGCGCTGTTTCTGGTTCTCATTCCCCCAGCGCAGCAAGGCATTGTTGACCAGGGTGTTTTGAACATCCACGATGACGCCGGCCGAGGGGTCGATGCGGCTCAGCTCTTCCACCGCCAGGATGGCCATGAAGAAGTGAGATCCCGCTCCTCCTAAAGATTGCGGTATCTGAATCCCCATCAGACCCAGGTCGAAGAATGCCTGGATCAGTTCCGGGCGGAACTTGCCCTCCCGGTCCATGGCGGCCACATGGGGCTGGACCTGTTCCCGTGCGAAGGTGGCCACGCTTTCCCGAAAGAGGTTCTCCTCCTCGGATAACTCGGAAAGGGGCATCACCAGATCATCCAGCACGGGTATAAGCGGAAAACAAAACTCCTTTGAACTAGGCTACATGCTTATCATAAACTGGGCTTCAGATCCGCTCAAGCGCGTCCGGCGACGGGCGAGGATACCCAAGGGACGAACTGATGATCAGAATTTTGAGGAAACGCGAGAAACTTCCCGAGATCATTCGCGAGGTCACCCGCACCTACGAGGACATTCAACTGCCCCATCACCTGGAGGAGACCCCGCTGCCCAGCGAAGAAGCCATCGTCAGCATCCTCTCCAAGCTGCGATCCGTGCTCTTCCCCGGCTACTTCGGACGGGAGTACGTGAGCAAGACCAGTGTGGATTTCTACGTGGGCGAGTTGCTCTACGAGGTGTACGAGTCGCTGAGCAACGAAGTTTACAAGGCTTTTCGACATGGCTGCCAACACTCTGCCCTGGGCAACTGCGAGGAATGCCAGGAGGGCGCCGAGGAAGTCTCCTTGAAGTTCATGCGCACCATCCCCGGATTGAGAAAACTGCTGGCGCTGGACGTCGAAGCGGCCATGGACGGGGACCCCGCTGCCAAGAGCTATGACGAGATCATTTTCAGCTATCCGGGCATGACCGCGATCACCATCTACCGCGTGGCTCATGAACTGCAGCGAGTGAAGGTGCCTCTGATCCCTCGCATCATGACCGAGTATGCCCACCGGGAGACCGGCATCGACATCCATCCCGGCGCTCGGATCGGCCAGCGCTTTTTCATCGATCATGGGACCGGAGTGGTGATCGGGGAGACCACCGAGATTGGAAACAATGTAAAGATCTACCAGGGGGTGACCCTGGGAGCCCTTAGTTTCCCCAAGGATGGCGCCAGCAGCATGCGTGGCAAGAAACGCCATCCCACTCTCGAGGACAACGTGGTGATCTACTCCGGCGCCACCATCCTGGGGGGGGGCACCGTCATCGGACAGGATTCGGTGATCGGCGGCAACGTCTGGATCGTCGACACTGTCCCGGAGCGTTCGAAGGTGATGGTCGAGGTCCCTCGGTTGAAGATCAAGGTCAACGAATAGTGGGCGACCCCCATCATCCGGTTTCCGGGAAGATCAGCGCTGGATGCTCGATTAGCCGCAGCACGTGGTGCAAGAATGCGGCTCCTACGGCCCCATCCACCACCCGGTGATCCAGCGAAAGACTGAGGTTGGTCATCTGCCGGATCACGATTTGACCGTCCCGGACGACCGGTTTCGGAGAGATCTTGTGAACGCCGAGAATGGCGACCTCCGGTGTGTTGATGATGGGTGTAGCCATCACCCCGCCGAGCGAACCCAGACTGGTGATGGTGAAGGTGCCGTCCCGCAGATTCTCCAGCTTGGTCTTGCCGCTTCGAACCGACCCGGACAGATCCTGGATTTCCCGGGCCAGCTCCAGCAGTTCCTTCTGATCGGCGTTCTTCACCACCGGAACCACCAACCCTTCGGGAGTGGCGGTGGCGATCCCAATGTTGTAGTGCTTCTTCAGCAAGATCACCCCCTTTTCCTCATTGAGTGAGGCGTTCACCAGGGGGTATTCTTTCAGTCCGGCAGCCACCGCTTTCACGATGAAGGGAAGGTAGGTCAGGCGGACGTTCTCTTCCGGATGCAGGGAGAGCAGCTCCCGCCTGAGGCCCACCAGTTCGGTGACATCCGCTTCTTCCACATAAGTGTAGTGGGGTGCGCTGCGCTTGGAGAACACCAGATGATCGCCTACCTTGCGACGGATGCCACGATAAGGAACGCTCTCTTCGGCAGCAGCCTCCCCCGCCCTGTCTGCCTTCTTGGAAGCCTTGGTCGGCGCCTCTGAGGCCCGCTGCAGATCCTGCTGGATCACCCGTCCTCCGGGACCGCTGCCTTGGACCCGACTGATGTCCACTCCCAGTTCCCGAGCCATCCGGCGCACGGCCGGCGTCGCCAGCACTCGGCCGGAGCGAGGCGCCTTGGCCTTCTTCCCTACCGGCTCGAAGTGGGCTTTCAGTGCTCCATGCCCAACCATTACCGGCACTTTGGAATCCTTGTCCAGCGCGATGGTTAGCAAGGTCGATCCGACTTCTACGATGGCCCCTTCCTCTCCTCCTTTGCGCACCACCTTTCCCGACACAGGGGAGGTGATTTCCACCGTGGCTTTGTCGGTCATGACCTCGAGCATGGGCTGGTCTTCACGCAGCTGTTCTCCTTCCTGGATCAGCCAGCGAACGATCTCCCCTTCCACTACCCCTTCGCCGATGTCGGGAAGCTTGAATTCGAAGTTCATGCCCCGAGACTCCTCTAGATTCTAGTAATTCATGCACTGATGCAGCGCCCGGTAGACGCGCCGTACATCGGGCAGGTAGTGCTCCTCGAGAGCATAGGGGAAAGGGGTGTCGAAGCCGGCCACCCTCAGAATGGGCGCCTGCAGGTGGAGGAAGGCTTTCTCGCCGATGCTGGCCGACAGCTCCGCACCAAAGCCGCAGGTTCGGGGAGCCTCGTGAACGATGATGACTCGCCCGGTCTTTTCCACCGATTTGAGGATGGTGTCCACGTCGAAGGGCAACAGGGTGCGAAGGTCCAGTACTTCACACGAAAGGTCGTCTTCGGATCCGGCCATCTCCGCAGCCTGCTGGGCGATTTCCACCATGGCCCCGTAACAGAGCACGGTGATGTCTTCTCCCTCGCACACAACCCGGGCCGTGGACAGCTCCACCGTGTAGTCCCCTTCCGGGACCTCGCCGCGGAAAGCTCGGTAGATGCGTTTGGGTTCCATGAAGATGACCGGGTTGTCGTCTCGGATGGAGGCAATCAAAAGACCTTTGGCATCGTGAGGGTTGGAGGGGACCGCCACCTTGAGTCCCGGAGTGTGGGCGAAGTAGGCCTCTGGGCTTTGGGAATGATAGTGCCCCCCTCGAATGCCTCCCCCGTAAGGAGTCCGGATGACCAGGGGACATGTGTATTGGCCTCCGGAACGATAGCGCATCTTGGCAGCCTCGGAAACGATCTGATCGAAGGCCGGGTAGATGAAGTCAGCAAACTGGATCTCGGGGACGGGACGCAGTCCGTACAGAGCCATCCCGATCGCCGTACCTACGATCCCCCCCTCGGCTAGAGGGGTATCGAAGACCCGTTCCGATCCGAATTCATCCAACAGCCCCTGGGTGGCACGAAAGACTCCTCCGAAATGGCCGATGTCCTCTCCCAAAAGCACCACGCGCTGGTCGCGGCGCATTTCGGTGGAGAGTGCATCATTCACCGCCTGAATGATGTTCTTGGTAGCCATTCAGGAATTTCGTTCCGGTTTCTTCGTTTCGGATCAGACTTTCTGGCCGACCGTTTCCGGGAGTTCCATCTCGCGCAGTTGCCTTCTCTGCTCCTCGAGGTGCCAGGGCACGTCGTCGTACACGTCCTCGAACATGGTATCGATGGATGGCGACTGAGCCTTCTCGGCCCGGCTGAGACTGCTGAGGATCTCTTCGCGCACTTCCTCCTCGAGCTGCTTTTGTTGCTCTTCGCTCCACTGGTCCTGGGCGACTAGATAGGTCCGGAAGCGCTTGAGAGGATCCAGTCTCTTCCAGCGCTCCACCTCCCCCTCTTCCCGATACAGTCTCGGATCATCCGAGGTGGAGTGCGCCAACATTCGATAGGTCACGGCTTCAATCAAGGTCGGCCCTTCCCCGCGACAGGCCTTTTCCCGGGCTCGCCGGGTCACTTCGTGGACGGCCAAGACATCGTTGCCATCGACTCGAACTCCTTCGAACCCATAGGCCTGGGCCTTCATGGCCAGGGTTTCCGCCGCTGTCTGGACTTCCCTGGGTACGGAGATGGCCCACTGATTGTTGCGGCACAGGAAGATGACGGGCGCCTTGAAGACACCGGCGAAATTGGCGCCGACGTGGAAGGCGGCTACGGAAGTGGCTCCATCTCCAAAATAGACTAGAGCCACCTCCTGTTTCTTTTGTAGACGCATGGCCAGAGCGATGCCTGTGGCGTGAGGGATCTGGGTGCCCACCGGACTGGATACCGATCCGTACAACACGGAACGGATGGCGTGGTGATTGGGCATCTGCCGTCCCGCGGAAAGATCATCGGCAGTGGCAAAGAGCTGATTCATCACGACCTGCAAGGGGCAGCCCCGCAAGATGGCCGCTCCGATCTCGCGGTAACAAGGCAACACCCAGTCGGACTCACCCAGGGCCAAGCAGCTCCCATAGATGGCCGCTTCTTCTCCCACCGAGCTGACGTAAAAGCCGATGCGTCCCTGTCTTTGCAGACTGATCATCCGTTCATCGAGACGCCGGTTGAGCACCATCATCCGATACACACGCAGTTGATCTTCGACCGGAATTGGAGGGTCGGTCTGGCCTTCTTCGAGAGTCCCCTCGGGCGTCAGGATTCTGAACAGATTGCCCGCCATATGGAAGGGATTATAGCGCCGCTGCTAGTCGGACACAAGGTTGCGGGGCGCCAGGGCCAACGATTCCCCCTCTCTAGCGACCGCCCCGCATCATCGCCTCGATGTCACAAATCTCCCGCGGAGCGGCAGCGCTCAGCAGTTCGTATCCTTCTTCCGTTACCATTACGTCGTCTTCAATGCGGACACCGATGTGCCGGTATTGCTCGAGACGCGTCCGGATCGAATCGATGGCTTCCGGCTCGGCTCCGAGTTCAGCCAATCGCTCGGGCGCATCTTCGCGCACGTAGATGCCCGGTTCGATGGTCAGGATCATGCCTGGTTCGAATTTCTGATCGTAGGGTCCGACGTCGTGAACGTCCATCCCCAGCCAGTGTCCCACACCGTGAGGGAAAAAAGCGCGGTACTGCCGGCTGCTCTTGTCCGCAATCAAGCCCAGCCGGAAGAGCCCTTCCCGGATGACCTCGACGGCGACGTCGTGAATCTGGGGCAAGGAGGAGCCCGGCCTGACTTCAGCCATGGCCGCTTTTTGCGCCCCCAGAACCAGTTCATAGATCTGGGCCTGCTGGGGGCTGAATCGGCCGCTGATGGGCACCGTTCGGGTGAGATCGGCTGCGTAGAAATTGTACTCCGCCCCGATGTCGAGTAGCAGCAGCTCCCCGCTGAGTCCCTGCCTCAGGCTCTTCTGATAGTGAAGGATGGTGGCGTTGGGGCCGGAAGCGACAATGGAGGGAAAGGCCCATTGAACGGCTCCTTTTCGCTTGAAGGTATACTCAACCAGGGCTTCGATCTCATATTCCCAATGGTCTGGCCGGAGACGTTTCAGGACCTCCCGGTGAGCCTCAACGGTGATGTCGATGGCTTTGCGCAGTTGGTTCCGTTCGAAGACCGACTTGTTCATCCGCAGCCGGTGAAGTTTGGGTGCCACATCCCGGATCGTGATCCCGCCGAAGCGCTCCCGCAGCCTCTCGGCGAAGACATGGCTCTGTCCCAGCCGGCCTTTCAATCCCGGCTTGGGCTCCAAAAGCAGGAAGATTTCCGCCTCACCACGCGCAAGATCCGCAAAGAATCCGCGGTACTCCTGGGAATCGGAGTAGCGTCCCGCGCCGTAGGGACGACCGTAAAGCACCCGGTCCAGGAAGGCGTCGAACCGAGAGGCTCGCCAGACGGTTTCTATGCCACTGAGGTCCCGAGCTTCCTGCTGGCTGAGCATCTTGCCGGTCCACAGCTCCCGCAGAGGGTCCTTTTCGGGAACGAAAAGTATTTCTCGGTACTTCTCATTCTGAGGCATCAGCACCAGGGTGCTATTGGCCTGGTGCAAACCGGTCAGGTAGTGGAAATTGTTCTCCTGCCTGTATTCGTACTCGACGTCACCGGAATAGCTCTTGGGAAGGCCGCTGAACAGGATCAGCATGCCCTTGTGGGCCATGCTCTCCATGATGGCGTTGCGCCTCTGCCGGAGTTCGCTCTGAAGATCCTGCGAGTCGCCCGCCCGGGCCTGGACCGTGAAGAGTACGCCCAGAACCACGGCGAGGAAGGTTGAAGCCTTGATGGTCTCGGTCTTCACTCGTCGCTCGCCCTGCGCCGCTCGATCTCGGCGCGCAAGAAATCTTCGGCTCCCGGCTTCAACCGGGCTCCCATCTCCAGGATGTTTTCCAGGGCCTCCATGCTCAATCCCTGGTAAGCAGCCTTCAGCTTGCTTAGATCGGGGGGGGGCTTTTGATCCTTGACCGGATCTGGAGAAAGACCGGAGGCAGGAGATCCGTCCCCCTTTTCCCACTCGTTTTGGGATGCCGCTCCATCGGGCGCCTCAGCAACCGAGCTACTGGGAGATCTCTTCATGACCCACAGGAGAAGCAGGATGCCGCAACCCACCAGTACCAGAAGCCAGGTCATGATCCATTCCCCGTCGACGGGTCCATCATCATGGTACAGGAGATGATTGAAAATGACGAGGGAGCGAATTCCTCACTATAAAAGTGCCCGGAATGGGATAGAAAGAGGCCCCATGAAAAGGGGTCCAAGCAAGAGGCTAACGATGTGGGAGCGACGAGTTTTGGTGAAGGCGTTTGCCAAGGAGTATCAGAGGGGGAGGAAGAAGGACAAAGGAGCGATCTTAGACGGGTTTGTGGAGGTGGACCTGGTGGCCCACGAGGGAGGTCGAGCGCGAGGCGACCATGCTCAGACGTTAGATCTGACGGATGTGTCGACGGGCTGGACCGAACTGGCGGCGGTGAAAAACAAAGCGCAGGTCTGGGTCTTTGAGGCCATCCAGCAGGTGCGCCAGCGTCTGCCCTTTCCCTTGTTAGGCCTGGACTAGGACAACGGATCGGAGTTCATCAACAACCATCTACGGCGTTATCGCCAGCAGGAGAAAATCACGTTGACGCGTTCGCACCCCCATCGCAAGAATGACAACTGAGAGCGCAATACCGAAAACTGAACCCAGCTCAGCTGCACCGGGAGATCGTTCGGTTGCAGGAAAAACTGTTGGATCTGACGGCGAAAAAGCGAAGCGGTCGGGCTGTGGACGGTGCCGGACCGGATGGAAAAGCGCTGCGCTTTCCCACCGCCCCTACCACTACGGGTCACACTTGAGGCACTTTTTAGTTGAGGCAACAGGGAGGGCGCCACCAGCCTGACGCATGCCTCGACCTGCCGAATTCTGGAACCGGAAGTTCGCCTGTGGCGGAAAGTTATCCAGCCCGACCCTCCGCGAGGCCTTCCGCTGAGTTTCTCCCGCCCTGTTGCCGCGTCTCGATCTCCGGCTTAGAATGACTGGCCAGCCCGGATGGGACTTGCCGGCAAGTCCCACCGCGGATCCAACTTTTTGGAGAAAACAGGAGCAAAATGACCGGTTCTCAATTTTTCGCTGAGGCGCTGCAAGCCTATGGCACAACCCATGTCTTCTTCGTTCCCACTATTCTCACTCCGGCTCTGGCCGAGCTGGATCGAAGGAACATTACCGCCGTGATGACTCATGGTGAGAAGGCCGCTGCCTACATGGCCGACGCCTATGCCCGCGTCTCCCAGCGGCCGGGTGTCTGCATGGCCCAGACCGTCGGCGCTGCCAACCTGGCAGCTGGACTTCGAGATGCCTATCTGGCCTGCTCTCCGGTCCTGGCGGTCACGGGTGGCCGATTGCCGCAGAGCAAGTACCGTCACGTCTATCAGGAGATCGAGGATTACCCGCTCTTTCAACCCCTCACCAAGTTGAGTCTTCAGCTCGACATGGTGGAACGGTTGCCCGATCTGATGCGCATGGCTTTCCGGGCAGCCACCACCGGCTGTACCCGTCCCGTGCACCTGGAGATCGCTGGCAACACGGGGCAAGTCATCGAAGAGGAAGCCCCTTTGGAGCCGATCTTTGAGACCGGATTCGCCCGGTATCCGGCTTTTCGACCGAAGGTCGATTCGGAGACGGTCCAGCAGGCCCTGGACGCGCTCTCCAAAGCGGAGAGGCCGGTCATCGTAGCCGGCGGAGGGGTGACCCGGTCAGGAGCCGCCGCCGAGGTCATCCAGCTGGCGGAAACGAGGCACTTGCCGGTGGCTACCTCCTTGAACGGCAAGGGAACCATCCTGGAAAACCACCCGCTCTCGATAGGAGTGGTGGGACTTTACTCCCGCGCCTGCGCCAACCGCATCGTATCGGAGGCGGACCTGGTCTTTTTCATCGGCAGCCACACGGGCAGCCAGGTCACCTACAACTGGCAGGTACCGCCTCGGGGCACACCGGTGATCCAACTCGACATCGAAGCGGAAGAGCTGGGTCGCAATTATCCCAACGCCGTCTCTCTGTGTGGGGATGCCAAGGCGATCCTCCGGCAACTGCTGGATAAAGGCCAGGGCGCGCCAGAAAACCGGGGCTGGCTGGATCGAGTGCAGCAGGTGGTCAGCCAGTGGCGATCCGAGTTCGATTCCTTTCGCCGCTCTGAGGCGGTCCCCATGCGACCGGAGCGAATCTGCGCGGAGGTCCAAGCCGCCCTTCCGGAAAATGCTATCCTCGTTTCCGATACGGGTCACGCCGGAATCTGGACGGCGGCCCACATCGAAATCCACCATCCCGGTCAAACCTTTATCCGGGCCGCCGGTTCGCTGGGCTGGGGACTGCCGGCCTCCCTGGGCGCCAAATGCGCACAACCGAACCAGCCCGTGGTGGGCTTTACGGGTGACGGAGGTTTCTACTACCACGTGGCCGAGCTGGAAACAGCCGTCCGCTACGGCTTGAATGTGGTCATCGTGGTCAACAACAACCACTCCCTCAACCAGGAGACCGACATCTTCGCCGAGGCCTATGGCGGGAAACAGGACAGCGGCTTTCACATGTGGAAATTCGAGAAAATAAACTTCGCCCAGGTGGCCGAGGCCTTTGGATGCCTGGGTCTGCGGGTGGAGCGTCCAGAAGAAATGAGACCCGCCCTGGAGCGAGCTTTGCAGTCGGGACGGCCCACCGTGATTGATGCCGTCAGCGACATCGAAGCCCTCCCACCGGACCCGTGGAGCGGGTGAGAGACACAGCCCACCTCAGCGGGGAGACATCAACCATGGCCCAGTGATTCATACCTGTTTAGCGTCCTCTTTCTGACCCCTGCCTTTGCCTGTGCCCTTTTCCGGTAACGATCTCCCGTTTTTCTCAAATGGGACGTTATTGCCAGGGGATGGCAAGATCAGAGTACGCGCAGCCGATTCAGCAACAATGCGTGTACGCAATCTGTCTCACGAGTCATTGCCCCTTTTGGGCCAAGCCGCCGATGGGCTCATTCTCCACGAAAACTCCCGAACAACACTTTCCCGTAGCCGCCTGCGGATCGTTTTTTAGCCGCAGCGCTCGCGAATCTGGCGGGTGACTTCGTCGATGGTCATGATCAGATAGGAGAAATCGCCACCCACCTGCAGCCATTGGACTCCGCGACGGTTGAGTGTACACGCGTAGTCGGCATCCACCCCCATGCCCGCTCCCACGAACAGCCCGGCTTCCCGGGCTTTGGCGATGACCAGCTCCATGGCTCCGACCACCTTAGGATGCTCGATCTCACCCAGTACACCCAGGGAAGCCGATAGATCCCAGGGTCCGATGACGATGGAGTCGAGTCCATCCACGGCCACGATGTCATCAATGGACTCCACTGCTTCGGCGGTCTCCACCTGGATGGAGACGAACAGATTTTGGTCGGCAAATCGGACGTAGTCGGTGGTAGGCGTCCGGCCGTAGTTGACGCTCACGCGAGGTCCCAGTCCCCGCCGTCCCCGGGGTGGGTAGCGGCAATCGGCCACTACCGCTCTCACTTCCTCGGCCGAGCGGATCTGAGGAACCACGATTCCGTCGGCCCCGGCGTCCAGGACGGGTTTGATAAAGCCTGTCCCCACGCCGGTGACCCGCACCAGACCGGGGGTCTGGCGGGCCCGGCAGGCCAGCAGGTGACGGCCCACGTTGTCGATGCTCTGGGTGCTGTGCTCCAGATCCACCCACAGAAAGTCGACCGAGTCAGCCAGGGCCTCCGTGACCAGCGGATCGGTAAAGGTGATGGCGGATCCAATCAGTGTCTTGTCCGCCTTTAGATCCGCCTTGAACTTTTCAATTGGTGTCATTCAGCGCTCCCTTCTTCGATTCACACGAACCATGATTCTGATTTCAGTCGAAAACAACCTGCCAGTCAATTGGCGTCTGGAAAAACCTCCCCCAGGTCAAGGCGGCGCCTCGGAGGCGCGGGCTCGATCCACCTGGGCTGGGCGGACCGCGATGAGCAGCAGCAAGGGGGCGATGGTGACGGCGCCCACGAACCAGAACGTCAACTCGTAGGAATACAGGTCGGCGGCCAGGCTGGTCTCACCGAAGCGGAACAGTTCGCGAACGGGACCGGCCATCCAGTTGCCGGTCACGTGAGAGACGTTCGAGAGCGTCATGTAGGAGGTGAAGACCGTGGCGGCCGACTGGGTCCAGGAGATCCGCATAGCCATGGACAGAAAGCCTACGGAGCCGATGGCGTTGAGCGTCTCGTAGGAAAGGAGGTAGGACATCACAAACCAGCCCTCGTTCCACATCCCGGGAAAGGCCGCGAAGGTGAGCGCCGCCACTCCATAGCCCCCGTAACCGACGGTCAGAATCCACCGCCGTCCAATCCGATCGGCCAGAAAACCGCCCAGCAAAGCCCCCAGGATAATCGGTCCCATGGCGTACAGGCCCGAGGCGGTAGAGAAGTCCAGATCCGTCCACTTGGGCTCCAGTTGCTGCGTGTAGAGCGTCTTAGACACCACCTCGTTAACCCCCGATCCGATCAGCTTGGCCAGGGTGAAGGCCACGTAGACCAGGGTGGTGGTCAAAGAAAAGGCCTTCAGGAAGTCGCCCCACACCTCGCGGGGATTGCGGACGTTCGCGTTCTTGCCTCGACCTGTGGGGGGCGGCACAGGATGCGCGTGAACTTCGAGTTCGGCGAAGTCCGAACTCCGGCGAAGTTGCGGGTTCTCTTGACCCATCTTTCCCACCAGCGGTGCGCTGCCGGCGGTCTCCGGAAGGCGAGCCGGCCGCGCACTCCAGGGAAAGCGCCTTTCACCTCTTCGTTCCAGGATGAGGAGCGGGATCAGCATGATGGCCAGCAATAGGGTTACTTGAACGGCCACGCAGGCTTCGATTCCGCCCCAGTTGAGAACATAGGAGAGGCCCCAGGCGCCGATTCCCTTCCCCATCAGCTTAGAGCCCCACATGAGGCCGTTGGTCTGGCCCTGCTCGTGGATGGGCAAGATATCTACCGCCAGCGCATCCGTGCAGACATCCTGCAATGAGGCGAAGCAGTTGTGCAGGAAGTACATCCATAGAATCATGCGCAGTTTTTCGGAGGGGTCTCCCAGACCGATGAATCCCAGCAGGGTCAGGGCCATCATCAGTTCCGAGCCGATAATCCAGGGCCTTCGGCGCCCCATGGACCGGATGGCGAAGATATCCATCAGCGGTGCCCAGATCAGTTTGAAGGACCAGGGAACCAGGATGACGGCCGTCAATTGTCCGATTTCATCGTCGCCCACCCGGTAGCGGTAGGCCAGGTAGGAGGGCAGGGTGATCAGCATGAAGCCCCAGGGCACTCCCTGGGCCAGATACAAGCCGCATAGGGTCAGGATCCTCTGGCGCCGGCTGTCTACCAAGGCCATTTTGGCGTCTCCTCAGTGCTCACCTAGCTTCGCAATCCGCTGGTTCCAAAAATCGGAGCCGCCATGATATCCGCTGCGCGGGAAAGTACGAAATGCCAATCGCGAAACCAGAAGACCATTTTGGAACTTGGACCGGAGTGGCCTCGCCGTGCTCCGTGGGGCTGGGGGGGAAATGTCCTTCCGGACAGCTTCCCCCTCCCGGGATTACCATAATCCTCAAAAAGGGAACCTACTCAGGGGCGTCTGGCTGCATGGCGGGCGTCCACCACCCGGGCCACCCGATCCGGGTAGTCGGAAATGATCCCGTCCACACCCAGATTGAGCACTCTCTGGATCTCCGCCTGGCTGTTGACAGTCCAGCTGAAGACCTGAAGACCTGCGTTGCGAGCTCTGGCCATCACGCCCGGGGAGAGCCACTTTGCTTTTACGCTCACGATTCCGGCCTCCTCGAGCGGCAACCCTCGAGGCACCGGATCAGTGAAGGGCCGATCCAACAAAAGGGCGGTCCGCATGGAGGAACCCAGTGTTTTCAGTCTCTCCAGGACTGTATGGTCGAAGGATTGCAGGATGACTCTCGAATCCAGTCCGCTCGAATCCAGGAGCCGCAACAGATGCTTCAGGGAACTTTCAGGCAGACGGCGCCCCGGCTTGATTTCGACCAGCAGGCCGGCCCGATGGGGCTGCACCAGCCGGATCACTTCAGCCAGGGTGGGGATCTTTTCTCCGCGGAAGCGAGCGCTCACATGGGCTCCACACTCGAGCCGCCGAACCTCGGCCAGCGTCATCCGGGACACAGCACCCCGGCCAGAAGTGGTCCGCTCCACCGTTGCATCGTGGATGACCGCGCTCTCCCCGTCTCTGGTGAAGCGCAGGTCAAGCTCCAGATAGTCGGCACCCAGTTGCAGCGCCCGGAGAAAAGCCGCCAGAGTGTTCTCGGGACACTCGACACTGGCGCCGCGGTGAGCGATGTTCAAGGTCACGCTGGAAAGATCTCCCGGACCCAGTTTAACCCGACAAGCCCCCGGAACGTGGCCAAGTAACGTTTTGAATCTCACCTCGTCTCTGAGTGCTCCGCTTCGCAAACATGGTTTCTGAGACAGCCTCAGGGATACCGGTGCCACCTGTGGGATGGCTCCAGGACCGTCCTCATAAGTCCGCTCGACAAGCGCAAGAACGGGAGGCTACAATCCGAGCTAGTAGGAGAAACCAACACCATGAAAGCCATTCGCGTTCATCAAAACGGCGGACCTGAGAAACTGATTCACGAGGAACTCCCTGCTGCCGGCCTCGGCCCCGGGCAGGCCCGGATTGAAATCCATGTGGCCGGGGTCAATTTCATCGACACCTACCACCGGGAGGGGCTGTATCCGATCGAAGTGCCTTTTACGCTGGGTGTGGAGGGCGCTGGGATTGTGACGGAGGTGGACCCGGGGGTGAGTGAGGTCCAGTTGGGCGACCGCATAGCCTACGCCCTGTCCATCGGTTCCTATGCCCAGGAGGCGGTGGTTGAAGCTTCCAAGCTGGTCCCGCTGCCGGAGGGCGTCGATTTCGCCACCGGCGCCACCGCCATGGTTCAGGGTATGACGGCTCATTACCTGACCCACGGCTGTGTGCCTCTGAAGGAAGGAGATCGCATTCTGGTACACGCCGCTGCCGGCGGGGTGGGGCTCTTGCTGGTGCAAATAGGAAAGATGCTGGGCCTGGAGGTCTTCGGAACCGTTTCTACCCCCGAGAAAGCCCACCTGTCCAGGGAAGCCGGGGCCGATCACGTGATCCTGTATACCGAGAGCGACTTCGAAGCGGAAATCGAGTCGCTTACCCAGGGCCGCGGCGTCCACGCCGTCTACGACAGTGTGGGCAAGGCGACCTTCGAGAAGAGCATGCACTGCTTGAGGCCGCGCGGTTACATGGTCCTGTACGGTCAGGCCAGCGGACCCGTTGGATCCCTCGATCCCCAGGTCCTCAATGACAGGGGGTCGATCTTTCTGACCCGTCCCAGCTTGTTTCACTATGCGGCCGATCGGCAGGAGCTGTTGGCCCGGGCTGGAGACATCTTCCAGTGGATCGCCGACTCTCGCCTGCAGGTGCGCATCAGTGCGACCTACCCTCTCTCGGAAGCGGCCCAGGCTCACCGGGATCTCGAGGGACGAAAGACCACCGGCAAGCTGATCCTCCTGGCGCGGTGAGCCCACCGCTTGCGGGCCTCCCGTTTCCACACCCCGGGTGCGAGGATCCAGTCGGACTTCAACGCTATGAAAACTCTGCTTGGCTGGATGCTTCCCATTCTATTCTGTCTTCCACCAGGTCTTTGGGCCCAGGAAAAGCGGATGGCTCTCACCTTTGACAAGCTCCCCTACATGAAGCCACTCGGGTATTGGAGACCGCGGGAGGTCAGCCGCACCATTCTGGATGTCTTGAACCGTCATGCGATTCAAGCCATGGGCTTCGTCGTCGAAGAAAAGCTGGAAGAGGATCCCAGCAGCTACGTGGTCTTGCTGGATTGGGTCAAGCGGAGTCAGCGCCTGGGCAACCACGGCCACGCCTACGCAGACCTTCACGGCCTACCAATCCGCGATTTCCTGATGCACGTCGGCGACGGAGAAAAGAACCTGAGGCGAGCCGCCCGGGTGGGCCGATTCAACTACCGGTATTTCCGTTTCCCTCTGCTCCACCAGGGCGACACGAAGAAGAAAAAAAAGAAGGTGGCTCGGGCCCTTTACCGTGCCGACTACAAGGTGGTTCCCGTCACCGTCAAGACTACCGATTGCCTGTTCAACCACGCCTACGTCGAGCATTGGCAGGACAGTGGCACCATGGATCGTCTGAGGCGCGTCTACCTGCAGCATGTGTCCCAATCGCTCGACTACGCCGAAGACCAATCCGAGCAGCTCTTCGGACACCTGATTCCGCAAATCCTGTGGCTGCACTGCGGAATCGGAACGGCCACTTTCCTGGAAGACCTGGTCCAGCTGCTGCTGGGGAGAGGATATCGGTTTGTCCCGGTCCTGGAGGCGTTGAAGGACCCCGCCTATAAAACCGAGGAGGAGTACGTAGGACCGTTGGGCCTCTCCTTCCTGGACCGGGTAGCCGCCACCCGCGATCTTCCCTTTGACCCCGAGCATGGGGAACTCTCCGAAAGACAGCTGCAGGATGCCCTGGAGAAATGCTCTCTCCCGGGCTCCAAGGTGCAGCCAGCGGCACCCCCCACGAATTAGATTTCTCATAGCCGCCCAGCAAGGACACCAAGAGAACCGGCAACTCGGCGGCAGGATCACCGCGCAACCTCTCCATCCCGGAAGATCCTGAAGACCTACGAAGGACCGATTGGGAGGGGACGTCCGGCCTTCAAGGAGCGGATCAGGGCGTCCACACAGAGGCTACTCGGCAAGGCATCGGCCGCCGGCGTACTCAACCCCTGGCCCCGCGCCACCGCCTTCAGGAAATGATCCCGCTGCTGGCGCATGACCTCGTCCCGTTCGTAGGAAAATTGCTCTACCACCAGACGACCGGATTCCCGGTCGCCGTGCGCGAGCTGGTGGGTGGTTAGATCCAGATTCAAGAACCCCAGATCGCCCTGAAAGCTATAGGAAACCTGCTGCGGATAGCTGAGGTAATCGATATGAATTTCCGCCAGACGTTGGGAGCCATACTCCAGGATGGCGCTGATCAGGTTGGGATTGCTGGTCAGGGGCATCGATCCCACCTGAAGACCACGTCCGTAGACTTGGGTAGGCAGGTCCCGGAACATCCACCAGAAGGTGTCAAAACCGTAGACGTAATCGAGAACGGCCGCCGCGTAGAGGTCGCACTGGTGGCGGGAGCGCGACAGCTGAAGGGTCAGATACGATCCGCAGGAAAAGCGAGCGTAGCAGACGGCGCCGATTGCACCTTCCTGAATCATCCGGTGGACGGCTCGCAACTCGGGCATAAAGCGCTGCACGAAACCGATGTTCAGCAGTCGACCGGTTCTTTCCTGAGCCTCAACCATGCGCCGGGCTCCGGCCAGATCGGCTGCCATCGGCTTCTCACAAAACACGTGGGCTCCGGCCTCCAGCGCCGTCGCCGCCAGATCCGGGTGAGAGATGGGAGGGGTGGCGATGAAAACCAGATCCGGAGAGGAAGCCAGAGCTTCCTGGTAATTCATCCAGGCGCGAGCATCTGGAGCGATCTGGGACGCCTCGGCTAGGCCTTCTGACCGGGTGTCACACACCTCGACCGTCAGCTCCGGTTTCTCTCGAAGCAGCCGCAGATGGCGCAACCCGATGGAGCCGCTTCCAACCACAAGAGCCTTCATCGCCTCGGTATCTCTCCTAGTGTCGTTTCTCAGAAGTTTTTTGCATCAGTCGGCGAGCCATGTGTGTCTCTGGCAAGGCGCGCTAACGACCACATATCCAGTATATTTCAAAAAGCGCAACCCAGCCAGAGGCACAGAGGGCCGTCGAATGATGTGAAGTTGTTCTGAGGCACGACACTAGAATGGGGCAAGGACCGCTGCACGCGCGTGGGGCACCAGAGCCGCAATGGAAGGACCGCGCACCCGGCCAGTTCGGGATCAGCTGGCCAGGGCCGAACAGGCCTATCCTCCCGGCAGACAGTCCGCCGCCGTGGGGCCGGCCGAGCCCGAAACCTTGCAGTTGCCCAGCACCGCCTCCTCGGGCCGCAAGGGAACGCGGGCCAGGGCCGGTCGCCGGTATCGCCGTCTGGTTTTCTTAAACCCTCTTCCCTTCGGATCGTTTTGCATTCGCTCTTTCCGATCCCCCTGCAGGCGTCTTTTCAAAGAGGCTAATGACCTGCTCCGCAACTGTTTCACTGGCTGTCACCAGAGAGACTTCATTCCCATTTACAGACGACCGGTAAAAGAAAGCTCGGGGGAACGCAATCCTTCCCTCCCGAACATGAACCCATTCGATCGTGAAACCGGAAGTAACTTCAAAGTCCGTCCTGGCGAACCCTCCAGGGCATCCGCTGACCGGAAATCGGTCACAGCCGCGGCCGGTTGCGCGGGTTCCTCAATTGCCGCAGGCGAAGGTAGTCCAGGGGAAGCGTGAAGGCGCGCAGCATCGGTCTGCCTCCTCTCCAGTCTCCCCGTCGCAACTGGTTCCATCCACGAAAGGCTCGGTATTCCTTGTGGACGGTCCGGTGCAGTCGGCGATAAAAGTCTGGAGAGAAAGGCCCTCGATAAAGCATGGCCAGATCGTTGCTGTCGATCCAGTTCTGTTGGATTTTCAGATCCTTACGGACCCGATCGTGAAAGGAAGTGCCCGGCAGCGGGTAGGACACCGAAATGCCGATGTCGTCCGGCAGATTGTCGCGAACCATGCGAATGGTCCGGCGCACGTCTTCCCACTCTTCTCCGGGATAGCCGAACTGCAGAAAGTACCCCACCTCAATGCCTGCCTTGCGGAGTTCGCGGGTGGACCGGTAGGTGTCTTCCACCGTCGCCCCCTTTTGCATGGCGTCCAGAATCTTCTGGGAGCCCGATTCCGCCCCCATCCAGACCGTCCGGCAGCCGGCCCGTCTCAGGAGCCTGGCCACTTCCGGGTTCACCAGATCTGTCCGGAGCAAACATTTGAAAGGTGTCTGCAAACCAGCCTCGCAGACCAGCTCCGAAAACCGTTCTATCCAACCCCTCTTCAAACCGAAGATATCGTCGGCGAACCAGATATGGTCGGGGGCCACGTGTTGTCGCAACCAGGCCATCTCGCTGACCACGTTTTCGGGACTCCGAGAATGGTAACGCTGTCCGTAGATCGGTTTGGCGCACCAGTTGCACTGGTACGGGCAACCACGCGTGGTGACCATGTTGATGGAAAAGAATCCGTGATGTCGGCGCCAGATCCCCCGGTAGCGGGGAAGATCCACCAGGTCCCAGGCCGGGTACGGGAGGGAATCCAGGTCGCGAAGCAGAGGACGCGGGCGAAGGGGACCCTCGAGGCGATCGGCAGAGGCCACCCCCGGGATCGACTCCGGCTCTCGGAGCGTGGACCGATCGGTCAAACAACCCAGGAGCTCTCCCAGGGTCATCTCCCCTTCCCCGACCAGGATGTAGTCCGCTCCCGCGCGGAAGTACCGGTCTCGATGGTCGGTAGCATCCGATCCGGAAAAGGATGACCGTGCAGCCGGATGACTTAGCCACCCGGATCATGCGGAAGGCCGCCTCACGCATCCGCAGAAGGCACATCTTACTGAGATAATTGAAACTGTCTTCGTACAGAACGGCAAATTGCGGCCGGATGCGGTCCAGGGCCTGATCCCACTCTTCGCTGCTCTCGGCAAGCATGGCGTCAAACAGGAAAGGAGAAAAACCCCGGCTCCTCAAGTAAGAAGCAGCATAGAGCGTCCCCAGGGGAGGGTATGGCTGCATCCCTTTCCAGAGTTTTGGATCGAACCGAAGGTAATAGGATTGCCCCAGCAGTACTCTGGCCATGAAACGAAGACTCCCATTATAACGGAAATGGAAGAGGTCGCGGAGGGCTGCCCCTGTGCCGCAACCGCTTGCGGCGCCGATTGTCAGTTCGGCGGCGTTTCTGAAATCGACCCCAGAAGAGATTCACCCTGGGACCTCTGCTGCGCACTTCGGGAGATCCGCATGCCCTGCCGAACCGATTTCAAGGCTTCCCTGGAGTTGCCTTTCTTCCAGTACGCTCGCCCCAGCTTGTAGTAGCCTTCCACACTAGGATCATGGTTCAGGACCTGCTCATACAACTCGATGGCCCGCTCCCAGTTAGCAGTCTGAGCCACCGCGTCGGCCAGCAGCAAGCGCAGATCCGTACGATCCGGTCGAAAAGACAATCCCGCTTCGCAATGCGAGATCGCCTCGCTGACGAAACCGAACAGAAAAGAGAGCTGGGCCGGATGATAATGAGCCCTCCAATCATAGGGCATTCCGGACCG
This sequence comes from Acidobacteriota bacterium, assembly GCA_965205565.1. Taxonomy (GTDB): domain Bacteria; phylum Acidobacteriota; class UBA6911; order RPQK01; family CBDBID01; genus CBDBID01. The sequence goes on from CBDBID010000002.1 coordinate 88,841, forward strand.
GGCGCTTTGCAAGTGCTCCCGTGCCTTCCAGAAATCCCTTTGCTGCAAATACGGTCGACCCAGTGCGAGATGGGTTTCCGGATGGCCCGGTTCCAGCTCCAAGGCTTTCTGCCATAGCCATCGGGTGGCCGCCTTCTCTCCCAGCGACAGATAGACTTCTCCCAGGCTCCGATAGGCCAGAGGGATGGTGGGATCGATGGCGATGGCACGAGCCAGGTAGTGGATTGCTTCTTGCGGGGCCTGTTGCATGAGAGCGACGCCCAGGTTGTAATTGGGACGATACTTGGCAGGGGATTTGCTCACCGTGTCCCTCCACAGCCGTTCCCGATCGCTCCATTGCTTTCCCCGCCCTAGGTCGTGCATCGCGTACAGGCCAAAGAATGCGATCAGCCCCAGTACCGCGCCAATGTGCATCCAGCTTCGAGATCTCCTGGAATCCATTCGATCACCAAACTTCAGGAGACCTCCCACCAGGATACCGAAAAGGCCGGCCCATCCCGTCATTCCGGCGTAGAGTCGATGCTCGAACATGTAATCAAGGGAGGGCACAACGCTCGAAGTAGGCAGTAGAAAGAGGACGAACAGCAGAAGGAAAAAACAGGCCGTTGGCCAGCGCCTGCGGAAGCCGAAGATGCTCCAGACGAGAGCGAGCAGGACGGAGAGCTTCGCGACCCAGATACCCTCCAGCGAGTCGGGCACCCCAACGTGCCAATCCAGATTCAAGGACCTCGGAAACACGATCAGTCCCAGATAGGACCAGAGGACGTTTACCTGTGTCGCGGCATAGGCCAAGCTGGCAGTCAACGGTTCCTCGCGAACAGACGAAACAATCCAGTGGGTTAGCACCAATGACAAACTCAAGACCAGGCACACCAGAATGGGTCGCGAAGGTTTGGATCGCCCTTCCAGAAACACCTCCATTCCCCACAGGACGAGGGGGAGAATGAGCATGAATTCCTTGGAAACGACCGCCAGTAGAAAACACCCCACGGTGAACCAGTGGCGTCCCCTTCGATGGCTGAGCATCGCCAGCAAGGCGAAACAGGCAGCCAGCAGCGTCGAGCGCTGATACACGTAAAAGACCGGTTCGGTCTGCACCGGATGCAGTGCAAAAAAAAGGGCTCCCACCCAGGCCAGGTGCCAACTCCTGGCAAAAGCTGCAGTCGCCACCCCGCGGCCACGGGGACCCCATGGCCGCGCCTCCCGAAAGACCTGACCCAGAAACGAAAAGACCAGTAAGCAATTGACCAGGTGCAGCAGCACGTTGAGGGCGTGATAGGGCCCGGGAGCCGGACCGTGCAACCGGTATTGGAGAAGAAAAGTGGACCAGGTCAACAAACGGGGCACGGGGGGCCAGAGGAAGGCCTGCCACCGACCCAGTTGCACGTTGTCGTCCCGCAAAAATAGCTGATCGTCGAAGGCAAATGGATAATGAATGGAACGGAGGTAGACGGCCAGAACCACCACCGTCAGGAGAAAACTCCCGATCAACGGGCGGGAGGCCCTCTTCCACAGGCTTTGGCTGGACCCTTGCACGAGAGCGACCTCAGCGGGGAGTCGGCCCGTCTGCTTGAGGAAACGCGGGGCCCTCGGCGGAACCGAGAGAGCGTGGCGGCGACGGCGCAACCGAATCAGGGGTGCAAGGACAGACGCGGACTCATCAGACCGTCCGGGTAAATCATCTGAAACTCGACCCGCGTGATGTTCGAGGAACTTTGAGGCAGCTTCACCGTTTCATCCACCAGCTCGGAACCACCGACATTTCGAGTCAGCTCCAAAATCATCTCCTGTCCGCGGTAAAAACGGAAAATCACGGCGGATACGGGAATCTCCTGGGCACTCAGGTCCAGCTGCACCCGAACCCCACCGCTGGAAAGGAGTGCAACCTCGGAGCGCGACAGAATTTGACCGGCCGCTCCCGGAACAACCGGAAAGGTCGTCAGCACCGGTACGCTTTGAGGAAAGGGTTTGCTGGGATCATCGTTCTGCCGCAAGGTCACGGCTGCGAGGGGAACGTCGCTTCCCACCGTGACGCTGCCCTGCATCTCCTCGGCCTGGGCAACACCGTCGAAAATTTCGTTGATGAATCGTGGTAGGTGCAATCCTTGCCCCAGCAGTACGTTGGTCGTGGCAATCTGATTGAAGGCCAGATCCCAAAGGGAAAGAACCACGGTGGCCAAGCTTCCTCCCTCTCCGGCCGGCGCCTCCGAAGCCGGCGGGTTCACCAGCGCCAATCCGGTATTTTTCACTCCCAGAGAATCCAGAAAAAGGCTGAAGTTGCTCAAGGTGGTTACCGCCGGCACCCCGGCTTCGTACAGAATCACACCGGTGGGAGCATCGATGCGGGTGAAGACCGCCGTACCTCCAACTCCAGCACCAGCCGTCAATCGAGCATAGCCCACCTGAAGGGTTCCGGCACCTGACGTGGGCACAGAGAGCGAGCCACCTTTGGCCAGTTCAAAATCGAACACGGAGTCGGTCTGGCTGCCCAGAGTCAACACCATGGCAGTCCCGTCGGACTGAAACAGCTCTACCCGGACCGTTGTGGCTTCCCCCGTATTCACGAAGATCATCTCGGTCCGAAACTGGATGGTGGCCACCTGCCCGTTCGCCACCTGGGGAAAATACGAGGTGACCTGACCCCAAGCGGGTGTGGTGGCCACAACCAAGACGAGCAGTGCGATGATACAGAGTGGCATGATCTTTGAATCTTAACCCGCCGATTTTCCTTGATGCAACGAAAAAACCCTTCGGGGCTCGACCACGATCGAAAAACCCTCCCCGGAAAGAGCGTGGGCATGGCTCGGAGCCCGGTCGGACGGTATCATGATCCGGTTCTCCATGAAGATCGCCGTCTCACATGACTGGCTCCTCAATCGACGAGGTGCCGAAAAGATTCTCTTGGAATTTTCCCTCGGTTGCCCGAAGCTGGACATCTATACGCTGTTTATGCGACCGGAGATCCTGGAACCCAGCGTCGCTCTTCAGTCCATTTACGTGTCTCCCCTGGGACGACTACCGCGAGTCGAACACTACTACCGCTATCTGTTGCCCGCCTTCTTTTCCGGGATGAAGCGGCTGCACGCACAGGAGGCCGACCTCTTGATGAGCATCCATCATTCCATCGCCAAGACCCTCCCCCACCACCCCAGCACCCCCCACGTTTGCTACTGCCTGACGCCGATGCGATATTTGTGGGAGCCGGATCTGTACGCGCACGACTTGAAAGGCTCCTGGAGGGCGAGATTCTTGAGGCACCTGGAGCCCAAGCTGAAAACTTGGGATCTGCAATCCACCGCCGGCGTCAACTGGTTCGTCGCAATTTCCCGGACCGTACAGGAGCGTATCCGCAGATTCTATAATAGAGACTCGGAAGTCATCTACCCGGGAATCGATCTCGATTTGTATCACCCCATGGGCCTCCGGCGGGAGGACTTCTATCTGGTGGTCTCGGCTCTGGTTCCACAAAAAAGAATCGAGCTGGCCATAGAAGCCTTCAGCCAGCACGGGCGCCGGCTGCTGGTCGTGGGGGAGGGTCCTTTGCGCCGTTCGCTGGAAAGGAAGGCGGCACCCAACGTCGAATTCCTGGGCTGGGTGTCCAATGAGACCCTCCACAACCTGTACGGTCGGGCCCGAGCCCTGGTTTTCCCGGGGCCGGAGGATTTCGGCCTGGTTCCAGTAGAGGCGCAAGCTTGCGGGTGCCCGGTGATCGCTTACCGGGCGGGCGGAGCAACGGAAACGGTCCTTGACGAAAAAACGGGAATCTTCTTTGACAGTTCCACCAGCGAGGCCATCGTTGATTCTTTGCAGCGTTTCGAGAGGCTCCGGCTGGATGCCGGCCTCATCCGAAGAAATGCCGGCCGCTTCTCTATTGCCCGGTTTCGTGAGAATTGGAGAGATTTTCTGCGGAAAAAGGGGTTTCCAACCGCTTTCAGGTCGCTCCAAGCATCCTGCTAGAAGCCATCTCAATCGACTTGATTCCCAGTCAGGCTTTGCGGGATAAAACGGATGGACGGGCCCTTGACGGCCCCGGACGCGGCTGTCCGAAGCCTCGGGCGCCACGTTCAAAGTAGCCCCCAGGCCCCTCTCGCTAGGCGGCCAACTTGGGGCAGGGATTGGAAAAGAGAACCATGAATGACTTTCGGACTGAGAAAGATTCGATGGGAGAAATGAACATTCCCTCCAACGCGTACTATGGACCTCAAACTCAGCGAGCCGTCCTGAACTTTCCCATCAGCGGTCGGCGTTTCCCCAGAGCTTTCATAGAGGCCATGGGGTTGATCAAGCTAGCGGCGGCGGAAACCAATCAAGAATTGGGCTTGCTGGAGGAAACCATTGCCCGCCCCATCCGCCAGGCCGCCCACGAGGTGATCGACGGCAGGCTCGACAATCAATTCGTAGTGGATATCTTCCAGACCGGATCCGGCACTTCCACCAATATGAACGCGAACGAGGTCATCGCCAATCGAGCCATTGAGATTCTGGGAGGCCAGATCGGTAGTAAGCAGATCCATCCCAACGACCACGTCAATCTAGGCCAATCCAGCAACGACGTCATCCCCACCGCGATTCATGTAGCCACTCTGGTGGGCACCGAGAAGAGACTCCGACCGGCGTTGGTGCGGTTACAGGAAGCCCTGGAGGAAAAGGCTCGCCAGTTCGACGACATCGTCAAAATCGGCCGCACACACCTGCAGGATGCCGTCCCAGTGCGACTGGGACAGGAGTTCTCCGGTTACGCCTCCATGCTGGAGCATTCGGTTCGCAGACTCGAGGCGGTTCGCCCCCATCTGTCCGAGCTGGCCATCGGAGGGACCGCCGTGGGGACGGGCCTGAACTGCCATCCAGACTTTCCACCGCGCGTGGTGGAGAAGCTTTCCGGCAGCACCAAAATCGCCTTTCAGCAGGCCCGGAATCGATTCGAGGCTCTGGCCTCACGGGATGCGGCAGTAGAGACCAGCGGCATGCTGAAGACGGTGGCTTGCAGCCTGATGAAAATCGCCAATGATCTGCGCTGGTTGGGATCGGGTCCGCGCTGCGGCATTGGCGAGATCTACCTGCCCGCCACCCAGCCGGGTAGCTCGATCATGCCCGGTAAAGTGAACCCGGTGATACCGGAGGCGGTTACCATGGTGGCAGCGGAGGTCATCGGCAACGACGTAACGGTGAGCTTAGCCGGCCAATCGGGAAATTTCGAGCTCAACGTCATGAAGCCGATCATCGCCTACAAGCTTTTACAGTCCATCGATCTACTGACCAACGCGTGCCGGGTGCTAGTCGACAAATGCGTCGCTGGGATTGAGGCCAACCGGCAAGGTTGCGAAGAAATGGTGGAACGATCCCTGGCCCTGGTCACCGCCCTGGTTCCGCGAGTCGGGTACGACCGGGCGGCCGAAATCGCTAAGGAAGCCTACCAGCAAGGGCGCACCGTGCGTGACGTTTGCCGGGAGAAAGGGGTCCTGAGCGAGCAAGAATTAGAGCAGGTTCTGGATGCACGGGCAATGACCGAGGGAGGATAGATCCGGCAAGAACCGGCGTGGGATGTAGCCCCAGGCTTACAAGAGGGGACAGGCTTGATAGAGTCTGTTACACGAGCATACTGTCCGGAAAGTAGACGATGTTAAGTGTCAGGGTGATTTGCTTTCCTTGAGTATGGCGAGACCACACATCTGATTGAAATTACCCGAAGAAGATCGCAAGATCCTGCAATCCTGGTTGCGGGCTTCCAACACCAAAAGAATCCTGGCCGATCGGGCTGAGGTGATCCTGCTTTGTGGTGAGGGCCTGACGGCGACCCAGGTATCACTGCAGCTCTCGAAGCGACTAGCCAACGTGCAGGTGTGGCGCAAACGCTACCTGAAGCGGGGGCTTTCAGGACTCCACGATCGACCTCGCTCGGGCCGGCCCCGCAAACTAGGGCCGGCCAAGGTACGAGCCATTCTGAAGGCCACCGTGGAAAGCATCCCCCGAGAGTCAACTCACTGGAGTGTGCGACTGATGGCCCAGCAGGCGGGAGTGAGCAAGCATCAAGTCGTCCAGATCTGGAAGGCGGCCGACCTGAAGCCGCATCGGATCCGCAGCTTCAAGATCAGCAATGACCCTCACTTCGCCGAGGTGGTGATCGATGTGGTCGGGCTCTATATGGACCCGCCCGACAATGCCCTGGCCCTGTCCGTGGACGAGAAGACTCAGATCCAGGCTCTAGATAGAACTCAGCCCATGCTCCAGCTCAAACCCGGACAGATCGAGCGCAGAACCCACGATTACAAGCGCCACGGTACGGCCAGCCTGTATGCCGCTTTTGATGTGGCCACAGGTGAGGTCATGGGTCGCCTCACCAACCGGCACCGAGCCAAGGAGTTTCTGGCCTTTCTTCGCCAGATCGATCGGGCGGTCGATTCCCAACTGGATGTCCACTTAATGTTGGACAACTCGAGCACTCACAAAACCGAGAAGATTGTACGTTGGCTGGCCCGGCGAGAGCGCTTCCATCTGCACTTTACCCCCACCAGCGCCTCCTGGCTCAACGCTGTCGAAAGCTGGTTTTCCCAGCTGGAGCGTCGCTCCATCTACCGAAACTCCTTCACCAGCGTTGCACAGTTGCGACAGGAAATCAGAAGATATATCCGAGTGCACAATCAAGACTTAGCCAAACCCTTCAAGTGGCGAGCCACCGCCCATTCCATCTTGACCAAGGTTGAAAAAGCACGAGAATCACTCAGTCCCTGTTAACAACGGGAATTTATCGGATCGGACACTGCACTAGGGCGCTCTATGGTCAAGAAAAGCACCATCAAGAATCTCGTCCGAGCCCGGCTTGGAGAGCTTCGATTGACTCGAAAAATGAGAATCAAGGATCTGGCGGAGCGAGCGGGAATGCCACCAAGTTCCTACGCCTGCATGGAATCCGGTTTCTACAACATCAGCCTGGACCATCTACTCCGCATCCTGGGAGCTTTGGAAGCTGACATCGGTGAAGTCTGACCCGTAGAAAGCGTAGGTGCCCGAGTCACCACCGATTCCCTCTATCTCAGGCGCATTCAAGAATTCCGCCTCAGTGAACTGATCTCCCTGTGCCAGGGGGAGGGTGGCGCATTGCTGGCCCTGAACGACGGTCATTGCTCCATTCTGATCCACCAGGATCTCAACGACCAATTCCTGGATCGGCTCCACTTCTATCTGGAGGACGGACGAAACCCCGGGGATGGTCTGCTGTACGAGAAAGATCAAAATGGGTCGGTTTTCTACCTCTATCTGCGTGCCCGGGCGTGCTCTTCCTACGTAGAGGAACTCATCAAGCACTACCCTGAGTGTCTGGTCTCACCTCTTTGATGTCCAGCTCACCCAGGACTGACCTACTTCAGGGAAGCATCAGCCCACGCAGGATGGTCAGTTCCAGTCCGCTCAGGAAGCGGAGGTCTCTCCGGCCGAACTAGATCCTCGCCTTCCAACGCAGCAGGTAATAGCTGGTCCAAAAGAGACCCTTCAGAGTCTGGGATCCACCCCCAACACCCTCATCCTTGCCAGCTCCCGAATGTCCTTGTGCAAGCTTTCGGACAGATCCAGGAACAGGGCCTGAGACACGTCTGGCCCAGGGCCCGTGATCCAGTGGCTGGCACCAGGCCAAGCCGAATCTGAGACGGACCCGGTCCAGAGTGCGGCCGGAGTGGATCCGGCGTCTGCACAGAATCGCAACAACATCCGACACCATCGAATTGATGGCCTCGTGTAACTGACGTTAGAATGCGCTGCAAGCAGCCGACTTAGAGAGTACGGGGGTGTCTGACTGCGCACAGACCCAAGACCGCGCCGACCCGGATGAACCGCTTTCGGAAAGTGGATATCTACCATGCACAACCGGAAACTGACCACGGCAGAGAAGGACGGAACGAGACAGCGAACACCCAAGCTTATCGGGCAGCTTCTCCCGTGGGGCTTCTGCGGTCTCACCCTAGGAGTCCTGGCAACGTTCAGCCTGCAGGGTGAGGAATGGCCCCAATGGCGGGGGAGTCAACGGGATGGAATCTCTCGGGAAACGGGACTTCTTCGCCAGTGGGCCAGAGAAGGCCCCCCCTTGCTCTGGAAAACTCAGGGGGTCGGCATCGGCCACTCCAGCGTGGCGATTGCGCAAGGTCGACTTTTCACCATGGGAGCCTTTGAGGACACCGAGTCGGTGGTGGCCTTGAACGCCACCACTGGAGAGCCGCTCTGGGCGACTCCGCTGGGGACGCGCTTTCAGGACGACCAGGGGGACGGACCTCGAAGCACTCCCACAGTGGTGGGGAATCGAATCTATGCTCTGGGCGCCAATGGAGACCTTTCCTGCCTGGATGTCAGCACTGGCCGGGCGCTCTGGACGCGCAACGTTTTGAGCGAATTCGAAGCTCCCAACATTGCCCACGGTCTGTGTGAATCGCCTCTGGTGGTCGGAAATCTGGTGCTGGTCAACCCCGGAGCGGAGGGAGCCTCCGTGGTGGCCTTGAACCGGCAGGACGGATCTCTGGTGTGGAAGAGTTTGAGCGATCCGGCCAGCTACTCCTCAGCCGTCCAGGCCAGACTGGCCGGTATCCCCCAGGTCATTTTTTTCACCGGTCTTCGCGCTGCGGGACTGGACCTTTACACCGGACGACTGCTGTGGGATTACGACCGCGCCGCCAACGACATCAAGATCCACGTGGCCACGCCCATCGTGTCCGGAAACCGGGTGTTCGTCTCCTCGGATTACGGACAGGGCGGCGGCCTGGTGCAGCTCAGCGCCCAGGAGGGAAAGGTGGCGGCTCGTGAGGTCTATTTTAACCGGGAAATGAAGAATCACCATGCCAGCCCGATTCTGGTCAACGGCTATCTGTACGGCTACTCGAGCGCCATCTTGACGGCCATGCGATTCAAAGACGGCGAGGTGGGATGGAAGCATCGCAGCGTCGGCAAGGGGTCGCTGCTGTATGCCGATGGACACCTGTACTGCCTGAGCGAGAAGGGAGTGGTGGGCCTGGTGGAAGTCTCCCCGCAGGAGTATCGCGAAAAGAGCCGTTTCCAGATCTCCACTGCGAATTTCACCTGGAGCCCTCTGGCGCTGGCCGGCGGCCGCCTTTATCTACGCGATCAGGACCAGATCTACTGCTACGACGTGAAGCGCCGCCCGGCCGCATCTTCTCGACCTTGACTGCGGTGCGGGTTAGGACCCCTCCCTGTCTCGAAAACTACTCAGCCAACTCCCTCAGAGCCGCGCACGGCAGTGGGCTTTTTCTCCAGCTGCTTGCCCAGTGTGGTACCGCACTCCACGCGGATGTCCGCTCGGGGACGGGCGCGTCCCGTCCGGCAAAGCTGGACTTGCGCGGTTCGGCCCCGCATACTGCTTTTTCCCAACCAAGGGGGGGGTCCACAGAGTGTCTACCAACCGGAAAGATCGGGCCCTTTTCCACCAGGATCTCAGCTACGACTATCCCACCCTGGAGCGCGGTGAGAGTATCTACGTTTGGGACGACATGGGAAAGAGATACATCGACGGAGGAGCGGGAGCGACCAATGTCACCTTGGGACACGGTCGGCGAAGCGTGGTGGAAGCCATGGCCGAACAGGCCGCAAAGCTGGCCTTCTGCTTCTCGGCTCACTTTACCAACCAGCCAGCCCAGGATCTGGCAGCTAGGATCGCGGCGCGGGCCCCGGCCGACCTGAACCACGTCTATTTCGTCTCCGGAGGCTCCGAGGGCATCGAAGTCTCCTTCAAGATCGCACGCCAGTACCATCTGCAGCGAGGGAACCAGGCCAAACACCTGGTCATCGGACGCTGGGGCAGCTACCACGGAGCGACCTTGGGAGCCCTGTCAGCCACCGGTCTGCCTCCTTCCCGGGCCTCTTTTGCCCCCCCCTGCTGTGCGCTTTCCCCCATATCGCTCCCTGCTATCCCTACCGATGCTTGCTCGAGGGCTGCCGGGGTCAGTGCAATCTGTCCTGCTCCAGCCAGCTGGAAGAGACGATCCTGCAGGCCGGTCCCGAGAATGTGGCTGCCTTCGTGGCCGAACCCATCGTCCAGGGCAGCATCGCCGTGGTCGCACCACCTCAGGAGTACTTTCCGCTGATCCGGGAAGTCTGTGACCGCTACGACGTTCTCTTCATCGCCGACGAGATCATCACCGCTTGGGGTCGGACCGGAAAATATTTTGCGATGGAGCATTGGGAAGCCGTGCCCGACATGATCGTTTTTGCCAAGGGGATCAGTAGTGGCTACTGCCCGCTGGGCGGAGTCCTCTTGCGAGACCGAATTCGGGACAGCTTCGCCAGTAGCGGCGAAAGCTTCGCCCACATCTTCACCTACGTGGACAATCCCGTCGCCATGAGAGCCGGCCTGGCCGTGCTCGACATCCTGCAGCATGTGTTGCGAATGGGGGAATACCTGAAAGACCGAAGCCAGGAGCTGCGAAGACACTCCATCGTGGGTGAGATTCGCAGCCACGGTTTGATGATGGGAGTCGAATTGGTGCGGGATGCGACCAGCGCGAAAACCTTTCCGCCTGATTGGAAAATCAAAAAACGCTTGGCCCGCATTCTGCTCGAAAAAGGACTCTCCCCTGGGAGTCGGAGGCGGGGGAGTGGACGGGAGAACCGGCGACGATTTCCGGCTGGCTCCACCTCTGATCATCACCCCAGACGAGATCGACGAGGTGCTTCAGATCCTGGACAAAGGAATCGCAGAACTGCAAGCCCAGCTGGCTGGATAGGATCTCCTCCCTTGGGGCCGGCGGAAAGAAAACTGGCTGTCTTTGGTCGGCGCCCTCGCATTCCACCCGGATTCACGTCCAGCCGGCTAGACACTCGCGGCTTTCGACGGCGTGAGTCGCCTTGGGATCATCAGTCAAAGAAACGATAGCGCAGCAAGGCGCACAGACCACGCAACCCGTCCACCCAAGTGATCTTTTTGCCCTCCCGATAGGATCGGCCGCTGTAGGAGATGGGCGTCTCATAGATTCGAAACCCCCGACGGGCCACCTTCATCGTGACCTCGGGTTCGAAGTCAAAGCTGTTGGATCGCAGTTCAAGCTGCTCCAGTACCTGGCGCCGGAAGGCCTTGTACCCGGTTTCCATGTCCGAGAGGTTGAGATTGGCCAGCAGGTTGCAGAAAAAGGTCAGGATCTGGTTGCCCAGGTAGTGCCAGAAATAGATCACCCGATGGGGACCTCCGAGAAACCGGCTGCCGTAGACGACGTCGGCCCGACCATCCAGGATCGGCGCCAACATCTGGGTGTATTCGCGCGGATCGTACTCCAGGTCGGCGTCCTGAATGATGACGATCTCACCCCGAACCTTTTCGATCCCCGATCGGACGGCCGCTCCCTTCCCCCGGTTGCGTTCGTGCAGGATGAGTTGGCACGGGGGCGACGGATGCTCTTGTACCCACTCTTGCAGAATCTCTCGGGTGCCGTCCTGGGAGCGATCGTCGACGATGATGATTTCCTTGACCAGGGGCTGGGAGGCCACCCGCGCGAGAATTTCTCTGATCGAAGCTTCCTCATTATAAACGGGGACGATCACGCTCAGCGGTGGTGGGCTAGACGGCTGTTCCGGATTCTCAGTCAAAATTCTTTCTCCGACATGCCACCCAAGGCCACTCGGGATGAACGCCAAAAGTTATCAGCTCTGTCACCGACTGTCCACGATTCTGCCCTTCAGATTCTAGGAGCCTGTCCGAGTAATGGGTTGCGGTTGCGAGCATGGGGCTTGCGAGGCGAGGTCGCGAAGAGAGAGGAGGAGGAGTCGATGCCGTAGCATCGGTGACGACTAACGACAAATAGATCTGACGCAACCCCTATTTTCACAATTGTTTACAGGATCCTAGACTAGGCCTACTTCCTATCCGGAAATCGGCTTTTTAAGACGCTCGTAGTCGAGTCGACCCCAATCAACGGCTGGCAATCCGTTATGTGCAGTGGGCTGGGGACCTAAACGGACCACACAGAGTCGATTTTAGTCGATTTCAAGAGACACTTCGGCCCTTTGCCAGACGGATCGAGATGTCAGCCGCAGGAGCACCTCTACAATCGCAGGCGCGCCAGTACCAGCAGATTGTAGGAAAGGGTCGAGAGCTGCAGGTACTGCTGGAAGCGCTGCCAGCCTTTCCAGTGGCAGCGGTCCAGCCCGAAGACGCGCTTGAGCATCGAGATACAGCCTTCGATGCCGGCCCGAAAGCGGCGCAGTTGTTTGTATACCCAGCTGGAGGAGACCATCGATTCGATCGAGAGTCCGCACTTTTTGGCGAAAGCCACATCCTTGAGGCCGGGTTTGTTTTTGGCCAAGGCCAAGTTCGCTTTCGATGCAAAGCCCCCGTCCAAGCTGGCCTGACGCGGATAAGAGCCGTATTGATGGCAGTGCCGATCTAGCATCGTCTCCAGGTAAGTGCTATCGGACGGGTTGCCCCGCACCGGCAGACAATCCAGGATCAGAGAGGATCTGCCACAGGATAGAAAAACTTTGTGCCCATAGACCGTTTCCCGGCCGCCTTTGCGAATCAGATCGGTGTGCTCCTCGAAAATGGAAACCACCTTGTGGCTGGCCGGGACCGATTCCCCCCGCAAAACACGACGCTCGGTCTGATCGATCACTCGATGGGTCAGTTCCAGGTAGTGTTCGAGTAAGCTCCTCTCTCGCACAACACGGGGATGGCTGGAGTCTTCGCAGGCCGCCAGGGCTGCCCGGGCGTAGCCTGCCATCTTGCGGGTGACTTTGAGCAGATCGCGATAAGGGCCAATGCGCAGGGTCTGACGGCGGGCATTGCTGATGGCCAGACAGCGGCGGCGAGCCCGCAAGCCATGATCCCGGTAAGGGAAGTCGACAAAACAAGAAAGTCGTCCCAGCCAACGGGCCAGCACCCGTACGCAATCAGAGAGCAGTTGATTATCGGTGGGGTGGTGGATCTCACTCTCCACCGGGGTGGCGTCGATTCTGACCTTCTCTCCCTTCTCCAAGCCTTGCTCACAGGCCCAGTCCACCAGCGCCGCGTTGATGGCCCGCCAGGTTGAGTGGCGGATGCGCGAGAGGTTCTCGGCCAGGGTGGAACGAGCCGGGGTCCAGCCCAAAGGCAGCCGGCAGAAGGCCCGCAAGCTCACAGAATCGGCCAGGTGAAAGGCCAAGCGGTCATAGGAGAACTGATGCATCTGTTTGATCACACCACAGCGCAACACCTGCTCCCCGCTCATTCCCGGAGCCCCTTTTGTCGAGTCTGCCTCACTGAGATCTTGCCAGACCCGTTCGTTCAGCTTAGAATTTTCATCGAGGATCTTGGAAATCTCCCGCAGTTCCTGTGCGTGCTGGTGATCGGGCCAGAGGGGAGTCAGTGGCAGCTGATTTTCACGACTTTGACGCATCTTTGACCTCCTGGCTTTGCCGTAAGTCTTGTTGTTTCAATGTTTTGTGAACATTATTGTACCAAGACACCACGACAACAATGGAGGTCGAAGATGCGGCCTAAGCCTTTTATTTACAACTATTTATCCTTTTCCGGATGAGAACTAGGCCTAGAAGAGCGATCAATCGCCGGGCTATCGTTCAGGCCACCCTAGGGGGGGGCCTGTGGGGTTCTCCAAAGGCTCGCGGCGCGTTTTGAATCCGTGGGCACTCAACTCGTGCCAAACTGACCCAATGTCAGGGCGTCGTCCTTGTTTGAAGCTGGCCGGATTTGATATTAGAATGATCGGATGTCTGGAAGCTTTGATCTTTCAGGCACTTCGGGCATGGTGGGCGTAGCTCAGTAGGTAGAGCACAGGGTTGTGGCCCCTGTGGCCGCGGGTTCAAGTCCCGTCGCCCACCCCACCCATTCATCGGGCAGCGGTGGCTGGACATGCCACACAGTGCGCGCCCGTAGCTCAGCTGGACAGAGCGCCGGATGGTAAATCCGGTGTTCCTAGCCGTTCCCGCCTGATGGATTGCAAGAGTGCCCGAGCCTACCTGAGCCTGTCCTACTGGTCCCTCGGGACGTGGGGAAGCTCATACCCCTGGTTTTTCACAGACACGGTTGTCGGATCGGTGATTTCAGGAAGGCATGGGCCACTGCGTGCAGAAAAGCCGGAATCGCGGGGCTGATTCCCCATGATTTTCGGAGGACAGCGGTGAGGAACCTAGTCCGAGCGGGAGTGCCAGAGCGAGTCGCGATGCAGATGACTGGCCACAAGACTCGGAGCGTTTTGATCGCTACAACATCGTCAGTGAAGGGGACCTGTTAGACGCAGCCAAGCGGCTTGATAGGGTACGTGGCGGCTGAGAGTGAAGTCGTCCGCAGAGACAATCTCCTGCCCCAGGCTGCATTTGAGTGAGCTGCGAGATCGAGAGAGGTAGAGAAGAAGCGCTCCTCCAGTCGGCGCTTACACCATGTCGAATTCCCTGCGGTAAAGGGGTACCCTTCTGCCCTTGGGGCCAGGGCAGAAGCAAGCCCGAAACTATGGGGACAAGATGGTACCAGACACGATCTTACTCAAGGAGTGGACATGAGCGAGTTACCCTTACGCCCACTCGGTCGAAGCGGCGTTCAACTTCCAGTTCTCGGATTCGGAGGGGCCTCACTCGGTGAACTGTTTGTACGAATGCCAGAAGCTCAGGCGCAGGAGACGTTGCATGCCGCTTGGGAATGCGGACTACGCTATTTCGACACAGCCCCATGGTACGGACATGGTCTGAGCGAGCATCGGATCGGGCATCTGCTGCGCCAGCAGGATCCGCACGCCTTTTTCTGCTCCACCAAAGTCGGACGCGTCTATGCTCGCTTCCGCGGAGAAGCGGCCGACTGCGACACGTCCCCGTGGGCCGGCGGCCTGCCATTCACACTGAGGTTCGACTACAGCTACGAGGGTGTAATGCGCTCCTACGAAGACAGCCTCCAGCGCTTGGGGCTGAACCGGGTGCATGCGCTGGTGATTCACGATCTCGATTTTATCTATCATCAAACTGAAAAAAACATCGCAGCGAAGTTCAAGGAGCTGGAATTCGGATGGAAAGCGCTGGACGAACTGAAACGGACTGGAGAGATTCTGGCGATCGGAGCCGGCATCAGCGAGGAAGCGATGATAATGCGCTTCCTTGAACGGGTTCCCCTGGACTTCTTCCTCGTCGCCATGCCCTACACGCTGATGGATCAGGACGTGCTGGACCGGGAATTTCCGGAGTGTGAAAAACAGGGCGTAGGGATCATAATAGGTGCGCCCTATGCGTCAGGAATTCTGGCTACCGGCCCTGTTGCGGAGGCAAAGTACTGTTACGCTCCAGCTACCCCTGAAACCCTCGAAAAAGTCAGACGCATGCAAGACGTTTGCGCCGGTCACCAGGTTCCGCTGAAGGCCGCTGCACTCCAGTTTCCGTTGGGTCATCCACTCGTCGCTTCGATCATCCCCGGGTCCTTTACCCCGGAACAGGTTCGGGAAAACCGGGAGCTAATGGATATCCAAATCCCCGGGGATTTCTGGACCGAATGCAAACATGAAAAGCTCCTCCGTAAAGACGCTCCGGTTCCTTGATGGCACTCAATTTCTGAGTGAGGGTAGGGGAGGACTCGCCACAATGGAAAAGCCCCGAGTGACCTTTAGACTTGGTTGGCTTTGTAACCTCGGCTGACCTTTCGCTCAGCGTCGTGGCCAATACATCTTGAGCCTCTCGGAACCAAGATTGAGTGTGCTCCTAGCGGGGCCAGAGAGTCAACCGCTCGAATTGCCTCACTATCAAAGTGCCAGAAAGGGGATCTTTGCCTCATATAAAAAAGCGTCCGAAATGGGATAGGAAGAGGCCCCATGAAAAGGGGTCCAAGCAAGAGGCTAACGATGTCGGAGTGACGGGTCTTGGTAAAGGCGTTTGCCAAGGAGTACCAGAGGGGGAGGAAGAAGGACAAAGGAGCGATCTTCGACGGGTTTGTGGAGGCGACGGGCTACCAGCGCCGCTATGCCGCGCGGCTGTTGCGCCATTCCGGCCGGAGGGTGTGGTTTGGCAGGGGTGTGGAGGTGGGCCTGGTGGCCCACGAGGGAGGTCGAGCGCGAGGCGACTATGCTCAGACGTTAGATCTGACGGATGTGTCGACGGGCTGGACCGAACTGGCGGCGGTGAAAAACAAAGCGCAGGTCTGGGTCTTTGAGGCCATCCAGCAGGTGCGCCAGCGTCTGCCCTTTCCCTTGTTAGGCCTGGACTAGGACAACGGATCGGAGTTCATCAACAACCATCTACGGCGTTATGTGGGTTACGCTCGCTACGACACGCCGGCCGAAGTCGAGTTGCTCAACCAGCTGTACGAGCAGCTTCGCCTGTACGTGAACTTCTTCTTGCCCTCGCAGAAGCTGCAAGAGAAGGTGCGCCGAGGCAGCCGGGTGGCCAAACGCTACTCGCCCGCAAGGACTCCCTATCAACGCGTTCTGGAGTCAGTGGAGAATCTCGGCCAGCTGGAAGCGACAACTGAGAGCGCAATACCGACAACTGAACCCAGCTCAGCTGCACCGGGAGATCGTTCGGTTGCAGGAAAAACTGTTGGATCTGACGGCGAAAAAGCGAAGCGGTCCGGCGGTGGACGGCGATGGTTTTCAGGTCTGTGAAGAGGGGTGGGCGGGGTGAACTCCCCGGCTCTCAGGTGTGGATTTCGATCAGGTCGCCATCTTCCAGCTGGTATTCTCTCTCCACCATCTGTCCGTCGAACTTGGTTTTCCCCCAGATGCGCGCAAATTTGAACCCGGATACCCAATCTTTGTGAATCGAGGCAGCCGCGTCCAGGACCGTGCATCCTTTTCGCAGCACGTAGGGGGTGGGGTTTTTCTCCGGCTTCTTACTGGGAGCTTTGGTGTACACGCGCACGATTCCCAAAGTGTCAAAAAGTTGACTCCGGAGATTGTTGAGACGGCTCTCGGCCAGCGCGCAGAAAGCCTGCGGTCGGAAGCGCTCTCGATACAGTTCTTCCCAAGCAGCAAAATTTCCCTGGCCCTGGGGCAGGTCGATCTTGTTCCCCAGAACGATGACCCGGGGGCGATCGTCGCTTTGAAACTGGATCTGGCGAGAGGTCAGCTGCTCCAGGATGAATTCCGTCTGCTCCAGCAACTCAGGATCGGTGACGTTAAAGACAACCAGTGCGATGTCGGTCTGCTGGATCATGGCCAGTTGCCAGGGCTCGACCAGGTTGGCCGCCAGGGGAGGCATGTCCACCAGCTGAATCTGAATATCGAGCGCCGGCATCATGCCGGGAAGAGAGGTACGTGTCGTAAACGGATAGTTGGCCACTTCCGGCTCGACGTTCGTGAGATTGGCCAGCAATTGTGACTTCCCGCTGTTGGGAGGACCGCACAGTACCACCTGACCTGCTCCCTCCCTTTCCACATACCAGTGAGGGCGCTGGATTGCGGCGGACTTCTTCTTGGCCGATTCCTTTCGCAGGCGGGAGATCCGACGCTTGATGTCGGCCTGCATCTTCTCCGTCCCCTTGTGTTTGGGGATGGTGCGCAGCATCGCCTCGAGTGCCCTTAATTTATCAGCACTCGTGGCGGCCTTCTTGAAATTCTCCTCCGCAGCCAGGAACTCAGGGCTCAGGTTGGCGGGCATGTCTCCATTATAGTTGTCGGTTATACTGATCAATCACCGATGGGCAGAAGCAGGCAAGCCAAGGAAGTCACCTCGTCGTACGCCATCAGGGACGAGAGGTTAGCCCAACTCGTCGAGCAGGTGTTGCGCGAGTTACAGGACTATCCCCACCTCGATCTGTTGCGGGATGTCTTCGTAACTGGCGTGAAATTGGCCCTGGAAAACTGTTCCCGCGGAGATCTGAAAATCCTGCGTGCTTCCATCAAAGAACTGCGATACGGTTTCAAAGTTTTTGCCGGTTACCGCGATGTTCGCAAGGTGACTATCTTCGGGTCCGCACGAACCGGCTCCGAGCGGCCCGAGTTCCAGGTGGCTCAACGGCTGGCCTGCCGGCTGGCCGAAGAACATTTTATGGTCATAACCGGGGCCGGTGGCGGAATCATGCAAGCCGCCAACCAGGGTGCCAGCCGGGATCGCAGCTTCGGTTTGAACATCCTGCTTCCCTTCGAGCAAGTTGCCAACTCGGCCATAGCCGGCGACCCGAAGTTGATCAATTTCCGCTATTTCTTTGATCGAAAGCTTTTCTTCGTCAAAGAATCCGATGCCATCGTTCTTTTGCCGGGAGGCTATGGCACCATGGACGAGTGTTTCGAAGCCCTGACCCTGGTGCAGACAGGGAAAAAAGACATCGTACCCGTAGTCATGCTGGACCGGTCCGGCGGCAGCTATTGGAAAGGCTGGCGACGTTTTTTCCAAAGCCGCCTACTGCAGGACGGCTACACCTCCCCGCAGGATCAGTACCTGTTCGCCATCACCGACGAAATCGAGGTGGCTTGCCAAGAGATATTGACCTTTTATCGCCGATTCCACTCCTACCGATACGTGAAGCAGAAGCGGAATCTGGTTTTGCGGCTCAAAGAGGAAATAGACGATTCTCAGCTGGAAATCTTGAACGGGAGATTTGCAGACATTTTCGTCGATGGGAGGATCGAGCGCTGCCAACCGTTTCCTGAAGAGGAGGACGAGCCGTCGCTGTGGGACTTGTCACGCCTGGTACTTCCTTTCAATCAGCGCGACTTCGGACGCCTGCGCCAGCTGATCGACACCATCAACCGCCTGTGACCCCTTCCTTGCGAACGGTCTTGAGTCTACTGAACCGTCATCGCTTGTTTCCAGCCGGCGCGAGGAGCTGCCGGGCGGGCCCGTAGCCGCTGGTGGCCGACCGCCGAATCAGGGACCAGGCCTCCTGGGTTCTCTTCTGGCGCAACCTGGCTATGCCCAGATCGTAGAGCAACTCTGGATTGCCGGGGTCCAGATCCAGCGCCGAACGGAAGGCCGAAGCCGCCTCCGCCGTACGGCTCAAATGACTGTAACACAAACCCAATTGAAGGAATCGCTCCGCCTTCGGAACGGTCCGCAGCAGGGTCTCCCACTACTCGGCTGCCTCCCGGTAGCGGCCCGAACGGTAAAGGCACGACGCCAGGTTGGTGCGAGCCCACTCACTGTTCGGATTTGCAGCCAATCCGGCACGATACCGAGTGATGGCCTGAGCCAGCTGGCCCACCTGCTGGTGGCTATAGGCCAACCGGAAGAGATCGGCGCTTCGCAGTCCACGACGATCGATGAGCTCCTGAAAGGCGGTCACCGCTTCTGACCACTGTTGCTGCTGCATCATTTGCAAGGCAGCCGTTTCCTTCACCTGCCAGATCTGGTCTTGAATGCGACGGTCGCCGGGTCGGATCGCTGATGCCTTGGCGAGGTAGTTCAGGGCCTCGCCTTCTCTTCCCCACGCGCTCCAGCAGGTGCTGATCAACTGGAGCAAGTCGGTGTCCAGTGGGATCTGTTTCTCGGCCGCCCGAAATTGCTGCAAAGCACCTGACCAATCTTCCTCCACCAGACGCAGATATCCCTCGGTGAGAAACTGGTTCACCGACTTGGGCTGGGATGCGCCTAGAAGTTCCTGAGACAAATCCGGAGAACCGCTCTTGAGTTGAATCCAGGCTCCCTGTTCCCGAGCCGTCCTCTGGCCCGGATCTTTCTTCAAGACCTGAAGATAGGATTCGAGAGCCCGATCGTTTTTGCCCTGTCTTCGATACAGATCTGCCAGCAGCAGGCCAGCGCTGGTCAATTCCGGGTAGCTCCGGACCACGGCTTGCAGCAAGGCAATGACTTTGTCGAGTTGTCCACTCGAGCTCAGACCGAGCGCCTTCAGGTATTCCTGGAAGCCCTTTCGCAGGTGGCGAGCCTTTTCCGAGTTGAGTTGACTCAGCTGGTGTTGGCCGAGTTGCTTCTGAACACGGGCTAGCTGGTGGTAGTACAAAGGATTCTCAGGGTCGATATCGAGAGCCATGTCCAGATATTCCAGGGCACCCGACCAGTCACCCAACAACCTCTTCATCTCACTCAGCTGGAGCAACAAATGAGGGTCGCCCGGGGAAAGTTGGTAGGCAGCACGCAGCTGTTGATAGGCTTCTTCCCTTCGCAGAGCCGCCTCGAGCAGGAGGGCATAGAATCGGCGGTAGCGGGCTTGGGTCGGATCCGCCGCAACCGCTTTCTGGGAGTGCTCGAGGGCTTCGGTATCCTTGGCTTCCAGCAGGAATGTGAAAGCAAGGCGGTGATGAGTTTCGGCGGCCTCCGGTCGGTGTCGCAGCGACTTCAAAAATAGGCGGATGGCCTCCGAGCGCTTTCCCTGCCGCAGTCGGGCCTCGGCGGCGGCCTCCAGGAAAACAGGATCGTCCGGTCGTAAACGCAGCGCTCGGTCCAACACTTGCTCGGCCTCGGCGCTGTGGCCCATCCGCAAGAGCAGCTTTCCCAGATGAAGTTGCAGAAGCGGCTCATCGGAATGCTGCCTCAGACCGAGTTCGACGACCTCCTTTGCCTGCAGGTATAAATGGCCCCTTTCCAACTGAGCGGACTGCCGCAGGAATTCCTCTACGTCCTGACCCATCAGACCGGGCCAATGGAGGACCAGCAGCAGCAGCCAGAGGATGATCATTTTACCTATTGCAACCTCATTGTTATCGTATCGCTCGATCGGGTGCGCGCATGGGTCGTGGAGGTGCCGGGCTCCAGACGAGGAGGAATCGAAACAGTCAGCCACTGAAACGGCAAGGAGCTGGGTGGCCTTCCGGAGTCCTCGTCTCTAGAATTGACGGAGGAAGGCACAAAGGGTTGGACAGGGACGCCCGGCTTCAGCGGAGCTGGTGGAGTGGAGTCTGACAGTTCAGGCAGGGTTGTGAGAGTGGCGGTGGTGCTGTTGTGCCGCCCCGGCTTTGTTTGGGTGCAAAAACGTCAGGGGACCCAACACCTCGATGGGTACTGGGAATTTCCAGGAGGGAAGATCCGTCGCGGCGAGAGCCCGACTGCAGCCCTTCGACGCGAGGTGTTCGAGGAGGCCGGCATTCGACTCTCGGGCCGGCCGCTTCAATTGTTCTTCGTGCAGAATTATCAGTATCCGGAGCGCCAGGTCCGGATTTATTTCTTTCTGTGCCGGGGGGGCCGGGTTCAACCCAAATGTGAAGGTCGGTGGGTGGAGCCGGAGGTCCTGAGGGAATTGCATGTGCCCCCCGCCAACCTCGGCGTCGTGGATCGAATCAGCTGCTTGCTATGAGCAGACCCAGAAGCAGCAACCCCATCAACAGCGCCAGCATCAGATAAGGCCAATTCTTGGCGTACCAGTTCGTTCTCTCTTCGTCCTTCCGGTCGGAGCCGGCGCAGGGGAGATGCAACTGCTGGCCGGTGGTGACTCCCTCGGGAGTGCTCCAGTTCTTTGGGGTCGGCTGTAGGTCGATCAATTTCGGCAGGAGCCAAAAGAAAGCTAAGACGCCGGCCAGCAGCAGGAGGATGGCCCAGCCGATTCGGGAAGAGAGGAAGGCTACCACCAGGATTCCCAGCAACATCGTGACCAGGAACAAAAACCGGAAGTAGGGCCAGGCTACAGTGGGTCGGAACCGTGCGCCGCAGCGAGGACACCGCAGAAGAGAAGGTGTGAATAGGGGATCGGTCCACAGGGGGGTCTTACAAACCGGGCAGAGCTGCGACATCAGTATTGGTCAATGAGGGATTCCCGGTCGATGGGAGCTTCGATCAGAGCCGAAGCAACCACGGAAGCCACTCGTTTGCGGAGCGATACCACGTTTCCTTGCCCGTCCGGATGAAGCCGGTTGGTGAAAAGAATGACCACCGTCTGGCTGAAGGGGTCGATCCAAAGGGAAGTGCCAGTGAAGCCAGTGTGCCCGAAAGATCCCACAGGGAACAGATCGCCCCGGCTAGTGCTGAAGGGGCTGCGGATGTCGAAACCAAATCCTCGCCAGTCCGGTTTACCGGGAGGCGATTGGGGCGTGGTCATTGCCAGAATGGTCAGAGGCGAGAGAATCCGGGCTAATCGGTGTGTCCCGCCATTGAGGATCATCTGTGCGAAAGTGGCGGTGTCGTCTACCGTAGAGAACAAACCAGCGTGCCCTGCTCGTCCTCCCATTTTATGGGCCGTCGGATCGTGTACTTGGCCGCGCAGCATCCTACCTTCCCGGTTTGCCGTGGGTGCCAGGCGTGGGAGTTGGCTCCTGTCCGGGAAAAAACGAGTGTCTCGCATCCCCAATGGTCGAAAAATCCTTTCGGCAGCGAATACATCCAGGAACTGACCAGAAATCTCCTGAACAATCTCGGCCAGGAGAATGTAGTTGATGTCGCTGTAAATGAAATGTTGACCCGGCGGGACCACGGGTTCCTCCTGCTCCGCTTTGCGAATCCCCGTTTCATAGCCCTGCCACTGCTCGTCCAGGTCAAAGTGTGGCCGCAAACCCGAGTAATGAGTCAATAGATGCCCGACCGTAACCGCATCCTTTTCTTCGCCGGAAGAAAACCTGGGGAGATAGTTGTTAACTGGGTCCGTCAACGCGACTTTTCCTTCCTCCACGAGAACCATGATCGCGGGGGCAGTGGCCATGACCTTGGTGAGCGAGGCCACGTCAAAGATGGTGTCTACCGTCATCTTTTCCGACTGAGGTGGCACGACTCGAAGGCCAAAGGCCTTTCGGTACACCGTCTTTCCGTAACGGGCTACTAGAGCCACCCCGCCGGGGATTTCACCTTCTTCCACGGCTTTCTGGAGGACCTCGTCAAGATAGACCAGCCGTTCAGCTGCCATCCCCACGCGAGCGGGTGCGACCAGGTGGGCGGAGGGCCCTATCGCTACAGCGCTGGCGAGAGTCAGGGAAAAGATGGCTAGCAAGAGCGCTAGATGGACCATGCGAAGCTCATCAATGGCGCGGCGACAAGGTGAATCCGTATTCCCCTCGTGCGACCTCAGCTGCCCAGTCTACCAAAGCCTCTGACCTTTACTGAAGGTTCGTGGCGGGGGTTTGAGCCCTGAGCCGGGCCAACCGGCACCCACCGCCGAGGTTCCTTTTTAGACGCTGATCCCAACGCCCGCCTCCGAGACAGTCCTGTCTACTCGATTGAGACAGGTGGTCCGTGGTTCTGCAGAACTGCCCGAAAGGTCTCAGCATCAACGTTACTCCCGCTGAGGATCAGCACGACCTTCATGCCGGTGATCTCTCTACGCAGCTTGAAAGCGGCCGCAACGGGGGCGGCCCCGGCGCCTTCTGCCACGTTGTGGGTGGTGCGAAACAGATGATACATGGCACTCATGATCTCTGCATCGCTGACAGTTACGATCTCGTCGACGTTTTTCTGAATGATCGGGAAGGTCAGTTCGAAAGGCACCCGAGTGGCCAGGCCGTCGGCCATGGTGTCGGCGGAGGAAGTGGAAACCATTTCTCCTTTCTTCCAGGAAAGATAGACGGCCGCAGCTTTTTCTGCCTGGACCCCAACGACGCGGACCCCGGGAGCCGCCGCTCGAATGACTGTCAAGAGCCCCACTAATCCGCTGCCGCCACCAAGAGGCACGAAGATGCAATCGGGGTTTGGCAGATCCTGCAGGATTTCCAACGCATAGGTTCCCACCCCGTGGATGAGCAACGGCTCGTTCGCTGAGTGGACATACCGCAACCTCCGCTCCGTCCGGATCTCCTCGACCTTGAGCCGGGCTTCGTCGAAGTCGTGACCGTGGATCAACAGTTCCGCGCCGTAGGCACGCATGGCCTGATTCTTGTCTGGATTGTTGCCATGGGGAACGGCTACGATACAACGCACTCCGAAAATCTCGCAGGCCAGGGCTATTGAGTGGCCATGATTGCCTCGGGTCGCTGTGATGACTCCCTGCCGCTTCTCGTCTGGGCTGAGCTGGCTGATCAGGTTGATGCCACCGCGCACCTTGAAGGATCCGGTTGGGTTGTGGTTTTCGTGTTTCACATGGGCTTCGCAGGTCAAGTACTCGGACAGCAGCGGATAGGGGATCAGGGGAGTGGGGCGCACATGTTGGTAGACCCATTTTCGGGCCTCCAGGATGCCCTGGAAGTTGACGTCCATCGATCCGGTTCGAGAAGCCATCGCGATCAAGCCACCCTCACATGTTCTTGTAGTCGGGTCCTCCACCCCCCTCCGGCGGCGTCCATACGATGATCTGATAAGGGTCGGCAATGTCACAGGTCTTGCAGTGGACGCAGTTCGTAAAGTTCAGCTGCAGGCGGGAACCCGCCTTTGTGGAGAGCATTTCGTAAACGTGGGCAGGACAGAAGTGCTGACAAGGGTTGCCGTATTCTTGCGCGCACCGATGGTGGCAGAGATCCGGGTCCAGGATTTTGAGATGACAGGGCTGGTCTTCCTCATGAGCAGTGTCCGAGAAGTAGACATCCGTCTGTTTGTCGAAAGTGAGCTGGTTGTCGAAGGCGGCGCCGGCATCCCCCGTCTTGGGGAAATGGGCTCGCGGTTTCATGCGCCGGTGACCGGTCACCATGGGTAGGGGATCTCGAAATCCGCGCCCGCCCGTCAGGAACTGAACACCGGCGTGAAACATTCCGGACCAGAATCCTTTCTGAAAGCCCTGACGGAAATTGCGAACCTTCCACAGCTCGTCTCGAGCCCAGCTCTCGGTAAAACGGTCGGAATATTTCTTTAGGATCCGTGACGAATAGTCTTCTTCGAGCAAAGCCTCGTACATCGTTTCAGCCGCCAGCATTCCTGACTTAATGGCGAGGTGGATTCCCTTCAACCTTTGGGTATTGAGCCACCCCCCCGCGTCCCCGACGATCAGAAGACCGTCAGAATACATCCGGGGCATGGCATAGTAGCCACCCTCCGGAATTGTCTTGGCTCCGTAGCAAAGAGGTTTCCCTCCCCGTAAGAACTTCGACACCCACGGATGGGTTTTGAATTGCTGGAACAACCAGTGCGCATCTGTACGGGGATCTTCGGAATCGAGTCCCACCACGTAACCGACGTCGACGAGGTTGTTCTTCATGGTGTACAGAAAGCCACCGCCCAATTCTTTGGTTCCCAAGGGGTATCCCAGGGTGTGATAGGCGTGTCCGGCGGGAACTTCTGCCGGTACTCTCCACATCTCCTTCACGCCCAGAGAATAAATCTGGGGCTGACGGCCCCGATCGAGCTTCAGTCGGCGCTCGGCCTGACGGACCAAGGAGCCCCGGGAGCCTTCCCCCAGGACCGTGAGCCTGGCCTGAACGTCGATGCCGGGCTGGAAGTTGGCCTTGGGATGGCCCTGTCTGTCTCGGCCCCGGTCCCCAATTCGAGCTCCCACCACACGACGACCTTCGTACAGAAGCTCCACGGCGGGGAATTCCGGGTAAACCTGAATTCCTCTCTGCTCGCAGAGCCGGGCCATCCATTGCACCAACTTTCCCAACGACCCCACATAGCACCCCCTGTTCTTAAGGGGCGGTGGCGTCACCGGCAAGCGCAAAGCCTGTCCTCTGGTGAGGAAGAACACGGCGTCCTCCTCCACCGCGGAGTCGTAGGGAGGTGTTTCCTGTGTCCATCCGGAAAGCAGCTCTTGAAAGCCCCGGGGGTCGATGACAGCTCCGCTCAGTGCGTGCGAACCAATCTCTTTGCCTTTGTCGATGACCAGTAGGATCAGGTCTTGGAGCTTTTCGTGGCGGCTGGCTAGTACCGAGAGGTGAAGTGCCGCGGCCAGGTTGGCAGGGCCCGCCCCTACGAACAGGGCGTCTACTTCGAGCCTCTCTCTTTCCATGGGGGTCCTGCCTCTCGACCGGCGCGTCCAGCGCTTCGCAAGCCCGGCGCAGATTCGCTCGAGTGGAAGCAACCGGCATCAGAGCACAACGGGATGGAGAAGTTCCACGGCCCTAGCTGACGCGCTCCAGATAGTTGCCCCGATTGGGGTCTACGCGCACCAGATCGCCTGCGCGAATGAAAGGCGGAACTTGGATCACAACGCCCGTTTCCAAAGTGGCCGGTTTGGGGGAATGACTGGCCGTTGCCCCTTTGAGTTCGGGTTCCGTGGATACGACCCGAAGCTCGACGGCTGAAGGCATTTCAACTCCGATCGGCTGATCTTCAAAGAATTCGACCTGAATCGTGGAATTTTCCTTGAGGTAATTTTCAAAATCCCCCAGCGTTTCCTGATCCAGGATGAGGGATTCGTAGTTTGCCGTGTCCATGAAGTGGTAGTGGCTTGCCTGGCGGTAAAGAAACTCCATCTCCCGCTGTTCCAGCGCGGCCCGTTCGATGGCGTCCCCCGAGGCATAGCGGTGATCGTAGGAAGCTCCCGTTCTCAAATTTCGAAGCTTCACCTGCACGAAGGCGCGACCTTTACCGGGCGTGCGGTGACGGAACTCCAGCACCCGGTGGGGTTCGCCATCGTGTACCACAATCATGCCTTTGCGGATCTGGGTTGCGGTAATCATTCCGCCCTCACCATAGCAAATCAGCCAGAGGCGAATCAACGCCGTGGTTTCTTGGGTAGTGGGCCTGCGGAGACGGGTGATTTCAGGCGTGTCCCTGGTTTTAAGAGAACTTTTTCACGCATTCTTGAAACCATCGACCCCCAAATGGTGTCTATAGATTCTTGCAGAGCGGTGTTGCCTTTGAAGGAGACTGATAGCCCATGACCTGCAACAAAGAGCGGACTGCCCAGTTCATGTCCGGCCGGATTGACTTAAACGATAAACTCGTTTTTCTCTTCCACCTGGACGAATGCCCCAGCTGCTGGTCCGAGGTCTACGATGCGGTGAAAGCGCATCATGCGCATTACTACAAGACCAGTTCGCGTGGAGTGCAGCTTTCCGACAAAGAGCTGAATCGAATCGAATTCGAAGACCGTATTGTCGAGGTGGCCTGACTTTCCAGCCAGCCTGGGCAGAAGCGAGGCGACTGGTGAAAGCGTTTCCGACCGCTACCGATCCTCGGGTCAGGACCAGCTGACGAGCCAATCCCATCCCGAAACCGATCCAAATTCGGGTCTTCCCTTTGGGGATCTTTTGACAAGATCTCTCGGAATCCTTATATAAGCTCAGCGGAAGCTGTGACGAGGATGAGGCTTGGGTTAAGAGGTTCTCGGTGGAATTGATCTGGATTGGGTTGGCGGGACTGATCATCCTGGTGGTCTTGAACCTGGTGCTGTCTGAGCGAGAGGGTGCCATCCACCAATGGGGATTCAAGATCGGTTTGACCTTGATTCTACTGGGTTTAACCGTTTCAGTACTGGCCACCTAGGTTCGTTTGTTGACCCGCCACTGATCCCGGGACAGCGCCCATGACAACGGGAGCAGGGACATGTCTTTGACGGAGATTCCGGATGCCGTCCTGCAAGGAAACGGCGTAACCTTCAGGTACCTCATTTTCCAGCTGCAAAGGGGGGACGAGCGAAAGGCTGTCCTGAGGGCGGTGAATTACCTTCCCTACCGCTCTCAAATAGAGGAAACGATCATCCGGCTGACGAAAGCAGAATTGGAAGAGCGAGACTTTTTCGATCAGGGTGGAGAGTTTTCGGTGGAGGGAGGGGGCACGTTGGCTCTGAACCATTACTACGACACCATTACACTCTATGGTGCCAACTCGGCCTACGGGGCGGAACAGGACCGATCGGGGGCAGCGGAAGTGCTTCGACAAGTCTTCCCGGACTACGAAATCTCGCTGCACGAGCCATCCCCTGCCTGAGGAAATTCGACTCCCAAGCCCCTGGGCCAGAAAAGGGCCGTTTGTCACAGTTTGAGCCGTGTGAAAGGATAGAGAAACACTATGGGCCTGGATCCGCTCAAGGAAGCATCTACCATCAAGCAGAATGCCCAACGCAAGCGTAAGCCGCGTATTATTGCCGTGGTCAACGACTCCTGCACGGGTTGCGCGGGCTCACCGGCTTGCGTGGACTACTGTCCGGTCGAAAACTGTATGCTCTGGGTAACCGACCAGGAACATCCTCCGTTTGGTCGGATCGAGGTCGACCCGCTGCTCTGTATCGGCTGTAAGCTCTGCATCAGCAAAGGTCCTGAGGGCCTGTATTTGGAGGGATGCCCCTGGGACGCCATCGACATGATCCCTCTGGCCGCCGTAGAAGCCGAGCACGGGGAACTGCCTTACTGACGCACCGCTCGACACCGTATCGCATCCATCGCCAGCCGCGCCTGATTTCGAATCTGTTCCGGCCAGGTCGCATTTCCGGCAACCGCCTCGATGAAAGGCAGATCCTCCGGCTTCCCGATCAGGTAGAATCCCCGGAGGGCCTCCCAAACGTGGTTCGGATCTGGTTTTACAATGAGTAGCGTCTCGTCTGTTTCGACCCACCCAGTGTGAGCGGGAGGCGAGCCACTCACCACCCCTGGGATGGATGCCCGAACCTCTCGAGTGGAATCGTCGTCCCGCGAGGTGAGTCGGAACAAGAGGGTGCCGGGACGTACCTCCTCTCCTTCCTCGACACGCAGGGAAAGGCGTCCTGAGACGGGCGCCGAGACCGGACTGGGACCCAGAATATTGCGAAGTTCGAGCCTACCGCTGCCGTCGCCGAAGCGGACTAGAGACAGGGCGGCATTGCGTCGAACCAGCGCATCCACATCCTCGAGGCAGAGTCGTAAGGTCTGCCGAAACTCTACCCAGTCCGGGTCCTGGCCCATCACCCAGGCCGCGGTGTTTCGGATTCCAGGAATGGGGTGAGCCGCCAGTAGAATGACTTGTCCATACCAGCGTCTAACCCCGCCTTCTCTCCTCTGGATACGCTCGGAGATCTGGGCCAGAGCGTGTTGAATCTGGCGGGGATTCCCTGGCTGGGAAAGAAAATTCTCTAACTCTTGATCCGTGAGTACCCGGCCAAACCAGACACCCTGCCAGAACAGGAAAGGGACCAGTACACAACAAAACACCACCAGACCTGCCAAGAGGCGAGATTTGATACTCGTGAACTTGGTGCTTCTTATCATAAATACAGTGACGTTTGCGGAGAGGCCTTGGGAGATGAGGAGGAGCAAGGAGGAGGCGATGCAGCGGCATCATCGACGAAGAGCGACGAAGAGATCGCCCACAACCCCCTTCCGCCCAGAGGGTTGCGACGGGACACCCCTGTCTTCGGTGTGGCTCCTCCTCTCCGATGTCCCCGCATCGACTCGTCGTCGCGCCTGGGATCCAGTGCTGTCGCGTGAGCAACAAACATCATGGTATTTATGGAAGTGAGCACTTAGTCGACATTGAGCCGATACAGCATCCAGTAAACCACGATCCCCGGTGAAGGAAACGTAAAGCCAGAGTGGCAACGTGAATCGGGCGATTCTCCTGTGCCGGTCAAGCTGGCCTCTCAAAGCTCGGTAAAGGGTTACCCCGGCCAGCGGCGGGATGAGGGCGGCCAAGATCACATGTGAGATCAAGACGGAGAAGTAGAGCACACGGGTGAGACCGCTCCCGGTGAAAGGACGAGAGCCGGCATGGTAGTGATAAATGAGGTAGGAGATCAGGAAAAGAGCCGATGTCAGGGCCGCTGCTAGCATGCACACCTTGTGTTGGGAGATTCTTTTTCGACGGATGAAGGCGTAGCCCAGCAGCAGCAGGACCGCACTGGTAAGGTTCAAGGCGGCGTTGAGGGTGGGAAGGTCCGTGATGGAGGTCAAATCACGCCTTTCGCCCTGCGTCGTGCCGTCAGTAGAACGGAAAGAATCAGTACCAGAGTGCCGAAACCACTCATGACGGCCACGGAAACCAACGCAGAGGGAAGGTCCGCACCGATGGCTGCCGAATCACCATAGAGGGCATGTCGGAGCGAACTGACCCCATAGGTGAGAGGATTGAGTTTCATGATCCACTGAATCCAGCTGGCGGCTCCGGAGGGTGGAAACACGGATCCGGAAAGCAACCATAGAGGGAACAGTAGAAGGTTCATTACGGCGTGAAAGCCCTGAGTGGAGTCGATTTGCCAAGCGAAGACAAAGCCCAACCCGGTTAAGACAAAGGCGATCAGAAAGAGAGAAAAGACCAGTGCGGGCAGGTTTGCCATGGCCAGAGAAATTCCCACCGCTGGCGCCAGCAGCAGGAAGGGGACACTCTGCAGAAAAGCCAGTGTCGCGCCTCCCATCAGCTTGCCCACCACCAGCGCTGAACGGGGAATCGGTGAGACCAGAACGGAGAGCAGGAATCCCTCCCGGCGATCCTCAATGACGGAAATGGTGGAAAAGATCGAGGTGAAGAGGATGATCAGCAAAAGAGTACCCGGATAAAAATACTCCAGGAAGTTCATCTCCTGAGGAGCGGAAGGGGGTCGGAAAGATGCGCCTATACCGGATCCGATCAGAAGCCAGAAAATCACAGGGGTTCCCAGTGCCCCCAACAGGCGGCTTCGCTGTCGATAGAATCGAACGATCTCTCGCTGGCAAAGGGTAATGACGGGCAAAATGAAATTCATAGGCGGACCTCATAGCCGGGATATGATCTCTTAAAAGCTATCGTATCTTCAACACAGCCCAAGTAGGGCCGTCGGCTCCCACCATCCAGCTGCCGAGGACGAATTCCTCTTCAGGCTGCTGCGGTGGCCGACAAGGGGATGATCGACCCTAACTTTCCGCCCTGCCTTCGGTGGGGCAATCCGTTCAAGGAGCTGGAAGGATCCAGCGAACCGACCGACCAAGCCTGCCCATTTTGTGGTTCACATCAAGTTGCTCCAAGCCTCGCCCCACCGATTGCCAAGACCGAGGCGCCTGATCACGGATTTACCAGCAGACTCGATTTACGTATTCTAGCCGCTCAGGATTGACCGTGGCTAATGGGAAAGGACATCTGTCGGATCCGCCAATCCATCTAAAGATCGCGAAGGAGAATGCCGTGTTTGAAATCAAGATGAAGGAGCGTTTGTCGCAGGGCAAGGTGGCCTGGGGCGTCTCCCTGCCCGACTGCTCCGAGATCATCGCCCAGTGCCTCATCGACACCGGGGTCGATTTTCTATGGATCGACAGCGAGCATCGCCCCTGGGATTCCTGGGAAATCCGCATGATTCCAACTCTCTGCCGAAGCAAAGGTTGTGCGCCCATGATTCGGGTAGGTGGCCTCGATTCGACACTCATCAAAAAGTCCCTGGACATCGGCGCCAGCGCCATCATGGTTCCACAGGTCAATAACGCAGAAGAGGCCGCTCTAGCGGTACAATATTCGAAGTATCCACCCGAGGGAACTCGGGGAGTCTCTCCTCTCTGGCCCTCATTTCTGGGAGTGTCGTGGGATGATTATTTCTCGATTGCCAATCGGGAGACCTGCGTTGTCGTTCAGATTGAATCACTCGAAGCCATCGAGAACCTGGAAGCGATTGCCGAGGTAGAGGGGGTCGACGTGGTTTTCGCTGGGCCTATGGACTTGTCGGCAGCACTGGGTCACATCGGCCAGATTGACCACCCAGCGTCACCAGCTTTCTGGAAGAGTTCCCACAGCGTGTCAAATCGTCCGGCACGACCTGCGGAATCACGTACTGTCGGGGCCGTACCACTCCGGAGTGGTACGAGCTGGGCTACCGGTTCATCGTCATCGAGGACATGGTCGCCCGAGGGACGGCATCGATCCGGGCGGAATTACAGAAACTCCGCCAACGGGCGGATTAGCCTGCGCTCGTCTTATGTGCAGTTCGAGCGGCCTCCTCTGGGCGGGCCCTTTGGAAACGCCCGATCTCCCTTCGTTTCCAACTCCCGCGGGGAGTCGATGCTAGGCGCTCCCCCGAACCGGGGTCTCGAGGGGTAAAATGGTAGGTTCATGACGCCACCGGAGCCCATCATCCGAACGAGTGCCGGGACCCGGATGAGGAGAGGCTCGCTTCCGCTCCAGCACCGATTCTCCGGTTGGTGCCGATGCTGGTCCGTGTGCTTGCTTCTGGCCACCACCTCCCATGCCTCCCCCGATACCTTTCCCGAGTTTGACAATGTGACCGAGCAGACTTTCAGGATGTCAGTCGGCAGGCCGGTCCCGGGTTTCGAGAGAAACACAACAGCCGGGGCTTGGCCATGGGAGACCTCAACAACGAGCTTGCGACGGATGCATCCCCCGGGGATATAATCCATCTTTGCAATTGGTCACAACTTCTTCTAAAAATGCCAGTTCGCCACTTTCCGGACGGGCTACAACGGCCGAGACATCAGCGCTTGCAAGGACCCGTCGTCGATCGGCTGCAGCGGGGTGAAGTCGCGATTGTTCTGATACCAGGGACGCTCCGTTCCGGCGCAGGCGTTGCTGACGGCGTTGTAGATCAGATAAAGGATGGCGCGCCTCCAGGGGGAGACGTTATTGGCCGAGCCATGGACCACGTTGCAGTGGACAAAGGCAACCGTCCCGGCCGGCCCGATCAGGGCTTCGATCCCGCTCGCTTCGGCGAGTCGCTGCAGCGTGGAGTGTTCGATGTGGTGCAAGGCGTATCCTTCGCCTTCCGCATCCTGGTGAAGTTTGGAGTCGAGAAGTCCGTAGCGCTGAGAGCCCGGCACCACCAGCAGAGGGGAGGTCACTGCTGTGCAATCGTCAATGAAAACGGCCGCCATAATACACCTTGGCTCCGGCATACCGTCGATGCTTTGCCAGGGTGGGTAATCTTGGTGCCACTCCCAGGAGGTGCCTGTTCCAAAGCCGGGCTTGGGATTCAAGCGGCTCTGATGAAGGTACACGTCTTCCCCCAGCAGTTGGCGCACCGGATTCAAGAGACGGGGAAGCAGCGAGAGCTGTCGAAACGGCCGGGAATACTGGTGCGAGCCGAAAGCCAGACGGGCCACCGTCCGATTTGCCTTCTCGCGAATTACCTCCGGCCCCGGCCGTCTCAAGACTTCCGGTGTTGCTTGCTGCAGGATGGCTACCTCATCGGGCTTT
>CBDBID010000003.1:0-80692 GCA_965205565.1 Acidobacteriota bacterium
ACAGGGACTCGATGTTGTCGCAAGTCACATCCTCCACCTGGGCGTCGATGGCCACGCGAGCGTTCAGCGCTTGCAGTGACTTTTGGGCGGCTACGGCCTTTGGAATCCCTTCTCGGGCATCCCTTTCGGTAAAGAGGCTTTGCCGCTGGAGTTGCTTTCCTCCACGAAATCTCGATCGACCACTACGATTCTGCCCACTCCGGCGCGGGCCAGCATCTCGGCGCCAACGCTGCCCAGGGCGCCGCAACCCACAATCCCGACGGTGGCGCGCTCCAACTTTTGCTGGCCCCTGCGATCCGATGGGGGTGAATAGGATCTGTCGCGAGTAGCGGGTCTGCATCATTCCATTTTACCCTAGCGGCCGGTTCCAGCCCTGCTGTTCGGGCCTTTTAAGGGCTGGTGGTGGCTCCCTGAGTGTCCAGATCGAGAACCAGACAGGAGGATGGGGTACCGTTACGGCGGAGGGTGGTGACCATCCACTGCCCGATTCCGTCGTAGTGGTCATCAGCCAGGGCTACGATGGCCGATCCGGAGCCGCTGATGTAGACGCCCAGCAGGGAATCGCGGATGGATTCGGGGAGATCTTGGCCCTCCAGAAGGGAGGGCATACCGGCAACCAGGGAAGCCCGGTAGGGCTGATGAAGCCGGTCTTGAGTGGCCTCGCGAATTAGCTGCCTGTCCCCGTTCTGCAAGGCGTGAACGAGCAGTCCGCAGCGTTGTAAGTTGAAAACGGCGTCCGCGTAGGAGCAGACTCGGGAAGGATGCTTCGAGCTTTCTTCGTCGAGATCGGCTGCTCGGCACCGCTACCACAAAGCGACAGCTGAGTCGGGAGTTCAGCTGCAAGCTGTGCATCTGCCCCTCCTGGGTCCAGGACAGCACCCATCCACCCCAGGCAGGCTGGCTGACAGATTGTCCGGATGGCCCTCCAAGGGGTAACCCAGTTCGAAAATATCCTCTGCGCTCAGTTGGGCGCCGCATAGGGTCTCGGCGATCTTGATTCCGGCGATGATCGCGGCACCGCTGCTGCCGAGTCCTCGCTTCAGGGGAATAGGGTTTTGCATGGAGAAGTCGCAGGGGGGAGGCCTCTTGCCGAGCCGCTTCAGGGTGGTGTGTAGGGCGCGCTCGAGAATGTTTTCCTCCGATGAGGCGGGGTCCCACCCGGCCACCCAACGGACGCCGTTCTGGGAGGAAAGCTCGACATCGACGGTCAAGGAGAGGGAGAGCGAGGCAGCAATTGTGTCGAAGCCGGCTCCTAGATTGCTGGTACTGGCGGGCACACGCACCCGGAAGGAGGTGGCACTCATGCCGATGCTCTCCTGTGGCTGTGGTTCATTGGGTCGTTCCCGACTTCCTCGGCTTGGGTCGCTGCCGGATCAGGGTGCGGTCTCGGATTCATCGCAGCAGGTCCCGTAGGATGGCTTGAACCAGCTGGGGGTCGACCCTTCGCCCGGTCCAGGCCTGGAACTGCAGCGCCGCCTGTTGGGCGAACATTTCCAGACCCGAAATTGTGACCGCGCCCCGGCTCCTGGCCAACTCCAGCAAACGGGTGTGTTCCGGCTGGTAGATCAGATCGTAAACCAAGTCGAAATCTACTTGCTTCTCGGGGAGGGGACACTCCTCCGTTTGCGGGTGCTGACCCACCGGAGTCGTATTGATGCACAGATCGGCCTCGAGCGGCAGGTCAACGAAGGTGGCCCCGCGGCAGCCTGAGGCTCGCGTCAATCGAAGCACCTTCTGCAGATCCCGGCCCACCACGGTTACCTTTACCCCTTGTTGCTGCAGGGCGGCCACGGCCGTGTGGGCAACGCCTCCGTTGCCCAGCACCAAGGCTCGTTTGCCCCGCAGCCGGTACTTCCTGCTCAGGAGCGGGTTCAAGAAACCGTCGTAATCGGTATTGAGGCCTTCCCAACCTTGTGGAGTGTGCACCAGAGTGTTCACGGCGAGCCCGGGCGGATCGACACTTGGCGGCAAACCTGGTGGCCTCGACCTTGAAAGGGGCGGTTACGCTAAACCCCTGGAAACAAAGACGCGTCTGGCTTACGTATTGAAACCAGGGCTGGAGGTCGGTCAGAGGTAGCGGCAGATACAGGTGGGGCAGATCGTAATGGTCGAAGAGGCGGTTGTGCAGACCGGGTGACAAGGAATGGGCCACTGGATTACCGATGACGCCATACAGGTCGGGAGGATTCGTCCAGTGCTCCCAGCGGTAATCTCCCTGGGCTTGAGACAGCTCGAACTGGCCGGGGGCCGCGGCTTCTTCCGCCTGCTCGGCCACGTAGGTCCACTCATTTTCGAGGAAGGCCCCCAGAAAACGCGACGGTTGACCCAAGCTTCCCATCCCGAGAACAACTCTCCGGCCCTGAGCGGTTTCCATGAAGGTCAGCAGCCGGGCCAGTTCGTGCGAGCTGCTTACGGGTACGGCCAGCTTGAACACCTCTCCTTTTGTGCTTCGAAGCTTGCGGTACGCTTGCTCGAGATCTCTGGGGAAGCCATCGAAGCGGTGGAGTGATCGCACCAAGCGAGTGGAATCGGGAAGGTCTGGAATCGCAGAGACATCATGTTCCAGGTCGACCCAATGAAATCCGGCCCGGGCCGCCCTGCGGAGTTCTTCGAGACGATCCTCTTCCTTTCCCTGGTATCGCCCTCCTTCCCGCTCGGGGCGGTAAGTGGCCACGAATTCCGAACCGGAGTCACGGGAAAGGTCGGGCCATTGAGGCTGTGGAAGGTAATCCAACCGGACTTCGATCAGCGACACCCTGCCTGTGTACTGGCGTATTTTCCGGGCTAGTTCTTCCGGCGAAGTCTCCGCCAATGTCAGGCATAGCTTTGGCATCTACAATCACCTCGAAGAAAAGAAAAGAGTTCGGGGATGGAAAGTCTTGCGCAGAACGTACTAGAGTTCGCCAGCCGCGTCCTGGCTGCGCCGACTCAGCATCTCAACGCTGCCTTGCTGGCGCCGCTGGCGATGGTCTACCTCCTGGCTCACCCTGCCCCAGAAATTGCGAAAATACTGGATCATAGAGACGGTTGCCAGCGCCACCACCAGCCACAAAAGGCCCTGACCGACCGAGAACATGGGGCCTCCCGGAGAGCGAATTCCCAGCAAAAGGAAAACGACGCAGACCACTTGGCTGGCCATCTTGTATTTGCCCAGCCGGGAGGCGTCGATAGTCAATCCTTCGGCCGAAGCAATGGCGCGCAGAGCCGACACCGCAAACTCTCTACCCAGGATGACCACGACCATCCAGGCGGCAACCGCCTGCAGCTGGACCAGGGAGATGAAAGCGGCGGAAATGAGCAGTTTGTCGGCTATGGGATCGAGAAGCTTCCCTACCGTCGTAACCTGTAGCCGTCTGCGCGCCAGATACCCGTCCAGGTAATCCGTCATCGACGCGGCAATAAAGACGATCAAGGCCGCCAGTTCGCGTTCCGGGAACGTGCTGCTCAGAAGAGCCACCAAAAGCAACGGGACGAGAAAGATGCGGGAAAGCGTTAATCCGTTGGGTAGATTCATCGGTATGTGCGACCCTTATAGCATATTTGCTCGAAAGGTCGCCACCGGTCCCGGAGCGGGTCGTGGCCGGAGTTTTCGCCGACGGGATCCAGCAGAGTTCAGAATCGGTTAACCTGGAGGCCAGGAAAACGGTCTCCCCCCCAGCAAGTGGAGATGGAGATGAAAGACGCTCTGGCCGGCGTCCGTCCCATTATTGAGCACGACTCGATAAGCGGATGCGACGTTTTCATCCCGCGCGATCCGCTGAACCATCAGAAGCAGGTGGCCCAACAGCGCCTGGTCCGGCGGGGAGCATTGATCAAGCGACTGCACGTGCTTTTTGGGGATGACCAGAATATGGGTGGGGGCTTGGGGATTGATGTCACGGAAGGCCACAGCATGCTGGTCTTCACAGACTACCTGAGCCGGGATCTCCTGGCGTACGATGCGGCAACAAATACAATCGGACATGGGGTTTGGCCCTCAGGTCTGCGTTATCGTGGTGGCTCCCCTGCCGCGGGCGGGGAACCTTTCCCTTGAAAGGTAGCGCAGCGGTCGATACCAGACAAGTCCTGGTGCACGCTCAGCGTTTTCCAGCCGGCTCGTTCTGCCATTTCACAAACCTTTGCTCTGGCTCCATGGGCCAATTCAAGAACCAGCAGGCCGCCCGGCGCCATGAGAGGTGTCGCTCCTTCAAAGATCCGAGGGTAGAACTCCAGCCCGGAATTGCCTGAAAAAACGGCTTCACGAGGCTCATACTTGGCCACCGAAGGGTCTATTTTCTCGTGGTCGCCGACGTAAGGCGGGTTGGAGATGATCAGATGATAATGATTCCGAAGATGCTGGACCGGATCGAGTCCATTACCCTGTCGAAAGTCAACCCGACCCTCACA
This sequence comes from Acidobacteriota bacterium, assembly GCA_965205565.1. Classification (GTDB taxonomy): domain Bacteria; phylum Acidobacteriota; class UBA6911; order RPQK01; family CBDBID01; genus CBDBID01. Next base: position 4,387 of record CBDBID010000003.1, read on the forward strand.
CTGCAGGGTTCGGCAGTTGATCGCGGCGACCCACAAGGCGTCCGCTGAAGCGTCGATCGCCGTGGCCCGAATCCGGCTGTCCTCCTTGGCCAGTGTTACGGCAATGCAGCCGGATCCGGTTCCGACATCCAGGACCCATATGCCGGTTTGAGCCTGAGCGTTCAGCCAGTTCAGGCTGACCTCAACCAGTAGCTCCGTTTCCCGGCGCGGAATGAAGACGGCCGGACTCACCTGAAAGGGGCGACCGAAGAACTCCTGCACCCCGCGCATATACTGGAGGGGATAACCCTCTCCCCTTCGGGCCAGCCAGCTGCCAAAGCGGGTCACCTGATCAGAGGCCAGAATCGCCTCTGGGTGAGCCAGCAGGTAGGCGCGGCTCCGACCCAGAATGGACGAAAGGATCAGCTGCACATCCAACAGCGGATCAGGGAGTTCTCGTTCCGTGAGCAAAGATATGCCCAGCTGGGTGGCCTCCTGAACGGTCATGGTGCTTGGAGGCGAGGGAAAAAGAGGACTCCCCTGTGGCGAGGGGACGGCTGGATGGGGCCTCTTCAAGCGATCTTCTGGTCCTTTAGAGCCTCGTCTCGCTGGAAGGCGGCCAGGGCTTCGACCAGAAGGTCCAGATCTCCCCCCAGGACCTTATCCAAACGGTGCAGGCTGAGGGAAATCCGGTGGTCGGTAATGCGGTTCTGGGGGAAATTGTAGGTTCGAATCTTCTCGCTGCGGTCGCCGCTTCCCACCATGGCTCGCCGGCTTTCCGCGATCTGATTCTGCTGCTCCTGGGTGGCCTTGTCATAGAGACGGGATCGCAAAACCTTCATGGCCTGGTTCTTGTTCTTGATCTGCGACTTTTCGTCCTGGCAAGTGACCACCTCTCCCGTGGGCAGGTGGGTGATCCGAACGGCGGAGTAGGTGGTGTTGACGGACTGACCGCCAGGTCCCGAGGAGCAGAAGGTGTCGATGCGCAGATCCTTGGGATCGATTTGCACTTCTACTTCGTCGGCTTCGGGCAATACCGCCACGGTGACCGCCGAAGTATGGATCCGTCCCTGAGTCTCCGTTTCCGGCACTCGCTGCACGCGATGGACTCCGCTCTCATATTTCAGCCGGCTGTAGACACCCTTTCCTTCCACCGAAGCGACGATCTCTTTGAGCCCGCCCACTGGGGAGTCGCGCATTGCCACTACGTCGGTCTTCCAGCCTCGACCCTCGGCGTACCGGGTGTACATTCGGAACAAATCCTGGACGAACAGGGTGGCTTCATCTCCCCCGGTCCCAGCACGGATTTCCAGAATGGCGTTGCGGCGGTCATTCGGGTCGGTGGGTAGAAGCAGAACTCTGAGCTGAGCCTCCGACTCGGCCTTTTCTCCCTCTAGCTCCAAGAGTTCCGCTCGCGCCAGTTCCAGGATCTCCGAATCCGACTCCTCGTTCAGGAGGCGCTGAGTTTCCTCGATCTGTTGAAGGATCGAGCGGTGCGCCCGGTACCGCTCGACGGCTCGGCTCAACGCCGCGTGGGCTTGCCCCGTTTTTCGATAGTTGTCAGGGTTCTCTAGAGAGGCTGGATCTCCCAGTTCCCGGGTAAGTTGCTCATACCGCTCTTCGAGGGCCTTTAACCGATCAAACATCGAGCACTCGGTTCTGGCTTTAACGATCGGTAAGACCGTACCTCCTCTGGAAGCGTTCCACCCGCCCCGCCGTATCCACCAGTTTTTGCTTTCCTGTGAAGAAGGGATGACAACTGGAACAAATCTCCAGACGGATCTCTTCTGTGGCGGTCGAACGGGTTTCCCACTCGCTTCCGCAGGCGCAATGAACCTTAACCGTCCCGTATTTTGGATGGATGTTCGTCTTCATAACTGAAAACTCCCCGGATAGGCCGGAGCGGCCGGCTTCACCGCCGCCACACTCGGAACCGCTTGCCTATTAAGAGTTTAGCAGATAGCCTTTCTGCAAGTCGAGTTGTTGCCCGTCCGGAACATGCTTCAGATGCCTCTGCTGCATCAATTTGTGAGCCATTCTGGGGTGAGCATCCGAGAGGTATGGATTGATGGAGGTAAGCACTGGGACAGATGAGGTCTGGAATGCCATGGCTCGCTCCGGGGGTGCCGGGATCGCTTGCGAAGGACGGAGTGTTTTGACGCTGAATTTCATGGGTGGGAGTTTTGGGATGAGGGCAAGTCTTGGGCTGCTGGCTGTTGCCAAGGGACGAGGTAGCCCCCGCACCTTTAGGAGTGGATTCGACTCGGTTGGATCTTGTTGGGTTGAAAGTGGCAAAGACGCACGAAACAAAGAGGATTGCTAGCTTGACAAAATTTTTTGCGCCACTGTATAACGAGTACTTCGAGGCCGGGTTGACCCAAGGCATGTCTAATTGTGTGACTTTCCCCCAAGAGGAGCCGCCGCAAGCCGAAAAAGAGTCTCCTGCTTTCTTCCCATTTGATCCAAACGTCCGTCATTAGAACTTGGGGTTTGAGCAATAGAGGCGGTTTGTCTTGACTGTTGATCGAGGTAGGTGGAGCTACTGTGCGAGGAGGGACCCAGGCTCGATAGTTTGAAGAGGAGGATTTTCTGCGAATGCCGTTAACGAAAAGCGAAAAAGCCGAAGTTCAGGCGAAAGGGTCCGGTTCCAAAGATGCCTCGCCACCCCCGGCTCCGGCTGCTCCGGTGATCGAGAGCCCGGAGCACATTGATCGTGAAGCGCTCCGGGAGGCTTATGAAACCAGCTTCAAGAACCTCACGGAAGGGGAAGTGGTGGCGGGAACTGTGCTGAAAATCACCGACTCCGGTGTGGTGGTTGACGTGGGATTCAAATCCGAAGGCGTCGTCCCGATTGAAGAATTCCGCAACGATGAGGGTGAGGTGCTGGTTCAACCCGGCGCCGCGGTGGAAGTTCTGTTGGAGCGCACCGAAGATCGGGACGGGCACGTGGTCCTTTCGCGCGAGAAAGCGGAGAGGATGAAGGTTTGGGAGAGCATAGAGCGCTCCTATGAGGATCAGAGCATCATCAAGGGACGAGTTATCAGCCGGATCAAGGGCGGCTTGGCGGTCGACATCGGGGTGCGCGCCTTTTTGCCGGGTTCCCAAGTGGACCTGCACCCGGTTCGGAATCTGGATAGCCTGCGGGGCCAGGAGCTGGAGATGAGGGTGATCAAGGTGAACCGGCGCCGAGCCAACATCGTGCTCTCAAGGAAGGTCGTCTTGGAGGAGGAGTATTTCAAGAAGAAGGACAAGACTCTCCGCAATCTGGAAGAGGGCATGATCATTCGGGGAATCGTGAAAAACATCACCGATTACGGGGCCTTTGTCGATCTGGGTGGGATTGACGGGTTACTCCACATTACCGATATGTCGTGGGGCCGGGTCAATCATCCCTCCGATCTGTGTAGGGTGGGCGAGGAGATCGAGGTCAGGATCCTCAAGTTCGACCGGCTGGCCGAAAAGGTGTCTCTTGGCTACAAGCAACTGGGCGACGATCCATGGTTGACGGCGGCCGAGCGCTATCCGACCGGAAGCCGAGTCCAAACCAAAGTTGTCAGCCTAACCGACTACGGGGCTTTTGTGGAGTTGGAGCAGGGAATCGAAGGATTGATCCATGTTTCGGAGATGACCTGGAACAAGCGGATCAAACACCCGGCCAAGCTCTTGAGCGTAGGAGATGATGTAGCAACTGTGGTCTTGGATCTGGACCCCAAGGCCCGCCGCATCTCTCTAGGCATGAAGCAGACAGAGCCCAATCCATGGGAGCTGATCGAAGAAAAGTACGCCATCAACTCCATCGTCTCCGGTACGGTGCGCAATTTGACCGATTTCGGTGCCTTCATCGAAGTCGAAGAGGGGGTGGACGGCTTGGTGCACGTCTCGGATCTGAGTTGGACCCAAAAGGTACAGCATCCCTCGGAGTTGCTCAAGAAGGGCGAGGAAGTCAACGCCGTCGTGCTGAACGTAGATGCCGAGAATCAACGCTTATCGCTGGGCATCAAACAGCTGGAGCCGGACAAGTGGGAAGAGTTTTTCTCCCAGCACCAGATCGGTGACGTGGTTCCGGGCCGCATCGTTCGGTTGACCGGTTTCGGCGCATTCGTTGAGATCTCGGAAGGGATCGCAGCCCTGTGTCACGTTTCCGAACTGGACGACAAACGAGTGGAGGATCCCGCGGATCAATTCGAAGTGGGCCAGGAGATGGATTTCAAGATCATCAAAATGAATCTTCTGGAGCGCAAGATCGGGCTATCCGTCAGGGCCCTGCAAGAAGGCGCGGAAAAGGAAGAAGGATGGTTCTATACCCCGGAGGTTGCGACCACCTCCATCGGAGAAATCGCGGGTAAGCAGTTGGGTGAACTCAAACGGAAAGCGGAGGCAGCCAAAGGGGGCGGCAATGACGAAAGCTGAGCTGGCGGAGGAGGTATCTCAGAGCACGGAGCTCACCAAGAAGGAAGCGGAAATCACTGTCCAGACCGTCCTCGACAGTATTGTGGATTCATTGAAGGCCGGGGAGAAGGTGGAGCTGCGAGGGTTCGGCAGCTTCCGACTGCGGGAACGGGCCTCACGGCAGGGTCGGAATCCAAAGACCGGGGAGGCGGTGTTCGTGCCTGCCAAGAGGGTCCCCTACTTCAAGCCCGGCAAGGAGCTTCGAGATCTCATCAACTCGTAGATGGACCACCTCTGGACGCCGTGGCGTTTCCACTATATTCGGCCCACCCAGTCCGCCTCGGGTTGCATCTTTTGCCAACTCCCTCAAGAAGAGGACGACCGGGAAACCCTCATCCTGGCCCGCCAGAAACACAGCTACATCGTTTTAAACAAGTTCCCCTACACAGCCGGGCATCTGATGGTCGTTTCGCTGCGGCACGTTCCCAACCTGGCTCAGTCCGAGAAACCTGAATTAGAAGAAATGATGCTTCTGTGCCAGCACTGTGAAGTGGCCCTCACCCAGGTCTATCAGCCCAACGGATTCAACATCGGACTCAATATAGGCAGGAGCGCCGGGGCCGGCGTGGCCGGACATCTGCACCTGCATGTGGTCCCCCGCTGGGAGGGGGACGGGAACTTCGTATCGGTGGTGGGGCAAACGCGCGTGATTCCCGAGGATCTGGATACCACCTATCAAAAACTGGCTCCCCATTTCCGGCATTTCCGATAGGTTCTCGAACCGGTTATCCCGCTCCTCCTCCACTCGCGAAATCATCCAAAACGACTAAAAAACAAAAAGAGGCGACTGGCCTTGACGAGCCTTTTCGCCATGCCTCCCATTGAAATGAGTTAACCTTCTGAAAGGCCGGGATTTAGTCGGAGATTCTTCGACACCCTCAAGCATTTTCTGGAAGGTTACCCCCGAAAAGCAGTCAGGGAAAAGACATTTTGGAAGATTCCCGGAGCAAAGCTCAACTAGTCGGTGGAATCCGTTGAAGGATTCATGCGCCCATGGTAGCTTCGTGAGCGTTTCGGCGAGTGACGGAACGTTAGCAGGGAGGTTTTCCACAGTTGTGGAAAGAGTTGTGGAAACCGGGGCGCCCAGCAAGCAAAGCTGAGCTGAGTAGACTCCTCTATAAGGATTTATTTACAGCTATTTAGTTCGATCTGTGAAGGGTTGATTCTCATGGACCTCTGGGGTGCAATTCTCTCTTGTGTCGAAAGGCAGATCACTCACCAGGATTTTGTCATCTGGTTCAAACCGACGTCACTTCACAAGCAGGATTTGAACGCCAAGAGCTTGCAGGTGCGGGTCCCCAACAAGCACTTCGAGTATTGGTTGGGTGAGCATTACGGACCCATCATCCAGGAGGCTCTTGCCAAGCTTCATCTGGACGATTTCAAGGTCGATTTTGTGGCGGCCGAAGAAGTCGCCGCTCGACAGGGAGGCCAGTCGGAGCGATTCCGGAAAGGCTTGACGCAAGCTTCTGGAGAGGAGGTGAAGCTCAACCTCAAGTACACTTTTGAGCAGTTCGTGGTCGGATTTTCCAATCAGTTCGCTCACGCGGCCGCTCTGGCCGTGGCCGAGCAACCCTCCAAGGCGTACAACCCCCTCTTTCTTTACGGGGGAGTGGGTCTAGGAAAGACGCACCTGATGCATGCCATAGGCCACTGCATCCAAGCCACTCAGGGGGAACGAGTCCGGTTGACCTACATGTCCTCTGAGCATTTCATGAACGAACTGATCAATTCCATTCGTTTCGACAAGACGCTCCAGTTCCGGGAGAAGTACCGCCGCATCGACGTCCTGTTGATGGATGACGTGCAGTTTCTAGCCGGTAAAGAGCGCACCCAGGAAGAGTTCTTCCATACCTTCAACGCCCTGTACGATGCGCAGAAGCAAATCGTGATTTCCAGCGACTGCCCGCCTCGAGAGATCCCCACGCTGGAGGAACGGCTGCACAGCCGTTTCGAATGGGGGCTGATCGCCGACATCCAGCCTCCGGATTTAGAAACCAAGATGGCGATCCTGGACAAAAAGGCGGAGTTGGAGGGGGTGTCCCTTCCCGAGGAGGTTTCCTTCTTTATCGCCACCAACATCAAGTCCAATATCCGCGAACTGGAAGGCTCGCTGATTCGCCTCATCGCCTATAGCAGTCTGACCGGAGAGGCCATCGAGTTGGACCTAGCCGAACGGGTATTGTGCAAGATCAAGGATCGGGACGCCGGAGTGATTTCCATCGAAAGGATCCAGAGGAGCGTGGCCGAGCACTACGATTTGGAAGTGAATGAGTTGAAAGCCAAGAACAATTCCAGACGGGTGGTCGAGCCCCGTCAGATTGCCATGTTCCTGTGCAAGGAACTGACGAGTAGCTCTTTGCCCCAGATCGGCAAGGAATTTGGGGGCAAACACCACACCACGGTGCTACATTCGGTTCGAAAGATTCGGCGCTTGCGCAGTGAGGACTCCAGAATGAGTAGCACCTTGGAGACTCTGACCCACGAGATTCAATAGCCGACAGGAGCGGAGAGGAGGCCCCAGCCGGGAGCAGGGTCTATATAAACGAGGGACGAAGAAAACGCGGCCCACCAGTGGGGCGTTCTTCGGGACCCTGTTCCCGTGAAATTCTAGGAGGTGGCCGAGTATGGAGTTCGTCGTCAAACGGGAGACACTCTTAAAGGAGCTGCAGCATGTCCAGGGAGTGGTGGAGCGAAGGACCACCGTGCCCATTCTGGCCAATATTCTGCTGGAAAGTGAGGGGGACACCGTGAGGCTGACAGCCACCGATCTGGACGTGACCGTACAGTGCGCCTGCGCCGCCCAAGTCAGTGCCGATGGGGCGGCTGCGGTTCCCGCCCGTAAGCTCTTCGATTTGGTCCGCCTCTTTCCCGACGCCGACGTGCACTGCAACGCCACCGAACCGGATTGGATGGAAATTCGCTGCGAGCGCTCCAGGATCAAGATCTCCAGTCTCTCTCGGGATAACTTTCCAGACGTCCCTTCTGCGGGGCCGGCCCCTCTGACCCTGCCGGCTCAGGATCTACGATACATGGCCGCCCATTGTCTTTTTGCCATTACCCAGGAGGAGTCCCGCTATACCCTGAACGGGGCGTTGATGATTCTCCGGCCCGAGAGCATGTCGTTTGTCACCACGGACGGCCACCGGCTGGTCCTGATTCGGCGCGACGTCAAGATCAAGGGTCTGGAAGGCGAGACCAGGACCCTGGTGCCAAAAAAGGCGCTGGTCGAGTTCCAGCGTCTGGTGAGCGAAGACCTGCTCAGTGTGAAGTTTGGGCAGCAGGAAAACAATCTCTTCTTCCAGGTGGGTAGCCGCTTGCTGATTTCCCGCATCCTCACCGGTCAATTCCCCAATTTCGAAATGGTGCTTCCCAAGGGCAACGATCGCAAGGTGGTGCTGGATACGCTGGAATTCATCGACGCCCTGAAGCGGGTCAACGTGATGGCCGACGAACAATCACACGCCGTTCAGCTGGTGGCAAAGGAGGGGCAGGTAGACCTGTCCTCGGCAGCCAGCGCGGAATTCGGGGAGGCCAGTGACAGCTTGGCGGCGGACTATCGCGGCGATCCCATTCGAATCGGCTTCAACGCCCAGTATTTGCTGGAGTTCCTCACCGGTTTGGAAAGCGAGCAGGTGTCGCTGGAGCTGGCCGATGGCGACACTCCCGGCCTTCTGAAACCACACAGCGAGGAGAAATTCGACTACCGCTACGTGGTGATGCCGTTGAAAGTCTAGGGCCAGCCAACCGCTCACTTCTGGCCGACTCCCCCAGCGCCCGCTTCCCACTACTGGATGACCCTTTTTCATACCAGCATACTTTATGTTGTGGTCCTCTGCTCGCTCAACAGGGGCATCGTGCTATAATGAAAAGACTTATTCATAGGACGGAAACGGAGTTACCATGGTGGAAAGTCCAGAAATTCTGAAGGGCGAGAAAGCGAATGCGCTTCAGGGTTATACGGCCGACAAAATCAAGGTCTTGGAAGGCTTGGAGGCGGTTCGCAAGCGGCCTGCCATGTACATCGGTTCTACGGGGCAAGCGGGCCTGCACCACCTTGTCTACGAAGTCATCGACAACTCCGTGGACGAAGCGCTGGCGGGTTTTTGCGACCACGTTGAATTGACCATCCACGTGGACAATTCGGCGACCATCGTTGACAACGGACGCGGCATTCCGGTGGACGTGCATCCCACCAAGCGCATCCCGGCTGCCGAGGTCGTGATGACGACCTTGCACGCCGGCGGAAAGTTCGACCACGAGACCTACAAGGTCTCCGGGGGGTTGCATGGCGTGGGGGTGTCGGTCGTCAATGCCCTGTCCGAGCGGCTGGATCTAGAGGTCTGGCGAGCGGAGGAGGTGTACGGACAAAGCTATGAACGCGGCTTGCCAGTTTCCCCCTTCCAGAGGACGGGGAAAACCAAGCGCCGGGGCACCAAGGTCACATTCAAACCCGACCCCCAGATCTTCGAGGTCACCGAATTCAATTTCGAAACGCTCTCCCAGAGGTTGAGAGAGCTGGCGTTCCTAAATCAAGGCCTGACCATCCGGATTGAAGATCTGAGATCCGACAAGAGCCAGAAGTTTTACTACCGTGGCGGGATCGTAAATTTCGTGGAACACCTCAACCGCAACCGCAATGTGCTCCACCCCAAGCCCATCCACATAGCGGATGAGCGAGACGGCGCTCAGGTGGAAGTCGCTATCCAGTACAACGATGGGTACAACGAGAATCTTTTTTCCTTTGCCAACACGATCAATACGGTCGAGGGCGGGGCTCATCTGGTCGGTTTCAAATCGGCGCTGACGCGAACTCTCAATGCCTACGCCACGGGCAATCAATTGACCAAGGATCTCAAGCAGAATCTGAGCGGTGATGATGTGAGGGAGGGTTTGACCGCCATCATCAGCGTCAAGCTCCCCAACCCGCAGTTTGAGGGCCAGACGAAGGCCAAGCTGGGCAACAGTGAGGTGAAAGGTCTGGTCGAGACGGTGTGCAACGAAAAGTTGGGGATTTACTTGGAACAAAACCCCGGGGTGGCTCGCCGCATCGTGGAAAAGGCGATCGAGGCGGCGCGGGCGCGGGATGCCGCGCGTAAGGCCAGGGATTTGACACGCCGCAAGAGCGCTCTGGAAAACTCGGCCCTGCCGGGAAAGCTGGCTGATTGTCAGGAGCGCGATCCCCGATTTTCGGAGCTCTTCATTGTGGAGGGTGATTCGGCCGGAGGATCGGCGAAGCAAGGTCGGGATCGAAAGTTTCAGGCCATCCTGCCCATCAAGGGCAAGATCTTGAACGTGGAGAAGGCTCGTTTCGACAAGATGTTGAGTAACGAGGAAATCGCCACCATGATCTCGGCCATCGGCACCAGCGTCGGATTGGATAATTTCGATATCGAGAGGTTGCGCTATCACAAGATCATCATCATGACCGACGCGGACGTCGACGGCAGCCATATCCGCACCCTCCTTTTGACCTTCTTTTACCGGCAAATGACGCAACTCATCCAAAACGGCCACGTCTTCATCGCCCAGCCGCCGCTTTACCGAATTCAGAAAGGGAGATCCGAGCGATACCTGCATCGGGAGAAGGAGCTGGTGGATTACTTGATGCAAATGGCCACCGAGAACATCCAGGTGGTTCCGCCGCAGGAGGAAGTCATTTACCAGGGCCAGCCGTTGGTCGAGAAGATGCACCAGCTCATGGCCTTCCGTAAGATCCACGAAAATCTCAATCGAAATTTGGGCAACGGCAGCATTCTCGACCACCTGGCCGCGCGCTTCAGCGCCGCCCGGACCAGCGGGGAGGTCGAGACCTTCTGTCGCAAATTTCTAAGCGACAAACGGGAATTGGAGCAGCTTTCCCAGACGCTGGAAGCCGAGGGGCACAGCAGCCGCGTCATCTACGACGAGGAACATAGTCTTTACGCTCTGAAGATCCAGAACGGAGTTCGTTCTCCCGTTCTGGGGCATACTTTCTTCTCCTCAGCGGAGTTCCGGCAGTTGCTGCTCTTGTATCGAGAGACTGCGGCTCTTCGAGAGGGTTCGCTGTTGATCCAGGAGGCTGGAAAAGAGACGGAAATGCGCAGTGAAGTCGAGCTGCTCGACTACCTGCTGCAAGTGGGAAAAAAGAATTTGACCATTCAACGTTACAAGGGTTTGGGGGAGATGAACCCACACCAATTGTGGGAGACGACCATGAACCCGGATACCCGGAATCTACTCCAGGTCACTATAGACGATGTGATCGGGGCCGATGAAATCTTTACCATCCTGATGGGTGATCAGGTCGAACCCCGTCGTCAGTTCATCGAAGAAAACGCACTGAACGTCAAGAATCTCGACGTCTGAGCGGATGTTGGCCTTCCGAGGCAGTACGGATAGGGTGCCCCATGCACGAATATCGCGGTCGGGAAATCGCCGTCAATATCGAGGAAGAACTCAAAGCGTCCTACATGGACTACGCCATGTCTGTGATCGTGGGACGAGCTTTGCCGGACGTGCGAGATGGGTTGAAACCCGTTCATCGGCGGGTTCTCTTCGCCATGCGGGAGCTGGGCAACACCAGTAACCGGCCTCACAAGAAGTCGGCGCGCATCGTGGGGGAGGTGATCGGCAAGTACCACCCCCATGGAGACGCCGCCGTGTACGACACGATCGTGCGGATGGCCCAGGGCTTCAGTATGCGGGAGCCGCTCATCGATGGTCAGGGGAATTTCGGATCCGTGGATGGAGATTCGCCGGCCGCTATGCGGTATACCGAGGTTCGGATCGCTCGGATCGCGGAGGAGACGCTGTCCGACATTGACAAGGATACCGTCGACTTTCGGCCCAATTATGACGAGTCGCTTACCGAACCCGTCATCCTCCCAACTCGTATCCCCAACCTGATCGTCAACGGCTCCTCTGGCATTGCGGTGGGCATGGCCACCAATATCCCGCCGCACAACCTTGGCGAGATCATCGATGCCTTGCTGCTGTTGATCGATCGTGCCGATGCTTCACTGGCGGAGCTGGTAGAACTGGTGCCAGGTCCGGACTTTCCGACGGGAGGCTTTATTTACGGTCGGGTTGGGATTCAGCAGGCCTATTCAACCGGAAGGGGCATCATTCAGATGCGCGCCCGTGCCGCCATCGAAAAGATCGGCAAGGAGCGGGAAGCCATCGTCATCCAGGAACTTCCCTATCAGACCAACAAGGCTCGGCTAGTTGAGAAGATCGCTCGACTCGTCAATGATAAGAAGGTAGAAGGCATCAGTGATCTGCGCGACGAATCGGATCGGGAAGGGATGCGAGTCGTCATCGAACTGAAACGAGGTGAGCCGTCCCAGGTGATCCTGAATCAACTGTACAAGTTGACGCCTATGCAATCGTCCTTCGGCGTCATCCTGCTGGCATTGACCGAAGGACAACCCAAAGTCCTCAGTCTGTCCGAAGCCTTGCGTCACTTCCTGGAACACAGGCGACAGGTGGTCACCCGCCGATCCACCTACGAATTACAGAAGGCCGAAGCCCGAGCGCACATTTTGGAGGGACTGCGAAAGGCGCTGGACCATCTGGACGAAGTCGTGCGACTGATCCGTGGCTCTACGAGCCCAGCCGAAGCCAAACAGAGCCTGGTACAGCGCTTGGAATTCACCGAGGCCCAGGCTCAAGCTATCCTGGAAATGCGGCTGCAACGGCTCACCGGTCTGGAGCAGGACAAGATCGCCAAAGAGTATGAAGAGGTGATCAAGCGAATTGCCGAGTTGAGAGAGATTCTCGCCAGTGAGACCGCTCTGAAACGAGTGGTCAAGGAAGAGCTTCTGGAGGTGCAGGAAAGTTACCAGAGCCCTCGTCGCACGGTGATTCTGGATGAGGAAATCGAGCTCTCGATCGAAGATCTCATCGCTGAAGAACAGGTGGTGATCACAGCCACCCACAACGGTTACATCAAGCGGACGGCCCTGCATATCTACAAAAGCCAGCATCGTGGAGGTAAGGGGCGGATCGGGATGTCGACCCGCACCCAGGAGGACGTCATCGATTATCTCTTCGTGGCCTCCACCCACAGCTACATCCTGATTTTTACCGATCGGGGACGAGTCTACTGGCTCAAAGTGTATGTAGTCCCGGACGTTGGCGCGGCCGGCAAGGGAAAACCCATCGCCAACCTGATCGGCCTGGAACGGGGCGAGAAGATCGCCGACATGATTGCTGTCCAGGACTTCAACGAAGCCGCCTATGTGGTGATGACCTCGAGGCTCGGCCATGTCAAGAAAACCGCTTTGAATGCTTTTAGCCACCCGCGCTCAGCCGGGATCATTGCCTGCAGCGTTACTCCCGATGATGAGTTGATGTCGGTTGCCCTAACCAATGGCAACAACGATATTCTGTTGTGTACGCGCCAGGGGAAATCCATCCGTTTCTCCGAGCAGAGAGTTCGATCCATGGGGCGCACGGCCCGAGGTGTGCGCGGGATCGGCCTTCAAAAAGGGGACCGGGTGGTGAGCATGGTGATCGTGCGCGACCCTTCCTGCGATGTTCTGGCGGTCACCGAGAAAGGCTTTGGCAAGAAGACCCCGGTAGCGGAGTATCGCCAGCAGGGCCGGGGCGGTCAGGGCGTCATCAACATCAAAACCAGCACCCGCAACGGCCCCGTCGTGAGTGTCTGGCCGGTGACAGAAGATGATCAGATCATTATCATTACGGAACGCGGCAAGATCATTCGCTTGGAGACCCGTCACATTCGCAGGACGATTTCTCGCGGTGCTCAGGGGGTGAAGCTGATCGACTTGGGAGAAGAGGATCGAGTGGCCGACGTCACCCTGGTCTCGGAACAGGAAACTGATGAAGCCATCGCGAACGAAGTCTAGTTGGGTTCTGATCCTCCCTTTTCCCATCCTCTTCTTGGGAGCTTTTCTATACCGTCAGACGGAAAACGAGGTGCGGGCCCAGTACGAGCGCGCCCGGGCCCAGTGGCGAGTTGGCGATTACTCGCGCGCCATCAAACTGTACAGGAACATCACCCAGGAGTATCCGCAGAGCCGCTATGCCGATGAGGCTCTCTGGGAAAGTGCCACCATCTATTACGTCAATCTCTACGATGTAGATGGAGCCCTGAGCCACTACAGGAAGCTGACCCAGCATTACCCCAACAGTCCGCTGGCCAAGAGGGCCTATCGAAAACTGGCCGAGCTGTACGAGCTGGAAGTCGATGATCTCGCCGAGGCGATCATCTGTCTGCGCCACGCATTGGACCTGGAACCGCAAGAGGAAGGGCGCAGCACCCTGGCCTTTGAGATAGCGGGAATCTACCTCAAGATGGATCGCTACGAGGAAGCTCTCGACGAATTCCAACGCGTCGGTAGCAACCGGCACGATCGCCACTTGGCGCACCGAGCCTTGATCCGGGCCGGGATCGTACAGCAAATTCAAAAGAACTACCGACAATCTGTGCAGTCCTTTCAGCAGGTGCTCCAGGAGAGCACCTGCACGGACTGTCGTCTGCAAGCGCAGCTGGAACTCATCGAGAGCCACGAATTCCTGGATCAATTAGCCGAAGCCATCGAGGTGGCCCACTCGATTCGGGAGAGCGGCCATTTTGCGGAGGCCAAACGGGAGCTCCTGGAGCGACTGGGGAACAAGCGCCGGTACTACCGACTGCATCCGTGGGACGATCGCTGATTCGATTGCGGTCTGACCCGCCACGGTAACCCTCGACGAACCCAGCGCCGTTCCCTCCTTCAGAAAAAACCGATCTGGACTCTCCGTGACATTGGCGGCTTGTGGGGGCTGCCGAGGGGTGGGTAAGATGGGGCATCAACTGAAAGAAAGGCGAGTGAAAACATGCTTACTTCAAACGACGCACTGTCCTTGTTCGATTTATCCGGCGAGACCGCTCTCGTGGTGGGAGGTGCTCGCGATCTGGGACGTGACGCAGCCGATGTGCTGGCGGCTGCGGGATCCGCCGTGGCTGTTACCAGTCGGAGTCTTGCCAGCTCGACTCGTGCCGCCCAGGAAATCCAGCAGCAGTACCAGGTTGAAACCACGGGCCTGGCCCTGGATACCACCCGTTCCGACCGGGTAGAGGACGTATTTCACCGAGTGCTTGAATGGCGTGGCCAGCTGGATGTGGTCGTGAACAATGCCGGCGGAGGCACCGACCAGAATTCCAACAAGCTCACCGAAAGGGCGCCCGAGGACATCGAACGTCTGGTGGCCACGAATCTGACCGGAACCCTCTTCTGTTGCCAGTCCGCCATCCGGGCTATGATAGCCCGCAAGAAGGGGAAGATCATCAACATCGCCTCCATCGCGGGAATGTGCGGTCGGGACCGAACGATGTATGAGGAAGGTGGTCTGTCGGAGAATTCAGCCGACTACTCGGCTGCCAAAGCCGGTGTCATCGGGTTGACCAAGGAGGTGGCAGCGACGGTCGGACGGTTGGGCATCTATGTGAATTGCATCTCCCCCGGCGGATTCGAACGGGGCCAACCCGAACGCTTCATCCATCTCTATTCCCACGCCACTGCCCTGGGAAGAATGGGTCGGGATGGAATCGACATGAAAGGGCCCATCTTGTTTCTGGCCTCCAAAGCCTCCGACTACGTCACCGGGCAAAATCTGGTGGTCGACGGAGGCTTTGTCGATTTCAAATAACGGTGTCTTCTTTAGATGGGCTCCACGCCGAATTCGGGATTCTCCTGCCCGCCGAGCCGCATCTGTTCCAAGGCTCGTTCAATCAAATTCACGGCCTCGCAAGTGGTGCCTAGACTAGAAGCAGTCGCCACTCTCGATCTCTGGCATCCAACTCTAGCAGCCCGTGGTGAAAGTCGAGGATAAGGGGTCACACAGCGACACTAGACTGACCCCATGGCAATGGGGAAAAAGAAACGTCGACAGCAAGAAGACCTGTGGGTCGCCACCAGTGAGCTGCCCCGCACCGCCGGCCATCCCTTCTACGAAAGACTGAATGGCCTTTTCAACGAACACGGCTTTGACGACTTCGTGGAGGGACTGTGTGCGAAGTTCTATGCAGACAAGATGGGGCGACCGAGCCTGGCTCCGGGAGTGTACTTTCGGCTGCTGCTGGTGGGGTATTTCGAAGGGATCGGATCGGAACGAGGAATAGCCTGGAGAGCAGCTGATTCTCTGGGACTGCGAGAGTTTCTGGGATTGAAAGTGAGCGAGTCGCCGTCTGATCACTCCACGATCTCCCGAACCCGACGACTGATCGATGTGGCTACCCACGAAGCAGTCTTTGACTGGGTACTGAAGCGGATCGGGGCGAGCGGCCTGCTGCGGGGCAAGACGATCGGCATCGATGCCACTACGCTGGAAGCGAATGCAGCGCTGCGCAGCATCGTGCGCCGGGACAGCGAGCAGGGGTATGAAGAGTTTTTGATGGAGCTGGCGAAAGCCTCCGGGATTGAGACGCCGCGACGGGAAGATCTGGCCAAACTGGACCGCAAGCGCACGGGCAAAGGATCGAACCGGGTTTGGAAGCACCCGCATGATGCGGATGCGCGGATTACCAGAATGAAGGACGGGCGGACGCACTTGGCGCACAAGGCGGAGCATGCAGTGGATCTGGAGACCGGAGCGATTGTCTCGGTGACGGTACAGGGAGCCGATCAAGGGGACACGCAGACCATGGTGAAGACCCTGACGGAAGCGGTCGAGAAGGTGGAACAAGCGCTGCCGGAGGGACGAGGCATCGAAGAGGTGGTGGCCGACAAGGGGTATCACAGCACGCAGCGGATGGTGGACCTGGATGCGGTGGGACTGCGCAGCTATGTGAGCGAACCGAGGCGAGGGAAGCGACGCTGGCGAGGAGACCGGCAGGGGCAGGAAGCGGTGTATGCGAATCGGCGGCGCATCCGGGGAGAGCGAGGGCAGCGGCTGCTGCGGCAACGAGGAGAGCAGCTGGAGCGACCCTGTGCGCATCTGTACGGGAGCGGAGGGATGAGACGGCTGCATGTACGGGGACATGAGAATGTGTTGAAGCGACTGCTGATCCAGGTGAGCGCCTTCAATCTGGGGATGCTGATGCGTCAGAGCCTGGGTGTGGGAACGCCGCGGGGTCTGCAGGGGCGGATTTGCACCCTAATGCTACTGATTTTGTCGCTGTTCAAGCGTCTTAAGGGCCTGTTCGGACTGATTCCGGCTGCTTGGCCCGAAAAACCCAACTCAGCGACCCCTTCGCTGCTTCCACCGGTGGGTACCACCTGAGCTCAGAAAACGTACTTCCACCACGGACTGCTAGGGCCCGCTTCAAGGGGGCCAAGGTTTCCAACTTCTTGTCCCGGCGGAGTGAGAGGATTATTTCCTGAAATGCCGATGGATGAAGTCGATGATGGTTCGCTGGATGCCCTGCTCGGGTTCGATGAGCACCCTAAGGATACTGACGTGGTTGAGGCCCGCGATGGCCTGGACCCTGGCCTGACCGCCTTTCTTCTTGAGCGCTCTCTGAAAGCGGTGAGCCTGCAGATCGGCTGTAACGTAATCATCCTCGGCGTAAAGCAACAGGAATGGACAGGGGGATGATTGGATCTGCAGGCTGGGAGAGGCCGAGCGAAGGCCGGCCGCTGTGGCTGGAAACACGCCCTGATAGAGCATGCGTCCCGTTACCCCGGTAATGGTCAGGTCATACACGCCGCTGATGGCGACCACTCCAGCAATGATTGGGGTCTTAACTCCTTCTCTGGCCAGGTAGGATGGGTCGACGGCCACCAGCGAGCTGAGGTGGGCGCCTGCGGAATGGCCCAGCAAGAAGATTTGGGTTGCCCCCCATCCGTAGTGGTGAGCCTGGCCGGCGGCCCAGGCCACGGCTCGAGCCACATCTTGGGCATGTTCCGGGTGACGCACTTGAGGAGAGAGACGGTAATTGATCACCGCGACCCCGATCCCATCTCGTGCCAAGTTCCTGCCCAACATCGCATAGGCGCCGGCCCGGTCATCCTTGTCACCCCGGCGCCAGGATCCGCCGTGAACGAACATGGCCAGCGGAAAGGTCGGCTCGCTCTGCGGTAAGTACAGGTTCAGCAGATGCTTCTTGGGATCGGCCTCGGCACCCGAGTAGTAGGGCACGTTTTTGAACAGGTGGACTTCAGGAGCCAACCACCAAAGGAGCGGAAGAGCAAGCAATAGGCGGCACATACCGCTCATGATGGTGATCTATGGCGATAGTTTCAAGAGGGAGTTAGAATGCCCTGTTCTGGTCAGCGTGCGATCAGCGAACCGCTTGATCTGCGAGGAGTACTTGCTGTGACTCTCACCCCAGATCTTTCCAATCCCCGGCCGGCGGCCCCGCCCGGTATTCGAGCGGACAACCTGGTGAAAGACTACGTTGCCGGAAGCAAGGTTGTGCGAGCCTTGGACGGCGTTTGCTTTGACGCTCAACCAGGCGAGTTTGTCGCTGTGGTGGGACGATCCGGCTGCGGCAAGTCCACGCTTCTGAATCTGCTGGGAGGACTGGATCGCCCCAACTCGGGATGCATATGGATGGCCGGGCACGATCTGGCCCAGCTGACGTCGGACGAATTGGCAACTCACCGACAGCAGACGGTGGGTATGGTCTTTCAGTTCTTCCACTTGATCCCCACCATGAGTGTGCTGGAGAACGTGGAATTGGCCCTGGCTTTCGGTCGGGTCCGAAGTCGTGATCGCCGCGGCCGCGCCATCGAAATTTTAGCTCGACTGCGTCTTAACGAGCGTCTCACCCACCGACCTAGCGAGCTGTCCGGTGGAGAACAGCAAAGAGTGGCTATAGCCAGAGCGCTGGCCAATGACCCAGTTTTTGTTCTAGCGGACGAGCCCACTGGAAACCTCGACTCTCGGACCAGCGAAGAAATCTTCGCAATCTTTGACGACATTTGTGGCCAGGGGCGAGGGGTGGTCTGTGTAACGCATGAAGTAGATCTGGTTCGCCATCGGGCCCATCAGGTGATCGAACTGAGGGATGGAAAAGTCATCTCAGCAGCGTAGGTGAGTGGATCTTGTCGCTGCTCATGGACTGTGAAGATCGGCCATGTCTTTGAGAGATATTGTTGCAGTCGCAGCCAATCACATCGCACAGGCAAGGTTGAGATTCGTCCTCACGAACTTGGGTGTGATTGTGGCGATTTCGACGTTGGTGGCTCTGGTCAGCTTCGGGGTGGGTTTACGGCGGGAAACCATCGGCAATCTGGAAACCAGGGAAGCTTTCACTTCCTTTCGCATCTTGGGGGCCCGGCAGTCCCAATCCTGGCGACGCTTTTCCGATGCACTCGCTCCCCAGGCCTCTCCGACCCTGGAGCTCAATGAGGGGTTGGTGGAACGGTTGTCCCGGCTCGATGAAGTGTCGAGCATTCAGCCGGAGCTCCGACTCGCCGTTCAACTTCGCAATGGCCAACACGAATATCTCACCCGCGTGCGGGGTGCGGGCAGCCACTTGGCTACACTTTCCCCCTATTCGAAGATCCGCCAGGGTCGATACCTGTCATCCGAGAGCGGCCGGGAGATCGTTCTCTCCTTCCGGGCAGCCCAGCGCCTGGGGTTTGATCCGCCTGGCTCGGCGGTTGGTCATACTGTCGTCCTGCTCACTGATCAACGTAAAGACTCTTTCGGAGCGGAGGAGCTTCCCTTCGAAACCGTGGAGGAAGACTTCACCGTGATGGGTGTCTTGCCCAGGCTGGTAGCCACTCGCAGGAACCCTCTTTACTGGGGCAGCATCATCCCTCTGCAAGAGGCGCTACGGCTCTGGCGGCGCAGCGTTGGCGGAGCCACTTTGTCGAACATCATCTCAGCCGAACAGGGTCAAGGAAGGCAGTTTGAGGCGATTGATGTTCGCGTGCGAAACATAGCCGATTTGGAGCCGATGCGAGAGAAGGTGGATCTCTGGGGTGGTGTGACCTTTTCCATTGTCGACCAGGTAGACCGGCTCAGGCGTGTTCTTTTGATCCTGGAGGGCATTCTGTCCGTGCTGGGAGGCATTGCCTCAGTGGTGGCTGGTTTGGGGATCGCCAACGTCTTGGTGATGTCGGTTCTAGAGAGGATCCAAGTCATCGGAATCATGAAGTCCATTGGCGCGCGGGATCGGGATGTGAGGCTCATTTTCCTGGTGGAGGCTGGCCTCATCGGTGTTTGCGGAGGACTGGTGGGACTGATGACCGGATGGGCTCTGACGCGAGTGGGACACTTGATCCTTTCCCACTATTTTCGCCAAAGTGGGTTTACGGATGTACCGGACCTGTTCAGTTTCCCGCTGTGGCTTCTGATCGGGGCGCCTATCTTCGCGATTCTCTTGAGTGTGATCTGCGGTCTGTGGCCCGCCCACCGGGCGGCGCGGGTCGATCCGGTTCTGGCCATGCGCGGGGCTTAGGGAGCACTAAATCTCGACCCACCGAGTTGGTCTCTTGCTTTACTTGCTTGCCGTGCTTTTCCTATCATGCTTGGCGAATGTCGCCAAGGTTCTTTGATCTGACCGGAAAAGTAGCCATCGTGACCGGAGGCGGAACCGGTATCGGCCGAGCCGTGATCCTGCGGTTGAGTCGAGCCGGTGCCGCCGTGGCCGTGGCCGATATCGACGAGTCGGCTGCCCGGAAGGTGGAGAAGGAAGTCCGAGATTCCGGGGGGGATGCTCTGGCACTGAGCGTCGATGTCGCCAATCGATCCGCCGCGGAAGCCATGGCCCAGAGCGTTCAGGACCACTTTGGGCAGATCGATGCGCTAGTGAACAACGCGGGTATCGCGGGTCGCTCGCTGCCTCTTTGGGAGCTCCAAGATAAGGACTGGGAAACCGTCCTGGGGGTCAATTTGACGGGCGTTTTCCTGTGCAGCCGAGCGGTAATTGGCTACATGATGCAGCGCAAAAGCGGCAGGATCGTCAATATTGCCTCGATCGCCGGTAAAGAGGGCAACCCCAACATGATCCCCTACTCGGCGTCCAAGGCTGGGGTGATCGGATTGACGAAAGCGCTCGCCAAAGAGGTCACCTCCCACAAGATTCTCGTCAACGCCATCACCCCTGCGGTGATCCGCACCGCCATCCTCGAGCAAGTCACTCCTGAGACGGTGGAGTACATGACCCAGCGGATCCCTCTAGGTCGGGTGGGTCAGCCGGATGAGGTAGCGGCCGTCGTACACTTCCTGGTCAGTGACGATTCCAGCTTCGTCACCGGTCAAGTCTATGACTGCAGTGGCGGACGGGCTACTTACTGAAATCGGTCCGGGAGGCTACTCTCGCGTGGAAGCTCGGACCGGTGGCGCGGCCGGGCCCGCACCTCTTCCCCTCTTGACACCTTCCGGCCTGGCCACGGTTGGAGCGGGAATGAATCCAGGCCTTCGGCCGGCCGGCCGAAGGCGCGCGCGCGGGTTGGCGATCCGCCCCGGGGCGCTTCTCGCCGACGGTTTGGAGGGCATACCCAGGGGAATCGAGGGCCTGACTTGAGTCGTGCCCGGCTGACGCGGGCTCTGCCGGGGAACCACCTGAGGCGTCCGTCTGGAAGTGGGTTGTGGCATGCGCGTGAGCTCGGTGGGCGTGGTTTCGGTAGTCCCCACTCGCCGGGGTGCAAAGGCTTGCGAGGTGGCGACCGGCACTCGAGATTGCGGCGCAGGTGCCGGAAGGGGTGACGGCAGTTCGGCGATCGTCGGTTGACTGGGCAGGTCAAATCCTTGTCGCGGTTTCCAGAAGGTGTCACTAAAGGTGTAGAGAACTACCAGTAGAGCCGCGCAGGCAATGACGAAGTTCACCGTGTTAAAGTACTTTACTTTCTCTATCGCCGGCCTTCCCTGAGCGATCTTTTTGGATCAGCTTACGGATCGGCTCCCGTTTGGATCCGCCGGACCCGTCCCGCTTCAAACGCACCAAACCCTCACGAGCATACCGATTCTGGGCGTTGTGGCCCACCGCGATTCCATACAGTCGGCGAGCTGATGTCAAATCGCCCTCCACTTCGGCACAATACCCTAAAGCAGCATAGCTCATATCGTCTCGAGGATTCAAAGCTAAGGCCGTTTCAAATTGCCTTCTGGCTCTTCCACAATCACCCTGTCGGGCCCAGGCCACCCCGAGGTTGTAGCGCACTCGCAATTTCCCAGGATGCTTGGTGGCCGCGTCCTGCCAAAGCGCTACGTCATCCTGCCAGAGAGCATTCCGCTCCAAAGTCTTGGGCAGCATGGCGAGTATCCACACTGCCATGACCAACCAGACCCACCGAAAATTCGCGCTCCGACGATCTGAAGTCAAGGTCGCGCTGGCAAACAGGGAAAAACCCACCATGGGGAAATAGAGGCGGCTTTCGTTGATCAGATCCGAGTTGGGAATCAGGGATGACGGTAGCAGAGCAAGAAGAAGCCAGGCCCCACCCCAAGCGGCCAGTGGGTTTGCCCGCCTCAGTCTCCAGGTCGCCGTTCCCAAAGCCACGGCGCACAGCAACCCAAGGAGCGTCGCGCCTGCCGAGGGACCGCTAAGGTTGTGATCGATGGATAAGCCGGATGGCCAAAGCATTAGCGACAAATACTTCCAAAAGACCGCCGGTTGGGCCGCCCAATACTGCATTATGTTGGGATGAGTGGCTAGGATATTTGGCGGGCGGTACATGGCCAGAGAGGCCGAAAAGACTGCCAGGTTGACCAGGGTTACAAGAAAGATGGGTCGCCAGCGCAGCGGCTCTCTTGAGAAAAGAAAGGGGGCCAGCACGAGGGCTTCCACCCGGCTCCAAATCGCGAGCTGGAAACAGGCCAGGGCCAGCCACGGTCGGGCGCGCAACAAGAGCAGGGCTGCCAGGCTCAAGCAAGTCATGAGAAGGACCGATCGCGACCAGATGTAGTTGACGGCCTGCGTTTGAACCGGATGTAAGGCGAACAAGAGGCTCGCCCCTGCCGCCAGGGTCCAGTTCCGGGACATTTGCCACAGCAGGCAGGAAAGAAGGGCCACCGACAGGAGATGTAGCCCGAGGCTTGCCAGATGATAGGTCAGGGGCTCGGGACCGAAAACTCGATGATTCCAGTAAAAGGTGAAAAGGGTCAGGGGGCGCCCTCCGTAGTGATCTAAGAAGCGGCTCAGCGGGAAATGCTCGTGGACCAAGGGGTTCTCCAGCATCAGCGGGAAGTCATCGAAATGGAAAGCGCCAGGGAGCGAAGTGGTATAAACGAATCCAGTTAGCAGAACGAAGACGATCCAAAGCTTGTGAGCCGTCATAGACTCTGTGATGCCGACAGTCAATAAACGGCTATAAACAAGGGGTGATTTTTCGTTCCTCAAGCCAGCAGCCGAGGACGAGGACAAAGAGGCAGGGAGGTAGGTTTGAGCTGTTCTTCGAGCGGCTTTCAGCATGGAGCCCTCGCTGTTGCTCTGGAGAACTGCTGCGGGTGGTGGTGCGATCGGCACAGCTCGCAACGGCGATCTCTGGCCGGGCGGATCATGAACCCGCACGCAAAACGAAACCTCGGTTTTTTGAATCCGGGACTGGGTTCGTCGAGCGTATTCTTGTTCGGGAGCTGGTCCGTTGGTTTAGGGGAGGCGAGGTTGAGGTGGTGACGAAGCGGAAGCACGTGTACAAGGGCAAGATTATAGAAGTTTTCGTGGATACCCTGAAGATAGGGGGGCGATCCGCCATCCGGGAAGTGGTCCGGCATCCCCAGGGGGTGGTCATCCTCGCGGTACTGGAAGACGGCCGGATCCCCTTCGTGAGGCAGCATCGATATCCTATCGGACAGCCTTTGCTGGAGCTGCCGGCCGGCAAGGTCGATCCGGGCGAGGACCCGGCGAGCAGTGCCCGTAGAGAGTTGGAAGAGGAGACCGGTTACCGGCCTTCGTCCTTGGAGCATGTCCTCAGTTTCTATCCGACTCCAGGGTTCTGCGATGAATTACTACATCTATTTTACACGGAGCACCTGAAGAGAACCGCTACTAACCCGGAATTCGACGAGGAGCTGGAGTTGGAATTGTATACACGTGACGAAACCATGGATCTTTGCGCACGGGGGGAGATTCGAGACGGCAAAACTCTGCTGGCTTTGTTGTGGCTAAGGTGTGGGAGAATGTTGTAAGTGGCGATCCTCTTTCTCCTCCCTCGCCGGCCGATCCGCCGCCGGGTCTTTCTCAGTCGATTCGTTCAAGGCGCAGACCTCCACACTCAGATCTCCCAGCAGGGTCGATCAGCAGCGACCGCTACGACTCAGCTGGCGATTCAGGAACCAATCCGTAAGGCGGCAGGTCAGGCTTGGGAAAAGGCGGTTCAGGAAGAGGAGGCTTTTCCCGGGCGCCGTCAGGTGCACTTCCCGGAGTTGCCTGCGCAGCGACCACAGAATGCACTTGGCAACCCTTTGCGGGTCCTGACCACTGACCGGCCGGCGAAATGCCGGCAAGGAACCCCGTCGGCGTACCGAGTCATGGAATTCCGTGGAAGTAAAGCCGGGGCACACGACGGTGACTCCAATGCCTTTCGATCGGAGTTCCCCGTGCAGGGCCTCACCCAGAGCGATCTGAGCTGACTTGGTGACACAGTAGGGGGCGGAGAAAGGAAGCGCCTTGCGTCCGATGATGCTGCTGACCAGAACGATGTGTCCTTCCGCCTGCTGAAGGAAGTGGGGAAGAGCTCGATGGATAGTCTCGTAACCGGACTGATAATTCACCCTCCAGATCTGTTCCATCTCCTGCGGAAGAATTTCAGCGACCGGACCGTAGAACCCATATCCGGCGTTGCAGATCAGGATGTGCAGGCCGCCCAACCGGCGGAGGCAGTTGTCGACGATGACAGAGCCGGCCCCCGGGATGGCGAGGTCGTGGGCCTCGAAAAGAACCTGCCCGGCGCCTGCCCAGCGGCAGCGTTCCGCGACCTGAGCTAGACGGCTTTCCCGTCGGGCCACCAGAAACAGATCGTGGCCTTCTGCCGCGAACCTGTAGGCTGTGGCTTCTCCGATTCCGGAGGATGCTCCGGTAACAAGGACCTTGCTAGACACGGTAGCATTCGATGACACCGGCGGCCCCCATCCCGCCACCGATGCACATCGTCACTAGGCCGTACCGAACGGATCGACGTTCCATTTCGGACAGGATTGTGGCAGTGAGCTTTGCGCCGGTACATCCCAAGGGATGCCCCAGAGCGATGGCTCCCCCGTTGACGTTCACGATGCGGGGATCTAGCCCGGCCTCTTGAATGACGGCAAGGGCTTGCACGGCAAAGGCTTCGTTCAGCTCGATCAGCCCGATGTCCTTCAATTCTAATCCGGCGGCCTGCAGGGCTTTGGGGATGGCGCTTACCGGGCCGATCCCCATGATTTCCGGAGCCACTCCAGCAGTGGCGTAGGAAACGAGACTCCCCGCAGGGGCCAAGCCCAGTTCTTTGGCTTTTCTGCGTGAGGTAAGGAGCGCTAATGCCGCTCCATCGCTTCGCTGGCTGCTGTTGCCGGCTGTGACGGTCCCTTGGGCTTGGAAGACGGGCTGGAGTTGAGCTAACGCTTCCAGAGAAGTATCGGGACGAGGTCCTTCGTCTGCTCGCAGCCAAATCTGACGGGACTCTTTCCCATTCTCCGACACCTCTTCGAGGGAGATCTCCAAGGAAACGAGCTCCCGATCAAACCGGCCCGCTTCTTGAGCCGCGCAGGCCTTGACATGACTGGCTAGAGAGAATTCGTCCTGCTGCGCCCGTCCAATATCGTATTTCTGTGCCAGGTTCTCGGCGGTCAGTCCCATGGAAAGGTAGACGTCCGGGTCGGATTCCGCCAGGATCGGGTTGGGAGAAAAATGGTGGCCCTCCCTGGGCATCAGGCTCATGCTTTCTACTCCACCCGCCAGGACCACCTCGTTCATTCCACAACAGATGCTATAGGCGGCCAAAGCGATCGCCTGCAGGCCGGACGAGCAAAATCGATTGATCGTCATGGCACTCGTTTCATCTGGCAGGCCTGCCCGCAAAGTGGCGATGCGCGCGATGTTCAGTCCCTGCTCCGCCTCCGGCATCGCACAGCCGAGGATAACGTCGTCGACCTGCTCGCCTCGAAGTGGTTGGGCTCGCTGCAGCACCCCTTGGACGACCTGAGCCGCCAGGTCGTCGGGCCGCAGGTGGCGCAGGCTCCCCTTGGAAGCTTTCCCAACCGGGCTCCGACCGATGGCCACCAATACGGCCTGTTTGAGAGCATCGTTGGGCATGGTTCGCACCCCTCTTCCTGCCATTGTAGCCTTCCCACTCAGGCCGGGCTGAGCGCCAGCAGGCGGATCAGAGGGTAAAATAGTACTATCTTCGTAACCGAATAGACTATGACGAGGACGCGTCACCTGGCCTGAGCCGGTTTTCCCTCTACTGGCACCAAGGTTTCGAGGAACCTCGTCGGCCAAAGGTCATAGAGGTTTTCCGGTCGCTCTTTTCGGCCCGCCCCGGATAGGCTCCTAGCCAAAGAATCCGCTGCACCGGCATCCTGACGGAGTCGCTGGAGGAAGTCGATTAGCTTCGCTCGCTCCGAGTCGGTCATCTGGGCAAAACTGGGCATGAGCTTTTGTGTTCCCTCAAATCCGTGAACCACTTCGGAGTCAGGGATAGACTCCGGGTCGGTCAATTGGCGGCCCAGCCATCGATCGGACCGCTCGCGCAGGGCCTGGTGGCTCAGATCTGGACCCACCTTGCCGTTGAGGCTGAGCCCTGCCGTTTTGAGGGTGTGACAACTCCCGCATTTGTGCCGCAAGATCAGATCTTGGGCGGTCCGTGTGGAATCGGCGTTTGACCGAGCCGAGTGGGACAGCAGGTCGCTTCGCCACAATTGAGCTACAATAAGAGTGATGCCGACGATCGCCACACAGAGAGCCCCCCAAAGTCTCACCTTCCAGGGATGGGTTTCAACGGTCGCCATGCCTGGCTATGGTAGCATATGTTTAGGTCGACAAGAAACAATATTTATCCATGGCTAAATTGCCCATTCGCCTCTTGTTTCTTTGCACGGGAAACTCGGCCAGGAGTCAGATGGCGGAAGGTTTTGCTCGCAGTTATGGGGCGGCGCGGGTGGAGGTATCCAGTGCGGGAACTCAGCCGGCTGGACTCCATCCCTATGCGATGCGGGCGATGAACGAAGTCGGCATCGACATCTCGCCTCAGAAGTCGGAGTCACTGAACGAGAAAAAATTGACAAGTTTCGATTATGTTATCACCCTTTGCGCGGGGGCTCGAGAGGTTTGTCCTGTGGCACCCCCTCCCGTGACCCGGGAACACTGGCCGATACCGGACCCAGCCGTTGCCCGGGGTGATCCGGAGCAGACGATTGTCTCCTTTCGAGTCGCACGCTATCTCATTGAGGCAAGGGTTCGAGATCTCTTGAATCGATTGAGTCGCTCCAGCTAGCGGCCACGGATCGAGAACCTCAGGCACTGGCTGGTCGTGGGGTCGGCAGTGCCTGAACGGCTGCACGGTTTCCTTTCCAAGGCAGGGCACGTTCGATAGAATACCGGTCCATGCGTGTCCGCCTTGTCTTACTCGCTGCTGTACTACTGATCCAACCCTCCTGTGTTTGGAAACTCTGGAGCAAGGGCGAACCGAAAGAAGATCGAATCTACGACATGTACGGAACTGTCGAGTCGGTCACGCAGGAACACCTGGTGATTCGTACGAACCGCGGAACGCATCAATTTGTATTTGTTCCGAGTTCGATCAAAGGTGACGATTTCACCGCCGGCTCGTATGTCCACGTGTATTTCAGGAAGAAGGGTGAGGTCGAAGAAATCACCATGGTTGTCGAGAAGATCGGTTAGCTGGGCTGAGACGAATGAAGCGGTTCCTTCTCTGTCGCTACCATGAGATTAGCCTCAAGCGAAAGAAACGGCCTTTTTTTGAAAAGCGACTGGTGGACAATATCAAAAAGGCCCTCAACGGAACGGACTGCCGTTCCGTTGATCGGCTCTCGGGCCGCATCGCCGCAAGGCTCGGCCCAGATGCCGCCTTCGAGGACGTCGTGCCGCGCCTGCAGAGGGTTTTCGGAGTCGTTTCCTGTTCACCCGCTTGGTTGTCATCTCCTCAGCTGGAATCCCTGAAGGAGGATCTCTGGTCGTTGGTCCGGAACCGAGCATTCCGGACTTTTCAGGTGAGGACCCGCCGAGCACAGAAAAACTTCCCCCTGACTTCTCAGGAGATCAACGAGCAGCTGGGAGCCTGGATCCAGGCCAAGTCGGGGATGAAGGTGCAACTGAAAGATCCCGATCTGACTTGCTACCTGGACCTCGTGGACGGTCGCGCCTTCCTCTATTTTGAGAAATTGAGAGGCTCCGGAGGGCTCCCGGCGAGCACTTCCGGCAAGGTTGTGGTGTTGCTCTCGGGAGGGATTGATTCCCCTGTGGCCGCCTATAAGATCATGAAGCGTGGGTGCCAAGCCCTTTTCGTCCACTTCCACAGTTTCCCGCACACCACGCTTGAATCACAGGAGAAGGTTCGTCAGTTGGTTAGGTTGCTGGACCAGTACCAATACGGATCGAAGCTTTGGATGGTACCTTTTGCGGAGTGCCAGCGCCGGGTGGTGGCGTTTAGCCCCGCCGAGGTGAGGGTGATCCTGTATCGTCGGCTGATGGTTCAAATCGCTGAGCGGCTAGCCGGCGAGCAAGGGGCCCGAGCGTTGGTCACGGGTGACAGCATTGGCCAGGTGGCATCACAGACTCTGGAGAACCTGTCCGCCATCTCAGCGGCGGCCCAAATGCCTATTCTGAGGCCCTTGGTGGGCGAAGACAAACAAGAGATCATCGAGGCGGCTCGCCAGATTGGAACCTTTCAAATTTCCATCCAACCTGATGTGGATTGCTGTTCCCTTTTCGTGCCGCGTCATCCGGAGACCCGCGCCCAGATCGACCGCATTCGCCAGCTCGAAGACCAGCTCGAAATGGAGGGCGTGATCGCGGAGACGATGCGTCGCACCACTCTGGAAAAAATCGACGTCGTGGCTGCGTCGCGCGGTCGCGCCCTGGCCTCCAAGCCGTCGGCCTAGCCGAAGGAGGCTCTTGGGGCGCCCGATGCTCTTCTGGTCAGAAGAACCCGCAACTCGAGAGCCTCAGACGCGTCTAACAGAATATGAAGTCAACGAGCAGGTCGTACCTTGTTCTATTTCTGGTTGCCGTTTTCTCCCATCCCTACCTTCAGACCTCCCACGCAGTTTCGGTCGAGAACCCCCCAGGGCCTGCGCACAGGGTCGAGGAGGTGCTGCGGGATCTGGAGGCTTCCAGCCGTTCTCGATCTGCCACCGCGAAGAGCTACGTTCTCACTGAGGAGGAGCTCAATGCGTATCTGGCCTACCGATTGCAGGAAGAGCCGAATCCAGCGGTTCGCCGGGTTTCGGTACGGTTGGGCGACGGTGTCTTCACCACCTTTGCCACCTTCAATCCGGACGAAATGAGGCCCTCGGAAGGGGATTGGACCGGTCAGGT
This sequence comes from Acidobacteriota bacterium, assembly GCA_965205565.1. GTDB lineage: Bacteria > Acidobacteriota > UBA6911 > RPQK01 > CBDBID01 > CBDBID01. The sequence goes on from CBDBID010000003.1 coordinate 33,170, forward strand.
GTTCCAGGGGCTTTTTCGCGGCGAACAAGATCTGGAGATCCTGGGAAGGTTGTCCACCCGGGCTGGGCAGGGGGCCTACGAAGTACAGGAGGCTCGCCTGAATGGAGTGCCGATGCCACCGACTCTGGTCATGTTGATCCTCTCTCCGGCTGGCAAGCAGCTGGATCCTCCCTTTGATCCGACCCAACCTTTCCCGTTGCCCTATGGCATTCAGAGAATCGAGGTGGAAACGGGCCGGGTGTTTATTTTTACCTGATCGATCCAGATTCCTGCAGCAAACATCGACCCGATTCTTCGGGGTCATTCCCAGCTCATCTCGCGGCTAGCGCCTGGAGGGATCTACTGCGTACCAATCATCCCGTAGCCTTTCTTCTTGCCACCGGACCGAGTAACCGAAGGTCGGCAGCAGCGGGAGGATGCGGCGCCCGTCCACATATAGAAAGACTCCCTGCCGCCAGGGGAGGTGGGCCTGGATGCGGCGAAATGTCGTGCTTTCTCTCAGGTCAGGTAGTTGCCCATCCCCCGTGCGAAGCGTTTTTCTCCAGCCCTCCAGGCTGGTGGACAGCAGGAGAAATCGGGGCATTCTCACCTGGTAGACGAGCTGTTCCCGCTTTGCACCCCGATAGACGGATACGCTGCCGGCTTCTGCTGGGAACGCCTCCCGGGAGGCGAAGAGGGCGTTCAACGCCAACCGGACTGCCAATTCGAGAGCACGGCCATGGAAAGGCTTGGGCACGAGTAGGGCGGTTACGTGCATTCGATAGGTCTGGTTCGTCCTCGGTTCCAGGCCGTGCAGAAGGATGTAGGCCCTCTCGATGTGCCGATCCAACAAGGGCTTCACGATCCCCTCCCCAGGCCAGACCGACCCTTCCTGGATGCTCTCCTTACCCCACTCCAACCAAGCCGCCGCCCGGGTCGAGCGGAGCTGGGTGAGATCAGGAATCGGCGGGTTCAGGATTAGAAGCCCCAGCACATCGTGAGGAACCGAATGCGTCAGATCCGCCTCGTCTTCTGGCCGCAGACACCACAAGAGCCCGAAACTCAGTTGGATCAGCAACAGCAGTGCTATGATCAATCTCACCGGACCCGTCCCGTCGATATGCTACCATGGCGGCGAATCACCGAAGGGGAGCCAGAACGGCACGAGAACGAACCCTTGGTTCGACCCGCCCGACCGCCGATGAGTCTTCTAGATCGAATCGACAAATCTCTGCTGCAGGGGGCTTTGCAGATCGCTCAGCGGCTGGTAGAGCATGGATTCCAGGCCTACTTTGCCGGTGGAGCGGTTCGCGATCTCCTGCTGCAAAGAAAGGTTGCCGACATCGACATTGCCACCTCGGCTCCTCCCGATGCGGTGGAAAACCTGTTCCAGAGGACCACACCCGTGGGCCGGGAATTCGGCGTCATCGTAGTCCCACGCCGGGGAATCCGATACGAAGTCGCTACCTTCAGGGTGGAGGGGATTTACGAGGATGGACGGCACCCCAGCTCGGTCCGCTTCAGTGACCTTCGCGAAGACGCCCAGCGCCGGGATTTCACGGTAAACGCGCTCTTCCTGGATCCTTTTCGGGAGGAGGTCATAGACTACATCGGGGGCCAGAACGATTTGACCACCGGTTTGATTCGTACGGTGGGTTCTGCGGCTCAGCGCTTCCGGGAGGACAAACTGCGCATCCTGCGAGCGGTGCGCTTCGCTTGCCAATTGGGATTTCGAATCGAACAAAATACTTGGAGGCAGGTCCGGGATCTGTCCAGATTGCTCACCCAAGTTAGCTGGGAGCGAATCCGGGACGAAATACTGAAGATCCTCACGGGACCTGCGCCCGAAAGGGGTTTGGCGCTGCTATTGGATACGGGGATCTTGGATGTGATCCTGCCGGAAATTGCGGCCATGAAAGGGGTGCCGCAACCGCCCCAATTCCATCCCGAAGGAGACGTATTCACACACACGACTCTCATGTTTGCTCTCGCGCAGGAGGTAACGGAGACATTGGCGCTGGCGGTTCTGTTACACGACGTCGGCAAGCCCCCGACTTTTTCCGTGCAGGATCGGATCCGTTTTAATCGCCATGCCGAGGTCGGAGCGGACATGGCAGAAAAGATTTGCCGCCGGCTTCGGATCTCTAAGGGCCGCACCGAACAGGTGGTCGATCTGGTGCGCCACCACCTTCGTTTCATGCATGTTCGGGAAATGAGGAAGAGCAAGTTGAAGCGCTTTCTTCGGAAAGAGAAGTTTGGAGAGCATCTCGAATTGCACCGCCTGGATTGTCTGGCTAGCCATCGGGACCTGAGCAACTATGAGTTCTGCCGGCAACAGTTGGATCGGCTGAGCCAGGAGGCCATGCGTCCCAGGCCGTTCATCAACGGTTACGATTTGATTGAAGCCGGCTTCAAGTCTGGTCCCATCTTTTCGGAGATCTTGGAAAAGGTCGAGGACCTCCAGTTGGAGGGAAAGGTGGGATCGAAGGTGGAGGCCTTGCAATGGGTGCGCAGGAACTACAGTGTATCTGAGGCACAGACCTGATTGGGATTCGGACTTTAGCCTTATTGTCAGCGGTAAAGGTGGGTGATACAATCATTCCAATGAGACGCATAGCCCGTTGGGCTTTTCTCCTCTTGGCACCTTGGGCCTGTGGCTCCGAGCCAGCCCCTCCCCCTCCGGTCGAGGATGTGGAGGAAATCCTTTCAGCCAGGCCCCTGCCGGGAGAGATGATCCTCATTCCCGCCGGGGAGTTCACCATGGGCACTGACGAGCGCCCAAAGAACCGTCCTGCACTGGAGGCCCCTGCCCATAAGGTCGATCTGCCCGCTTACTACATCGACGCCTACGAGGTGACCCTCGGCCAGTGGATTCGCTTTGTTACGCAAAGCGACTATGAGCCGGAAGGAGACTGGCGAAGATTCCATGCCATCGGAAAAGAGGATTATCCGGTAGCCAATGTCACGTGGGAAGATGCACAGGCCTACGCCAAGTGGGCCGGAAAGCGACTTCCGACCGAGGCGGAATGGGAAAAAGCGGCCCGCGGCCCAGAAGAATATGCGTATCCCTGGGGCAATAAATGGGACCCCACAAAATCCAATTGTAACGAGATCGGATATCGGAATACGTTAGAAGTGGGCCAGATCGAGACCGATATGAGCCCGTACGGTGTTTACGATATGATGGGCAACGTCCAGGAATGGACGTCAGAAAAGATCAAACCCTACAAAGGCAGCCCGGTCCGAGGGGAAAGCGCCTTTCGCCAGGGTTACGTTGCCGTACGTGGAGCTTCCTTCGCCATCAAGGGCGGCAGCGCCTATCTGTGGTCGCGTAGCGGTTACTTCCCGAAGTCGCAGTTCGGATTGGGCTTCCGATGCGTCAAAGATGTTGAAAGTGAGGAAGAAGCCCAGGGAAGCGCCGGCGAAACCAGGTAGCCCACTGCCTGCGCTTGACTCCGAAGAAGACCTCGCGATCTAACTCGCCCGATTCACGAGCGATGTTTTGAGTTGATTTTTGGTCACCTTGCCCAGGGCGTTTTTCGGCAAGGCTTCCAAGAAGACGATCTGGCGCGGGCATTTGTAGGGCGCCAGAAACTTGCGGCAATGAGCCATAATTTCGTTCTCCTCCACCGGCTGGTGCGCCACCACGCAGGCCGTTAACCGTTCGCCCAGATCGTCGTCGGGTAGGCCCACGACAGCCGCCTCCCGCAGGGCCGGATGATGCTCGAGAACCTCTTCGATTTCTCGGGCCCCGATCCGATAGCCGGCCGATTTGATCAGATCGACCGAACTTCGACCCTCGAGAAACAGATACCCGTCTTTGTCCCAGTAGCCGAGATCTCCCGTCCGGAACCATCCGTCGATAAAGGCCTGCTGCGTCGTTTGAGGGTCCCTCCAGTATTCGGCAAAAACATTCGGCCCTCGAACCCAGACTTCACCTGGCTGGTGGGCTCCTTTGATCTCGCGCCGCTGGTCATCTCGCAGGCGAATCTCGACCGAGGGCAGGGGTTGTCCGACCGACCCAGGCCGCCTTTCTCCTGTTGATGGGTTGGAGGTGTTCATGATGGTCTCGGTCATGCCGTAGCGCTCCAGCAGAGTCTGCCCGAATATTCTTCGACAAGCCCGATGTAGTTCGCGAGACATGGGAGCGGACCCGGTGATGGCCAAGCGGAGTTCAATGCGGTGGCGTTTCGGTTCAAAGGCCTCCAGTAGCCGGCGGTACATAGTGGGGACACCCATGAACAGGGTGGATTCCCTTTGGGTGAGGAGCTCCAACACCTTGAGTGGCTCAAACTTCTCGAGCACCGTCGCCCCACAACCCGTCAGCGCCCATCCGTGCAGTCCCACTCCCAATCCATGCACGTGAAAAAGGGGGAGTGCCAAGAGCAGCTGATCCGAGGGCGTCCAGCCCCACACCTGGATCAAATCACGCAGATTGCTTCTCAGGTTGGCGTGGGTCAGGACGACGCCCTTTGGTCGTGCTGTGGTCCCGGAGGTAAAAAACAGAAGAGCCGGTGCAGCCGGGTCCTCGTTTTCCGGAAAATCACCAACCGCTGGCCTGAGAGCCACCCCAAACTCCTGCGGGCGCAGGTGAAGTCGCAAGGGAGTCTCCAGGTCCGCCTCCGAGATGAGCGCCGATACCTGGGCCGTCTGCACGACATAGGCTAGCTCTTTGGCGGTCGCGCCTGGGTTGACCGGAACCGTGATGGCGCCCAGCAGATGGTTGCCGAACAGAGAAACGATCAGCTGTGGCGAATTGGGGAGGTAAAGGCAGACGCGATCCCCCTTTCGTACGCCGCTCGCGTATAACAAAGAGGCATACCCATCGATCCACCGATTGAGTTCCGCAAGGGTAAACTCCTGCGGCTCACCGCCTTTGGGAAGGTACTTAAGGTCGGTCTCTGTTCTGGAACCGGTGGAAAGATATCGCATCCAGTGTCCTTCCTGGCCTCGATCCTGAAGTTCGACCGCCGGGAGAAGAACGTTAGAAGGCAAGCGGGAAGTCGAGCCAGCCCCCAGGGACTGGTCTAGTCTTTTAAGGAACCCAGGACCTTTCGGGCCATGAGCAGCGACTCCCATGCCGCCGGGAATCCCGCATAAGGGGCAATGTGGAGCAAGGCTTCAAAAATCTCCTCTTTCCGAGCGCCGTTCTTGAGTGCCATCCGGATATTCAGGGCCAGTGCCTCGCGTCTGCCCAGAGCGGCTAAGGCCGTGATCGTACAGAGACTTTTGACCTTTCGTTCCAGCCCGGGTCGAGCCCAGATCTCGCCCGCAAGGAACCCAACGATATAATGTTCCAGATCTGGATGCACCTCTTTCCAGGCGTCACAGACTTCGCGAGCCTCTTCCTTTCCGAGCATTTCCTCGAGCACCTGTATCCCACGGCTGTAGTCCATTGTCTCACTCCACTTTTTCGCCGTTCCCTTCGATCCGATGAAGCCCTTCTGGAGCGGCTCTTCCGGAGGTCTGCAACAGCTGGTCAAGAACGTCTTGCACTTCTCTTCGTGTCGTGAAGAATTCCGTTCGGAGTCGGCCCTTTTGCATCCAGACGCGTCGCGGGTAGGGCCGCAGGAGCTCCACCACAGTCTTTTCCAAAAGAGAACCGGCTTCGGGCGTGCGGTTTCGTTCGAGGACCCTGGCCTGGCTCTGGAGCTTCATCAATTCCCCGTAAGCGATTTGATAAAAAGACTGCAAGTAGTGTTCTCGAATGCCTCCTACGGCGCGTGATAGGTCGCCTTGAGACCAGGTATCGATCCCCAGGTTGATGCCGCGAATGGCTTTGCCGATGGCCTTTCGGACTTGAGCCGGTGTCTCCAGCGGAGTTCGATCGGCTGCGATAATCTTGTTACAGACGAACAGGAGCGCCTCCAGAAAGGATTGGATCTCGGTTTCGGAGGAAAGGGCCGTGGCGGCCTCGAAAAGCAGCAGGGGGCGCTCTGCGGTGTCGGCGAGCTGACCGGGGAGAAGAGACACTTGGGAGCGCACTTCGCAGGTCTTCTGGGGTAGAGGCTCTCCGTGCGGCGAGTCCTATGCTGATAGGCAGTCTCCTCCAGTTCGGCCGAGGTTGCGCTCAAGGAGGCTTCCAGAAGAGAGGAGGCGTTTTCTGGATCCAGTTCAACCGGCGCTTGGTAAGTGAGTCGCCAGAGTTCCGGGTCAGTGGCCCGCACTAACTTTCTGGCTACGGCTGGTATTGCCTCCAGGATGTGCCTCTGCCAATACAGGAACCGGCCGATCCGTGCCTCGTCGCGGGACCAGAGGTCGAGGTCTAAAATCCCGGTCCACTGTTCCTCCGTAATGTGAGGCAGCAGCGCACCCATCCGCTGGTCGTCCAATTCATCGAGCCCAAAAAAGAGCTGTGAGATGGTGAGACCCCGGACGCGGGAACGGGTGTCAGCACTACTCGGCATCTCCGGCAGGCGGACGGGGGTGTAGCAGAGTCGAAAGACCAGATCCTCTGTCCGGGGTTGAAGTTCCGTGTCGGCCACTGCCGCATTATACGCGATTGGACGCCAAGCGGTGAGCCTGTGAAGGGGTTCTGGGAGTCGATATCGTGAGGTAACCAGGAGCGTCCATCGAACACATTGCTCCAACGGCAGCCCGTATCCCACCGATACGAAGATCGGCCGAACGCCGGTTCGAGTACACAGCACGTGTCCGATCAACTCGTCCTTGTGCATGAGGTCGACCCGCTTCCCCTTTTGCGATGGGGTGGGCTTGAACTCTCCACACAGTCGAGATTTGCCGATGCCGATGGTCGGAGCTTGCAGCCACCAGCCAAGATGCGAGGCGATGCCGAGTCGACGGGGATGGGCGCGTCCGTGCCCGTCCACGAAAATGAGATCGGGTAGCGCGGTGAGGGATTCCAGGGCTCGCAAGATCACCGGGACCTCGCGGAAGCTGAGGAGTCCAGGAACATAAGGGAAAGGTGTCGGCAAACGGGCCACGGAACTTTCCAGGAGGGTCAAGTCCGGGTAGGAGAGTACCGCCACGCTGGCTATGGATTCTTTGGACTTCGGAGCGTAACCCACATCTACCCCGCCCACCCGTTGAACCGCCGGCAAGGACAGGTCAGTGCGAATCTGCCCGCACAGTTGCCTCTGAAGCTGCACGGCCTCCCTGGGGGTCAGATCCCAAGGATGTCTTTGATGGCGCCGACCTTGCGATCTTAGGAGTTTGGGTGCGCCCTTCATCCCTGAAGCCACTGTCTGCGGGGAAAGGTGTGTGGTCATCCCACAAAGGTTTCAATTGAACGAGCCATCGACGTTGCGCGAGTCTGAGCCGAGCACAGGACTGGCCGGCTACCGGCGATACAAAGCCCGTCTAAAACCCGCCGTGGAATTAGGCTATCATAATGAGTCGAATCAGTATATTTAATCCGCAAAAGCTGGATACTGTGGAAGCAATCAGGGCTCCGATTGGACTGAAGGGGCAGTGGTTGTTACGTAGGTCCTCGGAGCGACCGGCGGATCCGGCCTGACGCCGACCTGGAAAGCTGCCCGCGTATGCTAGACTCTAGCGGCGGATTCTCGAATGGAAGATAAGTCACTGGCCTTTAATCTGGAGCCCACTTTTCGTTGTAACTTGCTGTGTCCCATGTGTCCCCGTTTCTCCAGTGAAGATCTCCACCTGGATATGGAGCTGGAGACCTACGAGCGAATTTGTGAGGCGATGGATTACGCGCACACGGTGGATTTCACCGGCTGGGGAGAGCCGCTTTTGCATCCCCAGATCTACCGCATGATTGGAATGGCTCGCGACCGCGGCTGTATCCCTACCATGACTTCCAATGGAACCGTTCTAAACAAGCGAAATGCCCGGCTGTTGATTGAGTCAGGGATGGATAAGTTAACGGTTTCGGTCGATGGTCTCACACGCGAAACTTTCGAAACGGTCCGTTTGGGTGCGAGCTTCGAAGTCGTGACCCGCAACCTGCAAACCTTGACTCGAATGGTTCGCGAGGCCGGCAGTGCCCTCCGCTTGGCGACGGCTTTTACGATCCAGGAAGGGAATGCTGAGGAATTAGACCGGGTTGTGCCCTGGATGCAGCAGGTGGGCAGCACCATTCTTTACCTGAAGCATCTCAACGTGATTTCCAACGCGGAGGACTGGGAGCGCAGTTTTCTGAAGTATCGTCTGGAGCCTAGGCTGGACAATGGAAGCCGGCAACGACAGCTGGAGGAACAGATTGCGGAACTTCGGCAGCAGGCCGACGGATGCAGCATAGAAGTGTCTTTGTGCTCGGAACTTCCGTTGACAGCCCGCCGGGAGGGTCGACACTGTCTGGCAGAGCCGCTGGATGCGGTTTCTTTCTCTTATCAGGGCCAGGTCGCTCCCTGTTGCCATTTCGGCCACCAGGTAAGCCGCTTCTTCGAGGGGCAGTACTACCCGCCTTCTTCACTATTCTATGGAGACATCCGGACACGCAGAGTTTTTCGGACATTTGGAGCAGCCCTGCCTTCCTGGAGTTCCGCGGGGGCTTTGTGTCTGGAGACTTTCCCGACCCGTGTAAGAGCTGCTACTTGCTCTATGGGAAATGAGCGGGTTTGGCAGACTCGTCGATCCGGGTTCAGCCGCGCACCAGGCCGTAGGCGGAGAATCCGCAGAGGTAGCGGACCGTGGGCGACATCTGCAGTGCCCGCCCCGGCGAAATACAGGATCAGTATTCGGAGAAAGGTTTGATCCAGGCCCGCTGGTAAAACGAAATCAGGGCCCGCCGTGGATGGCGGGTGTCTCCCAAAAAACACTCTGATTCGACTTTCTCCAGACATCCGCTAAACCACGATTACGGGGTTTTCCAGGGTCCCAATCTGGTCAATGGCGATCCGCACGAGATCACCAGCCGACAGGGTGATCTCTTCCGGGGGGACGATGGCGGTCACGGTCAAAAGGACCGTTTCATCAGGCACTCGATTGTGCTGGAGCAGGAATCCCGTCAGTTCTTCGAAGCTTCGCACCATCTTGGCCGTGGACGCCGAGCTCTGGAAAATCGTGTGGCCGTCCCGGATGATCCGACACTCGATCTGCAGATCCTGGGGATCATTCAGCGACTCACCTGAGACCACGCAGGGACCTAGCGCGCAGCACCCGGTCGTAGGCCTTGGCCTGAGGGCGATAGAGAGGGTTCTCTCCTTCGATGGAGCGACTGCTGACGTCGTTTCCAATGGTAAACCCTGCGATGTAGCCCTGATTCAGAACTAGGTCCAGTTCCGGCTCGGGTACGTTCCACGCCGAGTCGGCTCAGACACCGATCGGTTCTTGAGGCCCTACGCCGCGATCGGGTGTGGCCTTAAGAAAAATCTCTGGTCTTTCCGCCTCATACACCCGAGAGTAGAGATCGGGTAGCCGGCTTTTCCGCTGCCGTTCCTGACGGCTGATTTCATAAGTAACGCCGCCGGCCCAAATCTGAGGCGGAAGCAACGGCAGGGCGACTTCCCAGCCCATTTCTCTCAGTTCGGCTAGCGAAGAACCGGGAGCTGTCGAGGCATTGGCCAGCCGATTGGCCAGATCGTCAAGAGATTCACCCAGTGATCGGGCCAGTCCCGCCAGATCGTTGAAATCCCGAAGCACTGGATACCGGGCTGTCAGACTGACGAGGTGATTGTCGGAAGTCCTGCATCGCCAAAAACTTTTGGCCGCGGTCGTTCGTCAGCCGGTAATAGTGCAATGTGTATCTCTTCCCTTTGCGCTGGTACCTAGGTCGGTCGGTGTTGTCGAGTGGCTGCTCGCCTTTTCCGCCAGAGACGAATCGATCAGTAGTTGAAAGATATGGTACATGACGCAGGAAATTGCGGCCAGGGGATGATTCGGGAAAAAAACAATGCACACGTAGAGAGCCGCCGGCAGGGTTTTTTGCGAGCCACTCAGGGACAGGGCAATGCGATCCCTTCGAGACCAACCCAGCGCCACCCCCGTCGACCAGCAAGCGACAAGAGCCAGACTGTGAACCAAGCAAACAGCCCCGGCTAGCCACAACAGATCAGTTGCCCTCGGTGGATGCGCTTCTCTTCCCATCTCGATCGCTCCTTTGACGATGCCGACTAGCACGACGCTGAGGATCAGGAGCCGGACCAGAACGGCAAGGAACATTCCCATAGAAGCGACCGATCGGGCCACCCGGCTACTCTGCTGCAGCACAATCCCTGCGGCCAGCGGCGCCAGAACGATAAGAAGCAAACGTTCCATCAGATCCGCCGACTGAAAAGGCAGGGTCCGCCCCAGGGTGGCAGCGAACACTGCGGGAACCGCCAGAAAGCCGACGGAGTTGCTGGCCAGCGTGACCAGCAATGAGAGGGTGTCATTGCCTCCGGCCAGACGGGTAAGGATGGAGGCAGACGCCAACGTTGTCGGCATGGCTGAGATGACTAGCAAACCGGTGGACAAATCACCACTGGAACGACTCAGGAGTTGGGCGACCGGATAGGCGAAAAGGGGAACGAACGAGTATCCGCACACCACTGCGATGCCGATGCGTTCGGGTCGCTGCAAAGAGGTGCGCAGATGTGCCAGGTTGAGAGTCAATCCGTTGATCAGAAGGGCCAGAGCCACATTCCACTTGACGTCCACCACCGTCAAGGGTTGCAAGTGAGGGGCCCAAGCCGTGCCGGCCAGGCCACACAGCCCCACGGCCAGCCAGAACCAGTTCTTTCGGAGTTTTTTCCACATGATTGGCAAGCTGGGCTTCACTCCGCGGTTCCCTTGCTGCGGCGCCCACCCTCAGCACCTGGAGATCTTGGCGCCTCCTGCTTTCAAAACCAACATCCGGTTCCGAGGGAGAGGGAATAGTTTGACAACGAAGCAATCGCTCAGCAAGGGGCCGGATGGGGCTCTGGGGTTCTCCGCGAGTGTGTTACAGTTTGGGTTCGAGCCGGCTTCCTGGATGAAACGGTTGGGGGGCGAGTCCATGATAGAAGGTGTCATTTTTGACATGGATGGAGTGCTCATCGATAACGTCGCCTATCACGTCCGCGCTTGGCTGGCGCTGGTGAAGGAGATGGGGAAAGTTACCGATGAGGCATCGATTCGCTCGGGTTTCGGCAGACGCAACAAGGACATTCTTAGGGCCCTGCTGGGAGGTTCCCTCGACTCTGCAGAACTGCAGCGGGGCACCGAACGAAAAGAAGAGTTGTATCGCCATTTCATCAGACCTCATGTAAAGGAGACGGCCGTTCCAGGACTGCGGTCTTTGCTCCTAGCTCTGCAGCAAAAAGAGGTGAGCCGAGCGGTCGGCACCAGCGGCCCCCCAGAGAACGTGAAACTGGTTCTCACGGAACTCGGTCTTGGGGACTGTTTCGACGCCATCGTGACCGGACCGGAAGTAGAAAATGGCAAGCCGGCTCCGGACATCTTCTTGCTGGCCGCCCAGCGACTCGGAGTTCAACCCCAGAGGTGTCTGGTGTTCGAAGACTCACCCGCCGGAATTGAAGCCGCCCAGAGGGCCGGGTGTCTCTGCGTTGCGCTGAGCACAACCCATGATCGGGGGGAGTTGGAGCGATGGTCACCTCGTTCCATTGTCGCCGACTTCACGGAATGGCAAAAAGGTGGGTTGGCGGAGCTGGGACCGGTGTGAGCAACCGGTGGGAAGATCCAGTGCCGCTTTGGCAACCAACCGCAGCAGACTTGTGGTTAAGCACTGGGTTCTGACGTCCCATGGCGAGAGACCCGCTAGGCTAAGGCTAGAATCTCCCGCAGCTGGCTGACGAGCTGGGTAAGCAAGCGGGTGGCATCTCCCTCCAGACGCAGACTCGCCAGTTCGTCCTGAGCGGTCGGTCCCCGATTCAAGATCGCGTAAAATGCACCTCTTTCTCGAGCCAGCCGGGGGATGGAGGCAGCTGGCTCGACTTCGAGCGTCGATCCTGTAGCGATCACCAGGTCGGATCTCTGGGCGGTCTCCACCGCTTCCGCCATCTTGTCCTCGGGCATGGACTGACCGAAAGAGACGGTGGCGGGTTTGAGGTAGCCCCCGCAGGCGCACAGGGGAGGCTGACGCGACCGCTGGAATTCTGCAAACGTCGAGTCGGGGTCGGTTAACGTTTTGCAGGATTGGCACTCGACGAAGCGATTGCTCCCATGAAGTTCGATCACTCGTCCCTGCTGGTGTCCTGACAGTTGGTGTAACCCATCGATATTCTGAGTGATCAGCGCCTGCAAGAACCCGATACGGTCCAGCTCCGAAAGAGCCTGATGAGCCGCGTTCGGCTGAGCGTCGCGAAATCCTTGCCAACCGTGTAATTTGAACTCCCAATGCCGCACTCGCGCGTCGTGGGAGGTCATGAAATCACGGTAGTAGACAGGTTCCCACTTGGTCCAGAGACCGGAGGGTCCCCGGAAGTCGGGAATGCCCGAACCGGTCGAAATCCCCGCCCCCGTAAAGACGAGCACGTGGCTGGATCGATGAAGCTGCTGTGCCAACCGGTTAAGCGACATCAGAAACGCTCTCTCCTTCGTGCCAGAGGGCGGGTCGCGCGCGAGGTGCTGCGAGCGCTGAGCTGAAACCACCTGTTGCCTCGCCCTGGACGAATAATATAGTGCCTATAACCCATACTCCAGCTATCCTGGGTGGGTGAAACGCCTGGCGTTGCCATCGGATAGGGCGTGCTGGACTCAGGCGAGGCCTCCGATTTGGTTGGCCAAAGTGGAGATGGCCATCAGCGCCGGGGAGATAGCAACCTTGGGTCCGCCTTCATTCGAATCGGACTTATGATGGAAAAAATCTGGCTGAAGCGATACGAAAAAGAGGTCCCTGCCAAAATTCGAATGCCCGAGTGGACGATGGATCGGTTGTTCAGACAAAGTGTAGATAAAAATCCCCAGGACACAGCCACCTTGTTTTTTGGAGCCCGACTACGCTGGGACCAGCTGGGGCATATGGTGGAGCGTTTCGCGTCGGCCTTGGCGTCGAGCGGCGTCGGGCCAGGCGATCGTATAGCGGTCATTCTTCCCAACATGCCGGCTTATCCCATCGCCCATTTTGCGACCTGGCGGCTGGGCGGGGTGCTGGTCCCCACGAATCCTCTATACGTGGAGCGAGAACTCGAGTATCAGCTATCGGATTCCGGGGCGGAGACGGTCGTGATTCTCGATCAGTTGTATCCAAGATTCGCCGAGATTCGGGTCGCCACAGCCGTGAAAAGGGTGATCGTGGTGAGCATTTCCGACTTCCTGCCAAGCGTTCTGCGGCTCCTGTACCGTTTGAGAAACAAACCCGTCGTCCAGACCGGATCGACAGAGGGGGTTTATACCTATCGGGATTTCCTCCGTCGAGCTGGGAGCATGGGTGCCCCGGCGCAGGTTTCTGCCGACGATGTGGCCATCCTGCTCTATACGGGAGGAACTACGGGGTTCTCCAAAGGAGCGGTCCTGACCCACCGCAACCTGGCGGCCAACGTCACCCAGACTCGAGCCTGGCTCTGGAGTATGAAGGACGAACAGGAGGTGCTCCTATGTGTCCTTCCCTTCTTCCACAGCTATGGTATGACCACGGGACTCCATCTGGCGGTGCTGTCTCGATCGACCATGGTTCTGGTGCCCCGCTTTGACCTGGGTGAGGTCTTGAAGCGCATTCGAAAACACGCTCCCACCGTCTTTTGTGGCGTTCCCTCCATGTATCAAGCCATAAACCGCTATCCGAAGGTTTCTGCAGGCGATCTCTCTTCTATCCGTCTCTGCATTAGTGGAGGCGCGGGTCTGCCAGGCGAAGTCCAGAAGCGTTTCGAGGGGTTGACGGGCGGAAAACTGGTGGAGGGGTACGGTCTTTCGGAAACCTCACCCGTCACCCACGTCAACCCAACCTTCGGAGTGCGGAAGAACGGCAGCATTGGTGTGCCGGTGCCGGGGACCGAAGCGATGGTGGTGGATCCAACCACCCGTTCCCCCCAACCTGCCGATCAGGTGGGAGAGTTGGCCATTCGGGGACCTCAAGTGATGCAAGGCTACTGGAACCGGCCCGAGGAAACGAATCAAGTGCTGCAGGATGGGTGGCTCTACACGGGAGATCTGGCACGGATGGATCAAGACGGCTTCTTTTTCATCGTTGATCGCAAGAAGGATCTCATTATCAGTGCTGGAATGAACGTGTATCCTCGCGAGGTGGAAGAGGTTTTGCTAGGGCATCCAAAAGTTGTCGAAGTGGCGGTCGTGGGCGTTCCCAGTACCGTTCGTGAAGAAATCGTCAAAGCCTATGTTGTGGCCGACCGGAAACAGATGCCGACGAAACGGGAGCTGGTGCAGTTTTGCTGGGACAAGCTGGCCAGATACAAGGTGCCGAAGCGTGTGGAGTTTGTGAAAGAGTTGCCGAAGAGTGCTTTGGGCAAGGTCTTGAAGCGGCAGCTGCAAACCCTGGAGAAAGACGAGTGAGTCGTTCGGGTCACAGGGACGCGCAGTTCCAGCGATTTCAGTGAGGAGCTGAGCCCCCGGATGAACTTGGCGAGGCCAGCACGATCTTGGGCCGAAGCTTTTCTTCTTTGGCCTCTGCGATGGCGATGAGTTGCTGACCACAGAAGATGCGTTGCAGGCCTTTTCTGGCACGCCCTTCCAGGGGTATTGTTTCACCCTGTTGGATTCGCCTGGCCAAAGTAGCGCCCAGGTTGAGACGCGGGAATCCCAAGGGCAGTTCCTCGAGAGGACAAAACCCCACCTGCCAGTTTGAATCGACCTGTTCAGGGGGAATCGCCTGAGAAAGACTGAAAGGGCCTGATCGAGTGCGGCGAAGACTCTGTAGATGGGCGCCGCAACCCGCTATTTCGCCAATCCGGGCGGCCAGGGATCGGACGTAGGTTCCGGACGAGCAGTGAATCCGGAGTTCCCAGGTGTCGGCGGTCCAATCCAGTAACTGTCCCAGATACACCGTAGTTTCGCGGCTCGGTGGAGTTACGGCTTGACGCTGGCGAGCCAACTCGTAGAGCCGCCGCCCGCCGATCTTGACTGCTGAGAAACGGGGTACCTGGAGTTGTATTTTCCCAGTGACTTCGGTCAAGATCGATTGGATGCGGCTTTCCGTAAGCTTTGGCACTGGCTTCCGATCGGTGATCGTCCCTTCTCCATCCAGGGTATCGGTGCTGATACCCAGCTTGATTCGTGCGAGGTATTCTTTGTCCCACCCCTGAAAGAAGCGGGCCAGGCGCGTGGCTCGCCCCAAAACCAGCGGCAACACGCCGCTGGCCATTGGATCGAGGGTTCCGGTGTGGCCAACCTTGACCCCAAGCTGTTTGCGAATCTGTTGGACGATGTCGTGCGATGTCGGCCCGACGGGCTTGTCGATCACCAGACCTCCATCAACAGAAGTCGTCGCGTTCATGGGTCTTGGTTTAGTGCTCCCTACCATAGACACGGTGACGCCCAGAGGGTTGCGACGGGATATCCGTGTCTATGGTGTTGCGTCTCCTCCCTGATGTCCCCGCATCGACTCGTCGTCGCGCCTGCGATCCAGTCGTGTCGCGTTTCGCAACAAACATCATGGTGTGCATGGAAGTGAGCACTTAGGATTGGACGGGGTGGAGTTGCCGCTCAGACTCACCCTATGAGCCGCCGCAGCTCGGACACGACCCTTTGTTCGACTTCTTCGAGGGTGCCTTCCACGGAGAGACCGGCTGCATTCTGGTGTCCCCCTCCACCAAAGCGGGCGGCAACTTCCCCCACGTCCAGCTCTCCCTTGGAGCGAAGGCTCACTCGGTAGCGTCCAGTGCCTTCCTCTCGAAAAAACGCCACCAGCGCCACTCCATCGATGGAGAGGGGATGGTTGACGAGGCTTTCCGTATCCTGCAACGATGTTCCTGTTTCTGCGAGCATTTGGCGGGTCAGGGTGATCCAGGCGATGGATTGAGACGGGTCGAGTTGCAGTCCGGAGAGCAGCCGGGCCAACAGTTGGACCTTTCCCAGAGGTTGGCTCTGGTAGATCAGTTGGGCCAGTTGGCCTGGATCGGCGCCCGCAGCCACCAGGTCACTCACAATGGTAAAGGTTTCGGCACGAGTATTGGAAAATTGGAAAGATCCTGTGTCGGTAAGGATGGCGGCGTAGAGATTGCTCGCCATCTCGGCGTTCAGAGCGAGATCCAGCTTCTGAATCAGCC
This sequence comes from Acidobacteriota bacterium, assembly GCA_965205565.1. GTDB lineage: Bacteria > Acidobacteriota > UBA6911 > RPQK01 > CBDBID01 > CBDBID01. The sequence continues at coordinate 49,213 of CBDBID010000003.1, forward strand.
GGTAGATCATTTCTCCTACGGCAGCGGCCGAGCTGTCGAGCCAGTTGAGGTCTCCGAAAGGTTGGGTCTTGGGGTGGTGGTCGATGTTGATGATAGTATAGCGGTCGAGATTCCCGACCCCCGTGCGAGCCAGATCATTGCACTCCAAAACGAAAACGCCATCGTAGGAGCCTTCCAGATGAGGAGCGACCTGGATCTTGTGAGAGCCGGGCAGTTCCGTGTAAGGTCGTGGACAAGGATCTGCATTGACCACCATGACCTCTTTCCCGAGGTTTTTCAGGGCCATGGCCCAGGCCAGCTGCGAGCCGATGGAGTCACCGTCTGGACGGGCATGCGAAGTGACGGCGAATCGGTGATGCGAGTGCGTAAAGCGGACGATTTCTCGAGGCATCTCAGTCGTGATCGAAAATCTCAACATCGCAGCGAAGTAGATCCGCTCCCAGAATCTTTTCACTCTCGCGAACGAACTTTTGGCAGACCGTTTCCAGGGTACGGCGATCGGGTCCGATCGAGACCGCCCCGATGCGGGCCCGTTGCCAGATCTCCTGATGATCGATTTCGGAAACGGAAAAATTGAATCGAGAACGGAGGCGATGGGTCGTCTTGCGCAGGATGCTCCTCTTCTCCTTGAGAGAATGGCTATGGGGCAGGTAGATTTCCAGAGCGCAGAAAAGGATGGGCATCGAGGCTCTTGGCTGGGGTATCACGGCGAAGGAATCAGGTGAGCTGAGGCGCGACCTTCTCCTTCACAAAAGCTTCAATGACGTCTCCTACCTTGACGTCATTGAAGTTGGCAATAGAGATCCCGCATTCGTAGCCGGAGCGGACTTGATTGACGTCCTCTTTAAACCGGCGAAGTGAATTGATGCTCCCTCGGTGGACCACCGTGCCGTCCCGGACCAGCCGCATCTCGGCGTTCCGGGCGATTGAGCCGTCCTGTATGTAACAACCGGCAATGGTGCCAAATTTGGGTACCCGGAAGATGTCCCTGACTTCCGCCCTTCCGGTCTCTCTCTCGGCGATGGTTGGCTCCAGAAGCCCCAGCATGGCCTTCTGGATGTCCTTAGAAACTTCGTAAATGACTGAGTACAGACGTACTTCCACGTCTTCATGTTCAGCCGTGTCCTGAGCGTTTCGCTCGGGTCGAATGTTGAATCCCACCACGATGGCGTTGGAGGCTGACGCCAAAAGGACGTCTGACTCGGTAACGGCGCCCACGCCCCGGTGGACCACCTTGATTTTGACCTTGTCGGTGCTGAGCTGTTCCAAGACGTCCTCCAGAGCCTCCAGAGAGCCGTGCACGTCGGCCTTCAAGACCAGCGGCAACTCCCTGACTTCCCCGGCCTCCATCTGGGCGTACAGTTCATCCAACGTCAGTTTGGCCGAGCCGGCTCCTTCCTCCTGCAGCTGTTCTCGCCGATGTTCGATGATTTGGCGAGCCTTGATGGGATCTTCCACGGCCTGAAACGCATCCCCTGCTTGGGCAAGTTCCTGAAGGCCGAGCAGCTCCACGGCCCAACTGGGTTCCGCTTTGATGATCGGCTTGCCGCGATCATCAAACATCGCTCGGACCTTACCGGAAGCCATCCCCGCCACGAAGAAATCCCCGATTCGCAGCGTACCATTCTGAATGAGAACCGTGCCGACTGCTCCCCGTCCCTTGTCCAGTCTCGCTTCCAGCACTACACCGGAAGCCAGGCGCTTGGGATTCGCTTCCAGCTTTTGAAGATCGGCTACCAGCAGGATCATCTCCAGCAGCAGGTCCAGGTTCGTCTTCTCTGTGGCGGACACCTCGACCATTACTGTGTCACCGCCCCAGTCCTCGGCGACGAGTTCGAGTTCGGAAAGTTGCTGTTTCACCCTTTTCAGATCGGCTGCTGCCTTGTCGATTTTGTTGATCGCCACCAGGATCGGGGCCTGGGCAGCGCGAGCGTGATTGATGGCCTCCAGGGTTTGTGGCATCACTCCATCGTCGGCTGCCACAACCAGGACCACAATGTCGGTGACCCGGGCTCCCCGAGCTCGCATTCGGGTGAAGGCTTCGTGGCCAGGGGTGTCCAAAAAGGCGATGTGCCTGTCGTGCACCTTGACGCGGTAGGCCCCGATGTGCTGGGTGATGCCCCCCGCTTCTGCTTCGGCAACCCGACTCTTGCGAATCGCATCCAGCAGGGAAGTCTTACCGTGGTCCACATGTCCCATGACGGTGACGATCGGACCCCGGGGGACCAACTCTTCCGGACCCTCCTCGAACTGCTGTTCCTGGATGACGGATTCTTCAAAGGATACGAAGTTGGGGACCACATTGTAGTGAGCGCAAATTTCCTCGATCATCCCCTGACCCAGCGCCTGGTTGAGGCTGGCCATGACGCCTCGTTGAAGGAGCTCTTTGATCAAGTCCTTGCTCTTGATCTCCAGTTTCTCGCACAGCTCTTTGACGGTCACTGTTTCCGTCAGCAGGATCTCGCGAATGGCAGGTCCGCTGGGCGTCTGTGGAACGGCCTCGCCGTCTGTTTCGGCGGTGACCTCAACGGTCTCCACCACCGCAACCCCTTCATCTAGGGACTCTGCAGCCGGTACGGATTCGATCTCGTCGTCGGGTGGACTTGGGGGCGGTTCTAGAGCCCGGCTCGCCTCCTCTGCCTCCGGTGACACGGCAGACGGTTTGAGCATTTCTAATCGAGCCGCCTCAGCGGCCTTTTTCAGATCGATGGCGGGCTGTTGTAATGCTTTCTCGAGAAGCTCGGCTGAAACCTCGGCCTCGACCTTCTCGATAATCGGCTCGTCTTCGATCGTGACCTCGACCTTCTCAGGGGTTGGCGGCTCCTCGGGCACTTCCACCCTTCGGTAACGAGCTTTGTTGCCCTTTCGAGGTTTCAGCGATCCGGCCAGAGGGCTTTCGATCGGCTCGTCTTCTACTTTGCGGTCGGCTTTGCGGGGGCGGCCCAGCTCTTTGATGGTCCGACGTGCCCGGGCCTTGCGGGGAGTCGGCTTCTTCTTTTCCTTGGTCTTCTCAACCTTCTTTTGTTGTTCCTCCTGCTCGAGTTCGACCATGAGTTGGAGACGCCGCCGGATTCGGTTGGCGATATCCGTATCCACGGGCGTCTCCGGTGTGGGTACCCACACCCCGATCTTCTTCAGTTCTGAGATGACGACTGCACTCTTCAGCTCGAATTCGGAAGCGAGGTCACTTACCCTGATCTGTTCCATTGCTTTCCTTGAGTGGGCATCCACCTCAGCGCTTGGCCTCTTCGCCGGCTGACGGAGTTGCGCTCAGGCGATCTCCTTGGAAGAAGATCCCATGGCCGCCGCCACTTGCTCTATTTCCGAGTCCTGGGATTCCTCGGCAGCGCTTCCTTCGGAATCGTCCTTTGCTTCCAGGAAATCCGTGGCCGTGGCGATCAGTTTCCCCGCCCTCTTATCCCCTATCCCTTCGATTGTGGTGAGATCCTCGACGGACCGGCCCGCCAGATCCGCAATGGAACCAACGCCACCATCTTGGAGTCGCTGGAGCGTTTTCGCACCCACACCATTCAGCGAGGAAAGAGGGGTCACTTGGGCAGGTGCGGTCAGCCGCTCCATCTGGCTGAGAATCTCCTTCTTCTTCTCTTCCTCGCTCTTGATGTCGATTTCCCACCCCAGCAGTTTGGAAGCGAGTCGCACATTCTGGCCCTTCTTGCCGATGGCCAGCGATAACTGGTCTTCTGGAACGATGACTTCGAGCAGGCGGTGGACGGGGCTCGCAATGAGGACCCGGGAGATTTTGGCCGGGTTGAGAGCGTTGGCGGTGTACTCGACGATGTCATCCGAATAGGGGATGATGTCGATTTTCTCGCTCCGAAGTTCTCGAATGACGGCGTTGATGCGGCTGCCTCGCATCCCCACACAGGCCCCCACTGGATCCACCGCGTCGTCCCGACTGGCTACCGCTACTTTCGCTCGTTCGCCGCCTTCCCGCACGGCGTTCTTGATCACGACGGTCCCGTCGTACACCTCCGGGATCTCCATCTCGAAGAGCCGGATGAGCAGGCTGGGGTCGGTTCTGGACACGACGACTTGCGGTCCCTTGGAGAGACGATGAACCTTGATGATGACGTTGCGAATGCGGTCGCCCGGCTTGTATTGCTCGTTACGGGACTGCTCACTGTAGGGCAGGACCGATTCGGTTCGACCGATGTCCAGAATCAGATCTCGCCCATCCGCCCGACGGACGATACCATGAACCACCTGGCCGATTTTTCCGGAGAACTCTTCGAAAATGATCTCCCGTTCAGCCTCGCGCACTTTTTGGAAGATGACCTGCTTAGCCGTCTGGGCGGCGATTCTTCCCAGTTCTAGAGTCGGTTTAGGGATTTCGATGTAGTCGCCCACTTCGAAGGTCTCGTCGATTTGCAGGACCTGATCGAGGGCCATTTCGGTCGCCTCATCCTCCACTTCTTCAACCACCTTCTTGACGGCGAACACCTCAATGGTCCCGGCCTCGGGGTTGTAACGCGATTCCAGTTCTTCCTCTGTTTTGAAGAACTTCTTGGCCGCAGCCACCATGGCGTCCTCCAAGGCACTCTGGATCACCTCGGGATCGATTCCCTTCTCTTTGCTAATCAGATCGATGGTTTGACTTAAGGTGTTTGCCATACTCCTCTTTAACCCCGGAGTTAACCTCGTCGATCAGCTGGATCGGTATACGAGGCGGGCTTTTCTGACTTTCACCAAAGGAATCTCGAAAGTTCTATCCTCACATTCCAATTTCAGGACGCCGTTCGACAGGTCCAGAATGGAACCGGTGAACTTTCTGCGGTCCTCGATTTTGTCCGTGACCTGCAGATGGATTTCGCATCCCCGAAAACGACGATAATCCGACTCCTTAAATAGCGGTCGTTCCAGCCCAGGCGAGGAAACCTCGAGAACATACTGATGCGGTATGAAGTCCTCGACGTCCAGCAGAACGCCGATATAACGACTGGCCTTCTGGCAGTCTCCCAGGTTCACTCCGCCTGGCTTATCGATGTAAATACGCAGCAGTGATCCAGCCCCCTTGGGCTGAAAATCTACGTGCACCAACTCCAGACCTTCTGCCTCGAGCGCCGGCCCCACCAGCTGTTCGGCGCGGGTTGCCACGTACTTTCGATTCACCACAAAATAAAAAAGCGGTCCCACGCCCAGTCGCTGAGTCGAGCTGTGCAGGCTTCACTATAGCGGACAGCCCTTGCTATTTCAAGATCTGAGCGCCGGGTAGGAACTCCAACTGCTGGCTGATCAGTCGCTTCGGCCCGGAGATGATTACGACGTAGGCGGTTGGAGACAGGAACGCTCCGAGAGTGTCTTGAAAGGTTTTGAACCGGACTCGATTCAGTCGCCGGCCGTAATTCGCAATGTAGCCGATCCCCAGGTTGTAGAGGCGGGTTTCCAGCAAAACGTGCAGCCGAGCCTGCGGGTCAGCCAATTGTTGCCGGAACTCCTGCAAGGCAATCCGGCGGGCCCGCTCAAATGCGGACGCGTCGATCCCTCCTCCCATGACTTTCCCGAGCTGTTGGTCGAATTTTTCGAAGGAAGGGATCAGACGTTCGGGTGCCGCGGAAAAGCGCACTTGAAGGTAGCCAGGCATCATCTCCGCTCGAAGCTCGACCGAGACGTCCACCGACCCTCCATCTTCGCCATCTATCCAGGCAGGTAGCATGATCCCTAGGTACTGTTCGAGGATCTTGGCGGCGTAAAAAGTCCGAGATCCCTTGGGCGGAGCCAAGATGCCCCACCGGAGTTCTCCCAGGGGAGCGAGGGCATCTTTGAGCAGTACTCGTGCGCTGCCGCCCGGATCGGCCTTGCGGAAAGTAAACGGCATCGAAAAACTTCGAGTCCAGACCCCCCAATAGGGGCCCAGGTTGCCAAACAGCTCGCTGGCATCCCCACCCCAGTAGGTTGCTAGTTGAGCCTGGTTCGGGAGAAAAAGTTTGCGGTATTGGATCTTGACGTCGGCCAAGGTAATGCTCTCGAGGGTCGCGGGCGTCCCTTTGACGGGGTGAGCGTAGGGATTTCCCCCGAAAAGTTCGCTTCTGAAACTTTGCTCGGTCCACCCGTGAACCTGCTGCAGCTCCCTTTGAACTTCTTGTTGAACCGTCTGGCGTAAAGTGTCGAAAGAAACGGGCTCAAACTCCGGTTGTGTGATCCGATCGGCCAGCAAAGCCAGGGATTGCTCCAATCGGCCCGAGGGACTCTCGCCGATGAAGTAAATAGCGTCCCAGGAGACGTGAACCTTCAAATCAGTCCCCAAACCCTTCAGAGACTCGAACAGGGAGGGGCGATCGAACTGAGAACTGCGCGCCAGCAGCGAGTGAGCGGTCAAGTAAGTCACTCCCCACTTCCCAGCGGGATCGAAAGCCGCACCGTTCACGATCATCAGAACGAAAGGCAATCGCTTCTGGTCCCTTTTCAAAACCAGCAGATCCATGCCGTTGAGAAACGACTTCTTCTCAAAATCCGGTACAGGAATCGTCTCTCCGATCTGATTTGGCGGTTCGAGGAGGGTCTCCTGAGGATGGCTTGCCGCAAGAGAAAGCTTTGCGGGTATAATTTCCTGCGGGATGAGGAGCAGTGAGAGAAAAAGAAGGGGTGTCTTCATCGGTTTCCAGAGACGCATTCTAGCGGAATGTTCGGGTTCTCATCAAACCGACCCTGGTGGCCGGAGGGATCTGCCGTGAGGGCACAACGCACACCGGTTGCGAACATCGGAAAGCAACAACTGGGCAATGGCTTGACTCTACTGACCCAGGAAAACCATGCCGCGCCGATCGTGACCACCATGATGTGGTATCGGGTAGGTTCACGAGTTGAACAGCCGGGCATGAGCGGCATATCCCATTTCCTGGAACACATGATGTTCAAGGGAACCGGGAAATACCAGAAAGGCGAGATCGACTGGTTGACCGCCCGCTATGGGGGCGCGAATAATGCCGTGACCTCGAAGGACTGTACCGCCTACTATTTTCAGTTTGCGAAAGACCGCTGGGAAGTGGGTCTGGACATTGAGGCCGACAGAATGATCCACAATCGATTTGAGCCTTCAGAAGTTGAACTAGAGCGGCAGGTGATCGTAGAAGAGCTCAAGATGGAGCTGGATTGCCCCTGGAGTAATCTGCGCCAGCGTCTGGAGGCGGAGGTCTTTCGTGTGCATCCATACGGTCTGCCGGTGGTCGGTCGCCGTGAGGACGTAATGCGCATTCAAGTGGATCAAATGCGGGAACACTACCAGCGCTTTTATACGCCCTCCAATGCCGTTCTGGTGATCGTCGGGGCGTTCGAGACGGATCCGGTAGTGGAGCGAGTGGAAAATCTGTTTGGCGGTTTGTCAGCTCGCCCGAAAGCGCCGATTGCGGTTCCCGTAGAACCGCCCCGCCAAGCTCCTATCCGCTTGGAGGTGTCCGATCACACCGAGGTTCCGCGCCTTGTCCTGGCCTTTCCGGCACCCTCCGTGCTCGAGCCCGAACATTTCGAAATGCAGATCCTCGAGAAAATCCTTGCCGGAGGCAGATTGTCTAGGCTGTATCAGAGACTGATCGACGATCTGGGGGTCGCACTATGGGCGGGAACGGAATTTTCCCTCACCCTGGATCCGTATCTGTTCTTCATCTGGTTGGAACTTCGCGTCGATGCCGATCCGGGTGACGTCGAGCGCCTGCTGGTGGAAGAGGTGGAGAGATTGGGTTCCGAATTGGTCAGCGAAGAGGAGCTGAATCGGGCCAAGAGCCACTGCCGAATGGAGCTACTGACTGATTTTGAGACCACGCTCGACTCTGCCAGCCAGCTGGGCTTGTTGGAGAGCCTGTATCGCGTCGAATATTGGCAAGAGTACGGGGAAAGGATCGAACGACTGACGCCCCGGAACCTGCGTCGGGTGGCCCGCCAGTTCTTGGTTCCGCAACGGATGGCTGTCGGGGTCATGCGCGCCGGGAGATCCGATGCGGATTGACTTCGAACGGTACCTGCTGGACAACGGTCTGGTGCTTCTAGTCTTTCCTCGCAAGGGTCTCCCCTTGGTGTCTATCTCGGGCGCGGTCCTTGTCGGGACGGACCAGAATCCCCTCCAGTCTCCGGGATGTGCGTCTCTAACCGCCCGGATGCTTGATGAGGGCACCCAACGGTACGTTTTTCGACAGATCTTTGGTCTGGTAGAGGATGTGGGGGGAGACCTATCCACTTTCAGTGAGCGGGAACTCAGTGGCGTCTGCCTCGAACTGGGCTCTGAGCACATGGTTCTGGGCCTGGCCCTGCTGGAGCAACTCCTCTGTCATCCGACCTTCCCCCGGGATCGTTTTGAAAGGGAGCGACAAATCGCGATCTCGTCCTTGCAGTCCATGGAAGATGACCCGCCGAGTGTGGGGAGTGGCCTACTGAATCGAAGCATCTATCGAGGGGGGCCACTTCAATACCCAAACCTGGGCACCACCGGTAGTCTGGGGGGGCTGACGGTGGAGGACCTGCGGAGTTTTCACCGCCGCAAATACGCCCCTCAAAACAGTACGGTGGTTGTGGTGGGAGAGGTGGAACCTCAAGAAGTTCTGGAGCAGTGTGGCCAGCGCTTTTCCGATTGGAACAACCCCCATTATGAAAGATCGTCGATTCCCCCGCTGAGACGCCAGCAGTCGAGATGGTTCGAGCGGAAACACATGCCAAAGGAGCAAGTCCACATTTTTTTGGGCCATCTGGGGGTCAGGAGGAATAACCTGGATTTTCCCGTACTGGAAGTTCTGGATGTCGTGCTCGGAAGCGGGCCGGGATTTACCAGCCGCATTCCAAGAAGGCTCCGGGACGAGCAGGGACTGGCCTACAGTACTAGCAGCGATCTGTGTAGCAGCAGCGGACTATATCCGGGAAGATTCGCGGCCTATGTCTGCACCTCAATGGCCAACCGAACCAGAGCCCTGGAGGCACTACTAGCGGAGGTGCAGACTCTCATCGATCACGGTGTGACGGAGGCAGAACTCTCCATGGCCCAGGATTTTCTGACGGGCAGTTTTGCCTTTCATTTTCAGTCCAACGACGCGATAGCTCGGTTTCTGACGGCGATCGAGGTTCTGCGGATGGGCGGAAACTACGCGTCTCAGTATGCCGAGAAGATTGGTGCGGTCACCTGTGCTGACGTGCAGCGAGTTGCCCGGAAATATTTGGATACGATAAACTACACGGACGTGATGGTTGGCCCTTTGGATGGAAAGAACTCGCAAGCGCTTGAAGATTCGGGGGACGATTAGCCACGCTCTCAGTGCCCGTTTCATCACCTGGGTGCGGTGGAGTCTGCTGCTTCTGAGTGCCCAGTTGATGTGCGTTGAGGTAGCTTGTAAGCGGCGACCTCCACCTCTGACCCCACCCGTCTCGGATCCCCCCAACCCGGACTCGACGTCGCCTTCGGACCGTGGCGCTGCGGAGGCTCCGCAACTGATCGTGCGTATCGAGCCGGAAACCATACGCAAGGGCGCTTCCTCTTTGCTGGTTTGGGAGGCTCGAAACGCGGACACGGTCAGCATCAGCCACAACGTCGGCGCCGTCGAGACGGCCGGAAAAATCAAGTTCTTCCCGGAAGAAACAACCACCTACCGAGTGTCTGCCAGTGGGCTCGGAGGTGTTACCGCTCAGGCGGTTACAGTCCGTGTGTTCAGTAAGGACGAGGGACGCATTGCGTCCGAGAACTTGATGGGGAGACCTCTGAGAGAGCGTTTCGAACGCTTCGTCAAACCGGTGTTTTTTGCTTTCGACAGTGCGCAACTGAGCGAGGAGGCGAAAGACACCCTGGGGGAGAACGTTCACTGGCTCGCCTTGCCGGAGAACTCGCGACTCAGTTTCGGGATCGAAGGGCACTGCGATGACCGGGGAACGGAAGAGTACAATCTGGCTCTGGGCGACAAGAGGGCCCGAGTTGTTCGGGCCTATCTGGAGGCGCTGGGAGTGGCGCCTTCGCGCATGCAGACGGTCTCCTTGGGCGAGGAGGCTCCTTTTGCCCTTCGCACCACGGAAGAGGCCTATGCCCTGAACCGCCGGGCTCAGTGCGTACTGGTTGAGAAATCCCCGGATTCTCCCTAGTCGATGATTGACGCCAAGCTCACTGCTGATGGCCTTGGTGCTGCTATAATTGCGGCCGTCCCGGCTTGGGGGATGGTGTAATGGCAACACACGTGGCTCTGGACCACGATATCGGGGTTCGAATCCCTGTCCCCCAGCCACTTTTCTGATTTTCGGGCGACTTGGGTCAGTCATTGAAGGGTGGGTCAGTGCAGCAACCCGCCTATGAGGTAGGGAAGCCGTCACGGGCGTCCCCGGTGAACCCCTCTGGATCAACAGGAGAATCAAACTTGAAGGTTGTGGTCAGCGGCGCGACAGGTCTCATTGGAAAGGCTCTATGTGAGCGTCTCCTCGCGGACGGTCATGCGGTGACCGCGCTAGCCCGCCGTCCTGATCGAGCCATGCAGCAGCAGCCCGGGGCGGTGGCTGTGAAGTGGGATGCCCTGGGAGGGCCACCCCGCCCGGAAGCCCTGGAAGGGGCGGATGCAGTTGTCCACCTCTCTGGCGAACCAATCGCCTCCGGCCGCTGGACCGAGGAGAGAAAGAGAAAAATCCTGGAGAGCCGGATTCACGGGACACAAAGCCTTCTCCACGCCCTTTCCCAGTGTGACAAGACACCCAAGGTTCTGATTAGCGGATCGACGATCGGCTTTTACGGCGACCGCGGCGACGAGATCTTGGATGAGGAAAGCCCACCAGGTCAGGGATTTACAGCCGATGTTGCGCTGCAGTGGGAGCGCGAAGCCCAGAAGGCTCAGGCGCACAATGTCCGGGTGGTTCTCCTGCGCACGGGTATCGTCCTCTCGGCACAGGGTGGGGCCCTACCGCGGATGTCGCTCCCCTTTCGCATGTTTGTGGGCGGCCCCCTGGGTAGCGGCCGGCAGTGGGTGTCGTGGATCCACATCCAGGATGAAGTGGAAGTTATTCGACTGGCGCTCTCTGATGAGAGAGTCGAGGGGCCGATCAATCTGACGGCGCCTCAACCGGTTACCAATCGGAAGTTTTCCAGTCAGCTTGGTCGCGTGCTAAAACGCCCTTCCCTTCTACCTGTGCCCGTCTTCGCGCTGCGATTGTTGCTGGGGGAAATGGCCCAAGCTCTGCTTCTCGAAGGACAACGTGTTTTGCCGCGCCAGTTGCAGGCCCTGGGTTACTCCTTTCGGTATCCGGGTCTGGAGGCGGCTTTACGGGATTTGCTCGAGTAAACCAAAGATCGTTCCCCGGAAAGGGAAGAAGGAGGTGTGAGAATGAAGCGGATGATAACCCTATTGACGTTGGCTGCCACCACGCTTGTCTTGGCTCAAGTAGAGCGCGGGATCACCAGTGTGACCATCGCTGGAAAACAGATATCGGTTGAGTATGGACGTCCCTTGTTGAAGGGTCGCGACATGTTAGGTCGTGCCTCCACAGGGATGGTTTGGCGAACGGGAGCCGATCAGGCCACCACCCTCAATGCGGCCGCGGACCTGGTTTTTGGAAGCGTGAGTGTCCCCAAAGGTCGGTATTCTCTATTCACCAAGAAGGTAGGTTCTGACCAGTGGGAGCTCTTGGTCAACTCCAAAACAGGGATCTGGGGCACGAACCATGATTCCAAGCAAGACCTCGCCTCTATCCCGCTGCAGACCCTGGCCAATGACTCGAGCGTGGAGAAGTTTACGATCGCCCTGAACCCCGAGGGAACAGATGCCTGCGATCTCGTTCTTTCCTGGGGGGATCGAAGCCTGAGAGCGGCATTCAAAGTGAAATGACAGATCCGGGCCGCACCGGTCCTACCTTCCGGCCGCTCTCTCGAGCTCCAAATCCAGATGGAGGGTGCGATTGGGGATGATCTGTATTTCGCTGAGAAAAGGGATGTAGCCCGGAAAAGCGACACGGAGGTTGTGAATGCCTTCGACCAGTGTGTAACGTTCCTTCTCGGTTGAGAAATCTCGAGCGCTCCCGATCAGACGATCGTTGATGTATATCAAAGCGCGTTGGGGCACGACGCTGAAGATCAGGTTGGCCGTGTTGGCTTGCACGATTTCCATCCCCGCCGGACTGCCGATGACCAGCTGGTAGGTTCCACGCGATACCGAATTCGTCAGATAGGACTGCTGTAGGTTCAGATTGCAGTGGCCTTCAGAATGGTAGTGCCGACCCTGAATCCAGGGGGACGGAAGTTGGCCGTAGATGTAAAGATCCGGTCGAAAGTTGTATAGGTTGCTCTGCGGTCGGAAGAAGTAGTTTTGCAGACTGGACCGGTGTTTGATGTGTCCTGCTTCCGCGGGTCCCGTCGCCAGGATCAGTAGTGGGATAGACTCGTAGAGTCTCTTCATTGGTTTTAGAAAGTACACCCCAAACTGTCGGATATCCACCAAGCTCTGTTGTGGGATGCGTATCGATTCGGAAAGGTTCAAGGCAGTTTCTTCGGACGGGCCGACATCAAGGGCCCGAGCCCTCCCTGGGTCCGGTGGGAACCTGGTGCGCCACCACGACACCGCAAGCCACTCGCGACCCGGCGTTCCCTGCGGGTTGAGTGGTGGAGTCATCCGCCTCCGCATAGACGATCACCCCACGTCCGATAATCGAGTTCGGGCCTTCGCTCAAGGATAGGGAATCGAAAGTCGCATCGACCTGGGCGTAGCCGTCTTCGTCGGCGACCACATTGCCCAGATCTCCTGCGTGGTGCTCTTCCCCTTGGGGCGACCCGTGCCTTGAGTTGGTGGGATTGAAATGACCCCCGATGCCGGTGGCGTCCGCAGCGCTGCAACCCCCAGATTCCTGAATGCTGAGAGCGTGTTCGCCGGGCTGGAGCCCCCGGATGTGGGCCACGACTCGCACCCGGCTGTCCCTTTCCTGGAAGGTGATCGCCCCTTTGGCTTGGTGGCCACGGGTAGGCTCTAAGTCGGCGGAGGCGGTTAGAGGCAATCTCTCCTCAAGGGGGTGAGCCGTCTGTAGTGCCTGCGTAGCTTCCTGGGAGGGAGAGCTGCAGGCTACTGCCCAGCCAAGCAAAGTGGTCAGGACCCTCCATCCTGGCAATGGTCTCATCCGAAGATGTCTCCTTCCCCGTTTCGGTGGCCCAGATTAAAAAAAGATCCCCGAGCCAGCGGTTTTCCGTTGCGGGCTTCCAAGAGCATCAGCTAGGGGTTTTCATTTTGTAGATGTCCAAGATGTCCTGGACATCACTACGCACCTTATCGATCAATTCGGGCGGACTGAGAGGTCGGGCATGAGGAGCAAAGCTGAGGATCAAGCGGGACGGATACTCCAACGTCTCGCTGAAAAGGGTGAGAGTGACCGATCCGTCCTCTTCCCCTTGAGCTGAAGAGCCCCATTGCTCCTGAACCCAGGGCGCCACGGCGGGATCGAAGACGATCTCGATCGGATCTCCTCCCATGGATTGCAGGAAATCTTTCTTGTACTTTCCCAGGTCCAGATCCTTGGGTTGAGGAAAACTGGTGGAGAGAGGTTCGACGGAGAGGATGCGTTCGAACTTGAAGGTTCGCAGGTCCTGGCGCAGCTCACAGTAGCCGGTCAAGTACCAGTAGCCCAAGTATTTCATGAGCAGATAGGGTCGAATGGTGCGTTCGCTGGTCTGGTTATGAGCCAGGGAATAGTACTCGATTTCGATCTTCCTCTGCTTTTCGATGGCCTGACGGATGAAAGCCAAATAATCGGACACGGGCCGGGAAGGAGTATCGAGCAGGATTTGATCGTCAATCGGAGCAGCAGGGTCCAGCGAGCTGGCCACGCCTCCCTCAATCTTGTCCTTCAAGGATCGCACCCTCTGCGGGTCGACTTCCTGGTCCAACAGCTGCAAGGACATCAGCAGCGCGAAGGCTTCGGGTCGGGTAAAGCGTAGTGGTCGGTTGAGCATCTGGTCGTATTCGACGTACACCCTCTGATCCTCCACATAGATGTCGACATAATCGTCGGGACGAAACGGTGGTTTCCCGATGAGGAGCATGAATTCCAGCTCCTTCATCAGTTGTTTCGGAGTGAGGTCGGCCTGATGGGCCAATTCGTCCACCGTTACTCCCTGGTTCTGGGAGACATAGCTCAGGATGAAGAGGATGCGGTTGATCCGCTCTGGGACGTTCATAACAGCCTCTGAAGCACTTCACAAACCCGAGCCTGAATGTCGGGTGGCTCCAGGATCTGAACATCGGTTCGGTGGGATAGCGCCCAGGAAATCAAGCCGTTCTCATTGGTCACTTTGAGTCGGAAGGTGTGTTCACCAGTCTGCTGGGCCGCGCTCAACTGAGGCAGGAGTTCCGGCAGTCGGTGTGTGGAGACGCGAAGAGTCACCGGAATCTCGGTGTGCAAATCCAGTTCCCAACGTTGTTGATTTTGATAACGCTTCAAAGTGAAATCCGCCGGGATGGTGTAATCCGGAGTGCCAGGTTTCCTGGTATTGATGCTGAGTCGCCGGATGCGGGTCATCACGAAGGATCGCAGGTCTTTCCGGAGATGATCCCAGCCGACCATCATCCAGTTGCCCTTACGAAAAATCAGGCCATAAGGATCGACTTTTCGCCGGGTGGTTTCTCCCGTGCTGAAGGCATGGTATTCGATTTCGATCGTCTTGCGGCGGCGCAGAGCCTTTTGAATGCGATGAACCCATTCCGCTCGAGACCCCGATCTCCCCCTGGTCGAATAGCTGATGGCAATCGTCTCGGGAGGCGCGCCGACGGGATGCTGGACACTGATGATCTTATTTAAGGCCGATTGGAGCTCTTCCCGGTACGGAAAGCTGTTGTTCTCCAGCACCGCTCCGGCAGAGAGCATGAGAAGAGACGACTCTTCGGGTGAGAACTTCATCTCGGCGAGGAATAGTGTCTCCTTACGGATGATGTACCCCTCTTTTCTGGTCTCGGAACCGCTCTCATAGTCGATGGGGATGCCGAGCGAGATCAGCTCGGCCTTGTCGCGCTCAAACTTTCTCTGGTTCGATTCTTCCACACCGCGAGCATAGTCTTCTGCGAAATGGTTTTTGATCTGCTGCCAGGACACCGGTTTTTCGGCGTTCAGCAGATAGGTGATGAGGTCTAGCAGACGCTCGGTCCGGTTCACTTTGGTTAAGTTTATGAAAAGCCGCCGGAGGGGGTCAACCGATCTCGCCCAGGAGCTGGTTCGGTCGTAAACTCCGCAAACGCGGAAAAGTGGAGAGAGGGGTTGACGTCCTCGGAATTTTCAGAATACTGGAAGGGGTAGGAGGTGGGCGATGACTTTCATTATTTGCGAGCCTTGTATTGGAACCAAGGACACCGCCTGCGTCGATGCCTGCCCCGTGGACTGCATTCACCCTCGGAGCGATGAACCGGCGCTCGAAAGTGAAACACAGCTCTACATCGACCCGGAAGAATGTATCGATTGTGGAGCGTGCGTACCGGAATGTCCGGTGGAGGCCATCTTCCCGGAAGACGAGGTTCCCGAAGAGTGGCAAAGTTACATCGCGATCAATTATCAGTGGTACGAAAACAAGTCTTAGCCGCCGCTTTGCCCTGCGGAAGCCGAGTCACCCTTTGGCGGTAGAGCCGAACGCTTCCTGCCGATGCCACCTCGGCGCCGAATCCTCTTGCCATCATTCAACGGATTCTCTGCCCGACCGGGTAGCTGGACATCTGAACATCATTTTGGGTGCGCAAAGCGGTGGTTACGATCGGCTGGTCGCAGTCCACCACCAGGGTCCCCTGGAAATCGTTGGCGGCCTCGCTTGGAAAGAGTTCATGGATGAAGCGAGGCAGCTGATGACCCGGTTCTAGAACCAGGGTGAGGTCAACCAAGAAGTTTCCGGTTTCGTCCAGCAATGTCAAAATTGCAGTAGCCGCCTGCTCGCTCGGGTTGGCAACGCCGGCCTCCAGCAGGATAACACCTCCCTGAGTAAACTGGACAATGGAACTTCCGTGAAGTGGTTGATCGCTGTGCACGAGCGTCCAACCCGGACTTCCGATCGGGCCCAGGCCCAAGGTCTGGATCTTCTTCGAGGCCCTAGGCGGAATCGAAAAGAGAACGCTGGATGCGGTACCGATGTCCTTGATCCCGACCACAAAAGGCTTCCCTTGGCTGCTCAAAAAGTCGATTCGCCCCGCCGCCGTCTGCCCGCTCAGGTTCTCCAGCGTAACCAGCGTCGTCTGACCTCCGCCGTCGGCAACATGGGCGAAGTGGATCCGATGGGAGCCCTGGTAAATCTTGATCTCATTCTCCAAGAGTACAATGAGGGAATGGTCAGCGGCGGCCGCGAGGCCTCGGATTCCGAGTTGCTTGATGGACCACAGCAGGTTCCCCGAGAAGGCGTCGATGGCCCGGCTCTGTTCCAGAACCGTGTTGTAAAAATAGACGACATGGTTGGCAACGAAGGCATGTTCGATGGCGCCGGATAAGTCGGGTACTTTCGGAGGCTCCTGGGTCGCCGCGGCGGGAGGATCCTGGACAGTCCACCGGATTTCTCCCGTGTCCGGATCGATTGCATGAACCCCGGGCGGCCCATCGCCGAGGTCATCGCAAAAGGCATATAGGTGATCGTAAGCTAGCGCCAGGCCCTGAGGAGTCGAAAAACCGTGCCTTTGAGAAGTAGGCTCCACTGGACGGCGCCGCTAGCGGCATCCAGGGCGTCGAGTTCTCCCGTATCGGGATTGTTTACAAAGACGCGAGCCGGAGTCGCAACAATATTGGACCCGTTGGCGCCCACCTCAGCAGCGCTCCACAGCTCTTGCCCGTTGGAGCGGTTCAGGGCACGCAGACCGCCGGCCGTATCCAGGAAATAGACCTGGTTGTTGAGCTGGCTCAGTGGGGCTTGAGCGGTACTGGCAGCAAGGCTCCAGAAGACCTGTCCTGTTACGGCGTCCGCGGCCACCACTTTGTTGCGTCCGTGGTACAGGGCCAGGTTTTCCGAAAGGAAGGGGATAGCGGCCGGCCGTCTCGCCCACACTGGTGTCTTCCCAGAGCTGCTCCCCAGTGGAAACGCGGACGGATTTCACTGTGGTGGTAGCCGGACCTCCCAACAGGACGACATTCCGAGAGTAGGCCGGGATATAGTCCAGTTGTTGCGTTTCTCCAAGAAAGGACAAAGCTCCAAGAGAGGCTGTCGGTTTCCCGGCTGTAAAGATGGTAGCTGGGCGCCGTCCCCCCTTCACCAATCAGCAGGAACCTCTGTTCGCTGTCCGAGAACGCGATGACACTGTCCGCGCTTCCAATCTGGCCCAGCGACAGGGTCTCCGTCAGCTCCAGAACCGGTCCGAAATCGCCCAGGTCAGAGTTCAAATAAGTCCGGTTGGGATTAAAACCCGCCGCGTAGTGGTCTCCAATGTTCTGAGCCGGTACCTGTAGTGTCAAACCGCAACCGATAAGAAACGAGAACACTTTCTTCATCACTCTCCTTTCAAGACCATTTCAGCATGCTTTTTCCAATCCTTCATCAGGGCGCTCAGGACCAGAAAAGAAGAAACACAACCAGGATTCCATTGTAAGGTTGGCCCCTGATAGAGTCATGTAGCGCGAGCGCTGCCACTATGGAAACACCGGTTAAGGAACTTCCTCTGCCTCCCCACTTTCGGCTCGAGAAGGTGGATTCGGTGTGGAGAGTACCCTATCAGCTGCGGGCCCGGGAGGCCCAGTCGTGGCGCCGGGAACACGAGGTCCATCCCGCTGCCGCGGACATGTGTCGAATCGGTCTGATGGTCATCGACGTCCAGAACACCTTCTGTCATCCTGATTTTGAACTCTTCGTAGCGGGTCGATCCGGTGCGGCGGCGGTTGACGACTGCCGTCGTCTGTGTGAATTTATCTATCGAAATCTCCATCGAATTACCCGGATTTGTCCCACCCTGGACACCCATCACCCGATTCAGATTTTCCACTCCATGTTCCTGGTCAACCACGATGGTGACCACCCGGAGCCCTTTACTCCAATCAGCAATGCAGATGTTCAAAACGGAATCTGGTCCGTGGATCCGGCGGTTTGCGAGCAGATGGATCTGCCCTACGATCAGGCCTGTGAGTATTTGGTGCACTACGTTGAAAGACTAAAACAGCAAGAGAAACATGAGTGGACCATCTGGCCCTACCACGCTCTGCTGGGGGGCATTGGCCACGCGCTGGTGTCGGCACTGGAAGAAGCCATTTTCTTTCACGGTGTGACCCGTCGCAGCCAGCCGCTTTTTCGACTCAAGGGCAGCCACCCTCTGACAGAACACTACTCAGTGTTCGGGCCGGAGGTGACGACGGATCATGAAGGCAACCCCCTTGCCGGTAAGGACGAATCCTTCCTGCGGCACCTGCTTGCCTTTGACCGGCTGATCATCGCTGGGCAGGCAAAGAGCCACTGCGTGGCTTGGACGGTGGAAGATCTGTTGCAAGATCCTCGAGTTCGGGATCGTGGCCTTACGAAAAATATCTATCTGCTGGAAGATTGCATGTCGCCGGTTGTGGTTCCCGAGGTGGTGGACTACACGGAGACCACCGAGGCAATGTTTCAGAAGTTCTCGGATGCGGGCATGCACCGGGTCCAGTCGACCGATCCGATTTCTAGCTGGCCTGAGTTTGACGCTTCAATCGAATAGACGCGAGCTACGTCCCAATCCTACCGAAACTGACAGATGGCCCCGAATCGCGGTCCGGAGGAGTCAAGCCAGATTCCGGCGACGCTCCCTTGCGACCGAAAATGCCGGAATTCCAGGCGGATTCCAGAGTTTCTCTCCGTCCTGGTCGCTACCGGACGCCCCCCCCCGGAAACTGCTTGCTATTCTGGCCGTTACAGCGCCTCCTGTCAAGCGACTAATACCTTATTTGTCAGCAATTTATCGGATTCCTTTACCCACATTGTCGCACAGATTTCCCACATGGACGAGTGCAGTCGCGTGCCAGTGGGCGGTTCGGATCGCTAGTCGCTCTTGTGCCGGTCTCCAAGGGCTGGGGATCTTAGGAGCGGCCCTATAGGGTTCCCTCCCTCTTCTTGTGAGCACTTGAGACGCGAATCAAGCCTTCGCGAAAAAGTGGTACAATATCATTGCCCCGAAGCAGCAGTAGAATCGCTGTCAGCACGATGTAGAGGATCGATACCTCCCAATGAATGGCGGGGTAAACGAGTTGGGCCGCGAACAGGGAAAAAAGAGCCCCCGCCTCCCACAGGTTTATTCGCAGATTCATCAGCACCACCACGGCGAAAAGAGATTGAGCTGCCGTCAGCAGAATCTCCAGATTCTGTCGCTCATCCAGGGCCATCTGACCCACCTCGCCGAGGCTGATGCTATAGACCAAGGGAATCGTTCCCACTAGGAGCGTCCACTGGTTGACCTTGGAGGAAATCAGGGCTCCGATGGCGGCTACCGCCTGGCCGCGGACAGTCCATACGGCGGCGATGATGAATTCGGGGGCCTCGGATGCCAGCGGTGCTACCCACTGGACCAGGAAAAATTCGTCGATCCCCATCTGCTTTCCGGAATGGATCAAGCCTTCGGCGAAAGGTGCTGCGGCACAGAAAATGGCGAATCCCGAGTAGCCGAACAGCAATATGTTGGTGAGGCGCCTGAGGCGGTCTGGTAGCTTTGCGATCAGACGAGCCGGACCAACCAATTCCGGTTCGTGGATCTCCATGAGGGCCGTCCGCCAGGCATAGCCTGCGAACATGCTGACCAGGAACAGGCAGTCGATGAGGCTGAGCTGGCCCTTTAAAGGGATCACGAAAGCGTAGAGAGTCGCCAGAGTCAGATAGGAGATCTCGGCCCGGTTGGCTGCGTCCAGAAGAACCTCTTTCTTACGGAACTTCAGACAGAAGAGCAGGACGACAAAAGGCCAGCCGCCGCCCACAAGCAAGCGGTTCGCTCCCGTCATGTTGGCGGTTGCGTAGTGGGCGTATTCCGGTTGATAGGCGGCCACCCAGGCGAAGTAGAGGTCGACGGCATACTCGGGCAGGATCGCGATCAAGGCTAGAATAGCGAGAGCCAAACCGCGGGGGATGTCGATCTGAGCGACTTCGGCCGCCCAGGACAGCAGAAAAGCTGCTCCCAGGATGCCCACTCCAAACAAAGCCGCCGCCAGGTAGGGGCTGAGCTCCACATGGGCCAGTCGCAGGTAGATGGCCGGAAAGGTGCAAGCGATGGTTGCGAACATGAACAGCCACATGGGGGGCCCACTGTAGAGAGGGCAGTTCAGAGAGTCAACCGCTCGCATTGCCTCACTAT
The DNA here is from genome assembly GCA_965205565.1 of Acidobacteriota bacterium. GTDB lineage: Bacteria > Acidobacteriota > UBA6911 > RPQK01 > CBDBID01 > CBDBID01. Next base: position 69,417 of record CBDBID010000003.1, read on the forward strand.
CAAAGTGCCAGAAAGGGGATCTTTGCCTCATATAAAAAAGTGTCCGAAATGGGATAGGAAGAGGCCCCATGAAAAGGGGTCCAAGCAAGAGGCTAACGATGTCGGAGTGACGGGTCTTGGTAAAGGCGTTTGCCAAGGAGTACCAGAGGGGGAGGAAGAAGGACAAAGGAGCGATCTTCGACGGGTTTGTGGAGGCGACGGGCTACCAGCGCCGCTATGCCGCGCGGCTGTTGCGCCATTCCGGCCGGAGGGTGTGGTTTGGCAGGGGTGTGGTGGTGGAAGCGGATATCCGCTGTCGGGTCCCGCGTCGGAGACGGATCGACGATGGAGAAATGCAACGGGCTTTGAAGGAGATCTGGCAGCTGCTGGACTATCTGTGTGGGAAACGACTGGTGGCCGCTTTGGAGCCGACACTGATCGCCTTGGAGAGACATGGCGAGCTGAAGCTGAGTAGGGGAGGTACGGGAGTTCCTCGACGCCGTTCCACGGCTTTCCCGGGACGAGTATGAGGTCATCGAGATCATGCAGGAGACCTTCCTCGACCTGGACCAGATAGTGAGCTTCCTTGAGGAGACAAGGAAGTGCCCGCCCAAACACGACGACAAGCTCAAAAAGCTCGTCCGTCTCCTCAAATCCAAGGACCTGCAGGGCCAGAAGGTCCTCATCTTCTCCGAGTCTGCGGACACCGCCCGCTATCTCTTCAAACAGCTGACGAAAGTTGGCATCGAAATGGTCACCCAGGTCGATAGTGCGAGTAAAGGAAACCGCGCTCACATCATCCAGCGTTTCTCCCCCTACTACAACGGAACGACCTCGCCGGCGCTCGAGGAACAGGGCAGGCAGGAGATCCGGGTCCTCATCTCCACCGAGATCCTCTCCGAGGGCCTCAACCTGCAGGACGCCTGCCGCATGATCAACTACGACATTCACTGGAACCCCGTCTGTCTCATGCAGCGGATCGGCCGCGCGGACCGACGCATGAACCCTGAGGTGGAGAAACAATTGATCCACGACCACCCGGAGTCTGCCGCGTCCCGGGGTGAGGTCTCCTTCTGGAACTTCCTCCCCCCCGACGAGCTCAACACCATCCTGACGCCCTACAGAAAAGTCACCCAAAAGACCCTGATGATCTCCAAGACTCTCGGGATCGAGGGGAAGAAGCTCCTCACACCCCAGGACGACTACGAGGCGCTCAAAGAGTTCAACCACGCCTACGAGGGAACGAAGACCGCGGTTGAGGAGATGCATCTTGAGTGCCAAAGCTTGCTCCAGGACAACCCGGAGCTCGCTCGTGTACTGAGCGGCCTGCCCGGCGCGATCTTCAGTGGCCGCAAACGGCCCGCCAAGGGAACGCGGGGCGTCTTGTTCTGCTACGGCCTGCCCGCGCTGGACAAGGAGAAAAACGAGTTCACGGAAGACGCGGAAACGACCCGCTGGTACCTCTACGATGTAGACAAGAACGACATCCTTGAAGAGGCTGGAGAAATCATCGGGAGCATCCGGTCGAAGCCGAACACGCCCCGGAAGTGCACCACCGACGAACAAACCGTGATGGACATCCGGGCGAGGGTGCTCAAGCATATCAAGAACACCTACCTGAAGCGCGTGGATGCGCCCGTGGGTGTCAAGCCGAAGCTCAAGTGCTGGATGGAACTAAACGAGGGCTGACCCGATGCCAGACTACCGAGAGACTCTGAGGGGAATCCGTACATTTCCGTCTCTGATCAAGTTCCTCCACGATGAGCTGGATTGGCCGATTAGCTCCGAGGATTTCGAGGAGCTGACCTTCGACTACACACCCGAAGAAATCGGTATCAACACCGTAACCACCGCGAAGATCCAGGAGATCAAGCGCCTGCGGCCCCTGTCGGCAAACCAGCCCTGGGAGGTCTTCTTCGTCAAGTTCGAGCCGAGGCGGCTCGCCGTCGTAGCACTACGCCGCATCCTGGGCCAGGTGGCCCTCAAGAAGCGAGTCTCCACCAACAAGGCCGAGCGCCAGGCGTGGGCCGCCGAAGATCTGCTCTTCGTCTCCAACTACGGTGAAAGCGAGGAGCGCCGGATCAGCTTTGCGCACTTCTCCCAGCACGCCGAGAAGAACGATTTGCCTATCCTCAAAGTTCTCGGCGGGGACAATCTTGACACCCCTCTCCACCTCGACCACGTTGCGGATGCGCTCAGCGAGCAGCTCGCTTGGCCCGAGAACGAGGAGGACACCGAGAGCTGGAGGGAAGGCGTGGCGTTCGGCGTTCACTTTGCGACACCGGGAGGTCATCACTACCTCAAGAATCCTGGCTGTGCGCCTCGCCGAGCTGGCTCGCGCCATCCGGGACCGAATCAACACCGTCCTCGCCATCGAGACCGAGGACGGCCCGGTCTTCAAGCTGTTGGCCGCTTTCCAGCAGGCCCTTGTCCACGACCTCGACGAGGACGGATTCGCCGATATGTACGCCCAGACCATCGCCTACGGCCTGTTCTCCGCACGCGTCGCGAACCCCTCGGGTATCACCACCACCGACTTCGCTGCGGACATGCCGGTTACCAACCCCTTCCTCAAGGAGTTGATGGAGACCTTCCTTGACGTGGGAGGCCGCAAGGGCAAGGCGAGCCAGGCTGGCCTCGACTTCGACGAGCTGGGCGTGAGCGAGGTGGTGGAGCTCCTCGACGCCACCAACATGGAAGCCGTCGTCCGCGACTTCGGCGACAAGAACCCCCAGGAAGACCCGGTCATCCACTTCTACGAGCTCTTCCTCAAGGAGTACGACGCCAGGAAGCGGATGCAGCGCGGCGTTTTCTACACCCCCCGGCCGGTGGTCTCCTTCATCGTCCGCTCCGTCGACGAGTTGCTACGCACCGAGTTCCGCTTGGAGGATGGTCTCGCGGACACGACTACCTGGGGCGAGATGGCCGAGCGCTTCAACGACCTCGAAATTCTGGAGGGGGCAACGCCTGCTCAGGCCTTTGTTCATATCCTTGACCCCGCTACCGGCACCGGCACCTTCCTGGTGGAGGTGATTGGCCTCATCCACAAAACCATGACCGGGAAGTGGGAGGCCGAGGGCCACGTCGCGAAGAAGATCGAACAGCTCTGGAATGAGTACGTGCCGAAGCACCTCCTGCCGCGCCTGCACGGCTACGAGCTCCTGATGGCGCCCTACGCCATCGCCCACCTCAAGATTGGCCTCCAGCTCTACGAGACCGGCTACCGCTTCGGAAGCAACGAGCGAGCGCGAGTGTACCTGACAAACGCATTGGAACCTGCTGGTGACTTTTCGGGGAAATTAGAGTTCGCGATTCCTGCACTCGCCCACGAGGCTGAGGCGGTCAACGAGATCAAGCGGAAACAGAGGTTTACGGTGGTGATCGGGAATCCGCCTTATTCCAACTACGGCCAGCCCAACAGGATGCCGTTTATTCTCGATCTTCTGGGGGACTACAAACGCGGCCTGGGTGAGAAGAAGCTCAACCTTGACGATGACTACTTGAAATTTTTCCGTCTGGGTCAGTTCCTCGTATATGGTGCCGGTGCTGGAATTCTGGGACTCATCACAAATAGCAGCTACCTCGATGGGATAGTCCACCGAAAGATGCGAGAGAGCTTGCTTCAGTCATTCGGTTGTCGCCTCGTTGTTGATCTTCACGGCAACACTCGGAGGAAAGAGGCAACGCCTGAGGGCTCCACAGACCAAAACGTTTTTGAGATTCAACAGGGCGTCGCAATTTCCATATGGGGTAAAAGCGTTCTAGGCAAGGGCGACCTGCTGCACCGCTGCGATCTTTGGGGAACACAGGAGGTCAAGTATCGCCAGTTATCTGGAATTACCGCTCTCTCGGCGTGCAACGACTCTTTTAAACCTAAAGCTCCTTAGTTTTTCTTTTTCGCCCAAGATGAATCCCTTCACACCGAGTATGCATCGTACGTTCCCTTCACTGCCATCTTTTCAGTTCTCGGGAGTGGGTTGCACACCGACCGAGACGATCTCTGCATTGACTTCGAGGAGGACAGGCTCGCGACCAGAATGCGTCGCGTGTTTAGGGGAGATACGGATGAGGAGTTCCGAAAAACTTTCAATTTCCGCCCCTCAAGTAGCTACGATCCGGTTTCACTTGCGCACCGGCAGCCATTCGATCCGAGTGCACTCCGAGTTTGTATTTACCGACCATTCGATTTCCGAAGTATCTATTATAAAGTTGGCTTCACCAGCCGCCCAGTATTTGAAGTCCAAGGACACATGCTGCACCGGAATCTAGGTCTGCTAGTTTGCCGGCAGACGAAGGAGGCGTTTGCGGTGCTTGCAACGAAACACATCTCCACACACAAAATCGTTGCTGTCTACGATCGAACCTCCTTGGCCCCGCTTTTCCTGTATCCGAACACGGATCGTGCCGACCTACTCTTGAGTGATGCGGCATCGCCCGTGACAAATCTAAAGATCTCCTTCGCTACAACATTGGCGCAAACCCTTGGCGTGCCGCGTTGTGGGACGACCCATCTTTCTCAGGCTGTTGCGACGGAGGATATCTTCAACTATGCCTACGCAGTGTTTCATAGTCCCGGGTACCGGCAAGGCTATGCAGCGCTCCTGAAGATTTCTTTTCCGCGGCTGCCGTTGACGGGTTGCCTTGAGTGTTTTCATTCGCTGGCTGAACTTGGCGGCGAACTCGTCGCCGCTCACCTCGTGGAATCCCCAACGCTCGTCGCCCACATCACGCGCCTTGTCGGCTGCGGGGAGTTTAGGATCGAGAAGGTCTCCTACTCCGACGAGACCGTGTGGATCGACAAGGCGAAGACGCGCGGCTTCAAAGGCGTCCCGGAGGACGTGTGGAACTTCCACATCGGCGGCTACCAGGTCTGCGATAAGTGGCTCAAGGACCGCCAAGCCAAAGGAGGCAGGAATCCCCGCCCCGGCCGCGTGCTGTCCGACGAGGACATCGACCACTACCAGAGGATCGTTGTCGCCCTGAACGAGACCATCCGCATCATGCAGGAGATCGATGATGTCATCGAAGTCCACGGTGGCTGGCCGGGAGCCTTCCAGATTGATGGAACAAGTGAAGATGGAAGATCCTTTGGACCCTAAAAAACCTGTTTTTGGACCAGTCGTCAGGGCAAAAGAAAAGCCCCATTTTGCGGGGTTTTCCAGTGGTTCAATGTGAGGGGTTTTTGGACCGCTAGTGTCTGCCGTTTAGCAGACGCAGCACGGTGGTCTTGGAAACACGCAGCTGCCGGGCCATCTGACGGGTGCTTAGGCCCAGATTTCAGCCTGTGAAGCGTTTCCACGTCAACCCTGGCGCCTTCTTCTTGGGCCTTCCCAGCCGTTTTCCGCGCTCTCTAGACCTTCTCAGGCCCGCCTTGACCCTTTCAGCAATGATGTCCCGTTCCAACTGAGCCACGGCGCTGATGATAGTGAAGATGACCCCACCCAGCGGTGAAGAAGTGTCGATGTTCTCCTGAAAGCTGACAAAGTTGATGCATAGGTTGCGAAATTCTTCCAGGGCCAGGATCAGGTGCTTGGTGGAGCGAGCAAATCTGTCAAAGCGCCAAACCAGTACCACATCAAATCGGCGCTTCCTGTCATCATCTATTAGCTGGTTCAGCGCCGGCCGGCTGTCCTTGGTGCCACTGATGCCGTTGTCGGCGTACTCCTAAACTGGTCCGTTGGCCTGCTCAGCAAGGGCGTTGGTGGCCCCCCTATGGACCCCCAGGATAGACAGAGCGAGCTTAGTCGACTGGACGGTAGTCTTTTAAGTTCCTTGTTGTAACATGATGGAATTTGTGAGCCGCCAGGGAATCGAACCCCGAACCTACTGATTAAGAGTCAGTTGCTCTGCCAGTTGAGCTAGCGGCCCATATTATTTTTTTCAACGACTTGGGTAGATGACCGGAACTCACTAGTTCCTGATGTAGTGGATAGCGTAGTGAAATCTTTCAGAATCTTCTCGACCGCCTCTGCTTTGTGGGTCGGACTCACATGCGCGTATCGCTGCACCATCTTGAGATCCTTCCACCTCCCCAATTCCTGGATAGTTCGCAGATCGTACCCAGCCATTGCTAATCGTGAGGCAAAAGTATGCCTTAGGACATGGGGCGTAACGTCGGCAAGTTTAGCACGCCGACAGGCGGTTTCAAAGACGCTGCGAATCGACTTATAGGGCGTGGTTCCGTGGTCCTGCACGAACACCCATTCGCTCTTGCTCCGCTCCATCTGCTGCTTCAAAGTCTGTCGCAGGCCACTGTTGAGTGGAACTGTGCCCTTCTCACCACTCTTCGCATAGGCTGCCTGAACGGTCAGTAGGTTACACCGAAGATCCACATCTTCTTTCCGAAGCGTTAGAGCCTCGGCTTGGATGCGGAGTCCTGCGTCTATTCCCGTGAGAATGATGGTACGCAAGGGTTCAGAAGCTGCCGCCAAAAGGCGCGCCTCTTCCTCAGGCTCGAGGTATCGCTCCCGTCCCCTGGTTTCCTTCAGAAGTTTGACCGTCCTGACTGGGTTCGGCCCCTCGCATTTCCCCCAGTCGAGGCACCGATTGAACATGGCCTTCAAACAGGTCAACTCACGGTTGACTGCTACAAGCGCCCTTTTTTTGATTCTTCTTTGCTTGTGCTTTTCGATGAGAAAAGGGTGAATCTCGCTTTTGTTTTGTTCAATCTAAACGAACAGGCTGCGGCTACCGGGCAGATCCAGATACGGGATGATTTTGGAGATAACCTGAGCGTAGACCTTGACGGTGAGGTGGTCAACGGATTAAGGGATTTGAGCGTGCCAGCAGGGGGATTACTGGTTCTTCGCACCGATGGTGAGGGAGATCTTGAAACGGGATCAGTCCAAATTACCACCGACCGACATGTGGAAGGAGTGGTCATCTTCGGAGGGGAGTATGGACTGGCGGGAGTAGGGTCCAGTGCTAAATTTCCAACCGGGTTTACAGCACCCATGCTCAAAAGCGATAGCCAGGGACTTAACACCGGCATCGCGATGATGAGTCTAAGTGAGGAGGACAGCCTGGTGGATCTGACCCTTCTGGACTCTGAGGGAGAGACTCTGGCAACGGCCTGGGGATTGTTTACAGCTCAGGAACATGATGCCGTCTACGTGGACGAGTTGTTTCCAGGATTGGATCTTTCAGAATTCTCAGGGACCCTGATGATGACCAGTGATGAAACCATAACTGGCACAGTGCTCCAGACCGTCCCGGGAGAATTTATGACAATGCCGGTGGCTTCCTCGCAGACAGGTCAGCAGCAACTCTATTTTGCCTAGTTCGCTGATGGTCTGGGAATATTGTCCAGTCAGATCCTGCTGCTGAATCTGAGTGGGGATGAGACGGCCACGGCCCAGATCCAGTTCAGAAACGATGCAGGGGAGGCTCATACGGTTGATCTAAACGGTGAACAGGTTACTGGAGAGACCCAAGTACAGATTGCAGCCTCGGGACTGCAAGTACTGAATACGGACGGAGTGGGGGACCTGGTGGTTGGTTCGGTTTCGGTAACCTCAGACCAGCCACTGGCAGGTGTGATTGTTTTTTCGGGACTGGGAGTAGGTTCAGCCGGAGTGGGGAGCAGTGCCCAGTTTGCAGAAGGCTTTTTGGCTCCCATGGAAACCAACGTCTCCAAGGCCATCCGAACTGGAGTGGCTATGATAAACCTGGAGACAGAACAGCTTACCCTGACGGCTGATCTGCTTGACTCCGAGGGGACTCTACTAGACTCGGTACAGTTGAATCTGGCTGCACTGGGTCACCTGGCCATCTATTTAGATGAGTTCGATTGGGATGACTCGATTGATCTGGACCTGTTTGAAGGACTTCTCAGAGTGCGCAGTAGTGGGAACATCTCAGCTACTGTGATCCAGACTCGACTGGGACAATTTGCCACCATGCCAGTGGCGGCTAAACCTCTCAATTAGGCCGTCAGAACCCACAATTCTCCATGCCCCCCCCGAAGTGGGGTGCCTTTCTATTATCTTATATACGTCCTGAGAGACAGTCTAGAAAGGTGTCCCGACTGTTTTCTGGGGTATGCTCGACAGGTGAGAAATTGGAAGAAAGAACGGAGAATTTAAATGGCACAAGACTTTAACCCAAGAGCCATGGAATACGCTGCCGACTACATCCTATTAACCAAAAATCCAACATGAAAGGAACATCGATGAGTCTTTCACGCCGCAACTTTTTGTTCGTATCGTCTGGAGCCGCGACCGGCTCGCTGCTTGTCACTGGCCTCACAGAAGCTTCTGAGGGAGGGTTAACAAATAGTGGCCTGGTCACAGGCAGACCCAAGCCATTGCATCACAAAGTCATCCCCGGCTTTCTGAGCGCCGCACAAATCGCTCCACACCACACCGCCCATTACGGCGGGGCGTTGAAGGGGTACACGTCGCTGGAGAACAAACTGGAAACCAGCATCAAGACCGGAACCGCCATCGAAGCTAACGGCTACGGTGCCATGCAGAGGGCCAGACAAAGTAAAGGCAACAGTGTCGCCCTACATGAATTGTATTGTGATGGTCTCGTTCCCGAGGCTCCCGATCCCAAAGCCGATGTTTGATGGGCCATTAAAAGGAGGTTTGGTTCGCTCGATAAATGGGCCAATGATTTTCAGGCCAGTGCAAAGGTTGCTATGGGCTGGGCAATGCTGGTGCATCATCCGTTAAATGGAAAACTATACAACGTGGTGAGCGACGAACACGCATAAGGACCCTTGTGGATGGCTGTTCCGCTTGTTGTCATCGATGTTTACGAACATGCCTTTTACATTGACTACCACAACCGCAAATGCGAATACGTAGAGAAGTTCATGGATCACATTGATTGGGACGACGTGAAAGGTGATCATCTGTCGGTCAAACTGGGCGCGATCAAGGCTGTATTGGACCGTGCAGGGATTGACCGTAAGGTACAGCGGGAGCTACCCGAGGAAGTCAGCATCCAGTTTGCCATTCCAAACCAAAGTAACCGGCCTGCGCTGGGTGTAGAGGCCGAGGACGGCGATCAGTTCTGATTTTCAAGGCTGGCAGCCGACCAGATACCAGTCATCCGTGGTCGCACCTTGAGGGCGTTTCCGGTGTCCATCCGCCCCCTGCTGTCCCGAAATTAAAGTAGCTGCCTATACAGGTGCACTCGGAACACATGGAGCCGATCCACCTAAAGCATTTAGTGAGGGTCGAGGTGCTGGAAAGGCTGTCGGGCGAGGTCGAGAAACTTTCGCCCAGCGAGGCTTAGTAATCTGCGGACCAACCGTCCTGCGCTCGGACACCCTGCGTCGCTAGCCAAGACTCAGTTGCGCCGCCGGCTGCTGCCGCGCGACGCCGAGCGTGCGGCGGGGGATCTTCTGGGCGCGTTGGAACGACCGACGGAGGGGCGCACCGCCGGACTGGACGGGCGGCGGATGGTCGAGTGGTTCGATGTACTCGGGCGGGATCGCAGGACCGACCGGTCCGGCGCCGTCCTCGAGACCTGCGAGGGTTGGATACTGCGGCGGCTCGGAGTCGGGTTGGAGCGCGTCACGGAAGGCCTTCGACGGCTGTCGGGACGCTGGGCCAGCGGACGGCGAGTCGGAGTTGTCACTCGTGGCGGTGCGGTCCTCCGGTTGGTCGACGAGGTCACTCTGGGCGGACGGCGAGAACCTAGCTTGGATTCCACTCCGGATCCCGAATCCGGGCGGCCCTGACGGGAGCGCTCCGATCCCAGGGCAATGACGTTGGGACCGGGCCGGCTGCGGACGCCCGTTTGACTCCGCACGGCTAGTTCACTGCGCCGGCGATTGGCCCGCCTAACTCGGGGAGATGGCACCCGTTGCGTCGCGGATCTCGATCGAGTGATCGACCGGGATGAAGTCCGGGAAGGGGAGAAACTCTCCCGCACCGAGGACTGGTTACGTCCCGTTTGGCCCGTACGCTGCAGGGCCCGATTGGTCAGTGAAGTCGTGTTTCCCGAGCGGGAATCCAAGGTCTGACGCCGCAGGCCACTCCTAGCCATCGCGCTGTCTTCGCGCCGCACCGGACTCACCAGTGCCTTGGGCAGTCCCTCCCGCAGCGATCTGGTGATGGATCGGGTGGGAGTCACCAACGGGCTGTTCCCCCCTCGAGACCCTCTTCCGAAGTCTTCCCGCCGGATCAGGTTCAGGGCGTTGGGAGGACCCAGTGAGTTCCACTGATTGATCGTGTTGTTGTTGACCACCACCTGATTGATGGTGGTTCGGTGGCGACCCCGGTAGTGCCCCCAAGGGGCCCAGCCGACATGACCGCCGCCGAAGTAGAAATTCACCCGAGCCGGGGACCAGCGATGAAACCCACCGGGAACCCAGGCCCAGTGATGGTGATGGCTGGAGTAGATCCAGTTTCCATAATGGTATGGAAGCCATCCCCAGGGCTCCTGGCTCAGCCAGGTCCAGCCCACAGAGAGATAGCCCCATCGTCCCAGTCTGAAGGGTCCCCATCCCACCGATACGTGCGGCAACCACACCCGGCCGTAGGACTGGTAATGGACCCAGCTGCCGTACCGGTCGAGCTCATAGATTCCCGGATAGTAGATTCCACCGACATGGCTGACCGAGTGGCTGCCGACGAAACTGGCATCTCTGCGATCGCTCCACAGGTCGAAATGATCCCGGTCATAGGAGGCGGCTAGGATCTGACCTCCGGCCGGCATTCCGTCGATCACCACCTGCTGTTCGGATTTCACCTTCTGTTTTCCGTGCTGGCTTTCGACTTCCGCCTTTCCCTTGCGGACCAGAACCTCGGTAACGCCGTTTCTATCCATCCGGATCCGGTAGAGACCTTTCTTCTTGAGCTTGATCGAGGCGTAGGGGGTCTTCACCAGGAAGCGATCCGGATCGTGCAGCCGCAGGATCAGATCGCCCTGGTAGGTTTCCAGGACGGTCTGGCCATCCGCTAGCTCGGAGAAAAGCACGTCGGTCTCGTCCGAGATGCGCAGGAAATTCCCGCCGCCCAGTTCCACCTCCATACGCGAGTCGGTGTGGGAGAAAATGCGGTCTCCGCTGAACAAGGGGAGGTTGAGGGTGACTTCGTCCCAGTCCACCTCTCCGGCGGCTTCATAAGCCCCGCTGCCATCCAGGTAACTGACCCGAGCGGGGTGGTCGTTTGCAGCTAGAGCGGTGGACACCGAGATACTGGATGCCAGAAGAAGCAGAACAAAGAGAGGAGGACGAAGCCATGTCCGAGGTTTTCGGCCCAGTCGCCTTTGTTGTGTCATCAGTTTCTATTAGACCACATCTTCTCCCAAAGGGTTCAAATGTCTCCCGCTTTCAGGGGGTT
>CBDBID010000004.1:0-61214 GCA_965205565.1 Acidobacteriota bacterium
GAACGCAGCGCTTGATGAGCCGTGTACTCCTGGGGGTGGGAATGCTCATGTTGATGACCGCCCTGGGTCAGTCGGCTTATGCTGCAGGCGAAGTTCAAACGAAGTTCAAGCGCATTTCGACGTGGTTCATCGCAGCCTTGGCTGATCCAGATGCGACCTCTGGGAGCGGTGCAGAATCGTGGGGTCTGTGGCGTCAAGATCCGGGTCCGCGGGGAGTGAGGCTGGACCGTTATGAGCGATTGAAGGCCGCAGGTGGTGTACCCCGGCACAGTGGCAATTCGACAGCACAGACTGGTGGTTGGAGGAACACGGCTTGATTATGGAGCAACCAGACTTCCCGGTCCCTCATGGCAAATACATTGTCACAGGTGCCCGCGAGGTAACGACCGTGCTGACCATTCATCCCATGGAAAAGGACGGTACTCAGCGCTAGGGAGCTCGACAACGACGCGACGCTCTATGATGTGACACACTTGCCATGCCGCTCCGCGCGCTACACACCGGCGATGAGTGATAATTCGTGTTCGCCGGCCAAGGCGCAGCAGACTGCATTTCCGGTTACGCCAGGGGCCGCGATGCCTCCAGTCGAGGGCGGCTACAAGCAAGACTACGCGGTTCTCTTCGTGATTGGTGTGGCTGTGGAAAACTGATAGGGACCCATACCCCTCGAAAAATGGGTGAAAAACACACTTGACTTCCGGGCTACAATACGCCCCACCATGTTGCCACAAGACCTCTGCTTCTCCTCCGTTACTTTACGGTATGATAGGAGAGTTCTGAGAGAGCTGGGACGATTAGACTTCGAATCCGTAGGTCGCAGGTTCGAATCCTGCCGGGCGTGCCATATTGCCTTGGTCCATTCCGGAGACATGGGTTACAGATTATACTGAAGACATAGGTAACACTCTTGGGCTGAACGGGTTTTCGATGGGCTCGAGCCTGCAGGTCTCGTGATCAAAGTATCCGAGGTCGTACTGCATGAAGCTGACGAGCCAGATTCTGTCGCTAACCTGTTTGACGCCGACTTTCTGGCCGGCGAACACAGTGCTTAAGTTGATCTTCCGGCGTTTGTAACAGATGCGGCCACAAGTGGTAACGGTGGCCGTCCAGTCATGGAACGGATAGTCGAGATCGCCTAGTCCCTTGTAGGGTCTGGGTGAACTTGTATAGAGATCGGCTGGGATCTTCATATCCAGGGCTTGATGGGGCCTTTCCTGGTTGTAGCGTTCGATGAACTCATCGAAGCGGACCTGCTGTTGTAGGAAGTTCTCGGAAGCGGGCCTGGTCGCCTCGGTCTTCAGGGTCAGGTGCATGCGCTCGTGACGGCCGTTCTGTTCCGGGTGTCCCGGCTTGATGCGCTCGATGTTGATCCCCAACCTCAACCACCAGACCGAGAGCTTGCTCAAGCCAAACAGGGAGTTGGGGCAGGCGAAAGGGATGCCGTTATCGGTGCGGATCGCTGTGGGCAGCCCGAAGTCCTTGAAAGCCCGCTCAAAGACACTGAAGGCATAAACTTCCTTGGTGGTAGACAGCGCATCACAGGTGATCAGATATCGGCTGGCGAAATCCGTAACGGTCAAGGGAAAGCAGTAACGTCGGTCGGTGAGCATGAACTCACCCTTGTAGTCAGCACACCACAACTCGTTGGGCGCTGTCGCTCGCGACAGCGCTGTTCCCTGAGCTTTGTATCTGCGCCTCTTCCGGCGCTTCACCAAGCCGTTTCGATCCAGGACGGCATGCACTGTACTGATGGCGGGACAGTGGACATCGGGATACACCCGTCGCAGTCGTTCCCGGATCTTGGGTGCACCCCAGTGCGGATACTCCTTCTTGAGGTTAACGATCAGCTTCTCGATCTGCATCGGTAGCTGGTTGGCATGGCGGTAGGGCCGCCTACTGCGATCTGTCAGACCATCGATGCCACAGTCCTTGTAGCGGTTATAGATCTTGTAGCCGGTCTTGCGGGAAATACCGAACTCACGGCACAGGCCGGCCATCTTCTCGCCATCGAGCAGGCGGGCAATGAATCGGAGACGTTCTTGCACGATCTGACACTCCTTCCAGGGCATAGCTTCCTCCCCAAATGGGAGAAAGTGTTACCCATGTCTCCGGAATAAAGTGTTACATTTGTCTTAGTAAGCACACTTTCTTGGCAGTGATCAGCCGCCTAGTGTACTGTCCGGAAAGTTCACGCCGCTACTTCGGGCGTCTTTTCGCCGACAGCTTTGTTGCGCTAGCTCGAAAGACTCCCGGCATTCCTGCGTCGCGCGCCTCACTGACGACGAAAATCCATCCCGAATTAACGCCGCGAACTTCCCGGACAGCACACTAGGGCTCAGCGGCCGCCGGCGGCCCTGAACTGAAGATCTGGATTGGCGCTGTCACTACACACCGTTCGCCACGTGTATGTGCCGGCCGCCGGTTATGAAGCCGGAACGTGTCAACAACTTTGAGACACTTTGGTGAATAAATTACTGTAGTTTCATCTCAAAAGTTCTCCTTTTCGGGAGGGTTGATCCAGACCGCCTCGGGAAGAGGAGGAGGAACGGGTTTGCCGTTGGGAAATCTCTCCGGGAAGAGTGCATGGGCGGCCTCCAATGTTTGGGATCGATCGCGACGGGTGGTGATGGCGGTGAGGTAGTGCACATCCGCGGGAGTGTGCAGGCCGATACCCGAATGGCGATGGTCGCGGTTATACCAATCGAAGAAATCCCGACAGAAGTCTCTGGCTTGCTGAATGGTGCCGAAACGAGCCGGGAATTCGGGACGGTACTTGAGGGTCTTGAATTGGGATTCCGAGTAGGGATTGTCGTCACAGACATGAGGCCGAGAGTGAGACTTGGTGACTCCCAGATCGGCCAGTAGCAAGGCCAGTGCTTTGGAACTCATCGACGAGCCACGATCGGCATGCAGGGTGAGACCACCCGCTACGATCTCCTGCTTGGAGTAGCTCTGGGCGATCAAGACCTTGGCCAGGCGGGAGCTTTCCTGGGTGGCCACCATCCAGCCCACCACATAGCGGCTGAAGATGTCCAGGATCACGTAGAGGTAGTAATAGCTCCATTTGACGGGCCCCTTCAGCTTGGTGATGTCCCACGACCAGCATTGGTTCGGGCCGGTGGCCAGAAGTTCCGGCTTGGAGTATTGGGGATGGCGGCGCTGGCGACGGCGTTCTCTAACTTCCAGACGTTTGGCCAGAATGCGGTACATGGTTCGAATCGAGCACAAGTATCGCCCTTCGTCCAGCAGCTCCGCCCATACGGCGGCAGGAGCTTTGTCGATAAACTGTCGGCTGTGCAGGACCTCCACAACGGCTTCCCTTTCGGGCGGGCTCAAGGCGCGTGGGGATGCGGCCCGAGGCCGAGGATCCAGCGCCGGCCGTTCGCGCCGAAGTTTCTCCCGATACAGACTCGATGGCGGCAGATCCAGAGCCTGACAGCCGGCACGGACTCCGTGGGATTGTGAGAATCGCAAAGCTTCGTCCATCAGCTCTCGTCTCCGTTCTCTTCGCTGCTCGCCAGAGAGATTCCCAACAGTTGCGAGACTTTTTTTTGGAGATCCAGCATGGCTTCAAACTTCTCGAGCTTGCGTTTCAGCTTCCGATTCTCAGCCTCCACTTGCCTCAGTTGATGATCCAGAGGATTGACCGGCTTTGCCTTTCGTCCCCGCTTGCGAGGGGTCAATGCCTGCAGCGTTCCGTGCTCGCGTTGGCGTCGCCAGGTCTGCAGATTCGACCAGTAAAGTCCTTCTCGGCGCAGTAATGCTCCCACTTCGCCCGACTCTTCGCAGCCATCGGCCTGCTCCAGGACCCGGAGCTTATAGCGGGCTGAAAACCGGCGACGGGTTGCCTTGGCAGGAACTTCCGGGTCGGGTCGCGGCAACGCCTTCTCGGGCTCGGTCCGTCCCGCAGCGATTTTGGAGACCTCTCCCCTCCGCTCCGAGGTTTCCAAAATCCTCAGTTTCTTGTCGCTTCTGTTTTCTATCATTCTGTAATCCAGCTTCTCGCCCTCTACTCTAATTTAGCCGGGAAGAAGTGTCTCACCATTATTGGCACAGAGGGAGCTACAGTCGACCGGGTTTCGCCAGGACGCACTATGCGGTGATCAGCTATCATCTTGTGCGAAGTGGCCAAGGCACGCTGCCGTAACTAATCAATTCTTCGCTTTGAGGCGGTGAAATAGGATGAGCCAATTGAGGCATGGGCGAAGTCTATCGAGCCGAGGACACCAGAGTGAAGCGCGAAAATAAGATAGGAACAACCTCCACTTCTCCGATGAGGAAAGACGTTATGTTGAGCAAAACGATTATAGCCATGTTACTGGCACTGCTGATTCCTTTCACTGCCTATGCTCAGGACGTGAATTCCGAGTTGATAGAAGCGGCCAAGAACGGTCAAACCGAGAAAGTCCAGGCTTCGTTGGATGCAGGGGCTGACGTTAATGGAAAGGACAGAGATGGCATGACAGCCCTGATGTGGGCTGCATCTGGAGGCCACACCGACATCGTCAAAGCCTTGCTTGATGCGGGCGCCGATCCGAGCCTGAAAGACAAAGGTGACTCGACTGCTTCGTTTTGGGCCATGGGTCGCAATGAGATTGTCTCGTTGCTGAAGAAGCCCGCTGCAGAAGAGTCGGAAAAAGTTTCGATTAGTGCGAAAAGCACCCGAATTCCAGCTGCTGAACCGGTTGGTGAGGATTGGCCCAACTTCTTGGGTCCCCACTTCAACGCGACTTCCCGCGAGACCGGCCTGTTGAAATCGTGGCCACCGGGGGGGCCACCGGTCCTCTGGTCTCGCCAGCTAGGTGCCTCTTATAGTGCTCCGGTGACTTCTCGCGGCCACCTGGTCCTGTTCCACCGCCTGGGTATGGAAGAGGTCGTCGAATGCGTTGATGCCAGGACAGGCGTCAGGATTTGGAAGCAATCTTATCCCTCCACCTATGTCGATCAATTCGGATATAACAACGGTCCGCGCTCCTCTCCCACCATCGACGGCAGCCGCGTTTACACCTTCGGGGCGGAAGGAAAGCTCACGTCCTTGGATTTCGAAACCGGCAGAATCCTGTGGCAACGGTGGATTAATCAGGAGTACGGGGTTCAGCAAAACTTCTTTGGCGTCGGAACCGCGGCCATAGTCGAGGGTGATTTGATTCTCTTAAATGCCGGTGGCCCCGACGGCGCCGGCGTGATCGCTTTTGACAAGAACACGGGCGACACAGTCTGGAAAACCAGCAATGAAGGGGCCAGTTATTCCACACCGGTGGTCCGGACCATCAATCGCCAACGTCTTGCAATTGTTTTTGCACGCGGTGGCTTGCTGGCTGTGGAAGTCCAATCCGGTCAAGAGCGCTATCGCTATCCTTTCAGCTCCAGGAATTACTACTCGGTCAACGCGGCGTCACCCGTCGTGGTCGAGGATTACGTGTTTCTGTCGGCCACCTATAACACGGGCGCAGTGCTTCTGAAACTGAAGTCCGGCGGCCTCAAGAAGATTTGGAAAGACCGGCTGGCCATGCAAAACCATTGGGCCACCAGCATCTATCACGGGGGCTACCTCTACGGCATGGACGGCCGCCACGAGCGGGGCTCCAACTTTCGCTGCATCGAATTCATGACGGGTAAAGTACGCTGGACGGCTGACCGCGGTCTCGGCCGGGCCGCATTCATCATGGCCGACGGTCACCTGATCGCCCTCGGGGAGCGCGGCCACCTGGCACTCATCGAGGTGAACCCCGACTCCTACGGGGAAACAGCCCGAGCTCAAGTTCTCCGTTACCCCTGTTGGACTCCCCCGGTTCTGTCGCATGGCCTCCTCTATGTTCGAAACGAAACCCGGCTGATCTGTCTCGACCTGAGAGTGAAATAACCTTAAGGGAGGGAAGCGCCTGTGAGTGGTCTGCTCAATTTTCGCTTGCATGCCAACTCGTTTTTAGAGATGAAATCGGAAGCCCCAGCTAAAAAGCTACTGCGACTTTAACATCTGCGGCTTGGGTTTTTCCACGTGCCCCGCAGGACGTTGCTTCTTTCCAGATTGCCCGAGGTCACCAAGGTCGTCTCTCGCCTGTTCGGCAAGCGCCCTCAGCCGATCGACAACGTCGGGATGCTCACCGGCAACATTGCGTGTCGAGCCGATGTCCGTGACGACGTTAAACAGCAACGGTTCGACCCCCTGCTCAGGGCGGAAGTGCGGATGGCGCGTGAATGACTTCAGAGGTAGAAACAGTTTCCAGGGGCCGTAGCGTACGGCCTGGAGCTGATCCTGCTGATAGTAATAGAAAGCGTTGTAAGGCGATTTGGCAGAGGGCTCTCCGAAAACCAGAGAGCGAATGTCGTGGCCGTCAATGATGCGGTCCCGCGGTGGCTCGCCTCCCGCCAGTCGAGCGAATGTCGGCAGCAAATCCATGGTCGTGGCCAACTCGTCGCACACAGTTGCCGCGACAACTTTGCCTGGCCACCACATGATCGTGGGCACCTGAAAGGCACCTTCCGCCGTCGTGTACCCGCGACCAAAGAGCGGTCTGTTGCTGCCGCGCGCCAGACTGCTGATGTCGCGGGCCAGCGGGGCGCCGTTGTCTGACGTCCAAATCACCAGGGTGTGTCTGTCGAGGCCGAGTTGGACAAGTTTGTCCAAGATTTGGCCGGTAGACCAATCGATCTCTTCGATCGCATCCCCCCACGGCCCGTTCCGGCTCTTGCCCTGGAACGCGGGGCTGGCAAACGGGGCCGCGGTGCTGCCAGGCATTGCCTGGGGAAAGTACAAAAAGAAAGGCCGATCCTGGTTCTCGTCGATGAACTTTAGAGCCCGCTGGGTGTAGCGCTTCGTCAACAAGTTCCGGTCGACCGGAGCTTCGATGACGGTTTCATTCTCCATCAGCGGCAGCGGCGGCCAACGCAATCCGTCCATTCGATCACCGATCCGTTGTCCTACGGCTTGCGTCATGTCGTCGCTGTAGGGAATGCCGAAAAAAGAATCGAAACCTTGGCGCGTCGGGAGGAACTCCGGTTGGTCACCCAAATGCCACTTTCCAATAATCGTTGTGGCGTAGCCGAGTCCCTTCAGCAGCTCCGCAATGGTGATTTCGTCAGGATGCAACCCATACGGCGAAATGGGCCGCAACACGTGTCCATCACGTGGGTTCATGTGCATGCCGACTCTTTGTGCGTAACAGCCCGTTAAGAGACTCGCACGCGACGGCGTACAGACGCCCGCTGTTACGTAGTAATGCGTGAACTTACGGCCTTCGCGCGCCATTCGATTCAAGTTCGGCGTGCGATGGACCTGGGATCCGAATGGCTCGATATCTCCGTAGCCCAGGTTGTCGCAAAAGATGACGATAAAGTTGGGCGGACGGGTTTCTGCGGCCGAGCAGTTGGGCAGTACATTGACCGCAAACGTCAACGTGATGGAAAGAATGACACCTAATCGTCCAGGCACTCGTCGTTCTCCTAGCCCGGCCTTCTCACACTCGAGGCGCACCACCGACTGTGGATCGACTCCCCACCCACGATTCTCAGCCAAACGAAACCTACGTTGAAGACACCAAGGTCTGGGTCACCGATTCCTGTAGATCATCTGTTTTAGTCACTTCTGATTCGTTGAAACCGTTAGAGGTGGACGCGAATGCGGTGCCGTGATTGGAGCCCGGGCGAAGCGGAGCGTCGAGGTAACGATAAGTTGCCGCCGAAATCAGTCCAATGCGTATACGTGAATCCTAATCGATTGCGGCATGACGGCAAGACCCGGAGTTTGACCTGACGCCTGATTTTTCCATATCCCCTTTTTTTTCAGCCTACAGCTCCTCGGAAAACGGCGTCGCCGCCAAAGACTGCAACAGTTGCCATTCGCTGATGCTAAGGGTTGAGATAGTTTTGTGCAACATAATAGACATGTGATGCAATGAGCGGAGTAGTGTAACTTTTTTTCTGTAATTTCTGGTCAGGCCTTGGGTCGGAAAGACAGAGGTCTGGGACAGGATTCTCCAAAAACAGAAACGAGAATCTGGCAAGGAGAATCAAATGAACCCAGATCTGGAAAAGAGAGTACCACGGGAGATCCTGGCGGAGTTGATCGAGGAAGGAACAGAAGCCTTTCGAGGAATCCTGGAGAAGTTGTTCAACGTGGCGATGCAGTTGGAAAGAAGCGAGTTTCTGGGAGCGGAAGCGTACGAGAGAACAGCCAGTCGGCGAGGCTATCGAAACGGATTCAAAGGCAAGCGGATTCAGACTCGAGTGGGAGAGCTGCACTTGGAGATTCCACAGGTGCGTGGGTTGAGGTTTTATCCCAAGTCGCTGGAGAGGGGTTGCCGTTCGGAGAAGGCCCTGAAGCTGGCCATTGCCGAGATGTATGTGATGGGCGTCTCGACGAGGAAAGTCACCGAGATCACGGAGCAGCTGTGTGGGTTGGAGATCTCGGCCACCCAGGTCTCGAGAGTGGCCGGGATGCTGGACGAAGAGCTGGAAGAGTTTCGAAGCCGGGAGCTGGGAGAGTATCCGATCGTGTATCTGGATGCCCACTACGAGAAGGTTCGAAGAGGCGGCAGGGTGCAGGACGTGGCCATCCTGAAAGCCATAGGAGTCAATCGTTTCGGGACGCGAGAGGTGTTGGGTCTGAGCGCCAAGATCAGCGAAGCGGAGGTGCATTGGCGAGGGTTTCTGGGAGATCTGCACAAGCGTGGACTGAGAGGGGTCGAGCTGTTGGTCAGTGACGATCACGAAGGACTGAAGGCGGCCAGGCGGGCAGTTTATCCGTCGGTGCCCTGGAACCGTTGTCAGTTTCACCTGAGCAAAAACGCCCAACAATATGCTCGCCGCAAAGAGGACAAGCCCCGCATCGCCCAGGCCATGCGGGACATTTTCGATGCCCCGTCTCGAGAGGATGCCGAGGAGCTCAAGGGTAAAGTCGTCAAGAAGTTCGAAAAGATTGCACCGGAGTTCGTGAGCTGGCTGGAAGACAACCTGGATGAAGGGCTGACAGTGTTTGATTTTCCGAGGAGCTGGTGGCGAAGGATCCGAACCATCAACGGACTGGAGAGACTGCACCGGGAGATCCGGAGACGAACCCGGGTGGTGGGAATCTTTCCCCACGAAGCATCGGCGCTGCGGCTCATCTCGGCTGTGCTTGCAGAGATACACGAGGAGTGGTTAACCGGCCGGCAATACCTGAATCTGGCCGGCTGGAAAAAACAAGTGGAGCAATTCTTCCCTACAGGCCCTAGAGGAAATTACAGAAAAACGGTTGCTTAACCATGAGCGGATGTGGGCGCCTCCGGGGGAGCGGATCGGCAAGGTGGTCGACACCCGATCGCCGAAGCAGGAGTTCTGGCAGGTCGGCACGACGATGGCTTACCTGGCCGTGATGTACGACGTGATGTGCCGACGGTGGAAGGACGACGAGTCTCGTGCCCGCCCCTACCTGGATGCGGCACTGGCGCTGCTGGAGTTCGAGTCGACCATGCCGCTGGACACCTACCTCTGGCCGTCCAAGTGCAAGGTCGCCTGGGGGGCCGGAGAACTTCTGCGCGTATTGACGGAACACGGAATCGCCATGGGCGAGGCCGTCGAGCAGGCCTACCAGGCGACCGAACGCACGGCGATCTTCACGTTCCTGGACAACCAGCGTGCAGATGGCAGCTGGTCCTTCATGCACTACCCCCTGAGCGAGCAGATTCCGGAGCTCGAGTTCAGCTACAAGCCGTTGAAGGGCTCGGTCTGGGCGACACCGACCCCCATCGACGGGTCCGAGACGATCTTCCTCCCATCTGAAGAGATCACCGGCGAGTTCACGGCCGAAATGTGCTACGCCGTGCGCGGGGTGCAGGCGCTGCTGAGAACCGAGAAATGATGCGGATACGAACTATATAGTTGGCGGGTAATTGGCCGGGGCTACAGGGTAGATGGCCAAAACGAGGGCCTGTTTTCGCGCAACCGAGTGTAATGGCTCAGCGCTTTATTTCTGTCTGTCCACTCTTCCAGTTCAGTGCCACGATGCGATTGCCAACGGCGAACGTCCATGTATCCCCGTCCTTGTGCACCGTCACCCTCGCTGGTTTATTGTTTGATTTAGCCCACGAAAACGCCACCGCATTCCGCCACTGATCACTTTTCTTACGCAGCCGCACAGTGAACAAGGGATCCTCTCCCATGCCTCCCGAGTAATCTTCATCCTGTATAACTTCGATGCTAATGTTAACACCGTCACTGATCAATGGATCGAGCCGCAAGACGACCCGTTCACCTGGAATGAGGAAGGCCTCGCCATCCCGCTTTGCACGGTGCTGTTGAGGGTGAAAAAGGAGGTCAAGTTCGCGCGCCTCATCGAGGGCGATGTCGTCTGCCACGATCAACACGTCGGGTTTCAAAAACAACAGGTGTCTGACGAAGCGCCTGAGTCCGCTGTCTCGCGGATAGGCCTCAGTCGCATCACCCGTCATATGGTCCATCTCGCGCGTGGATAATGAAAGGATTATCCGAGGTCGTGCTTGCAGTCGATGGAGTTCTCTTCCATCGAAACACAACATCAGTCCCTCGCCAAGTTGTCCCCTGCCGTCGATCAACAGCGTATTGTGATGATCTGTCCACTTGGCATGATAGCCATCATCACGAATCAACCACTCCCCACCGCCAAATAGCAGGAAGTGATTCGCATCGGGATGCACGTGGTGAGCGGCGGCAGGGCTGTACTGAACCTCTTGTACCGCTTTGTGGCCAATGTACGGCCCGCACTTGAAGACTACCAGCGATTCGTCGCCTGACCAATCGGTACGCGCGGACACGATGTCCATATCTTTGAAGTGATGCATCGTCGGCCAATCGGTCGGCGCCTGCGGTTTGACGGTCGGATCGAACCAAAGCAGGTTGTACCACCGTTCTGCCGGTAGACTGTCTGTGGCTTCGTCTAGTTCCTGGGCCAGCCACTGAGCGTTACCGTCACGATATTCGCGCGCCAGAGCGCGCAAGAGACCGGATTCCCAGTTTGCACGTCTACTGTCTGCAATGTTGACGATATTGTTGTCCTGGGTCCAGGCGTTGCGTGGAAGCGCCAGATACTGGCGGTACTTGGCGGTATTCCGAAACCAGTCATGGTCATACGTGTCCCAATCGAGTCGTTGCCGAGCAACAAACATAAACCTGAGCAGGTGCTTTACGCCATAGCCCCAGTAACCTACCCCTTCGTGACTTGCCCCGTCAGGACCCAGAGCCAGCATCGTACGGCGCAACTTGTCGGTAGCCAGACCAATCCACTGATTCGCTTCCTCCACCTCGTCGAAGAGTGCCATCCCGGAGACCGCCACCCCATACATGTTGATCCAAAGGTGATTCTGAAGGTATCCCCTCTGCCACTGGACCCAATAATTATTCTGAATGTTTGACCTTGGCCACCATCTCTTCTCGGTTGCCGTTGCTTGGAACATTGCCGGGGTCCGTCTCACGAGTGTCTCCCGAATAGTCCGCCGCGCTTCTTCACCCAATTCCTCGTAACACCAGTCATAGACAATTCCCAGTCCGAAGAGCTGGTGCCCTGTGGCGAGGTCCATGCCGTCCATCCACAAGCCTCCCCATGTCTTATACCGGCAAGAGGCAAGTGCCCACTCGCGGGCGCTGTCGACGTACCGCTGCTCGCCTGTCAGCACATAAGCCATCGCCAACACCGGCATGGTGTAGCCAACACGACCTTGCCAACCCTGCTCAAACCCCCACATGCCGGGAGTAATATCAAGGTCGGCCGGCGGGCCGCTCTCGACCGCGCGATCTGCCTCTCTGCGAGCCTCGTCCCAGAAACGAGCGTGTGTGGTTTTGATGGCCTCACGCAATTCTCCGATGATCTGGTCATTCAGAAAAATCCGCGGGTGAATTCCGCGCATTTCTTCGAGCGACGCGGGATAGGAGTGCAAACGGTACTTCTCAATCACGGTTTGGAGATCAAACGGCCCGGGTGGTTCGTCTTTCAGTACAATTTCTTGCGCTGACATGCTTGCATATCCACTTATCCCCGATGCTGTGTATAGGAACAGGTATAGGACCAGATGAGGGAAGCGAGTAAAGAGCCTCTTGCCCATACCTACCCCATTCTGTTTACTTTGTGTAATAAATATACTCCTCACCTGTCCCTCACCTTTGTGACTTGAGATGAATCTCCAATTGATCATAGTTTCCTCCTGTGATTCTTCAGCCAGGTACCGAGCCGATCGATATACTCGCCTTGGTGGACACCTACACTCCCCACCCGACGAAAAGGTGTCATTGCGAGCCTCTAACTTCGAACTTTCCAAGACGGAGAAATCCCGCGTGAGATAATTCTGCAGCTCCTCAAGACCGTAGGCGTAGAAATTGGACACCACATCAAAGTAAATTACATCGTGTGCACAAATCGCCCGGCAAAGATCCAATCCAGATACGAAAGTGTTGCTGGTTTGCGCGATGCTCAAGGTTGGGTTCCCGGAACACCACCGGCGCGCTGATGCTGGCGGACTATCTGCAGACTCTCACGTGCAGGATCAAAATCGGGGTCGATTCGCAGCGCTTCGGTAAGGTGGGCAATAGCGTCTTCTATCTTCCCCTGTTTCGCCAGGGCAATTCCCAAGTTAGTGTGTGTCTGTACATCGTTTGGACGTAATCGCAAGGCTTCGGAAAGGTGGACGATGGCTTCCTTCAATTTCCCTTCTCTGGATAGAAGAATTCCCACGTTGTTGTGGGCTTCTACGTCCTCTGGACGGAGCCGTAAGACCTTCAAAAAATGCACCACAGCCTCATCATTCCGCTCCATCCTGGCCAGAGCCATCGCTAAGTTGTGATGAACTTCCACAGAGCCGGCCTCAAGTTCGATGGCACGGCGAAAATGGGCTACGGCCTTCTTGAGATCTCCCTGATTGAGAAGTGCTGCTCCCAAGTTATTTTCAGCCTCCGCAAAATCTGGATCTATCGTCAGAGCTTCGCGCAGCATCGGAATACTCTCATCGAAGCGTCCCTGTGCGGTCAAGGCGGCGGCAACGTTGGTGAGTGTCTTCACCCGCAGCTTGACCATTTCCTCTGGGAAGCGGGATTGCTTTGCGTCGGGCCGAATGCGAGTCGCTTTTTTGAGAAAAACCATGGCTTCGTCGACTCTACCTTCACGAGCTAGTATGTCGGCCAAGTTGTAAGAAGCGTCCCCATTGTTTGCGCGGATGCGAATCGCATGGCGAAGGTGCCGGATTCCCTTTTCAGTTTTTCCCAACTTATCCAGCGCCACTCCCAGACGGCCGTGGGCGTCAGCATTGTCTGGATTCAACTCCAACCCGGCTTCATACTCGGAGACGCATTCCCGATATCGCTTCAACTCAAAATATGCGGAAGCAAGATCAAACCGAATCCGCACCGATTCCGGACTAAGCTTCGCGGCGGGCTGCAATACTTTTGCGGCCGTTTCATAGTCTTCCCTCCGAATCGCTCGCTGACCCTTTTTGGCCGCTCGAAATATGTCTATCATACCCTTGGGGGTTTTTAGCGGCCCGGACGGCCTTCTCTTTCCATTGCTCCTTTTCGTCCTACCTTGCACGTACCCGAGCGCCCGCAGTCTTTCAACAGCTGCCTGGTCCAAAGTGGTCTTCCCCACCTCGCGAGGCGTGATTGATTCGGTCAACTGATTTAGTTGTTTTTTCATCCGGCGGGCAACATTCATGTGCTGTGCGATCAAGTTCATCGATTCTCCCGGATCTTCGACTAGATCATAGAGTTCCGGGCTAGGAGAGTCGATATACTTCCAGGGACTTGAAATTAGGCTGTACAACGGACTCCAGTTGTACTCCTCAAGAGGTACCTCTGTCTCAGAGTATACAGAAGGTGTTTCCAAACTTTCTCCCCGCATGAGGGGCAAAAGGCTTTGTCCACTGATATTTCGAGGACCCTCAACCTGCAGAAGATCGGTTATGGTAGGAAAAACGTCAACCATTCCCACGACCTGGCTGACAACGCTATTTGCCCGAATCTGTTCTGGCCAGGAGAAGATCAGCGGGACCCGGATGGTGGAGTTATATATGAAGAAGCCATGCTGGTCCTCACCATGGTCTCCCAGTGATTCTCCATGGTCCCCTACCACCACCACCAGTGTCCTTGATCGCAGGGAGTTCTCGTCCAGCCATGCAATCAATCGTCCCACTTGACTGTCGGCAAACGAGAGTTCTCCGTCATAGGGATCATCAAACCGGCTGCGGAATGCTTCCGGCGGCTGGTAGGGGGCATGAGCATCGTACAAATGAACCCAGCAGAAAAAAGGGGAGCCCGATTCATCCTCTAGCCATTCAAGGGCCCGATCAGTGACCACATTGCCTGGAACCTCCGCTACCTCGTTCCGCGCCGCAGTAGTCTCCGACAAATCATCGTTGTACACTTCGAAACCCTGGGCCAACCCGAACCTCGCATCGAGGACAAAAGCCGAGATAAAGGCAGCCGTCCGATAGTTTTGACGACTCACGACTTTGGCCAGGGTCTCGATCTCCTCTCCCAGCGCGCCGCTTAAGTTGGAATGCAGGCCGTGCTCCGGGGGATAAACACCCGTCAGGAGTGTGGCGTGACTGGGCAAAGTCAGTGGGGTCGGGCATATCGCCCACTCGAACCGCATCCCGGCCATTGCCAGTGAATCCAGAGCCGGCGTGGATGCGCTCTCGTACCCATAGATACCCAGTCGGTCAGCACGGACTGTATCGAGGGTGATAAGCAGTAGGTTGGGACGTACCTTGAATATTGCTGGATTCGCGCTGGGAGTTTCCCTCTCTTCTGTAGTGCACCCAAATGCAACCAATAGGAGAACCAGAGAACAGCAGAAATATCTCATGCAGGTTTTCTCAAAGCCATGTTAAAGCATGAAACCTTGTCAAGTCAGCGCAATTGTGTTTGATCTTCTATTGTTCGCCCCCTGTGCCCGCCATGCGCTGGTGTCGACGGGCTTTTTGCAGATTGAGGCGTGCTGGACTATAGTTAGGGTTGATTCGCAAGACCTCGGTAAAATGTGCAATCGCATCTTCGAGCTTGCCTAGCATGGCCAGGGCAATTCCCAGACTGCTGTGTGTTTCCACATCCTCTGGACGCATGCGCAAAACCTCGGAGAGGTGGACAACAGCCTTTTCCGACTGGCCTTCTCTGGCCAGAATGATTCCGATATTCTTGTGGGCATCCAGATCGTCGGGACGCATCCGTAAGACTTCCCCAAAATGGACAATGGCCTCCTTGCTCCTCCTCCGCTCTGTCAGTGCCACTGCCAACTTGTAATGGAAATCGGCAGAGCCCGGGTCGATTCGCACGGCTGTGGAGTACTGCGTAATCGCCTTTTCAAGTTTCCCTTGCCTGGCCAAGGCGGATCCCAGGTTGCTGAACGCCTTCGCAAACTCAGGATCGATTTGCACCGCCCGAGAGTAATGAGCAATGGCTTGCTCGAGCTTTCCCTGTCTAGCCAAAGCAGTTCCAAGGTTGTTGTGACCCTGCGCAGAGTCAGGGTCACCGGCGAGAAAGAGTCGCATAGTGCTGACAGCCGCTGTCAGATGGTGATGCGCAATGAGGGTCTGACCCAGCAGCAGGAGCGGCTCAGGATTTTCCGGTTGAAGGCGAAGTGCTTTGTCGCGAAGATCCATGGATTCGGCAACTGCACTCGGCTCGTCATTCCCCGCCAAGATCAGCGCACGGGAAAGGAAGTGCAAGGCATCAGCGTCATTGGGGCCGGCTTGTGCAGCACGTCGGCTGAATAGAAGCATCTTCTTGAAATCCCCGGCAAATTCAGCAGAGGAGGCCAGTTTCAGCAATGGACTGGGTAACATACAGAGCGAGTCCAGTTGGTTGCGAAAATCGTCCTGGACAGGCATAGTCATGTCTAAGCCACTTTGTTTCAAGACTTCACGTTCTTCTGCTTCCTTTTCCGAGAGACCAAGGGCCTGATAGGCTTCGGCAAGCCTCTGATGGGGTCGTCGAAGTTGAGGATTGTGCAGTGACACGGGCTCCAAATATTCGATGACCCGGGACCAGTTTTCTTCTCGCACTGCTATGCGCGCCAGGCCAAGAACAGCTGGCACGAAGGAGTGATCCCTATGGTGGATTCCTGCATATTGTTCTTTAGCTCGCTCCAACTCATCCTTCTTGAAGAGAACCTCAGCCAGTTTAAGACCTGCGATCTGATGATTGGGACAAAGCTCTAGGGTCTTCTCCAAAAGGTCAAAGAAAGCTTCGTGCCGGCCGGTTTCCTCTTCGAGCCGGGCCTGGTAGTAGTACCAGCGACAGTCAGAAGGATTCACCTGAGCAGCGATCTGGTAAGCGATCCTGGCGTGGTCATAGAAGAGGTTGGCATGATAGACCATACTAAGCTTTCCAATTTCCTCTACCGAATTAGGGCGTGCTCTAGCTTCGGCGTCCGAAAGCCTGAGAAGCCCTTCCAAGAGACGATTGTGCTCTGCTAGTTTGGGTACCTCTGGCAAATCGGCTCGGAGACTAGGCCAGAAAATGAGAACACCGCCAATCAAAGAAAGGAATAGGGTAACTGCCAGCAGCAGAATCCAAATTGATTCTCTTGATCGATACTTTTGAAGCAAGGACGAAAAAAGCATCCGTATCGCTCCCGTTTCGTTTCCTCGGTGTATTGTGGTCTGCCTGTGTTCTACGCGGGTTCCTTTACTGATTGGGGCGTTCAGCAGCGAATCGATCCCACTGATTCGCCCACAGAGTGATCCGACTTTGCTTGTCGTATGGGGGATAGACATGCATCCCCCCCGTAACGAAATCTACCCAGCCGTCATTGTCCATATCCGCCGGTTCCACAGTGATCAAATGGGTGGGCTTATTCGTAATATTGTGCCGGAGGAAGTTCATCTTCCCGTCATTTTCGAACCAAATCATGCTCTGGGATTCCACCTTTTCCCACAAGTTCCATGCGCTAACAGCAACCACGTCCAAGTCGTTGTCCTTATCCACATCAGCCGCACAGGCGGCGCTGGCGCCCTTAAAGTCACCAATGCGATGAAAAATAAAAGGGAAGTCTCCTGGGTTCTCCAACCATTGTACACCATGCCAGGGGCGGGGACGGGGCGGGATATAGTCAAAGGCATCGCCATTAGTAAAGAGCACGTCCAAATCACCATCCACGTCCAAGTCGGCCAGGCGTATGCCGCTGCTGCCATAATCGTCATTGGTACTACCGAAAATCAGGTGCGATTGGAAGTGGCCGCTTCCGTCGTTTTCAAAAACATAGATCTCTTCCCATTCTTGGCTGACGAGGCTGACGATATCGAGATCACCATCTCGATCGATGTCAGCAGGTATCGTATGTATTGGTCCCGAGAGCCTTTGGAGTAAATGCGACCTGAAGTTCCAGCTGCCAAGATTCTCCATCCACCGTGTTTCTCCTTCGAAGTAGCCGAATTGCCCAACTACCAAATCCATATCGCCATCACCATCCAGGTCTCCACCCCTTACGTCAGTAACCCTTGCAATGCCACTAACAATCACATGAGAGACAAAAGTCTCCTCACCCCTGTTTTCCAGGATAACGACGGATCCGATTTTTTCGTTTGTGGGAAGGAGCTCACCCATCGCGGCCACGAGAAGATCCAGGTCACTATCTCGATCGATGTCGAAGGCTTGCACCCTTGCAGGAGCTTTGATTTCCGGACCTACCCATTGCTCCTTGTAGACGCCTTGAGGATGCTGACGAATCCAACCGATTCGATCAGCCTCCATATCGCAGACCAGAATATCCAAAAGGCCGTCCTGGTCGAAGTCGACAGGTGTCACACTGCCCACCTTTGGATGATCACTCACCGAGAAGCCAACCCATTTCTCAGCCAGGAAGTTGATCTCGTTAACTGAAATCGCCCTATCAGTCTTGGCACTTTCCTCGACCACAGCGAGTACCTGAAAAAGCTGTCTGTATGACCAATCCAAGTAAAAGCTGAGACAGGCCACAAATGTGAGAATCGCAGCAGGCGCGCCTATGACGATCGACCAGAAGACCTTTTTTCTTCTCACTGTTTTGAACTGCACCGCACCTCGCCTTGCTTTCAGGTGTCCTGCACCGCCAAGGAGGCCATCTAAAGATGTTCAGTCCATTGCACCACTGAGGTTTCGCTGCGAATACATTAGCATAGAATTCTTAGCCCGTTCCTTTGCAAATTTCTTGCACTCGTTTGCCTTCCTCACGATGGATCTGGCCGATTATGGTCTGGAGGGTATTGAGGTCAGAATCGATTGAATAGCAATCACTGCTCTGTCAAACTTTCGTCTCATGCGGCATTGGCGACCTTTTCGGTTGGTTGGGAATCGACGGAGAAAGTTTTGGCTGGTCTTTGCGTTATCAGCCACCGCCGTAGTGGGTATCGTCGCAGCAATGGGTGTCATCGTTATTCCAGAGCTGTCACGGCGAGCTATTTTGAGACAGCTTCCGCCTGTCCCAGACCTTTGTAAAGAACCGAAGGCTTTGGTCGATGCCATTCACCGCGCTGACTCCGACGCAAGGGACGACCCCTTCTCAGTAGAGAAGATTGGCCAACTAGGGATGATGTATCACGCTAATGACATGTTTGATCAAGCGAAATTGTGTTATGAAACGGCTGTGAAGTTGTCCCCGGTCGATTTTAGGTGGAACTACTACCTGGCCCTGGTCAATGAAGAAATCGGAAGGGAAGACCGGGCAATTGAATTGCTGAGGCGCGCCATAGAGCTGGTGCCTGAATACATCGCCGCAAAAGCCAGGTTAGGCACCCTTCTTCTCAGGAACTCAAGAGTCCAAGAAGCTAGGACAACATTCGAGGATGTATTGAATCACGATCCCCTTCAACCTGACGCTTGTCTTGGAATGGCCCGAATACTGGCGCGGGAGAGGAATTGGCGAAATGTGATAAGCACCTTGGAGCCAACGCTTGAAGTTAATCCGATGTTCGGCCCGGCCGTGAGGCTGCTATCCAGAGCATACAGGCAGGTGGGCCGGGCGGATCTTCGGGAAGAGCAGCTGGACAAGACCGTCCTGGTTGAAAAAATGATCAACGAGCCTCTGCTCGATGCCATATACGACTACTCGGTGCTGGCATTTCTGAAGGGACACGCCCAGCGCGGTAAGGGGCTTGTAAGAACCCGCTGTACGAAGTGTCACGTCGCAGGCCGGATCGAAGAAGCCGAAAAAAAACACCGAGAGTGGCTCCACACCATCAGGCGTATGCAATACTTGGCTGGTCCTGACTGGTTAAGTGATCAGGAGGCAGCGGACGTTCTCAGTTACTTGGGCAGTAACCCCTAGCGATTTCCAGACCAGATCAGTAATGATGCCGGCTGCTGCGGGAGAAGCGCCGCTGTGGCAGAATCCTCCAGTGGCTGATTTTTCCAGTGTTGGTCGCCACCGTGAGTTGACCCCACCCGGGGCTCTGCAGATCCAGCTGTGAAATGGCTCCCTTCTCACGAGCAACCGCCAGCAGATCTCCCTGGGGGCTGTAGGCATAAAGTGCTCCGGTGGTACTGCCGACTGCAATGATCGGACTGTTGGTTTGTTCGACCTTCGCCAGGGCCAAGGTCGTGAGGCCGGCCGAGTGCTGACGCCACCACAGGCGTTTGCCTTCGTGGTCCAGTAACACCAGGTAACCCGATCCGGTTGCGGCCATCACCTCCTGTCGGCCATCATCATCCAGATCGTATACGGCCAAAGCGTTGACTTCTCCCCCGACGTTGGTGGACCATCGAGGCTCTCCCTCGGCGTTTAGCACATACACTTCATCTGTCTCCGTTCCGTAGACAATGGAGGGCCCCGCTCCAGCTTGCAGTTCGGCTACCTCAACCATGATCGCATTAATCCCCACGAAGGGGGTTTCTGCCCGGGACTCGCTGCCGCCCCACCTCCAGGTCAGCAAGCGCAGAAAACCCTCGGCATCCAAGACCACAATGGGGATTTTGTACTCGGTGCCCGCCACAATCTCTTGCCTTCCGTCCCCGTCCAAGTCCGCCGTCTTCAGTTGGGTCAGTGCTCCCCACCATTCGATCGCCCGTCCTTGGCTTGAGGACTCCGTCGTCCCAGAAGCCGGGGTCGACCACTGCAGTTTCCCCTCCAGATCCAATGCATGCACCCTGGGGGCTTCCGTTCCCACCAGCAACCGATCCCCTTTTTCCCAAGGCTGAAGCAGCAGCGATACCACCCGTTCCCGATAGCCCCAGTACGTGTTAAACTGCTGCCGCCAGCGGATCCTTCCATCCTTGCGAAAGGCGGTCACGGCTCCTTCCCGATCACCCACCACGAGTCGCCCATCCTGTAATTGGACGATTGCTCGTACTTCGGCCGGCCGCTGGGCCACCAACTGTGTTCTCCCTGTGGGGTCCAGCTGGAGCACTCGTCCATCCCTCAGACCCAGCACCCATCCGGCTCCCATTTTTGATCGGTTCATTACCCTCACATCCGATCCTGCTTCTGTCGACCATTCCCGCTGCAATCCGAAACTCACCGCTTCAGATTCCCCTCGGACCGCCATCGCCCGCGCGCTGGCTGCTAACACACTGAATTCCTCGGCGCTGAAGATCGGGGCCTTCAATTCCACTTCATGTTCCCCGCGGCTCAGTTGGACGGTTCGAAGGCCCTGAGCAGCCTCCCGCCCAACCCCCTCCGAGAGAAAATGCCACGCCCCGCTTACCTTCACTTCCGTAGGCCCCTCGACAATCAGTCGACCCCGCCCCCTGTTATCCAGTGCCACATCAATCGGCCGATCCGTACTCAACCATCCTTGGGTCGTTCGCAGGTACGTGAGTTCGGCTGCGGACAGCGAGCGCTGGCCCAGCTGAAAAAGCGCCGCTTCAATGGACACGCTCCCCAGCTGCCGCTGGGGTCCCACCCCCGCCAGAACCGCTTTCTCTTCTCCTTCGATCAGCACCACACCCTCGGTCAACTGCTTCATCGTCAGATCACTGGGCTTACCCTGGGGCCGGGCGTAAAGCAGATTCATGAAGTAACGGGATTGACCCGGCGACAGTCGAGCCTGCTGACGCTGCGTCAGGACCTGCACCACCCCGTCCGCATACGCATAGGCGCTCCAATTCCCCAGCTGTGTTCTCGCCTCCAGCACAGGATCCACCCGCGACAGGGAGGGGATTGAGGCGTCGGCGTTAATCACTCGAAAATAGGCTCCCGGCTGGCTGACTTCCAGCTCGCGCCCCTCGAGTTTCACCTCTCCCAGCGTGCGCCAGTAACAGCGCATGTCGTACTCGCCGCTCTGCCGCGCCCGCAGCTCGTCAATCACCACAAAGTACTCTCCCTTGCTCCAGATCAAATTGCGGCTCCAGTCCATCCCGTTGTAGTCCACCAGATCCGATCGCACCAAGCCCACTTCCCCCAGCTCGGCTTCGCACCGCCAACTTGGCCAGTGGGGGGAGCACTCCAGTTCGCCCATCCCGTGCAACATCAATCGAGTTGTTATGGCGGGGCTGCCGGCGGGTGTAGTCCAAATCTGCCAGCCAGATCCGGTCCTGCCAGGTCAGCCGTAAGATGGCGTTGGCATCCTTGTGCCCATGAGCGAAGGCTCCGATGCCGTCCAGCAACAGATATTCGTCGCGCGGATCGAAGGAAGAGCGCAGCGAGAGTTTGTCCAGGTAATCGACACCTTCCCTGGGCAGCCAGGAAGGCTTGATCACGCGGGAAGCCACCCATTGGATGGGCGCCGCATCCAATAACACTTGGCTGATGCCCACCAGTCGAGTCGGCTCCACCGCCGGCAAATCTGTGGCATACAGTCGCATCGGTTGGAATGCAGAAAGCAAACGTGTTAAATCGATTCTCTTCCGCTCTGTCAGCCATTGATAGGCCCATTGGTGGACTGGATCATGATGCGCCCAGACGGCCCGAGCTAAGACGGTGGCCGCCACAGGCCAGTTAGAAAACTCGGCGATGGTCGTCATCTCCAAGTTCTTTTCCCACGGAGTGTACGCCTGGACGTCACCAAAGGTAACCGGGTCGCGACGATTGTCGGTCACGATGACGGCCAGATCGGCTAGCCGATCAAGAAACCCCTTGCGCTGCGCCAGCTCGCTGCCTTGACGCTGGAAGTAGTCGAAGGTGTGAAGCGGCGCGTACCACATATAATTTCCAGCATCATCGTCAGAGCGATAAGATCGGAGCTGGCCTCCGAAAATGCGATCCGTAATCGTATTCCACTCGAAAACTTCCTTGTACCCGCGCCGGCCAAAATAACGAATCGCGGCATCAAGGCTCAGCCCGAGAAAGGTGCTGTGGTTCTGCCTTACTTCACCCGGTGGATTGGCCAAAGGGGTTACATAGGAAAGCCGACTGACGTATTGGGCCATTTCCCAAAAAGCAGACGTTATTGTTTTCCGTTCGTTAGGAGTGAATTCTTTGCTGTCTTCAATTAAATCCCAAATATTGATGAGGGAGGCCAGTCGAAAGTGCGTTCCGAGCAACGGATCGAAAAGCCAATCTCCCCGTTGTTTGGCGATGGAAATGTAATCGAGTAGGCTTCTTTTAAAAAGCCGGGCCCAAATGGGATCCGTTGTGAAGTAAAAGTTCGACCCATAACCGATAATGTTACTTAGCGATCCCCCTCCTGCCTCAAAGTTTTGGCGGTTCCGCTTGGCGATTTCCTCGGCCTGCTCCTCGGTTATGGTTGTCTGCGGCAGCAACTTTGACATCACGGCGTGCAGTGCAGGCAGCTCGGTTCCATGCGAAGACGCCATCGAGACAAACCGCTTGACGGCTGCTCTCGTCCCCGCTTTGTTGCTTCCACCCACCAGAATCACGTTTTTCCCATAGCCCAGCGGGTTCACCAGCGTCTTCACCATCAGACCCCCTTGACCCGGAAAGGCGGCATCCAGAAAGGCCTTGTAATCGTAATAGAGCCGGGCCGTGGCCTGGTTGTCGTTCAGGTTTCCAATCAGAATCAGGTGATAGCTGCGCCAGGTTGATTCGTCTACCCGATTGTCGCTGATGATGGGCACCCGCACAGCCGCAGCACTGGCAATCTCTTTTGCCAGCCATTCCGCCAGCTCTCGGTTGTCTTCTGAAGCCACGATTCTCGAGGTCGCCGGTGAGAGGGTAATGGAGCCCGGTTCTTCTGCTGCAGCTCGCGATCCCGGGATTGTAAGGAGCCACACAACAAAAACCAGTGCGGACCGAATCAATGCTTTCCGGGCCATCATCACCACTGGAGGCCCGAGCAAAACTGCTCGGAACGCAGAAAGTAGCCTCTTCTCGATTGAGCAAATCATCTTGTCCCCTTCCATCAACTCGAAATAGAAAGCGCCTGCACAATTCTTGAACCGCTGGAATGCTCAGGGGCCTAGCCATGGCTAGCCTAATAATGATGTCGACTGCTTCGGGAGAATCGCCGCTGCGGCAGGATCGTCCAGTGGCTGACCTGCCCCTGGCTGGATGCCGTGAGTAAGCCACCCCATCCGTTGCCCTGCAGATGCAGCTGGGTGATTGCCCCCTTCACGCCAGTGGTTGCCAACAGATGTCCTTCCTGGTCGTAGACGTAGACGTGGCCTTCTGTGCTTCCTACGGCAATTACGGGGCTGTTCGTCGCTTCCACTGCGGTCACCGCCAGTGCCGTCAGGCTCCCCGGGTGCTCACGCCACCAGAGACGATTCCCTCGATGATCCAATACCGTCAGATAGCCCGAGCCGGCAGCTGCCATTATCTCTTGATGCCCATCGCCATCCAGATCGTGGACGGCCAGCGCGTTGACTTGCCCACCCACATTCATGAACCATCGAAGTTTTGCCTCGGGGCTCACTACATACACTTCATCCGTCTCCGTCCCGTAGATGATCGACTTTCTCTCCCCCGCTTCCAGTTCCGTAACCACCAAGGCACGGGCATTGATGCCCAGGTAGGGCGTTTGGGAGCGCGACTCGCTGCCGCCCCACCTCCAGGTGAACCAGCGCAAAAGGCCATCGGCGTTCAGCACACCTACCGGTGTTTTGTACTCGGTTGCAAAGACAATCTCATATCGTCCATCGCTATCCAGGTCCACTGTTTGAAGGTCTGTCAGGCTGCCCCACCATTCAACCGCCCTTCCGTGACTGGGAAACTCCGGCGTTCCCCTGGCTGGAGTGGACCACTGCAGGTTCCCCCGTAGATCCAAGGCATGGATCCTCGGAGCTTCGGTAGCTACCAGGATTCGCTCCTCGTTTTCCGCAGGCTGTACGGCAATGGACACCACTCGTTCGGGATAGCCCCAATACTCGTCAAACTGATGTCGCCAGCTGACCTTTCCATGGCTGAGGGCCATCACGGTCCCTTCACGGTCGCCCACCAAGAGCCCCTCATCGTTGAACGAGACAATGGCGCGCACCTCACCGCCCATCTGACCCACGGGCTGTGTGGTTCCCCTGGCCTCAAGGCGCAGTACGCGCCCATCGCGCAAGCCCAAAACCCATCTATGCGGCACCCTTCCGGTCTTGAGCCGTTCCATGACCGTCACGTCTCCACCCAGCTCCGTCGACCACTCCTGCTTTAATCCAAAACTGACGGGAGCAGGGGCCGCTTTCACGGCAAATGGACGAACACTCGCCCGTAAGACACTGAATTCATCGACACTGAAGATTGGTGCCTTCAGAGCAATTTTATACTCCCCAGCCGGAAGCCTTAGAGTCTGCAACGCCTGATTCCCCTCCGGGTTGGCCGCGCCTGAGTCCACCCGCCAAACCCCGTTGAACCGGACCACCGTGGGTCCATCGGTGATGATTCGTCCTTGCCCTGTTTCCTCGATCGCAACGTTCACGGGTCGATCAGCCACCAACCATCCCTGAGGCGATCGCAACTCAGTGAGCCTGGCTGCACACAGCGTCCGAGCGCCTAGCTGGAAGAGCGCCGCCCCGATCCTCAGACTTCCCAGCTCGCGTGGCTGTGGCGCCACCCCAACCAGAACTGATTCCCCTTCCCCTTCCACCAGGGCCACACCGTCCATCACGGCGTTGATGGTCAGGTCGCGTGCTCGATCCTCAGGCCGGGCGTGGAGCAAGTTGATAAAGTAGGCCGACTGACCGGCAGAAAGCGGGGCCCGCTGACGCTGGACGAGCACACGCACGACATTATCGGCGTAGGGATAAGCGCTCCAATCGCCCACCAGGGTTCGTGCTTCCAGCGAAGGATCAAACTCCTTCAGGAGAGGAATAGACACGTCAGCGTTGGCGACGTAAAAGTGCGCTCCTGGTTGGGTCACTTCCAGGGTGCGATCCTCCAGCCGAGCGTCCCCGAGCAGGCGCCAGTAACACCGCAGATCGTAGTCTCCTGGCTCACGCGCCTGTAACTGGTCAATCACCACAAAATAGCGTCCTTTTGCCCATAGAAGATTGCGGCTCCAATCCATTCCGTTGTAGTCAACCAGATCTGAGCGCACAAACCCAACCCTGCCCAGGTCGGCCCGCACCGCCAGCTCAGCCAGCGGCGGCAGCACGCCGGTATGCCCATCACGCGCAACGTCGATTGAATTCGTATGGCGCGGTTGTCTTCGAGTGTAATCGAGATTCGCCAACCAGATTCGATCCTGCCAGGTCAGGCGCAAAATCGCGTTGGCATCCTTGTGACCGTGAGCGAAGGTGGCGGTGCCGTCAAGCAAAAGGTATTCGTCGACCGGTTGGAAGGATGAACGCATCGAGAGCTTGTCCAGGTAGTCCGTCCCTGACCGGGGCATCCAGGAAGGCTTCATCACACGAGAAGCCACCCATCTTAGGGGTGGCGCGTCCAGCAGCATCGCGCTGATACCCAGTAACCGCGTCGGATCAGCCGCTGGCGAATCGGAGCCGTAGAGCTGACCCATGAAGAAAGGGGCATGCTCTCCACTCTCCCGTGTAAGTGCTGCGCCAGGGTCAGACACTCGAGATATTAGGCCAAGTGGGGGACGCTTCCCCTCGGTGAGCCACTGATAGGCCCATTGATGTCCTGCGTCTCCATGCACCCACACTGCCCGTGCTAACACGGTGGCGGTGGCGGGCCACCCAACCTTTTCCCAGGGAGTGTAGGTCCGGATGTCTCCGAATGTAGCCTCGTCACGGCGATTGTCCGTGAGGATGATGGCCAGATCGGCCAGCTGATCGAGAAACCCTTTGCGCCTTGCCCGGGAGCTGCCCCGGCGCTGGTAATAGGAGAAGGTGTGCATCGGTGCATACCAACAATAGCCCGCAGCGTCGTCATCGGCACGGTAAGTACGAACTTGGCCGTCGAACAGACGCTCCGTGATCTCCCTCCATCGGGAAACTTCTCCATAGCCGCGCCGGCCGAAGTAGCGAACGGCAGCCTCCAGACTCAACCCCACGTAGGTGCTGTGGTTTTGTCTCGGTTCGCCCGGCAGGTAGGCCAGCGGCGCTGCGTAGGAAAGCCTGCTGACATACCCCGCCATGTCCAGCAGTGCCGCCGTGATGGTTTCCCGCTCGTTTGTAGTAAACTCATAGTCGTCCTTGATCAAATCCCAAACATTGATCATTGAGGAGAGCTGAAAATATGCGGCAATCAAGGGATCGAAGTCCCAGTGTCCCTCCCGTCTAGCAATGGTTATGTAGTCCAGCAGAGTTCCCTTGAAGAGCTGTGCCCAGACAGGACGGGCCGTGAAGTGGAAGTTCAACCCGTAACTGATCATGCTGGTCAGTGAGGCTGCCCCGGCCCCGACTTCGAAGTTACGACGGTTCTGCTCGAGGATCTCCTGGATCTGTTCAGTCGAGGGAGCTGTTTCGGGAAGATACGGCGAGACGACGGCGTGAAGAGCAGGGAGGCTGGCCCCATGTGAAGACACCAGCGACACAAACCGTGCCACGGCTGCTTTCGTGCCCGCCGGGTCGCTGCCTCCCACCAATACCACACTCGTCCCAAGGGCGAGTGGATCCACCAAGGTCTTTACCATTAGCCCACCCTCACCCGGAAAAGCCGCGTCCAGGAAGGCCTTGTAGTCGTCGTACAGTCGTGCTACCGCTCGATTGTCGTTCAGATTTCCAATCAGGATCAAGTCATAGTCTCGCCATGTCGACTCTTCCACCTCGTTGTCGATGATGACGGGCACCCGCACCCTGGCGGCGTCCGCAATTTCCTGGGCTAGTGACTTTGCCAGGGCCCGGTTCCTCTCGGAAGCAACAATTCGCACGGTGGTGGGCGAGAGGGTGATTGAGCCCCGGGCCACCGCAGCAACTGATGTCCTCGTGGCACTACACGCGAGCACGAAAACGAACAGAGTCAGAACGACTCGCCTGTGGCACCTGACCTCAGCCTTAACGCGCAATTGTTGACAGATGAGCACCCTGGGAACTAGGCTCGCACAAGCAAAGTGAGAATGCAACGAGTTTGACGCCGGGGCGATTGACTTTTGATTGGTCACGGTAGGACACCGAAGATGCATTCGCGTTCTGTGGAGGGACTTGAGTTGAAGAGCAGATTGAGGAAGAAATACGACATTGGACCGGATTGATCGTCGTACCTTTTTCCAAGCTGCAACGATGGCTGGAGTTATTGGTGGAGCCATCGGTTGTGCAGAGAGTCCTTCACAGAAGCGGCAAACCGTTAACGTCGCGGATGTCGGGCAGTTCAAGGCCGCGGTTGCCAATGCAATTCCCGGCGCGATTATTGAGGTGGCTGACGGCGATTACTCGTTTAATGACGCCCCTCTGCAGATTCGTCTGAAGGGAACCCAAGAGTTGCCGGTCATCATCAGGGCGAAAAATCGCGGCAAAGCCAGGTTCACGGGCGAGTACGGCATCCTGCTGCAAGACAGCTCGTACGTGACGTTGGAAGGTTTTGTCGTACACAATCGGGCGGCCAAACACAGTTTGCCATTTGCCTTGAGCAGCGATACGTGGCTGCAGGCGATGAGAGACGAAGTGCCTTATCAAGGCTCGCTTGTTGTCTTCCAGAGCGACCACTGCCGTCTAACCCGCCTGCGTATTCAGCTTGACGAAAAACGAGGTTTTACGACAAGGCAGCTCGAGGAGCGCCTGCCCCGGATGCACTGGATCAATCTGGCCGGCGGGCAGTACAATCGCGTTGATCACTGCTGGATCAAGGGCCAGCGCAACAGTGGGTCGACAGTGCTGATCAGCTCTGGTGAGAATCATTTTCGGATCGACCACAACCACTTTGCGGGCCGAACCGTGGGCAACTTTAACGGTTTCGAAACGATCCGGCTTGGTGCCGGTAACCTGTTTCGGTTATTTGGCCTGATCGAGCATAACCTGTTCGAGAACTGCGACGGTGAGTCGGAAATCATTTCCTTCAAGAGTAGCGCGGGACGCGTCAGTCATAACACCTTCCTGGATTGCAAGGGCATGGTTGTGGCCCGTCATGCTAACCGGATGACGGTAGCCTACAACTTTTTTCTCAACCGCTCGGGAAAGGAAGACGTCGGTGGAGTGCGGATCCATGGTAACGACTGCAATGTTCTCAATAACTATTTCGAGAGTTTGACTGGTCCTGGCCTGTCTTCCGCTTGGGGCGACTACGAGTTACCGGATTTTCCACATGAAGACGGCTGGTTTGGCAAGTACAATCTCGGTGTGAAGCATGTCAGTTACAGCCGCGCTTCCCGTGCCCATATCGCCTTTAACACCTGGCTGAATTGCGCTAGCTTCCTGAATCTGGGCGATTTTCGAAAAAGAGAACTTGCCAATCAGAATCTCCCTCCAAGGGACTGGACTATTATGAACAATGTCGTTGTTTCTACGGGCGAGCCTTTCATCAAGGGGAGCGGGGAGACAGGCTTCCGCTGGATAGGCAACATATTCTGG
The DNA here is from genome assembly GCA_965205565.1 of Acidobacteriota bacterium. Classification (GTDB taxonomy): domain Bacteria; phylum Acidobacteriota; class UBA6911; order RPQK01; family CBDBID01; genus CBDBID01. The sequence continues at coordinate 28,699 of CBDBID010000004.1, forward strand.
AACCCGAACGGCCCCTGTGTCGTGGGCAGAGATCTGCGGGAGCAGGCCGTCCGAGTGGTTGATCCGAAGCTTGAAAAGTCAGAAGATGGCCTGTGGCGATTGGCAAAGGGCAGTCCGGCGATCGATAACGCCCGGGGCTGGTACTGGGCTGCCCAACACGTACCCGGATACGACGTCGACATGGACGGTCAAGAGCGCGATACGACCGTGAAAGTAACCACTCCCCAGGTGCAGAGTGAGTTTAACCTTGACGTGGGTGCGGATGAGTATTCTGAAGCGCCGAAGACACTTCACCCACTGACTGCCGCCGATGTCGGCCCGGATGCGCCGTAGCAACTCATCGCCTCGTTGCCTCTCCGGTCGTCCAGTTCAGATCGACGGCCCAAGATCGTGGGATCGAACCACAGCAAGTTGAGCCACCGCGAACCGGTCGGTTCGCCAGCACCTTCATGCACTTGCCGCGCCAGCCACTGTGCATGACCGTCCACATATTCCCGCGCTGTATACGATTTGCGCTGTAGTGATCGGGCCACGCGCCCATCCTGGGGGCGCATGCCAACGGAATCAGCCAACGGCTAATAGTGATGCCGGCTGCTTCGGGAGAATTTTCGCTGGGGCAGGACGCGCCAGTGGCTAACCTCTCCCTGGGTGGACGCCGTCAGGAGGCTACCCCATTCATTTCCTTGCAGATGCAGCTGCGAGATGGTCCCTTTCACGTCAGCGGTCGCCAGCAGATGTCCTTGCTGGTCGTAGACGTAGAGCCGGCCCGTTGTGCTTCCCACGGCAATGACCGGGTTCTTGGTTGCTTCCACTGTGCTCACCGCCAGCGCCGTCAGCCCCCCTGGGTGCTGACGCCACCACAGCCGTTTGCCGGCATGATCCAATACCGTCAGATAGCCGGACCCCGCAGCCGCCATCACCTCCTTTCGACCATCGCCGTCCAGATCACGGATAACCAGCCCATTGACTTCTCCGCCCACGTTAGTTGACCATCGAGGTTGCCCCGCGGGGCTCAACGCATACACTTCATCTGTCTCCGTTCCGTAGACAATGGACAACTCTGTTCCCCCTACCAGTTCGGCGACCTCAATCGTGCGGGCACTGGTCCCCACGTAGGGAATATAGGCGCGCGACTCACAACAGACCCACCCCCAGGTCAGCCACTTCAGCTGCCCCTCGGACTCCAGCACTGCTATGGGGGTTTGATACTCCGTCCCCACCACGATCTCTTCGCTCTCGTCCCCATCGAAGTCGGCGGTTTGCAGATCGGTCAGGGCCCCCCACCACTCCACAGCTCGTCCCCGGCTGGATGATCCCGTTCTCACCGTTGCCGGTGTCGACCACTGCAGCTTGCCTTGCAAATCAAAAGCATGGACCCGGGACCCCTCCGTCCCCACCAGCAGTCGATCTCCGCTGCCAGTAAACTGCCTGGCCATGCAGGTCACGCGTTCCGGGTAGTCCCAGTAGGTGTCAAACTGGTGCCGCCAGCGCACTTCTCCATCGCCCCCCACGGCCGTCACCGTGCCTTCCCGATCCCCCACTACAAGCTCACCACCATCGAGCGCCACTAGGGCCCGGATCTCACCCCCCATCTGCGCCACAGTCTGCGTTCTCCCCCCAGGTTGCAGCCGCAATACCCGTCCATCGCGCAGGCCCAAGACCCATCCGCCGGCCTGGTGTTCCTGCAGGACGGTCACCTCTGCACCAATCTGCTTTGACCACTCCCGTTTGATTCCAAAACTGACGGGAGCAGGCGCCGCCGCTACCTGAAAGGGACGAGCACGGGCCCTTAAGACACGGAATTCATTCGCAGTGAAGAACGGCGTGTTCAAGCTAATTTTATGCTCCCCGGCTGTGAGCTTTACCGTTTGGACTGCCCGATTTCTGTGCCGACTAGCGGTGCCGCTGTCCACGCTCCACATCCCGTTGAACCGGATCACTGTGGGAGCATCGGCGATCACTCGTCCCTGCCCGGGTGCCTCGATGGCAATATTCACCGGAGGATCCGCCATCAACCACCCCTGAGGCGATCGCACCTCAGTGAGCTGGGCGGCAAAAAGCGACTGCGAGCTGAGCTCAAAAAGCGCCGCCTGAACCCTCACACTTCCCAGCTGCCGCGGCCGCCGAGCCACTCCGACGAAAACCGCTTCCCCCTCCCCTTCCAACAGGGCCACACCTCCCATCAGCGGCTTCAGCACCAGGTCACTTTCTTGATCCTCAGCCCGTGCGTAAAGCAAATTGACAAAGTAGCTCGACTGGCCAGGGGAAAGTGAGACATCTTGACGTTCTACCAGAACCCGCACCACGTTATCGGCATAGGGATAGGCGCTCCAATTGCCCAGTTGACTGGACTTTTCCAGCAAGGGATCCACCTTGGTCATGGAAAGGGCCGAGCCGTCGCCATTCGCCACCCGAAAATAGGCCCCCGGTTGCTCCACTTGCAGGATCCGACCTTGCAATCGAACCTCTCCCAGCGTGCGCCAGTAACAGCGCAGGTCATAGTTCCCACTCTGGCGGGCTTGCAGCTCATCGATGACCACAACGTAGCGTCCCTTCCTCCAGATCAAGTTGCGGCTCCAATCCACCCCGTTGTAGTCGGGCAGAACCGAGCGCACGAAACCCACTTGGCCCAGGTCCGAGCCCACCGACAACTGGGCCAGTGGAGGCAGCACGCCGGTCTGTCCTTCGCGGGCCACGTCAATCGAGTTGTGATAACGCGGCAGCTGGTGAACATAGTCCAGATCCGCCAGCCAGATCCGATCCAGCCAGGTCAGCCGCAGTATGGAGTTGGCGTCCTTGTGGCCATGGGTAAAGGCGGCCGTGCCATCCAACAAAACGTACTCGTCGGCCGGATCGAACGAGGCACGCAGCGAGAGCTTGTCCACGTAATCAAGGCCTTGCCGCGGCAGCCAGGAAGGTTGCATCACTCGAGCCGCCACCCAAGCCAGTGGCGGCCCGTCCAGCAGCATGGCACTGATCCCCAGCAGCCGCCTCGGCTCAGCCGCCCCAATATTCACAGCGTAGACCTGTGAACCTAACGGAACCGTCTTGCCTTGAGTCAGCCAGCGATAGGCCCACTGCTGCCCGGGATCTCGATGCGCCCACACTGCGCGTGACAGAACCGTGGCGGTCGAAGGCCAGTCAATCCGCTCCCATGGGGTGTAATCTAGAATATCACCAAAGGTTACCTCATCGCGACGATTATCAGTCACAACAATGGCCAGATCGGCCACCTGATCCAGAAACCCTTTGCGTCTGGCCCGCTCGCTGCCCTGGCGCTGGTAGTAATTGAAAGTCTGCATCGGTACCAGCCACGTGTAGTCGGCTGCGTCATCATCCGAACGATAGGTGCGAAGCTGACTGCCGAATAACTCTTCTGTGAGCGCTTTCCATTGGGAAACCTCTTCGTAGCCACGGCGGCCAAAATATCGGGTGGCTGCTTCCAGGCTGAGCAGAGCAAAGGTGGTATGGTTTTGTCTTGGTTCACCCGGGGGATTCGTAGAGGGCATCATGTAGGAGGTGGTACTTATATAACTTGCCATTTCCCAAAAAGCCTTTTCAATGGTTCCCCTTTCCGGAGTAAACTCCTCGTCGTCTTCGATCAGATCCCAGATATTGAGAAGGTTCGAGTATCGAAAGTAAACTGAGATATTGGGATCGAAGTCCCATTCGCCCTCTCGATGGGCGAGATCCACGTAGTCGAGCAGAGTGCTCTTGAAAAGTCGTGCCCAAACCGGATCGGCTGTGAAGTGAAAGTTCAATCCGTAACTGATTGCATTGTTCAGTGAAGATCGTCCCTTTCCTGATTCGAAGTTCCGCCGGTTTTCCTTCAGGATCTCCTCGACCTCTTCTGCTGCGGGAGCGGGGCCGGGGAGCGCCTTTGAGACAACTGCGTGCAGCGAAGGGAGCTTCGCGCCATGCACAGACACCAGGGAGGAGAATCGCTGCATGGCCTCCTGGGTGCCGCGGGCGTCGCTTCCTCCTACCAGAACCACGTTCTTCCCATACCCAAGCGGATCCACCAGGGTCTTCACCATCAGTCCACCTTTCCCGGGAAAGACGGCATCCAGAAAGGCCTTGTAGTCGTAATACAGCCGTGCGGTTTCTTGGTTATCGTTCAAGTTGCCGATCAGAATCAGGTCATAGTGGCGCCAGATCGATTCCTCCACACCTTCGTCGCTGATGACTGGTATCCGAACAGCCGCTGCCGTGACCACGTTTTTGGCAAGGGCTTCCGCCAGCGTTCGGTTCTCTTCGGATGCAACAATTCGCGATGTGGCCGGCGACAGGGCAATTATGCCCCGCCCCTGCGCACCGGCAACCGGTGCCATCGCGGCGGTGCCCAATGCTAAGACTAGGCCCTTGTAGATGAGTTTGCGGCGGCGGGAAAGTGCGCGTTCCCGCTGGTGCACCCTCAATCGGAACACAAACTTAGTCGTTATATTGGCTAGGTCAGTCATTGTCGTCCTCCTCAGAAACTTTCCCAAGCTGAAGAAACTTCTAGAGCTAGGCACAGGCAACAAGATTTTTTGAAGCCGAACTCAACTTTGTCCGCGATTGTCAGTTAGTAATGGTGCCGGCTGCTTCGGGAAAAGCGCCGCTGCGGCAAAATTCTCCAGTGGCTGACTTTTCCAGTGCTCGTCGCTGCCGTGAGTTGGCCCCATCCGGAACCCTCAAGATCCACTCGCGAGATGGATCCCTGTGCATGGGCAATTCCCAGCAAATCCCCCTTTCGGCTGTAAGCGTAGAGCATCCCGTTGGTACCGCCAACCGCGATCACCCAGGTATTCGTCTCCGCGACTCGAGTCACTGCCAGCGCGGTCAGTCCGGCCGAGTGCTCTCGCCACCACAGACGTTTCCCCCGATGATCCAGCACCACCAGGTAACCAGCTCCAGTTGCGGCAATGATCTCCGGCCGATTGTCATCATCCAGATCCTGGAGGGCCAGCGCGTTGACTTCCCCGCCCACGTTGGCGGACCAGCGAGGGCTCCCCTCCGGGCTCAGCGCATAGATCTCATCTGTCTCTGTCCCGTAGACAATGGACGGCTCCGCTCCAGGCTCCAGTTTGGCTATTTCAAGTGCGATCGCGTTAATACCCACAAACGGTGTTTGGGAGCGAGACTCACTGCCACCCCACCTCCAGGTCAGCAAACGCAAAAAACCTTCGGCATCGAGGACAACGATGGGTGTCTTGTACTCGGTACCCACCACAATCTCATATTTCCCATCCCCGTCCAGATCCGCTGTCTTCAGATCCGTCAGTGCTCCCCACCATTCCACCGCCCGCCCATGGCTTGAGAACTCCGTCGTCCCTGTTGCCGGTGTCGACCACTGCAGGTTCCCTTTCAGATCCAGCGCATGTACCCTCGGCGCTTCCGTTCCCACCAGCAGTCGCTCCCCGTGTTCCGTCAGTTGCAGGGCCATGCAGACCACCCGTTCCCGATAGCCCCAATAGCTGTCAAACTGGCGTCGCCAGCGCGTTGTTCCGTCTTCGCCGAGAGCTATTACGTTCCCCTCCCGGTCTGCCACAATCAGCCCCTCATCCTGAATCTGGACCAGCGCCCGAACTTCCGCCGGCACCTGGGCCACAGGCTGTATCCTCCCCCTGGCCTCCAACCGCAGCACTCGTCCATCCCTCAGGCCCAGCAGCCATCCCGCTCCACTCTTCGACCGCTTCATCACCTTTATACCCGACCCTGTTTCACTGGACCATTTCTGCTCCATTCCGAAACGAACCAGCCCCGATTCTGTCACTGCTACCTCACGAGCTTCGGCTCCTAACAGGCTGAATTCCTCCGCACTGAAGATCGGGGCCTTCAATTCCACTTCATGTTCCCCGCGGCTCAGTTGGACGGTTCGAAGGTCCTGAGCAGCCTCCCGCCCAACCCCCTCCGAGAGAAAATGCCACGCCCCGCTTACCTTCACTTCCGTAGGTCCCTCGACAATCAGTCGACCCCGCCCCCTGTTATCCAGTGCCACATCAATCGGCCGATCCGTACTCAACCATGCTTGGGTCGTTCGCAGGTACGTGAGCTTGGCGGCTGAGAGCGACCGCCGGCCCAACTGGAAAAGCGCCGCCTCCACAGCGAAGCTTCCCACCTCCCGCTGCTCGGGCCCTATCCCTACCAGGACCGTTTCTCCTTCTCCCTCGATCAGGGCCACACCTGCCCCCAGCCGCTTCATCTTGAGGTCGCTTTCCTGACCTTCCGGCCGGGCGTAAAGTAGATTCATGAAATAGCTCGATTCCCCGGCTGAAAGGCGGGCTCTCTGACGCTGGGCGAGCACTTGCACCACCCCATCCGCATACGGATAGGCGCCCCAATCCCCGAGCTGCGTTCTTGCCTCCAGCGAAAGATCCACGCTGGATAGGGAAGGAAACGAGTCGTCGGCGTTCATCACCCAAAAATACGCCCCTGGCTGGGTGACTTGCAGATTCCGGCCTTGGAGCTTGATCTCTCCCAGTGTTCGCCAGTAGCACCGTAGGTCGTAGTTTGCGGACTCTTGTGCTCGCAGTTGGTCAATGACGACCACATAGCGTCCCTTTTTCCAGATTAGGTTGCGGTTCCAGTCCACCCCGTTGTAATCGACGAGATCCGTGCGCACAAAAGCCACTTTCCCCAGATCGGCCCGCACTGCCAATTTGGCCAGCGGCGGCAGCACTCCAGTTCGCCCATCCCGTGCAACATCAATCGAGTTGTTATGGCGGGGCTGCCGGCGGGTGTAGTCCAAATCTGCCAGCCAGATCCGATCCTGCCAGGTCAGCCGTAAGATGGCGTTGGCATCCTTGTGCCCATGAGCGAAGGCTCCGATGCCGTCCAGCAACAGATATTCGTCGCGCGGATCGAAGGAAGAGCGCAGCGAGAGTTTGTCCAGGTAATCGACACCTTCCCTGGGCAGCCAGGAAGGCTTGATCACGCGGGAAGCCACCCATTGGATGGGCGCTTCATCCAGCAGCATCGCCGTGATCCCCAAGAACCGGTTCGGTTCACGGTCCGGGCCATCCGTCGCATAGAGCTGCACACCAAGTGGGGCACTCTTTCTTTCCGTTAGCCACCGATAGATCCACCGATGCATGGGATCGCGATACAGGCCAATAGCTCGCGACAAGACCGTAGCTGTTGGCGGCCATTTTACCCGCTCCCAGGGCGTGTAAGTGCGGACATCGCCGTACGTCGCCTCGTCCCGGCGGTTGTCAGTGACAATGATCGCCAGATCACTGAGCCGGTCCAGGAATCCTTCGCGCCGCGCCCTTTCGCTGCCCTGCCGCTGGTAGTAATCGAAGGTTTGCATTGGCGTGTACCAGACGTAGCTTCCTCCGTCGTCATCCGAGCGGTAGGTGCCAAGCTGACCTTCGAAAATGCGATCCGTGATGGCCCGCCATTCAGAAGCTTCCTTGGCATAGCCGCGCCGGCCAAAATAACGAATCGCGGCATCCAGGCTCAGCCCGAGAAAGGTGCTGTGGTTCTGCCTTACTTCACCCGGTGGATTGGCCAAAGGGGTTACATAGGAAAGCCGACTGACGTATAGGGCTATTTCCCAAAAAGCAGACGTTATTGTTTTCCGTTCGTTAGGAGTGAATTCTTTGCTGTCTTCAATTAAGTCCCAAATATTGATGAGGGAGGCCAGTAGAAAGTGCATTCCGAGCAACGTATCGAAAAGCCAATCTCCCCGTTGTTTGGCGATGGAAATGTAATCGAGTAGGCTTCTTTTAAAAAGCCGGGCCCAAACGGGATCGGCTGTGAAGTGAAAGTTCAATCCGTAACTGATTGCATTGTTCAGTGAAGATCGTCCCTTTCCTGATTCGAAGTTCCGCCGGTTTTCCTTCAGGATCTCCTCGACCTCTTCTGCTGCGGGAGCGGGGCCGGGGAGCGCCTTTGAGACAACTGCGTGCAGCGAAGGGAGCTTCGCGCCATGCACAGACACCAGGGAGGAGAATCGCTGCATGGCCTCCTGGGTGCCGCGGGCGTCGCTTCCTCCTACCAGAACCACGTTCTTCCCATACCCAAGCGGATCCACCAGGGTCTTCACCATCAGTCCACCTTTCCCGGGAAAGACGGCATCCAGAAAGGCCTTGTAGTCGTAATACAGCCGTGCGGTTTCTTGGTTATCGTTCAAGTTGCCGATCAGAATCAGGTCATAGTGGCGCCAGATCGATTCCTCCACACCTTCGTCGCTGATGACTGGTATCCGAACAGCCGCTGCCGTGACCACGTTTTTGGCAAGGGCTTCCGCCAGCGTTCGGTTCTCTTCGGATGCAACAATTCGCGATGTGGCCGGCGACAGGGCAATTATGCCTCGCCCCTGCGCACCGGCAACCGGTGCCATCGCGGCGGTGCCCAATGCTAAGACTAGGCCCTTGTAGATGAGTTTGCGGCGGCGGGAAAGTGCGCGTTCCCGCTGGTGCACCCTCAATCGGAACACAAACTTAGTCGTTATATTGGCTAGGTCAGTCATTGTCGTCCTCCTCAGAAACTTGAGCTCTTGTCAATAGGTGTGGAAAAACATCAGGCGGCTTTCTCCTCCGGGACTTGGTTGACCGGGACTCCATTGACATATTTGGCGCCCTGGTAGACGTCTTTCATCAGCTCCGGTGCCTTCAACCGGCGGAATCGCTGCTCCGCCACCAGCAGCATCTTCCAGATCACCGCCTGGGCGTTTTCCACTTTCTTGAATCGCTTGGCCGCGTCCGTTCGCAGCCGAAGAGCGGCAAACGGTGACTCCACTGGATTGGTGGTTCGCAGATGCTGCCACTGCTTCTTTGGATAGCAGGTAAAAGGTCACCATCCGGTCCCAGTCCTGCTCGATTAGCTCAGCCGCCAGAGTCAGCCCTCGCTGCCGGCACCAGTGCTGAAAAACCTTCTTGAGTCGTTGTGCTTCTTCTCGAGTCTCGGCGTAAGGGATCTGCCGCAGGATCAGCAAGGCCGGCTTGTGCACTCGCTTAGGGAGCTTGGTCAGCAGGTTGACGATCCGATGATTCCAGCAGCGCTGCTCCTCGGCCTGGGGATAGACGTTGCGCAAAGCTCCCCAGATGCCCAGGTGGCCGTCTCCGATCACCAGCCGTGGACAGCCCATCCCCCGGCGCTTCAAGTCGCGCAGTACTTCCGACCAGCTCTGGGTCGATTCCCGATAGCCGCTCGTGACCGACACCACGGCTTTGCTTCCGTCACTTAAGGCGGCCTGCACCACCAGCAGGACTGCCTTTTCCTTCTCCAGACCCGCCTTGACGTAGATTCCATCTACCCATAAATACACCACTTCCAGATCATTCAAGGGTCGACTCTGCCAGACCTCCCATTCGGCCTGCCACTGCTCTTTCAATCTGGCCACCGTGGAGGACGACAGGTGCGCCTTTTCCCCTAAAAGCCCTCTCAGAGCCAGATCAAAATCCCCCAGCGCCAGACCATGCAAGTACAGCTCAGGGATCAGTTCTCGAACCTGCCGCGTCCGCTTGGCAAACAGGGGCAACACCCGACTTTCAAAGTGTTCCTCTAGATCCCGCACTCGAGGCCTTCGAACCTGGATCGTCCCCGAGCTCAGCGTCAGATGCCTCGGCTTCCCATATCCATTGCCATAGCCCGACGGAGCGTCCACGGCCCTTCGCCGCTCACTCTTACGCCGCCCTAATAACTCCGTGACTTCCTCCTCCAGCAGCTCTTGAACCCAGCCTTGGATCTTCTCCCCCACCCAATCTTCCAGCTCCTCGAAACAAACTCTTGACTCGACACTTTCCTCAATGTTCTGCTTGCTCATGCGGTGTGTACTCCTTCCGTTGCGGGCCTTTCGGCCCTGGGTTTTAAATCAACCCGGAAGGATACTCACCGCCTATGCTATTTACACACCTTCTGATGGTAGCTCCAGAAACTTTCCCAAGCTGAAGAAACTTCTAGTGTGCTGTCCGGGAAGTTCGCGTCGTTAAGTCGGGATGGATTTTCGTCGTCAGTGAGGCGCGCGACGCAGGAATGCTGGGAGTCTTTCGAGGTAGCGCAACAAAGCTGTCGGCGAAAAGACGCCCGAAGTAGCGGCGTGAACTTTCCGGACAGTACACTAGAGCAGACTGTCAGTTCATTGCGAGTCACGTGCTCAGCCTCGCTATTCAAGATTACCCACTGTCTCGGATTAGGGCACGAGATGTCAGCAATCTAGAATCGTGGAACTGCCTTTTGTCAAGCACTCTTGCCAACACTGGAGATGAAGCCGCTCCATCCACCCCATTCTGACTGGTCTAAGGATGGGCCGACTGGGGCCAGAATAGGTCATCGTTGTGGTATGAGGTTGTGCCGAAAGGCTCGTCTTACTTATATACTCAGAATCGGGAATTCTGAGAGGAGACCGATAATGGACAGAAAAATCGCCTGTTTGGCAGTCATATCGGCACTTTATGTAACTGCCATTCTGGGGACGGCACCCAACAGCGTGCCCGCTCTGACAAGCTATGAGTGGACGGAAACGTTTGAACAAGGGGGCATCAGTGGTTGGTCCAGCTACCCTCCCTTTGAGGATACGGCCTTTGATTTCACCATCCTTCCCGGACACTATCGTCCCCGCTACCAGCTGCAGGGATATGTCGCCAGCGGCGAGTTCCTTTACCCCGTAGGTCTGGCCCCACCTTCCCACCCCAAAGGGAACCGGTATTACCTTTTGCGGTCCTACCGACCCAACTCGGCTTCTGCCCAGAAAATAGGGTTCACACGTAAGATCTCGCTTTATGCAGCCGAGGACTCCCAATTCAGTTTCGATTACTGGTTGAAGCTGACTGCCAGTCCTGCCGACGTGCTGGTGGAGCTGGCAGGAGCGGATGGGAATGTCTACACCCATCGAATTTCAGGGGTCAAACCGGAGCAGTGGCAATCCACCCGCATTCCGCTCGCTTCCTTTGGAAGTGAAAGTCTAAGGCTGCCAGTGGGTCTGGAAATCCAGGCCGTGGCCATTAGCGCGCATCTGGAACGAGGTGATGCCGGGGTTGTGCATCACTTTGCCGTCGACAACGTGGCTTGGAGGGGTGAACGCCAGGCAGGGTTCCGAATTCTGTCCCCCGAAACACGGTCCTACAAGAATTGGAAGCTCGATTTCAGCCAAAGGCATTACCGTCCAGGGGACCCACTTGACCTAGAGGTTAAAGCAGAAATTGAAGATCTGAAGGAAGTGAAAGCCCGCCTGGAGTATTTTGACGGCAACACCATCGCCTCCGAGCTGCCGCTTACAAAAAAGGGAAAGCTTTGGTCAGGTATCGGCCTTTACCGATTCTCAGACAGAGATCCTCGTGGGCCCTGGTCCCTGGTATTGGAGGGAACAACACAATTCGGCGAAGTGGCCAGGACCGTGGTTCGGCTGTGGCTCTTGGACCGAGTTCAGGGCGCTCGTTATCCTCGGCTCTTTTTTACCGAAGACGACCGTCAAAGACTCGTGGAGCGCAGTCGCTCCGGACGGGGAAAAGAGATCTGGGACAACTTGGCAAAGGAAGCCGAAAAGGCTCGCCAAAAGGGAACAGAGATGGAACTTGGGTATGCCGCGAATGTTCCTGTCGACCCGCAATTGGAATACTTTCAAGAAGACTATTTCATGCCGACGTATCGAATATGGCTCAATGCGTTGCGCCCCCCGGCTCATGGAGCCATGTTGAACGCATTGGTGTACTTTGTCACCCGTGATCAACAGGCTGGACAGTTTGCCCGAGACACATTGATCAAAATGTCGAACTGGGGCCAGTGGATTCACCCCTGGTTTAAGACTCGGGGGAAGAAATCCTACTATCCCCTTGGCCAGACAGCCGTCAAATTAGCGATTACCTATGACCTGATCTATCCGCTCCTTTCCGAAAAAGACCGAGCCAAAATCCGGCAAGGAATAATGAAGAACGCCGTTGTCAATACCTACGAAGATTACTTTGTCGACAATCGGATTCCCAATCACACCAGTAACCACATAAGCCATGCTGTGGGGGGGGCACTTCTGGCAGTCATGGCTTTCTATTCGGAACAGGAAGGGAATGTTGAGCCGTACTTCTCGGGTCTTGCCGAAAAGTTACTGGTGCACCTCCAGGCCACTCTGAAGGCGGACGGAAGTTACGGCGAGGGGTACGAATACCAGATCTATACCATGGCCACCGCTTGGACGGTTCTGGCTGGACTCAAGAGCATTTTCGGCGTAGATAAACTCGCCGATTCGCTTCACTTGCGCCGTTCCTATCTTTTCCCCCTGTACATCTCCTTTCACGATGGGCGCTCTGTGCTGGCTATGGGAGACAACCGTGATCGCCGCTATTCATCCAGCGACTGGGCTTGGCTTCTTCACGAGACCCGAGACCCATTCCTGAAATGGTTCTATGATCCAGTTCGGCGTCAAAACTGGGAAGACTTCCTTTGGCTGGATGAGTCGATCCCCCGGAAGAGCCCGGGGTCACTTCCTCCCAGTCGTGTTTTCCCCGACACGGGGAATGTGGTTTTCCGGACAGGATGGAGTGACGAGGACGTTCTAGTCCTCTACCGCGCCGGACCCAATTACAACCACACTCACCTTGACCAGGGTCATTTCCGTCTTTGGGCCTACGGGGAAAACCTGGTCTGCGAGGCAGGCTACAGCCGGTATTACACGGATCCCTATTACTGGTCCTACTTTACCCAGTCCGCGGGACACAATACCATCCTGGTCGACGACAATCCGGAGAGCCAGCAAACGGGAGATTTCCACAATGAGGTGGTTGCCTTTCGTCGCCACGCCCGGATTGATAATGCTTTCCTTTCGACGCCCATCAGCTGGGTTACCTCGGAACTAGGCATGCTCTACCGGGATCAACTAGAGCAGCTGACCAGGAAAATCCTCTTCATTGATCCGGGCTACTTGGTCGTTCAAGATCGGATTCGCTCCAAATCAGGACCGCATCATTACACGTGGCAACTCTTCCCACCCCAGAAACAGGGCCTTGAAGTCAACGGCGATTCCGCTCTTTATCGGGGAAGGAAAGCGTGGCTGCAGGTAAAGGTGCTCTCTCCCCGGAATCCACAACTCAAGATTAAAGATACGCCTATTCCGATTCGAGAATATGCTCACTATCCACAGGAAAGGCTGCGTCCGAGGTCCGTTCTCCAGGTGACTCACGACGAGGCAACGAGCGACCAGGACTTCCTCGTGGTACTGCTGCCCGGCTATTCGGCAGAACAGGAACCTTTGCGGATTGACCATCTCTCGGGACCGGGTTATCAGGGCGTGCGGATCCTCTTCAACAGTCGTCAGGACGAGATCTTCTTCGCCTCCATGGGCGAGATCAAGGGACCCCTGTTCACGGACGGCAGCTCTGCCTACCTGAGTCGTCAGGGTGACGCCCTCGTGGCCGTTTCCACTCAGCAGGCGACTTCGCTCATCGTGCAGGAACAGAAGTTGCTGACCGCCAGCCAACCGGTGGACGTGGCACTCGCGCGAGACGATAGCGGTGAAACCTGGTGGTTGCAGACGGAAATTCCGGCACAGGTATGGATCCTGACGACTCAGCCTGGAAGGATCTCCATCCAAGGGAATGGGCACGTTTTGCCTGCCAAAGAGGGTTTGCAGGGGATCCAGCTTGAAGCTGGACAGGTTCAGCTTCGAGTGGAGTACTAGTTTCTTCGAATTTAAAGTCCTGGCAAGACGCACATCCTGAGTAGACATAAATCGTGTCATCCGTCATTGGTTTCCTTTCCGAAGGAAATCAATAACTTTACCCGCACCTCGATTCCCCCATTTCTGAGGATCCGCGAAACCATTGTCGGTATCGGTACCAATGATCAGCATCTTGCGACCTTCGTCCAGAAAGCGCTGAATATTCGTCTCGTCAGCCCAGTCAATAAACTGGATTCCCTGTCGATCACAGGCGTCCTTCACCCTCTGTAAGCCGGCCAGCACCTCGGGATGAGACATTTCCATCGGGTGGTCAATGCTGAAACTGTAGTCTCGGGGGCCAAAGTGGACTGCCGCAATTCCGGGTACCTTGACAATCGACTCCACGTTCTCAACCCCTTCCTTGGTTTCAATATGCACCATCAACATCAGTTCGCCCCGCGGATTCAGGGGCCAGACATCGGCGCGCTCAATGTACTCCCTTTCCGTCAAACCCCAGAGGTACGTTGCCCACAGTGGATAGGCGACACGCTCTCCGCGAGGCTCGGCTATTGGCGATTGTCTCGGTCTTGGATAACGGCTGACCTTCACAAGATTCCGAGCCTGCTCAGCATTGTCGACCGTGCACATCACCCCATGGACGCCCAGGTCCAGCAGTTGTTTGATACTGGTTTGGAGTGGCTGGTCACCCCGGAAGGGGATGACTACGAACGTAACCAGATTGGGCTGTAGATTACCCTTCAAATAGACCTCGCGTTTGGAATTCAGCGCAAGCAAAAAGGTGCGCAGTTTCTCAAGATCAACAGGCTCGTGTTCCTGCTCTAATAGAAGAAAATCGATAGCAGGCTTTGTGTATACTTCCTCACCTGCTTGCCATCCGTTCGAGTTGACCAGACCCAGGGCATTCGACGGATCCAGGGCGCTGACGTATAGACCCGTTGCCAGCAAACCCCGTTCAAGCTTATCGATGACCTTATTAAGATGAACAAAAGACTTATCCGTTTCCGGTTCGTGGGCTCGAACAGCCACACCTGTCCATAATACGGCCACCAGAGCCAATAAAATTTTTCTCATACTTCCCTCCTAACATTTTGAAATCAGAGGATTAGAAACTTATCCGCATGGGTAGGAGGGGACTCTACCTTTTCTTTGAGCTGTTTACAACCCTGCTAATCAACCAGAAAACGTCAGCCGAATGGTGCTGGAAACCGCGTCAATGTCAAGCCGGTGGCCGCTTCGTAATATCTCAAAAACGCACATATCCCAGGGTAGTTCGCCTGGATAGAGATTCATTATTCCAGCGTCTCCGGAAATACCGTGGCATAGGCTGCGACTCTACCCCCTCAACCATGTGGGTCCTCGAGCCGCCTTCGATTCAAATCTTTTCGCAGAAGATAGTCTTCCCTTCATTCTTAGGCGAGTTACTTGCGATTCTGGTCTCGATGTTGGAGAATTGTTTTACCGCTTGGAGGAAAGGAAATGTTCTCCCCGGCCCTTACGCTCGTTCCTTTATCCCTATGGGTTGTAGCCTGGTGCCCGGCTGGGGTAAAGACCTGCATCGAGGCTGGACAAATGTCGCGGAAGCGGCGCTTTCCCCAAGCAGCCGGCACCATGATTAGCCGCGAAGAATGGTGGAAGAACGATCCAGCAATCTGGTAAGATAAGGAGGTAGATAGAATGAATCACTTAATCGCTGTGATGTTTCAGGCCTTGGTCCGATCAGGCTTTCCTGGAGGCTCCGTCGCGATGAACAAGTACGGAGGACGGATCCGGGCTTTTCTGGCTGTCGTTTTGTTTATCCTTGCCATTCCAGTGTCCCCTGCTCTGGCAGGAGGGCCGGGCTCCATTACCCTCTCACCGGCGACCTCGAGAATCGTGGCTTCAGAAGAAAACCGGGAGCTGGCGGAATGGCTGGCAAAAGAGATTGCCAGTGCTGCGGCTGTGCGGGTGCCCATCATCAGCGACGATCGGGTAGACGAATCAACCTGGCGCAGCTATCACCTGATTGTGATTGGAAACCTGAACGACAACCAGGCCACGGCCCGGCTCTATTACGATTACAAGGCCTTTCTGGATGCCGCCTTTCCGGGTCAAGGGGGTCTGATGGTGAAGACGCTGGTGAACCCGCTGGGCTATGGGAAAAACGTGATTCTGGTGGGTGGAAGCAACAAAGCGGGTACCAGCGCAGCGGTCCAACGGTTTGGGTCGCTGGCGTCCGCGCACGGGGCCGAGTTGGAGCCGCTGCATGCGGTCGTCTCCCCGTTTCTTCCGGAACAGTCTCCGTCGACGAAAGAGGTCGAGGAGATTCTGGAGGAGAACCGCCGCAGTCTCAAAACAGGAAGCTTCAGAGGAAGCAACACCATTGGTTTCGGGTTGAACTTCCACTTCACAGCCGATCCCGTCTGGGCCCATCTGTTCAAGGGGACACTTCTCGACTACATCGCTCTTGCGCGACAAAAGGGTGACTGGGATTTTGACCCCATGATCGCGATCTACTTTCGACTTTCAGAGATAATCAATGTTTGGGCCCTTATCGAAGATGACCAGCAGTTCAGCCCTGCCGAGCGTCAGACGATTAGAGAGGCTCTCCTGGACATGGCCCACTACGTCAGTTTGCTATCTTATGCGGCACCCGAGGCTAATTTACGGGGAGAGCCCAGGCAAAACCACAGCACCTTTGTGGGACTGACCTTGGAGGCGGCAATACGTTATTTTGGCCGGCGCGGCTATGCCAAGGAAGCTTCTGAATGGCGGGCCATCACGGATCGCATTTTCGAAGGTCAGCTTGGCACCTACCGCTCGGATGACGACGGAGGAAGCTACGTCTGGTACACGCCAATGCAAACCTTCGATTACTACCAGCGGCAGGGCAGCGAAAGGGCGCGGCGCGAAGGATTCCTGGACCGGCTCAGTGATCTGGCGATCATTGTCACTGACAACCGCCGGGACGAGGCGACGTACGGCGATGTCCGCACTTACACGCCCTGGGAGCGGGTAAAATGGCCGCCAACAGCTACGGTCTTGTCGCGAGCTATTGGCCTGTATCGCGATCCCATGCATCGGTGGATCTATCGGTGGCTAACGGAAAGAAAGAGTGCCCCACTTGGTGTGCAGCTCTATGCGACGGATGGCCCGGACCGTGAACCGAACCGGTTCTTGGGGATCACGGCGATGCTGCTGGATGAAGCGCCCATCCAATGGGTGGCTTCCCGCGTGATCAAGCCTTCCTGGCTGCCCAGGGAAGGTGTCGATTACCTGGACAAACTCTCGCTGCGCTCTTCCTTCGATCCGCGCGACGAATATCTGTTGCTGGACGGCATCGGAGCCTTCGCTCATGGGCACAAGGATGCCAACGCCATCTTACGGCTGACCTGGCAGGATCGGATCTGGCTGGCAGATTTGGACTACACCCGCCGGCAGCCCCGCCATAACAACTCGATTGATGTTGCACGGGATGGGCGAACTGGAGTGCTGCCGCCGCTGGCCAAATTGGCAGTGCGGGCCGATCTGGGGAAAGTGGCTTTTGTGCGCACGGATCTCGTCGATTACAACGGGGTGGACTGGAACCGCAACCTAATCTGGAAAAAGGGACGCTATGTGGTCGTCATTGACCAACTGCGAGCACAAGAGTCCGCAAACTACGACCTACGGTGCTACTGGCGAACACTGGGAGAGATCAAGCTCCAAGGCCGGAATCTGCAAGTCACCCAGCCAGGGGCGTATTTTTGGGTGATGAACGCCGACGACTCGTTTCCTTCCCTATCCAGCGTGGATCTTTCGCTGGAGGCAAGAACGCAGCTCGGAGATTGGGGCGCCTATCCGTATGCGGATGGGGTGGTGCAAGTGCTCGCCCAGCGTCAGAGAGCCCGCCTTTCAGCCGGGGAATCGAGCTATTTCATGAATCTACTTTACGCCCGGCCGGAAGGTCAGGAAAGCGACCTCAAGATGAAGCGGCTGGGGGCAGGTGTGGCCCTGATCGAGGGAGAAGGAGAAACGGTCCTGGTAGGGATAGGGCCCGAGCAGCGGGAGGTGGGAAGCTTCGCTGTGGAGGCGGCGCTTTTCCAGTTGGGCCGGCGGTCGCTCTCAGCCGCCAAGCTCACGTACCTGCGAACGACCCAAGCATGGTTGAGTACGGATCGGCCGATTGATGTGGCACTGGATAACAGGGGGCGGGGTCGACTGATTGTCGAGGGACCTACGGAAGTGAAGGTAAGCGGGGCGTGGCATTTTCTCTCGGAGGGGGTTGGGCGGGAGGCTGCTCAGGACCTTCGAACCGTCCAACTGAGCCGCGGGGAACATGAAGTGGAATTGAAGGCCCCGATCTTCAGTGCGGAGGAATTCAGCCTGTTAGGAGCCGAAGCTCGTGAGGTAGCAGTGACAGAATCGGGGCTGGTTCGTTTCGGAATGGAGCAGAAATGGTCCAGTGAAACAGGGTCGGGTATAAAGGTGATGAAGCGGTCGAAGAGTGGAGCGGGATGGCTGCTGGGCCTGAGGGATGGACGAGTGCTGCGGTTGGAGGCCAGGGGGAGGATACAGCCTGTGGCCCAGGTGCCGGCGGAAGTTCGGGCGCTGGTCCAGATTCAGGATGAGGGGCTGATTGTGGCAGACCGGGAGGGGAACGTAATAGCTCTCGGCGAAGACGGAACAACGCGCTGGCGACGCCAGTTTGACAGCTATTGGGGCTATCGGGAACGGGTGGTCTGCATGGCCCTGCAACTGACGGAACACGGGGAGCGACTGCTGGTGGGAACGGAAGCGCCGAGGGTACATGCGCTGGATCTGAAAGGGAACCTGCAGTGGTCGACACCGGCAACAGGGACGACGGAGTTCTCAAGCCATGGGCGGGCGGTGGAATGGTGGGGAGCACTGACGGATCTGAAGACAGCGGATCTGGACGGGGATGGGAAATATGAGATTGTGGTGGGTACCGAGTACAAGACACCCATCGTTGTCCTCGATGCCGAAGGTTTTTTGCGTTTGCTGACCTGGAGGTGGGGTGGCAGTGAGTCTCGCTCCCAAACACCGTTTGTGGGTATTAACGCGATCGCACTTGAAATAGCCAAACTGGAGCCTGGAGCGGAGCCGTCCATTGTCTACGGGACAGAGACAGATGAGATCTATGCGCTGAGCCCGGAGGGGAGCCCTCGCTGGTCCGCCAACGTGGGCGGGGAAGTCAACGCGCTGGCCCTCCAGGATCTGGATGATGACAATCGGCCGGAGATCATTGCCGCAACTGGAGCTGGTTACCTGGTGGTGCTGGATCATCGGGGGAAACGTCTGTGGTGGCGAGAGCACTCGGCCGGACTGACCGCGCTGGCAGTGACTCGAGTCGCGGAGACGAATACCTGGGTGATCGCGGTTGGCGGTACCAACGGGATGCTCTACGCTTACAGCCGAAAGGGGGATTTGCTGGGAATTGCCCATGCACAGGGATCCATCTCGCGAGTGGATCTTGAGGGTTCCGGATGGGGCCAACTCACGGCAGCGACGAGCACTGGAAAAGTCAGCCACTGGAGAATTTTGCCGCAGCGGCGCTTTTCCCGAAGCAGCCGGCACCATTACTAACTGACAATCGCGGACAAAGTTGAGTTCGGCAGATTGGATGCCGTGCCATCCAAGAAAGTGAATCAAAATGACCGTTTTAGTCCAACTTATTGAATCAACTCTCCTTGCTCAACTGGGCCAAGAAATTTCTAAAGTGTGGTCAGCGTTATATTTTTCTGGTGTTTCAAGAAATCCGAAAGGGTTTTGGTACGGAAATTGCGAAAAATACAGAAAAATACATTTGAGAAGTGGTATTTTGTAGTATTTTGTTAGTTAGGTTAACTGTTGACATTTGATTTGTAGTGTATTATTAGTTTATTTTTATGATCATCTGTTAGACGGACCATTATCCAGGGTCGTTTAATGACGTTTTTCACTTTACCGCCTTTGTCATCTTCGCTGAGGGGGAGGCAAACGCCACACCTGTTTAGAGGAAAGTTATGAAGAAAGCATTGGTCCTTTTAATACTTGGCTTTGGCGCTGTCGTGCTGATGGGCCCGACGGTCTTGATGGCACAAGTAACCACAGGAGCGCTGGTAGGGACAGTCACAGACGAGGCCGGAGGACTCATACCTGGTGCCGAGGTCTCTGCTGTTCAGGTAAACACTGGCCTGACCAAAACGGCGGTTACAAACTACCGCGGCGACTACCAGATCGCCGGCTTGCCCGTCGGAACTTACGACTTATCTGTCGAGCTTCCGGGCTTCAAGAAGGAGGTTCGCACCGGCATTGAGCTCAACATCCAGGCGGACCTTCGCGTGGACGTGAGGCTTCAAGTCGGCGAAGTGTCGGAGGAGATCACGGTGGAAGCCCAGACACCGGTTGTGGAAAGCGAGAAAATGCAGTTGGAACAGCGGGTGACCAACAAGCAGATCGAACAGCTTCCACTGAACAATCGCTCCACCATGGATCTCATGCTGACCATGACTCCGGGTATTGACTTATCCGGTGGTTGGTACCACCCGGTTTGGCCAGAATTCATAGGACCTGGCGCACGCGCAAAAACTTTTAACTACCAGGTTGAAGGAAAGAACGCGTCCTGGTCCCTTCACAACGGTCAGACCACAGCCCCACCAGTCGATTCAGTGGCAGAGTTCACTGTTAAGACCTCCTCCATCACGGCGGATGGAGGACTCGGATTAATTCAGGTACAGCAGGCGATTAAGCAGGGCTCAAATCAGTTTCACGGTTCGGCCTACGAGTATTACCGTGGGCACTTCTGGGATGCGCGTGATACCTTTAATCCAGGAGAACCTCCAGGAGTGGTCCGTAATCAGTTTGGTTTTAGCCTTGGAGGGCCCATCGTCAAAGACAAGACCTTCTTCTTTACCAACTTGGACTATCTCCGCCTGAGGGAAAGCTCGCAGCTTCGGAAGACACACCCGACGGCACTGGAGCGAGCCGGTGACTTCTCGGCTTCCGGTGTCACGCTGACCGATCCGGGGACGGGACAGCCCTTCCCAGGGAACATCATTCCCCGAGACCGCTGGCATCCGGCTTCCGTGGTCTTCGACGAGTTCATTCCTACGCCGAACCTGCCGGGGACGTCAGGTAACGCTTTCTTCATTCGCCCACAGCCTCAAAACAACAATGTCTACCTGCTCAGACTCGACCACGAGTTAAACGACAATCACCGGTTAATGGGGTTGGCCCGTCTGATGTATTATGACGAGTTTAATTGGGCTAGTTCTCAGTTTGCCGGCCAGTATTACATCAAGCATGCCGGCCGTGACTTCACACTTCGACACGACTGGGCCGTCAGCCCAACTGTTCTCAATCAGTTGAGTGTGGGTACAAACCTTATGTACGAGACGATCGAGAATGAGAACAGTACTCGCAATGTGATCGGGGAGGCGGGGCTCAGTAGTTTCTGGAATCCCGATTGGCCGGGTGCTCAAGGTGGCTTCATCGATCTGAGAGTCCGTGGATACAGTACCGTGAAAGAAACGACCAGCCCCAGGTCCTCTCACGAATTTACCAATACGATCGCGAATGATTTCAGCTACTTATGGGGGGATCACAGCCTGAAAGTTGGCGGTTCTCTCATGTGGGGGGAAACGGAGGTTCGGGGACGCGCTGCGCCCAAACGGCCCAGGTTTGATTTCCGGTCCACATTCACGGGCCACTCCCATGCAGACTTCCTGTTAGGTCTTCCCACTCAGGCCACCATCATCCGGGGTGTGACACCTTCTCGGCTGGAGCGCAGTTACTATACGTGGTATGTCCAAGACAACTGGAGGGTGACGTCAAACCTTAATCTCAATATGGGCCTTCGCTACGAAATGCACACAGCACCAACAGAACAGCAGGGCCGCATCTCCACTTACGATTTCGCCAACAGTGGGATTATCGTCGCATCCATGGAAACTGTTCGGCAAGACTGGATCGACACGGGCATCCCGATTCGGACGGCGGCTGAGGCTGGTTTGCCCGACAGCCTGCGTCGGTCGGATCGCAACAACTTTGCCCCGCGGCTGGGTTTTGCCTATCGCGTCTTTGGCGATAAAACTGTACTGCGGGGAGGATATGGTTGGTACTTTTTCCCTAACCGAATGGCCGCGTGGCCCATCACGGCATTCAACAATCCACCTTTTGCATCGAATATCTCCTACGTGAACCTGGATCCTTCCAACCCGTTAACTTACGAAGGTCTTGAAAGTGTAACCGGTTTGCTGGGCTCTGCCAGCATCTTTGGGGTGGACTCGACCTATAAAGATTCTTTGACCCAGCAGATGAACTTGACGATCGAGCAAGATCTGGGTTGGGACACCGGAGTGCGGATCTCCTACGTGGGCAGCCGCTCCACCAGCTTACCGGTGAGCCCGAACTTCAATCAGGCGCAAACCGTGACGGACCCGGTGACAGGTATTCCCACTCTGGCGAAGCTGGATCCAAACTTCGCGAACCTCCGGATCTTCAGCTCTGCGGCCAGTGCCTGGTACAATGCCATGGAGTTCGAGTTGCGGCGTCGCTTCAGTCGCGGCTTAACTTATTCTTTCAACTGGACCTGGGCCAAGCACCTCTCAGAGGTGGAATTTGATAGCTCATCGCCTCAAAACGCCTTTGACCTGAGATCGGATTATGCGGATTTCCCCGATCATCGACGGCATTTTGCCAAGGCGAACGTAATCTACGACCTGCCATTCGGACACCAAGAGCGCTGGCTGCAGAGCGGCTGGGCAGCTCAGGCCTTCGGCGGTTGGCGCGTTACGGGTATTGGGCGGTGGGGAACTGGCCGGCGCATTGACCCCCGTTTTTCCTCCAGTGGCAATGACGATATCCGATCGGGTCGGCCCGACCTCGTGCCCGGTTGTGACCCGAACGATGGTCCACGCACGCCCGAGTTGTGGTTTGATGTAAACTGCTATACGGTGCCCACAAGCCAGGAGGGTCTGCCTCCGTCGCTGCGTTTTGGCAACGCCTCCCGCAACCTGGTTGTGGGGCCGGGATTCCGCCAGGTTGACTTGAGTCTTCAGAAGTCCTGGCAGATGTGGGAGAAGGCTTCAATGACCTTCCGCTTCGATGCCTACAATGCCTTCAATCACGCCAATCTGGGCAATCCATCGAGCACCCTGGGCTTCGACTCCAGTGGACAGATCTTCTCGACGTTCGGCTCCCAGCGGATGGCCACAGCTCGAAAAACACAGTTTTCACTGCGAATCGATTTTTAGACTCCTGCAGGCCCGCATCTTGGATAGTTCCGGAGCCCCGGCTCAATTCAGCAGCCGGGGCTCTTCCCGGGTCAAACAACACTGCAATCCATATCAGAAGTGTCTCAGATTACCTACCATGCGATGTGACTCTGCATCCGCCGCTTCGTGACCATCATGCGAAATGTTATAGCTATTTTGTTTGCAGTTTTCGTCAGTTTCTTAGGGCCTTCCTTGGGGCTTACGCCCAAACCCTCGGCGCCAATCGTGGAGGAGAAGGAGGTTCTCGCCGCCATGAGAAAGGCAACGGATTTCATGATGAAGACCGTCTCGAATCGTGGAGGTTTTCTGTACCATTATTTCACAGACAATCGGAACACGGACAGAAGGTTCCCCTACAAACAGTGGGGAGAGGTTCCCGCACGAGAGTCCCAGATATGGGTTCAACCTCAGCTAGAACCTCAAATATGGGAGCAGACCGGAAACGCAGGAGAGGCTTCCACGACCACGGTTGGTCTGATGCTTCTCGATGCCTATAAAGTCACCGGAGACCCTCAGTATCTGGCCTACGCCGCAAAGGTGGCCGGAGCCCTCATCTGGGGCCAGCACCGTTCGGGAGGATGGAATTATCTAATCGATTTCGACCCTGCGGGACTTCAAGAGTGGTATGAGAAAGTCGCCTCACAGTGCTGGGGCTGGGAGGAATTCTATTACAACTACGACAACGCCACCTTTGATAACAATACCACCGCCAGCGCGATTCGATTTCTTCTTCGACTTTATCACACCACCTTGGATCCCAAGTATCGACCACCTCTACTGAAGGCCCTGAGTTTTGTCCTTGAGGCACAGTACCCGAATGGAGCCTGGCCGCAACGCTATCCTCTGCGACGCGACTTCTCATTTGAGGGACACCCCGATTACACCTCCTATTACACATTTAACGACGATGTGATCGCAAACAACATTTATCTGCTTCTGGAAGCTTACGAAGAGCTGGGCAACGAGGAGTACAAAAAAGCCGCTCGCCGCGGAATGGATTTCTATATCATCTCACAGCTGCCCAGCCCTCAGGCCGGATGGGCGGACCAATATGACATGGAGATGAAGCCGGCGTGGGCGAGATCCTATGAACCTGCAGGAGTCAATACCCATCACACCGTTCGAAACATAAGGAACCTCCAAGTCTTTTACAGGATTACAGGGGATAGGAGATATTTAGAACCAAGTCCACCAGCCATCCAGTGGCTTGAGAACTCAGTAATTAACCCGGATCTCTCCGAAACCGGGGTGGCTCCCGGTGGTAAACCAGTAAAATACACACATGCCATCTACTACGAAGTGGGAACAAACAAACCACTTTATATGCATCATAAGCATAACAAACGTCCTGACGGCAAGTTCGAAATCACTCACTATTGGGTCGATCACGATCCAACAGAGATTCGCATCTATAATGGAGGCGCTGCTGGTCAGATAGATATTCAGGCTATCAAGACTGAGTTTGAACGGGTAAGCCACCTAAGTCCCGAGCAAGCAGTGGCGGAGTACCTAAAAATGAAGGAGACGAGTAAAGCGGTGTCCGAAACGGATGTTGAGGAAGTCAGGAAGCTAATTGCATCGCTGGACGGTAGGGGTGCATGGATGACCGAAATCACCCTACTGGATACCCTAGATTATATCTGTAATCCGGAGATAAAGGACACGGGGGTTGATACTGGGACCTACGTCTTCAACATGTATCAACTAATGAACTACCTGAAAGGACACACCGGTGTCAGATGAGGCCCAACGTTAACCGGTGTGCCTACCAAAAACCTCGTAGCCCCTGAAATCATTGATGCTCAGCGCAGCCGCTGGTAACCTTCCGAGCCGATGCTCAATTTGTTGTTCTCACTCCTCACTCTACTCGGCTCCAGCTTCAAGCCACGCCTGGCATTGCAACTGGAGATCGTGGCTCTTCGCCATCAGCTGGGAATCCTGCTCCAACTCGGAAGAGAGTTCCCACCTCCCGTGTTGTTCGCAGTTTGTTCGGAACCCGGAAACCTAAGTCAACGGCCGCCCGTAGGCGGTCTTGAGATCATCCGTCGCCGAGAGCTTCAGCCCTTCCATCGCCAACTGGCGCGCCTCGTCCACCGAAAGGGGCTTGTAGGCGGCCACCGTCTTTGCCGCCTTCTCGAGCTCGGCGATGGTCTTGACGCCGATGACGGAGCCGGTGACGCCGGGGATCGAAAGTGAGTAGCGGATGGCCCGCTCGTAAAACTCCTCGGGCAGCCGGAAGCTGCCCCCGCCGTTGAAGCCGCCGAGCGTCTTCATGCACATGCAGGCGACGCCTTCGCGGCTCGCGCGGCTCCAGACCTTGCGCTCGAAATCGTAAGTGTGCTGGCAAACGAAGTTGACGGCGTTCATCAAGACATCAATGTCGCCGGTATCGAGAGCCGCGTGGAAGCGGGATGGGTGGAGATGCCCGCTGGCGCCAATAAAACGGACGACGCCTTGCTTCTTGGCCTCGCGTAGTGCGCCCAGGGCGCCGTTGGGGCCGAGGACGAGCTTCAAGTCCGGCCAGCGCGGCTGGTGGCCAAAGTTGTGGAGGTGGACGAGGTCGAGGTGGTCCGTCTGCAAGCGCTTGAGGCTCTGGCGCAAGAGCTTCCAGGTGCCGTCGTAGGTGGCCTCTTCCGTCTTCGAAACCAAGAAGATTCGATCGCGGACTTCCTTGACGGTCGGGCCCAACATCTCTTCTGAGTAGCCGTGCTCCTCATCGCCATAGTTTGGAGCGGTGTCGAAGTAGTTGATGCCGAGCTCCATGGCGCGGTGCATCATCGTCCCCGCTTTTTCGGGGCCCATCTTGTTTCGCCAGAAAGGACCGGTGCTCACTCCCATGCGCGAGACCAGGACCCCGGTGCGGCCGAGGACTACCTTCGGCATTCCGATGTCCTCTTCGGGGGGGCGCCCCCGAAAGCTGCCCACTCCCGAGAAAGGACGTGAGAGCTGCGCCGCTGACGATGGCGCCTGTATCCTTGGCGAAATCCCGACGCGACAGTTTCTTCGGCTTCTGGTCCATGAGGCCTACCTCTCTCACAGGGGGATCGTAGGCTGCCATGGTACGAACAATCCGGCCCAGGTTCAAACGGCGGTTAGAGACGCCGACTTACTGCTCGGCGGGCGACTCGCCCTCCCGGAGTACTCTTATTATTGGCCTCGCCCTTCGCTTTATTGTTCCTGCCCTAGACTGGCTGGCGAAGGAGCGGAGATGTAATTGATCAACCGTATCTTGCCCTCATCATCCCGGACAAACACCTCCAGAAAGTAGCCAGTTCCGGACAGCGAATTGCCCTCCGAGTCCTGACCTTCGTAAAGATATTCTCCTTGGTGCGTTCCCGTCCGGCGACGGACCCAGTAGGTATCGTTCCGGGCTTCGAATCGAGTCGTTTCCAGAGCTGCAAACTCCTTCTCAAGGCGGGCGGCTAGCCGTTGGCGACCTTGGATATAGAAGTTGGGAGCTAGGTCATAATAAACAATATCTTCAGCAGCCAGCTGATGAAGCAGTTCCAGGTTCTCATCGGTCCAGATCCGGAAATTTCTCTCGTGAGCCTCTTGCAACTCTTGCTGCGACAGCGGCTGGGGGAGGTCCCTTTTAGGCTGCTCGACACCCCCACATCCGATCAAGACCATACCCAGCAACCAGATCCAAATGGCAATTATCGTCCTTCTCCCAGTGTTCATTTCAGTCCTGTCTATCATCGCGATGCCCCTCCTCGTGGGCCGACGAGTTCCTTATAGCTAAGACCCTGGGGCTTCTCTCGAAACGCTTCGATGAGATCAAAAGCTTTTACCAGCATGGGAACTATGTTCTTCTTGGGCTTGCGATTCACCATCTCCCTAACTCGTCTCGCGTTCGAAGCCATAAGGGGCGGAAGCACATCCTGAGCTAAAAGTCACAACGTATTCTCTTCTAACTAGCTCGAAAGTGTCAAGATGATTTGCGGACCCTGGATACGGAAAACCTGTTGGGAGACGACAGGAAAGAAATCGTGGCTGGTTCCGATTCATTTTACGTCTACATACTGGATTCTGACGGCCGGCTTTTGAAACGTTACAACTGACCAGCGCCCCCTGTTCCCGCAAAAGACACGGGCTGGGTCTCGAAGTTGACTTGAAAGCTCAGGACCAGTATTTTCGGATTTGATTTCTTATTTTCTTCATCGAAAGGTTGGACACCACTGGCAAGAAGACGCAAGATAAAATCGGGACGGCCATGAAAGTTGTGGTTACCGACTATATTGAGTCTGACCTGGAATGGGAAAAGAACGAGCTTCAGAAACTGGGAATCGAGCTGCAGGCTCATCAGTTAAAGCTCGGCGAAGGCGGCATGGGAGAGGTGTGCCGGGCCACCGACACCAAGCTGAATGGTGATGTGGCCCTGAAAATCCTGCCCGAAGGCTTCGCCGATCATCCACAACGGCCGGCGAGCTTTCGGCGCGAGGCTACGGCGCTCCCGATCGCCCTGCAGATTACGGAAGCGCTGGAAGCGCACTGGAGAGGAGGAATCCCATGATCCGCACAGTCGCAGGACTCATCCTGATGCTGTCGCTACCGGCCTGTCAAAACCGGGAGGCGGTCGAAGAGGCTGCCCCCTCCCCGCACGAAGCGCTTCTGGCGAGGGCAGCGGCCCTGGAGCTTGACACCGAGTATGTTCCCCCGCCCGGTAAAGCGCTCGATCACCATATCGCCGGCTTTGCCAAGATCCTGTGTTCCGCGCTGTTTATCACCGGGCTCGAGCCCGATTTTGCAGTCGAGAACATCGGCTACTTCACGAGTCCCTACGAGGAACGAGCGAAAGTCACAAAGCGGCGGATCGACTACGAGAACAAGGCTGTTCACCTGACGCTTCCCAGTGGAATCACCCGCACCGCGAAGTACTACGGAGGCCAGGGGTGCGTTGCCCTTCCGATCGGTAAAGACTCAGTTTATTTCACTCCGGTGGAGGTCGAGAGCGCTCTTGCAGATGCCTCTACGCAAGCCTGGCCCATGGGGGATCTGCTTCCGGACGAACCCCTGCCTGCCGATCTGGACACTGACAAAGTGACAGCTGCCGTGGATGCGGCCTTCGAGCCGCCTGAGGGGCTGACAGCCGCTTTCGTCGTGACCTGGAAGGGGCGCATTATCGGCGAGCGCTACCGCAAAGGCATCGACCCTCACACGCCGCTGGAGAGCTGGTCGATGGGCAAGAGTCTGACGGCCACGTTGATGGGAGTGCTGATTCAGCAGGGGGTTTACGATCTCTGGCAGCCGGCACCGATACCCCAGTGGCAGAAAGAAGGCGACCCCAGGTACGAGATTCGCATCGCCGATATCCTGCGGATGTCGAGTGGCCTCCGCTTCCGGGCGCCGGATGACCCCGACTTCGACCCCGCTCTCGGCTATCCCGATCACCTCTACGTCTATACCGGTACAGTGAACTCCTTCGAATGGGCCGCAACCAGACCCCTGCAGTGGCCGGCGAACACAGTGGGCCGCTACCGCAACTCAGACCCGGTGCTCATCAATTACCTGATTCGTCTGGCAGTGGAGGGACGGGGAGAGGACTATCTTTCCTTTCCCCAGCGCGCCTTGTTTGACAAGCTGGGCATCCGCGACATGGTCGTGGAAACCGACCCCTACGGCAACTTTCTGACGCAGGGTTACGAATTCGGATCTGGCCGGGACTGGGCCCGCCTCGGGAATCTCTACCTGCAGGACGGCGTGTGGAACGGAGAGCGGATTCTGCCGGAGGGCTACGCAAAATTCGTGAGCACGGTTGCCCCCGCCTGGCAGGCCGACGGCCGCCCTATCTACGGAGGTTTCTTCTGGATCAACGTCCAACTGAGCTATCCAATCCCAAAAGATGCCTATTACATGGCTGGAGCCGGAAACCAGAATACGTTCATCATCCCCTCTCACGACCTGGTCGTCGTCAGACTGGGTCACTACAAGGGAGCCTCTCCAGGCAACAGCGGACTCAAGAACGCCCTGGCCCTGCTGATGGAGGCCGTACCCGAGAGCCGCTGACGACCTGCCACGTTGTCTCAGAGCCCCGACAGTCACGGAAGCAGTTCGGAATCATCCAGGTGCAGTCTTTGAGGAGGAGTTATGAGCATTCAAGCCTTTCCAGGTTGGACTCTGGCGGAGGGGGCATCGCTCAACAATACTTGCCTGAAGAAGCACCCTTTTATTTACAGGAACAGGTTCAAGACATTCTTGTGCCCACCCCTCGTGCTCGTCTTTTCTGGAGCGCTTGCCGCCCCCGCCAGCGCTGTTCCGAAAGGCTTTACTCTAGGTGAGACGACAACTCGGATCGTGGTCTCCAACCAGAGACGAGAGTTGGGAGAACGTATTGCTGCTGGCGTCCGGGAGAGGACCGGCCTGTCGATCCCAATCCTGTCAGATCAGGCCGTGGATGAGCAGGCCTGGACAACCTTCAACCTCGTCCTGATTGGCAACCTGAACGACAATCAGGCAGTGGCTCGGCTCTATTTCGATTACGAGGTCTTTCTCGATGCTTCTTTCCCTGGGGAGGGGGGCTTCATGGTGAAGACTCTCGTGGAACCCCTGGGGCTGGGGAAAAACGCTGTGCTTGTCGGTGGGAGCGATCTCAGGGGACACCGAAAGGCGGTCGAACAGCTTCTCAGGTTGATCCGAAAGTACGGCAGAGAGCTTCCCGCGCTGCACGCCTTTTCCTCCCGCTTTATGCCCGAACCGGCTTCGTCGGCGAGAAAGATCGCCGAACTTCGCGAGGAAAACCGACATAATTTTGACGTGGGCCTGGGGTCGAAGTCCTTGTGGAACGTTACGCGTTACGGATTCAACTACCACTTCACGGCTGAACCGGGCTGGGCTCAGGCGTTCAAGGAAGTTCTTCTGGACTATATAAGGCTGGGGCGTCAACACCGGGGCAACTGGGACTTTGATCCCATGAACTCTCTTTACTTTCGATTGGCCGGACTGATTAGCGTCTGGGACCTGATTGAATACAGTCCCGAGTTTACCGAACAAGAGCGGAGCACAATCACAACTGCCTTTCTGGAGATGGCCCGTTACGTCTCGACCCTTTCCTACGCGACCTACCTGGCCAATCCTCCCGGAGAGCCCAGACAAAATCACAGCACCTTCCTGGGTCTCAGCCTGGAAGCCGCCGCACGTTATTTCTCCAAGTCCGGGTACGAAGTAGACATTGCCACCTGGAGATCCATCACAGAGCGGATTTTTGGGGGCCAGATCCGCACCTACCGGGCCGACGATGATGCAGCCGTACACCATGATGGCTCCGCTGCACACCTTCGATTACTACCAGAGGCAAGGAAGTGAGAGAGCACTGCGGACCGGTTTTCTAGACAAACTGGCCGATTTGTCGATCATTCTGACGGACAACCGCCGCGAAGACGTGAGCTTCGGCGACGTCCGAACCTACTTCCCAATCGATGAAAAAATCGACAAAATCGGGACCTCCGGAACGGAACTCGCCTGGCGCTGGAAAGCTGCCGCTCTTTCCCGTTCGGTTTGGACGCACGGCGATCCGGGACATCAATGGCTCTTTGACTGGCTGGTTCAAGAAAGAGCCACGGAGCTGTCGGCACCATATAGCCAGAACTATTTGAACATGCAGCTCTATGCGATGGACGCACAGGCTCATCGACCGGGGCGTTTTTTCGGGATCCGCTCGATTCTCATGGATAAACCCGCGCTCCAGTGGATCGCCTCCAGGACGATTCGCCCGGAGTGGTTACCCCGTCGAGGACAGCGCTATCTCGACAAGCTGTCTCTTCGCAAGAGATTCGATCCTCAGGAGGAGTATCTCCTGATCGACGGGATCGCTGCCTTTGCACATGGCCACAAAGATGCCAATGCCATCCTGAGACTAACCTGGCTCGACCGGATCTGGCTGGCGAATCTGGATTACACCCGGCGACAACCGCGGCATAATAACTCGGTCGATGTCATCCGCGACGGGCAGACTGACATCCTGCCGCCTCTTTCTGTCCTGGCTGTCAATTCCGATCAGGGAGATACCGCATTCGTCCGTGTCGATCTCTCGGCTTATAACGGTACGGACTGGCGCCGTAATCTCATTTGGAAGAAAGGCCGCTACTTTGTCATCATCGACGAACTGAAGGCACGGGCTGCCGACAATTATGACCTGCGCTGCTACTGGCGAGTCCTGGGTGACGTCAGCCAGAGGGAAGACGTTCTGGAGGTGAGCCAGCCAGGTGGTTACTTTCGCATCGCTGCGGCCGCCCCCTACCGTTATTCATTGTCGGAAGTCGACCTGGAAAAGATTCCCCGCAACCAGATCGGTAACTGGAGCAGCTACCCCTATTCGGATGGAATCGTTCGAATCCTTTCACAGCAGCAGCAACATAAGCTTCCAGACGGAAAGTCAGCCTATTTCATCAATCTGCTTTATGCCAGACCTGACCGGGAGGAGAGCGATCTGCGCATCACCTCTTTACTCGAAGGAGTAGCTCGGGTGACCGGAGAAAGCCAGGATCAGCTTGTAGGTGTCGCCCCGAGCTTCCGTCAAATCGGACCGGTCCGGATACAAGCAAACGTTTTTGAGTTGAGTCCCCGACATGTGAGAGCAGCCGGATTGAGCCGGCTTCACGCCGAACACGGATCCTTACGGTCCAGCCTGCCGGTTGATTTGACACTGAGAGCCAACGGAGAGGGCGAGCTCCGGACGACAAGTGGGACTACTGTCGACCTCTCGGGGGGGTGGGTCCTGGTTGATGAGACCAGTGTGATGCGAACCGGAGTACGCAGTCGCAGTCTGCAGCCTGGAACGCCTCCAATTCGTTTCGACGGACGGTTCTTCAGCCCTGAAGAATGGGCCTTCCTCGGGAATCCGACTCGGGCCCTTGAATCTGCCAAGGCTGCACCGCTGGTTGAGTTCGGCCTGACTAAAAAGCACAGTAGCGAGGCAGGCTCTGAAGCCGATCGTGTTGAAAGAGCTTCGCCCTTAAAGATCAGGAAGGATGGCTTCTGGGCCTGCGGGATGGAAGAGTCCAACGGCTGGCCAAGACCGGTGAGTTGACCCAGCTGCAGTATCTGGGGAGCGAAGGTGCGGGCCCTTGAGTTACGACTCCCAGCGACTCACATCGTCGGAGACCGGGAAGGGTCGCATAAACTGCCTACTCATGGGCAGGTAACAAACTGTGGGAACAGGGCTTCGATTCCTTTTGGGGATATCGGGAGAGGATCGTAGAGCTCTCCTTCTCGTCAGATGGCGACAGAAAACCATCTCCTGGTGGCCACCGAGTCCCCCAGGGCCCACGCCCTGGACCTGGAAGGAAACAGGCTCTGGTCAACTCCGGCAGAAGGCACACTGGAGGCCGATACCGAAGATCGATGGGTGGAATGGTGGGGAGCGTTGACCAGGCTTGTCCCTGCTGATCTGGATTCAGACGGCCGTCAGGAGATCGTGATCGGGACAGAATACAAGACTCCGCTGGTCATCCTTGAGTCCGACGGTCGGCTGCGCCTTCTGACCTGGGGGCTGGGGAGGTGGGAATCCGCTCCAAGACCCCATACCTCGGGATCAACGCGCGCGATCTTCGAGTCGCCCAATTGGGCCCAGCGGGGAACCCGTCCATCATCTATGGAACCGAGACAGACGAAATCTACGTCTTGGACAGGGATGGCAGGCTGCAGTGGTCCACCAATGTTGGAGGTGAGGTCAACGCCATAGCCGTCGAGGA
>CBDBID010000005.1:0-12695 GCA_965205565.1 Acidobacteriota bacterium
CACCCTGGTGATCGAGGAAGGGAAAAGCTTCGCATTCGTATCGGGTCTGGGAGGGCGAAGCATCAGAAACCAGGACCGGGGCGTGGACTGGTGGGCCTCCATTTACACCTCGGATCAAGGGGCAAACGACGGTGCGCTCTTTTGCACCTTCTTCGCCAATGGCGATCCCAACCGGGCGAGTTGTTACTTCGAAGATGTCGACGGCGTGGTACCTGACCAGTTCGAACTGGTCAGTGCCGTCACCGGTGCCGCTGACCTGTTACCCACCGTCAACATCGTGAGCCCCACCGACAGTGAAACGGTCTGGGGTACGGCTACCATCCAGGTCAATGCTAGCGATCCGGAGGGTGCTATTCTGAGCGTCCAGGTCCGGGTCGATGGAGGTTTCTGGGAATCCGCATTCTACAATGGTGTCAGCGGCTACTATGAGGCCACCTGGGACACGAGCCTCTTCAGCGAGGGCAGTCACACGATCGAGGCCCGCGCCACCGATGGTGGCGGGAACTCCGTTACCTCCTCCTCAGTGACAGTGACGACTGTTTCCCAGCCGCCGCCTCTGGCAAGCTTCACGGCCACGCCTACCTCAGGCGAAGCGCCACTGATGGTGAGTTTCGACGCAACGACATCCAGCGACCCCAATGGGTTAATCGTCTCCCATTTTTGGGACTTCGACGACGGTGCGATCGACTCGGGCGCCGTGACCAACCACGAGTACACCATCCCCGGGTCCTACTCCGTGCTGCTGATCGTGACCGACAATGAAGGCGCCACAGGCATCGCGACCACTGAGGTAACGGTGGGGGTGGTGGCTCCCGTCGACGTGCGGGTCTCGGCCAGTTCCGATGATGCGGAGGAAAGTACCTCAGGCAGCGTCAATCGCAGCAGCAGCGATCTGGAACTGGTCGATGAAGGCTCGAACCTCGACCAGACCGTGGGCATGCGCTTTAACGGCGTCGGCATCCCCAAAGGCGCGACCATCATTAACGCATACCCGCAGTTCCAGGTGGACGAGACGGACTCGGGGTCGAGTGACCTGGAAATCCGCGGTCAAAACGACGACAACGCCACGACCTTCACCAGCTCAAGCGGCAACATCACCTCGCGGCCGACCACGGGGAACGTGGTGGGCTGGTCGCCGCCGCCCTGGAACAGCACGGGGGCGGCCGGGCTCGACCAGCGCACACCAGACATATCGGCAATTATTCAAGAGATCGTAAACCGGACCGGCTGGGTGGCTAACAACTCGCTGGTGATCATAATAACCGGATCGAGGGAGCGCACCGCCGAGTCCTATAACGGCAGCTCCTCGGCAGCAGCGCTGCTGCACGTGGAATTTATTAATTCTTCCACCCCTCCCCCTTAGGGTTTCACCCCCAACCCTTAGGGGGGGAGATAAATGGGCCATATAAAAGGGACAGAAGCTTTTTCGGTGTCGACAACATATTGAAACTGCTAACTTTATCTTCTCAGGAAAAGACTTCTGTCCCCTGTAGCGGTCCCCTGTATCCGTCTGCGTTGGGTTGACACGAACGCTCGTTCTGCTCTAACGTCTTCTTGACTACGGTTAACCTATCTCCCTTAGGATGTCCGGAACACACTTGGCTTGGAAAGGAACGATCACATGGCAAAGGTCAGATATTTCGTGGATGACGTGGAGGCCGCTGTCAGCTTCTACGTCCAACATCTAGGCTTTGAATCGGTTTTTACTAAGGGGCCATTTGCGATGATAGTGAAAGACGACCTCACCCTGTGGATCAGCGGCCCGAAGACGTCGGCAGCCCGGCCCATGCTCGACGGTCGTGTGCCAGAACCCGGAGGATGGAATCGATTCGTTTTCGAGGTTGACGACATTGAGGCCGTGGTCGCATCAATGAGGCAGGCGGGCATCAACTTCCGCAACGACATCATCAGCGGCGTTGGCGGGAAGCAGATCCTGGCCGAAGACCCGTCTGGCAACCCGATTGAAGTGTTCCAGGCGGCCTGACCCTTCGCAGCATCGACAAATT
Organism: Acidobacteriota bacterium; assembly: GCA_965205565.1. Lineage (GTDB taxonomy): Bacteria > Acidobacteriota > UBA6911 > RPQK01 > CBDBID01 > CBDBID01. Next base: position 2,007 of record CBDBID010000005.1, read on the forward strand.
CGAAGATATTCAATCCTCACAGCCATCAATATGGCTAAGGCACAAGCTGATCAGGCTACCTGAGACGAAGTCAATATGGCATCAACGGAGTTGCTCGAGTATTGTGCTGGGCTCTGTGATGTCGTAATCCGAAGGTACTTCGAATAAATCTGAAACCGGTTCAGTGAAGGCAATATTTTTCAACTGGTATACCGTTTCTCCAAAGCGGGGATCACTGTGCCGGCTCATGACCAGCGCGTGTAGTTCCGAGGAATACCAGCGTTCTGAAACGACTTCAATCGGTCGTTCGTTTCCAATGCTGCCAGCGGGTATTGTGATCGTCGAACGCGTGCCTTCTGCCACAACACCTTCAATGGATCGTGTGCCCAGTTCTTCGGTTGTACCTGGTTCCCCTCTCTGGTACTGAGCGGACATTGTCCCAGACGATGTCATGTCGCCGGTATTGGAAACATAGACTCCGGGGGTTCCGTGTCCTACCTCTGGTATCGGTAACGACCCTAAGCTGGACATTTCATGAGCGACGGCAGTGCGGGTAGCCGGATCAAGGCTATAACTTACTCCAGTTACCGGGTCATTGATGACAATCACCTGAAAGGCCTGCCCTGGTGGTGGGCTCGAGGCCCAGAGAATATATCCAGTCAGTGTTTGCTCACGACGAGTGCGACCCTCACTGTCACGATAGAGCACAGCGGTCATCTCTCGGTAAATTTGGTTGCCATCAGCAAGCGTCTGTGTGGTTTCCGTCACAGCGTCTGCTGAATAAGGAGTATTCTTGACGACATCTCTGTAAAGGCTCAGTTCCGAGGTAACGAAACGAGTCATACTGCTTCCACCCACAATCCGGTAATCAACCGAGCCAGCAACCACGTGATCGTCTTGCCGCTCTCCCTCCCCTGATTGCCCAACTGCGGCGGAACTACAAACCAACAGTGTCAAAATACCGGTTGCCGTCAATATCCCGTAGCCCTTGTTGTTTCTGCATGTTGAATTTTTCATTAGACATAACCTCCATTCATGAAAATTTATACGGTTGATATTCTTAGCGTACCAACCGGATGGCACGTACCACACCGTCTTCACCTATTAAAACATCGGCTGTGACAGGTTCTTGGATGAACTGTTCGTTTATAGGCGGGCCAAGGAAATTCAGTGCTGGTCGTGGCATCCTGACCCGCATGAGCTGCCCTCCATCAAAGCAGCCCGGGAAATAGCATGGAACCAAGAGAATGAAATCCGAAGCGACTCTAACAGGAGAGTTTGGTGGTGTTCCTACAGGTGTGAATGCCGACAAGCTTCTTTCCTGTAGAGCATCATTATTTTCAGCTTTTTCAATGGGCCGGACAGGTGGTTCTATTGTGTCCGTTGACCTTGCCCCCCTAAAACGAGTCCAAGTTGAATGTTAGGATTTCGGTTTTAGGAAGGAGGCAAGAGATGGCAGGGAAGCGATTTAGTGCAGAACAGATCATCATGAAGTTGCGTGAGGCAGAGGTGGGTCTGGCCCAAGGACAGAGGGTGGGACAGGTGTCGAAGCAGATGGGGGTGAGCGAGCAGACCTACTACCGGTGGCGCAAAGAGTACGGAGGGCTCCGGTTGGACCAGGCCAAGAGGTTGAAGGTGTTGGAGAAGGAGAATACCCGGTTGAAGAAGTTGGTGGCGGATCTGTCTTTGGACAAGCAGATCCTGAAGGAAGTGTCCTCGGGAAACTTCTAGGCCCGACGAACAGGAGACGAGCGGTGATGTGGGTACGAGAGCGATTAGGAGCAGAGCGAGTCTCCGAACGTCGGGCCTGCCAAGTGCTGGGACAGGTTCGATCGACCCAGCGAAGGGAAAGGCAAATTCCCGATGATGAAGCCCGATTGGTGGCCCGGATGGTGGAGTTGGCTACGCAATACGGGCGTTATGGCTACCGGCGGGTCACGGCGATACTTCATGGGGAAGGGTGGAAGGTGAATCCTAAGCGGGTGGAGAGGCTGTGGAGACAAGAAGGGCTGAAAGTCCCGTCCAGACAGCCGAAACGAAGGAGACTGTGGCTTAATGACGGTTCCTGTGTTCGGTTACGAGCGGCTCGCAAGAACCACGTCTGGAGCTATGATTTCGTACATGAACGGACCCATGATGGGCGAGCCTTTCGGCTATTGACGATCCTGGATGAGTACACCAGAGAGTGCCTCGCCATTGATGTGAAACGGCAGATGAATCACCAAGACGTGTTGGACCGGTTGGCGGAGTTATTCGTTGATCGGGGAGTGCCTGAGTTTATCCGGTCCGATAACGGATCGGAGTTTACGGCACAGGCGGTCCGGGACTGGCTGCAGGCTGTTGGGGTAAGGACCTTGTACATCGAGCCGGGCAGCCCCTGGGAGAATGGGTACATTGAGAGTTTCAACGGGAAACTACGGGATGAGCTGCTGAACATGGAGATCTTCGACACGCTGGGGGAAGCCAAGGTGTTGGTAGAACGCTGGCGAAGGGATTACAATCAGATCCGGCCTCACAGCGCCTTGGCCTATCGGCCGCCGGCGCCAGAGGCCAAACTACCTAGGTCTCAGGCACTGAATCTTATCCCGTGGAGTGGACTTCAAATGGCTCCGAGTCTAACTTAGAGGGTGGACTCGTTCGTGGGGGCAGGTCATGAGGACTCGGTGAAGATCACGGTTGATGCATACAGTGGAGAAATACACTTTTACAAGATCACTGATGATCCCATCATAGAAACCTGGGCCAGAGTTTATCCAGACCTGTTTGAACCGGCATCGACGATGCCGGAGTCGGTTAAAGCTCAACTCACCTATCCCCTGCAGTGGTTTCACCTTCAGTTTGACGATATTTACAAGAGATACCATCAGCTTGATCCCATCGAGTTTTATAACGTTGAAGATCTCTGGGACGATGCAGACGAAACGCTCGGCTCCATCGGCCGCGGCTTGAGCGGATTTGGCACAAAGGACCAGATGACGTTTTCTTACGAAGGCTACAACGTTCTGCTTGATCCGACGGATCTTCCAGCTGGTATCGAGGTGGGTGAAACGGGTGAACTGCAATATGTCATGCTGATGCCCTTCACTCCAGAAGGTGCCAGAAATCTGCGTTCCCTCATCATTGCTTTCCATGACCCCGAAAACTACGGCAGGCTCGTGAGTCTTCAGATTCCCCAGGGCATGTTTGTAGCAGGCCCTGAACAGGTCGATGCCTATATCGACAATGATCGTCCCGTTCACCAGCAGGTGACGATGTGGATTCGGCACGCCACCGAAGTCCTCCGCGGGAGTACACTGCTGCTGCCGGTTGCTGGGGATCTCCTGTACCTTGAAACGATCTGGGTCAACTCCTTGCAAAATGAGTTGCCCCAGTTAAAGCTCTTCGCCATTTGGTATCACGACCGCATCACTTCAGGGGCAACCCTTGATGAAGCCATTCGTAAGCAAAGGGTGCCTGCCCAAGACCAGCTCAATTAGGGAAAGATCTATTGAAGTGGCGCCACCGGTAGGGCCATGAGCTGGTCAGGTTGGTTGCCCATCTGGAGGGCCGAGACGGCAACGCCTCCACCAACTGCACTGACTGTCAGAGTGCCTTGGAAGTCGGTCGTGTCAGCCTGCGGGAAAAGCTCGTTGATCAAGCGTGCAAGGTGCCCATTGGCCGGCAGCTGAAACTGGGCCGCGATTGTTTCTCGTCAGCGAAAGTGGGACACATTAGGGCCGAGAGTTAAGAGAGAGTTGGAAGGTTTGAGGGGGTGAGATCTCACCCCCTCAAAGGGCTGATCTTGACAGCCCATCAGAGCATGCCGATGCTGGTCATGGCACAACCAAAAGGAGAACGCTATGACCACAGATGTCGTCAAACAGATCCGTAGGGCCACCCGCCGGAGATTCACGGCCGAAGAGAAGATCCACATCGTTTTGGAGGGGCTCCGCGGGGAGATCCCCGTCACCGAACTGTGCCGCAAAGAAGGGATTCAACCTTCGATCTACTACAAGTGGTCCAAGGCCTTCCTGGATTCGGGCAAAAACGGTCTAACCCGGGAGACCCAACGGAATGCGACTTCCGGTGAGGTGCGTCGCTTGAAGGAGGAGAATGAGGCCTTGAAGAAGGCGGTGGCCGAGACGGTAGTGGAGAACCAGAAGCCGAAAAAAAGTTTGGGCCTGTAAAGCGAAGGAGGTATCAGAGGATGCTCGGCGAGCACAAGCTGGAAGTCTTAAGGACAGTGGAGGCCTCCGAGTTGCCGGTCCGGGAAGTGCTGGATCAACTCGAGATCCCCCGCTCGACCTACTATCGCTGGAGACATCACTTTCGAAAGAGGGGGTTGGCGGGCTTGCGGGGCCGTCCCCCAGGATCAGGACGGGTTTGGAATCAGATCCTGCCCAAAGAACGGGACCGAATCCTGGAGATGGCGCTGCTGTTTCCAGAGTGGTCTTCACGAGAAGTGAGCTGCCAGGTGACGGATAGGTGCGGGTTTACGGTCTCGGAATCCTCGGTCTACCGGATCTTGAAAGCGGAAGGGCTGATTCGGGAGGTTCAACTCCGGAGCTTTCCAGCCGAATCGGAATATCGAATCAAGACGACCCGACCCAACCAGCAGTGGCAAACGGATGCGACCTATCTTCTGGTCAAGAACTGGGGCTGGTACTATCTGATCTCAGTACTGGATGACTTTAGCCGGAGGATCCTGGCCTGGGGACTTCACACGACCATGCGTGCTGGAGACTTCAGCCAGGTGGTCGAGGCGGCCTGTGAGAGAACGGGTGTGGAACAGGCTCCGTTGTCTGATCGGCCCCGGCTGGTGACAGACCGCGGACCGGCTTTGATCTCCAAAGACTTTGGTCAGTATCTGGAGACCAAAGGACTGGGCCACATCCTGGCCTCACCCTATCATCCCCAGACCAACGGGAAGATCGAACGCTACCATCGTTCCTGCAAGGAACGCATCAACCTAATTGTCTGGGAGACACCCGAGGAGTTGGAGCGAGAAATCGCCGTCTTTATCGACTACTACAACTCCAGGCGCTATCACGAGGCCCTGAGTAACGTCACACCCGATGACGTGTACTTCGCAAGACGAGATTCCATCCACACAAAAAGGAGGACATTGAAAGGAGTCACGCTTGCCCGTCGGCAGGCGATCAATGCTAAACTAGCCCGATCAGCATCGGTTCACACTGTCTCTTAGCCGAGGACTCAAAATGTCTCACTTTCGCTGAAGACGTACAGCCGTGTACACGTAGCCGCAGATATCACCATCGGAGTCGGCGTGCTTCTCCTCGTGGATGACCAGCAGCGCGTCGCCGGTTCGAACAGGCTCAACCAGCTCCTGGCTGAACTCATACCCATAGGCGGGCTTCCAGCCCGGCTGCGGCTCGTCGAAGCGCCATTCAACCGGCTCCGCCAGGTCGGCCGGCACCTCCGACCCTTCGATGGTCGCGGCGTCCAGATGATCTTCGAGGTGCAGGGGCATCTCTGCCGTTAGGGGCGCTGGGCCCGAATCACAACCGGCACAGATGAGAGCCAACACAAGAGCCAGCAGGGGCGCTGACCACCGGCACAACAATACAAGGGATTTGAGATTCAGCATGATGCTTCTCCATAAGTTCGGCAGAGGACACCCATCTTCAGCGAGATACACCTCGCCCATGCCTCCCTGGCCTACTTTTTAATGACTTTGTAGTTGCTGATGGTCTCGCCGACCATGAAAAGTCTCCTCCCCTTAGTGGTACAGAAGGAATTGTCCCTAAATAATAAACCTACAGGGAGTTGAAAGCAATCCTACGAATTGCCTCATTTAAAAATCTATTCGAAATTGCCTGTGGGTAAGCAGGGGAATAGAAGTGTCCTCCCAAAGGAAATGGAGGGCAGAAATGAGGTTAACGATGGCAGAAAGGCGTGTCTTGATCAAAAGCTTTGCCCCCCGCTACCGGAAGAAAGGCAAGAAGGTGAAGGGGGAAGTGCTGACGGAGTTTACCCAGATGACGGGCTACAACCGCTGCTATGGAGCCTACCTGCTTCGCCACCAGGGCAAGCGTGTCTGGCTGAGCCCCAATCGGGTGGCGGTGGGGGACATCGGCAAGAGAGTGCGACGAGAGCGGGCCCGCAAATACGACCAGAAAGTTGTGGAGGCACTGAAGATCATCTGGAAGATACTGGACTATCTGTGTGGCAAACGTCTGGCCGCCATTTTGCCTGAAGTGGTGCCCATTTTACAAAGACATGGGGAGCTGAAAGTGGATGCCAGCACAACAGAGCGATTGATCCAGATCAGCGCCGCCACCATCGATCGGCTGCTGGCACCCGAGAGGCGCAAGCATCAGCTCAAGGGGCGATCCGGGACCAAGCCGGGAACGTTGCTCAAACACCAGATTCCGATCAAGCGTTTCGCCGATTGGCAAGAGGATCGCCCCGGTTTTGTGGAAGTGGACCTGGTGGGCCATGAGGGAGGCCAGGGGCGGGGGGATTACTGTCAAACCCTGGATGTGACGGACGTATACACAGGCTGGACGGAGATCCGAGCGGTGCGCAATAAGGCCCAGGTGTGGGTTCTGGAAGCGATGAAGCTGCTGCGCCAGCGCTCGCCCTTCCCTTGGCTGGGGATGGCTTCGGACAACGGCAGCGAGTTCATCAACAAGCACTTGCTTCGTTTTTGTGAGCAGGAAAAGATCACCTTCAGCCGAACCCGTCCCTCGCGCAAGAATGACAACCCTTACGTGGAGCAGAAAAACTATTCGGTGGTTCGGCGGGCCGTGGGTTATGCTCGCTACGAGGGAGAGCGAGAACTGGAACTGGTGAACGAACTGTACGATCGGCTGCGACTGCAGATCAACTTTTTCAAGCCGGTCATGAAGATGGTGGCCAAGCAACGTCGAGGCTCTCGAATCTGGAAAAAGTATGATGTGCCCAAAACCCCCTACCGGCGGATCTGTGAGTCCCCTGAGGTGGCGGGCAAGATCAAGCGGCAACTGGCCCGAGAGTATGAGAAGCTCAATCCGGCCCAGCTGGCACGGCAGATCGGCTGGCTTCAGAATTGCCTTTTACTCAAACTGACTCCTGAGCAGAAGAAACGATGGGAAGCGGGCTGGAGGTGAAGATCTTTCTCTTGCTGCAGGCTGCGGGTGTTGAGCAAGGGGTTGCCTCCTCTGGCTGGTGCTTTTCACCACCACTTTTTGCAATCCCTTTCGGATAGATTTTTAATGAGGCAACGATTACCCCTTAGAATAGATTTTTACGTGAGGCAACGGGTCCTAGCCCGGATTATGCATAAACTTTTATAAACTTTGGTATTTCTCCCATTTTTTGTGGAAACCAGAGGGTCATCTTTGGAATTGGGTGTGGATGGCGGGTTGGGAGGAGGAGAGTGAGGTGTCAGGGGAGAAGCGGGTCGATTTTCGAGACACTTCGACTCCGATGTTGTTAAAAGCGGAAGGTGAGAAGGCGGAGCCTAACTCAGGTGGGACACAGTCGCTGCATCAGAACCGAGAAGAGCTCCTGCTCCGGATAAGAAGAAGCAAAATGAATCCAGATCCGGCGTGAGCTCTGCTGAACTCGAGCCCCGATTTTAAAAAGCCTTCGACGCAGGGTCTCCACTTCCAGCTTCTGCCAGGGGGTGCCTTGCAGATAATCTCGCAGCCGCACTATCAACTGATAGGCTAAAGCATGAAGCCACAGCCGGAACTGGTTGGCCAGGAAGCGGTGGCAGCTGAGCCGGTCCATGACCAGATCCTTTTTGAAGGCTTTCACGAAGTTCTCGGCCTGCCCGCGATCCACATAGTGTTCGTACAGATCTTGGGCCGATAGATCCTCTCGGTTAGTGACCACAAAACGCCGATTCAATCCCAGATCCGTCACTTCCACCTTGGCAATCATCCGCCGGGGATGCTCCCAGCTGTCGGCTTGATACAACAGTTCAGTAAACTGACGCTGCGCCTCTTGGGTGTGCTGGAAATCGGCCATGACCTTTTCCACAAACGCTTCGATTCCCGCCTGCACACGCGAGTTGCGGGCAAAGCCAATCACATAGCTGAGCTTCTCGCTCTCACAAAAATCGTACAGCGCGGGCGTGGCAAAGCCACTGTCGGCTCGGATTTCAATGTCTAGTTTCTTTCCCAGCCGGCGCCGCATCTTTTTCACCAGCCGCTTTAAAACCGAGACCACGCCCGAAGCGGCTCCCCGATTCCCAGGTCGCAGCAGGGCCGTGATGAGATCTCCCGTGTCCGCATCGAAGATCAACAGGGGGTGGTAGATATGCTCTCGGTAAAATCCGTGATAGAAGCTCAACTCCTGCTGTCCGTGAGTGGGATCGGCCGTGCTGTCCACGTCCAGTGTAATCTTTTTCGGCTTGCTCTTTTTTCGACGCTTCCAGTAAGAGTCGCAAAACCATTCCCCGATCCGAAACAGATCTTTGCGACTCACCGAGTTTTCCAGTCGGGACAGGGTCGACTGGCAGGCCAAGTCGTTGTCACCTTCGGGCAGCCGGCTGCACACGGTCTTAAAAATCGGATCCAAGCGCAGCGAGTCCGCATCGTTGCAATCTTCATAGCCGGCCACGATCTGAAAACTCCGCTGGGTCGCCATCTCTGAGATCTCATGGCGAATGTAGCGCCCATCCCGAACGTCTTGAATACAAGCAGCGAAATCGGCGGTCAGGCGCTGCTGCTGATCCAGTGCCCAGACCGATACCAAACCGGCATCGGAAGACAGCCGACCTCCATCGAATCGAGCCACCACTTTTCTGTCAGGGTGAGATGGCAAGTTGATCTGGCAGACTGATGCATCGCTGGGCCGTACCTCTTTGTTGTTATGTTTTTGCATAACCCCTTTTATATCAAAGAGGTACGGCACTTTTTTGGCCCTAAATCGGCCCCTTTTTCAAAGATTTATGCATAATCCGGGCTAGCTGGATTTATATATTAATCCGAAGGATAGATGGGGCTGTTCTGCCTACCATCACTGTAGTTAGTGTCACTACCCTCGTGGGCACCAAGCGCAGAGCCACGGTAACACTGGAATTTGTTCCTCGGAGAGCTGTCGCGCGCGTCTGGTTTGCATAGACCATGCTAACGCAAAGAGGGCGGAGGCTTTCCAGCCTCCGCCCTCGCGTAGCGTGCCAAATCAGCTTATTGACCTTCGGAATCCGTTGAACTGAGATAGTCCGACGCCTCTTTCAGACCCGGCACGGAATACTCGCTCCAGATGTTCTGGAGCTTCCGATATTGCTCGCCGGCCAGGGCGCGATTGCCCAGGGCCGCATAAGCGCGCGCCAGTCCGCGAACGGACAGGGCCCGGTTGGGCGTGCGCAAGAGCGACGTTTGGTAGAAGAGCACGGCCTCTTCCTCCTGGCCGATCTCCAAGAAAATCTCTCCGGCGAGCTCGTGCACCGGCTTCACCGGGCTTGGAGCCCCACCGGGTGGACGCATGCTTTCGGCCAGCTCCACACCCTTCTTGATGTGCTCGATGGCGCCCGTTGTGTCACCCTTTGCCAGTGCGTTAAGGGCCTCGATCTCGTGCTGCGCAACGCGCGCCGGCTTGGCCTGTCGGTCAAACAGCGACGCGTCCGCAGCTAGCTTGTCGGCTACTAAACGGATCTGTCTGGCGGCTTTTTCGAGCGTCGCGTTGTCTTCGGCGTGGTACGCACTGATACCGGTCGCCAGAAGCTCGTGTGCGGACGACTTCTCGGTCACCGGCTTCACGTCCCACGTTTCCGTCTCCAAAACATAGCGCGCTTTCACCAGGGGCAGGGTCGACACACCGCGAGCTTGCGAGCCACTTTTCTCAGTCAGTTCCTCTAGCCTTGCGATCCAGGTCTTGGCCTTGGCGTAGTCGCCGCGCTGAAGATCCCCATACTGCCCCCAGTCGAGCGGGTGCACAGCATCACTAATAGAGTCTCCCGGCTTCCACAGGTTGATGGCTGCATCGTAAGCGGACTGGTTGGACATCGAGACCCGTTCCCACATGCCGCGCTGAATGAAGATGTGCGAAGGCATGTGACGCGCGTGCGCTACTGCTTCCGCAATCTCCGCGAAGCGATACGCGGCGGGAAGCGCCAGCGGCGCGTGCACCGGGTCGTCGAAAGAATGAATGGTGTAGTGAACGGCACCCGGATGATTCGGATTCCTCTCGAACACTTCCATGGCGATCGCTCCCGCCTCGACGTACATCCGGAAGGTGGTGTCACCGGAGGGTCGCACTGCGGCAATCGTGGCCAGCGCATAGTGGGAAGCCACTTCGTCGTCTTTGGGGTGTTTCTCGTACAGACGGCGCATGGCTTCCATGTAGCCAACCTTGCGCTCAGCGATATCTCCTTCGCCCCACAGAATCTCGACCGCTTGCAAAAATCCCTTTTCCCGATCCGTGGGTGCTTTCGCAAGCCGTTCTCCAGGCGTTGCTCCCAGCCGCTTCAACACCGCACGAGGCGAATCCAGATCCTGGTCACCGAGGAGCGGATGGTTGTAGCAGAGACTCTCACCCCAGTAGGCCATAGCGAAGTCCGGGGCCAGCTTCTGTGCCGCCTGGAATTCGGTGATGGCCTGCTTCCATCCAAAGCTGTGCAGAATGGCCGCGCCACGCAGGAACCGTGCCTGCGCTTCGGGTGATTTCGTCGATGTCTGAAAGACGAGCGTTCCGACGTCTTTACCCTGAGCCGCCACTGTACCCACACTGATCGCGAGCACGAGCAATACGATACAAATCGTCCTGAAACCCTTCATG
>CBDBID010000006.1:0-7740 GCA_965205565.1 Acidobacteriota bacterium
AGCAGGAGCGGATCCTGGGAGGGCCCCCGTTCGGTGGAGATAGGCCTCGATTGCTTCCGAAACGATGGTCGTGCCCACGGAGGTGTCCTCGTTTGGTCGTGTGTCCCGATCGATCAGGAATTCGAGATCAATTGCCGGATCGGCTCGAGTCGCCCTGTCGATAGAGAGCGGTCGGGATCAAGATCTCGGCCGGAACCTGCTCTCCCCGAAAGTGTTTGATGATGGTCTGGACCGTTTCCACACCGATTCGATCTGGGAACTGAACCGGATCCGCGTAGATGTGCCCCTCATCGATGGCCTTCTTGCCCTCTGGTTGGCCGTCGAAGCCGACGATCTTGACCTGATCGTGTTTTCCCGCCTTCTCCAGCGCTGCTCGAGCCCCCAGTGCGGAGGGATCATTTATGGCAAAGATTCCCGCCAGGTCAGGATGTGTCTGCAAGGCGTCCTCGGCCGCCTTGTAGCCCTTGTCCTTCGCACCACCTCCGGGAAGCTCGGCAACGATTCGGAGGTTCCCGCTCTTGTGGGTCTGGTTGTGTGCCTCGAGCACTTCCTTGAATCCCTTGACCCTGAGCATGCAGGACTCGACTTCTTTGTAGTCGAGAATCACCACTTTGCCACCCGCTTCCCCCAGCGCCTCGATCATCGCCTCTGCGGCAAGTTTGCCTCCCCCGTAGTTGTCGGTCGCTATGTGGCTGACTACCTCGACACCCGGAGCAAGACAGGCGATGTCCGCGGTAAATACGGGAATCCCCGCCCTGGTCGCCTCTTCGATAGCAGGACCGATGGCCTTTGAATCGCAGGGGCAGAGGATGATGGCACTGACCTTCTTGACGATGAAGTCCTTGACCTGATTCTGCTGCTTGGCGACGTCGAATTCACCGCTGGTGACCAGCACCTCGTAACCGAACTTAGCCGCCTCGCTGGACACGCTGTCGGCGATTACCTTGAAGAAGGGATTGGTTAACGTCATCACCGAGAGCGCGATAGTGCCCCTCGAGGCTGAGGTCGCGTCGCCTCCAGCCGCGCCCTCCTTCTCGGACGCCGCTTGATCTCCAGGTGCGCCGCCGCAGCCGCCGAGAAGGACCAGCACCAGAACTATTCTGACGCAAAGTCTGAGAGTTTTTGTCACCTATACGACTCCTTTTCAGGGGATCGTAGTCCTCGGCACGCGGGGAGCGCAAGAAGATCTCGGCTTTGTTCCAAGTTTGCTATATTAGCTGTCCGAGGACTGAGGTATGGGTTTTCGATACGCGATCTGTAGTGAGATTTTCAAGGACTGGAGTCTCCAAGATGCCTGTCGGTTGGCGCAGTCATTGGGATATTCCGGCTTCGAAGTGGCCCCATTCATGTGGGCCGAGTCTATTGACGGTATTTCTCCTAGGGAGCGTGCGGAGTTTCGCCGCACCATAGAGGGAGAGGGCCTGGTCTGCTCCGGCCTTCATTGGCTGCTGGTGACACCCAAGGGGCTACATTTGACGACCGAGGATTCGGTGCTCCGTGAAAAGAGCTGGTCCTATCTGGGAAGGCTCATAGACTTTTGCGGAGACCTGGGTGGTCCGGTCATGATTCTGGGCTCTCCTTATCAGCGCAATGCACTCGATGGGCAAAGCGTCGAAGAGGCCTTGAGCAGGTTGGCCGAGGGCATGGCTCGACTGGCTCCTCACGCGGCGGAGCGCGAGGTGACGCTGCTCATGGAGGCCGTGTCAAGTCAGGAGACCAACGTGGTGACCACTCTGGAGGAGGCCGTCAGCGTCGTCGACACGGTCGGTCATCCCAGTGTCCAGACTATGTTCGATTTTCACAATGCCGCCGATCAGGGTGGAGACTTCCTCTCACTGCCCGAACGGTATTTCGAGAAGATTCGACACGTCCATGTCAACGAGGTGGACGGCCGGCACCCGAGTACCGGAGAGATCGATTTTGCCCGTGTCCTTCAACTGATGAAGGATCGGGAGTACAAAGGCTGGTTTTCACTGGAGGTCTTCGACTTCGAAGCCGGCCCCGAGCGAATCGCGCGCGAGAGTATCGACTACCTCAAATCGGTAGAAGCTGGCCTGGCATAGCCCATTTGTGGCCAGGCCGGGATTTCTCGGAGAAACGTCGTCCTCGCCATCATGCAAGCGAGGTCTCCATTGTTTGTCGAGCAGAAGCTAAACGGTTGGGGAAGGTATTCCTCCAGCTGGGGGCGTGTCTATCGCCCCGAGAAACTGGCTCTGGCTGCCTCCATAATCAAATCTCAAGAACAGCTTTCCTTTGTTGGCCGGGGCCAGGGGCGCAGCTACGGGGATGCAGCCCTGAATCTCGACCAGGGTGTAGTGCTGACGCAGCGGCTGAATCGCTTCTTGTCGTTTGATCCGGCGACGGGTTGCCTGGAGTGTGAGGCGGGCGTCACCTTGGAGGAAATACTGACGGTCTTTGTCCCCAGAGGTTGGTTCCTTCCAGTGACACCCGGAACCAAGTTCGCATCGATCGGCGGTTGTGTCGCCTGTGATGTTCACGGTAAGAACCATCACAAGGACGGATCGTTGGGGAACTCGATTGGAGCAATTGAGGTCCTACAGGGCCAGGGTGAAGTGGTGCGATGTAGCCCGGTTGAGCAGCCCGAGCTCTTCTGGGCCACGATCGGCGGCATGGGGTTGACGGGGCTCATCGTGGCCGTCAAGTTGCGCCTTCGGCCAATTGAGACGGCCTTCATCAAAGTGGACTACGAGCGAGCCGGCAACCTGGAAGAGGCGGTGGGGCTCATGGAGGAAGGGGATGCCGGCTATGACTACTCGGTGGCCTGGATGGACTGCGTGGCGGGCGGCAAATCCCTGGGCAGAAGCGTCCTCATCAGGGGCAACCACGCTGGCAGAAGCGAGCTTCGGCCGGAACTAGCCTCAGCTCCACTGAATGCTCCCCCTCGCTCGAGCTGGAACCTCCCAGTCGACTTGCCGGCCTTCACCCTCAATCCGCTCTCCCTACGTGTCTTAAACAGCCTCTATTTTGGTCGCTCCAGCAGAGTCAAGAGCAGCGTTGTGTTGGATTACGATCGTTTTTTTTATCCCCTCGATACCGTCAGACAGTGGAATCGGATGTACGGGGGTCGAGGTTTTCTCCAATACCAGTGTGTCATTCCAGCCGAGAATAGCCTGGCCGCTTTGACCGCGGTTCTGAAGCAACTGCGGAGCAGCCGTTGTACTTCCTTCTTGGGTGTCCTCAAGCGCTTCGGACGTGGGAACGGCTACCTCTCCTTTCCCCTGAATGGGTTTACACTGAGTCTGGATTTTCCTATGAGAGGAGATCGCCTATTAACCTGTCTGGAGCAGGTAGACGATCTGGTTATTCGCCACGGGGGGCGGGTCTACCTGGCAAAGGACGCGCGGCTGTCTCCCCGGTCGTTTCGCCAGATGTATCCCGATTTTCCTAAATGGCAGCAAATCAAACGCGAGGTTGATCCGTCCAATCGTTTCTCCTCTGATTTGTCGCGCAGACTGGAGTTGACGGCCTGAGAAAAGACGATGGACTCCGAAGAGATGATCGAGGCAGCGAATCTTCATGAGTCGGATTCTGATCCTGGGGGCCACCTCGCCTATCGCCAGGGCCCTGACGTGGGAGTTTGCGAGTCGCGGTGACGAGCTCTACCTGGCGGGACGTGATCGAGAGGAGATCCAACGCCTGGCGGCCGACACCACGATCCGCTTCGGGACTGCCTGCCAGACCGGTTACCTGAATGCCCTGGACTTCCAGTCTCATCCCGCCTTTATCGAATCGGTCCTGGCGCAGCTCGAGCAGTTGGATGGAGTGGTCTTTGCGATTGGACATACGGGAGATCAACCAGGTGAGAGTATGGACCCAGCGCTGGCCCTCAAGATCGTGGAGATTAACTACACTTCTGCCGTGTCGCTATTGGCTCCACTAGCCAACTATTTCGAAGAGCAAGGTCGCGGTTTTCTAATGGGTATCTCCTCCGTGGCGGGGGATCGTGGGCGCAGAAGCAACTACGCCTACGGTGCTTCTAAAGGAGCGCTGAGCCTCTATCTCGAGGGATTGAGGCATCGACTGGGACCGAACGGGGTGAGTGTTCAGACTCTGAAGGTCGGCTTTGTGGACACTTCGATGACCTACGGCAAGAAGGGCCTATTCTTGGTGGCCTCTCCCGAGAAGGTGGCGCGTCTGGCCTATGCGACCAGGGGGAAGCCTGGGGTTTATTATCTTCCCAGGTTTTGGCGTTTCATCATGCTGACGATTAGACTCACCCCGGAAAGGCTCTTTAATCGGATGGACCTTTGAGCATGTTGGCATGGAAGAATTAATACCCGTTGCTTCTCAGCTGAGAAAGGTTAAGCAACCGTTTTTCTGTAATTTTCCTCTAGGCCCTGTAGGGAAGAATTGCTCCACTTGTTTTTTCCAGCCGGCCAGGTTCAGGTATTGCCGGTCGGTTAACCACTCCTCGTGTATCTCTGCAAGCACAGCCGAGATGAGCCGCAGCGCCGATGCTTCGTGGGGAAAGATTCCCACCACCCGGGTTCGTCTCCGGATCTCCCGGTGCAGTCTCTCCAGTCCGTTGATGGTTCGGATCCTTCGCCACCAGCTCCTCGGAAAATCAAACACTGTCAGCCCTTCATCCAGGTTGTCTTCCAGCCAGCTCACGAACTCCGGTGCAATCTTTTCGAACTTCTTGACGACTTTACCCTTGAGCTCCTCGGCATCCTCTCGAGACGGGGCATCGAAAATGTCCCGCATGGCCTGGGCGATGCGGGGCTTGTCCTCTTTGCGGCGAGCATATGGTTGGGCGTTTTTACTCAGGTGAAACTGACAACGGTTCCAGGGCACCGACGGATAAACTGCCCGCCGGCCGCCTTCAGTCCTTCGTGATCGTCACTGACAAACAGCTCGACCCCTCTCAGTCCACGCTTGTGCAGATCTCCCAGAAACCCTCGCCAATGCACCTCCGCTTCACTGATCCTGGCGCTCAGACCCAACACCTTCCGCGTCCCGAAACGATTGACTCCTATGGCTTTCAGGATGGCCACGTCCTGCACCCTGCCGCCTCTTCGAACCTTCTCGTAGTGGGCATCCAGATACACGATCGGATACGCTCCCAGCTCCCGGCTTCGAAACTCTTCCAGCTCTTCGTCCAGCATCCCGGCCACTCTCGAGACCTGGGTGGCCGAGATCTCCAACCCACACAGCTGCTCCGTGATCTCGGTGACTTTCCTCGTCGAGACGCCCATCACATACATCTCGGCAATGGCCAGCTTCAGGGCCTTCTCCGAACGGCAACCCCTCTCCAGCGACTTGGGATAAAACCTCAACCCACGCACCTGTGGAATCTCCAAGTGCAGCTCTCCCACTCGAGTCTGAATCCGCTTGCCTTTGAATCCGTTTCGATAGCCTCGCCGACTGGCTGTTCTCTCGTACGCTTCCGCTCCCAGAAACTCGCTTCTTTCCAACTGCATCGCCACGTTGAACAACTTCTCCAGGATTCCTCGAAAGGCTTCTGTTCCTTCCTCGATCAACTCCGCCAGGATCTCCCGTGGTACTCTCTTTTCCAGATCTGGGTTCATTTGATTCTCCTTGCCAGATTGTCGTTTCTGTTTTTGGAGAATCCTGTCCCAGACCTCTGTCTTTCCGACCCAAGGCCTGACCAGAAATTACAGAAAAAAAGTTACACTACTCTGAGAAACGGCTAATGAAGGAGTTCTTGCGCTTACTGCGTCCCTACCAGTGGGTCAAGAATGGATTTGTCTTTGTAGGCTTCTTATTCGCTAGAGCCTGGCATGATCCCAGCCTGACACTGTCGGTGGTTCTGGCGGCTCTGGCTTTCTCCCTGGTCTCCAGCAGCGTCTACATCCTCAACGATCTGGTCGATCGAGACCGAGACCGTGCCCACCCGAGGAAGCGAAATAGACCCTTGGCTGCGGGAACCGTTCCACCGGGTTTAGCCGTGGCGGTCATGATCGCAGTCGGCATTGCTGGACTCGTTCTCGGTGCCTGGATCTCCTCTAGTGTTTTGGGTCTGCTTCTAATCTACGCCGCCCAGAATGTCCTCTATACCTTCGGTCTCAGGCAGGTGGCCATTCTGGATGTTTTCGCCATCGCGTCCGGCTTCATGCTGCGAGTTCTGGTCGGAACCGTAGGGGTGGACATTCCTCCCTCCAAGTGGTTGTTGCTGTGTGCCATTATGTTGGCGCTGTTCCTGGGCTTCGCCAAGAGACGAGCGGAGCTCTTGAGGGCGGGCGATGCCCCGGATCTCCCCCGGTGTTCGCTGCAACACTATAGGGCCGAAACACTCGATGCCTTCATCAGCGTCACCGCCGCCGCCACCCTGGTCACGTATGCCATGTATACGGTTGACGCCAAGACCGTTCAATCTCATCAGACAGAGGCCCTGATCTATACGGTACCTGTAGTCACTTAGCGTTGTTGCATGGATCGAGGCGGAGATGGAATTCGCCCTTTCCCAAGCGGTAGCGTCAGGCGATACTTTCGAACACAGGCCGTCCGAGTGCGGTCATTGTGTTCAGGACTTTCTGGCCGACCTGGATCTCCGTGATCTGCCTGGAGAAGCTGCGGGGTCTGAGTCTGGGGCCGATGACGCTCTTCCACCGGCCGATCTGCGTTTCTATCCGGCTGCGCTGGTTGTACCCTGTGGCCGCCTGCCAGGCCATGCGGCCGTTGCTGCGGATCTGGGCAATATGGCGATCCCGAACGGTTGGATCCCGCGCCGATTGCGGTCGGATCACTGCGTTCTTCGGCGGCGGTATAACCACATCCAGAGTCTCCCCATACCGTTCCCCCAGCAGATCCCGTGTGGACGCTCCATCATAGGCGCCGTCCGCCAGAAAGCCCGTGACCGGGGCATCGAGTTGATCCAGAAGCCCGGGTAAGGCGGTGCTGTCTCCAACGTCATCGTGAGTCAGATTGGCGCAAACAATCGCACCGCTATGGAGGTCCAGTCCGAGGTGGAGTTTGCGCCAGCGGCGGCGTATTCCCCTGGTTTTATGCTTCTGCGCGAGCCATTCTCCCTCGCCGAAGATCTTGAGGCCGGTACTGTCCACCACCAGATGGACAGGCACAGACCCGGCTTGCCTCATCACCTGCGCGATGCTCAAGCCGTTTGCGCGACGCGACAGTGTGGAGTAATCCGGCACCCGTATATCCAGCCCCATGAGCGTGCCGATGGAGCCCATAAGTCCCTGCGTTTGCCGCAACGCAAGCCGATACGCCGTGCGCAGCGTCAGGCAGGTCTCGATCGCCAAATCCGAGTATCTCCACTGGCCACCCCGTGACGTGCGGCGCGGCGCGCTCCACACACTTTGCGCCTCCTCACTGACCCAGATCGTCAGATCACCCCGCTGGCGCTGGCTCTCGTTATATTCCGCCCAGTTGATCACCCGATACTGCGCCTTATCAAACTTGTGCCGTCGGGCTACGTTGAACTTATGTGGCATCTAAGTTATCCCCTGTGTTGAAAAACACGATGATAAGGCATCCTTCGGGATGATCCATGCAACAAGGTCCCATTGCATAGCGACGTTTCTGCCAAACCACACTGCCAGACGTAGTACGGTTTCAACACGTGCGTAAATATTCCTTTATGCAACCCCTCCCAGAACGGGAAGCAAAGCTAAGATTCCCGCGCCGCATCATGTGCTACACTGGCTCAAGCGATCATTGATCTTCATGATGGCTCCGATGGGCCGAGTGGTAAGGAGGAAGAGGAATAATGAGCTACCCGTTACTGGCCCTAGGTAT
>CBDBID010000007.1:0-46539 GCA_965205565.1 Acidobacteriota bacterium
GAGAGAAGCTCTGAGATATCTGCTTGGCCCTTACCGATTCTAAGGTACTCCACTCCCTCCAACGCCAGAAATGATATAAAAACCTCTCTTCGAATGCCGTGGCGAAGTAAATTGTCGCTAAATCCCAATTCCTCCAAAGCAACGCGTGTCGTCCGCAATCGCCAATTTGGCCCCGCACCAAACCGATGACGATCTGCATACGGGTGATTAATTCCGCGGAGATAGCTTCGTAACTCTGAGAACAGCCGATCAGGAATATGAAAGTGCCCCCATCCGCCGGTGTAACCGATAGGCTTGAAGTATTCGACACCATCCAATTTTAATGGGAATTATATACCTAATTACACGGTGTTGGCAGTCAAACCTGGACAAATGTCAGACCTTTCGTGTAAACTGTTTCCATAATGAAAACCAAAGCACCGGGAAAGAACTACAGAAAAGGAATCACGCTGGTCGAGGTCGTTCACAAATTCTCGGACGAGAAGAAAGCGGAAGAATGGTTTGTACAGACCAGATGGCCCAATGGGATATCCTGCCCCTTCTGCGGATCGGTTGACACCAACGAGCGCAAGAACCGCAAGCCTCAGCCCTACCATTGCCGGGATTGCCGCAAGAACTTTTCGGTCAAGACAAGAACCTTGATGCACGGCTCCAAGCTGCCCCTGAGCACCTGGGCCATTGCCTATTTCTTGTTCAGCACCCATCTCAAGGGTGTGTCGAGCATGAAGCTCCACCGTGACCTCGGAATCACCCAAAAATCCGCTTGGCATCTGGCACACCGCATACGGGAAACCTGGAAGGACCAAAAAGACACGTTCACAGGTCCGGTCGAAGTGGATGAAACCTACATGGGCGGGAAAGAGAAGAATAAGCGCAACTCCAAAAAGCTCAATGCCGGACGTGGGCCCGTGGGGAAAACTCCGGTCGCTGGTGCCAAGGATCGGGAAACTAACCGTGTCAGTGCCACCGTCGTTCAAGGAACCAACCAGGAGGAACTAGAAGGCTTCATTGATGATCGTGTCGAGCCCGGCTCAACGGTCTACACGGACGACCACGGCGGGTACAACCGGCTCTGGCTGAACTTCGAGCATCGTTCCGTCCGTCACAGCGTCAGGGAGTACGTCAAGGGTCAGGCCCACACCAACGGGATAGAGAGCTTCTGGGCCATGCTCAAGCGCGGCTACTACGGCACTGACCACCGCATGAGCGAGAAGCACCTGCAGAGATATGTCAACGAGTTTTCCGGTCGGCACAATATGCGCCGTATGGACACCATCGACCAGATGGCCTCAGTGGCCAAGGGCATGGATGGGAAGAGATTACGGTATAGGGATTTGGTCGCCTGAGATTGCTATGTTTAATTCATAAAAACCGAAAGGGCCTCTCGGCAAAGAGGCCCCGGGGAAAGTAGAATAAGATTAGGTTCCTCTATTCTGCTTTCCCCGGTCTTTAGACACAAGGGGGAAGTACGCCATGAAGGAAAAGATGAAAAACCAATGCACATTAGAACGGCAAGGGGAAAAATTCATTGTTGAAGTCCCAGAAGGAGGCAAAGGGGCTACCGTCACCGACCGATTTGGAGTAGTTATCACAATCAAGTACGGGAGTGGACATTTTGACACTCGATTACCCAATCGTTGGGGGGGCTGGAAAAACACAATGCCTGAAGCTGTTGACTACGCTATTTCTCTTTTCAGCCGATATAGAGGGCAACCAAAAGAGGAAGAAGCGTATAAACAGATGCAGGACTACGTTAAGAACTGCAAGTAGGCTTGTCTTCGCTGGACGGTGGGAAGTAGACCCCTTCCCACTTTCCTGGCTGTAGTGGGTAGCCTGTCCCCTCAGTCTCTTTAGCGGGAGATTGAGGGGGCTTGTCGCATAGTTCCGAGGGAACACTCTTTTTTTCTTTAGCGGATTCTGTGTTTTTCACCATTGCTCCTATGTTAGCAAGACCATGGATACTCATGAATTGAGGAAACACGTATCGTTCAAATGCGGCAACTGCGAGAGTGCGGCAAAGGTCGTCACAGGAGACGAAGATGGTAGAATTAAAAGTGTGTTCTGTCCGTCCTGTGACACTTCCTTGGAAGGTGAAAACGCAGGACTCATGTATGATGAGCTGATCAAACGCTACAGATTCCAGGAAGCACGCAATATCAGCCGCCGAAACATCAACAAGAGAGGGGTGGGTCGCGTACCACTCACTAAGGTTGACAATGAGTTCTCCGACCCGAAGTGGCCATTCATCCTCAAAATTGAGGCTAACGTTTAGAGAGTCTACGGTCTGTTTGCTCTGTTCCATAATTCACCCATTGGGACATTCCGAAAATAAAGACCATGACAACGGAAAGGTAGGGAGGCAATGACCAAGGATAAAGAGAAGACCAAGAGAGGCCGCCCCGTCCAAAACACCCTGCCAGAACCCATCCCCGACACCCCCGAGAACATTGCCAATGCCTGTATGCAGGATTCTCCTAAGAAAGAGTGGCGATACAGCAAGAAGCGCGACGGTTCTTAACCGTTCCCCCGTGTAATTAGGTATATAATTCCCATTTTAATCTGTTATAGACAGAAGAACGTCCCATCGACGACGAAGTTGTCACCGCTATCAGCCGAGCATTTTTCTTTTTACTTGATATTATTCCGCTTGAATCACCATACGTGTTCCGAAAGTCCTTAAATATCTCTTGCGTTCGAACCAAGCATGCCACCATTTTCCCAGCTAGGAGGCTATTGTAGGGCGGAACAGCACCGAGCACATACGCATCCATTATGTTCACTAAGCGGGCGCTACGGTCTTGTGCATTCCAATCGATCAAATTGTCCCTGGCTGCGAGGTTAAAAACCGGATCTCCAATGGCAATCAATCCAATCAATTTTCGATTATGATTGTCCCATACAAGGTATCTTAGTCTTCGACCGAAACCGTGCGAAACAGGAATAGACCATGTAAGAGAAGCAAGTCGAAATAACTCTGCCTGCCACGTTCCGGCATCTATTTTTCCCAACACCGGGGTTACGGACTCAGGTTGAATCTCAATTCCGGAAGCGAAATACGTGAACAGTCTGGGAGCGCGATTTATCCCCGCATTCACCATATGGGGCCCGACATCTGCTTCCTTTAATCTATATAACTATCTATAAGTAAAGAAGATATGGAGAATAAATGGAGCAAGAAATGGCCGACCCCAAGGGTTAGCGTTTGAAGCTTGGTTTTAATAGTAGTTTAAAGCTGGAATTTCATGGCGCTAAGGTCACTTCGGATGCCGGGCTCCTCGCCTATCGGGGCCTGGATAAAGCCTTAGGTCTATTTGATCGTGTATCTTCCGTTGTTCAGGATCTGCGGACCGGGCGTAACATCCAGCACGACCTTCCGGCCTTGCTACGCCCCGGTAACGTGCACAGCGCGGATGGCTGGAAGGAGCTGCTGGAACCGATCGTAACTTGTTACGAGAAGAAAACCGTCCGCAAATACTTTCGCGGGGATGCCGCTTTCGCCAAGCCGGAGATCTTATGAATGCCTGGAGGAGAAGGGCTTCTTGTATGCCATCCGGCTTCCGGCCAATGAGGTGCTTCAGGCAAAGATTGAAACCCTGCTAACCCGGCCCGTGGGTTGCCCACCCAGAAAGCCCATCGTCTGGTTTGCCGATTTCAGCTATCCAGCCGCCAGTTGGGACCGGCCTCGTCGGGTCATTGCCAAGGTGGAGTGGCATCGCGGGGAACTCTTTCCGAGAGTCGGTTTCATCGTGACCCATCTGAGCGCACAAGCCTCCGGGTTGGTTCACTTTTACAATGGACGTGGCACGGCCGAGCAGCGGATCAAGAAAGGCAAGTATGCCTTGAACTGGACCCGGCTGTCCTGCCAACGCTTTGTCCCGAATCAGGTGAGGTTGGCCCTGTTTGTCTTGGCCTCTCGGATTGACCGCTTGAGATGGAGTACGGCTTAAGCGTCGAGTGTTTCTGACCAAGTGGGTGGAGAAGTGTCTCCGCTTATCGGATTTTGCCAAGATGACCTGGATAATCGAGGGATCAGAGGCCTTTTTCAGCCGACCCATGAGGGCAAACACTTGCTCCCTGGTCGGAGGGCTGATAGGTTTTGATTTCCACCACGGTGAGACCCGAAGAAGGTTCATCACAGGCTGATATGAGGAATGTCGGTCTATACGTGTCAAAAAATTCTCGGTCATTCCTCGAGACATATGACCGAAAGATACTCTCACCTATCAAACACCTACCTGAAAAATGAATCCCAAAAGTGGGATAAAGCCCTCCGAACCGTCTCAGAAACCGTCTCAGTCCAAATTTCAGGGCGACACCACTCTCCGTAAAGTGTTGAAAAGAGTGGTGGAGACGAAGGGATTCGAACCCTCGACCTCCTGAGTGCGATTCAGGCGCTCTTCCGGGCTGAGCTACGTCCCCACTTGGATGCTCTTACCGATTTTACCCGATTTGCAACCGGTTTGACCATGAGATCGACGCTGCAGAAAAAATTCGCACGGCTATCTCCGGACGAACAGCTGGGCGGGGTCGGATCATCGTGAATCACCAAGAACGACATCGAGTTCATTCTGCTGTTTCAAAAACCAGGAGACTATCGGCATCCCACACAAGATCAAAGAGATCTCTCACTCATCAATAAGCAAGATCATCAGAAGTGGTTTCACCAGCTCTGGAGCGACATTTCTAGAGAGCTTCAAGGGGAGCATCCAGCCCCATTCCCCGTTTGGTTGTCAGGCGCTGCTTTCTCGATTGGGGCCCTGCCTGTCCCTTGTCCTCAAATTTCAGAAGCCGAATACTGAAGAGACGAAGGCTCGCGCTCCTTCCGGATAGCGGCCACCAGCCTCAGCAAACGCTGCTTAATCTCCTCGTACAACAGCCTTCCGGTTCGTGCACGACCGCTGGCCAGATCTTGGGACAGACGATTCAAGATGCCCGGAATGTGGCTCGCTGAGATGCCACCCAGCCGTATGACCACGATCTCGTCATCGGGCTTGAGAAAATCCGGCCGTTTCCGGCTCGTCACCACGTAGGGGCCATCGTTCCAGCTGAGACCGAACCGGCGACAGTATTCCTGGCTTCGAAAAACGTCTACACGGTCTTCCTGATCTAGGCCTACTTCCTATCCGGAAATCGGCTTTTTAAGACGCTCGTAGTCGAGTCGACCCCAATCAACGGCTGGCAATCCGTTATGTGCAGTGGGCTGGGGACCTAAACGGACCACACAGAGTCGATTTTAGTCGATTTCAAGAGACACTTCGGCCCTTTGCCAGACGGATCGAGATGTCAGCCGCAGGAGCACCTCTACAATCGCAGGCGCGCCAGTACCAGCAGATTGTAGGAAAGGGTCGAGAGCTGCAGGTACTGCTGGAAGCGCTGCCAGCCTTTCCAGTGGCAGCGGTCCAGCCCGAAGACGCGCTTGAGCATCGAGATACAGCCTTCGATGCCGGCCCGAAAGCGGCGCAGTTGTTTGTATACCCAGCTGGAGGAGACCATCGATTCGATCGAGAGTCCGCACTTTTTGGCGAAAGCCACATCCTTGAGGCCGGGTTTGTTTTTGGCCAAGGCCAAGTTCGCTTTCGATGCAAAGCCCCCGTCCAAGCTGGCCTGACGCGGATAAGAGCCGTATTGATGGCAGTGCCGATCTAGCATCGTCTCCAGGTAAGTGCTATCGGACGGGTTGCCCCGCACCGGCAGACAATCCAGGATCAGAGAGGATCTGCCACAGGATAGAAAAACTTTGTGCCCATAGACCGTTTCCCGGCCGCCTTTGCGAATCAGATCGGTGTGCTCCTCGAAAATGGAAACCACCTTGTGGCTGGCCGGGACCGATTCCCCCCGCAAAACACGACGCTCGGTCTGATCGATCACTCGATGGGTCAGTTCCAGGTAGTGTTCGAGTAAGCTCCTCTCTCGCACAACACGGGGATGGCTGGAGTCTTCGCAGACCGCCAGGGCTGCCCGGGCGTAGCCTGCCATCTTGCGGGTGACTTTGAGCAGATCGCGATAAGGGCCAATGCGCAGGGTCTGACGGCGGGCATTGCTGATGGCCAGACAGCGGCGGCGAGCCCGCAAGCCATGATCCCGGTAAGGGAAGTCGACAAAACAAGAAAGTCGTCCCAGCCAACGGGCCAGCACCCGTACGCAATCAGAGAGCAGTTGATTATCGGTGGGGTGGTGAATCTCACTCTCCACCGGGGTGGCGTCGATTCTGACCTTCTCTCCCTTCTCCAAGCCTTGCTCACAGGCCCAGTCCACCAGCGCCGCGTTGATGGCCCGCCAGGTTGAGTGGCGGATGCGCGAGAGGTTCTCGGCCAGGGTGGAACGAGCCGGGGTCCAGCCCAAAGGCAGCCGGCAGAAGGCCCGCAAGCTCACAGAATCGGCCAGGTGAAAGGCCAAGCGGTCATAGGAGAACTGATGCATCTGTTTGATCACACCACAGCGCAACACCTGCTCCCCGCTCATTCCCGGAGCCCCTTTTGTCGAGTCTGCCTCACTGAGATCTTGCCAGACCCGTTCGTTCAGCTTAGAATTTTCATCGAGGATCTTGGAAATCTCCCGCAGTTCCTGTGCGTGCTGGTGATCGGGCCAGAGGGGAGTCAGCGGCAGCTGATTTTCACGACTTTGACGCATCTTTGACCTCCTGGCTTTGCCGTAAGTCTTGTTGTTTCAATGTTTTGTGAACATTATTGTACCAAGACACCACGACAACAATGGAGGTCGAAGATGCGACCTAAGCCTTTTATTTACAACTATTTATCCTTTTCCGGATGAGAACTAGGCCTAGGAACCAGATGGCGGCCTGGGCGTCTCCGATCGGGCGGAGTTTGGCGGTCCATTTCCGGCCGATCTGGACAGCTATCCTCTCTTCCTGGTGCCGGATCCTCGCAGGAAAGGTGATCCGCGGGCTGGAAAGTAGGCTTCAGGCCCACCGAGCCAGGTCGGAGTGGGCCGGATAGGGCCCCCAGCGTTCCGCCTGCAGAGTGGCTCGAACGATGGCTCGAGCCGTGACCTGGGCGGCCAGGGCACCGACGCTCCCCAGATCCATCCCCTCCAGACTTCCCGTAGAGAGGGCAAAAACGGTGTCGCCATCGAAGGGCATATGAGCCGGGACGATGCTACGGGCCAGCCCGTCCTGACTCATGCGGGCGATCTTGGTCATGCCCGGCTTGTCGAAGACGGCATTGGTGCCCACCACCACCAGCGTGGTGCTTTGTCCGGGCCGGGCCTGGGGGCGGAAATCGGGCTGCCGCAGCACCCGCGAAAGGTTCACCAGAGATTTTCCGTCCGGGCCCCGAGCGCCCGCCAGGATGCGGCCCCTCTTGGGATCCACCACGTCTCCCACCGCGTTGACCGCCGCCAGGGCGCCTACCACCAGATCCCCGGACCGAAGGGAGGCGGTCCCCAGGCCGCTCTTCATGGCTCGCTCCATGCCCAGCAACTTGCCCACGGTGGCTCCTGCTCCAGCCCCCACGTTGCCCTCCTCGACGGGGCCGACACAAGCCTGCAGGCAGGCCTGATATCCCGCTTCCTTATCGGGGCGAATGGAGGGATCCCCCAGGGCCAGGTCGAAGAGGATGGCGGCCGGCACAATAGGTACCCTGGCTACGGAAGTCACATAACCTAGACCCTGCTCCTCCAGGTATTGCATCACCCCCGACGCGGCATCCAGGCCGAAAGCGCTTCCCCCGGACAGGAGCACGGCCTGCACTCTCTGCACCGTGTTGACGGGATCGAGCAGGTCGGTCTCCCGCGTGCCCGGGCCAGAGCCGCGCACCTCCACACCGGGCACCGCGCCTTGTCTGGCCAGGATCACTGTACATCCCGTGGGTCGCCGGCTGTCCGTGAAGTGGCCCACCTCGAGACCGGCGACCTCCGTCAGTGCACCCGCAGGAGTGGACGATTCAGGATTCTTTGGATCTGGCATGCTTTCAAGAACGACGGCGAGCAGAGATGTAAGCCGAATTCTGTACCCCGAAGGGGTGGTGATCATTCATCTAGGGTCTTGGGTCGCCCCAAGCCTCCAGCGGCCCACCCGCTCCGCCTCCCTCTTGCGAGGAATGAGCCGGGCCAGCTCGAACGGAGCCTATTTGGCCTTGCACCGCGTGGGGTTTACCGTGCCTTCGATGTCACCATCGAAGCGGTGGGCTCTTACCCCACCGTTTCACCCTTACCCGGAAAGGCAAAGCCTCCCGGGCGGTTTGTTTTCTGTGGCACTTTCCGTAGGGTTTCCCCTCCTTCCCGTTAGGAAGCACGCTGCCCTGCGGTGTTCGGACTTTCCTCCTCACCGGATCAACCGGAAAGACGATCACCCTCTCTACTCGCCGCCAGAAGTATTTTACCACCACCGACTCTTTCGAATCGCTGTGAGGACCGGGAAGAGAGTTTGGTGCCAGGTGGGACGACCTTCCCTGTCCGGGCGGGCCACCCACCCAGACAGGACTCATTCGGTCAGGATCAGGCCCTGGCTCAGCCCAGGAGCCTCCAACTGGATGATGTCGCCGGAAACCTTTCCAAAGCGGACATCGGCTTCGAACTTGACGGGCACACGGAGCGAGTCCTGACTGTACCAGATCCGGAAATCCCCTCCTCCCTGGAAAAGACCTCCTTTGGTGCTCAGTCGAAAGGTTTCGAAGGAATCGATCGGCGTGTCTACCTTGTCTTTCTTCACCACCACGACTCGTACGTCGTGCAGCTTGCCATCATTGGTGAGCGGCACCCGGTACTCCATCCCCTTCCGGAAGCGATGCACCCGCAGGACGTAAAAAACGGAGAGAATGTCGGCCAGAGGCGCAGTCGAACCTTCCACCGTTTCCCGACGGAGCTCTTGCGGGGGATGCTTGGCCAGATCGATCTCATGCACCCGGATGCTCCCTTCGTCGTAGTCGAAAATCGCTTCCAGGTCGCGCCTCCGCTTCCCCTCCCGGATCCTTTTCACGATCCGGTAGGAGCGCAGGTCACGGCGGTCGATGGCAGACTCGAAATAGTCTCGAATCTCCAGCCCGACCACCGCCGTCAGCAATCCCTGGGAAGAGGCATGAGCGGTAATCTTGTAGGATTCTCGACCTTGATACTCGGAGTCCCCCACCTGCACGGAGAGCTCTCCCACCCGAAAGGCGGGGATAGCGAAAAACGGCTTCCACCGCACCCGATAGACCAGCTTCTCTCCATTTTCGAAGGGGATGACAACAGGGTCGAGAGAGGGATTGAAGAGGGGACGGACCGAACCCTGGCTCCAGGCCAGCCCCCCCAGCAGGGCGATCAGCCCGACTAGGGCCAGTATTCGCTTCATCACGTGCTCGACCGATACAGAATGAATACCGCCAGAGCCAGCAACCCGACGGCAGCTCGGTACTCACGGTTTAGGATGACCAAACGCCAGCGGAAGTTGCCCTCATCGCTACCGGTTTGCAGCAACAGCCGCCTCCTCCCCAGCGGGATAAAGGCGGGTACAACGCGACGGTAGGCTTCAAAAGTTGCCCCGAAGCGCTGCCGAAGCTCGTCCTCCTCTCTCCTCACCACGGGCATATAGATGCCCCCGAAAAGCAGTCCGAAGACCAGCCATACCCAGAGCGGAGCAGCCGCCACGAGAAAGCCGCAAACCATCAGGAAAGAACCCGTATAAAGCGGATTCCGGATATGGCGGTAGGGCCCGGAAACGGCCAGCTGGCGACCCTTTTGCAGGTAACCGGCACCCCACACTCGAAGAGCCAGCCCCAGAGCAGCCAGCGCCAGTCCCGGAAAAAGCCATCCCGGCCGAGGCTGGGCCTGCACGAGAAACAGGACCGTGAAGGCTAAGCCGGCCGGCACCCGAATTCTTTGGAGGATCTTCATGCCTCGAGGCGACGGGTGACGGCTTCCAGCAGGGTTTCGACCGATATATCCATGCAGATGAACTCACTGCACGTTCGCTTGTGACAGTTGGAACAAGGCAAGTCCCGGCGCACCACCCGATCGAGCGAACTGAGCGGGCCGTTGCGCCAGGGGGGCGTGGGGCCCAGCAGCGCCACCGTGGGGGTTCCCAGGGCTACCGCCAGGTGCAGGGGGCCCGTGTCGGTTCCGATCAACATCCGCGCCCGGCGACACAGCGCCGCCAGTTCGAGGATGCTGGTGGGAAAGGTGTGGACGGGTTGCTCGGCGACCCCTTGCGCTTGCTCGATCAGGGTCTCCTCCCCGGGCCCGTAGGTGAACACCACGGGCAGGCCCAGCCGCTCCTGGATGCGGTCGGCCAGGCGCGCGTAGTCGCTCACCGGATACAGTTTCGTCTCCCAGCCAGCCCCCGGATTGATGAGCACGGGCCGATCCATTTTCAGCTCGGCCAGCTTCCGATCCACATAGCCAGCGGCTTGCTTGGGAATGCGGAGCCCGATCCTGGGGCTGACTTCCCGGCCCTGATCCGGAAAACTGACCAGGTCCAGACAGGTCTGGATGACGTGGCGACCGTTGGGGACCGGCACCTGCTGCGTGTAGAGCCAGCGAGAAGCCCGCTCGCGGACTTGTTCTTCTGCAAATCCCAAGACCTGGGCCGCTCCCGCCAGGCGAGCCAGCAGGGCCGACTTGAGCAAACCTTGAAAATCCACCGCCAGGTCGAAATCCTGGCGGCGCAAATCGCGCAGGAGACGTCCCAGCCCCCCCAGCGATGAGACCCGCCGTCTCCATTGCTGGGTATCGGCCGCCCACACCCGCTCCACCCCCTCCACCTGGCGCAGAAAGTCTTGGTACGGCGGCTCCGCCAGCCAGTGAATCTCGACACCGGGATGCTGGCACGCCAGTTGCTGCTGGGCGGGAATGGTGTGGATGATGTCCCCCAGGGAGCCGAGCCGCACTATGAGAGCCTTCCTGGGGTGACCGTTTTGACTGGACATAGATGGGTGTTAAGACTGGCGGAAAGAACCCTCGCTGCTCTCATCCTCCAGCTGGCGCACCTGCTCCAGGTAGGATCGGGTCGAGAAAGCTTTGGGACCTCCCACGATGGCGATTCCCCCCCCATAGCCGAGGACGGTCTGTCTCTCGGGGACGCTTTCTTCGCTGTAGTCGCTTCCCTTGGCGTGGATGTGAGGCTTCAGATCGCGTAACAGCTCATCCACGGTAGGATCGTCGAACACTACCAGGTAATCGACGCATCCCAAAGCAGCCAGGATCTCGGCTCTCTCCTCCTGGTCGAGGATGGGTCGGCCCTCTCCCTTAAGCGAACGAACCGAAGAATCGCTGTTCAATCCTACCACGAGGGCATCTCCCAGAGCCCGAGCGGCCTCCAGGCATCGAATGTGCCCGGCATGCAACAAGTCGAAACAGCCGTTAGCAAAAACGACCGTGCTTCCGGCGGCCTTCAATCGCTCCACGATCTGCCGCATTTCGGCTCGGCTCTTGTATTTTTCTGGCACCACGCCAATTTCTCCAGTTCCCGAGCGTGCATTCACAGGGCCGCTCGGCCCAAGATCGGACGCTGGCTGATTTCCGTAGGTATCCTGCCCACTGCGACAAACACGAACCCCAGCCCCTCTTTTCGGATTGGTCTCTTACCCCGGCTTCCTGATTTCGGCACCTACCGGCTCTGGAAGGGCGTTCTGGATTTCGGCCTGGCTGACCGTTCCCGTGCCTCTCTTCATGACCACCAAGCCTCCGGCCACGTTGGCCAGCCGAGCGGCTTCGAGAAAGGAGGCTCCGGCGGCGAGAGCCGTGGTGTAAGTGGACGTGACCGTGTCCCCAGCACCCGTCACGTCCGCCACCTCGTCGCTTCCGTGAATCGGAATGTGGGTGATCGGACCGTCTTCAAAAAGAGACATCCCGTGCCGGCCGCGGGTAATGAGGAGTGAGTCCAGCTTCCATTGCTTTCGCAGTTTGGAGCCGATCCTCTCCAGGTGCGCCAGATCGCCCCCTATCTTCTGGCCCGTCGCGGCCTCTGCCTCGGTGATGTTGGGCGAGACGGTGGTGGCACCTGGGTAGCCTCCGGGATCGTCCCGGGAATCGACCACCACCGGCCGGCCTCGAGCCCGCGCCTCTTGCAGGACGAACGTCCGGAGGCGCTGAGTCACGTTCCCCAAGCTGTAATCGGAGACGATGACGGCATCCACCTGGGAGATCCAACTCTGGAGGGCGGACTCCATTCGATCCTCATGCAAGCTCTTCAACCGGCAGGGGGATTCGTGGTCGATGCGCACCACCTGCTGGCGAAAGGAGTGGAAGGAACCGGCCAGGATGCGTTGTTTTCGAGTGGTCCGAAAGTCGGGCTGACGAAACACACAGCGGGTGTCCAGCTGCTCTGGCCACACTGCGAAAAGCCGCTCGGCAGCCTCATCGTCGCCGATGAATCCGGCCGGAATGGCTCGGGCGCCCAGACTGCACACATTGGCCACCGTATTGGCCGCACCTCCGGGGAGGGTGAGGGTGTCGGAATACTTCAAGATAAGCACGGGCGCCTCTCGCGAGACCCGCGAAATCTCGCCATAGACAAACTGATCCAGCAGGAAGTCTCCCCAGACCAGAATCCGCAAATCGGCGAATCTACGGATGAATGCACGGATGTCACGACTCAAAAAACCATCTCCTCCATCCACTGAACCGCCTCCAGTAGACCGGTAGCCACGAAGTCGGGCCTGGTACAGGAACGGTCCGGAGCCCCGTTCCAGTCGGCCAGTTCCTGCATTCCGAGACCGGTCTTGACCAGAACCGAGGTGCAGCCCACCGATCGGCCCGCCTGCACGTCCACCAGACGGTCCCCCACCATACAGCTTCTTCGCAGATCGATTCCCAGCTCCTGGGCAGCTTCCAGGAGCAATCCTGGTTGTGGTTTACGGCAACGGCAGCTCTGGCGGTAGGCGACCAAACCCGCATCGGGATGGTGGGGACAATAGTAGAAGGCGTCCAGGCAGGCTCCTCGGCGCGCAAAGGACCGGTCGATCGAGCGGTTAATCTCCCGCAAGTGTTCTTCGCTGAGCAGTCCGCGAGCCACCCCGGATTGGTTGGTGACCACCACCGCCAGAACTCCCGCCCGGTTGATCCGGCTCACGGCCGAGGCCGCCTGCTCCAGGATTTTGATCTCTTCCAAGCGACTCAGATAGCCCACCTCTCGGATCAAAGTGCCGTCCCTGTCCAGGAATACCGCTCGCTTCGTGCTCACTTAGTCACGCCTCATGCGCGATCGCACCGCCTCGTACACCTCGTCTACTGCAATGCGGCTGAAGCAGCGCAAATCAATAGGGCATTCTCGCAAAAGGCAGGGACTGCATTCAACATGCTTGTGGATGACCTGCGCCTCGGGACTCCAGGGGCCGGTAGCGATTTCGTCGGTTGACCCGAAAAGGGCCACCTGGGGAACCCGCAGAGCCGAGGCCAGGTGCATGGGTCCGGAATCGTTGGTGATCAAGACCCGGCAACGGCTCAGAAGCCCCATCAATGCGGGCAGATCAGTCTTTCCCGTCAGGATGCGAGGTGAGTGCCGCATGTGCTGGCGAATCTCATCGGCAATGGCTATCTCACCGGCAGAACCGACGATGGCCACCTCCACGCCCTCTTCCTCAATGAGGCGATCGGCAAGGGCAGCGTAACGGTCCGTGAACCACCGCTTGGCCGCACCAAAGAAGGCCCCAGGATTCAGGATGACGAACGGCTTTCCAGGATCGGAGCCCCCTTCCTTCAGCAGGATCTCGGCCCCACGACCGCCCGGTCCGGTCGGCCGGAGGTGGATATCGGGTTGAAAATCCACCTCATTCAGATAATCCACGGGAGAGATTCCACTCTGAAAGAGAAGGTCCAGATAGTAGTAAATCTGGTGCCGGCCCAGTTTTTTGATCCGGGGTCTCGCGCTGTGCGACAAGAGGAGGCTCCGGCCGTCCGTGGCATAGCCCGCCCGGCTAGGAATGCCGGCCAGGTAGACCATCAGGGCCGCCCGGAAAGCGTTTTGAAACAAGATGGCGGTATCGAAGCCCCGCAACTGATGCCGCAGCTCTTTGAGCTCGCGCCAGTCGGGGCTGGAACTTCTCAACAGGCAAAGCTCGTCCACCAGCCCCTGCTCTTCGAATAGCCCGGCCACCCAGGGACTCACCAGCAGCGTGACATGCGCCGCAGGGAACAGGCGTCGGATCTCCCGGATCGCCGCCACCGACATCACAGAGTCCCCCAACCAGTTCACTCCGCGAATCAGAATGCGTCGGTTTCCCGTCATTGGCTACCCGGAAAAGGCCATTATAAGGCAGCTTGACCTCGAAGGTACTGGCTCAAATCGCCAGCGCCTCATCTTTCGTCTCGGACCGCCCTGACACCGCTCTCCGGTATACTGCTCTGGGTGAGTTGGGTCGACGTTTGCCCAGCGAGAAATGCTCTATTCCAGTTTTGTCCGGAGCACGGTTGCGGCCTGTCTGGTTCTGGTTTGTCTGGGGACCGAGGGGTGGGCCCGGGACCGCGCGGCGGCGCGTGCGGCTTACCGAGAGGCCCGCCAGTATCACGACCAATTGCTCGCCCGTCCTGAGTCGGAGCGGAATCTGAGGCGGTACACTCGCGCCATTTTTCTTTACCGCCGCGTCATCGACCACGACCCCACCTACGGGGCCTGTGACGCCGCCTTGTTCGCGGTGGCTTCGCTGTACGAGGAGATGGGAAAGCGTTTCGGCCAGGAGGGCGATCGCAACCAGGCGATCTACTATTATCGCTTCGTCGCCGACGAGTATCCCCGTACGCCTCACCGCCGGCGGGCTTTGGAACGAGCCCGGCAACTGGAGCGGGGAGCGGTGCAACGGGAGTCCCAACCTCCGGACATCCATAACGATGAATCCCAAATGGCCACCGTCACGGAGATCTGGCACCGTTCCAACAAAGGCTACGCTCGCGTGGGGATCAACCTGGATCGAGAGGTAGAAGTCAAAGCGGAATTTCTGACCGATCCTGATCGGCTTTATTTCGACCTCGAGAATACGAAACTCAGCCCTGACCTTCCGGAATTATTCGAGGTCAATGACGCCCTCATCCACCGGATCCGAGTGGGCCAGAACCGACCCGGGGTGGTCCGTATCGTCCTGGATTTCGGCAAGATCAACCAGTACCACTACTTCGGTCTGTACGATCCGTTCCGCCTGGTCATCGATGCCTTCGGCACACACCCGCCCACGGATCCCCAGACTTCCGGAAGCGACCTTGACCGGACTCTCAACCCGGGCCAGCAGCAGGAAGGCAATCCTGCCAATGACCTGCGATCAGGGGCCACTCCCAACCCACCCGAGGCCGATGTCGGCCTGACCCGTGTCCTGGGATTGAAAGTCAAACGAGTGGTACTAGATCCGGGCCACGGCGGAGAAGATACCGGTACCATCGGACCCTCCGGCCTACTGGAGAAAGATCTAGTTCTGGACGTTTCCGGGCGTCTGAAGGACCTTCTGGAAACACGGCTCGGCACGGAAGTGATCCTGACCCGCAGCCGTGACGAATTCATCGCCCTGGAAGAAAGAACCGCCATCGCCAACCAGCAACAGGCGGATCTGTTCATCTCCATCCATGCCAACTCCGCCCGCAACCGAGAGGCCTCCGGTGTGGAGACCTTCATCCTGGACTTTGCCAGCGAAGACGAGGCCTTGGAAGTGGCAACCCGGGAGAACGCCGCCTCGCAGAGAAGCGTACGAGAGCTGGAAAAACTTCTCACCCAGATCGCCTATCGAGAGTACAATCATGAATCTCAAGAGTTGGCTCAGATGGTTCAACGAAACCTGTTTGAGGGATTGCAGCCACACCGTCCGAGCCACCAGAACCGCGGAGTCAAAAGGGCGCCCTTCATCGTTTTGATCGGCTCCCGGATGCCAAGCATTCTCACGGAGATCGGCTTCCTCAGCAATCCCTCCGACGAGCGCTACCTCCGGCGGGAGGAAGCCAGGGACCATGTTGCCGAGGCCCTGTACGGGGGGATCGAAAAATATTTTCAAGCACTGGGAACCGTTTCAACCCGCAATCGCACCGCTTTTTTCACCGGCCCCTGAGGGCAAACTGCGACCTCGCCACTCCCCACAAGACCGGTATCGAGGACTCTCCAGTCGAGCGCCCGAGCCCATGACACCGATCCGCCGAATCGCCCTTCTGAGTACTCCCTTCCATAAATACGGTAACGTTTGTTGCGAGCGCAACGCGCCCGGATTCCAGGCGCGCCGACGACTCGATGCCCAGTATCGTCGGGAAGGCGCAACACCGAATCCGGGCGCGTTGCGCTCGCAACAAACGTTACCGTATTTATGGAAGGGAGTACTTACTTTCATACTCGCCCTGCGGACCTTCCAAGGCGGAGCTGAGTCCAACCTCCAGGATTATCTGGGTCAGATCGGCGATTATCAATTCGTCAAGCAAGCCGAGATGCAGCCCCAAGAGGCTCCCCTCACTCCTTTAAGTCAAGCCGTGTGGGAGGACTGTGGCCTGGTCTCCGCCTCAGTTTGGTCCATTCGGAGCAGCCAAGAGGGCCCCTTTGAACTCACGGCCTACCACCTGAGGCACTCCGCTGGAGCCTTCTCCGCCTACACGCTCTGGAAAGAAACAGCGGGAACACCCTCGTCTCAACTTGCACAACCGCGCGTGGAGACCTTTTTGCAGGGCCGGGAGCTGCTGTTCTGGAAGGGGCATTTGCTCCTTCTGCTAACCGGACCGACGGCCTCCATGAACACCCGCGAGGGCTTGCTTCCGTTAGCTCGCCGCCTGGTGGACGCCATCCCCCTAGCCAGCGTCCATCCGCTGACGGTAGTTCACCTTCCCCGAAGCCAGTTGATGCGCCAGTCGGTCACCTTCTACCTGGGTGGTGCCTCCCTGTCCACCAACCCTCACTTCCCCGCCCCTTTGGATCCCCACGTCGGATTTGACGACCAAGCCGAAGTGGCCTTCGCACGCTATGCGGAGAAAGGATATCCTCTCTTTCTGCTGGGTTATCCGACTCCTACCCTGGCGGCCGATTACTTCGCCCGGCTGCAGCACCAGATGGAAGATTTTCAGTCCCCGGAAGGCGTTTACATGAAGCGCTCGGGAGTACTCGTATCGCTGTTTGTCGGTCCCGAGGAAGCGGCCTTCCGGGTGCTGGAAGAGGTACAGTACGCTCCCACTGTCAAATGGATGCACGAAAAGGAGATGGACCTAGAGGCGCTGCAAAGAGAACGGGATCAGGTGCTCACCTACCTAGATCTTTTGAGGCAATCCGTTCTGGGTACAGCCTCCTTCATCCTACTGGCTCTCGGGGCAGGCGCGTTGACAGGCCTGCTTCGCTACGGATTCGTCAACCGCTACAAACCCCGCCGCCGCCGCCAGGATGGAATGATTCGACTCGAGATTTCCGATCGATGATCGGGCCTTCTCCCGCTCGCATCTCTTCCCGGCCTCCCATCCACCCCGGCCGTTCTGTAGCGATCTGATCTGCTTGCGGGAAAAACTGCGAGGTGCATCGAGAGGCTCTATAATGGCGCGATGAAACTCGATCAACTGCAGGCCTGCCTTCGCCCCCTTTACGAAAGCGCCCTATCTGCGGTGGATCCCAAGAAGGCGGTTCATGGATTCCTGCGCCGCCGAGGGGACCAGCTGCAGGCCGGACCTCGACGATATGCCTTGTCCTGCTTCCGCAAGGTTTTCACTGTGGGAGTGGGCAAGGCCGGCGTCCCGATGGCCCAGGCGGTGGAAGAGATCCTGGGCGACCGGCTGGAGGGTGGTTTCGTGGTCGTCAAGCACGGCCATGGAGGCCCCCTCGACAAGATCCGAATCTGGGAGTCGGGCCACCCGGAACCGGACCAAGCCGGACTTCAAGGAGCGGAAGAACTGCTTCGATTCCTGCGGGAGAATGTCCAAACCAAGGATCTGCTCCTGGTGTTGCTTTCAGGTGGCGGATCGGCGCTTCTTCCCTCGCCCGCAGCTGGGATTACCTTCGAGGCCAAGAAGCAGACCACCACCGTTCTTCTCAAGTGCGGCGCCGACATCCACGAAATTAACACCTTGCGCAAACATTTGAGCCGCATCAAGGGAGGGCGCCTGCTGGAGTACGCCCAGGACGCGACACTCGTTGGCATGATGCTCTCGGACGTGGTGGGCGATGACCCGACCAGCATTGCCTCCGGCCCTACCGCAGCCGATCCCACCACTTTTGCGGATTGTTTGGGAATCGTTGAGAAATATGGAATTCAGAGGGAACTGCCCCGAGCCGTCTGGGACTACCTGAGAGCGGGACACGAGAAGCGGGTTACGGAGACTCCAAAACCTGGAGATCAGCGCTTCGACAGGGTGCAAAACGCCGTGATCGGCAGCAACATTCTGGCCCTCCAAGCCGCCGCCGAGAAGTCCACTAGCCTGGAACTCGCCCCCCTGGTCCTCTCTTCTTCGATCTACGGCAATACGGCCGATGTGGCGCGGGTCCACGTGGCTCTGGCCCAGGAGGTACTACATAGCGGAAACCCTGTACGGACGCCCTGTTGCCTGATCTCCGGCGGCGAAACGACCCTCAAGGTGGAGGGTAGCGGCAAAGGGGGCAGAAACATGGAATTCGTCCTCTGGTGCGCGCGTGAAATCCGGCACTGGGACAGGCGGCTGCCGGTGCTGTTCGCCAGCCTCGGTTCGGATGGCACCGATGGGCCGACGGATGCGGCCGGCGCCGTGGCGACGCCGCTCACCATCGCTCGCGCCGCAGAGAAGCAACTCTCGATCCGGGACCACTTGGCCCGCAACGACTCCTACCACTTTTTTTCCGCGCTAGGCGACTTGATCCTCACCGGGCCCACCCAGACCAATGTCATGGACCTACGATTTGTCCTGATCGGCTGACGGAGCGTTCGGAACCGGGAGCGGCAGCCGAAATCGGGTGCCGTGCAGCTCCGATCTCTCCCCCGGCCAGTTTGTGCCCGGAGGGGACACTTCAAAGGCCAAGCGGCGCTGAATGGACGCCCTGGGGTAACGGCACCAAGGATCGTAGATGGTGTGGGCGGGGTGCTGATTTGAAGGACGCGCCTCTGCTATCTTCAAGGCGGAAGGTTCGATCAAGATGAAAATTCGCGTCCAGACCTGTGATCTGGAGCTCAAGATGGGCGACATTACCCAACAAGACACGGCGGCTATCGTCAATGCGGCCAATTCACGGCTGGCGGGCGGCGGAGGCGTGGATGGAGCCATTCATCGGGCCGGTGGACCCTCCATCATGGAAGAGACGCGCCGTGAACATCCCGACGGTTACCCGACGGGAGACGCCGTGATGACGGGCGGCGGCTGCTTGAAGGCCCGTTCGGTGGTGCACGCCGTGGGACCCATCTGGAGCGGCGGACAGAGGGGCGAACCGGAGCAACTCGCCAGCGCCTACCGGCGCAGCCTGGAAGTCGCCATCCGGAACGGATGTCGCAGCATCTCCTTTCCCTCCCTTTCTACCGGGGCCTATCGATACCCAGTGGATCTCGCCGCACGGACAGCCCTGGAGAAGGTGGTTCGCTTCCTGCGAGAACACCAGAAACCCAAGCTAGTTTGCTTCGTCCTCTTCGACAAGCCAACCTACCGGGCCTACGCATCGGCTCTGCAAAAGATCGAGGCTGCCCCGGCCTGAGGGGCCGGGCTCTCTCGGCCAGCCCAGGACACTGGCGAAGCCGAGCCCTGGGTGAGTGGCGATCCCATCTCCTCCCCAGGCCCTGAAGGGACCGTATCTCCCGCCGGCCCGAGAAAATGACCACACCGAAAACCCTTGGTCTCGGAAATCACCCTTAAAGGAAACACTCGGTGCAGTCGGCCCCACCTACCGGAAGACCACCGTCACATCGTCCAGAATGGGCGAGCCAGCCCCGTTGGGCGTGGCCAGGACGGCCCGATACTGGATCCAGGAATGCGAAGGGTCGGGGCTACCGATGCGGCTGGGTCTCTCATAATAGGTTCCCAGCCCGGCGGGACCGATCCAGGCGGCGTTCTGCAGCCCCGCTTCACTGGCGGCTGTTCGAATCTGGAGACGAACGCTGCTCCCATGCGGCGTCTCCGCCCGCCAGGTGATGTTCTTGGGAGAACGTCTTCCGTAGTGGTGGGTGGACGAGATGTAGTCAAACTCCAGACCGCGATCGTAGATGTTGCCCAGATCCACCACCGAGTCAAAATGGGGCCCCCTTGCCGGAATCTCCAGCCGGTTCTTCACCTGGAATCCCTGGGGCCCTCCCCAGTACAGAAAGGAGTCAGTCACGTGATCGCCAAACTGGCCGATCCGGTCGGGATCCCCTTCGGATCGATGGCAGATGAAGAGGATGTCCGCATATCCGTCGTGGTTGAAATCGGCCACCATGCTGCCGGCGCCCGAACTGGTGGGTAGAGTGAACATCGATTCGGCCGGGAACCCGTCCGGGCCTCCCAGGAAGATTCGCGACAGGGTGGCTCGGCTCGAACCGGTGTTGTAATTGGGACACAGCAGATCGAGCCAACCGTCCTGGTTGACATCGGCGACGGTGATCGTGATCACTCCTTCGGTTTCAAACGCCGATCGCCTGTCAACGGTAAATTGGCCCTTTTCGTCGGCCCAGTAGACATAACCGGTGGTTCGGCGCCGGCCCGCTTCCGCCCCACGGCTGACCACCAGGTCCAGCAGCCCGTCCCGATTCAAATCGGCGACTTCGGGACCGCCGAAACCGCCCGTGCCTGGGATGAAACTGCGGCGATCCGCCGAGAAGTTGCGGGTACCGTCTCCCCAGTAGACCGGAATGCCGTTAGAAGGCATGGACCCGAAAAGCAGATCCAGGAAGCCGTCGTAGTTCAAATCCACCGGTACCGCGCTGCCGGAGGATCCGCTGGGCATCTCCGTGCGTTCTGGGGTGGCGAACCCGTCCGCGGAGCCCCAGTAGATGAAGGCTCCCTGGGTGTGCTCGGCCGAGGTGTTGGCCATCACCACGTCGAGATATCCATCCCGGTCCAGGTCGGCGAGGGAAGCTCCGGCGCTGCCGTGGGTCGACAGGCCGGAGCGGCGCTCGGCCGAAAAGCCGGAAGAAGTTCCCCAGTAGATGAAGCTCTCCTGCAGCCAGCGAACCGTCTCACCGAAATTGGAGACCACCAGGTCCATCCATCCGTCGTCGTTGAGGTCGCCGCTGGCCCATTCATAGGGGTCCACGGCGGGTAGTGAGATGCGCTGTTCGGGGCTGTAGGCCCCATCTTGATTGCCCCAGTAGACGAAGATGGGACTGATCCCTCCACGCGACCTGGAGACAGTGTTGTTGACCAGCAGGTCCGGATGGCCGTCCCCATCGAAATCTGCCACCGTATTGCCCACGGCGCCGTGGGTGAAAAGCGACGTCCGGGCCGTGGGTGAAAAGCCATCCGGCGAGTTCCAGTAGATGTAGGAAGGCACGTCGAAGGAGAAGTGCTCCTTATAGTTGGAGATCACCAGATCCTTCCAATCATCGTGGTTCAGATCGGCTGCGGAGAGCCCCCAGGCCCCCACCGTTTCGAATTCCTGACGGTTGTCGGCGGAAAAGCCATCTTTTCCGCCCCAGTACAGATAGGAAAGGGTGAGCGGATTGCCGGCCGTCTGGTGGTTGGTAAAGAAGACATCGGCCGTCCCGTCCCTATTGAAATCGGCAATGGCGCAGTCCCGGGCGTCGCTGGTGGCGAACTCCAAACGGCGCTGAGGGTCAAATCGTCCAGCCTGGCTCAGATAGATATAGGAAACCGGTCCATGGCCGTTGGCAAAAGCCACGTCGGTCCAGCCGTCTACGTTCACGTCCCCGAGGGCGACCGCATGCACCTTGTGGGTGGGCAGTTCCGCCCGGCGGGCCGGGTCAAAGCCTTCGGAGCCCCCCCAGTAGATGTAGGAGTTCACATCCGGATTCCCTTCCCGCTCCTGGTTGGCGAACACGATGTCAGGCCAGCCGTCCTGATTGAGGTCGTCCACAGACACGGCGGAGCATCCCTGAGCGGGCAGGTCCTGCCTGTTCTCCGAGCGGTAGCCCTGCTTCGATCCCCAGTAGATGCGCGAAGGGGACTCGTACCCCCCGTCCCCTCCGGCCACCCGGTACTCCCAAAAGCCGGCCGAGAGGGCGAAAACGATATCCGCGTACCCATCCTTGTTCAGGTCAGCCACGGCGCTCATCTGGGCGGCCCGGGTAGGCAGGGTCAACTTGCGGGAAAACGGGTAAAAACCCCACTCGGAGTCGTTCTTCTTGGCTTTGAGTTCGTCGATGCCGCCGTAGTAGACGTAGGAATCCATCCCGTCCCAGGTCCCGTTGGTGTAGTTGGGCAGGACCAGATCCAGGCGGCCGTCCTGGTTCAGATCGGAGGCCGTGGCCCGCTGGGCCCCGTCGTTGGGGATCTGAGAGGACCGGGAGATGTCGAAGTCGCGGCCGTTTCCCCAATAGATGACGGCGTCCAGTTTCTCGCGGTGGGAGTGGGTGTTGGAGAACACCAGATCGAGGTAACCGTCTTGATTCAGGTCCCAGTTGTTGATGAGTTGAATCCGGCCTCGTTTGGACACATAGGTGTTGGCGCCCCCGTCACCCAAACGGCCGTCGATAAAGTCTTCAAAGCTCTTCTCCACCCAGACCACGTTCTCAGCCGCCAGGGATAGGACGGAGAGAAATACAATCGCTGCCGCCACAGCGGTTCGCTGCGGAAAGCTTTTTCTTGCTACCGTTGCATACATGATCCAAGGCCTCCCGTTGCTATGATGAATCGGCGAACAGAGGTCCCAGAACCGCCCCCCCCTGTGCCATCAATCGCAACCTCCACTTCAACCACCGGAAAAATGACGCCCGGATGACCCAGACGCTCCGACTGCCGACCACTGAGTGGAATCGAATCCATCCGACTGCCTCCCCACTAGGCCGTACCCCCTCTTTCCGGAAGGGGCCAAATGTACCCCCAATTCGAGTGCCGGTCAATGCTGGTCTAGGCGCCACGCCCCGGGGTTCCACGTCAACTCTATGGCCATCCACGCCAGACGGAAGGTTAATCCGAAGGGGCGGCGGCACACTGGCCCGGGAAGCGGAATCACTTCGATGGAGCAGGCGAGGTACTCTCCCGGGAGTCGTAGTTCCGGGTTCGGTTCTGGTATCCTCGTGGGCGACAAAACGAAGGAGACGCTATGCCCATCAGTCCCGAATTGCTGGAAATCTTGGCCTGCCCGGCCTGCAAAACAGAAGTCAAGCTGACCCTGGACGAGACCGGCCTCAAATGTGACGCCTGCAACCGAGTCTACCCCATCCGGGACGATATTCCGGTCATGCTCATCGACGAGGCCACCATCGACGCCCCGACAGAAGGGGAGCCCGATCCGGGTTCGGGCTAGCCTTCACAGGTGCTTCCATGCCCCTGGAGCAAAACCGGGTCTCCCCGACCAGCGGGGAGACCCCCCATCGAATCGTTCTGATCCGGCTCCGGTCGCTGGGCGACACTGTGCTGATGACGCCCTGTCTGAGCGTCCTCAAGCGGCTGCCCGGCTGGGAAACGGCCGTAGTGGTGGAGGAACCCTTCCACCAGGTGCTGGAGGACAACCCTCACCTCGATCGACTCTTCGTCATCCCCCGGACCTCCGGGAAGCTGGCCTCCCGGCTAGGAGTGCTGCGCCAGATCCGGGCCTTCCGCCCAGAGGTGGCCGTCGATCTGCATGGAGGCAGTACCAGCGCCTTGCTGACTCTGGCCAGCGGAGCCCGCACCCGACTGGGTTACGGGCAAAACCGCCATGCCGCTTTCTACAACATCCGCGTGCCTCCCTCGGGGCAGATCTGGGCGCAAAAGACCGTCCACACGGTCGAGCACCAACTTACCCCTTTGAAGTACCTGGGCTTTCCCGCCGATCCAATCCCACCACTGGAGGTTGCGCTGCGGCCCGAACTCGTGCGGCAGGTACAGGGGGCGCTTCCCGAGCACCTCACAGGCTCCTCCGAAGGGTTTGTGCTGATTCATCCGGCCGCCGCTTTCGACACCAAGCAATGGGAGGCCGGCAAGTTCGCTCAGCTGGCCAACCGCCTGGTCGGTATGGGGATACCGGTGGCGATCACCGCCGGACCCGGAGAGGAGTCCCTGCTGCAGGAGATCGGCAATGACGCTTCGATGGAGATTCACTTTCTGCCGCCCCTGCCTCTCCCCCGCTTCACTGCCCTGGCCTCCTTGTGCCGGCTGTACATCGGCAACGACAGCGGGGCCACCCATATCGTGGCAGCTTTGAAGAAGCCCATCGTGGTGATCTTCGGCTCCTCGGACTCCACGGTGTGGCACCCGTGGCAAACCGAGTACCGGTTGCTTCGATCCGACCTTCCCTGTATGCCTTGTCCGGGCTACGAATGTCTCCACTTCGACCGGCCCAAATGCATCCGCTCCATCGAGGTCGACGAGGTCTGGTCGGCGGCGAGGGAATTTTGGACGACCTGAGTTCGAGTCGATCCCGGCTGGAAAGCCTTCTGGACGCTTTCCAGGGACGCCATCTGCTGGTGGTGGGAGACCTGATTCTGGACCGGTTCATCTGGGGAGAGGTGGACCGCATCTCGCCGGAAGCGCCCGTGCCGGTCGTCTACATCAGCAACGAGACAGTCCACCTGGGCGGCGCCGCCAACGTGGCGGCCAATCTGGTGGGACTGGGAGCCGTGCCCCACCTGGTGGGACTGGTGGGAGAGGATCTAGAAGGGCGTACGCTCCTGAAGGAGCTCGAGAAGGAAGGCATCGACCCGGCCGGTGTGATCAGCTCCGACCGGCGTGCCACCACCGTGAAGACCCGCATCATCGCCCGCCATCAGCAGGTGTGCCGAACCGATCGGGAGGACCGGCATCCCTTGCCGGAGTCCGAGGCGGAGAACATCGAACGCCGGGCCGCGAGGGAGCTGGGACAAATCGAGGCCGTCATCCTGTCCGATTACGGCAAGGGGATCCTGACGGGTCCGACAACGGCCTCCCTGATCGCCCGTTGCCACCGGA
Organism: Acidobacteriota bacterium; assembly: GCA_965205565.1. Classification (GTDB taxonomy): domain Bacteria; phylum Acidobacteriota; class UBA6911; order RPQK01; family CBDBID01; genus CBDBID01. The sequence goes on from CBDBID010000007.1 coordinate 24,853, forward strand.
ACGACTGCTTCGTAGCCGTGGATCCCAGGCCGGGAGACTTCTCCGACTACCGTTCGGCTTCGCTCATCACGCCCAACAAGAAGGAGGCGGAGCAAGCCAGCGGGATCACCATCGCCGACGAAACTTCCCTGCAGTCAGCCGGAGCGGCTCTGCTGGAGCGGACCCGCGCCCAGAGTCTCCTCATCACCCGCGGAGAGGAAGGGATGACCCTGTTTGAAGCCGAGGGGCACAGCCACATCCCCACCGTCGCCCGCGAGGTCTTCGACGTCACGGGAGCCGGAGATACCGTGATTGCTGCGTTGACCCTGGCGGTCGCCTGTGACGCCAACCTTCGAGAGGCCGCCTTCCTGGCCAATCACGCCGCCGGCATCGTGGTGGGCAAGCTGGGCACCGCGGCGGTCAGTTCCACGGAAATCCGGGACAGCGTTGATCCCCCGGGGCGCTAGAGCTGGGGGCAGCCTCGCCATGCCTTCTCCCTACTCGTGTGGGAAAAGGTATGCAATGGGTCTCTTGACCGGAAGGCAGAACTCTATCATAGCTTCTTGGGAGAGGGTCCTCTACAATCGAAACGGTCCTGTTCTCATGCATGAGGAACTCTGCTACTCAGGTGCTTTCGAGCTGGCTTCGCACATTCGAAGCCGGGGCCGTTTCGCCGGTTGAGATCATCACTGCCCACCTCGAGCGCATCGAGGCTCTCAATCCTCAAGTCAACGCCATCGTAACGATCGCCGACGGGCTGCTGGAACTGGCCCAGGAGGCGGAAGCCGCCCTCACGCGGGGCGAGATCTGGGGGCCGCTCCACGGAGTCCCCTTCACCATCAAGGATTGTTTTGACACCCAGGGGGTGCGGACGACCCGGGGATCCCGCCTGTTCGAAAAGCACGTCCCAACTCAGGATTCCACGGCGGTGGAACGACTCAAGAAAGCGGGAGCCATTCTGCTGGGGAAAACCAATCTCCCCGAATTCGCTCTGCGAGCGGAAACCTCCAATCTGGTTTTCGGCACCACCCGCAATCCCTGGAATCGGCAAAAGACCTGCGGAGGATCGAGCGGAGGTGAGGCCGCGGCCATCGCCTGTGGATTTTCGCCGCTGGGCATCGGCAGCGATCTGGGCGAATCTAGCCGGCTGCCCTCTCACTTTTGCGGGCGTGGGTGGGCCTGAAGCCCACCCACGGTCGCATCCCCCTGACTGGGCACTGGCCGGAGCTGCTGCTGCGCTACATACACGCCGGTCCGCTGGGCCCGCACGGTGCGCGACGCGGCGCTGGTCTTGCCGATCCTCAACGGTACGGACAGCAGCGATCCTTACGGACTGCCGGTGCGTGCCCCCCGTTTCGACGATTTGCGGGCTCCCCTGCCCCCGCTGCGGGTGGGCTGGTTGGCGGAGGGACCTTTTGAACCGGTGGAGAAGGAAATCCAGGAGGCGGTGCGGCGAGCGGCCTCCGTCCTGGAAGAGCTGGGCTGCCAGGTGAAAGAGGTGTCGTTTCCGGGCTGGAAGAAGCCTTCCCCGATCGACGCCGCCATGGTGCTGATCTTTGGAGAGGGCATTCACTACCTGAATCCCTTCGTGGATAAACACCGAAGGAAGCTGAGTCCAGGCATCCGCCGTTTCATGGAGACTCCGCCCCCCAGCCTCGACGATTACCTGAAAACCATGAATTACTGCGAGCGGCTGCGCCAGGATATCACCCGGTATTTTTCCGAGTACGATCTGCTCCTGTTGCCGACCTCTCCCGTACTGGCTCACGGCCACGACGCCGAGGAGCTGGAAGTAAACGGCCAGGTGGTCGCCCCCAGCCATTCGGCCGCCGCCACGGCGGTCTTCGGATTGACCGGTTCGCCGGCGGTTTCCGTTCCCTTCAGCTACAGCCACATCGGATTGCCCATGCGGAGTCCATCTGGTGGCCGGTCATTTCAATGAATCCACCCTTTTGCACACGGCTTCGGCGCTGGAGGCCTCGTCCGTGACCGGTCTGAGACGGCCTCCGCTTTAAGAGGCGAGATCCGGGGGTCCGAGGCGACGTTAACGAGGGTGGGGCCAGCAGACGGATTCGGGACTTCCACTAGCCATTATCTTTTCTTGCATTCCTCCACTTTTTTGTTTAGATTTAGCGGATCGAAAGGAGACCCTATGAAAAACATTGGTCTAGCTGTTCTGTGTATCGCTCTTTTGACGGTTCTGACGATTTCACCTGCTGTGGCCGGTACCAAGATCACAGGTGATGGCGGCTGCGCCAAGTGCTGGCTGGGAAAAGCTTCTTCCTGTCAGAGCGTGATCAAGACGGCTGACGGCAAGATTTACTACCTGAAGGGTGACGTGCAAAAGCCCTTTCACAAGAACCTTTGTCAGGGCAGCAAAAAGGTTTCCTCCAAGGGAAAAGTTGAGGAGAAGGACGGAACCCTGCACCTGCACGTGAAAAGCATCGAGCTGGTGGAATAAAAGCGCCAGCTCGATCTTCACACGTTTTGGGAATCGGCACCCCGGCAGGTCTCGCCGGGTCACGAGGACGGCCTAGAAGGCCGTTGCGTGCCTTCGTCTCCGCCGTCCTTCCTGAAGCCCGCTCCAATGCGGAGTGTGCTTTGAGGCGGGACTTACCAAATTCGATTCAGGCGGCCCCCCATCCGGGGCCGTTCTGTTTTTCCGAAAATCATGGGTACGGTTCTTTGGAGGCAACTGGAAGTGTATGAGGCTGCCGTTCGCCGCTGGGAACCCCGGGTCGAGGCCCTGGTAGACTGGGACCAGGCACAGGCCCGCCGCAACCTGGAATCGGCTGGCTCGGGTCCGCTGCAGGGCTGGCCCATCGGCATCAAGGACATCATCGACCTGCAAGGCCAGCCCACCGGCTGCAACGCCCCCTTCATCCCCTTTCCGCCGGCTGCTGCAACCGCCCACGTGGTCCAGAGATTGATCGATCTGGGCGCCTTTGTGTTCTCCAAGACCGTGACCACCACCTTTGCCTTTTTCGATCCTGGTCCCACCCGCAACCCCTGGAACCTGAAGCACACGCCCGGAGGATCGAGCAGCGGATCGGCGGCGGCCGTGGCTTGTGGCATGGTGCGTCTGGCCCTGGGCAGTCAGACGGTAGGATCCGTCAATCGTCCCGCCAGCTTTTGCGGCGTAGTGGGATTCAAACCTACCTATGGGAGGTTGCCCATCGCGGGGGTCTTCCCCTTCGCACCGTCGGTGGACACGCTGGGCTATTTCACGCGAAGTGTCTCAGACGCGCAGCAGGCTTTTGCCGGCTTGGTTGGCCCGCCCCAATCGGCTTCAGCGGCCTCGCTTCGGTTGGGCGTGGCGGAGTCTCTGTACGTCGACCCGGCCGAGGAAGAAATGCTCCATGCACTTCGCAAGGTGGCCCAGCGACTGGAGGCTTCGGGACTCGACGTCAGCAGCGTCGATCTGCCGCCGTCGTGCCAAGAGGCATGGGGACACCACTGGTCCCTGGTGGCTAACGAGGCCGCCCTCTCTCACCAGAAACTCTTCAGCGATCACGGTGAAGCCTATCCATCTAAGCTGAAGGAGTTGATCCTGAAGGGACAAACCATCTCCCCGTCCCAGGTGGAATCCTTCCATTCGCACCGGGGAAATCTTCAAGCGGAGCTGGACACCTTTCTGAACCCCTTTGACGTGCTCCTCACCCCTTCAGCGCCGGGGGTGGCGCCCGCCGGCATCGGAACCACGGGCGATCCGCGCTTCAATCTGCTTTGGACCTACACCGGCTTTCCCACCCTGACCCTGCCCGCCGATCTCTCCAAGGCTGGTCTACCCTTGGGCATTCAACTGGTGGGCCGGCCCCAGAGGGATCACCAGTTGCTGGCCGCCGGTCGGGCCATCGAAGAGATTCTGGCTTTCCGACCGTTAGACACCCGATAGGGTGGGGCTTCGCACCCATCGAGTGGCTCCTGATTCCCGCAATTGTTTTGTGTCGCGCGCCGGATTGCAAGCCACTCCTCTTGTCGATAGCATGACCGGCAACGGCAAGGAGAAAACCGATGGAGCTCTCCGATTGGGAAAAGGCCTCTTCCAGCGCCGGCCCGCAGGCTTCCACCCTCTGGATGGACCCGCCAACCGGCGGCTGCACGCTGGAAGAAATCCGGGAACGCCTGGAATCGGGACGGACCGATCAACCGATTCTCAAAGAAGACCTGCCGACTCCGGCCCTCCTGCTCGACCTGGACCTGTTCGAGCGGAATTTGCACACCATGTCGACGGCGCTGGAAAGCTCGTCTCTGGCTCTGCGCCCCCACGCCAAAACCCACAAGTGCGTGGAAGTAGCTCGGCACCAGATCGCTGCCGGGGCGCTGGGCATCTCGACAGCCACCTTGCGTGAAGCGGAAGCCATGGCAGCGGGTGGCATCGGGGGGCTGCTCATCACCTCCGAGCTGGTGGGATACAACAAGCTGAGTCGCCTCGTCCGGCTGACCCGCCAACAGCCCGACACGCTATCGGTGGTCGACTCGGCGGCACAGGCCACTCAACTCGAAGAGGCCGCGGCAGCCGCCAAGGTGACCTTCAACCTACTGATTGATGTGGACCCCGGCGGAAGGCGAACCGGAACCCAACCGGGGACAGCGGCTCTGCGGCTAGCCCAGGCCATCATGAAACTGCCTCATCTGGTGCTTCGGGGCATCCACTCCTATTCCGGCGCCTCCTCGCATGTCGTCGGTTTTGAGGCGCGGCAGCGCCACTCGTTCGAATCCATGGCGCCTTCCCTCGACACTTTTGCACAAATGCAGAAGGCGGGAATGCCGGTGGAAATCCTGTCGGGAGGCAGCACGGGCACCTACAACATCGACACCGAACTGGAGGACATGACCGAACTGCAGGCCGGCTCTTACGTCTTCATGGACGTGGACTACCGCCTCATCGGCGGGGAAAACGGACCCGTCTACGACGACATCGCCACCATCGACGCCGGCTTCAAGTCATTTGCCACCGATCGGACTTTCGGTTCCGAGCCGAAGGATGTCGCCGGCGTCCGCTACGAGTTCTTTGGCGACGAACATGGAAAGCTGGTCCTGGAGAATCCGAGCCGCGAGATTCGTCTGGGCGACCGGCTGGAATTCATCGTCTCCCACTGCGACCCCACGGTGAATCTGTACGATTCCATCTATTGCGTCCGGGGAGAGCGAGTGGATGCCATGTGGCCGGTCGACGGCAGGGGACAGGGATAGATCGCGTGCACGGCGGGCTGACTCGAGGCCTCGAACTCTGGATTCCAAGACGGACATCGGCGACTTTTCTGTCTTTGGTGCTGACGGCAGCTCTCCTGCCGGCCGGGACCGACACCCAGATCCTTCCCCAACTCCTCGACGACGTGCGTCAGCTCGAGCAGCCCAGCCCCTCGTTGCGGCGGGAAGCCGTACTGGCGCTGTTGCGCAAGCGTGACCTCCCCTTCCGGATCGAAACCTTCCAAGCGACGGTCGATTCCGAGTCCAAGCCCCTCCCGGGGTACAACCTGATCGTCGAGGTGGGTCAGGGATCGCGCCAAATCCTGATTGGAGCGCACTACGACTCCCATCGGCTCTCAAAGGATCGGATCAGCCAGGGAGCGGTGGACAACGGAGCTTCGGTGGTCATCCTGACCCGGATCATCGAAAGCCTGGCGGGCCAGACGTTTCGTCACCAGATCAAGGTGATCTTTTTCGACCTGGAAGAGACAGGATTTCTGGGCTCCAAGGCCTACGTGCGGAGCCACTCGACCGACCCCATCGATGCCTATTTGAACCTGGATGTGACGGCCTTTGGCGACACCCTGGTCTTTGGACCCTCCAGGCACCCGGAGAACCGCTTTCTCTACCGGCTCCTGAAGGGAGTTTGCCTCGAACAGGAGCTTCCCTTCCTCGAGTTCCCCCATTTTCCATCCAGCGACGACCGCAGCTTTCAAGCGGCCGGAATCCCCAACTTATCCATGGGTATCGTCCCCGCCCTCGACGGCCACCAGCTGTGGTTGATGATGAACGGAGATTCGCGGGCGATGTTTCGGGAAGGTTTTGTTCCGGAAATCCTGGGTGTGATCCACTCTCCTTTGGATACTTCGGAACGGATCGATCCGCAAGCAATGACGCTCGTCCATCGCGCGGCCCTTGAGCTGATCCACCAGCTGGATAGGCGCTAGCGGCTGCAAGAAACTCCCATAAGGCGCGGTCCGCAAGGGGGGGAATTTCCGGAAGGCTCGCTCATTGATTCAATCGGTGCGCACCCTCTCCGGAAGGGAACGTTCCGGACCTCAATTCTTCCACAAAGGTCAAGACGCGCTGCCGGTAGGCCTGCTGTTGCGTGCGATGCAGATTGACGTGGTCGGCAGCGGCTATCCGGTAGAGATCCTTGGGTCCGCTCAATTGCGCGAACAGCTGCTGCCCCTGTTCCAGGGGCACCGTTCGATCCCGGTCTCCGTGTACCAGGAGAACCGGAAATGAATGGCCTTGCAGATACTTCTGCGTCCGCAGCTTGCACCTGGAAAAGGGTGAAAAGAGGCGAAAATAAGGGTAGTTTTTCATCAAAGAAGCTTTATCTGGGAAAGCCGATTCCAGGAGCAGACCGTCCGGAGCCAGTTGCTGAGCCGTGAAAGACGCCACACACGTACCCAGCGAACGACCCCAGTAAATCAGGGGAAGACCGGAGGCCAGATGAGTCCGAAAATAGCGGGCGACCGCCAGCCCATCGGCGTACAGACCCTCCTCGCTGGGCACGCCTGTGCTCTTGCCGTAGCCCCGGTAGTCGAAGGCCAGGACCTGGAGCGAACATCGATCGAACAGTGAGAAGATCTCATTCAGGATCCCCATGTTGGCGGTACTACCGTGAAAATAGATCACCGAGGCGCGAGGTTGGGCTGGTCGCAAATGCCAAGCGCAGAGACGACAGCCGTCGGGAGTCTCGATGAACAGCTCCCGGTAGGACAATCCCACTTCTCCCGGCGTCTGGTAGATATCCCGGCCCGGCCGGAACAGAAACATTCTTTCGAGCCGTGGCACGGCCCACCAGGCCACCAAAGCCACAGCCACCAGCATGGAAAGCAGAGACACTCCCATCAGGAGGAAAAACAACTGCACGCCGTGCAATTCTAGCAAAACCGGTGGAGGGTGTTTCGTGAGCGGTTGGGCCGAAGAACCTGGGCACATCGGTGGACAGTCTGAGCGAGAGGCTGTAAGAAAGGTCTTCCGCCATCTACGGCAAAAACCATGGAACGAAGAAAACTAGGCCGGACGGGTCTCCAGGTCAGCCGGCTGGCGCTGGGGTGCGTGACCTTTGGACGCGAGATCGACGAAGAGGCATCTTTTCGCGTCCTCGACTACGCTCGGGAAAAGGGGATCCAATTCCTGGACACGGCGGAGGCTTACGGCGGGGGACAGGCGCGCCAGCACCGCCGGCGATATCTGGGCGTGGACGACGTTCGAGAGGTCTCTGGAGAGATGAGTTCTTCGGAGCGCATCCTGGGTCGCTGGCTTCGCTCCAGAGGCTGCCGCAAGGAAGTCGTCATCTGTACCAAGGTGAGTACCGGCGGGGCTGCCGAAAACATATCGAAGACGCTGGGAGGCAGTCTGGAGAGGCTCGAAACCGACTATGTCGACCTCTACGAAATGCATTCAGCGGACGCAGCCACTCCCATTTCTGAAACCCTGTCCGCACTGTCTGAGGCGGTAGCTGCCGGGCGCGTGCGATCCATCGGATGCAGCAACTACTCGACCGCCCAGCTTCGGGAGGCATTGGAGACCAGTCGCAGGCTTCAGGTTCCCCGCTTCGAGGTCGTCCAGAATCCATACAGCTTGATCGCCCGGGAGGCGGAAGGGGAGCTGTTTCCGCTCTGTGTGGAAGAAGAGGTCGGCATCACCACCTACAGTCCCCTGGCAGCCGGCTTCCTGGCGGGAAAGTACACGGCCGATCGTTCCGCCATTCCCACGGACAGCCAATTTGGAGTGATTCCTGGACATGCGGACATCTACTTCTCGGACCGGAACTTTCAGATCCTGGAGAGGCTGCGCCTAGAGGCGCAAGCCCGAGAGGTCCCCATTGTCCGGCTGGCCATGGCCTACGCGCTGACCCATCCCCAGGTCGACTCGGTTCTGATCGGTGCGCGCACGATCGCCCACGTGGACAATGCTTTGGAGACCCTGGGAACGGAGCTGGAACCGGAAGTTCGGGAGGAAATGTCGGCCTGGTAGACGGGACGGCGGGGACAGACTGGAAGTCCGCCTCCACCGTGCTGGGCCGCCACCCCCATCTGGAGGATATCCCGGAAGACCCGCTGCTCTGGGAGGTCCAGGTAAGGGGGGCGGTCAAACTCGCCGAGACCTTGGCCAGCCGGCGAGACGAATCGCTTCTCTATCGCGACCTGGCCACCCTGCGCACCGATGTCGATCTGCCGGAGGATCTGGCCTACCTGCTCTGGCGTGGAATCCGTAGGGAAGCACTTGGCCAGCTATGTGGGGAACTCGGAGAACGATCGATCCTCGGGCCCTGACGCTCTCTCCTTCTCGATGACCCCCGATCCCTACACCATCTCTCTTCTTCTTCAGGCGGCGCCGGAACAGAAAATATCCGGTTCCACCCAGTAGGAGTATCCGAATCAGCAATCCCAGCTCCGAAAGAGTCGGGATACTCTCATTGAGAACGATCACCATAACGTCCACGCTGACCGAGGACATCACCGGCTCTGCATTGGGACGCTGAGCGGTCACGGTGGCCACGTTCGTGAAGGCGTTGAGCACCATCAAACTCTGGCAGGTGTCGCTGGTCGAAGCACCTGGCGTGAGGTCCGGCAGCTGGCCGACGGCGCGATCGCAGGTAGGCGAAAGAGGATCGGACACCTCCAGACTGGACAGCGTTTGGGTACCGTTGTTGGTGATGGTGATGGTGATGGTGATGGTGATGGTAAACAGCGTGGTCAGGCCCTTTTGTACCAGCGGGGGATCGGCCGTCTTGGTAATACCGAGATCGGGGTCGATCACTAGCACCACTGCTTGGGCGACCGCTTAGACCACGATGACCGGCGGCCCTGCGGGACTCAAGAAACCCGTAGGAGGAGATCCTGGAGTCAGTTCAGCCGACACCGTCGCCACATTGATCAGAGTCGCAAAGAGCGGTCCCGTGTCGCAGTCGTAGGATGTCGATTCTCCCGGGTCCAGATTGGGAAATTCGCCCGCCGCCCGGTCGCAGTCGGGCGTCAAGGGGTCGTCGACCGAGATGTTGGAGAGAACTCCGGTGCCGATGTTGTTGATAGTAATCGTAAACGTGACACTCTCTCCCGGTAAGACTTCGGGTGTCGAAGTCTCTTTTGTAGCCTCGATGTCTTCGCTGACGACTTCGACGGCGGCGCTGTCGGAATCGCTGACCGTACCCCCGCCGGGGGTCCTGGGCAGTGACCGTGGCCTCGTTGAGGAGATCGCTGAGCAGCTCCGGGGTTTCACAGGGGTAGTCGACAGACGTACCCGGCCCCAGCGTCCCAATCATTCGGTCACAATCGGGAGTGGACGGGTCGAAAACCGTTACATCGGTCAGAGTCCCCGCACCCGGATTCGTGATGGTGATCGTGAAGGTAGCTTTCTCCCCGCTTACAACCTGTTGCTCCGCGGGATCCTTGCTGATTTCAACCGGTGCGATGACGTCGACGGAAACCGAGTCGGAAACCGGGTCGACACCATCCGCCGAGGCGGTGGCGACGTTGGTCAGGTCGGCGAAGAGATCCTCGGCCTCACAGGTGTAATCCAACATCTCACCGGGAGCCAGGTCAGCCAGAGTACCGGCCAACCGTTCACAACTGGAGGTCAACGGGTCTTCGACCGAGATGCTGGTCAGGGTGGAGCTGCTATTGTTGACAATCTTGATCGTGAAGGTGGCCTTCTCACCGGGATTCACGCTTTGCGTATCGGGCGTCTTGGTGATTCCGATCTCGGGCGTAACGACATTCACCTGAGCGGTGTCGGAACCTTCGATCGGTGTTTCGCCCACGAGTCCGGTGACCGTGGCCAGATTGACGAAGCCGCCGATCAGCGGGTCGGTCTGGCACGTGTAGGAGAAGCTGTCCACGGGTGGCAGGTCGGGAATACCGGAAGTTCGATCGCAGTCCGGCGTCAGAGGATCGTCCACAGAAAGGCTGGTGATGGTGGTCTCTCCTTCGTTCCTCAGTGAGATGGTGAAGGAGGCTGTCTGGCCCGAGTCCACCGTCTGCAAGTCCGGAGTCTTGGTGATTCGCAGATCGGTAATGGGGGGAGAATTCACCGTCAGGTCCGCTGTCGCCGGCATCCAACGTCAAGCTGCCTGAAGTGTTGGTATACGTTGCCGGACCAGCACTGGTCACGTCCACGCTGACGGTGCAACTGGAATAGGCTCCTACGGTACCCCCACTGTAGAGATGATGGCGGAACCTCCAACAAGCCCCGTCAGGGTGCCTCCTGTGCAGGAGGTGTCCCAAGTTAGACGACGTGGCGATAATGACTCCCACGGGCAGATTGTCTGTGAAGCCCAGACTTCTGGCAGTATTGTCGATGCTGAAGGTCAGCATACTGGCGAATCCGGCTAGAATGGAGGAGGGAGCAAAGCCCTTCGTGAAGATCGGAGGCGGTTCGACCTCCAGCGTGGCGCTAGCAGGAAAGGCCACGGTTCAGTCTCCGATGCCTCTGAGGTCGCTGGTGGCGTTGAGGTAGCCACCCGGGGCCGCGCCCGACGGCACCTGGAGCGTAACGCCAAAAGAGCAGGATCCCGCAGGGCTCAGGTTGCCGCCTGAGAAGGCCAGCAGAGAGCTGCCGGAAATCCCCGATCCCTAACCGCAGACATTGCTGGCTGGCAGCCCTGTGGCCTCGAGGCCTGAAAGCGCGGCATCCAGGTCGTCCGTGAAGGCAAGGTCGGTCACAGGGCTGTCGGTGTCCAGATTGGTAATGGTGAAGGTGAGGACTGGATTTCCGCCTGGAAACGTGGGTCCGTCAAAGGCCTTTGTAAAGGAGACGGAGCTGATCAGCAGATCGTCGCTGGCCGGGTCGCCCGTAACACTCAGATCATCGATGGTTCCGGCTACCTGGCTGGTGGTATTGGTGGCCACCGTCCCCTGCAACGCTCCCGACGGAACTGAAACCGGGACATCGAAGCTGCAAGACCCTCCGCCTGCCCGGCTGCCGCCGCTGAAATCGATGGTGTCGGTATCTGTAAGGCTAGCCGTTCCACCACACCCACCCACCGGCAGACTCGGTACCAGACCAGCTAGGGCATCACCCAGGTCGTCGGTAAACGCAATGGCGCTGGCGCTGTTGGACCCGTCCAGATTGGTGAGGCTGAACCGGAGATTGACGGTGCCGCCGGGCGCCACTGGATCGTCGGTGAATTCCTTGGTGAGTGAAAGCAGATTGGAATCGACAATTAGTGCGTCGGTCGCCGGATCGCCGGTGCCGAGGCTGGAAGACACGCCGCTAGTCGTATTGATATAAGGTGCCGTCGGCAGCCCCGCCCGGCACGTCGAGGGTGACGTCGAAGCTGCACAACGTATCCGCCGGCACGCTGCCGCCGGAGAAGGTCACTAAGGTAGGCCCGGAAATGCCGGCGGCGAGGATGCCGCCGCAGGCGCTGAGCGGCAGGCCGGTCGCCTCCAGACCCGCAAGCGCGGCCTCCATGCCGAAGACCAGGTTGTCGGTGAATTCCTTGAACAGAGAGGGGGCTGCGACTACCTCCAGATCATCGGAGGCCGGATCGCCTTCGAGCGTCTCACCGTCGATGGTTACCGTGATGACACCGGTAGTGTTAACGTAGGTCCCGTTTGCCAGGCTCGCTGGAAGGGAAAGGGTAACGTCGAACGTGCACATCTCGTCGGCCACCAGGCTGCCCCCCGTCAGGAAGAGGCCCTCTCGGTCGTCGCCTACAAAGCCCAAAATCAACGACGAGCCCAGGCCGCAAGGCGAGTCGGGCAGGGGAGGCAGGGTCACCGTGACCGGAAAGGGCAGGAACCCGCCCGTAGGTAGTCCACTGATCAGAATGGCGTCGGTCAGTTCGTCGACAAAAGTGCTGTCGCTTGCCCCGAAAGTTCTGCTGGTGTTGGTGTAGTCACCGGGAGTGGCGCCGGAAGGGATCGACAGCGCGACCCGTAGCGTGCAGGAGCCTCCGGCCGGGAGGTTGCCACCCGAAAAATCAAGCATGGTGGTTCCAACTCCAGACACGGTCCCGGCACAGTCGTTCGAGAGCACGCTGGTCAGCATGAGGCCTGTGAGCGTAACGCCAAGATCGTCGCTGAATTCGATGTCGGTCGCCGAAAAGACACGATCCAAGTTAACGATCGTGAACTCCAGCGTCACCGGGTCGCTGGGGGCCACCGGGTCGTCGGTGAAGGACTTGATCAGGTCTTCAATGGGCACGTTGAGCGAGGCCGTGGCGAAGCCGCTCGACATTTGGCTGCCGATGGGGCCGCTGAAAAGCTCTCCCGAAGTATTAACAAACACGCCACTCGATGTGGTGGTCACGTCGACGGTAACGGTACAGGACGACTCAGTCGGAAGCGCCGCTACGAGGGGGAATCGTACTCGTGCCGGGAATGGCGGTGAGGGCGGCAGAAAAGCAGTAGGTGGAGACATTCGGTGGGGTGGCGATGATCATTCCGGCCGGCAAGACGTCGGTGAAATTCATGGACGTTATGACACCCCCGCCGTTCGAGACAGTAAAGGTTAGGGTGCTGGGCGAGAACGCCTTGCTCAACCCGGGCTTTGTCCCGTCGACGGTCAGAGTGGCGGAGGCGCCGGCCAGTAAGCTAATCGTCATGCCGCCGTCCGGCGCGCTCAGGTCGGCGTTTGGGCAGTCCGTAAAAGCGCTCGACGGAGCGGCAATCGACATACCGCCCGGCAGAGTGTCCGTAAACATCAGGTCGGCTCCTGGCGCCGACTCGTTGTTAGTGATTGTAAAGGTGAGCGTGGTGGTGCTACCGGGACCGATCGGATTGGGACTGAAGGATTTGGAAAAGTCGAGCTCACTGGCCTCCGTCGCCATTACAGAGGAAGCCAGCAGACCGACACAGGCGAATCTCACACAATTCCGCGCAAACTCGAAGTTAGGCATCATGACTCTCCTCCCGGGCTGACTTTTCCCAGCTCTCTCAGCCGAACAAGCAAGAGAATATATCGGTACCGTGCCAAAATTCCAATCGCTCCACTCTTCCTTAAGTCCGTCGGAATGAGAGGCTCTCAACTGTCTGGAAAACCGCGAACCGCTGAGGCCGGGAATCAGACTCCGAGAGTCCACTTACAAATCGGAAATCAGTTCCCCGCGTTGAGATCGGAAGGACTCCACAGCAGCCGGGCTCTCCAGCACACGAATCGTCAGCTGGTAGACTTTGCTCTCACCCGGCTCCAGCCACTGGGCCGCCTGCGGATGGCGGTCCTCGTCTTTGCCGAAAAGCGAGCCGCTGAAGGGTTCCAGGGCGGAGACGTAGTCCCCGGCAGGGCCGTAGTGCTGCCAGTTGGCCAGGCGGGGCAGGCTTTCCCGCCGGTACTCAATGCTAAACGCCAACTGCAGCCTGGGGTTGACCAGCCCCACCCGGGCCACACCCTGCGAGTCGGCATCCACGTCCAGCACCAGACCCTGCGAGTTGGTTCCCACGTGATCGGGCAGCGGACCGGGCACCCGCAGGAAGCGGCTGAAGTCTCGTTCGTCTCGCGACAGCTCCGCCATGCTCAAGTTGGGTCCCATCTCCCAGCCCCCGTTGACCCGGCCGCTATAGACGAATTCCGCTCCTTCGTCCAGCAGCGGATAACCTAAATTGATGTGGTAGAGCCAGTTGTGGGCCACGCGGGTATTGCCTCGATTGTTCACGCGGTCTTCGAGGCGGATCTCCGGCTGGCCCAGACGGCAGCTCCAGCGGCGGCGCACCTCGACCACCGGACCGTAGAGTCGGGTGTCCCGGATCACCATTTCCAGACTCATCTCCGAGTCGCCGGCGCGCACGTCCGGGTTGTGCAACGCTACCAGCGCCGCCGTGGTATTGGAAAACGGCCCGTGCAGATACAGTTGCTGACCGTCCTCCTCCCGGCCCGGACCGATGTAGCGGGGCCCGCAGGAGGTCACCAATCCGCCCGGCCAGTTTCTTAACCATTCCTCATCCCGGTGCAGCATCGGAGACGGAGGGCGAAAGCCGTTGGGGGTCAGGTAAGCCAGGCTGGTGTGGCCGTAAAAGGCCTCCACGATGTCGCCTCCGCGATCGACGGCCACGCTGAAACGAAGCGGGGAGCCGGTGTTGACCAGAGCCACCCGGCAACCAGCGGCACCTCCCGCGTCGGGCCAATCGAGTGTCCCGGTCCGGATGCCTCCCACCTGGTGGATGTTCTCGAATTTTTCGGGGTCCACCGAGAGGTTGGAACTCTTTTTCATTTCCATCGGAGCCACCTCAGGGCCACCTCAGGGCCAGCCAGGGCCAGGCCAGGGCCGGCACACACGATCCCCCTGCCCAGAGCGCCAGAATGCCCAGCGAAGACACCTGGGAGAGCAAGGCCTGTCCTTCTAGAATGATCGCTCGTAGAGCGTCGATCAATTGGGTCAGGGGCAGGGCTTGCACGAAGGGCTGCATCAGTTCGGGAAAGCGCTCGGACGAAAAGAAGATCCCGGAGCAAAGCCACATGGGCAACATCACCAGGTTCATCAAACCCGATATGGTTTCGATGCGTTGGGCTCGGCAGGCGACCAGCAGGCCCAGACCCGAGAACGTAATGGCACCCGTAAAGGCTACCACGAACACCGCCAGTAAGCTTCCCTGGATCGTGATCTTGAAGATCAGATGGGCCGCCCCCAACAAGAAGAGGGATTCGGGAATAAAGAAAAGGACTCGGGTTCCCACCAGGGAGAGCAGGAAGTGGGTCTTTCGCATGGGCGCACCGACCAGTCTCTTGAGCAACTTCTTGAGGCGCATATCGACCAGCACGAATCCAATCTCCCACATCCCGCCTCCCATGAGAGTCATCCCGATCAAGCCTGGACCCAGCCAGTCCACGTAGCGGGAGCCGGGCGTCGTGACCGGAACTGCGTCCGTCTCCAGAGGATCTTGGCGACCCGCTGCCCGCTGCAAGGCATCATCGATGGACGCTCGAGCCGCCTCGGCTTCCGGGTTGGAAGGGTCGTAGTGGTACTCATAGGCTCCCGACTCGGAAACAGAAACCACCACCGGGGTCTGGTTGCGTCGAAGGAGGCGAAAGGCCACCGAAGAGGCCCGGGCTGTCACCTCGAAACTGGGGTTATCCTGCAGGGTCTCCAGAACTCGTTCGGCCGCCGGTCCCTCCACCACATCAAGGGCCACGGGACGCCGTTCCGAAGTCTGAAAGGCGATACCCAGGCCCACTACCAGAAGCAGTGGGAATCCGTACGTCCAGAAGATAGCTTCCGGCTCTCTCCAGTGGGTCTTCATGTTGCACAAAAACAGCTGTGCGATAAGGATTTCGGTTAAGCATCCCGTAGGTGCCTTCCCGTCAGGCGGACAAAAACGTCCTCCAGATTGGCGCTCCGGGTGGCCAGACTGCCGAGCACCCAGTGGCGACGCTCCAAAAACTGCAGCAACTCTGGGATGGTGACGTGGGGGCGGGTCACGGTCAACAGATAGCGCTCGGCTTCCGCGGTGGCGCGGGTGACCGATTGCAGGGATCGAAACTCCTCCGCGGCGGGCAGATCCCCATTGAACCGAAGGCTGAATTCGATCACATGCTCGGCCTCCAGCTGCGCGATCAGCTGCTGAGGCGAGCCCTCGGTAATGATCTTGCCGGAATCCATCACGGCCACCCGGTTACAGAGTTTCTCGGCATCATCCATATAGTGAGTGGTCAAAAAGATGGTCCGGCCTTTCTTTCGCAAAGCGATGATGACGTCCCATAGCTGGCGGCAGACCTGCGGATCCAGTCCCGTCGAGGGTTCATCCAGAAAGAGCAGTTCCGGTTCCCCCACCAGCGCCGACGCCAGCACCAGCCGCTGGTGCTGGCCACCCGAAAGATCGCGAACCGAAGAGGCGGCCTTCTCCTGAAGGGAGACCAAATCGAGAGCCTCGTGAGGGGTCATGCCCTGGGGATAGAAACTGCGAAAGAGGCGAACCACTTCCAGGACCGTCAGCCGGTCCTAAAATCGGCTCTCCTGCAGGGTGATACCGATCCTCTGTCTCAAGCGGTGACTACGGACCGTCCCCCAGCCCATCCCCAGCACTTCGACCTCTCCAGAAGTCGGTTCCAGAAGCCCCTCCAGGATCTCTACCGTAGTCGTTTTCCCGGCACCGTTGGGTCCCAGCAGCCCGAAGCAGTCCCCCATCTCCACCGCTAGGTTTAACCCATTCACCGCTACTACAACGTTTGGACCGTTGTGGTAGCGTTTGACCAGTTGCTGGCATTGAATCGCTAAGGGCATCGGACGAAACCTGGCGAGCTCCTCCGAGATCCGGGCAACCCGGGTCCCGTCATTCGGTCCTCTCTCGAGGCTCAGAAAGCTTTCTAAACGGTTACGGGTTTCCGGACGGGCACTAGGGGGTCACCGGATCGGGCAGTTCGTCCAGGTAGGATCTCACCGATTGCTGGAATCCATGCAATGCCTCGGCTACTGTGTGCCGGAAATCTTCGTGGATCCCCTCGTATTCTCTGCGCACCTGGGCGAAGAGTTCCTGGGCATAGACCCGAGCTTCTCCGATGGGAGCGGTCTGGGAGCGCACCCGTCGAGCTACCGCTTCCTTAAAGGTCTGCAGCTCGCGATCCAGCAGCTGCCGGAAGTCGTAGACGGCAATCTGATGCTGGGTGATCTTCTCGCAGTGATAGCCCTCGATGGCCAGACGAACCGCCTCCGGGAGCATCTTGGGGTAATCCTTCAGGACATTGAACATGAAGCGCAGATAGGCAGGCCCCTGGATGGAAAAAAGCTGCCTACGTACGGATTTCACCAGAGCTCCCAGTTCGCTGAGGCGGATTTTCCGGGCGCTCCGCTCGGTCAGGGTGAGGTGCTCCAGTAATGTGAGGCAACGGCCAAAATAGTTCTTGAGGGTGGGATCGTAGATGGTGGTGAGAACCCGCTTGTAGCCTTCCAAGAGCGTCTGGCGATCCATTTCCGACTCGAAGTTCAGGGTCAAGCTGACGTTGTTTCCAGTCGACTCTTCGATCAGCCGACCCTCCCTCTGGAGACGGTTGTAAAGATCTGTGCCCTTGATGGCGGTCAGCAGGCCCACCATGGCCAGGGGGATGCCCGCCTCTTGAATGAAATCGATCTGGGCATCGAAGGCGTCTTCGGTGTCCCCATCCAGGCCCAGGATGAACCCGGCCGTTACCTCCATACCCTTGTTCTGGATCTTGCGCACTGAGTTGAAGAGAAAGTCTTCCTCGCCCTTTTTTGTGTTCTGCTTCTTCTTGGTCTTCCACAAAGCTTCCGGGTTGGGAGTTTCGATGCCCAGAAAAACCATGTTGAAGCCGGCGTCAACCATGGCGTCGAGCAAGGCCTCCTTGTTGACCAGATTGACGCTGGCCTCAGTATACAGATCGAATGGGTAGTTGCGCTCCTTTTGCCACTCGGCGATGGCCGGAAGCAACCTCATGGCCTCCTTGCGGTTACCGATGAAGTTGTCGTCCACCATGAACAGCGATCCGCGCCAGCCCAGCCGATACAACACGTCGAATTCGGACAGGATCTGTTCATTGGTCTTGGTGCGTGGCACCCGACCAAACAGCTTGGTGATGTCACAAAACTCGCAATCAAAGGGGCAACCGCGGGAAAACTGCACCGTCATGGAGGCGTAGTCATTTAACCGTATCAGGTCGTAGCGGGGCAGAGGAGCCCGGGTGACATCCGGCTTCTGCTCGCTGCGATACATGGGTTGGGCGCTACCATTTCTCAGGTCACTCAGGAACTGGGGTAGGACTTCTTCGGCCTCGTCTAGGACGAAGTGATCTACACCCTCCATCTCGTCATGAAACGAGGTCGGATGCGGACCCCCCGCAACGATGGGGACCTGAGCCTGATTGCAGCGCTGCACCACTTTCTGCAGAGAGTCCCGCTGCACGACCATGCTCGAGGTACAGGCGAGGTCCGCCCAGCTCAGGTGCTCCTCGGTCAGGGGCTCCACGTTGACATCCACCAGCTGGAGCCTGTAGTCCGGGGAAAAAAGCGAAGCTACCGTTAGCAGTCCCAGCGGGGGCATATTGGCCTTGCAGTCAATAAATTCGAGTGCGAAATTCATTCCCCAGTAAGATGGAGGGAACTCCGGATAGACTAGAAGCACATTCGGCATGCAGAACACCCCTTCCAGATGGTTAAAAACCGCAAACTAACACGGAGCCCCAATGGTGTCAATTGGGTCCGGAACTGGTCCGGACCGTGGTTTTTGAGTCAATTTGGCACGAGTGCAGCACCCAGGGGTTACAAACGCTCCGCGAGCCTCTGGCGAACGGCGATAGTCTACCCCAGCGAGCTGGCATAAACGATAGCCCAATTCTGCAGCAGGGAATCCTCTCCTATACGGCCCGACGCTTCTGGAAAAGGGACAGCAACAGAGCGGACTCGGCCCACAGCATCTCCACGAACAGAAACAGAGCCGCCTTGGCGCTGAAGACCCAACCCAGGCGTCGGCGCGTGTAAGCCAGGAAGCGGAGGTTGATGAGAAGAAAAAGGAGAAGACCGGACAGAGCCCACCAACCGCTGCCCGGAACCCAAAGGATGAGGGCAGCCGCCACCAGGGTCGGTCCCGGGAGAAAGAGGGAAACCAAGCGACTCCAGCGCAGCGCCTGGTAGTAAAATGTGCGCTGCTCCTTACCCGGCCGTATGCTCTTCAGATCGCGGATCCTCCGCCAGTCCTCCTCCAGAATCTGGAGGAAGGTGTAGCGTTTGAGGTGAAGGCCCCGCACGCGGCGATCGATCACGAACCGGTAGCCCTGGTAGCCCAACTGGAGTCCCAAGCGAAAATCCTCAACCGTGGCAACACGGGCCTCAAATCCACCGGAACGCCGTAGCAGATCTCTTTGAATGCAAAGGATGGGGGTGTGCAGGTAGGGGCTCAGCGTGTCCGTTCTGTGGTACAGGAAGCAGATGCTGAGATTCTTGAAGTTGGTAAAGAAATCCCGCCAGGGCAATTCTTCGGAATAGCAGCCCAGAACGCCGGCCACGTCCTGCCGATGCGAGTAAAGATCCAGCGATTCCCGCATCCACTGGAGGCTCTTTTCCGGGAGCTGGACATCGCCATCCAGAAAGAGCACCCAGGGGGATACCGCTTCCGAGAGCCCCCGATTGCGAGCCACCCCCGGCCCCGAATGCCGATCCAGCCTGAAGTAACGGACTTTGGCGGCTGCGGAAAAGGATTCCACGGTTGGCCGGATCGCCTCCTCGGAGGCGTCATCTACGACCAGAACTTCCGATCCGGAGAGATCGTTCTCGATCAGTGCTTCCAGGCATTTTTGCAGCTGCGACGATCGATTCCGAACCGGGATCACCACCGAGATGGGCAAATGTACGCCCCTGGCCTTCGAAACCATGGGTAGAGATCTCGCGTCGACTATGAACCGGAAGGGGTAAGAAAAAGCTACCGGGGCACGAACTTTTGAACCCGGAGGTTTTCTACCTCCGCCACGTACAACTCACCGTTCTGGCCCACCGTCAAGTGATGGGCGATGCGAAATCGTCCGGGCGCTCTTCCCGGCTTGCCCAATCTCCCCAGGATGCGTCCCTGCTGATCTAGCTTGAGCAGATGGTTGGCATACCCATCGACCATATAGATGTCTCCCGACGCGGACTGCGCCAGTCCGAAGGGCGTCCCCACCTGATTCCATTGATCGAGGAAACGGCCGTTGGCGTCGAAGATCTGGATGCGATGGTTTTCCCGGTCACCCACGAAGACGCGTCCCTGCGAATCGACGAACAGGGTGTGCGGCGAGCTGAACTCGCCGGGACCGTCGCCCTTCTTACCCCAGGCCAGCGAGTAGTCCCCTTCTTTGGAAAACTTCACGATCCGCGAATTACCATAACCGTCGGTGACGTAAACCTCGCCCCCCGGACCGAAGGCGACGTCGGTTGGTTTGTCGAAACTCCACTCATCCTCGGCCGGCGTCCCGATGCGTCCCAGGACCATCAGGACCCGCCCCTGGGAGCTGAACTTGACCACGATGTGGTTCTCGATGTCGGTAACCCAGACGTTGTCCTCGGCATCCACCTCCAGTCCATGGGGAGCCACGATCAGCCCTTCACCCCAGGATCGTAGCAACTTCCCCTCGCTGCTGAAGCCGATCACCGGGTGTTTGCCCTTGTTGAGAACGTAGACGTTGTTGTGGGAGTCCACAGCCACGGACATGGTGTTCCCCAGGTGCCAGCCCTGGGGCAGCTCCGGCCAGTCGGGCACCACCTCAAAGGGCAGGGACGGCGCCTCGTCCCCCACCGGAGCGCTAATTCCGAGCCAGCCAAAGAAGGCCAGCAACAGTAGCGACAAAAAAGGTACGGGCAGTTTCTTTCTCATCCTGATTTCCTCCCTCCAGTGCGAGGTCAGCCGGCGCTCAGCAGCGCCGCCACAATGGATTCCCACTCCTGTTCCAACGTCCCCTCCGATTCCGGACGACCGGAGCGCCGATACCAGTAGTGGGCATTCCTCAGATCTCCTTCTTTGCGATGCAGATAGACATGCACCCAGGCTCCTTCCCTCCCTGCAGCATCCTGAGCGATCTGGTGAGCCCGTTTCCAGTCACCCCTTCGCTCATGCCAAAGCGCTCGCAACGGATCGGACAGAGACGAGGAGGAAGCTGCCCCGGTAGCGATCGAATTGACGAATTGCTCCAAGGTCATGCTGCCCTCAAAGATGTACAGTGACCGGGAACACAACCCTATCCCAAGAGCCGGTTGTTCGTCCAGGCTGTTGGCGGGGTCTCCCCGCTGCCGTCCCGGCCGACGAGGCGCCATTGACCCCATCAGCTTCCCCTTGATATGTTCCGCGCCGGCGAAGCCAACCCCTTACCCAGCGAGATTGTGTGGCCACTGATCTGAAGTCGTTCCTTCAAGTCATCTCCGACACGGTGTGGGGTCCCTACGGTCTGGTCCCCCTGCTCTTGTTGACGGGCGTCTTTCTAACAGTTCGACTGCGCGGCCTGCAGATCACTCAGTTGGGACGATCCCTGTGGCTAGCCCTGGTGGTGCGCAAAGAGGCGGGGGGTGAGGGCGACATCTCCCACTTTCAGGCCCTGATGACAGCCCTGGCTGCCACAGTGGGGACCGGCAACATCGTGGGGGTCGCCACGGCCATCGCACTGGGAGGTCCGGGCGCGCTGTGCTGGATGTGGATGACCGGGATCTTCGGAATGGCCACCAAATTCTCGGAAGCGGTGCTATCGGTGATGTTTCGCACCACCGATCCTCGAGGCGAACAGGCGGGGGGGCCCATGTATTACCTGTCCCGTGGAATTCGCCACCCTTTGCTGGGAAGAGGGCTGGGAGTTCTCTTTTCTCTCTTCGCCGCAGTGGCCGCCTTCGGCATCGGCAACATGGTGCAATCCAACTCGGTGGCCCACGCTTTAGAAGATTCCTTCCAAGTCCCCACCTGGCTTACCGGGCTGATGGTGGCTTTGGGAGTGGGAGCAGTCATTCTGGGAGGCATTCGCTCCATCGGCCGCTTCACGGGAGTGTTCGTCCCCCCTGATGATCGTGGCCTATCTGGTCGTCTCGGGCCTGATCCTGTTGCTGCACCTGGAACGCATCCCGGCTGACCTCTCTCTGGTGGTCCGCTCGGGCTGGAGCGG
>CBDBID010000008.1:0-14940 GCA_965205565.1 Acidobacteriota bacterium
CCTCACCTTCCCAGTCAGACCGCCATGTTTTCGATGATGGCCGAGGCGAATCCGCTCGTTCTGAGGATCGTAGCTCCTTCCATCTGGCGCTCCAGATCGTAGGTGACTCGTTTTTGCAAGATGGTCCGGCCCAGACTTTGGTAGACGGTGTCGGCGGCCTCCTGCCAACCCAGGTGTTCGAGCATCATGACCCCGGAGAGAATCAACGATCCGGGATTGACCTTGTCCTGGCCGGCGTATTTCGGGGCAGTGCCATGGGTGGCTTCAAACAGGGCCACTTCGTCTCCGAAGTTGGCTCCTGGCGCCATGCCCAATCCTCCGATCTGGGCGGCACAGGCGTCGGAAAGGTAATCGCCGTTCAGGTTGGGCAGGGCAATCACCTCGTACTCGTCGGGTCGCAACAGCACCTGTTGAAACATGGCATCGGCAATCCGGTCATTGATCAGGATCTTCCCCTCGGGAATCTTTCCACCATGCGAGTCCCACAGCTCCTTTTCATCGACACACACCTCGCCAAACTCGTCTTTGGCCAGCTGATATCCCCAATCCCGGAAGGCGCCTTCCGTGTACTTCATGATGTTGCCCTTGTGTACGAGCGTAACCCGGCGACGGCCATGATCCAGGGCGTAGCGAACGGCTTTGCGCACCAATCTTTGAGTCCCGAAAATAGAGATGGGTTTGATCCCGATGCCGGAATCACTGCGAATCTTCTTCGAAAATTCGGAGTTGATGAAGTCGATCACCTTGGCGCACTCAGGAGAACCCTGAGCCCACTCGATACCCGAGTACACGTCTTCGGTATTCTCCCGGAAAATGACGACGTCTAACTTTTCGGGGTGTTTTACCGGAGAAGGGACGCCCGCGATATAGCGGCAGGGCCGCACGCAGGCATACAGATCCAACACCTGCCGCAAGGTAACGTTCAAGCTGCGAATGCCCCCGCCCACGGGAGTGGTCAAGGGTCCCTTGATGGCCACCTTGAATGCGGCGATTCTCTGTACGGTTTCTTCGGGTAGCCATTCTCCTGAGGTTTGCTTGGCTTTTTCACCCGCCAGCACCTCGTACCAGGCGATCGAACGGTCCTGCCCATAAGATTGCTGCGCGGCCGCATCCAACACGCGTTGGGCAGCCTTCCACACATCGGTACCGATTCCGTCCCCCTCGATGAACGGAATGATCGGCCGGGCGGGCACCCGCATCTGCCCGTTTTCAAAGCTGATTTTCTGGCCGTCCTTCGGCACCGCAGCTTCTAGCTCCTTCATGCCCCCTCTTTCGTTTCCCACACCCCTCTCGAAAAGCGCTACCTTACTCACAAGATTCGGTAGAGTCAACCGACCAAAGAGGTCAGTCTTGCAGCCTAGAGACCCTCGATGAGTTTTGCCAAGAGGGCCGTTCTTGGGGGGAGTTGGGCCAGCTCAATATGCTCATGCAGAGCGTGGGCACCGTCACCGTCGACACCCAGACCGTCCAGAGTCGGCACGCCCAAGGCTGACGAAAAACAGCCATCGCTCCCGCCACCCGTCTCCCCTTCCTCTAGACTCATGCCCACCTCGAGTGCCAGGCGGCAGGCGGCAGAAAATAGATCTCGGCTGCGTTCGGTCCTCACCATGGGAGGCCGGTCCATATCCCCCACCACCTCCAGTCGGGCTTCGGGCAAATGAGGCTGAAGGCCGGCAATTGCGCTTTCGATTCGATCGGCTTCTTCGAGGGTTTTCACGCGGACATCGAAGGCCGCCTCGGCTGAGTCAGGGATGACGTTTTCGCGTTCACCACCTCGCACCACGGTGACGGCCATCGTGGTCCCCCGTTCCGAATTGGCCAGGGAATGGAACTTTAAGATCTGGTGGGCGATCTCTTGCACGGCGTTGACGCCCTTCTCCGGATCCACCCCGGGATGGGCGGCCCTTCCGCGGGCCGTGACACGGTAATTTCCGCACCCTTTTCGCTGGGTTTTCAACACTCCACCCGGCAAGGGCGGTTCGGTGACCAGCACGAGTGCACTTTGGCGGGAAAAATCCTCGATCACCGCACGACTTTCGAAGCTACCGACTTCCTCGTCGGTGGTGTAGAGAAATCGCACCTTCCGGCGGGGCCGCAGCCAACCCTGGGAAATGTACTTTTGGATCTGAAGGGTGGCAACCACCCCAGCTTTCATGTCGAACACCCCAGGACCGTAAACCAGCCCATTCTCAACCCGAAAAGGAAACCGATCCAGAGTCCCTTCTTCCCAGACGGTATCCAGGTGACAGAGCACCAGAATGGGTTCCCCTTCGCCTTCCCTCCACTCCGTCCAGAGGATGTCTCCAACCGAAGTTCGAGCGATGCGGTTGGCCGGCCAATGGTGGGCGATAAACCATTCCGTGAGGCGGTCGCCCAGGCGATCCACCAGGGCTTTCTTGGTAGATGGACTTTCCAGCTCCACCAATTGACGAAGTAAATCGATGTGATCCAGCAGTTCTTCCTCAATGGAGCGGACGAGATTTCGATCAGCCAAGATTCCTCCAAAAGAAGCGCCCTTCCGCTACGAATTCGGATTGTCCCGTCAGTAGGATTTCCCGGCCTGGCTCCCACTCTACAAGCTGAGAACCGGTGGTGGTGCGAACCTCCACTGGGGACCGGGCCTTACCCCTCCAAAGGGCCGCTACGGCCGCGCCGGTGCAACCCGTACCGGACGAGTAGGTCGGCCCCACCCCTCGTTCCCAGATCCAGATGCTGAGACGGTGAGGGCCATCGACTCGGACGAAGCTGACGTTTGTTTTCTGAGGAAACCTGGGGTGCACTTCGAGAGCCGCTCCCAGCTCATGCCAGAGATCGGTCTCGGGCAAGGACTCGACGAAAACCACACACTGAGGATTCCCCACCCAGAGCGCCGTAATCGCCACCGCCCTCCCCGAGACAGTCAACTTCAGGTCAGCTACCTCGGTTTCTTCGGACATGGCCAGGAAAGGGATGTCGGCGGGAAGAAAGCGCGGCTCCCCAATCCTGGATCGGTATTCCCAGATCTGGTTCGCTTCTTGAACCAACCGGAAGGTTTTGTCGCCTGATTCGGTTTGTAGCTCGATTTCCTGCTGCTGGGTCAGACCCTGCTGATGGATGAAAGCGCAAGCACATCGGGCGCCGTTGCCCGACATTCCCGCCTCGCTTCCGTCTCGATTGAAGATGCGGATGGAAAACCTGTTTTTCGAGCCGGCTCTAAGGAGAACACAACCGTCGGCTCCCAGTCCCGAGTGGGCATCGCACACCGCTTTTGAAAGGCTTGCGTACTTCCCTTCCTCCACCTGCTCGGATCGAACGATCAAAAAGTCGTTCTGGTAGCTATGGTACTTGTGGACCTCGATGACTTTCCCCATGGTGGCTCTGTTATGTGGCTCCGTTGCGGTTCTGCAGTCTGCAAAGTGGCCAGAGGCGTGCATGCCCAAGCCGGACCGGTAAAGGAGGCACCAAAACGAGGCAACCTACAGCATCCTATCCTTTCCTACCAGAGCGTCCAGCACTTCCTGAGAGATCTCCTCAATCGATTTGCCGCTGACGTTGATCACCGGCCAAGCGGGTCGCCTCTGAAAGATCGAGTGGGCGTATCTCAGCTCTTCCTCGACGTAATTCTGGTCGGCGTAGTTGCTTTCTTTCACCTTCAGACGGCGCAGCCGAACCTTTCGCACTTCCGACAACCGTTTGGCATCGATGGTCAGCCCCACCACCTGATCGTCCCGGACCTTGAACAGGTCGGCTGGCGGTTCCAAACCCACCACGATGGGCACATTCGCTACTCTCCAGCCTTCTTGGGCCATGTAGACGCTCAAAGGCGTCTTCGAGGTACGGCTGATTCCCACGAGGATGATGTCAGCGCTCCCGATCTCCCCGACCGCCCGTCCGTCGTCGTGCCCGATGGTGTACTCAATCGCATCGATGCGATCGAAGTATTGTTCGTCGACCCGATGCAGAAGGCCCGGCTGGGCCGACGGCGACTTATGGAAAAACGAGGCTAATTTTTCGATGAGAGCTCCCAGCAGATCGATGGTCTCGAGGCCCTTTCGCTGCGCAGCCTGGCGCAGCGAGTCGCGCAATTTCTGGGAAACAAAGGTATGGACGATCAGGCTGTGATCGCGCCCCGCCTGGTCCAGAATCCTGGCAATTTGCTTCTCCTGGCGCACGTTGCCGATGCGGGTAATGGTGGCATGGTCCTCGAACTGCATCATGGCGGCCTTCAGAGTTCGATAGGCGGTCTCACCGGTCGCGTCACTGACGATGAATACATGTGGATCACGCATCTTTTTCGACAGTTTTTTTCAACTCCTCCAGCTTTCCTTCCATCAAATCCCGAATCCGCTCCAGGCGCTCGGCGGATCTCGCTTCGAAGCGCAAGACCAACGCCGGCTGGGTATTGGAAGCCCGGATTAACCCCCAACCATCCTCGAACAGAACCCGGACGCCATCAACCGTCACCGTCCGATAGTGGCGGCGAAAATAATCCTGTGCCAGACTCACCAGCTCAAACTTGTGCTCTTCGGGACAGTCGACTCGAATCTCGGGGGTGTGGTGGGTCTGGGGAAGGTCCGCCAGAAGATCCGAGATCTGGTCGTCCGAGTGGGAGAGGATTTCCAACAGTCTGGCTCCCGCATAGGTGGCGTCGTCATATCCAAAGTAGCGATCAGCGAAAAACATGTGTCCACTCATCTCGCCCGCCAGCAGAGCCTTCTCTTTCTTCATTTTCGCCTTGATCAGAGAGTGTCCGGTTCGGTACATGATCCCTCGACCACCCAGATTTTCGATCTCGTCGTACAGAATCTGCGAGCATTTCACATCGGCAATGATGGTAGCGCCCGGCTCTTGTCTCAAGATGTCCCGGCTGTAGAGAACCATCAACTGATCCCCCCAGACGATACGGCCCCGATCGTCCACGGCTCCGATGCGATCTCCATCTCCATCGAATGCGAGTCCGACTGCAGCTTCCTCCTGGCGTACGGCCCGGATCAGATCCTGGAGGTTGGACACTACGGTGGGGTCTGGGTGGTGGTTGGGAAAGCGGCCGTCCATGTCGCAGAACAGCTCCACGACTTGACAGCCCAAGTTCCGGTAAACGGCAGGAGCCACCAGGCTCGCCGTCCCATTTCCGCAGTCCACGACGATCTTGGAAGGCCTCTCCAATCTGCCCAAGGAGTGCTGGAGATACTCGATGTATTGCTTCAGGATGGGTCGCTCCTGAAGAGTTCCGCTTCCGACTTCAAAATCCTGCTTCCGGCACAGCTTGTAGAGCTTCTGAATCTCCTCACCGTAAAGAGTGGACGATCCTGCCAGCATCTTGAATCCGTTATAGTCAGCGGGGTTGTGACTCCCGGTGATCATCACCGCACCCTGGGATTGCAGCTTCTGGCGGGCGAAGTACAGCACCGGGGTGGGACAGACGCCGACGTCGACAATCCGCAAGCCCGCATGGATCAATCCCTCGACCAGCCGGTCTCTCAGGCGATTGGAACTGAGACGACAATCTCGCCCCAGCACGATTTCCGAATGTTCACGGCGCAGCAGATAGGTGCCGAAGGCGCGTCCCAGGTGCCGCACCACCGGGTCTGTCAGATCCTTCTCAGCAATGCCCCGGATGTCGTACTCACGGAAAATAGCTGCATTCATCGTTTCACCGTTCAGGTAGCCCGTGCTCGCCGATCGGCAGCCCACTTTCAGAGCGCCTCTTTCAACCGATCCTGGTCTGTTTTCCGAGTCGTAACGCTTTCTCGATTTGGTGATGAAAGCGCTCCAGAATCGCCAGATAGTTGCTTGGATCCAGCCGCCGGATCTCTTCTGGATGATCCAAAATCTCTCCCAGCGCCACGCCTGGATCACTCATTTGGCGAGTCCCTCACACATATTCGGTCCAGCCTTGCACCTCCAGCTCCTTCACCACCTCACGCACATCTTCAGTCCGATCGGCCTGGCAAACCAGTAACGCATCCGGAGTTTCCACAATGACGAGATTCTCCACTCCTACCAAAGCTACCAGCTTGTCTGCCGGAGCATGAATCGAGCAGTTCCGGCCATCCACGGCGATATAGCGGCAGTTGGATCGAATCCCGTTCTGATCTGCCTCACTGAGGGTCTCCAATGCTTTCCAATTGCCCAGATCATTCCAATCCAGTTGGGAGGGCAGCACGACCACTTTTGCGGAGCGTTCCATGACTCCGTAATCAATCGAGATAGGAGAGACCCGACGAAAGATTTCTCTCTTTTTTTCCGGAGCGTGGCGCAAACGATCGGCCCGTTTAAGAGACTGGTACAGGTCTGGCAAATGGGACTGGATCTCCATCAGAATGGTTTCGATCCCCCAGACGAACATACCGCTGTTCCAGTAGTACTGACCCGACGAGACAAATTTTTCGGCCGCCCCGAGATCGGGCTTTTCCGTGAAGGCCTCCACGCGGTAAGCAGTCCGTCCCCGGAAGTTTCCGATTTCCTCCGCTCGCCGCAGATAGCCGTAGCCGATAGCGGGATGAGTTGGCACGATACCAAAGGTCACCAATTTTCCAGATTGGGCCACAAACTCCGCTGCCAGAAGAAGCTCGTGCAACTCCTCCTTGTTTCCGATCACATGGTCTGATGGAAGCACGGCCAGAGTTTCTCCCGGGAAGAGGCGGTGCAGATGCAAGGCCGCCAAACCCAAGCAGGGTGCCGTGTTGCGGGCCGCCGGTTCCACAATAATCTGGTCCTCAGACACCTCGGATAGCTGCCGCCGCACTCGATCCACGTATTGTTCGCCACACACGATAAAGACGTCTCGAGGAGCAAGAAGGGGCTCCAGTCGCTTCACCGTTTGCTGCAGCGAGCTCTCCTCCCCCGCCAGCTTCAAAAACTGCTTGGGTCGGGCTTTGCGGCTCAGTGGCCAGAATCGAGTGCCCTGCCCGCCCGCCATAATGATTGCTTTCATAGCGTCTGATCGAATGAGACAGCACCAAACTGGCGCAGGAATCTCGACAATGAGCCCCGTCCTGGACTGATCTTCGCCTGACCGATGCAGCCGGCCACGCCCCCGCTTCCGGCTCCCATCCAGCCAGCTCGTCCTGGTTGCAAGCTCAGCTCTTCACGGCTAACTTTCCCACGAGAGATACCGAGCCAGGAGATTTTCCCAGTCCTCTCGGCTAACGCTCCGGATGGTGGAAATATAGCGTCTCTCAAAACCCGGAGCCGCATTCAGCAGCAGATTCCGCCCCAGATCCAAAACATATTTCCTCCCCTGTTGACTCAAATAGAAGCGGGTGATGGTCATACTCAACGCCTGCAGGAACTCGTGATCGCGAACGGGAATCTCTTTGAGCGTTCGCAAGAATCGAAGCACCGACTCTCGCTGCTCCTGGTCTGCTTTCCCCGTAGCGGTCGAAATGTAAATGCTGCCGCCGCTCAAGCCGGCTTGGTGAAAGACGAGATGCGACACAGGACCGGCCCCTAGCGTCTTGGAATCGGAGAACTGGATCCAGTTTTCGACGACATCCAGGACACGTTCCTCCCGGGAACCCTCTGGCGGGCCCGGCAGAACCAGCACTCGGTGACCATCTTCTCCGTGCCAGACGGGCCGCAATGCTTTCCCCTCCTCGTCCCCTTCCGGCTCTTTTCGTGTCACCTCTCGAGTCGTGTAGGTCGAATCCGAAAGCACGGAGATGAAGTCCTGCAGAAACGATGTTCCCTCAAAGTCCCCTCGAATCACGATCAGGGGATGCACTTTCTTCATGCGTTGATCCACCCATTCCTGTAGAGAGGCCAGGGTAATGGAAGCCAGGCTGGTCCCGGTTCCATATCGGCTATAGGCGTATGGGTGCCGCCCGAAGAAGCTTTCCTGGGCTGACTGGACCATCTGGGCCCAGGACGTTCTGGCCGCGGATCTCAGAACCGGCATCCTCAGACGCTCTCGGTGCAGGACGGATTCTTCCAGTACTGGATGGTGGGTCCATTCCGACACAACGTCGAAAAGCTCGGCCAGGTGATTGGAGAGCACGGAGGCCCGCAGGCCGAAAAAATCGGGTTCGTTGACTACCTCGACCTGGGCGCCCATCCGGTCCAGGTACAAGGCCAGCGAATCCAGCTTGAGTCCCCGGGTATTTTGCACGAGAGTGCGCAACATGAGCTCTGTGGTGCCCGCTTCATCCGGAGATTCCTCGATGCGTCCGCCCGGGTAGAAGAAACCCACTTCGACTAGAGGCACCTCGTGCTTCTCCTGCCAGTAGACCGCAGGCCCCCTCAAGATGGATGTTTTTCGCAGGGACGACTTTCCGTAACGGGGAGCGAACTTCCAGGGGAGCTCAAAAACCCGGTTCGCCCCTTTCGATCGCGCCTTGATGGTCTCGATCTCCCTCGCGGCCGCCTGGGGAATCAGCGTCTTCCATAACTCCTTGAGGGTTTCCGGGGAAAATGTCCTCTGCTCGGCGCTTCGCGGCAGATACTCGAGCAGCGCCAGTTGCGATAACGAAAAGTGACGCTTGACCGCGGCCTCAATCTGGGACGTGTCCAGCCCTCGAATGCGGTCGAGAAGCTCCTGCTGCCGCCGGTAACTGCCGAGCCTTTCATACCAAGCCAGCCGGTAGGCTCGGCCATTCAGAGACAACAACTCCTCATAGAAGGCTCGCAGGAACAGCGCCTTGCTCTTCTCCAGCTCTGGGGCCGGAACGCCCTTTCGCCGGATGGCCTCGAAAAGGGCCAGTGCGCCGACTTCCGACCGATCCAGGCGCCCCGGATGAGCCTTCAGAAAAACGATGAAGAAGGAGATTCCCCGCCGAGTCTCGATACCGCATCCCACGTCCAGGGCACTCCCCTGTTGAACCAGTCCTTGGAGCCAACTACTGCGACCTTCCCCGAGCAGCCAAGAGAGAAGCAGAAGGGCCGGATAGTCCGGGTGGGAAGGTCCCGGAACGGGATAGGCCATCAAGCCGTAGGGAACGGCATGATCCCCTCTCTGGAGCTGGTAGCGCAAACCGGAGGACGGTGAGGTGCGTTGTCTTCGGTCAACCGGCCTGGTCCGCCCACTCTTCAGGGGAGCGTACAGTTCGGCAACGTTTTCCAGGACTCTATTGCGGAGCACGTCTCCGGTCACCACCAGCAGGATGTTGTCGAGGTTGAAGTATCGGTCGTGCAGGCGTCGCAATTCTCGATTCAACGACTGGAAAGGGGTTTTTCCCCAATCCAGCAAGAGATCGGACAACCGCCCGTCCGAAGGCGAGACCCAGTCCCACAGAAGCTTGCGAGCCGAAGATTCCGGCGTCATCGACTCGCCCTCGGGATCATCGATCCGGAGCAAAGCCTCCTGGACCTGCTCGGCCTCAAAAACCAAAGGTTTGGCCAGATCCCGATGAATCTCGAGGGCTCTGCGCAGTGTTTTCGGGGGCACGACCGAACAGAAATAGGCTCCTCCCGGGGCCACCTCGCTGGTCAACATTCCACCCAATCCAAAGATCCTTTGTTCCAGCCTGATGGAGCTCGACACAGCCTGCTGCAGGAATCGCACCCTGCCCAGCTCCGAGTCCTTCAAAAAGAGGGGGATTCGAATGTAGCTGAGCAAGGCCACCAGCGGTTGGCCTCCCTGCTCTTCCACGATCACCCGGAAACCGTTTCGAAGGACGGCTCTGGCCAGGTTGTCATGATCTTCATGGGAGTGAAAAGACTTGAAGTACCGAGCGGGCGATTCGCCTCGCCGCTGAGCCGTCCCGGCGGAGGCCGTCCAGAAAAGCACCGCACACACCGGAATCACCGGCCATTTCATAAAAAAATCCTAGCAAGCCCCGATTTCGAAAGCAATTTCACCGAATTTCGAGTCGCGGCGCTTTTGGTGTATCGTGGAAAAAGCCATGCCTACCGTGAAACCGAAGCTTGATGAGCAGGACCGGCTGGTTGAAGGTCTGAGAAATCTCGACCCCGGTGCGGTAGACGACTTCGTGCATCACTACTCGAGGCCTCTCTTCGGAGTGATCCTCAATTACACGAAGAATCCATCTGATACTGAAGAGATTCTACAAGACACTCTGCTCAAGGTTATCGGCAAGATCGATACCTTTCGCAATGAAGGGGACATCTGGCCCTGGATTAAAAAAATTGCCATCAACAACTCGATCATGTGGCTGCGCAAAAACCGTGGAACCCGTCACAAGGAAGTGCGACTGGAGGGCTACTTCCCGAGCTTCAACGACAACGATGAGTTTCAGTCTCCTATCTATAAGTGGGCGGTAGATCCGGAGGAGGTCATCCTAAACAGTGAAATGGGAGACTACCTACACGGAGCCGTCCAATCCCTACCTTTTGAGTACCGTGTCCCTCTCGTGCTACGAGATGTAGAAGGCCTTTCCATCAAACGCATCTCCTCCTTTCTGGGCTTGAAAGAAGCCACCACCAAAACTCGAATCCACCGCGCACGTCTTTTCGTGCGTCAAAAATTGAACCATTATTTTGAGGGTAGATCGTGAACGACTTTTTTACCTGCAGGAAATGTGTGGACTTGCTGATCGATTACTTGGAGGGCGCTATGGATCCAGCCACGCAACGATTGCTCGAAGATCACCTTTCGGCCTGTCCACCCTGCCTGAACTTTCTATCCACTTACCGTTTCAGCTCGGAAATCACCTAGCACCTCAAGGACCAGATCGTAGAAGTACCCGTCGATATGGAACAGCGATTCAAGTTTTTCGTCAAACATCACCTCAAGTTGTGAAGTTCAACCGCAACCCGCAGTCCTCACTGCATCGTGTCCGGTCGTCTCAAGGGTACGCTTGTTATGAAGAACCGTTCGAACCGAGACCTCGAACCTGAACCCCCTTCCCTGAATTTAGACGACGAAATGAAAGAGGAAGAACTCTTCCGGCGGGCCACGGCTGAAGTAAAGCCGCTTTCCCGCAAGGAGGATTCCCGGTACCGAAGGCTCGTCGCCGGAGGACTGCCGAAACTGAGGAAACCGTCTGGCCCTGGGATCAACTATCGGAACTGGTAGACGGCAAGCAGGATTTCCAATGGCACCACAACACCAGGTACGTGCTCCTCGAAGCCAGCGCCCATCCTTGACCGACGAGACCGCCTACTTTTCTTCCCGATCCGGCGCCTCGCCCGCCCCCTTCTTCTGACGGATCCACTCCATCACCCGGTCCGTGTGATTGTACACGATGGGCACCCCGAAGTCCCTGATTTCCTCGCCGATCCGGATCTGGAGTCGCAGCTCGCTCTTCAGATTTGACTTCTTCTCCTTGCCCGCGTAGCGGATCGGAATTCGTACTACCGATCTGGCCGCAACCTTGGGGGTGAACTCGGGCAACCGGAAGCGCGCCGAGTCCACTTGCAAGCCAACAATTTCCAGATCCACCTTCAGCCCGTTACGAATGACCAGAACCCCTGGCTGCTGGGGAGCCATCGCATAGAAGCGCAGCTGCTTGGGAAACACGTCCAGACGCTCAGGGAGGGGAGGTTTCTGAAAGGATGTCAACTTGGCGAACTGCTGCTCAATGGGTTGGATTCTCACCTTCCATCCATCTTCCGTTTTCTCCCAGGTCTCGCTTGTGGGCACAGCCTGGAAGCGACCGAAAAAATTCCGAGTGACCCGCAGCCGGACGGTTGCCAGAGTCTCGGACTCCATGGAGATCTCCCCCAGCTCCCAGCCGCCGATCAGGGAGGGTGCCCGATTGAGAAATTGATTCAGATCACTGGGGTGAACGTACTTCATCGCCTCCACCCGATCCAGACGACTCAGGGCATCCCAATAGACACGCACGGAGTTCTCCAACTCGGGTATCTGCAAAGGAAGTCAGAAAAACAGGATAACTTTTAGAAAAGGGCCCGGAGTCATTTCGGGGTCAAGGATGATGGCACGCTTCGGCTAGCCACCGAAAAGTCCGAAAGGTCAGAATGGGAGCGGCATCCCAAGGATGGGATCACCGCTCCCACAAAGCGTGCCCTGATAGGAGACCTGGGTTCGGGTCTCCTCAGAGGTAGCAACGTCACTTAAGGAACACTGACCGGTGTTCCTCCAGTAGTCGGCTGCATCTGAAAGGACTGCCCTACTCCCAGCGCAGGAAAGAAATTGACGAAAGTGCCGGCCACCGCGTCAAAGTTGGCAACAATCCAGGCATAGCCAACAAAGTCGCCGCCTCCCACCGCATTGACGACCTCGCTCAATAGCACGGTGTAAGTTTTCCCCGACCCCAGCTGCCCACTCGCGTCGAGTCCGGAACCCACAGTGGGATTGTCCGCCGTATCGAACACCCATGCGCTGTCGGAGTTCGTATCGTAAAGATAAATCGAGAGGGAGCCCATCGTGTCTCCACCCTCGGGAAATCCCGAACCTGACGGGGCTCCCAGAATGTTACTCACTGAGATGGCCGAATCGCCGTCGGCTCCACTGTCAAGATTGGCCAGAAAAGCTGCGAAAACGGCTGTTGGGGAAAGGGTGGTGCTACTCGCAAGAATAGAACCCGAATCGGTGGCAAAACCCCCATCGCGCCCGGCAGCCAACGCCTCAACGCCCAGCAGGAAAGAGGCCACCAAAGCGACGATGAACACTACACGTAATTTGGACATGTTCGACTCCTTGTCTAAATCCCCATTCACCATATGGGACACTCATCGTGCCTCCCTATATCACCCTAACCCATTATAATTACAGCAGATATAATCTATGAAAGAGGGCAAGAAATGGCTAACCCAAAGGGTGAAGGTATGAAGCTTGGTATTGATGGCAGTCTGAGGCTTGAATTTCATGGGGCAAAGGTCACATCGGATGCCGGACTTCTCGCCTATCGTGACCTGGACGAGGCGTTGGCTTTATTCGATAGTGTACCCTCAGTTTTTGACGATTCGCGGACCGGGCGCAACATCCAGCACCACCTCGCGTCGTTGCTGCGCCAATCAGTATACAGCCGCCTGGCTGGCTATGAAGATGTCAACGATGGTCATCGTTTATCGGTGGATCCGACTATGCGGAGGATCACTGGAAAGAAGATCGACAAGAAGAATGCCGCCAGTGCCAACACAATGGGTCGATTTGAGACCCAGATGCTGTCTGTTAAGGACAACCTCAAAGCCCTTTCGGAAGTCAATGGCCAATGGGTGGAACGAGCACTGGAGAAGACCGCTCATCGACGAATCATTCTGGATATGGACAGTTCAGCCAGCCCGGTCCATGGCGAGCAAGAAGACTCTGCCTACAACGGCCATTTTGGATGCACCTGCTACCATCCCCTGTTTTGTTTTAACCAGTTCGGAGATTGCGAAGGTGCCTTGCTTCGCCCCGGCAACGTTCACAGCGCGGATCGCTGGAAGGAGCTACTGGAACCAATCGTGGCTCGCTACGAGAAGAAGAAAGTCCGCAAATACTTTCGGGGGGATGCCGCCTTCGCCAAGCCGGAGATTTATCAATACCTGGAGAAGAAAGGCTTTTTGTATGCCATCCGGCTTCCCGCCAACCAGGTGCTTCAAGAAAAGATTGAACACCTGCTGACCCGGCCAGTGGGTCGTCCACCCCGAAAACCCGTCGTCTGGTTTGCCGATTTCAGCTATCAAGCCGCCAGTTGGGACCGGCCTCGACGGGTGATTGCCAAGGTCGAGTGGCATCGCGGCGAACTCTTTCCGAGAGTCGGTTTCATCGTGACCAATATGAGCGCGCAAGCTCCAGGGGTGGTTCACTTTTACAATGGGCGTGGCACCGTCGAGCAGTGGATCAAGGAAGGCAAGTATGCGTTGAACTGGACACGGCTGTCCTGCCAGCGCTTTGTCCCGAATCAGGTGAGGTTGGGTCTGTTCGTTTTGGCCTATAACCTGGGCAATTTCCTGCGGCGGCTGGTCCTCCCTAGAAGCATCAAACACTGGTCCCTTCGCAGCCTATTGACTAAGCTGATCAAGATCGGAGCGAAGGTAGTTTGGCATAGCCGGATCGTCACATTTCAGATGGCGGAGGTCGCGGTAAGCCAGGAGATATGGGCCGAGCTATTGTCTCGGATTGACCGATTGAGATGGAGTACAGCCTAGCGTTCAGTGTTTCTGATCGAGCAACTGGAGAGGTGTCTCCGATTATCAGATTTTGCCAAAAGCATCTTGAAAACCAGTGATCACAGGCCCTTTTCAGCCGAAGGATGGGGAAGGAACGGTTGATTCAAGGTTGGGGGACTGATAGGTTTTGATCATTCATCATGTAGAGGTCAGAGGAACTCACATCCGAAGTTGATATGAGGAATGTCGGATAAAGTAAGAGCCTCCCTGCCAGGATCAGAGAGATTGCTTGAATCCGGCATGGTTTCCTCGTCGCGGCACCTCCTTCTACAGAGGTATGCGAGATTAGACCTCGGATCGGCTCAGGCCCGGTGTCTTTTCGGTGGCAAGCTGTGCAAGATCTGGACGCTGCCGTGCGCAAAGGAGCGATTACGCAACGGGCCAGCGCCCGACGGGTTTTCAAGGGCTTGGGCGTTGCGAAACGGTATTGCAGAATGGATTTGATTGGCACTAGCTTTGTGCAATGTTGATCGGCTACGTATGGTAGCTTTCAGCCCATCGGGACAGACGAATCACTGATATGAGAGTTCACTACTTAAAACATGTTCCCTTCGAGGGTCTGGGGACCATTCTGCCTTGGCTCAAGGAGCGTGAATGGCAAGTTAGCCTCACCGAGCTTTATCGAGATGAACCGCTTCCCTCCATCAACGATATTGACTGGCTGATTGTGATGGGAGGTCCAATGAGTGCCCATGACGAGTCGAAGTATTCATGGCTCAAGGCGGAAAAGGACCTCATCGGTCAGGCCATCGCAACCGGGAAGCCCATCCTGGGGGTTTGTCTCGGAAGCCAGCTCATCGCAGACGTTCTGGGCTCCAAGGTTTACAAGAACTCCGAGCCAGAGATCGGCTGGTTTCCAATCGATCTTTCTGAAAAGGCGACGAGTCATGAACTGGGGAGACTCATTCCTCCGCAAGTCGAGGTTTTTCATTGGCATGGGGA
>CBDBID010000009.1:0-114933 GCA_965205565.1 Acidobacteriota bacterium
AGGTGGGGTAACGAGTGCGATTCTGAACGCGGTGGTTGCCGAGGAGCTTCCGGGACCGGGGACCGGCTTCCTTCATGTGGACTGGAACGTCAAGGCACCCGTACGACCGGGAGACAAGATCACTGGCACAGTGGAAGTGCTCAAAGTTAGGAGTGACAAACCGATCACAGAACTGAAGACGACGGTGACCCGCGATGACGGGACCGCTGCTCTTGAGGGAGAGGCTCTCTGCTACCAGTGCCACTCTCTGTCGCGACTGGATAATCAAACAGATGGACAAAATCCAGCGTTGGCTCGGAGCGGCGCAGCCCAATGCTACACTGGAACGGAAGTTGTGATGGTTCGAAATCCAGACTGAAAGGAGCGTGTGGCTGCGTCGTAGACAAAGGTGTAGGTCAATCTGTATCGTTCTACCCTGGTCCCAGTGTTGAGCATCCCTGGCCAACGACTCATGAATACCCAGGTCAACAGAGACCCCTATCGACTACGTCCCGAAGACGTACAAACCTCGCCCCACACCCTGGCTGGAATTTTTCGCCGGATTGGGCCCGGGCTGATCTTGGCTGCGGCAATCGTCGGTTCGGGCGAGCTCATGGCTACCACGATCTTGGGTGCTGAGAACGGCTATAGCCTGCTATGGCTCATCCTGGTGAGTTGTTCGATCAAGGTCGTCGTACAAAACGAGCTGGGAAGATACTGCATTAGCACAGGGAAAACCACCCTCGAGGCTTTTGACCGAGTGCCGGGACCGAGGCTTCGAGTTTCGTGGCTGGTGTGGCTCTATTTCCTGCTGGTGATCACAAGCCGGTTTAGCTCCGGAGCGATGCTGGGGGCAATTGCCGAGATCCTCAATCGCCTCGCCCCCAGCATCTCCATCAGCGGCTGGGTATGGCTGACGAGCCTGGTAACCATCGGTTTTCTCCTGGCGGGTCGGTACGCTGTCATTGAAAAGGTCTCCCTGGCACTGGTCGTGACCTTTACAGCGTTGACGGTAAGCTGCGCCTTTTTGCTTTCCCGAAGAGAGGAGTATTTCTCTTGGGGCAACGTCTTCGATGGTCTGTCGTTCGATTTACCTCAGGGGGGCTTTGTGACGGCGGTGACGGTCTTTGGCATCACCGGGGTGGGCACGATGGATCTAATCAGTTATCCCTATTGGTGCATCGAAAAAGGATACGCGCGATTCACGGGACCCCGGGAATGGACCGAGGCCTGGCGGACAAGAGCCTTGGGTTGGATCCGCGTCATGGGAATAGACGTCCTCAGTTCGATGATCCTATATACCTTCCCAACGGTGGCCTTCTACTTGTTGGGCGCCGGCATCCTGCACAGCATGGGAGTTGTGCCGCAAGGTTCCGAGATGGTCGGGATGCTCTCCAACATCTACACGGAAATCTTAGGAGAGAAGTCGCTTTACCCGTTCTTGGTGGGGGCCTTCGCGGTCCTCTATTCGACCGTGTTCGCCGGAACCGCAGCGGTGAGCCGAGGATTCGCCGACTTTCTGGGTATGGTGGGCGTCTTCGACCGGAGGAACTACGCGGCCCGGCTGAAAGCGATCCGCATCTTGGTGCTGACGATCCTGTTTCTCGCCTCGCTGTTCTTCATGTTTGTGAAGGATCCTGTCATGATGCTGAAAATCGGTGGCGTGGCACAGGCGCTCACGTTGCCGATCATCGCGTTTGCAACCATCTACCTACGCTACCGGCATACCCCAAAACAGATCCTCCCGAAGGGT
Organism: Acidobacteriota bacterium; assembly: GCA_965205565.1. Taxonomy (GTDB): domain Bacteria; phylum Acidobacteriota; class UBA6911; order RPQK01; family CBDBID01; genus CBDBID01. Next base: position 1,733 of record CBDBID010000009.1, read on the forward strand.
TGGATCACGCTTGCCCTGTGGGTGACTTCGGTGATCATAACCGTCATGATGGGCTACTCCGTCCTTCATCGACTGGGTTTGTGACCTAGTGTTCGGGTTGGGTTCCAGAGGAGCCCATTTGCTAGATCCGACTTTTTGAAGGTGTATTATCAGATGCCCACGAAGGAGGAACTTTTCCGGTTGGATCGGGATCCGGGCGAAGAGGACAACTTGAGCGAAGTGGAGCCGGAGGTGGTTTCCGCGCTGCGCCAGCGCGCCCAGCAATGGCTCAAGAGAAAACGCCCCGTTTCAGTACAGCTCCGCAATCGGCCGGCTCCCGAGGAATTGGTGGAGCGCCTGAAGTCGCGGGGCTACATCCGCTGATACAGATCCGTTTCGCATGAGGTGGAGAAGTTCACAACCTGAGAGGTCGCACAATCAGGTTCCTCGTCCGATGGGTTTGGGCGAGACACTGTGAGAGTCTTCGAAACCATTTGAAGAGACTCGTTAAGTGAGTCTACAATCGCGCTGCCAACTCGTGAGGCCCGAAAAGGCGAGAGACGGCAAGGAACCAGGGTCAGGACCGGCACCGATCTGATGGGTTATCGGGCGGCTTCTAGAAGGAGAACCATAGGGATGAATCCAAGGAAAACAGACCGTCGAAACTTTCTGGTGTCCACCTCGCTGCTAGCAGCGGGTGCGGCGCTCAGCCGTCACAGAAACGTATTCGGAGCCATCCAGGGAAGCGAAACATCCGGGCGGGAGAAAAAGGTGGACAAGATCTACCGCCTGCTCCGAGGGCCGGTCGTTCCCATCAACATTCCCTTCGCCAAGGACTATTCGGTCGACTTCGGCAACCTGAGGGCATACGTAGATTTTCTGTGTGAGAACCGGGTGCCCGTCATCTTTTTCACCCACGGCAGCAGCGAGTTTAAGAATCTGAACGAAAGCGAGATCGAGCGGCTATGCCGAACCACCGCCGATCAGGCCCGCGGCCGGACCCTGGTGATCGGAGGCACCGGAAAGTGGTGGACGGGCCAGAGCATCGATTTCATCCACCGGCTGGAGGACTCGGGCGTCGACGGCATCAATCTGCACCTCAACACCAAAGACCCGGAGCAGGTTTACGATACCTTCGCTCGAGTCGCGGAAAAAACACAGCTGCCACTGCTGGCCTATGATGAGGATTATCCACCAGAGCTGGTGGTCCGCCTGACCACGATTCCGGGAATGGCGGGGATAAAGAGTCACGATGCCCTGTATCGCTACCACCACTTCATTCGAGCCGCCCAGGGAAAGAAATTCGTGGTCGTTGGCGGCGGTCAGATGAAGAATTTTCTGTACGGCTTCCTGATCGGTTCCCAGGCCTACCTGTGTGCCTTTGCGCCTTTCGCCCCTGCCATCGCCCACCGATTCTACGAGGCCCTAAAGAAGGAAGACCTGGATACGGCTAGGCAGGTGGTGTATGACTACGAGGATCCTCTGATCCATGCGGCGAGCCCCCTGGGATGGGGACAATCCATCAAGACGATTCTGCAGGTGACGGGTTTGTTTCGCACCAACCTTTGGAGGCCCCCCACGCCTTCGCACGGTCCCAAGGAGCGCCAGCAACTGCGCGCCCTTCTGGAGAAGTTACAGCTGCTCAAATCTTGAGTCCCTGCCGGGGTGAAAGTGTCGAAGGCCGATTTGCCGACCTGAAGCCGCGACCAGAGGGAGCGGCGGCTCACGCAGCAGCTCGAGGTTCTCATCAGAACCGGAGTTCGCCGCCATTGAAAACCCGGGTCTGGATCGATGCACGGACCGATAAATATTCCCTGCTGTTTTCTTTAGGCGAAACAGGCCTGCCCAGCTCCAGGATGGAGGGTTTCACCCGCCCGCCTGGAGGATTCGTTGGCGAATCGCGGGGAGGAGGAAGGTGTTGGAGAGGTCTAACTGAGCCAGGGAACGGGACAGGATCTCGATCTTTTCCCGAGTCGAGAGGCTGCGATTGACCACGCACACCTGACTGTCTCCGAACTTGCAGACCCCACCCGTGAAGTCCCCCTCTTCCCACCGCAGCTCGATCCGCAGCCGGCTCAAAAGTTCCTCCAGGTGAGTCAGTATTTCTGTTTCCGTCATCGGGGTCCGTATGTCTCATTTTACTTCGGCGGGGTGCCGTTTTCATCAAGCCGTCGGGCACCGGTCGCGGTGAGAATCAGAAGGCCTTGATGGTGTGACTTCCGGAACGGAGGGTAGAGCCGACAGAGGGTGTCGCAAAAGGCCTCCTGCGCACCTCCCGGTGGTGCGGAGATCAGAGCTACAATCGCCGGCCTGGATCGGGACATCCCCAATCTACAAGTGTTGTGAAACCCCTGTGGAGATTTTCCCATCGACCAAAGATTGCAGAGGAACTAACGCATAACCAACAGGTTACATCTTTGGTCTCACGACCTCATCTCCGTCACAGTTCGCCTAATCCGCCTTTCGCGACACCCTCCGACAGGGAGCGGCGAGAAATGCAGCAGTTCGGATACTCGCCGGAGAAGTCTTGCTGGGATTGCAACGCTTCTCGACTCTCCTGGAGGGCTTCCCGATAATGACCCTGCTTGATGGGTTCCTCGATTTGGCTCGTCGTCTTTGTTGCTTTCGACATGCCCCTCATCTGCGAAGATCGCCGGCTAAACCCGCCCGATTGCCTCGAGAGTAGCGCCTGGAGGTTGGGTCCTTGCACACAAGTAGGTGAAGCTTTCTCAACCCCCCAAGAGCTATCGAGGGAAGGATAGCTCGACACCTGGCCGACGGAACGCGGGCTGGTATAAGTTGATGTGTTCTGCGATAGACTGATCCGAAAGGTAGAAACCATGAGACTCTTTCTCGTCACGTTGGGCCTGGTTGTGGAGTTCTCCTTCGGGTCAGATCCGATTCTTTGGGACGCGCCCGGCAGCGGCAATGGGTCCTTTTACTGAAATGCTTTCCCGATCAAGAGGGTTGGCGAAACTGAATGCGGGAGAGGAATATGGAGATGAACTCCAGTCAGAGAGAGGTTGACCGACGCCGGTTTCTTCAACGGGCGGCCGCCGGCAGCTTGACCGGCACCGCAGTTCAGATAGGTGTCCGAGCTGGGCAACAGCGGGAGGCGTCGCGGGGTAGGGTTTGGGCCTCGCCAGATCATGAAAAGGCCATACACCGGAGGCGGCGAGTCATGGTTAACTTTGACGCTATCCACGGCGAAGCCAACTTTACGAAGATTCCGATAGCGGACCTGGTGAAACTGAGCTTTTCCTTCGGTGACGATCGGGGCAGTCACATCGACAGCATTTCCTGGAACTGGGGCGAAGGGCATCACGCTCCCTATCCCAGCCGCATTATGCCGCTCTACGACCACCCGGGTTACCGGAAATGGGCGCAAGGGGGCGTCAACCTGCCCCAGATCTTCCTGGAAGAGACCCGCAAGCGAGGGTTGGAGGTTTTTTACTCCTATCGGATCAACGGAAGTGACAATGACCTGGGGCCAGTGGCCAAGATTCCCAGGAAAGAAGCCCATCCGGACTGGTTGATTCCGGTTCCTTGGGGTGGAAACGGCCTCTGGAACTTCGCCATCGAAGAGGTTCGCCAGTACAAGCTGAAAATCTTGAAAGAGGTGGTCGAGCAATACGACTTCGACGGACTCGAGCTCGACTTTGCCCGCAACTGTCCGGTCTTACCTCCCGGACAACAGTGGGAACTTCGCGAGCACATGACGGACTTCATGCGCGCGGTTCGGGCGTTGACTCAAGACGCGGAGCGCAAGCGCCGACGTGCATTCCTGGTGTCCGCCCGGGTGGGAGAGAACCTCGAAGGGTGCCATATGGATGGCCTCGCGGTGGAGACCTGGGCACGTGAGCAGTTGGTGGACATTTTCGCCCTGGGTTGTCGTTCGTTGGAAGTGGACCTGGAGGCTTTTCGGCGTATCACCGCAGGAACATCGATTCGGCTGCAGCCGTGTCTGGACGAGCATCACTCTTCAGACGGGTACAATTGGCCTCCGATCGAGGTTGTGCGAGGGGTTTACGCCAACTGGTGGGACCAGGGTGCCGACGGAGTCTACACCTTCAATTGGAATTATGCCCGGCACGACCAGGCTCTTGGGGTGGGACTTCATGGTGCCCCTCATTTTGCCGAACCGGGACCGTTACACCGCCAACTGTATAAAGAGATCGGAGATCCCGAGGAACTGCGGTTCCGGGACAAGACGTTCGTGGTGCAGCGACGAGGAGGGGGCCATGGTCCGAGAGTGGTGCCCAACCCGGAGGATTGGCACACGCCTCGAGTGATGTACGCCAACACCAACATGTTTGCTCCGCTGCCCGCCCCGCTCGATGTCGAAGGCAAAGCCGATACCCTGCTGACGGTTTACGTCGCAGACAATCTGAAGCGCCACTCATTCCGGATCCAGTCCGTAGGTTTACGAATTCTATTGTCCGACGCGGCTACGGCACAGTGGCCCGCCGGAGAAAAGATCCCTCGCGCTGTCATTCGAGTCTGGCGAGGACGGGACTTTCTGTACAACTCACCGCCTCTGAAGGGGGTTGAGAATCAATTGGAAGTGCGACTCAATAATGCTCTTTTGGACGCCGGCGAAGTCAAAAAAGGCTGGCTGGTTTTTCGACCCCGACCGAACCAGTTTGCCCGCGGAAACAACGTGTTGGGCCTACGCCTCGAAAAGCGGGTTCCCAAGTCGCCGATGCCTATCCTTGTAGAGAAGGTGGAGGTGGACGTTCGGTACAAGAATGGCTAGGGGTAGCAAGCATTCGGTCTACGGAACGATTCACCCCGCGAAAAGCTGTTCGATTCGTGGGCCAATCCGCCAATGCTGGCGCGTTTCATTAAGTGCTCCCTTCCGTAAATACGGTGACGTTTGCGGAGGGGGCTTGGGGTGAGGTCGAGGAGCGAGGAGGAGGCGATGCAGGGCATCGTCGACGAAGAGCGACAAAGAGATTTTCCACAGCCCTCCTCCGCCCGAAGGGTTGCGACGGCACGCCCCTGTCTTCGGTGTTGCCCCTCCTCCCCGATGTCCCCGCATCGACTCGTCGTCGCGCCTGCAATCCAGGGGTGTCGCATTTGCAACAAACGTCATCGCATTTGTGGAAGTGAGCACTAAGGAGCTCCTTCACGGTGGAGCAAAATCGCCGGATCAGGTGAGCCGGGCGAAGCCTGAGTGTTTGACCGGACCTCCTATGCGCTCCCTGACATCCTCGTTCTTGATGGCATCGGCTAATTCGGCAAACACGGGATCCAGCGCCCGGGCGTAAGCTTCCACATGATACGGTTGGTGGGCCAAGGTGACTTGAACCCGGGGCATGGCGAGAAACCCTGCCTTGAGCATCCGCACCGTGAAAAGCGTTTCCAAGGCCTTGGCGTCAGGGTGATTGAAGGTGAAGCCACTCACCACATTGTGACCGGTGACGTTCACCGGGAGACCATGCTTGGCAGCCTGAGATTGCCAGACGTCTTTGATACTTCTACCGATTCGGTCGGCGTGCCTCACCACGTCGACTCGGATCATCTTGTTGATGGCGGCCAGGGCCGCAGCCGGACCGACTCCTTCGGTCCAGAAAGCACTGGAGATGAAGGACTCTTGGGCCGCCTGCATGGTTTGTTCGTTGCCGATGATGGCCCCGAAGGGATGACCATTGGCCGTTGACTTGGCAAAGACCGCCATGTCGGGATGCACTCCATACTTCAGGTGGGCACCTCCCAAAGCAAGCTTCCATCCGATGCTGACTTCGTCGAAGATCAGTTTGGCTCCCTGCTGGCGGCAGAGATCGAGCACACCCGGAAGGAATCCTGGCTCGGGGTCCTCGAAACGGCTGGGTTCCATGACCACCGCGGCCAGCGGTTCTTCGGCGGTTTCGAAAATCTGCTGGAGTTCGCTGAGTTGGTTATATCGGAAGGGAACCGTGGTGCCACCCAGGTTGGCTGGTACGCCGGTAGGGTCAATTCCTTCCAATAGATGTCCCTTCAGTCGGTCGGTACTGCATCCGACGTTCGTGGCGATATACCAATCGTGCCAGCCATGATAGCCGCAAATGGCGACCCGCTGGTGTTTGGTTGCCGCCCGGGCAATGCGGACCGCCACGGCCAACGATTCTCCGCCGGCCCGCGTGAACCGGGCGTTCTGGGCCCAGGGGTGGAGCTGAAGCAGTAATCGGGCCACCTCGACCTCTTCGGGCACATTGAGGGTTGACATGGAACCCAGTTGGACGCGGCGCACCACGGCCGCGGTCACATCGGGGTCGGCATATCCTAGCAGGCAAGAGCCGATGCCCATAGAGCTCATGTCGGTATAGTGGCGTCCGTCCATGTCGACCAACGTGCAACCGCGAGCTTCCCGGTAGTAGGCCGGCCACTGGTCGGGAGCAAACCATTCCGGCCGCTTGCTCAGCAGCTGCGTCCCGCCGGGAATGATCTTCTTGGCCTCTCGATAGAGGGCTTGGCCTTGGCCACTTGTTTGCTTGCCGATGTTGAACAGCTGGTGGGCGTTGCGGAAAAAGATCTGCTCGATATCGCTATCGGTCAGGTGCATCCTTTGGCACCCCTGCTTGAGTGCCAAGACACTCTCCAGCCCTAACACGGTGTTGGTTCCGAAGGCCGCGGTTGACCAGTCGACGTTGGTGGGGCTGAGCCAAATAAAGCCGTCCGCACTGCTGACGGCTCGACCACGCAGCTCGGAGACCGGAAAATCTGTTCCGAACATGAGGCGGGTGGGGCCAAATATCCGGAGGATTTCTTCGACCGGTTGAGGTTCGCAGATGGAGGAGTTGTCAAAGTAGATGTTGTCAAGGCCGCGCAGTGACTCCAGTCCTTCCAGGATATGTCCTACATTGAAACTTCGGGCACAGTGGGCCAGGATGAGGTTGGTATCAGGGTAACGAAGGCAGTGCTCGCGAATGTAGTTCTGATTGGCCGTATCGGCGATCGCCTGAGGTTTGACCATATGGAGCATGATAGCCAGGCCGCGCTGGTTGGAAATTTGCCAGGCCCATTCGGGTAGAAACTCTGCGATTTCAGCGTTGTAAGGATCGGGCCGATCGGCGTAAACGAGATAGACCTTCAGTCCCACGAATCCGTGAGCTTCTATTTGGTCATCGACTTGATCCGGGTCATCCTTGGGCTGGATGAGCATCAGCGCTTTCAGCTGCTCAACGTGAGCGGTCTGCTCGGCTAGGAATCTATTGGCCGCGGCCATATCCATTCCTTTGCGGGGCATGGGGAAGAAAAGTCCTCCACTCGGAGTCCGGTCCCTCATCCACTTGGAAACCTGCTCCTGATAAGCCACCCAGCCGCCAGGTTGTGGAGCGTCCTTGAGATAACTTGTCTGGAACGTTGGACCGATGTGAGAGCGGTCATAGAAATGGGCATGCGCGTCGAACGCACCGGGCGGAACAAAGTTCCGCAGGTGGCGGTTGAACAACGTTACATCGGCCTCCGTGACTTCGTAGTTGCCGGGGCTGACCGGGGATTTTCGCATCGCCGTTGACTCCCTTTTTTGTACCAGTGGCCGCAGGGGAAGAGAAACAAGCTATTGTGCAGAGCAAGGAAATCTTAATTCAACTCAAGGAAGTGAATACCTCACCAGCCAGAAAGGTACAAGTCGGACCTACCGAGAAGAGCGATGCGACATCCCGATCCAACCGGCCCCTCCACCCTATGCGTTTCTCCGGGGGCAGGCAATCTAATCAGTCCGACGGCTCTTTGGTTTCGTGCGCCGAGGGCGATGCGATCGGGGTTGCGTTCGTAACTAAGGACGGGAGTCGCCAGAGAGAGCCAGACCATGAACGAGAAAAGAGTCGCCCTCTACGCCAACTTGACACATCGAGCGGTCGAGCGTATATTCCCGGCTAATTAGGAGGGTGGATGAATGCCGCTATACGAGTATTTGTGCAGCGACTGTGGCGACACCGTTGAAGTCATCCAGAAATTCTCAGACGAGCCTTTGCAGACTTGTCCAGATTGCGGAGGTCAGATGGAGAGGCTGCTCTCTGCTCCAGCCATTCGATTCAAGGGCACTGGTTGGTACGTTACGGACTACGCTGGCAAGAACGGGGGCAAATCAGAAGGTGACTCCGAGTCCAAAACTGAAAAGAAGTCCGACGCCAAAGGCGATTCCTCCAAAGATTCCAAAACTGAAAAGAAGTCCGACGCCAAAGGCGATTCCTCCAAAGATTCCAAAACCGCGCCAACTGCGAAGAGCTGATTCGCGAGAGGCTCGAGTCGACTAAGCTTTCCCGAACGGAAGTGTAACACCGTGAGAGTACTAGTCGCCGGTTCTGGGGGCAGAGAAGATGCCCTCGCCTGGAAAATCGCTCAGAGCCCTCACACCACCGCAACCTTCTGCGCACCCGGCAATCCGGGCAGTGCCCGCTGGTCGAAGAGCGTTTCCATAAAAGCCGACGACGTCGAGGGATTAGCCGATTTTGCAACCTCTCAAAAGATCGACCTGACGGTGATCGGGCCCGAAGTACCCTTGGTAGCCGGAGTAGCCGATCGTCTGGAAGCGGTCGGGTGCGCCGTCGTAGGGCCTCGCGCCGGGGCGGCCCAGCTGGAGGGGAGCAAAGCCTTCGCCAAGGAATTCATGACCCGATATGGGATTCCCACGGCAGACTATCGAATCCATGACGACGCCGGTGAGGCGCTGCGGGACCTTCGGAGCGGTCGACTCAGCTTCCCCCTAGTCGTTAAGGCTGACGGGTTGGCAGCGGGCAAAGGCGTTTACATCTGTCAGACCGAAACGCAAGGTGCTGAGGCCATTGCCGAAATCATGCAGGAGCGGCGATTCGGAGCGGCAGGACGCCGGGTTGTCATCGAGGAGTGCCTGGAGGGAGAAGAAGCCTCATTCATGATCTTCTCCGATGGCGAGCACGTGATTTCCATGATTCCTGCACAGGATCACAAGGCGGTCTACGAGGATGATCGGGGACCGAATACTGGGGGAATGGGTGCCTACAGCTGGCAACCACTGCTGACCCCAGAGTTGCAGCGTACGATCCTGGAGAGCATCATACGTCCCACTATTGTCGGGATGGCCGAAAGCGGCCACCCATACCGGGGGATTCTTTACGCCGGGCTGATGCTAACGTCCACGGGTCCTCAGGTGTTGGAATTCAACGTGCGGCTCGGGGATCCGGAAGCCCAGGTGATTCTACCTAGCTTGAAAAGCGATTTGGTGGAAATTGGCGAGGCCGTCGCCCGGGGCAACTTGGAGCGTCTTTCCGTGACCTGGCAAACCGGTGCTGTGGTTTGCGTGGTTTTGGCCTCGCAAGAATATCCGGGACCTTTTGAAAAAGGCTATGAAATCCAGGGAATCGAGGCGGCGGAAGCGCTCCCCCAAACAACCGTTTTTCACGCCGGTACCAGTCTGAAAAAGGGTCAACTGGTCACTAGCGGGGGGCGCGTCCTGGGAGTGACCTCTAGGGGAAACTCCCTACGGGAAGCCGTCGACAACTGTTACCAGGCAGTAAGCCGGATCCGTTTCCAGGGCATGCACTACCGCAAAGACATTGCAGCCAAAGGGCTCAGCAAGTTGGGAGACAGATGAGATGGCGAATATCCAGGTAGCCGTGCTAATGGGCAGTCGCTCGGATCTGGAGGTGATGAAGGAAGCTTTGCAGATCCTGGAAGAATTCGAGGTGCCGCATGAGGCCCGCGTGCTTTCCGCCCATCGGACTCCGGAAGCCACCCGGAAATACGTACATGAAGCCGAAGACAGAGGCCTTCAAGTCTTCATTGCCGGGGCCGGGGCAGCGGCTCATTTGGCCGGAGCGATCGCCGCTCATAGCGTTCTTCCGGTCATTGGTGTGCCGTTGGATTCGTCACCACTGAAGGGCATGGATTCTCTCCTGGCCACCGTTCAAATGCCGGGAGGAATCCCTGTCGCGACCATGGCCATTGGGAAGGCGGGGGCCCGCAATGCAGCGCTGTTCGCCATCCAGATACTCAGTCGAGGCAATCCTCAATTAATGGTCAAATTGAAGGCGAGTCGGGAGTCCATGCGCCAAAAGATCGAACAGATCCAGCTCTAGTCGATGCGGACACGGTCGGCTCACTTTTTCACCGGAGACTCCTTCGAGTCTCTCACCTCGAAGCTCGCCTCCCAAGGTTACAACCTCAGACCGAACCACACTGTCCCTATCTCACCCGTTTGGGCAGCTTTGCTACTACTTTTGGGGCGGTTGAAGAAACCGGGGTCTAAGCAAACTGTCCCTTTGGGTGGCTGCCTTTGCACAGTTGGCGCTGGAGGAGGCCTTGATCGGGAATACTCGAGAAATAGGGATGCCACAACCTGAGACCACCCGTTCCTCTCCGCACCAGATGGCTACTTACTGGGCAGACATTCCGCGGCTTGCGGCGCCGACGTAGCGTTCTCCGCTGGGTCTCCACCGAATCTGCTCCAGCGGGTAGCTATCGTGCTCGTGGATGGCCTGACGTTCGTTGTTGTCCTGAGGGTTGGCCCGGCGGTAGGGTCCCGTGATCGCTTGGGAGCTCTCATCAGCTTTGAAGCGCAAGTAGAGTTTCTGCTCGCGCAGGGCCATCTCCCGATTCCCCAGACCGCGGTAGGCCAACATTAGATTGTAGTGCGCTTGCAAATCCTCTGGATCGATTCGAAGCACCTCATGCAGGACATCCACGGCTTCTTGGTACTGGCGGCGCAGGAAGAGGATGCGCCCGATCTGGTTCAAGACCACCCGATCACGCGGGTATTCCTCCCGTGCTTGACCCAGGTGTTGCAACGCCTTATCGTACTCGCCCTGGCTCTTATAGGTCAGGGCCAGGAAGAAGTGTGTCTTGGCTAACTCAGGATCCACTTCCAGCGCCTTCAGAAGTACGTCCTGAGCCTCTTCGGTTCGCCCCTCTCTCACCCGAACCCGGCCTACGTTGACCCAACCGTCGGCATAGCTTGGATCGATCCGGGTCACTCGCTGGAAAATCTCCTCGGCTGCCTTCAGGTCGCCCTGCAGCAGGAGGCCGATGCCGTAATCGTTCCAGCGGAACAAATCGTCCGAATGCAACACAGACTCCTGCTTGGGTCGTTCGCCATCCGCAGGGAGGACCTTGAGTTCCGTCTGTGCCTGGGCCATGGTTGTGATCGGCAGATCGGGAATCTCCTTTAGTTTTCCGGAAACCTCAGAAGTATCTCCCGCGAACAGCCACTTACCGCCGTCATAGCCTTTGCCCACGTCCGGATTAGGATCTTCAGGATCCCGAATTCCGGCAAAGGCCCACTGGGTATTCCACCAGGAAAACTTGCGATAATTGACCTTCGCGGTCAGGAAAATTCGCTCTCCGCAATCCTCCGGAATCTGCAAACGAAAGTGCACCGTGTCGGCGGCTCCCGGGGGAATGAGGCGCACGTAAAGGACCGAACGAGCGGCCCAGGCATTACGCTTATTGATGGGATTTCCCTTCTCGTCCAGTAAAAAGGCTCGGTAGAAGTGAGCGCCGGCATCCACAGGACCTTTCCGTCCGTTCTCCTCCTTTGGTACGTGGCCGCTCCAAAAGATGAGTCGTCCGTTTTCGTCCTCCGCCTTCAACTCCACCCATACGTCAAACGCATCCACCGTTCCACCGGGGAAAAAATGCCCCACCTTTTTGGTACGAACCACTACATCGATACGGATCGTCTCACCCCTCCGGACTGTCGGCTTGACCCGGTCCAGGGGAGCTACGATTTGGCGCAATGACGTGTAGCCTGTCGCACGCCCAACGGCGAATCCCAGTTCATCGCCTTCGGCAAAGGTGCTGGCCGTCTGGGGCTCGGCTCCCGATGAAACTAGGTGTTTCTCATCGCCATCAGCAGTGGAGACCTCGCTGAGGGCGAAGATATCCACACCCACTTGATCGTCTTGCAGAAACTCTGTCACGGCTCGCAGCTGCTCTTCATCGCCGTTGACGAAGGGCAAGGCAGTATTGGCGGCCGGAAAGCGATGGCTGTGCACCAAGCCGTCAATGTTTCCGGCGTCGTCGGACTCCACCAAGGGCATGTGACAGTCCGTACACTTTTTCGGAGTTTCGGGATAATAGAAGCTTCTCGCCCCCTGTCCAGACACGCCGCTGGCTTGCCAGCTATCATAGTCGTTGAAGCCTCGAATCCAACGATAGTTGTTTACCGGAATGTCCAAGTGCACCTTGTGGCAGGTGGAACAGTACTCGGCCGTCTGCTCGCGGAAAAAGGGTTTCATGAAGGTGTTCTTGTGAGGACCCGGATCGAGTCGCACAACGAAATCGTGCACGGCTCTAACGAAATGATTTTTGCTGGTTGCCAGATCGTGCAGAGGGGGGTATTCGATCACGAAATGGCCATTCCCCATCGAACTTCCCACGGCCACAATCGAATGGCACGAGGTGCAGGTGAGCCCCGCATGGGCTTCCGGCCGATCGAGCTGTTCCTTGATGGGACGGTCCATCATACCGTTGAAGAAGACGGCGTGGTCATGACAACCTCCACACCATTTGGAAGACCGCGTCCCGATCACATCCTGCATGTATTCGATCGATTTTCGGTACCACTGGTTGTTGAAGGAGGAAAAGTGATGGGCGCTTGAATTCCACTGGCGATAAATGTCGGGATGACAGCCCGACCCCGCGCATGATTCCGGCTCCATGAAGAAGGTCGAGGGAATCGTGTGGCCCACATTGGTATTCGAGGAGGAGGGGAAAAAAGGACTCTCTGGGCCCGCCCCCTCTTCTTCCATTTCGGTAGGCACCTGCAGAGGATTGGCGATTCTCATCGAGGTATCCGGATACAGGGAGTCCCAGACTCTGACTCCAATAGGGAACATTATCGATAGAGCCGTGACGGTGGCCAGCGTCTGCCAGCCTCTTCCCTGACGCAAAAGCGCGACCAGCAACGTCAAAACTCCTATGTAGGCCGACAGAATATGAAAAGTTCGATAATCCTGGTAAGGCCGGCTCGTTCCGGTCCAGATCAGAAAGATCCCTAAGAGTCCGCTCGCCAGTAGCAAGAGCAGCGCTATGCGGCCAAACCGACTGAAGCCCCCCCAAGTGTTTCGCCAGAAAAAAAGCCCTGCCAGTACCGCTGCCGTCCCCAGGCCCACGTGTAGCAACAAATTGGAGATGTACGCCAGGGTTGGTGAATCGAATGCGTACAGATAGGCTCCGTTCGCTATCAGAACCAGCAGGGCCACGAAAAGAATTTTGGTGACTTGTTGTCCCATCCTTCGTACCGTTTGGCTTACCTGGTCTCAGGAAGGTTATTACTCGACGACCAGATTTTGACCCAAAATTTAGCCTGATTGCAAACGTCGAACCAATCTCGGTAATCCGCCCTAGTCACGCCCGATCTGAGGCTCGTCGGAATGGCAGAACCGGTCGGCGGTTTGTTACGCAGGCACATGGCACAGAAGATAGCGGCCAGGGGCCCAGCAGAGTGTGGCGCGTTAACACCCCACTTCATCCCGAAAGCCTGCCAATGCCCACATTCTTTGGTTCGTCTTTTCCCTGCGATAGGAATAGAAGAGATCAATGCGACAAGCGGTACAGTGGTTCGCATCAAGTACCTTGCGCACATTCATTTCTTCCAACTGTACGCGGTTGGCTGTCACCAGGTCCAACCGATCTTCACGGAAAATCCTGTGCACGGGGTGGCCAGCCCGTCGGAAATAGTTTTCGACCACGGGGCCGACCCGGTAGCAGCATTTCCGAATGCAAGGTCCCAGGGCTACCTCGAGATCCTGGCCAGAGCAGCCCGTGACATCCTGGAATTTCTGAAGGCCCTTCTTACAGATCTTTTTCAAGGTGCCACGCCAGCCGGCATGAAGCAGGCACACGGCTCTCTGTTCGGGAGCGACGGCCACGATGGGCACACAGTCGGCCGTGCGGACGATGCCGAACCGACCCGGGTGCGTCAAAATGACCCCGTCCGCCGGCCCGCAGACAGGAAATGGGTGTCGAGGTGCCTGAATTTGGTCTACAATGAGCACTTGATCTGAGTGGACCTGTCGCAGTCCAAGGAGCTGCTCAGCCTGGAGGTTCAAGGCCTTCAAGAGAGGTTGTTTGTGGTTAGTAAGGGGAGAGCGTGACTCGGCCATCTGTGACACGGGCTCTGCGTCACGGCCGCTAAATGCGTGCACAAAACCGAGGATTCTCTCCCATTCTTGAAAGACAAAGAATGTGGCTTCCGAAACCGTTCGTTGACCGAACATCCAGAGAAGCGTAGCACACGGCCATGGTGATCGGCATCGGAGTGGACATCGTCGAAGTCAAGCGTATCGTCCACGCTCTGGAAAGCGCTATGATTGAGCGGGTCTTCACCGAAGTCGAGATACAATACTCCACGGCAAGAAAGAGCAAGTTTCAGCATTTTGCTGGTCGGTTCGCCGCCAAGGAAGCTACCTTGAAGGCGCTGGGAACCGGGTGGCAGAAGGGTATCCGCTGGAAGGACGTGGAAGTTGTCGCCAACAAACTGGGAAAACCGCAGTTGGTCTTTCACCGTCGAGCCCGAAAGATCTATCAGGAGTCGGGCGCGCGCCAGGCTCACGTAACCATTACCCATGCCACCGACTATGCCGTGGCTGTCGTCATTTTGGAGAAGTGAAGCGGCCGATCCACCGGGCGGGGCAAGAGCATTATTCCCTAACAGGAATCCGGTTTCAGGCAGGCCGCTTGGAAAATGGCACGTGGCGTCTCCTTCTACCGAAAATTCAAACCTTCTGACGGGAGCCTAGCGCCCCTGACTTTGGATCAGGCATTGGACCTCTTGGGTGCTTCCCGTCAGGGGATGCTGGTGGATCGTTCCACCGATACCAACCAAAGGTATTGCTCTCTTCTTCTGGACTCTACTGACCGTATCCACACCTCCGATCCCGACCAGGTTCCTGAGGCAATGCGCGAAATGGAGAAACAGCGGGGTTCGTCCTGGGTCGCTGGTTGGTTGGGGTACGAGGCCGGCTACACGCTGGAACCCGCCCTGCGACCTTTAGCCGGGAGCGGGCACTGCCTTCTGGATTTCGGCGTTTACCCGTCCACCATTCCCGTGGAGATCCAAAATCCAAACCCTCGGAGAGAAATACCTAGTTTCCGGGTCTGGGACATCCATCTCAACGAGGATCGAGCCATCTACCGGCATCGTGTCGAATCCATTCTCGAAGAAATTCGCCAGGGAAACGTATATCAGGTCAACTACGCCCTGCGGCTGCGGTTTCGCTTCTATGGAGACCCGCGACACCTTTATCTGCGATTGCGCGAGACCCAGGGAGTGACGGGGTCTCTGATCAAGACCGGTCGGCGATGGGTCCTTGCCTTATCTCCCGAACTGTTCTTCCACTGGAACAAGGACAAAATCCTGGTGCAACCCATGAAAGGGACTCGGCAGCGAAAGGGCGGGTCCGAGAAGCAGGATCAGAGCCGGCAATTGGCACGAGACCCCAAGAACAGAGCAGAGAATCTGATGATTGTCGACCTGTTTCGCAACGATCTCGGGCGCGTCGCCCGAACAGGATCGGTTCAGGTGACGAGTCTCTTCGACGTGATGGTTCTGCCCACCGTGTTTCAGATGACTTCCACCATCGAAGCCTGCCTTCCCAGCAGCACCACCGTGCCGCAGTTGCTTCGCGCTGTCTTTCCGAGCGCATCCATCACCGGAGCCCCTAAGATCTCCGCGATGCGGAAGATCCAGCGCCTGGAAACAGATCGGCGGGACGTTTATTGCGGAGCCTTGGGATTCTTTGGGAGAGATGAATCTCTGTTCAAAGTGGCCATCCGCACGATCACATTGCACGCTCTTGACGAGGGGCGAAGAGACAATCCCTACAGCGAATACCGGGGTGAAATTGGAATCGGTAGCGGCATCGTGGCTGATTCCAATTGGCGCGACGAGTGGGAAGAGATCGGGTGGAAAGCCGCCTTTTTCACTGCCGGTCTCAAGGCCAACGGCTAGGTGGAACCTCGGTGCAAGCGTCTCTTGTGGAAAGGGTCGTTATCAGTGCACTCGTCGCCGGATGGCAGCCTCTTCGACTTCATAGCCGTGCACCAGAACGAAAAAATACGCGGGCCCTTCCGTCTCAGCCTCAGCGATCAGCTCGAAGGTGTACTCCTCCTCGTTCTCCTGGGGAACCGCCTGTACATAGTCGATTCTTTCCGGTTCCAGAAACAATTCCCCCAGCAGCCGTTTCCCCCGAATGACCTGAACCAGCAGTGTCCCATCGGGCTCGTTGGCGATGTGCCAGTGTAGATCCTCCTCATCGTAGATGACTGCGTCGCGGCTGCCTGCCCGCAAAACACAGTTGGGATGCGCCACCAACCAGCCCCAAAACACCTCGAAGGTCAGGGTAAACGGCGCTTCCATATGCTACCTGAATCTCAGCCAAGCCCGAGCCCTTATCGCTTCCGAGCGGCGAGACTAACACATCGGATATAGGGACGCTATGCAACGGTGGCAACTCCGGAAGATCCGGATCGTGAAGGCAACGTGAGTATGTTACCGGTTTTGCAGCGTCCGCGGCGATAAGGCCCGATCGGAGGATCAAGGAAGGGTCACATGACGAAGGGACTGTCTGCCGGTCGGGCCCTTGCATGAACCACACTCCGGTTTTCAGAGGGTCCCGCGGGCATCCATCCAGCTCTGCACTCCAGATGCTTCGCCATGAGACGTCTTCAGGAACAGGTACCCTTCCCGCTCCTCTTCTACCCAGCCGTGGATGATCCGGTTGGCTGGAACGGACAGTTCCACTTTGGCCTTCAAATAGTTCCCCGCCAGTGCCGTTCGCTTTCCTTGCTTTTCTTGGGACAGGGTCAGAACCGACAGCCGGCGGCCCACAAAGGATCGCCGAAAGCGGCGATTCTTCTCCTCTGAGATTTCTCGGATCTCCCCTCCTCGCCTTTTTTTAGCGGTTTCACTGACCTTGTCTTGCATCTCCGCGGCCGGGGTCCCTTGGCGGTCGCTGTAAGGGAAAACGTGAATGTAGGTAAAGGGCATTCTTTCTGCGAACTCTCTGGTCTGGTAGTGATCCTCTTCGCTCTCCCCGGGGAATCCCACAATGAGATCGGTGCCGATTCCAGCCTCGGGCAAACGTTCCCGAATCTCCTCGACAACGGCGGCGAAACGCCGCGTGTCGTAGGGACGCAACATTCTTCGAAGGATGCGATTGCTGCCACTCTGGAGGCAAATATGGAAGTGAGGCGCAATTTTTTCATTGGTCACCACCAGTTCGATGATTCTTCGGGGCAACTCCATCGGCTCAATGGAACTGATGCGGACCCTCTCGAGCCCGTTGATGGCCGTGATTCCTTCCAACAAACGGTCGAGGGGAAAGTGAGGCGTCAGGTGCATCCCGTAAGTCCCGAGGTGGATTCCAGTAAGCACGACCTCCCGGAATCCCAGTGAAACCAGCTGCCGTACCTGATCGAGCACCTGATCCGGAGGGACGCTGCGGCTGGGTCCCCGCACTTTCGGAATGATGCAATAGCGACATTTTGCGTCGCACCCATCTTGAATCTTTACGAAAGGACGAGTTCTTCCGCCGGTCTGATGCGCGGAGGTCGCGTCACTGATCCGACCTTTCGAGAAATCATCCCAATAGATGGAGGCCATCTCCCGCTCATCGGGAGCGGTAACCTGGGGACGGTTCATCGAGATCCAGTCGAAAATCTCGTGCTTGCGGGTATTGCCAGCTACCAGGTCGACGCCCGCTACTTGGGCGATCGCTTGCGGATCGCGCTGGGCATAGCAACCGGTAACTATGATTCGGGCTGCAGCATTGTATCTGCGAAACTTCCGTACCAGTTGGCGTACCTGCTGATCGGCCCGGTGAGTGACCGTGCAGGAGTTCACGACGATTACATCCGCCTTATTCCAGTTCTGCACCTCCCGGTACTGACGGTACAGAAAATCTGCTCGCAGGCCGGCGCTGTCGGCCTGGTTGACCCGACATCCAAAGGTAACAAGATAAAAGGTCTGGTCTGCCAATTCTGCTTCTTCCGATGGCTCGACAGCGTTGGAGAAGACACAGTCGCCCCCGACACAAACAGTCCGCATTCTAGCTGGCTAGCAAACTTTTGTCTCGTTTCTTGCACGCAAGCCCCACGGCACCGGCGGCCGGCATAACGAGCCTGAGCCCCACAGTCGCAGCAGTGCCACGGGTGAGTATCGGAGCGGTCGGCATTGAGATGAGCCTCCACGGCTCTGCGCTGCCAACTGGAGCACTTGCCGGCGCAGAGCCGTCTCCAGGGCTTCCAGATCCAGTTGCCCGGCGACCGCACCGCCGATCAGTCTCTCGACTTCTCGTTCGACTTCCTGTTGGAAGCTCTTTTGGAAGTTTTTTTTGAGCCGTTTTGGGGACCGGTTCCTCCCCTCTCTTCAAACGGGCCTGGCAAAGCCGTTCGCTGACTTCGATCAACTCTCGAGTCAGACCTCGGAAACGCTGGTACTCGGCGATCTGTGCCTGGGTCCGCTCCACCGCCTCCCCGGCTGGAATGATTCGAGTGACCGTTTTTCCGTCTACCTGGCGAGTCAACGAAAAACTGGGTCCGTGTCCAGGATCCCCAGGTTGGGCGCAGTGACAATTCGGCTTGCCGCACTGGCGATAACGCTTGGTCAAAGAGCCCCGTCGCATTTCGCCAATACAAACCAGTTCTCGCCTCAACTCTTCCAGCCGCTTCTCTAGATCGGCTACCGATGCCATGCCAAGAGACATTGTACCCTCCTCCCTACCTGACAGCCAATATAACTGTCAGATATGACGGAGAAACGTTTCCCCTGACAACCTTCTCAGAGATCCATCACTCTGATGTCGTGCACCCCGGCTCGGTGCGAACGTTGACGATGCTGAGGTCCAAATTCTATAATGGGATGGCGCAAAGAGGTGGAGGTGCTGTCATGGCTAAGATTTGTGAAATCTGCGGAAAAGGCCCCCAGTTCGGCAATCGTGTTTCCCATGCCCACAATCTGACCCGCCGGCGCTGGAATCCCAACCTGCAAAGAGTTCGAGCGCTGGTCAACGGGACGGTCCGCCGGATTCGAGTGTGTACCAAGTGCCTGAAGTCCGGGAAGGTGACCAAACCGATCCTAGCGTAATTTTCAGCTGGGCTCGGTCGTTCCGGACCGGATCCGCTCCACATCCTGAACCCCTTCGATTCCCTTCACAAAATTCAGGATGGTTTCCAGGTGATCCAGATCGGTGATCTCAACGGTAACGTCGATGGCCCCGTAACGATTGTCCACGGTTCGGGCTTGCGCATCGACGATATTGGTGTCTGCCCGCGAGATGGCAGCGGTAATGTCGGCCAGAATACCGGTTCGGTCTTCCGTGTAGATGAAGAGACGGACCGAGTACTTGGTCTGCTCGTCGCCATTGGCCGTCCACTGGACCGCAATCTTGCGATCCGGGTTCAGAAGAAGATTCTCCACATTGGGACAGGTGGCCGAATGAACGGAAATACCCCGTCCCACAGTAATGTAGCCAACGATCTCCTCTCCTCGGATCGGATTGCAGCACTTGGCCCGGCGCACCAGAAGGTCCTCGTGCTCTTTGACCTGGATGGCGGATTCAGAGCTTCGGGGGAAGACCTTACCGACCACGGATCTGAAGGTGGAAGGCGGATCGGCCTCTTGAGCCACCTTGTCAGGAGCCAGCACCTGCAGAATCTGGCGGGAGAACACTTTGCCGTAGCCGATGCTGGCTAGCAGATCTTCCGTCTTGGAGTGCTTGAACTGGGTTGCCACAGTTTCCAATTGATCGGCAATTTTCTTGAAGCTGAGGCCGCAGCGGCGAGCCTCTTTGCCCAGCAGCTTCTGTCCCAGTTCGATAGCTTGCTCCTTCTGCCGCAAGTTGATCCAGCGTCGAATGTTGCCGCGAGCCTTGGGGGTTTTCACCAGAGACAGCCAGTCGCGGCTGGGGCGCCCTTCCTTGGCGGTTAGAATTTCCACTCGATCACCGTTACTGAGCTTGTATTTGAGCGGAACGATCCGACCATTTACCTTGGTTCCGATGCACCGGTTTCCGACTTCCGTGTGGATCGCGTAAGCGAAATCGAGAGGGGAGGCCCCACGGGGAAGGGCGATCACTTCGCCTTTCGGGGTAAAGGCGTAGACCTCCTCAGGGTACAGATCGATCTTCAGATTGCTGAGAAAATGCTGGGGGTCCGTGACCTCCCGCTGCCACTCGAGGACGCGTCGTAGCCAAGCGAAACGCTTGTCGTCCCTCTCCTCATCCAGCTTCCCCTCCTTGTACTTCCAGTGGGCCGCTATGCCCTCCTCCGCGAGCCGATGCATCTCACTGGTTCGTATCTGGACTTCGAAGGGCTGACCGCCAAGACCGACCACCGTGGTGTGCAGGGATTGGTACATGTTAGGGCGCGGCATAGCGATGAAATCCTTGATGCGGCCCGGTACGGAGTTCCAGGTGTGGTTGGCGATTCCCAGCACCGTATAGCAATCACGCACGGATCCCACCAGCACGCGGATGGCGATGAAGTCGTAAACCTGGTCCAGCCGGATCTTCCTGCGTCTCAATTTCATATAGATGCTGTAGGTTCGTTTGATCCGGCTTTCAATCTGGGCCTCGATTTGGTGCTCCTGAAGCGTTTCCCGCAACCTTCGGATCACTTGCCGGATGAATTTCTCGCTGTTGGCTCTTCTTGCCTCGACCTGACTAACGATGTTTCGGTAGGAAACCGGATCCAGATAGTGAAAGGCCAGGTCTTCCAGTTCCCCCCGGATCTTCGCCATTCCCAGGCGGTGTGAAATGGGAGCGTAGATCTCCATGGTCTCCTGAGCAATCAACTTCTGCTTTTCGGCGGGAAGATGCTCGAGCGTCCGCATGTTGTGCAGACGGTCGGCCAACTTGACCAGGATGACGCGGATGTCGTCCACCATGGCCAGCACCAGTTTACGGAAGTTTTCGGCCTGTCTCTCCCATCTCGATGAGAACTGGATCTGGCTGATCTTGGTCACCCCATCCACGATGCGGGCGATGTCGTCTCCGAACTCTTCCCGGAGCTTGTCCAGACTCACCAGGGTGTCTTCCACCACGTCGTGCAGGAGGCCGACGCTGACGGTGGCCACGTCCAGCTTCATGTCCGCCAGTAGATTGGCTACTTCGAGTGGGTGGGACAGGTAAGGCTCTCCGGACCGGCGAACCTGGCCCGTGTGCTCGCGAGCGGAAAACTTGTAGGCTCTGCGAAGAGTTGTCAGGTCCGTACTGGGATGATATTGCTGGACCTTCTCTTCCAAGTCCTCAAAGCGGATCATGGGACATAGCGCCTGAGCATTTTATCACCTCCTGCAAGAGGGAGCCGATCCCCAGGGCCGAACCGCTCTTTGAAAAGGGGAAACAGGACGGGCGCTCCAAAGAACCTGCCAAGAACGTTTCCACAACCCGGCAGGAGGGACAAAAAAACCGGGCAAGCGCCCGGGTGAGAGAGATTGGGGATGAGGGCCTGGAAGGCTTCCACGACGATACGAGCATCGCGCTGCCCGTGATCTCACGGTGGTTCAAGACGGCCAGCTGGGGGACGACGGGCCGGCCCTCCCGGTGGGTTTACGACTCCGGCCCTCCCGAGAAGGAGCGCCGAGCCCTCTCTTCTTCGGCTTCCTGTCTTCTCTTGACCTGGAGCGCCTTCAACGCCAGATTGTCGGCTTCTCTCTGCCACTTCTTTTTTTCTTCCTCGTCAGAGGTCAGCTTGGCCTTTTCACGATAGAGCAGGTTCAGGTACTGCATGGCGTCGTGGTAGTCCGGACGGATATCAAGCGCCTGTTTCAGAACCTGGATCCCTTCCTCCACGTCTTTCTGAACCTGAGCGGCTTCTTCTTCGGTCAGGAGCTCGACGTTCTCCCCGATCATTCCCGTCTTGTCGTAAGCTAACTGCCAATCGATGGTCCCGATTCCATAAAGCGGTTCGGGATTGTCCGGTTCGATGTCCACTCGGTTGAGCTGCCACTCCTTGGCCTTTTCGTAGTCACCCAACCCATTGTAGATCGTGGCGATGTTGGCCATGGCGTTGGCCGCCAGGCCCGGGTCTGCAACGCTGGGATCCATATCAAGGACCGTCTGGAACGTCGCGATTGCCTTTTGAGCCTGTTGCAGATTGGCCATACTCTGAGAACCGGGCTGGAACTGGGCGCGGTAGGTGGTCGCCAGGTACAGATAAGCCACCGACAGCTCCGGATCGAGTCTGATGGCTGTCTGGAAGTATTCGACCGCCTCCTCGTACTTCTGGCCCGAGTAGGAGTTGACTCCCCTGTTCAGCTGGTCGCGCGCCTTCAATTTCTCGATGTAGGCACAACCCGATACGAGAATGCTCCCAACCAATAACGAGCCCAGGAAAAGCATCCCTTTCACGTTATTCATTCCGGTTTACCTCCAATAGCCAGTATCCTCTCGGCTCCGCCTTTCCTATTTCCCTTCCTCCGGCCTGATCATGAGTCCGATGTCGCCCACCCCAGAGCCCTTGGCTATGTCGATCACTTTCACCACATCTCCGAAGGGGAGGTTGTCGTCCGCCTGAATAAACATATTCTTGTTGGCGCGGGCGCTGTAGATGTCAAAGAGCCGGCTGCCCAGCTCGCCCAGCCGGACTAGGTCCTGGTTGATCCGCAACAGGCCGTCGTTGGATATGCCGACCACAATGGCATCGGATTTGACAATGACATTTTGGGGAATATCTTCCGGCGGCTTCTGCGGGACACGCGCTTTCAGATCGTATTGAGTGAGGGGCTGGATCACCATGAAGATGATCAAGAGGACCAACAAAATGTCCACATAGGGAGTGATGTTGATATTCGAATTGGGACCCGCAACTCTGGCGGCCCTAGTTAAGGGGTTGCCTGGTGATTTCCGCTTATCTAAAAACACGGCGACGTCTACCTTCCCTTTGCAAAGTAATCCTCTTTTTTCTCACGGTCCACCAGTAAACCGATCCGTTCCACGCCCACTTCCCGACCTTTGTTGATGATTCCGACCACGGTTCCAAAGGGGGCGGCTACATCGCTCTTCACGAACAGCGGTTCGTCGGGCGCCAAGGCGACCCGGTCGGTGAGTTTTCCAAGCAGATCGTCTTCGGAAACCAGTTCCGAGTTGACGTAAATACTCTGGTCGCGGGTGACGGTTATGGTGGTGGAGTCTTCGCCTTCTATTTCCGGCGCTTCCTGGGCGTTTCT
Organism: Acidobacteriota bacterium; assembly: GCA_965205565.1. Taxonomy (GTDB): domain Bacteria; phylum Acidobacteriota; class UBA6911; order RPQK01; family CBDBID01; genus CBDBID01. The sequence goes on from CBDBID010000009.1 coordinate 24,843, forward strand.
GGCCTTGGCCTTGTTGACAAAGATCCCCTCCTGCATGAGGGGTGTGGTGATCATGAAGATAACCAACAAGACTAACATGATGTCGGCCATCGGCGTCACGTTGATGTCCGAGCTGATTCCTCCGGGGCCTCCTCCGCTACCCATAGCCATGGCTCTTTTGCCTCCAGGTACGACTCAGACTACGATTTTTCGCCGCCCGTTTTCAGGAAGTAATCGATCAACTCCGAAGAGGAGTTGTCCATTTCGACGACGAAGGATTCAATTTTACCGGTAAAATAGTTGTATAGCCACACGGCGGGGATGGCCACGAACAGGCCGAAAGCGGTCGCGACCAAAGCCTCAGCGATACCTCCTGCCACGGCTGCGAGTCCCGTATCCTCGGCCCGGCTCATTCCAGTAAAGGCGTTGATGATTCCAACGGTGGTGCCGAACAGGCCGACGAAAGGTGCCGTACTTCCAACCGTCGCCAGACCGCCCAAACCGCGTTTGAGATCTTCCGTTTCGATCGCCGCGGCTCGCTCGCAAGCTCTCCTGGAGGCTTCCACCTTTTCCTCATGGGTGCCGGGCGAGGATTGGTCGGTCTGGAACTCCTGAAGACCGGCCTGTATAACCTTGGCCAGATGGCTTTTCTTATGTTGTTCCGCCAGGTCGATGGCCTCCTGAATGTTCCCCTTTCGAAGCACTTCGGCCACGACCGAGGCAAACTCCCTGGACTGCCGTCCCGCGGCTCGATAGGTGAAGTAGCGCTCAAACATGACCGCGATTGACCAGATTGACATGAGCAGAAGGACTACAACCACCCCTTTTGCCAGGCCCCCCATCTGACCCCACATTTCCATAAAGCCGAGTTCCATATCCTATCCTCCTTGAACCGAAAGCATTCTTAACGCAAGACAAAGTTGACGGTGACGGTTGCAATGACGGGGACCGGCTCTCCGTTGAGCAACGTAGGCGAGTATCTCCACTGGCTAACCGCATCAATGGCGGCCTGATTCAACATGGGGTGACCCCGGATAAGCTTGACCTGGGAGACCAACCCCTGCTCATTGACCGTGACTTGCAGCATGACCATCCCCTTGACCCGGGCCCGTTTCGCCAATGGCGGGTATTTGGGATGCACTTTGCTAATAATCTTGGATTCCTGGACGCTTCCACCGACCCGAATGGGGTCTTTTTTCTGGGGCGGAGGCGGGGGCGGGGGAGCCGCCGAGGGCACTCCTCCAATCACTCCCCCGATGACACCACCGGGAACCCCTCCGACAACTCCTCCCGGCACTCCACCGGGCACCCCTCCGAGCACACCACTCAGGCTGGAGACTTCCGGAATGTCGTCCATGGGAACCGGGATCTCATCTGGCACCTCTGTGGGCGCCTGAAACTGCGAAGGATCCAGTTTCACGATTTGCACCCGCTGACGCACACGGGTCGACGGAGGCGGGGGAGGAGGCGGAGGCGGGGGAGGAGGCGGGGGAGGAGCCAGAAACGTGAGCAGCTCGCCCTGCGGCAACGCCTGGTAATAGACCAGCGGAATGAGCACAAGGACACCGATTATGACCGTGTGGATGACGAAAGAAACCAACAGCGTCGTGCTCTGCTTCCCCCGCTCGTGACTGGATTCGATCAAATTCTCAAACATGGCGAGTCTGTTCCTTTCCGTTACTCGCGAATGAACGGCCTTGGCGGGTTGATCGGCCCCGTTTAACCAGCCGATCTTACTACCGGCCCATCCTTGAGTCAAGACTTTCTTTGAGATTCACAAACTACTCATAATGGGGAACTTGCACACCACAAACAGGCCTTCTCTAGGCCTTCTCCTTTCGATCTGAGTAGTCTTGCCACCACAGCACAATCGGACTGGCGATCGCAATCGACGAATATGTGCCCACAATTACACCGATCACCAGAGCAAATGAGAAGCCGTTGAGCGCCTCACCTCCCAGCACCAAGAGGGAGAGAGCGGCCAGAAACGTCATTCCCGACGTCATGATCGTCCGATTCAGGGTCTGGTTGATGCTGCGGTTGAGGATCGTCTTCATGTCGACGCGCCGCATGAGTCGGAGGTTCTCCCGAACCCGATCGAAGACCACGATGGTGTCATTGATCGAATATCCCACCAGCGTCAGTAGGGCGGCGACCACGGGCAGTGAGAGCTCCTTGTTAGCGATCGAAAAGGCACCCACGGTGATAAAGACGTCGTGAAAGAGAGCGACGATGGCGGCCAGGCCGTAAATGGGTTTGAACCGGTAGGCGATGTAGATCAGCATGCCCAGCAATGAAAAAAACACTGCAGCCCGAGCTCGTTTTCTCAGCTCTCTCCCCACTTTGGGTCCCACGCTGTGTACGCTGATCACATTAAAACTGCCCAGCACGGCATGCTCTTGGAGAGCCCCTGTTACCGGGTTCGGTAGATTCAACCCTTCCAGCGCCTCGAAATCCTGAATGATCCCGCCTTGTTCGGTGCGATGATCGATCAGCCGCTCAGCCATCCCTGCGTAGTGAAGGGTGAATTCGGTGACGGAACGGCTGGCGCGAAGTTTCTGTGGATCCAGTTCCTGAAGCCGGGCCGCCAGGACGTTTCTGGAAACATTGTTCAGATCCAAGGCGGCCCTCGCGCCATCCCCCTTATCGAAGCTCCGCCGCAAAGCCTCCACCACCCGGTCACTTTCCTGCGAGAGGTCCTCGGTCTCCTCGCTCTCGATACGCGCCATCCGGATCTGGACCTGATTCTTGGAAGGTTCATCGAAGCGAGTCACCTGCTCGGGACGGAGTCCAGCCTCGCCCAGGCTGCGTCGTATCAGATCCAACCGAGGCTCTTGCCGGAACTTGACGTGGACCAGAGTTCCCCCCGTAAAGTCGATGCCCAGGTCGAGACCGCCCTGATAGTTGATGGATGCTACCGACACCACCACAAGAAACAGGGAAAGGCCCATCAGAATCCACTTCTTATCGAGCCAGTTGATCTTGGGTTCTTTGACGATTTCCATTCAGATCCTCAGCGTCGTCCGGTCCAAGCCAGCGGGACGGGATGATTTTTCACTCTCTTAAATGGAGAGTTCTCCCACCGTTCTCCGCTGCAAAACCAACCCGAAAAAGGTCCGCGACACGAAGGTCGCCGTGAAGATGTTGGCCACCAATCCGACCGCCAGAGTAACAGCGAATCCGCGCACCGGTCCGGTTCCGAACTGAAAAAGGAACAGGGCTGCGATGAGGGTCGTCACATTGGTGTCGAAAATGGTGCCGAACACGCGGTTGAATCCCGAATCCACCGCGGCTCGGGCCGTCTTGCCCAGACGCAACTCCTCCTTGATCCGCTCAAAGATCAGAATATTGGCGTCGACCGCCAAACCAATCGTCAGGATCACTCCGGCGATACCCGGTAGGGTAAGGGTGGCCCGAAACGAGGCCAGCACGCCCAACAGAATCAGAAGGTTCAGAAACAGGCAGGCAATGGCATTCAGGCCCGACAACCGGTACACCACCAGCATGCCGCTCACCACCAACACCAGACCCACCACGGAGGCCGCGATCCCGCTGCGAATGGAATCCATCCCCAAGGAGGGCCCTACGATCCGATTTTCCAGGATGCGAATGGAGGCCGGCAGGGCTCCCGCGCGCAGCACGAGCGCCAGGTCTTCGGCCTGCTCCGAGGTGAAATTCCCGGTGATGTTGGCCGCATCGGTGGTGATCGCCTCACTGATGTTGGGCGCCGACCGCACCTCATCATCCAGTACGATCGCCAGCTGATTGCCCACGTTTTTCTCGGTGGTGCTGCTGAACAATTGCACCCCTTCGCTGTTGAGAAAGAACGTAACTTCAGCTCGCCCGCTGAAATCGTCCTGGGAACGGCGGGCGTTCTTTAGGTGTTGTCCGGTCACGGAAGGAACTTTCCGAACCACCAGATAGGATGTCTGGGAACCCGTCTCCCTGGGGTTCCGGTAGGGCAGCAGTTCATAATCGCGCGGCACGGCACCGTTAAACGCTTGCTCTCCCTCTTCCCGGCTGGCAAAGGGCCCGCCCGTACTCGGATGGACTAACTTCAACTCCAGCCGAGCGGTGCTCTTGATCAAGCTGATGACCCTCCCCGGATCATCCACTCCGGGCAGCTCGACGATGATCTGATCCTTGACGTCACCGCTTCCATACACTGTGATACTTGGTTCGGCCACGCCATATTGATCGACTCGATTCTGGATGGTTTCCTTGGCCTGACGAACCGTCAGATCGGCCAGCGCCCGCTGGGCCGCCACCGTCATGGCCAGCACATAATCGATCTGATCGGACCCGAAGCGCGACCGGTAGTTCCAACTGGCGGAATAATCTCGCAGATAGTCCTCGAGGGGGTCCTGCTGATCCTGAGGGACTCCTAGGATCTCGATTTCCAGGTCGTCGCTCAGCCGGGTCTCCTGAAACGGGATGTCTTTCGAGGCGAGATCCGTCTCGATGCGCTCGCGCGTCTGACTCACCTCGATTTCCTGGGCATCTCGGATGTTGACCTGCAACACCAGGTGAATACCGCCCCGCAGATCGAGACCCAGGTTGATCCTTTCTCCGGGGGGGTAGAAGAGAATAACGCTGCTCACCAAAACGACTAGGATGAAGACCGCCCGATACTTCAGATTCTTCTTCATATCCTCGGCCGCTCCCATTGGAACAGGGTCATTTTTTGGATGTCACAGGCGCGGACTGTAAGGAGGCTATTGCGTTCCTGGCCACTTCAATTTTTACCTGATCGGCCACTTTCAGCACCACCGTGTGGTCCCGGATTCCCGCTACGGTGCCGTAGACACCGCCATTGGTGATCACCTTGTCGCCGTTCTTCAGGTCCTGAATCATGGTCTCAACATTCTTTTGCCGCCGTCTCATGGGCCGGTAGATGAGTAGGTAGAAAATGCCCACGATCAGGAGAATGGGGAACAAACCCGCCACGATCCCCCCTTGGGGCACACCACTCTGTTGAGCCAAGAAAAGACACGTCATGTTCGAAATTCAGCTGACTCCGTATCCAAGAAAGAGCACAGAGTATACCAGACTTTCCGGAGCCTGAAAGCACTGATGGCAACCGGCCGGCCAGCCGCCTCCTTGTTCAAGGGCCGCCCCCTGGCCGTCTGGCCCAGCCCCTGCTCTCCTCAACCATCGTCCAGAGGGCCGGCAATTACCCTCGCTGGGTGCGCTCGTAGGCCAGGACATCGGCCAGCGTCTTATCCAGCGAACGGCTCGGCGCCCAGCCAGTACACGCTTCCAGTTTGCCCGTGCTGGGGACGCGTCTTTGCATGTCTTCAAAATCAGGGGAATAGGCTTGCTCGTATGGCACGAATTGGACCCTGTCCGCGTCCTCATTTTCGCCCGCCAACCGCAGAACACGATGAGCCAGCTCCAGAATAGTGACTTCCTCTCCGGACCCGATGTTGAACACATCCCCCACGGCCTGCGGGCTGGTCATCAAGGAAATGATGGCCCTCACGGCGTCGCGCACGTGGAGGAAGCAGCGAGTTTGCGTTCCGTCACCATAAACGGTCAAGGCCTCCTGATTCAAAGCCTGGCGAATGAAGCGCGGGACCACCATGCCATACTCGCCTTTTTGACGGGGTCCCACCGTGTTGAAGAGCCGGAACACCACCACAGGAAGCCGCTCCTGCCGGTGGTAGGCTAGGGCCAGAAACTCATCCACGATCTTGGAGGCGGCATAGGCCCAGCGGGCGCGGTGTGTCGGTCCCAGAATCACGTCATCGCCCTCCTCGAACGGAATCTTGGAGCCCTTGCCGTATACTTCGGAAGTGGACGCAATCAGCACCTTGGAACGGTATCGCAGAGCCGCTCGAAACACCGCTTCCGTTCCCGCCACGTTGGTCTCAATGGTACGCACCGGGTTCTCGACGATGAGTTTGACTCCCACGGCAGCCGCCAGGTGGAAGATCACATCACATTGGCTGGCCAGACGGTCCAGCACCGCCTCGTTGGAAATCGTGTCGATCGCAAATCGAAAGCCCGGTTCACCCTGAAGGTGCCCAATGTTTTCGAATCGCCCGGTCGACAAGTCATCCATGACGGTGACCGAGTGACCTTGATCGAGCAGGGCTCCGGCCAGATGAGAACCGATAAAGCCGGCCCCTCCCGTGATCAGACACCGAAATCGATCTGAGGCGTCACTCATCGGACCAAGATTACCCCCCCGGCCCCGGACCGATCAATCCGTGATCCCTATAATAAAAGGAGGAGATGAGAGGTGGTGTCAGATAGAGGATCGCCTTCCCCTCGGGAGACCCAGCAGAATGGGGTGGCTCGATCGCGACGAGCGGTGAGCGTGCTACTGACCCCCAACCCGGAATCCAGTCAGGTCCGGCGCAGTCCCCGGCTCTCCTTCTTTGGCGAATACTGGGCCTTCCCGGGCGGCGTGCTGGAGCCGCAGGACGGGAAGACGCCAATCACCCACTTTCCCGGCACCTGGTCCGACCTGGCCCCTTTCCTAGTGGCCGCCGCTCGGGAGGTCTTCGAGGAAACGGGCGTCTGACTGGCGGGGATGCCCCCGGGGGCAAGAGAGTTACAAGATTACCGGAGTGCCCTGCTGGCGGATGAGTCGTCTTTCGCAGACATCCTGCATCGAACAGGTCGGATTTTGGACGCCCGAACCTTTGTGCCGCTGATCCGCCTCGAGACTCCGAATTTCTCCCCACGGAGATATGACACCTGGTTCCTGATGGCTCCCCTGCCTCCCGAAAGTCCGTTTGACATCTGGCCCGGAGAGCTGGTCGAGGGATTCATCACCACGGCCGGGGAAGCCCTGCAACGCTGGCACCAGGGGGATCTACCCATCGTTCCTGCCGTTCTGCTCCTACTTCAAGGGTTGCAGCCGCGGAATTGCCGGATCCTGGCGCCCCGGGCGCAAAGCCTGGCGAAAAGGTACCAGGGCGGGAAATTGCATCGGATCGCCTTCAGCCCCGGAATCCTGATCCTACCGGTCAGAACCCGCACCCTGCCACCAGCGACTCACACCAACGCCTACATCGTCGGGGAGAAAACCCTTTTCCTCGTGGACCCGGGCCCCCAGGAACCTTGGGAAAGAGAGAAGATCTGGGAACTGCTGGACGAGCTGTTGGCGGAAGGGCGGAGTCTGGACGGAATCCTGCTGACCCACCACCATCCCGACCACATAGGGGCTTTGGAGGAAACCTTGCGTCGTTATCGGGTTCCTGTCTTGGCCCATCCGCTGACTCTGGAGTGGCTGGCTCGGCCCGGAAAGGCGTTGCGCCATGGACAGCAGCTGGACTTGGGAGCAGCTCCCGACGGCAACCCGGACTGGAAATTGACCGTCTATCACGTGCCCGGCCACACAGCCGGGCATTTGGCCTTCCAGGAGACCCGCCATAATGGATTGCTGGCTGGAGATACGGTCTCGACTATTTCCTCCATTATCATCGACCCGGATGAAGGCCGGCTCTCCACCTATCTGCAATCTCTCAAATTTCTGGCGACCCTGGCTCTGGGATTCTTGTACCCTAGTCACGGCACTCCGGTTCGGTCGGCGCGTCAATGCATCCTGAGCGCCCTGCAGCACCGTCAGAGGCGAAAAGAGCAGTTACTATCCGCACTTCTTCGCCATTCCCTTCCGCTCGAGACTCTGATCGAACAGGTGTACACGGATGTCGACCGGAGCCTGTGGCCGTTGGCCGAACGGTCCCTGCGCTCCGGACTGATGCAACTGGTGGAAGAAGGCAGCGCGCAGGAAACAAGCCCCGGGCGATGGCGCCTGGCACCGGGCGGCGAGGGACACGTAGTTTAGTGCACCTCTCTCCTCCTGACCACTTCGTCGAAGCAGGTCTGGGCGAACTTGTCGGTCATTCCCGCAATGTAGTCGCACACGACCTGTTCGAGGGGCAACTGGCCGATTCGAGCGTGGTGACTGGGAGGCAATTCCCGGGGACGATCGGAATAGTACTCAAAGAGTCCGTGCACCAGATCTTGAGCTCTTTTGCGGGCCGAGCGGATGACCCGGTGATCGTACAGCTCGGAATGCAGAAACTGTTTTAACTGGGCATTGAGCTGCCGGACCGGCTCGGAAAAACCGACCAGTCGAAAGGGGTGACGCCGCACCTTCCCGACGGAGTCGATCCCCTGGGAACGGATCATCTCCCGGGTGTGGCCGATCAGATCGGTGACCAACACATTGACCAGCTGGCGGACCGTTTCGCTCACCCACAGCCGTTGCGGAGCCTTGGGGAAGCTATCCCGAATCGGTCCGTAGCAAGTCTGGAACAGATCCACCTGGGCGTGCATTTGCTCCACGGCCAGCAATCCTGATCCGTAACCGTCATCCAGATCGGCCGTATTGTAGGCGATTTCGTCCACCAGGTCGATCAGTTGACCCTCCAGAGTCGGTTTTTCATCCAGCCGATACTCGGCCAATTCGGTGTAAGCAGCGTCGCTCTCCGAGTAGTCCCGACTGTGTTTGACGGTACCTTCCCGGACTTCAAAGGTGAGGTTGAGCCCCCGAAATGATGCGTACTTTTCTTCAAAGTACTCTACGATGTGCAAGGCGTGCAGATTGTGGTCAAAACCTCTGCCGAACCCCTTCATGATGACGTCCAAGACCCTCTCCCCTTCGTGGCTAAAAGGAGGGTGTCCGATGTCATGACTCAAAGCCAGCACTTCGCACAGATCGCCATTCAGCTTTAGCGCCCGGCTCACGGTGCGCGTAATCTGGCTGACCTCAATGGTATGGGTGAGACGGTTTCGGAAATGATCGGAGTAGTCCAGGTCAAAGACCTGAGTCTTATTCTCCAACCGGCGGAACGCTTTGGTGTGGACGATTCGATCGCGGTCCCGCTGGTACTCGGATCGGTAGGGATGAGGCTCCTCCGGATAACGCCTCCCCTCTGTATCCTCCACTCTCATGGCGTAGCCCGCCAATGCCATGGCCTCATTATATATCGCCCATCCGGCTCTCGAACCGGACGCCGCCGCCGACCCGAGCCGAGTCCACTCTCTTCCCGAGCGGCTTCTGACCCCCATTCGTGCTGGTCGCCCCCAATCGGTCACTTCTGTTAGACTGAGGCCGTTTGTTTGTGGGCGCCTGTAGCTCAGAAGGACAGAGCAAGGGGTTCCTAACCCCTGTGCCGCAGGTTCGAGTCCTGCCAGGCGCATTGATCTAGGAGCCTGTCCGAGTAAGGGGTTGCGGTTGCGAGCATGGGGCTCGCGAGGCGAGGTCGCAAAGCGAGGAGGAGTCGATGCCGTCGCATCGGCGAGGACGAACGACAATTAGATCGGCTGCAACCCCCATTCTCCAAAAGGGTTACAGGCGCCGTGAGCCCACCTGCCTTGTTCCTGCTCCTCGACGATGCACGCATCGCCTGCGTCGCCGATGCCTCGCATCTGGACTCACGGCGCCTGTAGCGCAATCCGAACCATTACTCGGACAGGCTCCTAGCCCGAAAGCGGGAGGAATCTTGATTTGGCTCGGCGACTGACCCGTAAAGAGATCCTTAGGAAAGACTTCATTCAGGCCCTGCTGACAGGGGGCTATAGGTGGATCGTCCGGAACAGAAAACAGCTGACCGTTGCGCTCCTTTTGGTCCTGGTCTTACTGGCCGGTCTGTTCGTCTGGCAGTGGAGCCTCCAAGGCAAGAGCGAGGCGGCGGAACAGCTTTTTGCCGAAGCGCTGGGGATCCACCATGGGACGGTGGGAACCGCGCAACCGCAAAATTCGCCCCAAGAGCAGCAGGCGCCGGTTCCGAGGTCTCGACACCGCTTTTCCACCGCCCAGGAAAGGGCGCAACAGGCACTGGAAGAATTTCAAGCCATCGCCGATCAGTATCCGGCCTCCCAGTCCGGACAACTGGCCCTATATTACGTGGCCTTGAATCAACAGCGGCTGGGGGAGACTCAGAAGGCCAGGGAAATCCTCGTCGATCTGATCGGTCGCGTCCAGACCACGGAAATCCGGAACTTGATGCGTCACTGTCTGGCTCAGCTGGCCGAGATCGACAAAAACCACGACGAGGCGATCCGAATTCTGCAGGACATTCTCAAGGAGGCCGTCCCCCCCTTCCCGCTGGATACGGTCCTGATGCGGCTGGCGCAAAATTATGAAGCCGTCGGGAATCCGGACGAAGCACTGAAATTCTACAAGCAGATCACGGCCGAATACCCGTCCAGCCCCCATTCCGAGTCGGCTCGCAATCGAGCTGACGAACTGGAGGAACTGGCTGAAGAGACCAGCTGACGCCGGGAGAAGTCAATACTTCAGGATCGAATAAACGCGGAACCCGTCTAGCTTCAGCCGTCCCTGGAGAGCCTCCAGTTCGACCAGGAAAGCGAGTTCCACCACTTCCGCCCCCAAATGCTTCGCCATCTTCGAAGTAGCGGCTGCCGTGCCACCGGTGGCGATCAAGTCATCCACGATCAAGACCTTCTGACCCTCTTCGATGGCATCGCGGTGGATCTCGAGGGTGTCCTGACCGTATTCCAGGTCATAGGTCAGGCTCAAGGTCTCCGAGGGCAGCTTTCCCTTCTTGCGAACCGGAACGAAACCGGCGCCGATGTTGCAAGCCACCGGGGGCGCCAGGATGAATCCACGCGATTCGATGCCCAAGACCTTCTCAATCCCCAACCCGCGGTACCGGTCCGTTAAGATCTGGATGACCTGTCGTAACCCGACGGGGTCCTTCAGCAGGGTGGTTACGTCGTAAAAAAGTATGCCTGGTTTGGGAAAGTCGGGGACCTCCCGGATCTTTTTCTTGAGTTCATCCATTCTTGCTCGTTCCCTGAGATGCGCCGCGGCGAAATCACTTAATAACGGATGGAGAAGTGGGCAAGATTTTCGACTACGGCCTCCTGAACGTCAACCTGGTTGACCACAGCCAAACGGGGCCCGGATCGGATCGTCAGGAAAAAATCCTGCACTTGATCCTCCGAGCCTTCCGCATGCACCTCAACGCTGCCGTCCTCGAGATTGCGCACCCACCCCCGGATACTCAGCTCGCATGCCTTTTGGTACATGAAGTAGCGAAAGCCCACGCCCTGCACACGCCCGTTCAAGGTACCGAGACGAGCGATCATCTTGCCCAGCTTCAGCATACCCTCTGGTACTTCGGAAGCCTCTCGGGAAAAGGGTTGGTCGGGGCGAGAGGATTTGAACCTCCGACCTCACGGCCCCGAACCGTGCGCGCTACCAGCCTGCGCCACGCCCCGCCTCATCGCTAAGCTAATCAATAACATATCTTAGGACCAAGAATCCACCGGCGAGAAGAACCATCAGAAGGATGGTCAGGAGGTTGAAGTATCTTTCTATCACGGCTTTGACGGGTGGACCGAAACGGCGGATTAACACGCCCATGAGGAAAAAACGGGCACCACGGCTCACCAGGGAAACCAGCAGAAAGGTTGGAAAATTGATCCGAAAGGCTCCCGCCGAAATGGTGAATACTTTATATGGGATGGGGGTAAAACCGGCGATCCCTACCGCCAGGGCATCCCAACGCTGGTAGAGCCCCTGGACCTGTTCGTATTTTCCTTGAACTCTGTACAAGTCAATAATTTGTCGACCGATCAGTTCATAAAACTGCAGTCCCATCAAATACCCGACGGCTCCTCCAGCCACCGATCCCAGCGTGCAGAGAGCTGAAAACCAAAGAGCCCTTTTGGGAGCACCCAGCGCCAGGGCCACCAAAAGGATGTCGGGAGGGATCGGGAAGAACGAGGATTCGGCGAAAGCTAGCAAGACCAGAGCTCCACTACCCCAGGGGCTCTCGGCATAGGTCAACACCCAGGCATAGAGTTTCCTCAGCCACCTGAAAAGGAAAAAAGGAGGTCGATTCGAACCCTGGGAAAATGTCATCAGGCGGGGATAGCCGGCCAAGGCCGGGCTCTACAGGCCCTCTCTTCTTCAACCGGCACTGGGAGTGGGATCCGTCTGGCCGGCGTACCATTTCAGAGTCCGGTAGTCCGTCTGGTCACGTTGCAGCGGCGTGATGGAGATAAATCCTTCGCGGACCGCTCGATAATCTGTGCCGGCCCCCAGTACCCATCGGCTCTCGTCCCGGCCGATCCAGTAGTACTTTCGGCCCCGTGGATCTTGCTTCTCTTCCACCGAACCGGCTGGCAACTTGGAACCCTGCCGAGTGAAGCGATAGGTCTGGGGGTTTCCCGGGGGGACGTTGATGTTTAAAAAACAACCGTCCGAAAAACGATCCGGATAGAATTCGTGAATCAGCTCCCGAACGAAGCGGGCGGCCGGTCCGAAATCGGAACCGAGTTCGGCCACGACCAGAGAAACGGCAACCGAGGGAACCCCGTACAAAGATCCTTCCCTGGCGGCCGCCACCGTTCCCGAGTACAGAATGTCATCACCCAGGTTGGGACCGTGGTTGATGCCGCTGATGACCAAATCGGGGGTGCACCCCAGCTTCTGGATGGCAAACAGGACGCAATCGGCGGGGGTGCCGGTCAGGGAATAGCGGTCCGCATCGATTTTGGAGACCCGGATCGGATGATGAATCGTAAGTCCGTGGCTCACCCCACTGCGTTCCTCATCTGGAGCCACCACAATCGGTCGTCCCAGACCGGCCAGCTCGCTTCGCAAAGCCAGCAACCCCTCTGCCCTAACCCCGTCGTCGTTCGTGAGTAGCAGCGTCAGTTTACGGCGCTTCATGGCCGTAAATTATAAACCCAAAACCGCCCTCACAACGACCCTTCCGTCCAGCAGGCACTTCGACGCCACCAGATTCCGTGCCCCAACGGAATTTTCCTGGGCCAACAGCGTGTCTTAGTGAGCACTTATACTGCCAGCTTGCAGCCATTGAAAGAAAAATACGATTTACAGCGAACCTTGCAGCGCATTGACGGCCGGGGCTACAAGGCCTACCAAGACCTCAGGGGTGCTTACGACTTCGGACCATTCACCCTTTCCATCGATCACGTGCAGGGAGACCCTTTCGCGGCTCCCTCCCGTGTACGCGTCCACCTCGATCCAGACACGGCAGGTTTCCCGAACTCCCTGTCCTCAAGTCAGATTCGGTCCGTAGCCTTGGGCGACTTCCTGACGCGAGCTTTTGCCAGAAGCATCCAGCAGACAGTCCAGGGCCGGCGGGGCAGCGGACACAGTGGCCTTTTTCACATCGACTCGGGAGGGCAGGAGGTCTTGGAGAGGACCAGCGTTGTGTTCGGGCCTGACGGGCTTCAAGCCCGCTTTACAATGGGACTTCCCGCTCGGGGTCGGCGGGTGCTGGGACGACAGGCTCAAGAGATGTTTTTCTCCGAGCTCCCACAAATCGTGGAGCGGTCGCTGCTTCATCGCCATCTCCCCGCCTCGGAGTTGGAGCGGCACGTGGAGACTGTGGAGGATCAGCAGGTCTTGCGTGGAACCTTGAGAGAGCGAGGGCTGATCAGCTTCGTTGCGAACCAGTCTCTGTTACCTCGCCTGGGCGGGGCGGACGACCGGCCGTTGAGGCTGGCCCCCGAGGCGCGAGTGGTACCTTTTCGAACTCCTGCCGAGCTGCAGGTGGAACTGACCCGGCCCAACGGCGCCCCCCTGCGCGGGATGGGCATTCCCCGCGGGGTCACTTTGATCGTGGGCGGAGGCTTCCACGGCAAGTCCACCCTTCTGCGCGCGCTAGAACGAGGCGTTTACAATCACCTCCCGGGAGACGGCCGCGAGTGGACCGTCACCGTCGAGTCCGCCATCAAGATCCGGGCCGAGGACGGGCGATCCGTGGAACGAGTCGACATCTCTCCTTTCATCCGCAACCTTCCTTTCGAGCAAGACACAGCCCGCTTTTCGACGGATAACGCGTCCGGGTCCACTTCGCAGGCCGCCAACATCATGGAGGCTCTGGAGATGGGAGCCGAGGCGCTGCTCATCGACGAAGACACCTCGGCGACCAACTTCATTATCCGCGACGCGCGCATGCAAAAGCTGGTGGCCAAGAGCAAAGAGCCGATCACTCCCTTCGTGGACAAGGTCCGGCAGCTTCTGGACAACCATGGGACTTCCACCATCCTGGTGATGGGAGGGTCGGGAGACTATTTCGATGTCGCCGATCACGTCATCATGCTGGATGAATACCGCCCCCGGTACGTGACCCATCAGGCCCGGTCGATCGTCCGCGAGCTGCCCAACCGCAGGCAGGCAGAAGGTGGATCTTCCTTCGGAGAGGTCATTCCCCGCCTTCCGGTAGCTTCCAGCTTCGAGCCCAGCCGCGGGAGGCGCGATGTCAAGATCGAGGCCCGGGGACTCAAGAGCATCCTCTACGGGACCACAAGTCTGGACTTGTCCGCTTTGGAACAGCTGATCGACGTGTCCCAGACGAGGGCCGTGGGCAAGGCCATTCATTACTACGCTCAACATTACACGCAAAACGGCCTGTCCCTGCGCCAAGGCTTGAGCCGGCTCATGGCCGACCTGGATCGAAAAGGACTCGACCTTCTCACCCCGCACCAGGCGGGAAATCTGGCCCGGCCCCGGATCTTCGAAATCGCCTTTGCCATCAACCGTCTGCGCAGCTTGCAAGTGCACACACTCCGCCACCTCAGGGATTGACTACCTCGGGGCCCGTCCAGACCCACCTCGGAATGGTTTGGAAATGGGGGTTCCTCGTCGAGTCTGAGGACCGCCCGGTCGGGATTATTCCAGCGAAAACCCACCCCAAGAGCGAGAGTGGTGTCCTCGACCCGATCCCTCTCAATTAGGTATGTCGATCTCGTGAGAGGGATCGGCCGGTGACAGCTCATAACCCTTCTCGCGAGGAACGCGCCACCGAATCTCTCAACCCCAGATAGGATTCCACTCCCAGCAATTCCTTGAGTTCGGAGAAACTCAGAGACCGGGCAGCCAGCCGATCGACCCGGCCTTCCGAAAAGAGCACTTCGCAGAGTTCCCGCACGGCGCATACCGTCACCATCAGGGATTCGACCGGACAGGCCACGAATTTGTAACCCAGCGCTTCCAGTTCCGGAACCGCCAGGATGGGGGTGACGCCACCGCTAAGCATGTTGACCAGAAGAGGGTGAGAGACCTGGCGAGGGATCTCCCGGACCTCATCCAGAGACACCGGCGCCTCCACGAAGGCCACGTCGGCGCCCGCTTCGCAGTAGCGGTTGACCCGCTCTATGGCGTCCTCGATCCCGTGGACCTGACGAGCATCGGTGCGAGCGAAGAGCACGAAATCCGGGTTGGATCGCGCCTCAACTGCGGCCCGCACCTTGAGAACCATTTCCTGGGTAGGAACGACCGACTTTTCATCGAAGTGGCCGCACTTCTTGGGCGTCACCTGATCCTCTATGAGCATGCCGGCGGCGCCCGCCGCCTCGAACACTTCCACCGTGCGCTCGACATTGTGGAGGTCCCCGTGACCGGTGTCTCCGTCGGCGATGACAGGGATGGATACTCGCGCCGCCATGCGCCTCACCGCCCCCGCCATCTCGGTCATGGTCAGAAGACCCAGATCGGGCAAACCCAGCAGCGATGCGCTGGCGCCGAACCCTCCCAGGAAGACCGTCTCAAAACCAGCCTGCTCGACAATTAACGCCGTCAGGACGTCGTGGGCTCCCAAGCTGCGAACGATTCCCGGCTGATCCAGCAGTTCTCTCAAACGTTTGGGTGCGCTGTTTTTCTTCATCCTCGAACTTCCCCGTGAAGGCTACCGACCGGGTGAGACTTTGCGATGCTCGGACGAAGATGGGCGCCAGGAGACATTCATGCGAAGGGAGCACTATGCATCGCACCGGAGGAGCGGACCGGAAGCCCCCGGCGGATTCTAGAACCACCTCTCCACGCAGATCTTGGCGTCGCTGAAAAAGTCGAAGGCGTTTCTTCCCTGCGCGTGCAGGACACCGAAGAAGGAATCCTTCATACCCCCGAACTGGAAAAAAGCCATGGGAGCCGCCACGCCGATGTTGACGCCGATGTTGCCGGCATTGACCTCGTAGCGAAACTTCCGGGCGGCAGCGCCGCTGGTCGTATAGATGGCGGCGGCATTGCCATAGCTGGACCGGTTGATGATCTCAATGGCGTGATCCAGGTCCCGAGCCTGCAAGACGCCCACAACCGGTCCGAAAATCTCTTCGCGCGACACCTCCATTTCGGGCCGGCACTCATCCAGCACCGTAGGCCCGACCCAGTAACCGCGAGGGTAGCCCGGCACTTGCAGTCCCCTGCCGTCCAACACGAGCCGAGCCCCTTCCTGAGTACCTTTCGCAATCCAGTTCTCGATGCTTCGCTGGGCCTGCCGGGTGATTACGGGCCCCATTTCGACCCCCTGATCGAGCGCGAAGCCCACCTTCACCTGGCTGGCAGCCACGGGCAGCTGCTCCTGCAGTTTCGGATAAGCGTCTCCGACGGCGATGACACCCGCCAGCGCCAGGCAGCGCTGGCCCGAGCAACCCATGGCTGAGTTGACCAGATTGGGCACCGCACTTGGGAAATCCGCATCGGGCATGACGACCCCAAAGTTCTTGGCACCGGCGGCTACCTGAGCTCGCTTGCCCTGCTCCGCCGCTAATCGATACACCCCGCGACCCACGGCCGTAGATCCCACGAAACTGACCGCTCTGACGTCTGAATGGCGGATCAGCGCTTCGCCCGTCTCAGAGTCCCCAAGAACCAGATTAGCTACCCCCGGCGGAAAGCCAACTTCATCGATCGACTCGAAAATCTTGACCAGAGTCATGGGGACCCGAGGACTCGCCTTGACCACCACACAGTTGCCGCAAGCCAGAGCGTAGGGCATGGACCAGAGAGGGATCATGCCGGGAAAGTTGAAGGGGTTGAGGCTGGCGCACACACCCAACGGTTGACGGATCGAAAACTCGTCGATGCCCGGAGCGGCATCTTCCAGGACACTGCCCTGCATGAGCGTAGGCACCCCGGCTGCCACTTCCACGTTTTCGATTCCCCGCTCCATTTCCAGCCAGGATTCCTGATAGGTCTTTCCATGCTCCAGTGCGATGGTTTCCGCGAGTTCGCCGTGCCGCTCGTCCAACCGAGCCTTGAGCTTCATCAGCAGCCGAGCCCTCTGCAGGGGAGGCGTCGAACGCCATTGTCCGAAGGCCACAGCCGCTGCTTCGACCGCCTCCTGCACCCCCTGCACTGGGGTCGTGCGATAGGAGGCAATGACTTCATCGAGCGCGGGGTTGGGGACCTCGACCTCGTCGCCCAAAGAAGGCGCCCATCGCCCGTCGATATAGTTGACCAGCTGGGTTACCTGCTCTACTTGGCTCACCATTCCACCTCTCTCGTCACCGTGGACATCCCGACCCGAGTCGGGTTGGGTCGATCGTGACATAGAAAATGAAGGGTGGCAAGATACCCCAGATTTCGGCCAGATTGGACCCGGTCTTGGACTGGCCGCCGCCGTTTTTTCGGGAGAGGCTCTTGTTGCTAGTCAGCTTCTCTGGCATGGTCGGACCATCGAACCCCACCAGACCTTGCTCGAGGTGGGCCGTGAAGACCTTCTACCGGTCGAATCCGGGAGTCATTGAAAGGGGTGATCGAATGAAGCTGGGAGTCATTTCACAAAATCTGGCGCATCTGGAGTTCGAAGAGGGTTTGGGCTATGCCCAAGGTTTGGGTCTGCAAGCCGTGGAGGTAGGCGCCCTGGGACTGTGGGCCCGGAACTGCTGCGACATCGAAAAGTTGACCCAAGATCAGGGAGAAGTCGACCGCTGGCTGGAAGCCTTCGCCCGCCATGACCTGGAGATCAGTGCTCTGGGCGGGCACGGGGCCCCCCTCATGCCCGATCCGCAGGTGGCTGCCGAATATTCCAGAGAGTTCCGGCTGACCTGCAAATTGATGAAGATGGCGGGCATACGCCGCCTGACCCTGCTGGCAGGTCTGCCCGAAGGAGCCCCCGGGGACAAAAGTCCGGTCTGGGTAACCTTTGCAGAGCTGCCCTTTTTCAGTGACACCCTGGAGTGGCAGTGGGAAAACCGGCTTCTTCCTTACTGGCGCGAGCACGGCCAGATCGCTGCCGACCACGGCGTCACGCTCTGTTTCGAGCTGCACAATGGCGACCTGATCCACAACCCCATCACCCTGATGCGCCTTCGCAACGAGCTGGGATCGGTGGTGGCCTGCAATCTGGACATTTCTCACCTCTGGGTGCAGCAAATCGACCCGGTGGAGGCAGTTCATTACCTGGGCGACGCCGTCCAACACGTGCATGCCAAGGATGCGCGAATCCATCCGCACAACCTCCGTCTGCGGGGACACTGCGACTCCAGCAACCCCGAAAATCACGCGGCCAGGACCTGGAACTTCACCATCCCCGGTTGGGGCCACGACGCCTCGGAGTGGCGCGACTTCGTGACCGCCCTGCGTCTGGTGGGTTACGATCACGTCCTGTCCATCGAGATGGAATGTGAATTCATCGAGGTGATCGAAGGGCTCGAAAAGTCGGTGGCCTTCTTGAAGCCGATCGTGTTGGATAAGCCAAGCGGGAAGAAATGGTGGGAAATCGCCGGAATGGAAAGTGCGGGAAGTCTCTGGCGAGAATCCCAGGACCCCGGTGACGGGAAAGGAGACTAAAGAATGTCGATAGCTCTAGAATGGGTGGGGCTGGCCTGCTTCCGCCTGTGGCGCGATGGTCGTCCCGACCTGGTGATGGACCCCTACCGTCCCACCGTCCTGGGGATCGGCGAGGATGAACCCCAGTTGGAAGCCGAAACCGTCATTGCCAGCTCTCTCACCGATACGGCCCACTCCTACGTGCCCCTGGTGAAGGGAAAACCGAGAGTCATCGATGCCTGGGGGCTTAGCCAGGGAGGGAAAGCCTCCATCCACGGCGAGCCCGTGGCGACAGTGGGAGCTGCCGAGGCTCCGGAGCACCCCGAAGGGGCCGATCCCAACGCCATCTACGGCTTCCGCTATGGGGATCTCCAGATCCTGCATCTAGGAGACCTGGGCTACGGTCTGGATGCCGATCAGCTGACGCCCTTTGTGGGCAAATGCGATGTCCTGATGGCCCTGACGGGAGAAAAGCTGACGCTGAAACTGCCAGAACTGGACCCCATGCTCGATGTGCTCCAACCTACCTGGATCTTTCCCATGCACTACAAGCTGCTGCCCATTGACTTTGGAATGACCGGAGTGGAGGAATTCATCCGGCGCCGTCCCCGAGACGCCGTCTACCACCCTCGCCACCACACGGTGACGTTTCCGCTGCCGAAATCAGAAACGGGGCGACCCACCATCGTGGTGCTGGAACCTTCGGGCTACCGGACCACCTGAAAGTGAGCACTTAGGAAAAGATCTTTCGAAAACGATCCAGAGCCTTCCGGTCGTCTCCTTCGGGGAAGGCTTCCAGTCCCACGATCCCCTGGTAACCCAATTCCTTCAAGGTGGCGACGACCTTCGGATAGTTGATCTCGCCGGTGCCCGGCTCATGGCGTCCCGGAACATCGGCCACATGCACGTACCCGACAGAGTTCCAGTGGTCACGCATCACCTGGGTGACGTTCCCTTCCTGGATTTGGACATGATACACGTCCAGCAAGGCCCGAATGCGGGGGCTTCCTACCTGCTCGATGAGTCGGACCACATCCTCTACCCTCGTCAGTGGATATCCACCATGATCGACCTTGACGTTGAGGGCTTCCAGATTGTAGGTCACGTTGTATTTTTCGGCCCATTCGGCCAGCTGGCACAGGCTGCGGTAAGCGGTGATCCACAGGGTCGCCGGGTGTTCAGCAATCAGGTGAGCCGATTTGCCGTCCGGTCCAATCGCTCCAGTCACCAGACCGAAGTTTCGGCACCCCAGTCTCTTGGCCACCTCCAGCGTCTCGCGGGCGCTATCCATGAATTCCTTGACTCCATCCGGGTGTACGATGCTGCCGCGAGTGGCCCCGGGAAGAGAGGTGATCTCGAATTGCCAATCCTTCACCAGAGCTTCCAAGTCTCGATCCTGCCAGATCCACAGCTCCACCGAAAAACCCGCAGAAATGATTGCCTCGATCCGCTGTGCGATAGGGAGATCGAGAAAAACCGTATCAGCGCAAACCGAAAGTTGAAACATGGTTCATCCACCTGATTGATCAGCTCCCGTCGGCCAGGGCCCCCCGCTCGAACGGGGTACGGAGAGCTGCCAGGATCAGGGCGTAGGTTCCGCCCAGGCGCCCCAGTCCTATCAGTCCGAGTCGAAGAGTCTTCTTTGTCATTCTGCGGTTGGGACTTCCGCGGCCACGGGACTTTCGTACAGCGACTTCAGCCGCGAGGCCAGCCACACCGACCCCAGCAGCAGGACCGCCAGGAGGATGAAGCCCCGGATCCCATCGTAATCCCAGATCGCCTTCATTCCCATGGCGGTAAATAGCAGGCCCCCCCCCAGATTGCCAGCGACAAGGACTTTGGGCATTCTCAGCTCCGGCGGCAAGAATTTCCAGTCCACCCAGACGTTGGCCAGACAGTAGAAGCCGCAAAGCAGGACGCCGGTATAGATCCCGGCCGGCGTGACCAGATCCAGCAGGTCCAAATCGGGAAACAGTCGAGTCAGCCAGAGAATTCCCAGCCCTCCGCCCAGCACCCAGACAATGATGGCCCAGCGCAGCTTCGGTCCCTCCAGTCGGACTCGCCATTTGCCCAGGGTCCGTCCGTATTCATAGAAGAGCCGGTAGGTCATTTCCGGTCCCCCGTAGAGGATGCCAAAGAAGGCGAAGAAAACAGCGATCTTGTACATGGGCAAGAGCCAGGGACTCAGCGTCGTCAGAAACATGGCCTGATAATTCAGCAAGTTGACTCCGTCCGGAACCAGCTGACGGGGTTGCAACAGAACCGTCCCCAGGATCGAAAAGCAAGCGGCCACCAGCACGATCATCACGAAACTCACCACGGTGTCGATCAGAGCCGCTCGAACCCACACCCGGGCCGGATGATCGATGTTTTGGGCAACTTGCGTCAGTTCTGCCTGGCCAACCGAGTCCTCGGCGCTGTACCCCCACTTTTTTTCCCGCAGAAAGGAGACATAGGCCAGATAGTCATAACTTTGCCCCCCGATGGCCGCCACGTAAACCATGACCTCCACCCAGGGCGAGCGGGACGCCATGTCCGGTAGAACCGTGAAGAGCCACTCCGGGTAGGTCAAGTAGACGGGTGTAACGAAGCCTTTCGCTATCTGCCCCCAGTCGGGTTGAACATAGAAGACAGCCACAAAAATACAGCTCACTGTGAGGCCCAGGATGACCATCTGGGCCTTTTCCAGAAACTCGTACCTCCCGACCGCCAGCAACAGCATCGCCGCTACGACCCAGACGCTGGCCCACGCATAGTGGCTTCCGAATCCAAACATCCAGGCACAAATCGTCCCCAGCATCCCCTCCAGAAAACAGAGCCACAACGGCCCGCAGATCAGCGCCACCGCGACGATGAATAGGGTCAGCCAACCGCGCGGACCGGGAATCGAATTCCAGCGCTCACAGGGATGCCCGCCGCTGAGGATCATGTGACGCATGCTGGTGTAGGCGAGAATCCACTTCAGGAGCGCGATCAGCAACAGCACCCACAACACGCGGTAACCGAAGATGGCCCCGTTTCGTGACGGAAAGAAGATCTCACCACTGCCGATGTTGACCGAGGCTACGATGGCTCCAGGCCCGAAAAACGCAAACCATCGGAGAGGATTGCGGGAAATCAACGCCGGGGGAGGGGGTAAAAGCCGGACATCAGAAGAGCTGGACATCGGCCCATTATACGGATTTGAGTCCATCCCGCCAGCCATCTATGACGGCCGGCTCGTCTATCGCCTCGAAGCACTCACCACCCCTCCCTATCAAACTGTTTGCTCCCAACCGTGCGCCCTTCGATTCCAGGAGCCATCGAGCGTCGACACGGGGATAAACCGAGCCTATCCCCGATCCCCTGACACTCTCCCTCGCTTACCGACTTCCGGAACGGAGCCGAGAGCGTCAGCGACCGGAGCCTTCGGCGGAACGCCAACCCTTTGGTGGAGACGCGGCAACCCGACGGAGCTTCCGGATTGCAGGAACCGAGTATGTTTGAGATTCTAACCACCGCCCAGTAGCATGGCGCACACTGATCTTGCGCTGGTTTGGGAGTGTGGCGATTGTTGCCATTTTCCAAAGATCGGTCTCGGCTTGCCTACTCCGGACCTGCCAAGGACAGAAGAGGGAGACCGGGAGTTGGGGGGAAAAAGAGAGTTCGCTCAAAGGGTCCGTCGGGCGCGACACCGAGGATTTTTCCTATCTTCTGAAGCATCAGCGGATGGTAGGGAGCACTAAGTGAACACTGAGTTTGAATCTTAGCACCGGTGACGGCACAATTTCCCGTGCCCGAATGGTTCATCTCGAATTGGCACTACCGATCCTGGCCCTCCTGGCCTTTCTGTCTCTACTGGAAGCGCTCTATTCCCTGGCCGGAGGATTCAGCTATCGGCGGCTGTTGCGGGGGGCCGCCGCCCGGCCGGCCGGCCCCTTTTCTCCCCCAGTCAGTCTGATTCTGCCCTGCCGAGGAGAAGATCCGGGCCTGCACGAAAACCTCCAGGCCTATTTTCAGCAGGACTATCCCGACTTTCAGATCCTGTTGGTCACAGACCAGCCGGCCGACCCTTGTGTTTCCGTGTTTCAGCAGGTCGCCCAGCGCCATGCGAGCCCTCCCGCCCACCTCCTTTTTTCCGGTGCCAGCCGGAGTCGTGGCCAGAAGGTCCACAACCTCCTTCACGCCCTGGAGCATCTCCGAGAAAGAGATGAGGTTCTCGCCTTTGGCGACTCCGACATCCGCCCCACGCCGGAGTGGCTGCGCTACCTGGTGGCGCCGCTCGAGAATGAGAAGCTCGGCGTCAGCACCGGCTATCGCTGGTATCTTCCCGAAAAAGGGAGCCTGGCCGCCATCCTACGTTCCGCGTGGAACGCCGGGGTCGCCTCCCTGATGAAGCAAACGAATTGCCACTTTGCCTGGGGAGGCGCCATGGCCATCCGGCGTGCCACCTTCCAGGCGTGCCGAGTCACCGAATACTGGCACAATGCTCTCAGCGATGACTATGCCATCAGCCGCGCCATGCAGGAGAGCGATCTGGAGATCGCGTTCCAGCCTCGGTGCCTGAGTTTTTCCTATGGAAACTGTACGTGGAAAGAGCTTCTCGAATTCGTCTTTCGGCAGCTGGCCATTACCAGGGTCTACTCTCCCGGACTCTGGCTTGCCGGCTTTATCTCTCAAGCCTTGAACTTCGTCTCCTTCTGGGGAGGAGCTGTTTGGCTGGGGACTTCCACCTATCTGGGAATCGGAAGTTCAAGCTGGCGCATCGTCCTGGGCCTTCTTCTGGCCGGGATCTATGGACTGGGATGCGCCAAGAGTGGGCTCCGTTTGTGGGCCATTGGGGACTTGATGCGCAAACAACGCTCCCAGGTCTTTCGCAACTGGCCGATCTACGTCTTTACCGGGCCCCTGGTGGCCGTCCTGACCCTGTGGGGGATGCTGAGCTCGCTCTTTAAAAGGGAAATTGAATGGAGGGGAATTCGTTACCGCATGATCTCGCCTCGTCGAACCGTGGTGTTGGGAAAGCTGCAAGGTCCGTAAGGACCCCGATCCTCCAGAATCTGCCGCGAACCGACCGGCTGGCCCGATCCGTTCGACTCCTGTTCCTGCTCATCCTCCCCCTGATCCTGACCAACTGCCAGCCGAATCGTCCCGTCCAATCTACGGCCCGCAGCAGTTTCCGATTCCGCCCAATTCCCTGTCCCTCCATAGCGGACGGAAAGTTCGGAGGAAGTCTCCACCTACGCCTCCTCTGGTGAACCCAGGACCTTCAACTGGCTGGCGGCCCAGGACAGCCGTTCCAAGTTGGCCACCCTCCTGACCACTGGCACCCTGCTCGAATTCGATCCGGTGGAGCAAAAGGTGGTGCCCGGGGTCGCCAAACGCTGGGAAATCTCCGAGGACGGCCTGGCCGTTTCCCCGCAACTGCGCCGGGGCTTGAGATTTTCCGATGGCCGTCCCCTGGAAATCGAAGACGTCCTCTTCACCTTCGAAAAGATTTATCAGGACGGCAGATTATGGATCATCTGGGCGACGATCGCATGCTGATGTTCGCCACCGACTACCCCCACTGGGACTTCGATTCTCCCGCCCGGGCCCTGCCGGGCAGCATCCCCAAACCGCTCCGGAATAAAGATCTTCGTAGACAACGCCGTAGAGTTTTACGGTCTGGGATGATGCGCCACCCGGTCTGCCCCCTAGAGGAAATCGCGGCCGGCGCCATGAAGGAAGTCACCGTTGGCCAGCGGTCGCTGCTCCTGATCCGCTCGCGCTCCCAGGTTTTCGCCCTACGAAACATTTTGTCCGGACCAGGGTGCGAAACTGTCTGGAGGGGTGCTGACGGCCGCCTCCGGGGCCAACGGGGTGGGCGACTATCGACTCGACAAGTCAGGGACAATCGTCCGTTGTCCCTGACACAATTGGGAGTTCGACGCCTCCAACGGCCGCTGCCTGAACAACCCCGACCGAGTCCGCGTGGCCTGCTACGAAGTGGTGGTCGAGGATGGTCACGTTTTAGTGTCCCTCTGAGGTGCCGAAATGCCCCCGGAAGGCAGCCCAGGTCCGGGAAAGGATCGCGGGACCCCGAAGCTCTTTCCTGGCAACCGGTGTACAATAAAGGCGAGCTGGCGTAGCTCAACGGTAGAGCAACTGATTTGTAATCAGTAGGTTGGGGGTTCGATTCCTCTCGCCAGCTCCAGTGTCTTCCCATTTTTTATCAATTAGTTACATCCAGATCTTCGGTTGCCGGCCAAGGGCCTTTTTTCGCCAGTGTTTCCAAATTGTTTCCACTTGCCTGCTTTTTTCGGGGTTTTTGACGCCGAACGCACACAGGTGCACTTTTCTTTACACCCCGGGGGATACCACCCCGGGGGGGGCAATCGGGCGTGGGCCGTGAGATTGGGTCTGGCCGTCCAATTCCACTATGCCCAGAACCGTCCGGTTGGTCGCCCCAGAATCGTTCTCGCCAGGCGCTTTGCCAGTGAAGACCCCGAGGTTATTGAAGGGACCGGGGTAGAACGCATCGTGAGGGGCAAGGGTGTTACGAAAATCGTGAAGTTCACGCGCTAAGGGGCTCATCATTCAAGAACGCTCGGGGAAAGAGCCCCAAGGCAATCGCGCTCGGCAGGATTCGAACCTGCGGCTTTTGATTTCGTAGACCAGACGCGTAATGGCCCGTTCTTTCTGCTCAATGATTTAGGTCCTTATTGTGCCCTGGTTTTCCCTGTTTTTTGGGCGGTTTTGTTGTAGAAATGTTGTAGGAAATCGAGTTCTTCGACGCATCCTTCGCCGGGGGAGGGATGGTCTGCCGGGTCATCGGGTGGGGGAGTGATCCCTCGGCCACATTCTGAAACCACTACCACAAACGTCATTCATCTTTGGGAGCCCGCCTACGTAGCGCCCTTCAATCGCACTACTTCTGCGACAAAGGCCCGGCCACATACCCCACCCACTCTACTACCGCAGCAGTCCAATTGCCGGGCCGAACGTCCTTGTGGACGGGGCCGGGCAAAGGGCAACAGAAAGCAACCCTTGAACCGCAGGGGGCGTTCCGGGAAGATGAAGGCCGGGACCGCAAATCATGAAAGGGATTCTGAAGTTTCTGGGCTGGAGCGGCGCGCCGGAAGCGGACTTGGGATTGGGCGAGACCGAAACCGTACGCAAGATCGTGCGGCAGTTAGATCAGCTTGCGCCTGACCAAGCGCGGTACGTGGCGGCCTTCGCCTACATCTTAGGACGCGTCGCTCGCGCCGACCTGGAAGTTTCTGAGGCGGAAACGGCTGCCATGGAGCGCATCGTGGCCAAAGAAGCGAGCCTGCCCACGAAACAGGCCATATTGGTGGTCCAGATGGCCAAGTCGCAAAACAGGCTCTTCGGTGGGACAGAGAGCTACCTCGTGACCAGGGAGTTCAACAAGATCGCTTCGCGTCCCCAGAAGCTGGCCCTACTGCGCTGCCTGTACGCGGTTTGCGCTGCGGACCGTTCAATCTCGGTGCAGGAAGACAACGAGATCCGCCAGATTTCACGGGAGTTGCATCTTGACCACCGGGACTTCATCAACATCCGAAGGGAGTTCCGGGATCATCTCGCCGTGTTGAAACGACCCACGGACACGTATCAGTAGGTTCGGGGTTCGATTCCCCGGCGGATCACCACGTCTTTCCTATTGTTTGTAGTGAGTTTCTTTAACCATAGCCTGAGCTGCCTTGAATTTGACAATGTTCCAAAATTGTTTCCCCTTCCTGCTTTTTTAGGGGTTTTGATGCCGAACACACAAAGGTGCCGGCGTTGATTTCAAGTGTTGCAGCCGCCGCGACGAGCACATTCCTCTTTACTCGCGACAGTTGCACGCGTACGCCCTTGCACTGGAAAATCCCGCGCCAGGGAACCCACGTTTTGCGCCGGTGGGGTGGAAAGGCTCGGGCTGATCGTCTGGGAACCAACATTGTACCTTCACCGAGGGGCGACGCCACGACCAATTCTAATTGGTGAGACGGCGTGGATCGAGATTCCGCTGGATGATCGAGCGTTCCGCAGGTTCCTGACAGAAATTGTCAGGCTACTGGATCGACCTCTTCCGCCAAAGCCAAACGCCGGTTGCTCGTACTCTCAGTACCGATTGGGCGGCTTAGAAGCGGCTTAGAGCCCACGTGAGGCAAGCAGAGTCGGTAGGTAGGGGGTCCGCTCGGCAAGATCGATGAGACCTACCTACCGACTCTGCTCAACTGTGCGGTCTTCAACAAGGACCTTTTCGGTCAAGTGACACCCCTTATGAGGGTGCTACGGACTCGTAGCCGCTTTTCCAGAGCCCGACCGAAGAAAGCCTACGGACCGAGACCGTGATCTCCTCCATCCTGGCCCCGGTAGGAAGTTTGGCTTCCGGGTCGTTTGCGAAGCTGTAGCGCACATCCAGGACCTGGTAGAGGCCCCCATCGTCCTCGGGAAGCCCGGGAAGATAGACGCTTACCCCAGCCCGCGGGACGGCTCTGGTCACGCAGCTCCTGGAATCTCGGGAAGATCGCCAGCTCGAACGTTTTCTCAAACGTCTGGAGAAGCAGCACCTGTTAATCCTCAACGAGTTTGGCTATGTGCCCTTTTCCAAGGCCGGGGCCGAACTGCTCTTCGAAGTCGTCAGTCGCGCCTACGAACGCACCAGTCTGATCCTGACCACCAACTTACCCTTCGAGCACTGGACCGAAGTGCTGGGCAACGAGCGACTCACCGGCGCTCTGCTGGACCAGATCACTCACCGCGTCCACATCATCGAGGCCAACGGTGAAAGCTACCGACTTCGGGACGCCAAGAAACGGGCCCGAAATCAACGCAGGAAACAACCCTGGAATCGCGCCCCTCCCGGAGGGGAGGGGTTCAAGGACAAGAAACCCAATCTAACTTGTATGAATATGGAGAAAGCAAGATAATCAGCACCAACGGTGCTTCACTTTTACACCGCCACCCACTTCAGTTCTTCGCCGCCATTTACAGATTCCAGAGAGGTATCCGGCCGGCCGCGATCTCCTCACGCAGGAAGAGGTAATAAGGATAGACCTGTTCGATGACATCCGAAATGGTGGGATTTTGCACGGGGCCCTTGTCCAGGTTGTCGACGGGAACCGTGGAGTAGAGGTGGTCAACGGCCATGCCAGAAAGATCAGGGCGGCGGTGAGCAGGATACCGGTGGGAATCCAGGGCTTCATGGCCGAACCTACCCTTCCGGCCGCAAGGGGGACTGGCCCGATACTTCGCGAAGCTTCACACTCCGATGCCCGGGCGGCAGCATCACACTGCCAGACCGCTTCTCCTCATTCTGGCTCGGCCAGCCCAACCGGCTCCCCTCGATCCCGGACGTAGACGGTGGGGTCGGACACACCGGCGACCGCAAAAGCCTCCCGGCGCTCTCGGCATTTTCCGCAATCTCCGCAGTGGCGATCATCCGCCGCCCGAGCGCAGCTCAAGGTCAGCTCCAACGGCAATCGTCGGCCCAATTCAATGACCTGTCCCTTCTCGAGAGAGGCCAGCGGAGTGAGTATTTTCACCGATGCGCCCAATCCCTGGTGGACAGCCTTTTCCAGCGAGGAGAAAAACTGCGGCGTAGCGTCGGGAAAAGGATTGGTCTTCAGCGTACCCAGTGCCACCCGCGAGACGGAATGAAGCCGGCACCAGAGGGCGGCTTTGGCCAGCAGGATTAGGTTTCGACCCGGAATTTCCCACAGTTCGTCCGGTTCATCATAGCTCGGAATTCTCCATCCGCTCGCGTACCAGGCCTCCCCGTAGAGATCTCCCATGGGGAAATCGAGGACCCGGATGGCTTGAATTCTTGGGTGAGCGACTCTTTCCAAGAAACGGGCCAGAGATCGCTGTTCTGCCTCTTCCCAAACCAGTCCACAGCGAACGTAAAGCGGGTGGACCGTTGCAAAGTCGTCGGCCAGCAGTGCCGTCATGACGACGCTGTCCATTCCGCCACTCACCAAGGCGGCCACCCCGTTATCGGGTTGCTGTGACGGTCTCTCTGTATTCGGCAAAAGCATCCGGGGTTTCCCACAGACGCACGGCAACGATGGGCATGCTGCGCGCCTTGGCTTCTTGGAAGATCAGTTTGGCAATGTTTTCTGCCGTGGGATTGTCCTGCATGATGAAGGGCGGCTCTCCCACCTCCTCCAGAACGCTCACCAGCGGATCGTCGCCACGCAGCAGCATCCGGTGGTCGAGCTCCCTATCGATGAAGCCTCTCAGGTGCTTCTTCACGTCCGTAAAGTCGTAGACCATACCGCGCTGATCGAGACCAAGGCTGGTCAGTTCAATTTCGACGACGCCGTTGTGTCCGTGAGGGTGAGCGCATTTGCCGTCGTAATCCATCAGGCGATGGCCATAGCAGAAGTGGAGTTTCTTGACGATGTTGTGCATGTTGTCCCTTCTCCGTGCAACAGCTGATGATGTGCATCCCGAAGCTTGGAAGTGGCCCCGGTGGCACCACTCCGGGAGGCCGGCCTCAACCCTTGGCATGCTCACCAGGCCTGCATTCCGGCACCGCCGTCGGTCAGGATGGTCACCCCGGTCTTGGCCTCGGACCGAATCAAGTGGAGCGCATCGGCGGCGATCTCCTCCGGGTCCGCGGAGCGGCCCAAGGGAATACGACGGTGCTGGCGCTCCACCTGCTCAGCGGTCATGTCGGGAGGAGGGATCACCAGTCCCGGAGCGATGCTGTTGACCGCCACCTCCGGCTTGAGTTCGGCCGCCAGAGCTTGCGTCACGCCGTAAAGTCCGTACTTCGTGGCCAGGTAGATGGGCCAATGACGATAGGCCTGCCCCTTGACCACCACTCGATCGGTGATATTCACGATTCGACCCCATCCTCTTTGCTTCATCAAAAGGCCCAGTTTCATTCCCAGGTAGAGGGGCGCCCTCATGTGCAGGTGAGCCTGGTGGTCGAACAGAGAGGCGAAATCGTCCCGGTCCCGGCCTTGGTCCAGACTCTCCAGAGGCGTTTTTGTGAAATCGGAAGCGTTGTTGACGAGGATGTCGATGACCGCTCCCTCCCGAGCCACCCGATCGATTAGATCCTGGCAGGCTCGGAGACTGGTCAAATCCGCCTGGACAGCCATGGCCTGGACGCCGAGATCCTGGATCTCGCGACTCGTCTGCTCCGCCTCGCGCACACTGCTTCGGTAGTTAAAGCAGACTCGGACGCCCTGGCGGGCCAGGCTCAAACCGATCACGCGACCGATGCGTTTGGCTCCGCCCGTCACCAAGGCTGTTTTCCCCCGTAATGTTTCGCTCAAACCGGAGTTCATTTTAAACTGTGCCCGTCGAAACCGCCATCCGGCCCGAAAGGAGAGAAAGTCTCGATTCCGGAGCGCTTCGAAGATCGACGGCTAGCGGAAGGGTCTGATGTTCTGTTTATCGCCTCGCACCCCCAGTCTTCTATCTTTTTTCAGGTCTGATGGCGTCTCATTATTGAGGCGTCGGGTCAGAGGCCTCCGGACTCGAAGACACCCATGGATGGATTGGAGGGGGCCTCTCATGGCCTTATGGGTAGTCCTTTTCACGGCTTGCTACCCGGCTCCGGACCCCTTCGGAACTCACCTGTGGCGGGGTAGCCGACTCCACCCGTTGCTGCCGGCCGGTGGGCTGAAAGTCACCCAACCGGCGACATCTCCGTCACGAGTCGAGGATTGGCCCCGCTTTCTGGGTCCCCGCGCAGATGGAAATTCAAGGGAAACCGGCCTTCTCAAGAGCTGGTCCTCGGAGGGTCCTCCCATCCTCTGGTCGCGTCAGCTTGGCACCTCCTTCAGTCCACCCGTGGTGGCCCGCGAGCGCCTGTTCGTCCTACACCGGATCGGCAATCAGGAAATTCTGGAGTGCATGGCTGCAACGACGGGAGAGCCCCTGTGGAGTCGAGGCTACCAGACGGCTTACGTCGATCGATACGGGTACAACGGAGGTCCCCGTTCTTCCCCCACCGTGGCCGGAGACGCCGTCTACACCTTTGGCAGCGAGGGGAAGTTGACCCGTTTCGATTTCCGTACCGGTAAAATCCTCTGGCAGCGCTGGATCAATCACGATTACAGTGTCTCCCAGAATTTTTTCGGGGTGGGCACGGCTCCTCTGATCGAGGGCCGGAACATCCTGCTCAATGCGGGCGGTCCTTCGGGCGCCGGGGTAATGGCAATCGACACAGCCACCGGCAAAACACGGTGGAAGACCAGCAACGACGGAGCCAGCTACTCCACTCCCATGGTGTCGGAAATCGCCGGCAAGCGCCTAGGGATCTTCTTCACCCGGTCGGGTTTGCTGACCGTGGACGCGCTCACGGGCCGGGAAAATCACCGCTATCCGTTCCGTTCTCGCACTCATGAATCGGTGAACGCCGCCTCTCCTGTGGTGGTTGGCGACTATGTCTTCTTGTCGGCTAGCTACAACACGGGCGCCGTGCTGTTGAAGCTAGAGCCGGAAGGGGTGCAGGAGATCTGGAAAGGCCGTCAGGTGATGCAAAACCACTGGGCCACCAGCATCTACCACCAGGGCTATCTTTACGGGATGGACGGACGGCATGAGGCGGGCGCCAACTTCCGCTGCGTCGAATTCATGACTGGCAAGGTGAGATGGCAATCCGACCCAGGGTTGGGCCGCTGCACTTTCGTCATAGCCGAAGGACATTTGATCGCCCTGGGAGAACGCGGCCATCTGGCGCTGATCGAGGTCAATCCCGACCGTTACATGGAGAAAGCTCGATCCTCCTCAATGCTTCGCTACCCTTGCTGGGCACCTCCCGTTCTCTCACACGGGCTTCTTTACGTGCGCAATGAAGAACGGCTGCTGTGCCTGGATCTGCGAGCGGGGCCGGCCCCGCAAAGCGGGAAATGAAGGGGGAAAGCCAGAACCACCGGGTCGAACACAGCCTCCTTTCCGGGAAGCCGCCTTTGTCAGTGGCTGGTGACATGATGGGACTCGTTGGCCCTCTTCCAGGTGGATATACTCTGGAGTGTCGGGGGTTGTTCCAACCCCTTCCTGGCAATGTTCAAGCTAGAATCAATCGAACTGGTCGGTTTCAAATCGTTCCGCAAGAAGACGCGTGTTTTGTTGCATGACCAGGTGACCGCCGTAGTCGGCCCCAACGGCTGTGGCAAGTCCAATCTGGCGGATGCCATCGGCTGGGTTCTGGGAGCTCAAACGGTGCGCGGCTTGCGGGGCCAGCGGATGGAAGACGTCATCTTCAATGGCACCCAGAACCATGGGCCCTCGGGAGTGGCCCGGGTCACTTTGGTCCTCACCCGAACCGGCGACACCCCTCCTGAGAGCGACAGCAAACCGCAGGAGGAGCGCCTGGAAATCACCCGAAAACTCTATCGATCCGAGGAGAGCGTTTATCTGATCAACGGTCAGCGCAGCCGCCTCAAACAGATCTACCAGAGGCTCGAAGAAGCCGGATTGGGTTTCGCATCCTATGCCCTGATAGCCCAAGGCAGACTAGATCACCTGCTCAGTGCCAAATCGTTGGATCGGCGAAGCGTGGTGGAGGAAGCCGCCGGCATCATTGGCTACAAGAATCGGCGGCGGCGGGCCCAGCTCAAGTTGGATCTGGCCCAACAGAACTTGCTTCGCACTAACGACATCATCTCGGAAGTGGAGCGTCAGCTGCGTTCCCTGAAACGGCAGGCTGCTAAGGCCTCCCGCTTTCGCAAGCTAAAGGAAGAGTTTCACTACCTCCAGCGTTCCAAGTTGGCGCTACAGATGAGTCGGCTCGAGCGCCGGGAACAGACACTGAGCCACCAGATCCTCGAACTGGCTCACGCCCACGAAAACATTGCGGAAGAACTCCACGCCCACGAGGAGAAGCACCGGCGCAACCTGGAGGAAAGGAACGAATGGGAATCACAGCTGCTGACCCTGGGGCGAAGGGAAACCGAGGCTCAGCGAGAGCTGGATCGTATCGAGAATCGCATCCGACACGATCGGGAACAGCTCGAATCGCTTCAAATCCAGCTCCGGGAGATCGAGGAAGAAGAAACGCAAACCAGTGACTCCATCCAGCGGCTGCAAGAGGAAATCCTCCGAGCGGAGAACGAGAAAGCGCACGTCGAAGCCGAAAAAGAAGCCCTGGACGCGGCGATGCGCGATCAGCAGAGCAAATTGGAGCGCTGTTCGCAACGGTTGGAAGGGGCTGAGCGTGAGCTTCAGGAGTCTCGCGATACCCTGATCCGTCTGTCCATGGAAGCCGCCAATTGCCATAATCTGAAGAACCAGCAGCAACGAGCGCTGAGTTCGGCCGAGGGACAGCTCCTCAGACTGGCCGGAGAAGTGGCTCAGCATACCAGCAAGCGGCAGGAAAGCAGCAACCGGCTCCAGGAAGCCGAGCGAGCGCTGGCCCAGAGACGAGAGCAGATCACAGCCTCCCAGGAACAGTTGCGAAGCCACCAGGCGGAACGAGACGACCAGCAGAAGCGATTGGACGACCTGAGGGCCGAGATCCGAGATCACCAGACTCGTCTGGTGGCCCTCGATCAACGGCTACAATCGCTTCAAGAGGTCGAGATCGACCGATCCCACTACCAGGAAGGGGTGCGGGACGTGCTGCAACATCTCAGCCGTAGCCCCTCCATTCACACCGCCGGCACCTTGGCCGACTTCGTCGAACCACAGCCTAAATATGAAGGCATCGTCGAAGAGTTTCTGGATCAGGAACTGGAATTCGTTCTGGTGAATTCGATCGACGAGGCCGTGCGGGCCGTCTCGGAGATGAAGTCCATGCAACGGGGAAAATGCACTTTCCTCAGCCTGGCGGCCGCCAACGGTTTCGGAGCACCTTCTTCCCGCAATGGCGAATCGAAAGCGGCGGCCGAAGAAGGCAGCCATGGCACATTGGGCCAGATCCTGCGCATGAAACCGGAGGTGGAACAAGCCTTCCGGCGGGTATTGCCTCAGCACGCAGAGGCCACGGTGGTGGGCAGTCTGGAAGAGGCCTTTCAACTGGCTCACCGGTATCCGGAGACCACATTTCTGACATTGGAAGGGGAAGCACTGAAGCCGCGTGGCCTGCTTTCGGCCACCGTCGGACAGTCCAAGAAACTGGGTTTGCTTCGCGTCAAAAGGGAAAAACGGCGAATCGAAAAGAGCATCCGCGAGTTGCAAAAAAAACTGGGTGAGCTCGAGCGGAAACAAGCCCAGGTCGAGAAGCAGCGTCAAGTCCTCTGCGATCGGTGCGAGACCTCCCAGGAGGTTCTTTACCGGCTGGAGAAAGAAATCATCTCTCTGACCCACCAGCAGGAACAGGAAGAGCGAGAGGAGCAGAAGGAAAACTCGACTCTGAAAGTCCTGGGGAAGGAGATCAAACAGTTCCAGCAGGAGAAAGAACAGTTATTGGAGGATATCGAGGCTGCCGATCGAAGGCGAGCCGAGATCCAGTCCTGGCAAAGCGACGTTCAGACCCATCTGGAGGCCAGCCGGGACAGTCTGCAGGAACTGAAGACACGGTCCACTCAGACTCAGCAGCGCTATCACGAAGTCATGACCGAGCGTCAGGTCCTGCAAGAGCGGCTAGCGGGTCTGACCTCTTCGCTGGACCGGATCGTGAGCCAGAACCGGGAGGCGGAAACGCGTCAACGGACGCTTGCGATCCGGCATGAGGGGACCCGAAAACGGATCGATGAGACCCAGTCGGAAGTTCAGGAGTTGAAGCACGGCCTGGAAAAAGGTCGCCAGGAAGCCTCCGGTCTTCAGGCGGTGCTGGATCGGCGACGACACGAATTTGAGCAGTGGAAAAGCTCCTGCTCGGAGTCGGAAGCCCGGCTCTCTCAGCTACGAGACGAGACCACCCGCCTGCAGGAAAAGCGGGCTCAGCTCAAGGTGGAGCAAACCCGTGTTGAGACACAAATGCAGAACGTGACTCAGCTTTGCCTGGAGCAACTGCAGATCCAGCCAGAGCAGCTCAACCAGGGTCTCGATCTGGAAAACCTCGATTGGGAACAAATATCCCAGGATTTCGAACAGCTCAAGACCCGGCTGGAGGCCTACGGACCCATCAATATGACGGCCCTCAAGGAGTATGAGGGAAATGAGGTCCGGCACCGGTTTATAAGTGAGCAGCGAAGCGATATTGAACAGTCCATCGGCGATACGTCTCGGGCCATTCAGGAGATCAACCGGCGCAGCCGAGAAAAATTCCGAAACGCCTTCGAGGCCATCAACCGTTATTTTCAGGAAGTCTTCCAAACCCTGTTCGGAGGGGGGGAATGCGGTATTCGACTGGTGGAGGAAGAGGATCTTCTGGAAAGCGGGATTGATATTTTCGCCAGTCCACCCGGGAAAAGGTTGCAAAACGTGATGCTGCTTTCAGGCGGGGAGAAGGCTCTCACCGTCTTGGCCTTCCTGGTGGCTTTATTCCGGTTCCGGCCGAGTCGATTCTGCGTCATGGACGAAGTGGACGCCGCCCTGGATGATGCCAATGTAGCTCGCTTCACCCACCTGGTTGCTCAGATGGCTCCGGGCACCCAATTCGTTCTGATCACCCACAACAAGCAAACCATTCAGACGGCCGAGACCATCTACGGCGTAACCATGCAAGAGCCTGGGATCTCGCAGATGGTCTCGGTTCAGCTGCAATCCTGAGAGACCAGTACCTCGTTGCGGTGCTAGTCCTCCTCCCGGTCAGGGCTTTCTGCGGATCCGGTGGCGGTGGATTTTCTTGGATACGGTGTTGCGGTGCAGGCCCATGATCTGAGCCGCTTGGCTCAGATTGCCGCCCGCTTTCCGGATGGCTTGCTGTAGAAAAAACTTCTCCAGTTGAGCTTGAGCTTCCGGCCAAAGGATACCCTTTTCGACCATCTCGGCCACCAGACTTTCCAACACCGCCTTCATGCTCCTCCGGCCGGCCTTTTTACCCAATGCGTCTGGGGTCACAATTGCCCTCTTTCTCGCCAGATCTGTTGCAGTCGACGGTAGCCGGAATGGAACTTGTCCTTAAACTCTCCCGGGGTCAGCGTCACCACGGCCCTGCCGATCTCGAGGAAGAAGCCAGCCGAGAGAGAATTGGAAACCAACTCTTTGTGAACCGGGAATGCGGTGAGGGACAGGAATACGATGGCTACCACCAGACAGCCGCGCAGCAGACCGAAGGCTCCTCCCAGGAGCCGGTCGAGCCACTTGAGATAGAGCCCCTTCAAGACCCGATCCAAAGTGGCCGATAAAACCGCCCCCAGGATAAAAACGAAGGCGAAAATGGTTACGAAACCGACCAGATCCGCGCCTCGCTCCGGTACTCCCAGGGCCACCAGGAATGCTCCCAGTGTAGAGTAGCTGAATGCCGCCGCCAGGAACCCGGCCAAGACGCTGGCCAGGGAAACCAACTCCACACTCAGTCCCTTGCGGATCGCCCCGAGCATGGACACCACAAGCACGATCAGAGCCAGGGCATCAAGGATGTTCCAGCCGTCCATTTTCCGGCTATAGGCTCCGCCGCCGATGGGCACCAGATGCAGCCACCCGGCTCTCCATCAGGGTTTCGTTCGACCCGGAAGTAGCCGATCCACCCACGGCGCCCTGCCCCAGGTCTACGCTTCTTCCAGCAGGTCCTTCCCGACCAGCTGCCGATAAACGGCTAGGTAACGATCGCAGGTGGCCCCGATGATCGCATCGGGCAACTCGGGTCCCGGTGGAGTCTTGTCCCAATCCAAGCCCTCCAGATAGTCTCGGATGAATTGCTTGTCGTAAGAGGGTTGCGGTTCTCCCGGCTGGTAGCGATCAGCCGGCCAGAAGCGTGAAGAGTCAGGCGTGATCACTTCGTCGATCAGCAGGAGAGTCGGGCCGTCAAGACCGAATTCAAACTTGGTGTCGCAGATAATGATGCCTCGCTGAATGGCATAGTCCCGGGCTCTTCGGTAGATGTCCAGACTCAGTTCACGCACTCGTAGCGCCAACTCTTCACCAACGATTTCCGAAGCTCGCTCAAAAGAGATATTTTCGTCGTGACCGGTTACGGCTTTGGTCGCTGGCGTAAAAATGGGTTCGGGCAGCTGGTCAGACTCGCGAAGGTTCGAAGGTAAAGCGATCCCGCAAATCGACCCGCTCTGGCCATAATCCTTCCATCCGGAGCCGGCCAGATACCCCCTCACCACACACTCGATGGGCAGAGGTTGGCAGCGGCGGACCAGCATGGACCGGCCGGTCAACTGATCCCGAAAGGAATCCAGTGCGGGAGGGAGATCATTGACATCTGCCGAGATCAGATGGTTTCCGACCAGATCGTGCAAGTGCTCAAACCAGAAGGCTGAGAGTTGAGTGAGCACAGAACCCTTGTGAGGGATCAGGCTCGGAAGAATCACGTCGAAGGCGGAGATGCGGTCGGTCGCCACCATCAGCAGTTGGCCATCCACAGCGAACATCTCTCGGACCTTTCCGCTGTGCACCTTACGGATGCCGGACAATTCCAGAGTAGAAAGGCTGGCAACGTCTAGGATATCCATTCGCTGAAAAATCAACTCTAATTCGGGTAGGCAAGTTGCCGGAACCCCTGCAGGCAGCGGCCAACAACCGACCGTTCGAAGACATTGTAGCTCAACCGGTGTGGCGAAAAAACCCGATCCGGAATTCTTGACACCAATTTTTAAGCTGTGCTACTTTTAGCACTCTTGGAGAGGGAGTGCTAAGAGGGGGGGTGGGAGCCGATCCTCTTATTGTAACAGTTATTCAGTGAAAGCGTCAGTCGTATTTGACGAGGGAAAGGAGTGTGAACCATGTCGATTAAGCCTATACACGACCGCATCCTGGTGCGGCGAATTGACGAGCAGGAAGATGTCCGCGGAGGGATTGTCATCCCCGACACCGCCAAAGAAAAGCCTCAAGAAGGGGAAGTCGTGGCAGCGGGTGACGGCAAAGTTCTCGACAGCGGACAGACGATCAAGCTGGCGGTCAAAGCCGGCGATCGCATCCTGTTCGGCAAGTATGCCGGGACCGAGGTGAAACTCGAAGACGAGGAGTACCTGATCATGCGAGAAGATGAGGTGCTGGGCATTTTGGCCGAGAAGAAAAGCTAAAGTCCGTGCCTGATTCAGAGGGTCAAGGACAAAACCACTAAGGAGTGCAACTATGGCTGGAAAAGAGATTACCCATGGTGAAGAGGCGCGTCGGGCCTTGATGCGAGGTGTCAACAAGCTGTCCGACGCCGTACGCATCACCCTTGGACCCAAGGGAAGAAATGTAGTCCTGGAAAAGAAGTTCGGATCGCCCGTCGTGACCAAGGATGGCGTGACGGTGGCGAAGGAAATCGAGTTGGAAGGGTTGGAGAAGGTCGGAGCCGCCATGCTTCGGGAGGTGGCCAGCAAGACCAGTGACGTGGCAGGCGACGGAACAACGTCGGCTACCGTGCTGGCTCGTGCCATCATTCGAGAGGGTATCCGCAACGTAGCGGCGGGCGCCAATCCGATGAGCCTCAAGCGGGGAATCGACAAGGCCGTCGCTAAGGCCATCGACGAAATCAAGCAGATTTCGAAGCCGGTCAAAGGCAACATGATCTCCCAGGTGGGGTCCATCTCTGCCAACAACGACCCCGCCATCGGTGACATCATCGCCGAGGCGATGAAGAAGGTCGGCAAGGACGGAGTGATCACGGTAGAGGAGGCCAAGTCCATTGAGACCACTCTCGAAGTGGTGGAAGGCATGCAGTTCGATCGTGGCTACCTGTCCCCTTACTTCGTGACCGACCCGGATCGGATGGAGTGCATCCTGGAGGATGCCTACATTCTCTTGCACGAGAAGAAGATCAGCTCCATGAAAGACCTTCTGCCCCTGCTCGAGCAGGTGGCCAAGACGAGCAAGCCTCTGGTGCTGGTGGCCGAGGACGTGGAAGGGGAAGCTCTCGCCACTCTGGTGGTCAACAAGTTGCGTGGGACCTTGCAAGGCTGTGCGATCAAGGCGCCGGGCTTTGGGGATCGCCGCAAGGCGATGCTCGAAGACATCGCGATTCTTACAGGCGGCAAGGTGATCTCGGAAGACCTGGGCATCAAGCTGGAGAACGTCCGGCTGGAAGACCTGGGCCAGGCCAAGAAGCTCCACGTGGACAAGGACAATACCACCATCGTGGAGGGTTCCGGTCAGCAGGCCGACATCGCTGGACGGGTCAAGCAGCTCCGGACCCAGGTTGAAGAAACCACCTCCGATTACGACCAGGAAAAGCTGCAGGAACGCCTGGCCAAGCTGGTGGGCGGAGTCGCGGTGATCAAGGTGGGAGCCGCCACCGAAACCGAGCTGAAGGAAAAGAAAGCTCGCGTCGAGGACGCCATGCACGCCACCAAGGCGGCAGCCGAAGAGGGCATCGTGCCCGGCGGAGGGGTGGCCTACCTGAGAGCTTCTGAATCTCTTAACGATTTCCAACTCGATGAAGGGGACGAGCAGGTGGGTGTCAACATCGTGCGGCGTGCGCTCGAAGAGCCCCTTCGCCAGATCGCTGAGAATGCGGGCCTGGAAGGCGCCGTGGTGTGCGGCAAAGTTCGCGATTCCACAGAAGCCTCCTACGGTTTCAACGCAGAGACGGAGGATTTCGGAGACCTGGTCGGCGCGGGCGTGATCGATCCCACCATGGTCACACGAACGGCCCTCCAGAACGCGGCTTCCATTGCCAGTCTGCTCCTCACGACCGAAGTGCTGGTGACGGAGTTGCCCGAGGACGAAAAGGACAAAATGCCAGCCGGCGGGGGGCATCCCCCCGAAATGGGTGGAATGGGTGGAATGTACTGAAGTCGGATGGATTTTCTTTCCGAAAAAGGGGACCCACGAGGGTCCCCTTTTGCTTTTAAGGGGAGCTCGAAGCGCCCCTTGCTGTCGAAGGTCGAATGTGGGGGGCCTCCCAGGGCTTTTCCCACCCCAACGGCTTCCTCCACAGATCCGCTCCAGGGCAGCTAGCTTTCTAGCAGCACCCTCCCTACAATGGCCGGGTGCCTCAGCGCCGGCTACTACTTCTCTTTTGTGGGGCCGTTCTTTTCTTCACTCTCTTTTTTCACTTGGGCCATCTTGCTTTCCTTGGTGCCGATGAGCCCCGTTACGCTCGCATCGCCGAGGAGATGAATCTCCGAGGCCAGTACGTGACGCCTACCCTCGAGTTCCGTCCTTGGTTGGAAAAACCTCCCCTGCTGTTCTGGCTTCAAGCGGCGAGCTTTCGGATCTTCGGCATCAGCGAAGGGACGG
Organism: Acidobacteriota bacterium; assembly: GCA_965205565.1. Lineage (GTDB taxonomy): Bacteria > Acidobacteriota > UBA6911 > RPQK01 > CBDBID01 > CBDBID01. The sequence continues at coordinate 64,486 of CBDBID010000009.1, forward strand.
CCCGATTGCCCAACGCGCTCTTGGCCTTGCTGGGGACCTGGCTGACCGCCTCACTCGCGGGTCGATGGAGCGGGCGAAAGGCCCGATACCTGGCGCCTCTGATCCTCGCAACCTGTCCCATGTACTTCGTCTACGCACGGGCGGCCAGTACGGATCTTCCCTTGACGGTGACGTTGACGGCAGCTCTGGTAAGCGCGGGACTCGCCTGGGAACGACCTCAACTGCGCTGGGGACTCCTGGCCGGAGCCGCTCTGGGCCTGTCCCTGCTGGCCAAAGGTCCGGTGGCCGCCGTTCTCTTTGCCGGCGTATGTGTTGCTTATGTCCTGTTGCTTGGGGAGTACCGTTGGACCTGGGGACAGACGATCGCAACCATGGGGACCTCGGCGGTCATCGCCTTGCCCTGGTTCTGGTGGGCCTGGAAGGAAAACGGCTACGATTTTCTGGTGACCTTCTTCCTCAACCATCATCTGGCCCGCTTCATCAGTTCCCTGCACCATCACACCCAACCGATCTGGTACTTCGTTGTGGTTCTCGCACTCGGCTTCTTTCCCTGGATCTTCTTTCTAGTCTCGTCATGGGCTCGGCTGTGGCGGGGCCGCACCCGGTGGAGCACCCCCGAGGAGCGGACCCAGCTCTTTCTCTGGCTCTGGACGCTCTTCCCCCTGATTTTCCTTTCCCTCAGCACCAGCAAGTTGCCCGGCTACATCCTGCCCGTCTGGCCCCCTCTAGCTATGCTGGCAGCCCATGAATGGAGCCGTCTCATGAAAGATGACCTGCTGGTTCATCGTTTCCTGAAGCTCCAGATGGCCATGCTGCTGGTTTTTACCGGTCTCTTAGGCGTCCTGTTGATGGTGGGCTTTCCCATGGCCTACGGCTCTTTCCTGCCTGGAGCGGTTTTGGCCTTTCCGATCCTGACGGGGGTGGCGATCGCTCGTCTGGAACTTCGAAAACATCGATGGGCTGCTGGCTTCTTGTCGCTGACGGGAGGCATGACTCTCTTTGCCGCCCTCGCCTATTGGCAGGTGGCGCCCCGGATAGCGGACTATCACTCGGCCAAGAGCCTATCCCTCATGGCGCGCCCCTGGATCTCCGCCGACCGGCCCCTTGTCCTCTATCGCTACTTCCACCACACCGCTCTCTACTACACGGAGTATCGAGCCTCCAAAGAGGCTCACAGGAACCTGGAATCACTCCGTCAATACTTTCGAGAGCGTTCCCAGGAGCGATACCTGGTGCTCACCCAGCAGCCAGGATGGCAGGATCTCAAAGCCGCCTTTGGACCTCGACTGATCCAGCGACGCGGGAACCTCTATCTCCTCGAAATTCGCCCCTCGGAGGCGGTCGACCCGAGCTCCCGATGATGGACTCCGGACGAGCTCCTTCCCTAGGTCGCACCACAGCTTCGCCGCCTCTTCCGATCGCCCATTCATGGTTTGAACGACCCCAGATTTTTGCATAACATGGCACCCGGAGGAGACTATGGGGCTGCGACTACACAACACCCTGGGGCAGACGGTCCAGGCGTTGGAGACCGTTCAGAACAACTCGGTAGGAATGTACAGCTGCGGACCCACCGTCTACGACTACGTCCACATCGGCAATTTCCGCACCTTCGTCTTTCAAGACCTCTTACGCCGCTACATCCGCTATAAGGGCTTCCATCTGACCCACGTCATGAACGTCACGGACGTGGATGACAAGATCATCCAAAGCGCGCGCTTGGCCGGTCTCTCCATCAAGGACTACACCACCCGTTATGCGGAAGCGTTCTTCCAGGACATGGAGGCTCTGCGAATTCAGAAACCCGAGATCATCTCCTACGCCACGGACCACATCCAGGACATGGTGGAACTCATCGTCAAGCTGCGGGAGAACGGCTATACCTACGAGAGCGCGGGCTCCAACTACTATCGAATCGGCCGGTTTTCCAGCTACGGCAAGCTTTCCAACCTGAATCTTTCCGAAATCCCGGCGGAGGGCAGGGTGGACGCCGATGAGTACACCAAGGAAAATCCGCGGGATTTTGTCCTCTGGAAGGCGAAGAAGCCCCATGAGGCATACTGGGAGTCGCCGTTGGGTGCCGGTCGACCAGGTTGGCACATCGAGTGTTCGGCCATGAGCATGAAATACCTCGGAGCCACCTTTGATCTGCACTGTGGAGGTGTCGATCTGATCTTTCCCCACCACGAGAATGAAATCGCCCAGAGTGAGGCGGCGACGGGAAAGCCTTTCGTCCGCCACTGGATCCACTCCGCTCACCTCATTGTGGACGGAGAAAAGATGTCCAAGTCCAAGGGGAATTTTTACACCCTGCGGCAACTGCTTGATGGCGGACACAGTCCCAGCGCCATCCGCTACCTGCTACAATCCATCCACTACCGCAAGCAGCTGAATTTCACCCTTGAGGGGCTGGGCCAGGCCCAGTCGGGGTTGCAGCGCATCGGGGACTTCCTGCAGCGAGTCCGGGAGGTGCCGGCCAGCCGACCGGAAAATCCCGATTTCCGGGAGGGCATCGCCCAGGCTCGGATAGATTTCGAAACGGGGATGGACGACGATTTGAACACCTCGGCTGGTCTGGCGGCGCTTTTTCAGGTGATTCGAGAGGGAAACGTCTACCTGGAACGCGGGGAAGTCGGAGCGGCAAACCGAGACCAGGTTCTTCGCCTGTTTGCCGATGCCAATGAAATCTTTGGAGTCTTCCCGCTGGAGGAACAGAAGCTCCAAGACCGGGAAATCGCTCAGTTGATCCAGGAGCGCTCCGAGACACGCCGCAGCCGGAACTATCAGCGCGCCGACCAAATTCGCGACCGTTTGGCGGCACTCGGCGTCGTGCTAGAGGACACCAAAGAGGGAACCAGATGGAAGCGGGCCATGTGAACGTCAACGCCGTCGAAGTCCACGGAGCGCTCTCCAGGCACATGCTGGCTGACGGATTCGACTTGGTGGTCGATCTGGACAAGAGTCAAGGCTGCCGCTTCTATGACGCCAAGAGACATGAATACTATCTGGACCTTTTTTCCTTTTTCGGCACTTGCCCTCTGGGATTCAACCATCCCTATCTGACCTCCTCTGCGGCCCGAGAAGCCCTGCTGAGAGCCAGCATCCACAAACCCTCCAACTCGGATGTTTACTCCCGGGAAATGGCCGCATTCGTACAGACTTTCTCCCGCATCGCCAAACCGGATTTTCTCAAATACATGTTCTTCATCGAGGGCGGCGCCCTGGCCGTGGAAAACGCCCTGAAGGTCGCCTTCGACTGGAAAGTCCGCAAGAACCTGGCCAAAGGATCGGGCGAAAAGGGTTTCCAGGTCCTTCATCTGCGAGAAGCGTTTCACGGGCGCTCCGGTTACGCGCTCTCCCTGACCAACACCTCGGACCCCCGCAAGACCCAATACTTTCCAAAATTCGATTGGCCTCGAGTCGTTAATCCCAAGTGCCGGTTCCCGCTGGAGGGAAGGCATCTTCAGCAGGTGAAAGCGTTGGAGGAAAGAGCCGTCAAGCAGATCCAGGCAGCCATCGCACGAGATGTGGACGACATCGCCTGTCTGATCCTGGAACCCATCCAGGGAGAGGGCGGAGACAACCATTTTCGCCCCGAATTTCACCAGACACTGCGTTCCATCTGTGATCAGCACGATATCCTACTGATTCACGACGAAGTCCAGACCGGCTTGGGAGCTACCGGGAAGATGTGGGCTCACGAGTATTTCGTCCACCCCGACATCCTGGCCTTCGGAAAGAAGACCCAGGTTTGCGGCATTCTGGTCAGCGAGCGCGTCGATTCGGTGGCCGACAATGTCTTTCACGTTTCCAACCGATTGAATTCCACCTGGGGTGGCAGCCTGGTGGACATGGTGCGGTGCCGGCTCTACCTGGAAGCTTACCGGGACGAAGATGTCCTGGTTCGTTCCTGCGTCCAGGGGGGACTGTTGTTGCGAGAACTGCAGCAGCTTCAGCGCGAGTTCCCCGAGCTGATTTCCAATGCTCGAGGGCGAGGTCTTTTTTGCGCTTTCGATCTGCCCGACCCGGAGTTGCGCGATCGGCTCCGGCAGACCCTGTTCGAGAAACGACTTCTGATCCTCGCCTGCGGTGATCGCTCCCTGCGCTTCCGTCCGGCCCTCAATATCGCCCGGGAAGATCTGTATGAGGGGCTGGACATCCTGCGCACGGCTCTCCAGGCCCTGGTGCCGGTTCACAGCGCGTAGTGGCACAGGCGAAAACGGCAAAGATCGGACGTTTCGATGGCGATCAAATCGATTCGTACCGGTTGCTGTCCGATCTCGTACCGGAGAGCGAATTCAAAGGCCAGCCTCTCTAGTTGGCGCACCTTCTCCCGGCTCAGATTGTCTTCCGGAGGAAACCGGGAGGGAGCCATTCGAGTCTTCACCTCGACGAAGACCAGAGAAGGCCAGTCATAGGCAATCAAATCGATCTCGCCGCGGCGGCGGCTGAGCCAGTTTCGAGCCACTACGTCCCAGCCCAGGCGCCGAATGTATCGCAGCGCCACCCAGAATCCCCAGCCGTCCTGATTGCTGAACGATCAATTCACCTCTCCAGGCTATTAACGTTGGAGCCAGGCAAATCTGCGAGCCGGTGGCTTCGAAAACGGGTCGTCCCAAGCGTCGAGAACAGGCGTTTGACACCACCCCGTGCTGACCTGGGAGGCTCGGAGCCGAAGGCGGCTTTTATGACGGTTCGACTTCCAAAACAGAGCCGCGAGGCGGCAGGCAGCGGCGGGAAACTGCAGGCTCCAGACTACTCGGTGTAAATCCTAAGACCGGAGCCGAACTGCACCCCTGTGTACGGTCAGATCGGAGGGCGGGACAGCGCCTTGGCGTCCGCAAAACCCTGACTCGCAGATCCCCGTGCACCTGAAGGGCCAGCGGCTAATCGGTCCTTTCTTTGTCACCTCGAAGTGCGATATTCGCCGCGGCACCAGATTGACAGATCTTTTCGAGTGATCGTAACATGAGGCGACCGCTGGGGCGGGAATAACTCAGTGGTAGAGTGCAACCTTGCCAAGGTTGAAGTCGCGGGTTCGAATCCCGTTTCCCGCTCCATCTTTCCTGGTTTGATTCTCTTGGATTTATCGCTGGTAATCGACTGGGGCTTTTGTAGCGTATCTTCAGCTGGGTGCGTATAGGGTGCAGATTTCAATCCCGGAAGGCGATTGATGAAATTCCGATTCGCACCTGGAATGAGGTGGCCATACCGCTTCACCGTGACTTCGATGCTGCTGTGCCAAATGCGTTCGCTGACATAGGGCAATCGGGGCTCCATCCGTCAGTAACAAACTTGCGAAGGTATGACGGTGGTCGAAGCCTGTCGACAGGCTTCAAAATCGGCCGCCGGAAGCTGAACCAAGGAGGCTCCGCCGGCCTTTCGGACCCCGGTGCGGGTTAAGCCGAAGTTGGGGCCGTATCTAGAGCGCATCGCCGCCATCCTGGACTCCGATCGGGAGTTACCCCGCAAACAGCGGCACACAGCCAAGCGTATTTTCGAACGACTGCGGGATGAGGGATACAGCGGGGGCTACACCCAGGTCAAGGAGGCGGTGCGGGAGCTGAAGCGCAGCGGTGGGGAGGTCTTTGTCCCCTTGGTGCAAGAGCCCGGGGAAGCGCAGGTGGGCTTCGGCTATGCCCTGGTGAAGCTAGCGGGGAGCTTGAGCAAGGTGGCGTTTTTCGCCCTGGAGCTGCCCTACTCGGACGCGATGTTCATCGCGGCCTATCCCCGGGAATGCACGGAAACCTTCCAGGACGGCCATGTGCGCGCCTTCGGTTTCCTTCAAGGAGTCCCCAGGCGGATCGGCTACGACAACGCCCGCACCACGCAAGAACAGTACCAGCTGAGACCGACAGGAGGTAGCCATGGAGCAGGGCTAGAATTCTACGTGTACGCATCGCGACACCTTTCCTCTCTTTTGCTTTCTTTAGCGCTTGTTTCGACTGTGATAGGGATTTACAATCGGGGAAGTATGCTGTAGGGGCTGCCAGAGATAGGGTCCATGAGTAGAAGGACCACACTGGGAGTGAGGCTCAACCCCTGGCTGTACCTGCCCACAGTGGGTGGCCCAATCCTCCGTAGCCTCCTTGGGACCTACCTCCACTTTGCTCCTCGCCAGACTGACTTGTCAAACGGGCGCTCATCCCGCAGGCGCGTTCTTGGGTAATGACCCAAAGGAGGCGACGGTGCCCTGCGAGCGAGGCGGGATTACATCCTGGCAGGCAAAACAAGGCCCCAAAGAATGCCGGAGGAAAAGAAACTGCTCTCCCAGTGACCGAGGTCCTGGGCAAGCTTTTGCGGGAGGAAATCAATCACTGGGCACACTGCCAAAGCTACACCTCCAAGGCTATGGTAAGATCGCCCTCAACCGAAGAACAACATTCATCTTCCGAGGGTGTGGCGAGCCAGCGACTGTGGCGCGTGTGGCGGGTAGGTGATGCGAGAGGGTCGGGTGGCAGGGTCCTGCCTTTGTCCTGCCGAAACGGAGCCTATCCTGGCCTCTTGAGAGCCCGACGGCACCAGGCTGGGGCATTGATCAGATCCTTTAGCGGCCGGCCAACTTTGAAATAGACCACTCGCTTGGCCGGAACCTGGGTTGTTTCACCGGTCTTTGGGTTGCGTCCCTGGCGGGAATTTCGTTGGCGATGGCGAAAACTACCAAAACCCCGCAGCTCGACCTTGTCACCGGAGTGCAATGCCTCCACGATGCTGTCCAGGACTGCCTGGACCACGATCTCCGCATCTCGCCTGGTCAGCCCTCTGCTCCTTTTAACTTCTTTCACAAGGTCTGCTTTGGTCATGATTCGATACGATACCCTACCAAGCTTCGTCTCTAGTTAATTCGCCTCAGCCGCCACCTCTTAATCTCGATTTTCCTGTTGTTCTCCGTGCACGTCAGATACCGCCATCTAAACGGTTACCTGTCGGCCACAGGCTCAAAACTGAGCGTAACGGCGCATTGCTCGTGGAAGGAGACGGGGACAGCTCCCCGGTTGTGAGATCGCAGCCCTACCAGAGCGTACACACGGCGCCGGCCAAGCTCCTGCTATTGTTTCTCGCCCTCTGGCGCCAGAGGCTTGATGCGGATGTTGCGGAAGCGGGCCCTGTTCCCGGATCCCCAGCTCTCCCCGGGATGGATCTGCAGTCCGATGGTGCCGCTTCTGAGTACTCCCTGGGTGGTTTTTTCCGTGTGCTGAAAATCCGTGACCAACTGGCCATTTAGCCAGAAACGGATGCGAGCCGGACCGCCCTCGATTCGAATCTCGACATCGTTCCACTGCTCCTTTCGGTAGGCGCTCATCCCTTCCGGATTCTCCTTCACCATCCCCTGAGTCCAGGGCAGATAGATGGCCCCAATGAAGCCGTCCGGACGGTAATCGAGCGTCACCTGATGGCTCTTACCGTCTTCTCCCACCCGCAGAAAGATCCCGCTGTCGATGGGCCAGTCCAGGTAGGTTTGCAGACGCAACGCGAAGTCGCCGTATTTTTTGTCCGTGATCAGAAAACCGCCCTTGCCAGGAGGATCCTGACCCCCCACGATGGCGCCGTCCTCGACCGTCCATTTCCCGCCTCGATTGTCGGCGGGAAGCCCCACGTGTTTGCTCCATCCGACAAGGGTCTTCCCATCAAAAATCGAGTGGAATCCGGATTCGGAGCTCCCCGATGCTGCGGCCAGGCGCGAAAAGAGCACCATCCCTAGGCACAGAAACAAGGTTGTCTTGCGATTCATCCGGAGCTTCCCCACCTGAATCCGCCCCTACCTCTGGATCTGGAAACCATGGCTCAGGGCATAGTGCTTTTGCAACGCGTCCTGCCCGAAGTCCCCTTCGAAACTGCGCCAGACCGTGTGGATGTGATTGGCGTTATTCTGGGTGTTGTCGTACTCGATCACAAAACCGGATCCCTGGATGCGATAGTAATGAGGCTGGCCCCGTGCCGTGCCTCCCGCCCAGGCGAAATAGAGTCCTTCTTCGCCACCCCGTCTCACTTCTTGGAGCTTTTGCTGGGCCAGCTCCGGCCGGACTCGATGGGCATAGACGTGGAGCAGATCCGTCAGGACCTCCTGTTGCCGTTGGCTCATCGCCGACATGGGCACCCCCTCGGGATCTCCCATGCTGGCCTTGCGCAAACCTTTGGTCAAGATGTCGGTGGGAGCTTCTATGTCGATAATCACCCGCGACCTCTTGGCCCCCTCGAAAAGCTGGACCAGCCGGCGTGCCAGAGCTTCTTCCTGAGCCAGAGGCTCCATGTGGGCGCTACCTCCTTGCAGAACACGGCCCGGATTGGCACCGAAAAAGAGAGGTGTCGAAGAGATCACTTTTCCTTCCCGGATCGTGAAATTTAGGGAAAGGTGGTGGCCTTCCACGCGCCAGCCCCAGGTGCCAGAAGGAGTGACATCTCCGAACACCGAGAAAAAATAGGCGTCCGCATCCCGGTGAGCGGCACCGCCTTCTTTCTCCCTCAAAATCTGTTCCAGAAACATGATTTCGGTGGCCTGGATATATCCCCTTCGGCTCAGCCCGGAAGCCAACAGAGCGTGTCCCAGTTTGCGCTGCGGGGGAGTCATTTCCCCAAACGGAACACCTTTTCGCTCCCTCGGGATGTAGTGCCAGTTGAGGCGCTCTTCGGCCTGCATATCGAAGGTGGAACGCTGGCGGTCAGCTGACGTCAGGGCCCCTAAAAAGTGGCGGGCGCCTTGCGCCATATAAGAGGCTGGCGTCTCCGATCCTTCAGCCACCAAGTACAGGATCGAAAAGCACACAACGGCAAGAAGAATTCGAATCGAATGGTGCATTTGATTTTCCTCCAAAAGAGGGTATCACGGCAGTGGACACGCCGGAAGCCAGTCCACCAGACGGGAAATCCCCCACCAGAGCTCCTGGAGCGTTCCCTGCGGCGTCCAACAGCGACCTTCCCCGATGCAAGCGGCCGGTCCACCGGCTGTGGAGCGCCGTGTAGGCAGCCTCGGCTGTCTCCGCGAACGAACCCTGGCTATAATGGACGGCTTGAGCATGGCTGTCCGAGTGCGTTTCGCCCCCAGTCCCTCCGGTTTCTTGCACCTGGGAGGGGCTCGTACGGCGCTTTTCAACTGGCTGTTCGCCCGCCAGAATCAGGGTACGTTCATCCTTCGCATCGAGGACACCGATCGGAAGCGATCCAGTGACGAAATGATTCAGGGTATTCTGGAGGGATTGACCTGGCTGGGGCTCTCGTGGGACGAGGGGCCCTATTTCCAGTCAAGGCGGCGCAACGCGCATGCGGCATTGGTGCAAAAGCTCCTGCACCGTGGCAGCGCCTACTGCTGTTTTTGCTCCCCTGAGGAAAAGGCCTCCTTGGGGCCAGCTCCTCCGAGCAGCCATGACGACCCCTGCCGCAACCTGAGCACCTCGGACGCCGACTTGCGCCGGGAGCGCGGGAATCCTTTTGCCGTGCGTTTCAAGGTTCCCGCTGACGCCCGGGTCATCTTCCGCGATCGGGTCTTCGGGCAAATCGAGGTACAGGCGGAAAATCTGGACGATTTCGTCCTGCGGCGCTCCGACGGCAGGCCCACCTACCATTTGTGCGTTGTGGCCGACGACCTGGATATGGGGATTTCCCACGTGATTCGCGGAGCCGATCACCTTTCCAATACCGGGAAGCACGTGCTCCTGTACCAGGCGCTGGGCGAGCCGCCCCCCATCTATGTCCATCTGCCCCTGATTCTGGGAGCGGATCGGCAACGACTGAGCAAACGACACGGTGCGACCGCCGTGCTGGAATACCGGGAAGAGGGAATCATGCCCCAAGCCTTGCGAAACTATCTGGCGCTGCTCGGGTGGTCCCCTGGAGACAATCGAGAAGTGTTTTCCGAATTGGATTTGATCCACCTTTTTCAACTGAGACGGATCCACAAAACCAATGCCGTCTTCGACCCCCGCAAGTTGGAATGGCTCAACGGACAATACATCCGCCAGCTCCAATCCTCCGAGCTGGCCGACTTGGTCGAGCCTGATCTGGAGAAAAAGGGGTGCTGGAATCCCGCCTGGTCTAACGAAAAGAGGGACTGGTTCCTTCAATTGACCCAGATGCTTCAGCCCCGCCTGCGGCGTTTGGACGAATTCGCGGATATGGCCAGACCCTTTTTTGCGGATGAGTGCCACTACGAGCCGGAGGCGGTACAAAAACACCTGCAGTCGGTAGAGCCCACCCTAAAGGAGGCACTCGAGGAGTTGCGACGGACCTACGATCGCCTCTCCCCCTTCGCCACCGCCAGTGCCGAAAAGGCCATGCGGGAGATTGCCCAAGCACACGACCTGCGAGCCGGTGTCCTGATCGGCGCGGTGCGAGTGGCTCTGACCGGGAAAACGTCAGCCCCCGGTATCTTCGATGTCATCCACCTGCTGGGGAAGGAGAAAACGGTACTGCGCCTGCGGAGACTCCTGTCCTTCCTGCGATGAATCAACCCTCCCTTTCGGTGGTCATCCCCGCCTACAATGAGCAACGTCGACTGGGCGCGACCCTGCAGCAGATCACACATTATCTGCAGGACCGGGCTCTGACTTTTGAGATCGTGGTCATCGATGATGGCTCCAGCGACGGTACGAGTGGCGTCGCCCGTGCCTTCGAGCGAAGTGGTGATGGCGTCCCCCTGCAGCTACTTCGCAACAACGTGAGGAAAGGTAAGGGTTACAGCGTGCGCCGAGGTATGCTGGCGGCGAAAGCTCCCCATGCTCTGCAGACCGACGCCGATTTGAGTACTCCCATAGGGGAATTGCCCAAACTTGAAAGGGCGCTACAGGAGGGCGGCTACCACATCGCTTTCGGCTCCCGGGATGTGGAGTCTTCGCAAGTTGAGCTCCACCAGCCTCGCTGGCGGGAGTGGAGCGGCAAACTGTTTAATCGGGTGATGCGAGCCTGGACCCGCCTCCCCTATCGCGATAGCCAGTGCGGCTTTAAGTTGTTTGAAATGAACCGATGCAGGGATATATTTGAGCGGCAGAGGATCGACGACTTCGGCTACGACGTCGAGATTCTCTTTATCGCCCGAAAGTGGGGACTTTCTTTGTGCGAAGTGGGGGTGATCTGGAGGCACAGCGCCGGCAGCACGGTTCGTCTCCTCCCCCACGGCTCCGGGATGCTGCTGGACCTTGCCCGCATCCGGTTCAATGACCTGATGGGCCGCTATCGCGAGCCCGGTGTCCCCAAGAAGGGGGGGGGGAGTGGAGATGGAATCCAGAGATGAAAAGACCACTCTAGGCGTGAACGTAGATCACGTGGCTACCGTTCGCCAGGCGCGAAGGGCACCCGAACCCGACCCGGTCACGGCCGCACAGCTGGCCGAGTTGGCAGGCGCGCACGGGATCACCGTCCATCTGCGCGCCGACCGGAGACATATTCAGGATCGGGACGTTCGACTGTTGCGGGAGACGGTCACCACCCGCTTGAATGTGGAGATGGCGGTCACCCGGGAGATGATGCGCATCGCCAGCGAGATCCGACCCGACACGGCCACCATGGTGCCGGAACGGGAGACGGAAATCACCACCGAGGGAGGACTTGATGTCCGCAAGAATCACCGCGATGTGCGGCGGTCTGTGGATAGGCTGCAGAAGGAGGGCATCGGCGTATCGTTGTTTGTCGATCCGGACCCCAAACAGATCGAAAAGGCAGCCCAAGTCGGAGCCTGTATGATAGAGATCAACACGGCGGCCTACGCCGAAGCCGTTCCGAAGGGACTTCAGAAAAGCGATCCCGATTTCCGCCGGGAATTCAATAAGGTGGTGGCCGCCGCCGAATTCGCCGTCGATCTGGGAATGCGGGTACTGGCCGGACACGGCCTCACTTACCGCAACGTGCGTCCCATATCGGAGATTCTCCAGATCTACGAACTCAACATCGGGCACAACCTGGTGGCGCGCTCAGTTCTGGTTGGCATGAAGCAGGCCGTTCGGGAAATGCTCGAGGCCATGAACGGTTAGTGCTCCCTTCCATAAATACGGTGATGTTTACGGAGGAGGCTTGGGAGGTGAGGTCGACGAGGAGCGACAAAAAGATCACCCGCAACCAGTACGCCATTTCATAAATGCGCTCGCATTCGCAGACGGGGCTCGTCCATCGGCCCTCCACTCAGCCCATGGCCGGTACTCTGTACGTCGTTGCCACACCGCTGGGAAATCTGGGAGACCTCAGTCCCCGGGCCGCCCAATTGCTGGCCCAGATCGATCTCATTGCCTGTGAGGACACCCGCCGGACGAGCCGGCTCCTGGCTCACCTGGGTGCATCAACGGCTACCCTCTCCTACCACGAACACAACGAGGACGCTCGGGTGCCGGAACTGATCCGAAAATTGGAGTGCGGCCAGCAAGTGGCCCTGGTCTGCGATGCGGGCACCCCTCTCCTTTCCGATCCGGGATTTCGGCTGGTTCGCGAGTGTCGTGAACGGAAGATCGAGGTCCTGCCCGTGCCCGGTCCCTTCGCCGCCGCCGCCGCCCTGTCGGTGGCCGGGCTGCCCACAGACCGCTTCTTCTTCGCCGCCTTTCTGCCGCGCCGCCGGCAGGCGCAACGGGAGCAGCTGCGCCGTCTGGTATCCGTCGAGTCCACCCTGGTGTTCTACCTGCCGCCCCACGGGTTGTGGGCCATGCTCAAAAGGATCATCGAAGTGCTGGGAGACCGCCGGGGCCTGCTAGCTCGAGAGATGACCAAAAAATTCGAGACCTACGACCACGGATGTCTGACCGACATCCTGACCCGGGCACGCCAATCGAAGGCCCGAGGTGAGTACACCCTGGTCGTGGAAGGTCGTGTCTCCGCCCCAGCCAAGCCAGACCCGAAGGCGGGACACCTGGACGTTCCCGCTTACGTGGCGGGCCTAATGCGACACTACGATCTGAAAGCGACCCCGGCGATCCGCCGTGCCGCCCGCCAACTCCAGATGCCGCGACGCCTGGTCTACCGCCTCTACCACGAGTTCCGCCGATCCCACCCCGAAATCGAAGAAGAATAGTCCGGACACGACGGCTTAATAGCCCCCCAAACCGGGAGGGCGACCTTTGCGGACTTGTTGAGGCCAGTCAGGCTGCGCGAGGGTCTCCGATCCCCGCACTCTGAGAAACCGAAGGTCTCCAATGCCGGAAGGAGTGGAGACCTTTCGGTCAGGCTTGGGACGAGGTCAGGAGACCTTCGCCCAGCGACATCAGACCGGAGCCGCAATCGGAGGATTGCGGAGGGAATCACACATTGTCGAGAAGTTCCGCCCGCCGTTCTCTCCCGGCTCTGGAATCGAGGTGATCCTCTCAGATTATGTAATATTATGCATACACACTTATAAATATGCAGTTCGGCGCTTGACCTAGGGGGGAGAAGAGGCATAATAAAAGGGTGTCGCGTCTCGATCTGAGGTGCTTCCGGCGGAGCGACTTGCCGGGGAAACTTGGATGATCGGTTGGAAGGAAATCCTCCGTATCATCGGTGGGGCCGGGGCGTGCGGTGGTGACGGAGAGTCTGAATCATGATTCGAGCGGGGATCGCCGGCGGTTCCGGTTATGCAGGCCTGGAGTTGGTGCAGATCCTGCTTCGCCACCCCAAGGTGCGCTTGCGCTGGATCTCCTCCCAGCAACATGCAGGAAAAGCCCCCGGCCAAGTGTATCCGAGCCTGAGCGGCTTCCTGGATTTCACCTTTGCCCGTCTGGAGGATCTGGCCGAGTCCGAATTGGATGTCCTGTTTTTGGCCCTTCCTAACGGCCAGGCCATGCGGATTGTGCCACAGCTTTCCAGAAAGCTGATCCTCATCGATTTGAGCGGGGACTTCCGCCTCTCCGATCCCCAGATCTTTGAACGATATTACGGCTTTCCGATGCTCTGCCCCCAGGAGCAACCCCATTTTGTCTACGGCCTCACGGAAATCAACCGGGAGAATCTGGCCTCGGCCAGTAGAGTCGCCAATCCGGGGTGCTTCGCCAGCGCTACTCTGCTGGCGCTCTATCCGCTCTACCGGGAGAGCTGGCTGCAGGGACCGGTGTTCGTGGACACCAAGACCGGCTCCTCCGGCTCTGGCAACAGCCCCAAAGCCGGCACCCATCACCCTCGAAGAAGCAACAGTTTCTACCCTTACAAGCCGTTCGAGCACCAGCAGCTACCGGAAATCGAGCAAGTGTTGGACCGGGCCGACACGCCCCTCATCTTCCAGACCTATTCCGCTCCCATGGTGCGAGGTATCTTCGCCAGTCATTATCTGCAGCTCGCTCCACCGGCCAGCGCCCGAGAGGTCAAGGCTTTGTATCAGAGCTACTATGGTGGGGATCGTTTCATCCGCTGGGTGGATGGATGCCCGGACGTCAATTTCGTTCGCCATTCGAACTTTGTCGACATCGGCTCAGCCGTCCGGGATCGATTTTTGATCGTCTGGTCGACTTTGGATAATCTGCAGAAAGGCGCCGCCGGACAAGCGGTCCAGAATATGAACGTGATTTGCGGGTTTGCCGAGGAGATGGGGCTGGATGTGCCTCCGGCTCATCCCTGAGAGGGCCTGGGGATCAATCCTCTCCCCCACCCCCACCCCGGCCAATCCACACAACGCTCCCAGGGAGCTTTCGGCTGGCGCTAGGACGCCAGGACCAGCGGAGGAACCCGAACATGTCATGGAAACTGATTCAGGAAGAAGAAGATCGCTACCAGCTGCCGACCTATGCCAAGCTGCCCACCGCCTTGGAGCGGGGTAGCGGCTGCTATGTCTACGATTCGGATGGCAATCAGTACCTCGACTTCTACTCGGGTCACGCCGTGGTTTCCACAGGCCACTGCCATCCCCGAGTGGTGGATGCCATTCGCGAGCAGGCTGGCAAGCTCATCTTCTATTCCAACGTGACCTACAACGGCATCCGGGCCAGAGCTTCTAGGCGGCTCCTGGAGATGGCGGGAGAACCGTTTTATCAAACCTTTCTGGCCAGTTCGGGCAGTGAGGCCAACGAAAACGCCATCAAGCTGGCTCGGGCCCAAACAGGTCGGCGGGAACTGATTTCTCTGGAGGGATCCTTTCATGGCCGAACCTATGGCAGTCTATCGGCCACCGGCATCGCCAAGTACCCGGCTTACCTGAACACGCCCGTCCCCGGCCATCGCATCCTGCCCGCCCAGGAGGTGGCAGCGGCCGTTTCCCAGGAAACCGCTGCCGTGCTAGTGGAACCCATCCAGAGTATGGGCGGAGTCCGGGAGATCCCGGCGTCTGTCTTGTCCGACATCTCCCAGGCCTGCCGACGTCATGGATCTCTTTTGATCTACGACGAGGTGCAGACTGGCGTGGGACGGACCGGTCGCTTTCTCTACTCGGGCCTGCACGACATCTATCCCGACATGGTCACGCTGGCCAAGGGCATTGCCTCGGGTTTTCCGGCCAGCGCCCTGCTGGTCACCGAGGAACTGGCCCGGGGCGTGAAATCGGGAGACCTGGGCACGACATTTGGCGGCGGTCAACTGGCTTGTGCCGCTTTGAAGGCCACGCTGGATGTCATCCAAGAGGAACAGCTGGTGGAGAATGCGGCGAGCATGGGAACCTACTTGACCGAACGGCTGGAGGCGATGGAGGGGGTGGCACAGATTCTGGGTCGTGGCCTCCTACTGGGCATTCGTTGGGGCCGGGAAGGCGCCGCCAAAGCCTTACAGAAGGGCCTGCTGGAGCGACGCATTCTAACCGGCAGCTCGACCGACCCGACCGTCCTTCGGCTGATGCCACCTCTGGTGGTTCAAAGAAACGAAGTCGATACCTTCCTGGAGGCCGTGGCGGCACTGTGATTCTGGTGATCAAGTTGAGTGGCAAGGTCCTGGAGGCGGGCCCGGCGGGCCGCCGCCTGAGCCGCCAGATTGCGACCCTGGCTTCCCAGGGGGAAGACCTGGTCGTCGTCCACGGAGGGGGCAAGCAGCTCACCGACCTGTGCCGCCGCTTGCAGATCGAATCGATCCAGCACAACGGCCGCCGGATAACCGACGCAGAAACACTGAAAGCCGCCAAGATGGTGTTTTCGGCCATCAACCGGGACCTGGTCGCCGCATTGACGGCCAAGGGTTTACGCGCCGTCGGGATCGCCAGCTTCGACGCCCAGCTGGTCCGCTGCCGGCGGCGTTCGCCCATCCCGGTCGTCATCCCCGGCTCCCCGGGAACGAAATGGAGCTGGTGGATTTCGGTCTGGTGGGCCAGATCGAATCGATCGATCCCTTCTTTTTGCGGGAACTCTGGAAGCTGGAGACGGTTCCCGTGGTGAGCTGCCTGTGTGCCGACCCGACCGGACAGATTCTCAACATCAACGCCGATACGCTGGCGGCGGAACTGGCGGTCGCCGTAGGGGCGGACCGCCTCATCTCTGTCTCCGACGTGAAAGGTCTGTATCTGGACGCCGAGGACCCGAGCACTCGGATTCCAGAAATCACAGCCGATCAGGCCCGGGAGTATCTGGAGAGAGGAATCTTCAAGGAAGGGATGATTCCCAAGGTGGAGACCATCCTCGGGGTTTTGGAGAAAGGGGTTCCGGTGGCCCAGATTGTCAGCGGATTGGATGATCAGGCCCTGTTGCTGGCCCTGGATTCCCGCGGGGGCACACTGTTTCGAAAGAACACCTGAGCGACCTCTGTGCCGAGTGGCTCACGAAACGGGGTTTGTGGGTGCCCCACGACCGCATCTTCGCACCGAATCTGAGATCCGCCAATGATAGTGTTTTCCGGCGGATCCTCCGGCGTAGCGCCGACTTTTCGAGCGGCGGCACAGGGAGTGCGTCTCGGGAAGGATTTCCCATCCAGGAATCCGATCCCCGGGTTGTTTCCGAATGTTTTCGTTTCCCCGAAGGAGATAACCGTATGAGCCAGCTAAAGATCGGACAAACCGCCCCCGACTTTGAAGCCGTCACCGACCAGGATACGTCCCTGCGCTTGAGCGATCTGCGGGGCAAGAAAGTGGTGCTCTATTTTTATCCCCGAGACAACACCAGCGGCTGCACTACCCAGGCCTGCCTCTTTCGGGACCGCCATCCAGAGTTCGAGGAGAAAGACGCGGTCATTCTAGGGGTGAGTCCAGACAGCGTAGCCACTCATCAGAAATTCAAAACCAACTATGAATTGCCCTTCACATTACTCGTGGATTCGGACCACGCTATCGCCGAACAGTACGGCGTCTGGGCGAACAAATCGATGTATGGGAAAAAGTACATGGGGATCGTCCGCAGCCACTTCGTCATCGATGAGGGCGGAAAGATCGCGGACGCTCAGTACAAGGTGAGTCCCAAAGACAGCGTGAAACGGGCCCACGCGGCCATCTCCGGGCAGTGATGAGCGGATGGTTTTCAGGGGCGTCCCCATCCCATCTCGAAAAATGTTCGCACTCTGGTTGATCGTCGCGCCACCTACAACGCCGCTGGAAATGCGCATCAGCAGGGAAACAAACGAAGAGACTTCAGTCAGAGGGGTCGGCCAAAGTGGAATCCTGAAGGGCTGCGCGATCTCCGCTCAGGCGAAGCCGGAAGTAAGCTTTTTGCCAGTGCCCTTTTTCGTGGCGCTCGCTGAAGACGAAATAGACGCTGCCCTCAACCGGATCCCGGTACACGCGGAGAGCCGCCTTCCAGTCGCGCCCTTCTTCCTGATAGCGGGGCATTCCGGTCTTGCTGTGCTGACGTTCCTTGGCGGGAGCGATCGGCACTGAGGTGTCGCGCATGAAATGGGTGCCTACCACAGGGATCTCGGCAGCCTGGACCTGCTCCAGATCCGGCGTCACTTGCGGTACCCGAGCCCGGACCTCTTCGCCCACCAGAAAGACCAGGACGCGTCCCTGGCCCTCGGGTCTCACTTCCAACCCGTAGGAGCCCTTCTCCAGCAGGGTTCCCTGCACGGCTTGAAGTTCCACCGGAATGCGCATCTTGGTCTGATAACCTGGCCCGTCCGTTCTCGACTCGGCTGAAGGCGCTGTCGATCCCACCAAAACCGCAATAAGGACGCTCGCAATCATTTGTCGACTCGGCTCCTCTGCTCCATCTCAACCCTGCCCCTGAATGAGCGGGGCACTCATCCCTGCATCAAGCGCTTGGCAACGCCGTGGTTGCCTTCCTCGCCCACACCGCTGAGGCGTTTCTCCAATCCGGAAACCCGCACGTGCAGCTTGCGGTGATCCAGTCCCAGCAGCTCCAGCATGGTGGCATGCAGATCGTGCACGTGGACCTTGTCTTCGACCGCCTTGAAACCGATCTCGTCGGTGGCTCCGATGGCCTTGCCTCCCCGGATGCCGCCCCCCGCCAAGACCACACTGAAGCCGTACGGATTGTGGTCCCGGCCCGCGTTCCCCTGCATGATAGGTGTGCGCCCGAACTCTCCGGTCAAAACCACCAGCGTGCTTTCCAGCAGCCCGCGCTGCTTCAGATCCTCCAGCAGGCCGGCCACCGGCAGGTCCGTCTTCAGGGCATTTTCACGGTGGTTCTTGTCGCATTCACCGTGACCGTCCCAGTCGCTGTTGTAGAGGTGGACGAAGCGGACTCCCCGTTCCACCATGCGCCGCGCCAGCAAGCAGATTCTGCCGAAATTGGCGGTGGGTTCCGTATCCATGCCATACATTCGGCGTACGTGCTCCGGTTCATCCTTCAGATCGATCAGCTCGGGTCCGGTCATCTGCATCCGGAAGGCCAGTTCGTAATTGTTGATCCGGGCCGCCAGGCTAGTGTCGTCGGACCGTTCTTCCAGGTGGCGGCGGTTCCAATGCTGGAGTTGGTCGATCATCATCCGTTGTCGCTTCAGGCCGATCTGTGGGTGGGGAGACAGGTTCTCCAAGGGCGCACCCTGGGTGGAGAGCACTGTCCCCTGATAGATGGCCGGCAGGTATCCGGATCCGATCACCGACTTTCCGTTGCGCATGTAATCGTCGGCCATCACCACGTAAGAGGGTAGATTGTCGGTTTCGCTGCCCAGACCGTACAGCACCCAGGCTCCCATGCTGGGATTGCCCAGTCGTGCCGAACCGGTGTGGATCATGCTGATGGCTGGCCCATGGATGAAAGATTCGTGGTAGCAAGAACGGATGACGGCCAGATCGTCGGCGTGCTGGGCCAGGTTTTTCCAGATATCGGAGATTTCCAGACCCGACTGACCCCACCGCTTGAAGACGCGACGGGTTCCCATAAGGGTGCATTCTTCCGCCTTGACTTGAGCCAGCGGCAGTCCGCCTTCCAGGAAGCTGGGGGGGAGGGGTTGTCCGTCCAGCCGGTTCAACTCCGGTTTGGGATCGAAGGTGTCGACCTGGCTGGGACCCCCCTGGAAGAAGATGAAGATGACATTCTTGGCCTTGCCCGGAAAATGCGGATCGCGGGGTGCCAGGGGGTTCACCGAGTCCATCAGACCTTTGGCCTGAACCCAGGTTTCCTGACCCAGTAGATAGCCCAGCGCCAGGGAGCCAAAACCCATCCCGGAGCGGGCCAGAAAATCGCGACGGGTCTGAACCGTCGCGCGGCGGTTGCAGGAATACGGATTCATCTCTCACCTCCCTAGGGGAAATCCGGCACCCGGACGCAGGCTTTCCAGCGCCTTCTTTTCCTCAATCGACATACAGGAACTCGTTCAAATTAAAAACGGTCAGACAAAGCTGTGTCAACGCAGCCGCCCGCTCGGCCCCCAGTTGGACCAGGGGCTCGGGCCAGGACTTCTCGGATGCGGCGGCCTCTTCCTGGCTCAGATGCTGCACCAGCGCCAGGGCCTCCCGTTTCTCCTTGGGAGAGGGGCTTCTGGCCAGCGCCCGGAGCCAGGCGACTTCCACCCAGGCCTCCGGCCGATCGCCTTCCTCGCGGACCAGCCGGGTCGCCAGTTCCTGGGCACGCCGGTAGGTGGCCTCGTTGTTCAGGGCCCACAGCGCCTGCGGAGCCACCGTGGTGACTTCCCGTCGCGCGCAGCTGAATGAAGAATTGGGAACATCGAACTTGTCAAACATGGGGAAGGTGAAGTTGCGCCGGGTCATGATGTAGACGCCCCGCCGGCGTCCCTCCGCCGCATCCGCCGGAGCCACCCACCACGCCTTGTGGCGCAGCGGTGCCAGCTCCACGGTGGAGAGAGGCGGGATCGAGGGTCGCCCTCCCATCCGCAGATTCAGGGTGCCAGCCACGAAATGGATGGAATCCCAGATGGCCTCTCCCTCCAGCCGGCGGCGGTTGGCTCGCCACAGCAGCCCGTTGTCGGGATCCGCTTGCCGGTGTTTCTCGCTGGTGAAGCGGCTGGACCGGCGATAAGCGCGGGAAGTCATGATCAGCCGATGCATCGACTTGACGCTCCAGCCGGAATCCACGAATTCCGAAGCCAGCCAGTCGATCAGCGCCGGGTGGCTGGGAAGGCTTCCCTGTCGGCCAAAGTCGTTGGTGGTGCTCACGACACCCTGCCCGAAGTGTCCCTGCCAGATCCGGTTGACCATGACCCGGGCGGTCAGCGGATGGGTGGGACGCGTCAGCCACAGCGCCAACTGCTTGCGGTAGCGAGGTCCCGACGAACCAGCAAGCAGGGCGGCAGGCGCCATCGGATCGCGCAAGGCCGCGGGCAGACTGGGTCGCACCCGCTCCTTTTTGAGACTCAATTCACCCCGGCCGAGAACGTACACGTCCGGGATGATCTCCGGATCGATGTGCCCCAGCACGGTGGCCGTGGGAACGTCGAAGAAGCCGTCATAGCGCACCTTGTGGGACGCATCCTTGACCGGAATGGCCACCGCCGCCTTCATGACCTGCCGCTGCAACTCCTCATAGCGCTTCGCCTCGTCGCCCTCCAGGAACTCCTCAATCTCCATTTCCATGTACAGTTCGGTCAGCGGGGTGGCCAGTTCCGCCTCTTCCTCCGTCCGTTCCTTTTCGGGAACCTCGTAGGCTCGAGCCACTTCGGGCGGATAGTTTGTCTTCTTGGACTCCATCACCCGATCCTTTACCTGTTTCTCAAAGGTCAGATAGGAAGCGCGCACCTCATCCAGAGCCAGCGTCTGGTGGTAGAACTCGTCCCGATGCCCCATCGAGGTAGAGGCCACCACGGGAACGGTCACCGGCTGACTGGAGGCGAAGACAGCCTGCAAGCTAAAGTAATCTTTCTGGGTCAGCGGATCGAACTTGTGATCGTGGCAGCGGGAGCACTCCACGGTCAGCCCCATAAAAGCGGCTCCCGTCATGTTGACCCAGTCGGTGAGTCGCTCGTAACGCAGCAGTTCCCCGTCCAGGTGCGACTCCTGAATCTCGGGTCCAAAGGTATACAGGCTGGTTCCTACGCGCGCCTCCAGGTGCTCCAGCTTCTCGGGAGCCATGTCGTAGAAGCCCTCTAGTTCCAGATTGTTGGGCCATAGCTCATCGCCCGCAATCTGCTCCTGCACGAAGCGGTCGTAGGGTTTGTCCTCGTTGAAGGACTTGATCACGTAGTCGCGGTAGCGCCAGGCGTTCGGGTAGTAGAGGTCGCCTTCGAAACCGGCGCTGTCGGCGTAGCGGACCACATCCAGCCAGTGCCGGCCCCAGCGCTCTCCGTAGCGGGGGGAATCCAGCAGCTCATCGATCAGGTTGCGCCAGGCCCGCGGCGAATCGTCCTTCAGGAAACGCTCGACCTGTTCCGGAGTCGGCGGTAGGCCGATCAGATCGAAGTAGGCGCGACGGACCAGCGTAACCTTATCGGCCAGCGGAGCCGCGGCCAGTTTCTCCTTCTCCAGGCGAGCCATTACGAAAGCATCGATGAGATGCTCGGGTTGCTTGCCGGAGGCTAGCTGCGGCACCTCCGGTCGGGTCAGCTTGCGGAAGGACCACCAGGAGGGCTCCTTATCCCCACCTGCCTCGCCGGGCCAGTCGGCGCCCTGCTCGATCCACTTTCGCAACACCTCCAGCTCCTGGGGCGCCAGGGGAGCTTCACTACCGGGAGGCATCTTGAGTTCGCCCTGGTGAGCCGAAGCTAGAAATAAAGCGCTTTGCTGCGGTCTTCCCGGAACCAGGGAGGGACCCCGCGTTCCGCCCACCAGCGCGGCCTCGCGAGAGCGCAGGTCCAGTTCGGACATCTGGGTGGCCCCGTGGCAGGCCAGGCAGCGCTTCTTCAGGACTTCCTGAGCCGCTTCAACCACCGGCTCCTCGGCCGCCATCAGTCGGGGCACCGAGAATACGGCCCACAGGAACAGACCCATGCCGGTGCTCCGCGATATCGACTTCCAAAACGCGGAATGGCGAGGCATCCTCTTCGTCTCTAGCACGCAGATATCGTTTCCAGTTTCGGGGCGGGCTTTTCGCCCTCTGATTCTCTGCACGTCATGGCAGACAACATCAGACCCCTCAAACTTCTGGTGCTGGCGGGATCGTCATTTCGTCGGCTGCCAGCCTACATCCGGAAACCAGAGCCCGCCCCTCGGAGTGCCTGCAGCGACTGCTACGCCTTCAAGCGGAAGCTGGATGTGACCGCTCAACCCAGTGGGGCAAAGCCAAGAATCCAAACCTGGTTTGCTCGGTCAGGGCAACGCATCCGAGAGAATTGCAAGCTCCACTCCCTGATTCGCTAGGATTCTATCAGAATACGCGGTTCTTTTTGAAGACGGCCCCGGCAAAAGGGTGAGCGCTGCCAGCACATGCAGGGGTGATCCAATACGATCCGAGGCAACAGACTTTCGGTCCCGTTTGAGGAAGCGGTCGCCCCCCCCGTTGTCCGCTCCGGCGGGCAACTTCCGAAACAGAGACGGGCCTGGTCCTGCGCTTTAGAGCTTGCGCGACACCCTCCGACAGGGAGCGGCGGGAAACGTAGCCTCCTAGGCTTCCACCTGAGAGGAATTCTTCCTCCAGTTGTACAAGTGCAGGAAACTGGAATTTGCCATCTGGATAGTCGGCAAGATGTGCGACCTCACGTGGGACCGCCTTCTAGGGCGGTCACTAATTAGTCAGACGCCGTTCGCCGGATCAATTGCGTACAAGCCGGGCTGCGCGACGAAGAGCGTTCGGCGGGGGCTCTCCTAGGTGCGCTGGAACGGCCCAAGAAGGGGCGCACCGCCGGACTGGACGGGCGGCGGACGGGCGAGCGGTTCGGGGTGCCCGGGCGGGACCGACGGATCGATCGGCCCGGCACCGTCCTCGAGGGCCGCGAGGGTTCAATGCTTCGGCGGCTCGGAATCGGGCTGGAGCGCGTCACGGAAGGCCTGCGACGGGTGTCGGGAGTGGCCTGCCGGCGAGTGGACCTTCTCGGAGACGGTGGCCGCACCGAAGGCGAACGGAACGGCGATGCATCGCGCGAAAAGGCACGCGGACACTGGGGACGGCTCTCGGGACGTTGTGCCAGCAGACGGCCCACCGGAGCCGCGACTCGTGGCGGCGCAACCCTCCGGTTGGTCGACGAGATCACCCTGGGCGGACGGCGAGAACCTGGCTTGGATTCCACTCCGGATCCCGAATCCGGGCGGGCCTACGCCTAAAGGTCACTCGGGGTTTTTCCATTGCGGAGAGGCCTCCCGCCTAACGCTTTCAGCTGAAACCAATTCGGGTTCAAGGGGTGGCTCTCTTGAGCCGATCCAGCACTTTCAGAAGCTTCTCGAAGGCCTGCTCTAGCCCAGCTTTGACAGCCTCCAGTTCCTCCCATCCCAGAGACGGCAATCCCGATTTTTCGACGACCGTCGCAACCTCCTTTTCCATTTCTCTACGGGTAGGAGCAATCGCGGGGAGTTCGCCAACCAGAGCTTGGACACTATTCTGAAGCGTATCGTGCATGACCACCTTGCTAGCATCGGCGAGAATAATCCGGCGCAGTTCGGGGAACTCCAGAGCCTCCGGTTTCAGGAAGACCGGCTCGGCATACAGTATAGAATCTCCCAGTGGGATGACGAGTAGGATGCCGCGTGATACCTCAGATCCCACCTGTCCCCACAAAGTGAACTGCTCCGAAATAACGGCGTCGTTGTCGATCCTGGCTTCTACCTGGTTCGGACCATCCACGTGTCGGCCCGAAGGAAAATTAAAAAGGACGAGTTCTCCATAGTGGGGAGCATCGTTGCGAGCGGCTACCCAGGCAACCAAGTTGTGGCGCTCGACCGGGGTAAAGGGTTGCATAAGCAGGAACTCTTCTCGATCTTCGCCTGGAAGGCGAGCCACCATGTAGTAGGGCTGCAAGGTTGAAGTACGGCCGAACGAGGTTTGCAGTGGAGAAGCCCACTGATCCTCTTTGTTATAGAACACTCCAGTGTCTTGCATGTGATATTGGAGAAGCATTTCGACCTGGACAGTGAACAAGTTTAATGGGTAGCGGAGGTGAGGCTTCAGATATTCGGGTATCTCTTCCAACGGCTTGAAAAGACCGGGAAAGATGCGCTGATAAGTGAGAACCAGAGGGTCAGCGGGATCGGCAATGTAGAAGTCCACTGTACCGTTGTATGCGTCGATCACGGCTTTGACACTATTGCGAATGTAGTTGAATTGACCCTGCCAAGGCGTGGAGTAAGGGTACTGGTCAGTCACCGTATAGGCGTCTTGAATCCAGAACAAACGCCCATCAGCAACCACAACGTAAGGGTTCTGGTCGCGCAGGAGAAAGGGCGTGAGCGTCGAGAACCGTTCGGGAACCGTTCGCCGATATTGAATCCGACTGTCTGGCTCGATTTCTCCGGAAATGAGTATGTTGAGGTCCCGGAACTGCCAGGCATAAAGTAGGCGCCGGAAAAAGGAAGGGAGAAGGATTCCTCCGTGCCCGTCGTAGCGAGTGTAGACGGGGCCATCCTTCCCGGGATAGTTAAACTCCTGCATCCTGGTGTTGGCGATGAGGGAGTCGAGGCTCTTCAGGCCATAGTAGATCTCGGGCCGTTCCAGAGGAATCTTGCCTTGGGGCGGGACGTCTTTCAAGAAGAAGGCAGGACGCCCACCCGAGCCGATTTCCGTGACCGGACTCATCGCAACTCCATAGCCGTGGGTAAACTGCAGGTGGCGGTTTACCCACCGCTGAGCCTCTTGAGGCAGTTTCTCGGCAGAAATCTCCCGGGTGGAAAGCATGACCTGCCGCAACTGCCCATCGATAACATAGCGGTCGGTCGTCACGGACAGGAAGTCGTAGTAGAGACGGAAAAATTGGATCTGGTTGTAACTGTCAAGAAGAGGCCCTTCATCCCACAAGCGTACATTTTGAACCGTGCCCTGATTTTGGGCAACCGTAACGGGATCGGCGGTTCCCCTCGCCGGGTGGCTTCGTGACTCCAGTCGGTCCAAGCCGTAAGCTTGGCGCGTCAGCTGGATGTGGTTTTCCAGGTACGGTTCTTCTCTCGCGAACTCACTGGGTTCTACATACAATCGCTGGACTAACGCTGGCAACACTGAACCAGCCACGATGTTCAGCCCAAACCACAGACCTATCGCCCAGTAGGTCAGGCGGCGGCCAGAGGAAAAGGCGCCGGCGGCGAGAAGAATGCCGCTCAAAACTGCTACGCCGGTCATCAAAATATGGACTGGAAGGCCAGCGTTCGCCTCCGTATAGCCAACGCCGACAACCGCACCTGAAGTGGAGTAAAGGAGATCATAGCGCCCAAGCCAGTGACCGAACGCCAACAGGAGGAAGATGAGGCTTCCCAAACCGGTCAAATGGACCCGGAACCTACCCGAAAAAGTTAGGGCCTCTCCTCGCAATCGGAAGAAAAGATAGTGGAGCACCGCCACCATCAGGGTCACCAAAATTAAGACGCCCAACAACCATTTCTGGGTGAAGTGCAGTACTGGAAGGGTGAAGATGAAAAAGCCTAGATCCTTTTGGAAGATGGGGTCCAGCTGGTTAAAAGGTACCGCCGAAAGGAAACGAAGAATGCTATCCCACTGTCGCGCCACTCCGGCCGCCACCCACCAGCCAATCACCCCGACAATCCCGACAGAGAGCCAGGTTAAAAGTTGCCTCCACGCTGGGTAGAGCTGCGGGCCGATACCGCCTTCGGACCGAGGCCCTTGTCCCCGAGTGGCGCGGAACACTAAGTGAAGGTTCCCCCCGGCAATGATTGCAAATAGGAGGCCACCCACCAAAAAGAGGCAGACTTTCGTGGTTACCATCTTCAGAAGTACCTGCTGGTAACCGAGACTGCTGAACCAGAGCCAATCGGTGTAGAAAGCACGCGCCCAGTTGAGCCCAAACAGGAAAAGGAGGGTCGCCAGACCCAGCAGGATCCACTTCAGGCGGCGGGACCAGACGAAGACGTCCAAGTCTTTCAGCAAGTCCTTCAGCGTTAATGGTGGAACGGGCGGGCGTTCAGGCCCTTGCGGAGCGTCCCCGAACACTTCATTCATAGCAGACCTCCATACTCACTGCCCAAGTGGGTGCGTCCCTAGAAATCGCGATCAGCCAGAGGAAAGTGGATCCCGATTGTCTACCCGAGCAGAAGCAGCCGTGTCGAGTTTTCATTTTGAGTTAGGCGATTATCTCACACCCCGCAAAGTGCTGACAAGCAACGGCAAGTTTCCTGTCCCCATCGACTTCTAGGGCAGTGTCCGATAAATCCACGTTGTTAACAGGGGCTGAGTGGCTCTCGTGCTTTTTCAGCGCTTCTTCAGTCAACTGTTGTTGAAGGCGGAAAACTCCCAACCAAGACTGCTTGAGATCCAGTGTACAGATGTCTCCGGTAGCCTCCGCCAGGAATGTTCCTTGCTTCGCACATGTTTGACGACTCACAAAGTCCGGGAATCCAGGTGAAATCATGCTTTCCGGGGCTGGGGGGAGAGTCAGCAACACTTCCCTGGCGAAGCACCGATTTTCTCCAGAAAGATCTCGCATGAGCCGGGGCTTCATGCTAGTTTGGCTAGTGTACTCTCGAGACCGGCAGGCCACAATACGAACAGAAGTATATGAGCATCAATACCAGGAAGGACATCAGGAATCTGGCCATCATCGCCCATGTGGACCATGGGAAAACCACGCTCGTGGATGCCATGCTTTGGCAAAGCGGAGTTTTCCGCGAAAACCAGCGGGTTGTGGAACGCGTGATGGATTCCATCGACCTCGAGCGCGAGAAAGGCATCACCATCATGGCCAAGAACACCTCGGTTCTCTACCGCGATGTTCATATCAATATCGTTGATACTCCCGGTCATGCGGATTTCGGGGGCGAGGTGGAACGTACTCTCAAGTTGGTGGACGGAGTGCTCCTCCTGGTGGATGCCAGCGAAGGGCCTCTTCCACAAACTCGGTTCGTTCTGCGAAAGACACTCGAGGCAGAACTGCCTCAGATAGTCGTCATCAACAAGATCGATCGCTCCGACGCCAGGGCGGCAGAGGTGCTGGATGAGATCTATGACCTTTTCATCGACCTGGATGCCACGGAGGAGCAACTGGAGTTTCCGGTCCTCTACGCTAACGCCAAGGCGGGGACCTGCCGAACATCCCAGGAGGGGGAGGACCAGTCCTTGGCGCCACTCTTTGAGCAAATCCTCACCACGGTGCCGGCTCCCCGCTTTGACGACGCGGCCCCACTTCAATTGCTGATCACCACACTAGACTACGACGACTATATGGGCCGACTGGCTACTGGACGGATATTTAACGGACACATCAGTGAGAAGGAACGCTCCATCCTATGCCGAAGAGACGGAACCTTCGAGGAGGTCCAGATTTCGACCCTCTATGGACACCGAGGTCTCAATCGGGAAAAGATTAAGGAGGCCGGGCCAGGAGATATCGTTGTCTTCGCAGGAGTGGAGAACATTAATATCGGTGAGACCCTGTCCAGTATTGAGGACCCCAGACCCCTGCCCTCGGTTCAGGTTGACGAACCGACCATCTCGGTCGTGATCACCGTCAACGACTCCCCTTTATCCGGAAGAGACGGAAAGCACCTGACCGCCCGTCAACTGAAGGACCGACTCCACAAGGAGAGCCTCACGAATATATCCATTGAAGTGGAGGAGACCGACGCAACGGGATGCCTTTAAAGTGTCAGGGCGCGGTGAGCTTCAACTGGCCATCCTGATTGAGATGATGAGGAGAGAAACAGTACGAGAATGTGTGTAGGCCGCCCCAGAGTCATCACTCGCAGGGTTGATAACATCGAAATGGAACCGATGGAACAACTGGTGGTGGACTGCCCCGACTCGTATGTCGGAGTGGTCAGTGAGAAAATGGGGATTCGAAAAGGCAGAATGGTAAAAATGGTTAACCACGGAACCGGGCCGCGTTCGGATGGAATTTCGGGCTTCCTCACGAGGGCTATTGGGGTTTCGCGGTGAGCTTCTGACCGACACTCGAGGCACGGCCATCATGACCCAGATCTTCGACGGGCATGCCGAATGGCAGGGTGAGATCCCTCACCGTCCCACCGGAGTGCTGGTCTCAGACCGAGCTGGTAAGGTCACCGCCTACGCCATCGAGCATCTTCAATCCCGCGGCGAACTCTTTGTTTCACCGGCAGAAGAAGTGTATGAGGGCATGATCTTCGGCGAGAACTCTCGCCCTCAGGATCTGGATGTCAACATCACAAAAGAAAAGAAGGTGACCAACATCCGGTCATCCACTGGGGAGATCCTCGTTCATCTGATCCCCCCTCGCAAGATGAGCCTCGAACAATCTCTGGGGTTCATCCGGGATGACGAAATGGTGGAAGTGACTCCCAAGGCAGTTCGGCTGCGCAAGAGGGTTCTTCAGGCTTCACGGCGAAAGTAGACCGGTTCAAGGACCAGGACTGATGAAGGGGACAGAGATCGTTTTTGGCGAAAAACCTGGTTGTGCTTCCTGTTTATTCCGTCCGTATCGCTTTGTTGCATAACCCCGCATTCACCATATGGGGCCCGACATCTGCCTTCTTTAATCTATATAACTATCTATAAGTAAAGAAGATATGGAGAATAAATGGGGCAAGAAATGGCCGACCCCAAGGGTGAGCGTTTGAAGCTTGGTTTTAATAGTAGTTTAAAGCTGGAATTTCATGGCGCTAAGGTCACTTCGGATGCCGGGCTCCTCGCCTATCGGGGCCTGGATAAAGCCTTAGGTCTATTTGATCGTGTACCTTCCGTTGTTCAGGATTTGCGGACCGGGCGTAACATCCAGCACGACCTTCCGGCCTTGCTACGCCCCGGTAACGTGCACAGCGCGGATGGCTGGAAGGAGCTGCTGGAACCGATCGTAACTTGTTACGAGAAGAAAACCGTCCGCAAATACTTTCGCGGGGATGCCGCTTTCGCCAAGCCGGAGATCTTATGAATGCCTGGAGGAGAAGGGCTTCTTGTATGCCATCCGGCTTCCGGCCAATGAGGTGCTTCAGGCAAAGATTGAAACCCTGCTAACCCGGCCCGTGGGTTGCCCACCCAGAAAGCCCATCGTCTGGTTTGCCGATTTCAGCTATCCAGCCGCCAGTTGGGACCGGCCTCGTCGGGTCATTGCCAAGGTGGAGTGGCATCGCGGGGAACTCTTTCCGAGAGTCGGTTTCATCGTGACCCATCTGAGCGCACAAGCCTCCGGGTTGGTTCACTTTTACAATGGACGTGGCACGGCCGAGCAGTGGATCAAGAAAGGCATTCCAGCCGACCCATGAGGGCAAACACTTGCTCCCTGGTCGGAGGGCTGATAGGTTTTGATTTTCACCACGGTGAGATCCGAAGAAGGCTCATCACAGGCTGATATGAGGAATGTCGGATAAATAGTCTTTTTACCAAAAGACAGCGTTGGAATTCTAGTTGATGCTCAAGATGTAGTATTTATGCAACAAAGCGAATTTTTTTCTTTACGACCGTGGACATTCATGGTCCACAACGGAATCTCCTCTGCGTGGCCAGGTTTTTCAAGAACTGGTGGATGGTCTATGTCCACTCGCATCCGACCGGAGTGATGTTGACGATTGAGGTGCCACAGACACGTGGGAATACTGACAACAATCCAGGTACAACGGAGGCGCCTACGGGTTGACAAGCAAAACTGGCAAGGTGGAATCGCTCTGGATTAAATACGAAGCGGGCAGTTGGTAAGGGGTGTTGACTCGTAGCCAGCAGAATTCAGACAGAATGCCTAAAGGTCTTTGTCAAACGGGAGTGCGGCGATTACCCCTTGTTGCAGCAAATTATCCTGCAGGAGCCCGACCAGCTGCGCGTTCACGAGTTTCTTATCCAATGTAACCTCTGGTTGTGGCTCCTGGCTGAGGGAAAAGCACAGCGAAATCTACAACGCGTTGGCTTGCCTCAAGATCGCCCTCTCATTCGGAAGTAGGCTCACAAATTCCCAGCCCTGCATCAGGTGGCCATCAATACTCTTGGAGGTCAACTACCTTCTGGCCAGTTTGACTTCTATTCACCTCCTTCAACAGCTTCTCGCGTACTAGCTTCTGGCATCCCTCTTCATCCAGACTGAGATGGTCGTCCGTAATCTCGTCGAGCTTCAATCCTGCAACCAACAGAAATTGCCTCTTGAACGCTCTCGTCACTTCTTCCGGCACATCTCTTGCCGGAAGAGTTTGTAGATATTGCTGAGCCTTGCCGTAGCAGGCCCTCATCTGCTCCACGACATCCGCTGGGAGCCTGCTCTTGTTCAGAATTTAGACCGCGTCGATGTCGCTCTTGTGGACCATGAAGAAGGAGCGGTAATTCCTGATAATGAGGCCCTTTGATTCCTGCTGCAGGTACGTCCTAATTCACTGATGGAGCTAAGTACGAGTGGCACCACGTCGATCTCAGCATTTAGACGATGCGCATCGTTGACATCTTCATAACCCGCCAAGCGGCTGTATACGGATTAGCGTAGCAAGGCCGGAAGGTCGTGCTGGATGTTACGCCCGGTCCGCAGATCCTGAACAACGGAAGGTACACGATCAAATAGACCTAAGGCTTTATCCAGGTCTCGATAGGCGAGGAGCCCGGCATCCGAAGTGCCTTAGTTCGCATGAAATTCCAGCTTTGCCCTACTATTAAAACCGAGCTTCAAAAGCTCACCCTTGGGGTCGGCCATTTCTTGCCCCATTTATTCTCAATATCTTCTTTACTTATAGATAGTTATATAGATTAAAGGAAGCAGATTTCGTGCCACATATGGTGAATGCGGGTGGGGTGGTTCGAGTGGATCGCAGGCTCCTCCTGGGAACGGATACACAGCTGGAGGAAGCACTGTTTCACTCCGAGGATTCCAGCGCTCTCAGCACCAGCTCCATCGATCGGCACAATCTGACCATCCGCCAGGGGTGGGCCTATCTCCGCCGTCGCACACCTTGTCACGCCCAACGTACAGAATTCTTGGAAGGCTAGATGGCTCTGCTCATGGCCTATTACAACTTTCTGCGACCGCACAGGGCTTTGAAGTTTGGCAAGACGAGAAGGACTCCAGCCATGCAAGCCGGGTTGGTTAAGAAGAGCCTCTCCTTCCGGGATGTATTCACAAACCGAGCAGCGTTCTTTTTATTTGTATTGATGGTGGTTGTCGTAGCGTTCTCTAGATTTATTTCAAAGCCTTTCCAGGTTGGACTCTGGCGGAGGGGACATGGCTCAACAACACTTGCCTGAAGAAGCACCAAACATCAGGGTAGGGCTTTGCGAAAGGCCAGGTGACGGGAGCGACACAAATATCTTTAAAAACAAGGGATAAGTGGCGCGCCCGGCAGGATTCGAACCTGCGACCTACGGATTCGAAGTCCGGCGCTCTGTCCAGCTGAGCTACGGGCGCGCAGTTGATGTTAAAGGACTTATGATCGTGATGGCGTTTGTACAATGGTCAAATGTTCCCAGAATTGTGCCCGAAAACGGCTCACAAACATTCCAGTTCAGGTTGGTCGTTCTATTCCGATTTCTCATTGCTGACCTTTTGCACGCCCACCTCGCCAAAAGCTGCCAAGGATAACATTTCCCACAAACCCCTGTCACGCACCTCGACAACCGCCGGTAGGATCGCTTCCAAGGAAAACACGAGACAGCTTTCCATCTGCCAAACCTGACCGGCTGCGGGAGAAGAGGGGGGGGGGGGCTGCCGACCGGGAGGCAGTGCAAGGCCGGCGCACAGAGCGTCCCCTACCTAATTTTCCTGCCGAGAACGCCCTGCCGCCGGTTTTTTGAGAACTACCAGGCCAGACCGGGACTGACAACACTAAAAGACCTTCATGGAAATACGGGGTTGTCAGGAGGGGCACAGAGATGGCGGAAATGGGGAGATATCCTGCCCACCCTCCTGACAAAGGCAAAGATGTCAGCTGACCAAGCTACCCCGACAGCGCTATGGTAAGATCGTTTCCAGCATCAACAAACACCTTCATTTGCCGACCTGCCCGCCGAAGCCTCGGCGCAGGCGGGGGAGTGGCGGGTAGGAAGGACGCGGTCAAAGGCGCGTGTGTACGCAAACGGAAGGGAAGAGCTGGCAGCGTAACAGGGTCCAACCTAATTGTCCTGAAGGCAACGGCCCTGCCGCCGGTTTTTTCGGGCTTTGTAAGGAACTACTCATGCAGTTGGCCAAGCGGATTAAAGCCCTAACAGAGGAGGCGATAACAGAGACCGCACGCCGGATTAAGCACGACCCTAGTTTTCTCAGATGGTTTTTGCGATGCCGGAGAAAGAGGGTTCATCTCGGTGGAAAATATGCTTGTGGTTTAGGGCAACCCAGGCCATTGACTTTGAAATTGCGGCCACGGAGCAATCGACTGACGAGGAGATCAAAGAGAAGATTCTGCGAGGTCTCCAAGATGAGCTGTCTCGTCGTGGGTTGAAAGAGAGATTGTGACGGGCAAGGTCCCGTCTCACGCCACATCACCAACCCACCAACCCCCAAACAAACCAGCTACGGAAGGAAATGATCCGCGGCTTGCCCGTCCGCCCCAGGCGGACGAAGCGGGGTGGGGAACTGAATGGATGATTCAGACAAGGTAGTGGCAGCCCACTGGTTCCCCTGCAACCGATATCCTGTGGACTTTAGGCTCTCGGGCTGTGTCGTGACATCGAGCCCGGCTCTTCCCATCGATGGGTAACAGCCGCTCGTCCGATCAAGATCCTTTAGGCTGGGCTATCACCCTGAAGAGAGTCAGTGGGCTGCCTCACGGTGATAGGTGGTTCTTTTCCCATTACACCTCCTTTCGTAGCTCACTTCGTCGACTCAGGAAACCGAAACCGAAATTTGCCGCGGTTTGGCTTCCGCCTTCTTGGGCACGGTTACCGTCAAGATGCCGTTGTGCAGGTTTGCTTTGATCTTGTCGGTAGCGTAGCTGGTCGGCAACTGGAAGGACCGCTCGAACACTCCAAACCAGCGCTCGTTGCGATGGTGGTTGCGACCCTCCTGGTCTTCGGCTTTGCGCTCACCGGAGAGGCTCAGCCGACCGTTCTCGAAGGAGATGTTGACTTCCTTCTTCTCGAAGCCTGGCAGCTCTGCCACAACGACCAATTCATCGTCGGTGTTGTAGATTTCGACCGCCGGCGCCCAGGCTTGGGTCTCTCCGTTCGGGAAACCTGCACAAGTTTCATCAAACAGACGGCTCACGTCCCTTTGTAGACCCTGATAAGTCGACAAAGGCTGCAACGGATCTCTTCTCATTAGAAACATTGGTTTATCTCCTTTCGCCTCGTTTTCAAGGCGTCTATAGAAAATGTAAGATCGCCCCGATCATGTGTCAAGACAGGCTTACCCCGAGGCTTCTGTCTCAATCGCGTGGGAAGTAGCCCGCCACCTAGCTCCCGATCGGAAGCGATAGCGCGCTGGGTAAATACCGGCGAGGGCAGGGAAGTCGGGCAACAAGAAAGCCCCGAGTGACCTTTAGACTGGTGGCTCGATACCCTCGGCTGACCCTTTCGGTCAGCCTCGTGGCCAGTGCATCTTGGGACTCTCGGGGCCAAGCTCACGTGTGCTCCTGACGGGGCTGACCTGTCAAGCGGTTTTTGCAGTCGGCGGCCGTTTCTTGCGAGTGGAGCTAGGCTTCTGGTAGGAGGCGCTCTTGCTTGCCTGGTAGACTCGCTGCCAGCAGGCCTGACACTCATCCAGGTGGAAGAGAAACTCGAGCTTCGGATTGCCGTTGAGCTGGCCAGCGAGAAACCGGGTCAGATAGGTTTGATTACAACGCATGAATCGAAAACGCTACCAAAGCTGAACTGACAAGGTTATGATATGATCGCTTGGAGGTTTCCATGTGGGTTGTCGGGATAGCAATTAGCATTCTCATAGGCGTCGTTGGCCCGAGCTTCGCTCAACAAGAGGATAAGCAGATTCCAGGGGCTGATCCTGACCCTTCTGTTGTAGAGCAGATTGAGGGATTGGGTGGGAAGGTTCTGCAAATCGCTCAGAACGTCGATGGCTTCGAAGTCTACTTTCACCTGGGACGAAACCACGACGGTCTTCGTCGGTTCGAAGATACCAAGCCTGACACTCCAGAGCCTCCTGGTCTCGACAGTGAGTTGGGCGTCTTGAAGAAGCTACCGAACGTCGTTTCGCTGAACCTCGGAGGCACCGATGTCACCGATAAAGGTCTGACACATCTGGCGAGCCTGACATCCCTTACCCGACTCCATCTTGGGAAGGCCAGGGTTTCGGACTCGGGGCTGGCCCATCTTAAGAATCTCAGGGGTTTGACGTACTTGAATCTTTACGGGACGAACGTCTCTGACGAAGGTCTGCGTCACCTGGAGGGATTTAAGAACCTCAGGAAACTTTATCTATGGCAGACCAAAGCCACTCCTGCTGGCGTGAAGAAGCTGCAACAGATTCTTCCGAATTGCGAAATCAACCTTGGCTCGGATGTCCAAAAAATATTGCCCCCATCCGAGTGAATTCACATGACCTGCCTCAGCTCGGCTCGCTTTCTCGGATTTCTTTGCCCGGTTTAAAACGGACGGTTTTCCCTGGCGGGATAGGGACCACACGCCCCGTTCTGGGGTTTCTCCCCACGCCTGTTTTGCGGGGTTTGATGACGAAGACGCCGAATCCTCGGAGTTTGATCCGCTCCCCGTTCTGCATGGCCGCTTTCAGAACTTGAAAAACGGAGTCCGCGGCCGGCTCCGCCTTTATTTTAGTGATTTCCATCTTCATCGAAACCCGGGTCACAATGTCCTGTTTGGTCACCTGGCGGCTCCTTTATATTCAATCGACATTCGGCTCCGAGTTCCTCTGACCTCCACCGTGATGAATGATCAAAACCTATCGGACTTCCCACCTCATCACCTTATCAATCCTCAAACAAACCGGCTACGGAAGGAAATGATCCGTCCGCCTGCGGCGGACTGACGGAGCGGGGTCAGCTTCGTTGCAAACGGGTCGGTAGCGGTCAATTCGACGGGAGATGGTGCTTTCTCTGCGCAAGAGTAGAGTCGGGTAAGACATGGTAGGCGAAGTAGAGGTTGCGCTCGGTAGTCGCTTGTCGGAGCCAGCAGGAGCGCCTCACGTGGATGTCAAGAGGGAGACGGGCGAGATTCCTGGATTGGCCAAAGCAGATGACCCATGGCAAGTCGGAAGATAGCTTGCCAGCCAAGACGGCAAACAGGCCTGCCTGAGAGGGAGGAGAGCGCTCCTCAAGAGGCGCTGGTCCCTCGAAAAAGTTCTCGCCGTATCGAATGTCCATTTGATGTGAAACTCTGCCGGGATCTCCGGCTCATTGTACCAACAAGCCGGCGAGAGCGCTGAAGTGTCGGGAACGGAAACCGGCTACGGAAGGAAATCACCAGGGAGTCTCAGGCGGACGGACGAAGCGAGGTATGGGACTACCAAGAAGACGGTGCGGCACAAAGCAAGCCCCGAGTACTAAGCGGCAACCATCACTCGCCTGGCTGGACCAGGCAGCGCCCGAACTCTTCTTTTCCCTCGGCAAGCACGACCTCGGGGTCCTCACCCTTCTCGATGTGCGACATTCACTCGTCCAGGAAGAGCTTCTTGGCAAATTCGAGGAAGTCGGCCGAAGTAGATGCACTCTGGTGCTTGGAAAGGCCGAGTTCCCGGAGCGCCGCTCCCACGGCGCGAGCGATTAGGGCGACTCGAGGGATGTAATCTCTGTTGTCCTCGCTACCGTTAACGAAGTGACGGTGTTCCGCCCTGAGGACGCTCTTGCCGATGCAGTCGGCGATCTCGCGTGATGAAAGGCTCTCTGTCATCACGAGCTTCCTTGGCACTGTATGGCTAAGCTCGTACTAAACGCGAGAGCAAGTATAGCGCGCCTTCAGGGAGCGGCCCTACGAGCCTCTGAAAGGGATTTCTTCTCACTCCTAGCCAAGCGAACGGGGTAGGGAAGTGCGCTCTTCCCGCCAGCCGATGATCTGAAGCCCTGGCTGGACGATATTCCTCACCCCACACCCAAAGCAGGGGATGAAGTATTCCCCCTGGTCTCGCCATAGGGATTCGGTAAGCCTCCTAGCGCATTTTTGGCAGTAGAAGGTCATTTGGTCTTGATGCCGACGTGCTTCTCGACGCGGCGCACCCGCGCCTCCAAGTGGGTCGGCTCTCTGTAGAGAGCGCGGTCGAGCTTCGTCTCCACAACCTGGAGCTGGCCGGCGAGCTTTGCGATCTGTTCTTTCTGTCCCTCCAAATCTGAGCCCACGATCCGGGCCAGTTCCTGCGTTTGTTCGTCAGTGTAGGCCTTGAGCTCCTTGGTCTGGGCCTTGAGTGTCTGTTCCAGCTCTTTCTTGGCCAGCGGATTTGATCAGATTGTCGCCATAAAGTTAAGGTAATTAGGGACTTATAAAGAAAGCGTAGCGGAAAGAGGGGAGGGAGTCAATTTGCCCCATGATTCATTTTACCAGGGTGTTCGGATACGATTCCAGAACTCTAGGATGAACGTACTACAAGCTGCGAGGCACCACGAAGTCCAGTGGATCATCCGCACGCTCTATCGGGCGATGGAGCGTCTTAATAGCGGGGATTTTCTGGATGGCTTTCCTTGGACTGACGCAACCTGGCATCAGGTTAGCTTGGAGAGGCCTGACTTTGAAAAGCTGTACTTGTTTTAGGATGGCATAGCGTGGGGTGACAAGAAAGGACAGCGAGCATTGGCGACCGGGGTTGAAGACTTTCAAAGGATGTCCTCGCAGATCGTTGACGCAACAGGCCCCTGCTTGACGCACTTACTCGAGATATTGGGAAAACGAGATGCTTATCGCGTTGGTACGAGGCAATCTGGCGACTCATCCCTCATCTTGGTAGATCAGGGCGAATCAACACCAGGAATGATTCTGGACGGTAATCACCGGGCGGTCGCGTCCCTGTGGTGGACGCTCGAAAGCAAGGATGAATGCTATTTGCCACGATGCGCCTGGCTGGGGCGCTCTCTCAACATGGGCGACTATCAATTCTACCCCGCTCGACCTCGTCGAGGGTAATCTCATCGCCGGTGTGGTCGTAGAGCTTGGTGGTGCGCGGTGACTCACGCGCGGCGATCGCCCGGGTATTCTCGTTGGTCCCGCCATTCTCCGTCTGTGTTTTCGTTGGGAAGCAGCCGAGAACATCGAGCAGGTGATGCCTGAGGAGGGAGAAATCCAGGAGGTGGTTGCCGATAAGGGGTATCACACCACGTCGACGATGAAGGACTTCAAGGCTCTGGACATCCGGGGCTATGTTTGCGAGCCGGATCGAGGAGGCCGGAAGTGGAAAGGCGATCTCAAAGGCCGTGATGCGATTTACGCGAATCGTCGCAGAGTTGGTGGGCAGCGCGGACGCCGATTACTGCGCCTGAGGGGGGAACGACTGGAGAGACCTTTCGCCCATCTTTACCGCACCGGAGGAATGCGGCGGACCGAGGTCAGAGGACACTCGAACGTCATCAAACGACTCCTGATTCAGGCCGGTGCATTCAATCTGGGGATGGTTCTGCGCCAGCAAGTCGGTGCCGAGACTCCCAGAGGCCTGCAGGCCCTGGTTCTTCGTGCAATGTTGCTGCTTTTCGGCCTCTTTAGCGCCACGAAACGGCTGATGGGCGAGATTTTGGGAAACTTCTTAGGAAAATTCCGGATACAGACCTCTATGCACTCGTCGCGAGGAGAATCCCTTTCCCGGTCAAATTTAGACACTTTCGCCACGGGCTGCTAGGCT
Organism: Acidobacteriota bacterium; assembly: GCA_965205565.1. Classification (GTDB taxonomy): domain Bacteria; phylum Acidobacteriota; class UBA6911; order RPQK01; family CBDBID01; genus CBDBID01. The sequence continues at coordinate 102,379 of CBDBID010000009.1, forward strand.
AAAAGGGGAGAGAAATGGTCACGACAGGAAAGGTGAAGAGGGACGATCTCACATCGCTTCGAATGGAGCTGGGGCAGCGTGGATGGTACAGAAAGGTGACTGGCAGAGTAGTGCTCGAGTTGGCGTTGCACCTGACCGTAGCCCTGGGTGGAATAGCCGTTTTCATCATTTCAGATTCCATCTTTGTGTGCGGGTGCGCCATGCTGCTTTCCACGGCTGGTGCCATGGGAGTGGCCACCAACAGCCACACCTCGTCTCACTATGGAACGAGCGATAAGAAATGGGTGAATGAGGTTCTCACTTACTTCGGTTATCCTGTATTTCATGGACTCTCCGCCAGCTACTGGCGTTACATGCACGTGATTCGCCATCATCCTGCACCCAACGTCATGGGAATGGATATGGATCATGATCTCGAGCCATGGTTCTGCATAATCGAGAAACAAGTTCAGAAAACGAACGGCCTTCGCCGCTTCTACTACGAGCGCATTCAATCGGTTGCATTCCCGTTCGCACTGGCGGTCAATGGTTTCAGCTTTCAAATCGCCGGATGGCGGTACCTGCTTGCCGTTCTCCGAAATCCACCGCAGAGGAAAAAGGCTCACTGGATCGACCTGGGCGCAATGGTGACCCACTGGGTGATCTGGCTAGGAGCTCCCATGGTTTTCTTTCCAGCCACGGACGTAGTGCTGTTTTCTCTACTTCGCATCGGGTTGCTGGGTTACGCGATGTTCGTAGTTCTGGCCCCCGGTCACTACCCCGCCGAAGCGGTCTGCCTTGCTAAGGATCACGGAGAGAATGATTTCGTATTGCGGTTAACCGCGACTACGCTCAACTTTCGGACCGGACTGTTGGGGCGATTCATTTGCTCGGGCTTGGAGTATCAAATCGAGCATCATTTGTTTCCCCGTGTGAGTCACGTCTATTATCCGAAGATGAGCGGCCTCGTGGAAGACTTCTGCCGGAAGAACGGGTATCCGTACCGCACTCTAAGCTGGGGCCAAGCTGTCTGGAAGAGCCTAAATGTGTTTCGCACGCCGAAAGTGGTGCAGCCTAGCCTGCAATGGACAGAGGCGGAACGAGCAGTCTTGGGGCGTGGCGATTTTCAGTCCGATTCTAACACCCGCACCTAACGGGGTTGCCGGGACGCAAGCGTCGCAATTTCTGAATTTCGAGACGCACGCGTGCGAGAGTGACCATCTGGGACAAATCTTATGCGGCGCCATTTTTGGTTGCTGTGGCGCCAGCGCAAGATGTTCTCTAGGAATCTGTCCGAGAATTAGCGGTTTCTAATGTGAGTTTTTCAGAGATTTTGTGGAAAGGAAGGAAGACTTTTTTGAATCGTTCTTTCTACTGGTCCGCCAGCTGTTGTTGACTTGGCTTGACAAGCCCATTTCTTATAAACCTATCCGTAACAGATCCGATGCATCTTCAGAATATTGTGACCCAAGCAGACCAGGGCCCACTCCGCTTGCACTTTCTCCAGTCCCCGCAGCAGAAACTTCCTGAATCCCCGAGCTTGTTTGATCTGTCCAAAAACCGGTTAGACGATCCCTTTTCGCTTCGCATAAATCGCGCGGCCCGCTTTGGTTCGCACCTTTCGTCTCATGCGTTCTACTGGTGTGGCGTCCTTTCGAAGAGGTCCCTTCTTAGCAGCCGGCCAGGGTTTCCCGTGTTTTTCTTTTTGCGTCGCCACGTAACTCTCTATTTCTCTTCCTTCCAAGTAGTCCAGGTTATCCTCCGAGCAGTAGCCGCTGTCGGCCACCACCACCTCAGGTAGCTGCCCGGACTGTCTTTCCATCGCTTCGATCATCGGCTCCAGTTGCTTTTTGTCATTCGCCTGCTCCGTTACGGATTGACCCACAATCAGCTGGAAATTTTCCTCCACCGCCGCTTGCACGTTGTAGCCCTGGATGACGCCCTCCCTGCCCTTCATGATTCGAGACTCCGGATCAGTGAAGTTATATTGATCTTTATCGCCGGGGCCCCACCTTCTGCTTCGCTTGGCCCTCTGGTTCTGCTTGGCGGTGGGTCTCCCCTCTGGCCAGCTCCGTAGAGTTCATCTTCCCGGGCGTCGACCGCATCGGCTCGGTCAAACCATTGCTCCACCTCTTTCTGGAGCCGCTTCTCCTCTTGCTTCACCCGCCCGTAGCTCATGGCTTTATGCTTGGAGGCATGGGCTTTCACCTTGCTGCCGTCCAGCGCCACTCGGCCCAATTTCATCGCTCCCGCCTCCAGAGCCAGCTTCAAAACCTGATCGAACAGCCTGGCTAACGCCTTCCGGTGGTGTTTTCGACAATCCGACAGCGTTCGGAAATCGGGCTCATTTCCCGCCGCCAGAACTCGAAACGCCACGCCTTCGACCAGTCTCTTAGCGATCCTTCGAGACGAGTAGACTCCCACACAATAAGCATATAACCAGATCTTCTTCATCATCCGGGGATGATAGGGAGGTTGTCCTCGGAGATCTTTCTCGTAATATTTTTCGATCCCAGAAAGATCCAACTCCTCCACCACATCGCTGACAAAGTAGGCTAAGTGATTCTCAGGAAGACACTCCTGAAGATTTGGAGGAAGCAACAACATCTGATCCGGATTGTAGGCTCGGTAGCATTTTCCCATACCTATATGATAAATGTCACTTCTTCCCTTCTACCTGCGGAATTCTCGGACAGACTCCTCGGTCCAGGTTCCAGTCATTGGCTGGCCACTTTCCAGCAAAATATATTTTTGCTTGTCTATACTTTCGAACACTTTATTAGCGTGACCAAGCGATAAGTATGAAGTGTCTGATGATCGCGGCTGGATGGGCTGCCTTTTAGCGTCCTACTGCCCGGGAACCTCAACAACGACGGCCTCAGCAACGACCGGGCCGACCGTTCAGGGGTGGGTGTGCTGGCTCAGCCATCGGTCGACGGCTGGTTCGAGGATTCCGACTTCTCGACTCCGGCACCCTTCAGCTTCGGTGACTCCGGCCGCAACATCTTGCGCGCACCCGCTTACCAGAACTGGGACATCAGCCTGATCAAGCAGACTCAGCTCACCGGAGGCGACGTGGTGGAACTGCGAGTAGCATTCTTCAACGCCTTCAACCAGGTCAATTTCGAGGAACCCAATTCGGTTTTAGGCACCCCAGGCTTCGGGAGCGTATTCGGAGCCAAGCGAGCCCGCGAAATCGGAGTCGCCGTCAAGTACTCCTTCTAGGACCCTCCCTACGGAAGGGAAACGGACCCCGATCCCGCCTGGATCCGGTGCGCCCATCCATCCCCCCTGTCGAGGGGACAGGACAGGGTCGGCAGGGCCGGGAGTTTTCACCGAGCCGGGGGAGCCGACCAGCGCCTCTTGCGGCTTCGGGACCGGCCCCAGGGATAGTAGTCCTCTCCCATTACAAAAGCCAGAGCGAAGAGTCCGGCTACGATGTTCGTGACGACTTCCTGGAAACCGAAATAACGGTTGGGCAACAGGCCCTGCAAGGCCTCGTCACCCAAACCGATCAAAGCCACCAACAGCAGGGCCCACATGTACACGAAGTGATTCCGGCAGCGAAAACGGAGGGCATCCAAGATGAGCACCGTTAAGGGACCATACTGAAGAAAATGAAAACGTTTGGCGGGCACGTCGATGGTGTGAAGAGAGTAGCCCAAGGCCAGACCGATCATCCCAAAAGCAACGTAGCTGTCCAATCGCCGAGGCAAGCGAAAGATCAGGAAAGCCAGCAGCAGCAGGGCAACCGGGATATACAGTCCGATCATGAGACGCGACATGAAGAGCTTCCCCATCCGATTGTAGAACCAGACATAGATGTCAAAGGCCAGCGTCAGGGTAGCGTATAGGAAGAGGGTGTAGACAATCACCGCCAGCCAGGCCCTACCGGAAGACGAGAAGATTCCCCGCTGAATGGCCATGATGCCTATTCTGTCACGCCTCCGGCACTGAAATGGATACGCCGGCTTTCAAAAAACATGACGCGTCTCGCCCCACTTGCGCCATTTCCCCATCGGGAGGCAACGGCCCAGCGTGGTAATGCGCAGGCAAAAACCGTCAACCTGGTTCGGATTGAGAGGATCAAATCGAGCAGATAGAATGGGGGTATGACCCTGGAGATCGGTTTCCTTTTCTTTCTGCTGGTGGCGATGGTCTACCTTTTTCTCACCGAAAAGCTGCCCGTAGATCTGACCGCCTTTTCCGGACTCGTCATCCTCATCGGGGCAGGCTACCTGACACCCGAAGAAGCCTTCTCCGGCTTCTCCTCGCCAGCCGTGATCACGATGCTGTCCATTTTCATGGTGGGAGGGGCCATACTGCATACGGGTCTGGCCGATGTAGTCGCTAGCCGCATCCACTCCTTGGTGGGCAGTGGCGAGGTCGGTCTCATCATCACGCTGATGCTGGTAGCAGGAATCCTTTCCGCCTTCATGAACAATATCGCCGCCACCGCGGTGATGATGCCAGCCGTCGTCACCATCGCTCAGCGGTCCGGACTGTCTGCCTCTCGACTCTTCATGCCTCTTTCTTTTGGCGCCATTCTGGGGGGCACCACCACCCTGGTTGGCACCCCTCCCAACATCGTGGGCGCCTCCATATTGAAGTCCATATTGAAGCCTGGCCAACAGCCTTTTGGGTTATTTGATTTCACGGCTCTGGGCGCCCTGGCACTCGTCTGTGGCATTGTGTACATGGTGCTCATCGGGCGTCACCTGCTTCCAGCGCGACAACTGGATCCCCTGCTTCCACGACCTGGAGATCTGGCACGAGTTTACCAGCTCCGGGACCGACTTTTCTCGATCCTCATTCCAACCCATTCCTCTTTGGACGGGCTCACGCTCAGGGAATCCCGCATGGGCACCGCTTTGGACGTGCAGGTGGTGGCTATCCTCCACGATGGCCGGCGCGACCTGGCGCCGTCAGCCAACTCGGTCCTGCGCGGTGGCGATGTCCTGGTGGTGGAGGGCCAGCTAGCCGATCTGCAGGAACTGTTGCGGGTGCAGGGAGTGCAGGTCGAGAAGGCACGGGCCGGCGACCTTCCCCGTCCCACGCGAGGTCGGACCGGGGTGCGAGCCCGCATCGCCAAGAGTTCCCCGCTGCTGGGCCGAACCCTGAGGGAACTTCGCTTCCGGGAAAAGTTTGGCTTGACCGTGGTTGGCATTCAGCGAGGCCAGCAAGTCTTACGCGAGCAGCTGGGGCAACAGATACTGCGGGAAGGGGATGAAGTCATAGCTCTGGGGAACCGGGCTCAGCTGGAGGACCTCGAGGAGCATCCCGATCTTCAGGTGGAACGGATTGGGCTTTCCGCAGTGCAGCAACTGCAAGATCACCTCTTCCTCATCCGGATTCCTCAAGATTCCCCCTTGGTCGGCTCCAGCGTTGGGGCTAGTCGAATCGGGGAATTGGTTGGTTTGACCATTGGCGGAATCATCCGGGGTGGGGAGACCAAGCTGGCGGTTTCGCCTTCAGAAGTCATCCAGGCGGATGATCGGTTCCTGGTGGCCGGCGAGCCATCCCGAATCATGAGCCTCTTGGAGCTGGGAGACGTCGATCTGGATTCCGAGGTCAGCAAAGAGCAATTGGAGTCTGAGGAGGTGGGCATCGTCGAAGCCTCCCTGGCTCCCCGTTCCTCGCTGGCGGGCCGTTCCTTGGGTGAACTGGATTTTCGCGAACACTACGGCCTGCAGGTCTTGGCCATCTGGAGAGACGGGCAGCCCGTTCGTGTCAATCTGGCCAGTATGCAGCTGCGGATTGGAGACGCGCTGCTGCTGCAGGGCCTCAGAGACAAGATTCGCCGCCTGGCGAGGGATGTCGACTTCGTGGTTTTATCGGAAAGAGATCGGGCGCCCCGCCGGACTCACAAGGCGCCTTTGGCCCTGGCGAGTCTGGGATTGATGGTGGCCCTCGTGGTTTCTGGTTTCCAGCCCATTCAGGTGGCTGCTTTTGCCGCCGCTACATTGGCGATCCTGTTCGGTACCATCACCATGGAAGAAGCCTATCGGGCCATCGAATGGCGGGCCATCTTTCTGGTCGCGGCAATCCTGCCACTGGGCTTTGCCATGGAGAAAACCGGGGCAGCCTTGCTGTTAGCCAACACGGTGAGTGCCTGGGCGGGCCCCTGGGGACCGTATGCCTTGCTGGCGGCCCTGATTCTGCTGTCCAGTCTGCTCAGTCAGGGACTCGACGGAGTTCCGGCTGTGGTCTTGCTGGCACCGGTCGCCACCCGGACAGTCGAACAGATGGGCCTTAGCCCCTACCCCATCATGATGGGGATATGCCTGGCTGCATCGATGGCTTTCATGACCCCCTTCAGTCACAAGGCCAATCTTCTGGTCATGGGAGCCGGCGGCTACCGGTCGATGGACTACATCCGGGTTGGCACCCCGTTGACTCTGCTGTTGCTGGCCCTCCTGGTGGTCCTAATACCCCGCTTCTTTCCGTTTTAGTCCTGCCAGGACTGGCGGCGACTGGCACCGGGGTCGGGCCGGGAGAGCGGAAATTTACATTCCAGCCCCTTTTTGTTAGAGTGGCAGAGTCAAGTGAGAGACGAATGACGCTGACCACCGAAGACAAGAACTCCATTATCGTAAGCTATCAGCTGCACCAAGCGGACACGGGTTCACCGGAAGTGCAGGTGGCTCTTCTCAGCGAGAGAATCACCTACCTGACGGAGCACTTCAAGACCCATAAAAAGGACCATCATTCGCGGCGAGGATTGCTCAAACTGGTCGGTCAGCGGCGACGTCTTTTGGACTATCTTAAGAAGCGGGAGTTCAACCGTTATAAGGAATTGATTGATCGGCTGGGTCTTCGAAAGTAGGAAGCAGGCACGTCCCCGACGCGAAATTGAAATCATCTCTACGAGCCTTTTGCTCCACCACGCGGCAAGCCTCGCAGTGTAGGTCCGACTTCCCTTATCATTGAGATCGACGGGAATCGTTCCGCTCAAGTGAGCCTCGAAAACCAGTGCCTGAGAAGTCCCTATTATGGAGGATACACAAGTCATGATTGAAAAAGTGAGCATCACGATCGGAGAGCGGGATTTTTCGATGGAAACCGGCAAGGTGGCCCGTCAGGCGGACGGCGCTATCTGGGTTCAATTTGGCGACACCGTGGTTCTGGTCACAGCCTGCGCGGACACCAAGGGCCGAGAAGGAATTGATTTCTTCCCCTTGACTTGTGACTACCGCGAGAACACCTATGCGGCGGGGAAAATTCCAGGCGGATTTTTCAAGCGCGAGGGGCGGCCGACCGAAAAGGAGATCCTGACCTGCCGGCTCATCGATCGACCCCTGCGCCCTCTTTTCCCGGATGGTTTTCGTTGTGAGACCCAGATCATCGCCATGGTTCTCTCAGCCGATCCGGAAACCAACCCCGACATCCTGGCGATCAACGGTGCTTCAGCGGCGCTCTATGTGTCCGACATCCCCTTCCGTACCCCCATCGGGGCTGTGCGGATCGGACAGATCGACGGTGCATTCGTTCCCAATCCCACCAATTCCCAACTGGAGGAGAGCCCGCTCAATCTGGTGGTTGCTGGCACGGAAGAAGCTATCGTCATGGTGGAATCCACCGCCCGTGAGGTAGCTGAGGCGACCCTGCTGGAAGCGCTCCAGTTCGGCCACAGAGTGATCCGTCAGATCGTGGCGCAGATCAAGGAAATGCACGACCGCATGGCCATCCCCAAAAGAGAGGTGGAGGTTGTCCCGACCGATACCGAGGTCGAGCGGATGGTGGAAGAGAAGGGTCGTGCGACAATCGTCGAGGCCCTCTACACGAAGGGCAAGTTGGCCAGCGAAGCGAAGATGGGAAGTTCCCGGGATGAGCTGGTCCAAATGTTTCCGGAGGAGGAACCGGAGAAACGGCTCGAGGCCGGACGCGTCTTTAACCGCTGCAAAGAAAGGATCTTTCGGGAGGAGCTCCTGAAAAAACGGCGGCGTCTCGACGGGAGGGCGCCTGATGAGATCCGGCCCATCTCGACGGAAGTCGCCGCGCTGCCCTGCACCCATGGTTCGGCCATCTTTACTCGTGGCGAGACTCAGGCTCTGGCGACGGTCACCCTGGGAACCGGAGAGGACGCTCAGCGCTTGGATGGTCTGACCGGCGAATCTTCCAAAAGCTTCATGCTTCACTACAACTTTCCGCCTTTCAGCGTGGGCGAGGTCAAGTTCCTGCGGGGGCCGAGCCGGAGGGACATTGGTCATGGAGTGCTGGCTGAAAGAGCCATCTCGAACGTGCTCCCGACCCAGGAGGAATTCCCCTATACTATCCGGCTGGTATCCGACATCCTGGAATCGAACGGCTCCTCTTCGATGGCCACGGTTTGCGGAGGCGTCATGGCCTTGCAGGACGCCGGCGTTCCGATCCGGGCTCCGGTAGCCGGAATCGCCATGGGACTGGTCAAGCAGGGGGAAGATTACCTGGTGCTATCCGACATTGCCGGTCTTGAAGACCACTACGGGGACATGGATTTCAAAGTGGCCGGTACCCAACAGGGGATCACGGCCCTGCAGATGGACATCAAGATCACCGGAGTGACCCAAGAGATTCTGTCTGAGGCTTTGGAGCAAGCCCGAGCCGGCCGGCTCTTCATCCTGCAGAAGATGGCGCAGACCATCGAGGCACCGAGGGCCGACATCTCTTCACTGGCCCCTCGCATCATCACCATGAATATCCCCATCAAGAAGATTGGAGCGGTCATCGGGCCTGGTGGGAAGATGATCCGAAGCATCATCGACCAAACCGGAGTCAAGATCGACATCGAAGACGACGGAACGGTGAGAATTGCCTCCACCGACAGTGAAGCGGCTCAAGAAGCGATCCGGCTGGTTGAAAACATTATCGCCACGGCCGAGGTCGGAAAAACCTATCTGGGCAAGGTGACCAAGGTGGTCGATTTCGGAGCATTCGTCGAAATCCTGACCGGAACGGAGGGGCTACTGCACATTTCGGAGATGGCCGATCACCGGATTCAAGACATTCGAAGCGAAATCCGGGTGGGAGACAAGATCCTGGTCAAGGTTCTCAGCATTGAGCCACCCAACAGGATCCGGCTCAGCCGGAAAGCGGTACTCAGGGAGCAGCGCGAACATCAGCAACAACGATGAACCGGGAGGCCCTGAAGAAGGCTCTTCGCGATTTCAAAAGCGGGAGGATCGAGGAGGAGAGAATCCTCGCATTCCTGCAGGACCTCCCATACCAGGACCTGGGATTTGCCAAAGTCGATCATCACCGATCCCTTCGCCAGGGCTTTCCTGAGGTCATCTTTGGAAGAGGCAAAACCGCGGCGCAACTGCTGGAAATCGCGACCGTACTATTGGATCGAAATCCGAACATCCTGATCACTTCGGCCAACGAGGAAACCTATGCCTCGTTGAAGAACCGTTTTTCCTCCTGCCACTTCTACCCAAACTGCCAAGCCGTCGCGGTGCTGCGCGAACCCCGGCCGGCCGGCCGGGGCAAGATCGGTGTCTTCTCGGCGGGCACGGCCGACATCCCGGTCGCTGAGGAGGCTTGGGCAACCGCCGAGACCATGGGGAATCAGGTTTCCACCTGCTACGATGTCGGCATAGCCGGCCTCCACCGCATCCTCGACCAGACCAGTGAGCTTCGATCCTGCACGGTCGCCATCGTGGTGGCCGGGATGGAAGGCGCCTTGCCCAGTGTGGTGGCCGGTTTGGTTGATATTCCGGTGGTAGCCGTCCCGACCAGTGTGGGCTACGGGGCCTCTCTGGGCGGACTGGCGGCTCTGCTCGGAATGTTGAATAGCTGCGCTGCCAATGTCACTGTGGTCAACATCGACAATGGCTTCGGCGCCGGTTATGTGGCCAGTCTGATCAACCGGAAACGCAGCTGCGATCTTTCCTGAGGCGGAGCGCGGCCACGACCAGAAGCGGACCCGCTTGGAGCCAAACCCGATGGGTTGGCTGGCCATCATGGACAAGCATACTCTCGATCTGCTTCAGTTCACGGAGGTGCTGGGCATCCTGGAGGGATTCGCGCAGTCGGCCCTGGGCCAGCGAAAGGTCCGGGAAATGGCACCCTTGACCTGTCTTGAAGACATCCAACACCGGTTCGCTTGCTTCGAGGAATGTCGCTACTACGCAGATCGAGAGGATCGACCGTCCTTCGCATACCTGGAGGACCCTGGCCCCTCACTGGATCGACTGTCCGTGGAGGGGCAATACCTGGAGCCGGCAGAGTTTCTGGTTCTGCTAGAACAATTGAAAGCGGCTCGCCAGCTGCGGGGCAAATTGAGCAATAAGGAAAGCCCACTGCTGGCAGCTATGATCCATCCCTTGGAGAGCACCGCCTCTCTGATCCAGACCATCGAGAAGGCTATCGACCCTTCGGGTGCCATCCGGGACGGGGCTCACCCGGAACTGGCCCGCGCCCGGCGACGGCAGACTCGCTGCAAAGCTCGTGTGCAGCAACACCTGGAGAAGTACCTGTCCGGGACCTCCAGCCGTTTTCTGATTCAAGACTCCTTCGTCACTGAGCGAAACGCTCGACGCGTCATCCCGGTCAAAGCCGAGCACCAACGAGATCTTCCCGGTGTGATCCATGCCACCAGCTCTTCGGGAGCGACCGTCTTCGTCGAACCGCTGAGCGCGGTTCCCCTCAACAACGAACTGCTAGCCCTGGAAGATCGGGAGAAGGAGTTGGTGACCCAGGTGCTCAAAGAGTTGACACAACTCTTGCGCTCCCGACTTCCCGAACTGGAGCAGCTGGCCCAGACTCTGGGCGAGCTGGACCGCCTGTTTGCCTGCAGTGAATACGGGCGAAGGGTGAACGGCGTCATTCCCAAGCTCGAGCCGTCCGGAGGGCTGCGCCTTCGTCAGGCTCGCCACCCTCTTTTGCTCCAGAGCCTGGGGGAAGGCAAGGTGGTGCCCATTGACATTACGCTCGAAGGCGAAACCACCGTTCTGGTCATCAGCGGTCCCAATGCGGGCGGCAAAACGGTTGCCTTGAAAACCGCGGCTTTACTAGCCGTCATGGCCCAGACGGGGCTTCCCGTTCCCGCCTCTGAGGCGTGCTTCCCACTGCTCAAGCAGGTCCAGGCCGACATCGGAGACCATCAGTCGATCGCCCAGCAGCTGAGTTCGTTTTCTTCCCACATCGTGAGGATCCGGGCCATGATCGAAAGCCTGGCCCTTCCCAGCCTGATCCTGCTGGATGAGGTCGGTCGGGGCACCGATCCCCTCTACGAGGGAGCCCTAGGTAGCGCTCTTATCGATTTTTTCCGGAAGGCGGGCGCCTTCGTCATTGCCACCACCCACCACCCCATCGTCAAGATGTTCGCTGCCTCCACGCCGGGCGCCCAGAACTCCAGTGTTGAATTGGATGAGGAGACTCTGCGCCCTACCTACGTTTTGCGCCACGGAGTGGCCGGGGGAAGCAGCGGTTTTGAGGTGGCCGAACAGTTGGGTCTTCCCATAGAGATCGTGACGACGGGCCGAGGGTTCTTGAAGAAGAAGGACCTGCAGATCGAATCCTATCTGATTCGCTTGAGACAGGAGCTGGAATCCCTGCAAAAAGCTCAGACCGGGGCTCGGCAACAGATCGAGAGAATCCGCAAGAGGGAAGCCAAACTGGAAGAGACGTTCCGCACAAGAGAACGGGAACGGGCGCGTCGTGTGGAACACACCATCCGGCGCTGCAGCATCGAAATGAGACAGGAGCTGGAGCGCTTCATCCGCTCCGTCGAAAACCGCCTTCAAACACAGAATCTAAAACGGGCAGCCCAGCGCCGGCAGATCGCCCTGGAGACACGGCTGAGAGAGCAGTCCGCGACGCCGACCGAGACGGCTCCCATGGAAACCGGCCCCGAGATATTGATCGGAAAGCCCGCTCCCGGAGATTTCGTCTACTACCCACCTTTCAAGAAGAGCGGCGTCGTAGTCGCCGTAACGGACGACAAGGCGACCCTAGAAATGGACGGAAAACGAGTCCAGGCGCCCCTGGATCGACTGCAGAAAATCGACCGGCCCGAGAACTCGCTCCAGAAGCTGCCCCAAAATGTCATCCTGCGCGTCGTCGAGGGAGGTGAGGAGGAGCTCAATCTGGTGGGAAACTCGGTTGAAGACGCCCTGCTAAAAACGGACAAGTTCCTGGATCGGGCGGTGGTAGCCCAACTGGCCGAAGTCCAGATCATTCACGGCTTCGGGACGGGACGGCTCAAGGCGGCGCTGTCGGACTTTCTGAACGAGCACCCCCAGGTGGACCATCATCAGGCGGAAGGGGGTAAAACTGTAGTCGCCTTACGGCAATAAAATGCGGTCCGGGAAGTCCGCTTGAACGAAACCGCAAGGCTGGCCAACGCGTCATGCAGTTTGACGAGCATTTTATCGAGGAGGTACGAAGCCGCACCGGCATCGTGGACCTGATCGGCGGCTACGTACAACTGAAGAAAAGCGGCAAGGATTTCGCGGCATTGTGCCCCTTTCACAGCGAAAAAACACCTTCGTTCCTGGTCAGTGACAGCAAGCAGATCTTCAAATGTTTCGGCTGCGGAGCTGGTGGAGACGCCTTCAAGTTCATGATGCTGATCGAAAATCTGAGTTTCCCGGA
>CBDBID010000010.1:0-8737 GCA_965205565.1 Acidobacteriota bacterium
CTGACTGGGAAGGTGAGGCCGAAACCCTGGAGCTTGGAAAACCAATATGCGTAGCAAGATAACCGTAGTCGGAGCTGGACATGTGGGAGCGTCTTCAGCCCAACGCATCGCCGAAAAAGAATTGGGCGATGTGGTTCTGGTCGACATCATTGAGGGAATGCCTCCAGGGTAAAGCCCTGGACCTTCTCGAAGCCGGTCCAGTGGAGTGCTACGATTCTCAATTGACGGGCGCCAACAGCTACGAAGCCACAGCCCAATCGGACGTGGTGGTGATCACGGCGGGACTGGCGCGCCGACCGGGTATGAGCCGGGATGATCTGCTGCTCAAGAACGCTTCCATCGTGAAACACGTGACCGAGCAGCTGGTCCGCCACAGCCCGGAAGCCATCATCCTGGTGGTCAGCAATCCCCTGGACGCGATGTGCCATGTGAGCAAGGCTGTTAGTGGCCTGCCTCGAGAGAGGGTGGTAGGTATGGCGGGGGTCCTAGACTCGGCGCGCTTTCGCACCTTCATTGCCCAGGAACTGAAGGTTTCAGTCGAGAATACCCATGCCTTTGTGTTGGGAGGGCACGGGGATACGATGGTACCCTTGCCTCGCTATTCTACGGTGGCGGGAATCCCCATCACGGAACTGATACGGCCCGACCGTTTGGAAGCGTTGATCCAGCGCACCCGAGACGGAGGTGCGGAGATCGTCAAGCTGCTCAAAGAGGGCAGCGCCTATTACGCCCCCTCGGCCGCTATCTGTGCGATGGTGGAAGCCATCCTCAGAGACAAGAAAAAAATCTTGCCGTGCGCCGCTTATCTGCAAGGCGAATATGGCATCAGCAACCTGTATATCGGGGTGCCAGTGAAACTGGGTCGGGGCGGGGCAGAGGAGATCATCCAGATCAACTTGACGACCGAAGAAAAAGCCCAGCTGCAAAGATCCGCCAAGGCCGTCCAGGACTTGGTGGGAACCCTCAAAGAAAACGGCTATGTGGCCGTCTGATGGCTTCCACTCGTCAATCCTTTAAGGGGATTTCGCTGACCTCCCCCAGCTGGGCAAGCTGACTTCGGGTTTGTTCGGGCCCAACCGCCAGGATGATGAGTCGGTCCGGATGTAGGTACTGGCGTGCCACTCTTGCCACGTCTTGGACACTCACCGCAGCCACCCGGTCCCGGTAGGTCGTTAGGTAATCGGGTGGAAGATCGAAAAAGCGATATCGCACCTGCCGATTGACGATCTCGCCCGGGCTGTCGAAAGCGAAAACGAATCGGTTCAAGACGGACTCCTGGGCTACCGCCAGCTCTTCGGGCTCCACCTCCTGAGACCGCAGTGTCTCGCTCTGTTCAATCACCGCCTGAATGGCCTCAGCGGTCGACTCCGACTTGCTCTCCAGCGAGATGGTAAGCAGGCCGCGGTCCTTGAAGCTGGCTCCATAGTTGCTGGAAACGCTATAGGCCAAGCCCAGGCGGCTGCGTACCTCGCGAAACAAGCGAGAGGAAAACCCCCGTCCGAGCACGGAGTCCATCACCGTCACTGCGAAAACATTCGGGTTCTGCCGCCGGATGCCCAAGTGGCCGATGCGGAGATTGACCTGGTTGACGTTCTTCGACACGTAGAAAATTTCCGGGGCGGGTTCATTCAGGTCCTCTCCCATCGGCTCGGGCGGGACTTCCTGGGACGGCCAGTCGCCAAAATATCTTTCCCAGAGTCCCATCAAGTGGTTCGATTCGAAAGCTCCCGCCACGCCCAGGGTGAGATTGTTGGGATGGAAGAAACGGGTGTGAAAGTCGAGCAGGTCCTGTCGATCGATTCTCTCCAGATGCTCCAGCTCCACGGTTCGAGCCAAGGGATGCCGATCCCCATAGAGGCGCGTGGAGAACTCCCGGCTGGCGATCGAACCCGGAAAATCATTGCGGCGGCGGATGCTTCCCCTCACGCGGTCCTTGGCCAGTTCGATCTGTTGTGGGTCAAAGGCGGGTTGGCGCAGGACTTGGGAGAGCAGGTCCAGTCCAATTTCCAGGTCCTTGCTCAGTACGGATAGGGAGGCGAAGCCCGCCGAATCTCTGATCGAGGTCTCCAGAAAGGCCGAGACGAATTCCAGTTTTTCGTTGAGTTGGTTAGCGGATAAACTCTGCGTGCCGCCCGAGCGCAGCACCGTTCCGGTCAGGGACGCCAGTCCCAGCTGGGGTTCCGGTTCGTACCTCCCCCCGGTTCGCATCATGGCAAAGGCCGAGACGATGGGCAGTTCTTGATCTTCCAGCAAGAAGACGGTCAGACCGTTGCTCAGGCTGCGTTCCGAGGCCTGGCGCGGCGTAAACTGAAGGGGGGGGAACTTCAGTTTTTCGATGGGGGCGGTCGGATTGCTGGGCCTGAGGTGTCGCCACCTGCCAGGCCAGCCCGGCAGCCAGGCAGAGGATATTGGTGCAGCGCCAGGCTGTCTTTGAGCCGTGGGCTGCGTCCGCACGAGGTCTATCGATCGAATTCCTGGGAGTCGATTTCCACATTGAACTCAACGCTTTCCACCCGCTGGATCGCAACCTTATTCCCGCCCTGACTGCTTTCGATCACAGAGGGCACGGAGACCCCGTCCACGGTGCGATACTCCAGGTACTTGTCCACCGTGTCCAACGGTTGCCCCAACTGGTTGTAGGCCCGATAGCCCAGCTTCACGGCCCGGAAGGTGTGTGCATCCAGAGAGATCCGGTAGGAGGATCCATCCGCGTAATCCAGACGGATGACTTCCAGGGTCCGATCCTGGTGAGACTCGGCCGGCAAGGCGACAATGCGGCCCGCCTCGAGTCCGGCTTTGAGCAGTTCCAGGAAGTCCCGCTCCAGCTGATTGCGCCGCTGCTTCGCCACCAGCGGTGGTGCTTCTCGCTCCTGGCCGTTGGGTAGGACCATCCAGGCTGTCTCCCGGTTGACCGTCTGAAGATGGGTAGCCCCATGTTGAGTTCGACTCTCAGCCGATCCGGGTAGAGGATGGTGACCTTCGAGGTGGCGTTCAATTCTCTATCCCGGAGGAACAGGAGGATGTTCTTTTCGGTCACCCAGTTGTGGATGTTTTCCACCCGGCGTTCGCCTCTCGCGGTTTCCAACAGCTTGGAAAACAGATGTCGACCCTTCTCCACGGCAGCTGCCTCTGGTGGGAGCTCATCCGTGGGCTCTGGCTCCGCGGCCAGCTCGGCCTGAGAGGTCGAAGGAGGCACCAGAAGGGCCACCGTCCGGTTGGACTTCTTGAAGTACTGTCGAGCTACCTTCTGGATGTCTTCGAGGGTGACGGCCGCGAATTTTTTCCTCAAACTGAGAATGCTTTCCCAGCCAGCATTCAACACCTCGGCATGAGCCAGAGTGCGGGCCAATCCGGCATTCGATCCGAGAGCCCGAATGAAAGCTGCATCCAGGTGATTCAGCGTTTTTTGCAACTCTCGCTCCCGCACCGGTTCCGTCTGCAGCTTCTC
The DNA here is from genome assembly GCA_965205565.1 of Acidobacteriota bacterium. Taxonomy (GTDB): domain Bacteria; phylum Acidobacteriota; class UBA6911; order RPQK01; family CBDBID01; genus CBDBID01. The sequence goes on from CBDBID010000010.1 coordinate 3,449, forward strand.
GATCTCCTCGTACAAGCGCTGCTCGATGTCGGCTCCCGTGTGAGGGGCCAGAGGGACGCCCGCAAAGAGAAACAGGGTCGGGTATTTGCCGTAGGTCAGAAAGGCGGTCGAGGACGCGAAAATCTGGACGGCAACCTTCTTCTCTTCCACCAGGGAACGGTAGAGCCGGGAGGTTAGTCCCCGGAAAAGGATATCCTCGATGATCTGCAGGACAACGTCATCATCGAGGATTCATATCGGGCCGGTGATAACCCACGATCACGAAGGGTTGGGCGGGGTGCTCCAGATAGACTCGTCGCTCGCCTTCCTGGGGGGGCTCTTTGGTGCGGATGCGGACCGCCTTTTTCCCCGTGGGGATCGGCGAGAAATAACGTTCCAGAAGGGGAAGCAGGAAGGCGGTTTCAAAGTCGCCCACAATGGCGATGACCGTGTGATCCGGAGTGTAGTGCTGGCGGTAGAAGGCTTCGGTTTCCCGACGGGTGATGCGCCGCAAATCCGATTCCCATCCGATCCCCGCATGGGCTCCGTAGGGATGGGCCACGAAGGCATGAACCAGAAAGTTTTCGTATAGCTTTCCGAAGGGTTGCGTATCGACGCGCAGGCGCCGTTCCTCGAGAACCACATCGCGTTCCAGATAAAACTGCCGCAACACCGTATTGGCCATTCAATCCGATTCGATGGCAGCCCACAGCTCGACTTTGTTCGCTGGCAAGCTCAGAAAGTACTCGGTGGCATCCATCTGGGTGGATGCATTGAGTCCCACCGCCCCGTTCCGTTCGTAAAGCTGTCCCAACTCGTTGTGACGACGTATTTCTTGTGTTCCTCTTGGAGCTTTTTCAACTCCGTCCGCAGCTTCGAAATTCGATCTGGGTCTGGCGGCGCTCCTTCCTCCTCCTCGACCATTCGGTCCATCAAATCGTCAATCCTGTCCATCAGCTGGACCTCAGCTCGGTAATTCTTAGTGCCGACGGAGCGGGTGCCCTTGAAGGCCATGTGCTCGAAAAGATGAGCCATCCCGGTCTGCCCGGACAGGTCGTTGACCGAGCCGACATCATAGTAGATGTGAAAGGAGACCGTGGGACTGGTATGGCGTTCCAGGAGCAGGAAGATCAGACCGTTTTTCAGCTGGTGCCGGGTCACCTTGCCCCGTAGCGATTCCAACTCCCTGAGCCAGGGAAAGGCTGCAAACTAGCGCCCAGACCAGCCATCCACCCAGCACCTTGGCGATTTTCGTCTTGATGATTCTCCTTGGCACGGCTCCTGGCTTCACTAGGGGGCAATCTATCGGATTCGCAGTGCCAAAGAAACCACTCACTTCTTTGAGTACCCTTTCCCCTCTATGCTCGGATTCTCTTGGCGGGAAAAAGTTCACGAAATACCGGCTGGTTGGCCTTTGGCACTCAGGTGGGTGGTCTCCAGGCAGCACTTTCACACCTCTAGGAAGTCGATGATATGATTCGCACGAGCGAGGTCGAAAAAGGGGCGATGGTGATGGGGTGTTGCGCTACTTCAAGGCGAGTTGCCGAATCCATCGGAATCGGGATCTTGGTGGCCGTCGTGCACGGCTACCCCGGAGGACCGGAAAAGCAGAAATTCTGGCTGGAAGTGTTGAGAAAACTTGCCAGTATTCCTAACGCGTTGGGTTTTAGAACTCGAGCAGAGGGGTCGAGGTGGGACGGTCGCTGGGGCCACCGGTGCCCGACCATTTTTTGTGGATCGCCCGCGGGGAGGAGCATGGGACGCGGACTCTGCCTGCAGCCCCGCAGAATTGGACGAGCGTGACCGCCGACCCGGTCCCTCTCCGCCCAAGGCGTTTCTGAAAGAGAGCAGGCATGGCAGGAACGGTAGAGTTTAGCAAAGTGGCACGGCTGCCAGCGGTGGGCGACAACCTAGCCGTCGCCACCCGCAACCTGGAGGCCGGCAGTCGGGTGCTGTATCGGAATCAGGAATTGGTCTTGGACTTTTCCGTGCCTGAAGGGCATCGCTTCTCTATTGCACCCATTGCCGCCAAGGAATTCTTGTTGTCCTGGGGACTCCCCTTTGGTCGGGCCCTGACCGACATCTTCCCCGGGGGTTACATCTGCAATGCTCGAGTCTTGGAGCATCTCCGGATTCGTCGTCTGGGTTTCGAACTCCCTACAGAGCCCAACTTCGAGGACTTGAGAGAGCGCTACCCGCTGCAAGAAGACGATTTCCGACCGGGAGTGCAGGTGAGGCTTGAGCAGGGTGGGCCGACCTTCCGGGGTTACCCTCGAGGTGGCAATCGGGGCGTGGGGACGCGAAACTACGTGGTGATCTTGGGAACCTCCTCTCGCACTGCCAGTTATGCCCGAGCCTTGGAGACTAGACTGCGGGGTCGAGCCGCCTCCCGGAAACGAATCGATGGCATCGTGGCCGTGGCTCACACGGAAGGTGGCGGCGACGGGCGTCCCCGCAATCTGGAGTTTATCCTCCGTACCCTGGCGGGCTTCATGGTGCATCCCAACGTGGGAGCAGTGCTGGCCGTGGATGATGCGATGGGTCCGGTGAACAATGCTTCCTTGCGACAGTACATGCAGAATGAAGCTTACCCCATCGATGCGGTGACCCACCGTTTCCTCACTCTGGAGGGAGGATTCGAAGAGCAGCTGCGGCGAGGCGAGGAGCTGCTGAAAGCCTGTCTTCCCGAGGTGGCCTCCTGTCGACGGAAGCCGGTGTCCCTTGCTCATTTGCGTTTGGCTCTCCAGTGTGGTGGCTCCGATGCTTTCTCCGGTGTCTCGGCCAATCCTTTGGCGGGTTGGGTGGCCCGGGAGTTGATCCGATTCGGGGGATCGGCCAATCTGGCCGAGACCGATGAGTTGATCGGCGCCGAGCCCTACCTCCTTCAAAACGTTCGGAACCTGGCAACAGCTCAGCAGTTTCTGGCCGCCATCGACCGCTTCGTCGAACGAGCGGCCCGCCACGGGCACACTGCCGAGGGCAACCCTTCGGGAGGCAACCTCTATCGGGGGCTCTACAACATTGCCCTGAAGTCGTTGGGTGCTGCCACCAAGCGCGATCCCGAGGTGCGACTCGACTATGTGATCGAGTATGGCGAGCGCCTGCAGCGGCCGGGCTACTACTTCATGGACAGTCCGGGCAACGACTTGGAAAGCCTGGCCGGACAGGTAGCTTCCGGGTGCAACTTCATTTTTTTCACCACTGGGAACGGATCCATCACCAATTTCCCCTTCGTTCCCACCATCAAGATTGTCAGCACCAGCGCTCGTTACCAGCTTCTGGCCGAGGATATGGACGTCAATGCGGGCGCCTACCTGGACGGTGTGGCGCTGGACGAGCTGGGTCGTCAGTTGCTGGATCGTACCCTGGAAGCAGCTTCCGGGAAACGCACCGTGGGCGAACTGGCCGGACATTCCCAGGTGTCCATCTGGCGGGATTGGCGGCAGGATGACGATCGTGACCTGGTCCGGCTCCAGCAGGCCCCCGAACCGGACGGCGAACCGCTGTCGGTCCGAGCTGCCCCGCAACGCTCTCCCTTGCGCTTTCAGGCCATCCCTACCGATGGCGGGTACGTGACCGGCCAGATCGGCTTGATTCTGCCGACCAGTTTGTGTTCGGGCCAGATCGCCCGCTTGATCGTAGAGGGGCTGAACCGCAAGCCCACCGGTCCGCTGGACCGCTTTGTGGCGCTTCCCCACACCGAGGGTTGCGCCGTCTCGGGCGCCGAGAAAATATTCGCGCGAGCCACCCTGGGACATCTGACCCACCCCATGGTGCGTCTGGGTCTGCTTTTGGAGCACGGCTGTGAAAAGACCCACAACGACTACATGCGGTCCGAACTGGAACGAATGGGTTTTTCACCCGAGGACTTCGGCTGGGCCAGCGTCCAACTGGACGGCGGCATCGAGAAGGTGACCGAAAGGGTCGAAAAGTGGTTTGCCCGATCTCTGCAGAGCCTGCAGCGCCCGGCTCGCGAATCCGTGGGCCTGGAGGCCCTCCGGGTGGCCTTCCTCTCTCCCCATCCTCCTCCCCCCGAGGCGGCATCCTCCCTAGCGGTCTGCGTGCGCACTCTGGCCGACTCTGGCGCCACCGTGATTCTCCCCCAGAACACGCCTCTGCTGCACAGTCCAGACTTCGCATCCACAGTGCTGCGAGAGCCCGAGTCCCGAGCCACCCTGGCTTACGGTCAGAAGGCCTTGCAGGGCGGTCTGCACGTTATGGAAACGCCGACGGGCCACCTGGTTGAGAGTTTGACCGGCCTGGGGGCGTGCGGAGTCGAAGTGATGGTGGCTTATGTCGAAGTGATGGCCCGGCAAGCACACCCCATGATTCCGCTGCTACAGATCACGGCGGACGGTACGACGGCCCAACGCTGCAAGACGGATTTGGATCTCGTTCTAGAGGGTGAGGCCGGAGGTTGGGCCCAACAAATCCTCGGGCGGGTGCTTGAGGTGGCTTCGGGATTGTACCAACCGCAAATGTGGCGGCAAGGCAACACCGACTTTCAAGTCACTCGGGGTCTGCTCGGAGTCTCGATGTAGCGGGGGGCACTTCTTGGACCCTCTGATGGTGGGCTCACTCCCGGGCCGCCCGAAGGCTCCGGTCGACGGCTCGGACGAAACGGTCAGACCGCTCGCCCCACTGGGTGTCCAGGTCGGCCGTCGGCCGGGCGGCCAGAATTTCTTCTTCCGAGTGGCCGTCGTTAATGAGCCCTTGCACCCGATCTCGCACCTTCACCAGCATATTCCGATAGGACCGCAGTTCTTTGACTCCGGCCAGATCTCCGTGGCCGGGAATGATTTTGGTACTCGAATTGGCCAGGGTGAGAATCTTCTCCGCGGCTCCGATGGCTCCCTGGATGCTGCCACCGCTCTCCACGTCGATAAAGGGATAACGTCCGTTGAAAAAAAGGTCACCCATGTGTACCACGTTGGCTTTGGTGAAGTGGATGACGGCGTCGCCGTCAGTATGCGCGGTTGGAAGGTGAAAGACGTGGATCTCTTCGTGGTTCCAATAGAAGTTCAGTGCTTCGGTGAAAGTAACCACGGGAAGGGCGGCAGCCGGGGCCTGTTGACTGCGCGCCAGCTGCTCCCGCAATTCAGCTGGGTTGAGCCGCTTGCGCACATTCTGGTGGGCGACGATCAGGGCGCCTGACTTGCCGAAGTTTTCGTTCCCCCCCGTATGGTCTCCGTGCCAGTGGGTATTGACGAGAAAACAAACCGGTTTTGCGGTGACCCCGGCGATGGTCTTTTGAATCTTTTCCGACAGGGGTGCAAACTGATCGTCAACCAGAAAAGGGAATTATATACG
>CBDBID010000011.1:0-12500 GCA_965205565.1 Acidobacteriota bacterium
GAATGCGGCGCTTGCCGAGCTTTTCTCTGAGTACCTGATTCTCAGTCAAAAGATACTCGATCGCGTCCTGCTGGTCTCTGTTGATCCAACCGGCCAAGATCAGGAGCAGCAGCCGCCAGGGCCTGAGCACGAAGTTCATGGTTGATTAGATGCTCACGTCAAGTGCTCAGACGCAAAGGGGGAAAACATTGGGGCTCAACCAAGGCCTGACTTCTGTTTGCCGTGACGGTTACAACTTGTTGCACAATAGAGACTTGTGGGTCGGCTGAATATTTTGACCTTACGGTACTGTCTAGTTAAGTGGAATTCTCGGGTTTGGGAGGCGGAAACGGTCGGCGGTCGAATGTAGAATCAACAACTTAGGGAGTGGCCGAGGCGCTGATTAGACACCAAATCGGTTAACTTGACAGTACCCAAAAGGCTACACCGAAATCACCAGATCGAGATTAGAGCACTTAACGTGACAATGCCCTCCGGTCAGGTCACCCTTGCCGACAGTTCCTTGAGAATCGGATTGAGAATTTGATTGAGCCGAGTAAAGCGATGAGGATCAGACAACATCAGGCCGGGACTCTGAATGAATGGTCTGTCCGTGAGTTCATTAGCACATCCGTGAACGAGGGCCTCAAGAGTCTCTTGGGTGGTCTCAAGATGAAATTGAAGCCCCAGGACTCGGTCGCCATAGACAAAGGCTTGGTTCTCACAGGCTTGACTGCTTGCCAAATGAAGAGCTCCTTGGGGCAGGTCGAAGGTTTCCCCATGCCAATGAAAAACCTCGACTTGCGGAGGAATGAGTCTCCCCAGTTCATGACTCGTCGCCTTTTCAGAAAGATCGATTGGAAACCAGCCGATCTCTGGCTCGGAGTTCTTGTAAACCTTGGAGCCCAGAACGTCTGCGATGAGCTGGCTTCCGAGACAAACCCCCAGGATGGGCTTCCCGGTTGCGATGGCCTGACCGATGAGGTCCTTTTCCGCCTTGAGCCATGAATACTTCGACTCGTCATGGGCACTCATTGGACCTCCCATCACAATCAGCCAGTCAATATCGTTGATGGAGGGAAGCGGTTCATCTCGATAAAGCTCGGTGAGGCTAACTTGCCATTCACGCTCCTTGAGCCAAGGCAGAATGGTCCCCAGACCCTCGAAGGGAACATGTTTTAAGTAGTGAACTCTCATATCAGTGATTCGTCTGTCCCGATGGGCTGAAAGCTACCATACGTAGCCGATCAACATTGCACAAAGCTAGTGCCAATCAAATCCATTCTGCAATACCGTTTCGCAACGCCCAAGCCCTTGAAAACCCGTCGGGCGCTGGCCCGTTGCGTAATCGCTCCTTTGCGCACGGCAGCGTCCAGATCTTGCACAGCTTGCCACCGAAAAGACACCGGGCCTGAGCCGATCCGAGGTCTAATCTCGCATACCTCTGTAGAAGGAGGTGCCGCGACGAGGAAACCATGCCGGATTCAAGCAATCTCTCTGATCCTGGCAGGGAGGCTCTTACTTTATCCGACATTCCTCATATCAACTTCGGATGTGAGTTCCTCTGACCTCTACATGATGAATGATCAAAACCTATCAGTCCCCCAACCTTGAATCAACCGTTCCTTCCCCATCCTTCGGCTGAAAAGGGCCTGTGATCACTGGTTTTCAAGATGCTTTTGGCAAAATCTGATAATCGGAGACACCTCTCCAGTTGCTCGATCAGAAACACTGAACGCTAGGCTGTACTCCATCTCAATCGGTCAATCCGAGACAATAGCTCGGCCCATATCTCCTGGCTTACCGCGACCTCCGCCATCTGAAATGTGACGATCCGGCTATGCCAAACTACCTTCGCTCCGATCTTGATCAGCTTAGTCAATAGGCTGCGAAGGGACCAGTGTTTGATGCTTCTAGGGAGGACCAGCCGCCGCAGGAAATTGCCCAGGTTATAGGCCAAAACGAACAGACCCAACCTCACCTGATTCGGGACAAAGCGCTGGCAGGAGAGTCGTGTCCAGTTCAACGCATACTTGCCTTCCTTGATCCACTGCTCGACGGTGCCACGCCCATTGTAAAAGTGAACCACCCCTGGAGCTTGCGCGCTCATATTGGTCACGATGAAACCGACTCTCGGAAAGAGTTCGCCGCGATGCCACTCGACCTTGGCAATCACCCGTCGAGGCCGGTCCCAACTGGCGGCTTGATAGCTGAAATCGGCAAACCAGACGACGGGTTTTCGGGGTGGACGACCCACTGGCCGGGTCAGCAGGTGTTCAATCTTTTCTTGAAGCACCTGGTTGGCGGGAAGCCGGATGGCATACAAAAAGCCTTTCTTCTCCAGGTATTGATAAATCTCCGGCTTGGCGAAGGCGGCATCCCCCCGAAAGTATTTGCGGACTTTCTTCTTCTCGTAGCGAGCCACGATTGGTTCCAGTAGCTCCTTCCAGCGATCCGCGCTGTGAACGTTGCCGGGGCGAAGCAAGGCACCTTCGCAATCTCCGAACTGGTTAAAACAAAACAGGGGATGGTAGCAGGTGCATCCAAAATGGCCGTTGTAGGCAGAGTCTTCTTGCTCGCCATGGACCGGGCTGGCTGAACTGTCCATATCCAGAATGATTCGTCGATGAGCGGTCTTCTCCAGTGCTCGTTCCACCCATTGGCCATTGACTTCCGAAAGGGCTTTGAGGTTGTCCTTAACAGACAGCATCTGGGTCTCAAATCGACCCATTGTGTTGGCACTGGCGGCATTCTTCTTGTCGATCTTCTTTTCAGTGATCCTCCGCATAGTCGGATCCACCGATAAACGATGACCATCGTTGACATCTTCATAGCCAGCCAGGCGGCTGTATACTGATTGGCGCAGCAACGACGCGAGGTGGTGCTGGATGTTGCGCCCGGTCCGCGAATCGTCAAAAACTGAGGGTACACTATCGAATAAAGCCAACGCCTCGTCCAGGTCACGATAGGCGAGAAGTCCGGCATCCGATGTGACCTTTGCCCCATGAAATTCAAGCCTCAGACTGCCATCAATACCAAGCTTCATACCTTCACCCTTTGGGTTGGTGATTATATACTTGATTAAGTCAGGCTAGCATGTTATATTACTCACATGTTGTTGTTATTCTCTTTTTCCTCAACATCTTCCGAGCGTTCTTCAACTAGCTTATCCACCTCTTTCATCGCTCTTTTCCCGAATATTTTCTTCCATAATTTCATGTCCGGTGCGTTGGGTGATGTCCTTGGGAAGCAACCGCTTCTTACTTTTCTTCAGAGTGTGAGCCATGACTAAAATCAACCTAGTTTCATTGATGGACCGTTTTGACAACGATTCCAAGTGCCGAGAGGCCCTTGAGGATGCACGCTGGCCCAATGGCGTGGCCTGCATCCGTTGCGGAGACACAGCGGTGACCGAACTTCACGATTACAAGAGGTGGGATTGCAATTCATGCGGCTATCAGTTCAGCGTCACGACGGGAACCATCATGCACAACTCCCACCTTCCACTGCGTAAGTGGTTCCTGGCGATCTACCTGATGTGCGAATCCAAAAAGGGCATGAGCGCCAATCAACTCCACCGAACCTTGGGAATCTCCTACAAGACCGCCTGGTATCTGTGCCACCGCATCCGTGAGGCCATGGGAAACGATCCCTTCACAGGCCCCACGCTCCTGGGTATCGTGGAAGTGGACGAAACACTGGTAGGTGGAAAGACCAAAGGTAAGGGTCACGCCTACAAAGGCAACAAGACGTGGGTGGCTGGTGCCATCCAGCGCGGCGGTCGGATTAGAGTTGAGAGAATTGCCAATATCCGCCGTAATACCCTCCACGACTTCATCCGGCGCACGGTCAAGGATGAGGCTGAGGCGATTTACACCGATGAGTTGAAGTCCTACATGGGGATTGAAGATCACGACACCATACACAAGACCGTGAGCCACTCCTCGGAGGAATGGGTTGTAGGCGAGGTCCACACCAACGGGATCGAGGGCGTGTGGAGCCTGTTCAAGCGTTCCATTGTAGGAACTTTTCACAAGATGAGCCGGAAGCACCTGGACCGCTACCTCGAGGAATTGGAGTGGAGATTCAACAACCGAAACAACCCTCATATCTTCCCTGACACCTTGCGTCGAATCGTCAATACTGGAAACCTCACCTATCGGGAGCTGGTGGCTTAATAAATGGTTTGCCCTCGCCCATCATGCCTGGAAAAACAACGGTTCTAGCGCCCGGCGGACAATCTGCCACCGCAGATGCTCGCCTTCTCCATCCATGCGATACCGGCATTGGCCATTGTCATTTAGTGTCAGTGTGATCTCGAAGGATGTATCTAGCAGATAATTAATTACAGCGATGTGGCCCCCCTTGGGCTCATCCATCCTCAAGACAAACAATACGCCAGCTTTGGAGTCATCACTGTAAGGCGTACCATAGACCCAGAATTGCCTAGTTGAACATTCACGTATGTCGAAGTTTCTCGGCTCCTGTATCTCTTGAATACTATTCTTAACGGAATCCTTCAACCGCTCGAACTCTAGCGGCAAAACGCACTCACTACGCGCTTTCACCCAGTTGAACTCGTGATCCTTCGGATCAGCCACGATTCGGATTCTTAGGCCAGTTCTCATGGTGGCTTACGAACTCAGAAAATGTCATTGGAAGCAAAAACCCTGGGTCCAGTTCATCTGGTTTGATCCTTTCCCCCAAGTTTTTTTAGGAAGGAAGCCATTATTTTAGCATCCCTGCGCCTTGACTGTACGTAATGCCTCATGTCATCTGCGTGGTTCACCACGAATGCCATTTCTAGAAATAACAGGATAACCCCGTAGTACGACCCGAACAGAAGTGACGCTCTTCGATCATCAACATCTCTATTTGGCTGCGCATCGACAATGCCTGTCGCAGCTTCACTCAACAGGATAAGTGCCTTTGTAAGAGTGCGATCTCCAGAATTGACATTATTATCCCGTTTTTTCCATCTTTGGATAACCGGAATCCACTGTGGGTAGGTGACCACCGCTATCCCGGAAATAAAGAGTGCTAACCAGACTGGGAAAATATCTAGGAAGTCTAGCATGGGTATCCATTCCTCCACCCAGACCTTACGGTCATCTCGCATTCCGGCCAATCCGATAATCCAGAGAATCCCGGTAACGAGGCAATAGATCCCGCGCAACACGGCCCAGAACTTCCCCATCCGCCCATGCTATCCACTTCGCTTAACTTAATCAAGTATATGATTACGCATTTCTTGCCCCATGTATTCTCCATATCTTCTTTACTTATAGATAGTTATATAGATTAAAGGAAGCAGATGTCGGGCCCCATATGGTGAATGCGGGCTTAGGTGTTTCTCCCAGGTCCGTGCGTTTGGGAATATCCGTCCGGTGTATGATCTTGTAGAATAGGTCCAGTTCGTCCCTCATTCTCTGTTGCACCAGCTCAGCGGCCTTGGGGGAAATGTCAATTCCTGACCAATAACGCCCTAGCAGCCCGTGGTGAAAGTCGAGGATAAGGGGTCACAAAGTCGAGGATAAGGGGTCACACAGCGACACTAGACTGACCCCATGGCAATGGGGAAAAAGAAACGTCGACAGCAAGAAGACCTGTGGGTCGCCACCAGTGAGCTGCCCCGCACCGCCGGCCATCCCTTCTACGAAAGACTGAATGGCCTTTTCAACGAACACGGTTTTGACGACTTCGTGGAGGGACTGTGTGCGAAGTTCTATGCAGACAAGATGGGGCGACCGAGCCTGGCTCCGGGAGTGTACTTTCGGCTGCTGCTGGTGGGGTATTTCGAAGGGATCGGATCGGAACGAGGAATAGCCTGGAGAGCAGCTGATTCTCTGGCACTGCGAGAGTTTCTGGGATTGAAACTGAGCGAGTCGCCGTCTGATCACTCCACGATCTCCCGAACCCGGCGACTGATCGATGTGGCTACCCACGAAGCAGTCTTTGACTGGGTACTGAAGCGGATCGGGGCGAGCGGCCTGCTGCGGGGCAAGACGATCGGCATCGATGCCACTACGCTGGAAGCGAATGCAGCGCTGCGCAGCATCGTGCGCCGGGACAGCGAGCAGGGGTATGAAGAGTTTTTGATGGAGCTGGCGAAAGCCTCCGGGATTGAGACGCCGCGACGGGAAGATCTGGCCAAACTGGACCGCAAGCGCACGGGCAAAGGATCGAACCGGGTTTGGAAGCACCCGCATGATGCGGATGCGCGGATTACCAGAATGAAGGACGGGCGGACGCACCTGGCGCACAAGGCGGAGCATGCAGTGGATCTGGAGACCGGAGCGATTGTCTCGGTGACGGTACAGGGAGCCGATCAAGGGGACACGCAGACCATGGTGAAGACCCTGACGGAAGCGGTCGAGAAGGTGGAACAAGCGCTGCCGGAGGGACGAGGCATCGAAGAGGTGGTGGCCGACAAGGGGTATCACAGCACGCAGCGGATGGTGGACCTGGATGCGGTGGGACTGCGCAGCTATGTGAGCGAACCGAGGCGAGGGAAGCGACGCTGGCGAGGAGACCGGCAGGGGCAGGAAGCGGTGTATGCGAATCGGCGGCGCATCCGGGGAGAGCGAGGGCAGCGGCTGCTGCAGCAACGAGGAGAGCAGCTGGAGCGACCCTGTGCGCATCTGTACGGGAGCGGAGGGATGAAACGGCTGCATGTACGGGGACATGAGAATGTGTTGAAGCGACTGCTGATCCAGGTGAGCGCCTTCAATCTGGGGATGCTGATGCGTCAGAGCCTGGGTGTGGGAACGCCGCGGGGTCTGCAGGGGCGGATTTGCGCCCTAATGCTACTGATTTTGTCGCTGTTCAAGCGTCTTAAGGGCCTGTTCGGACTGATTCCGGCTGCTTGGCCCGAAAAACCCAACTCAGCGACCCCTTCGCTGCTTCCACCGGTGGGTACCACCTGAGCTCAGAAAACGTACTTCCACCACGGACTGCTAGGCAAGGAAACAACGCTCAATTCGGATGCCTGTCTTGCTATCAACTCGCGGGTTTTCCCGATCACACCCTTTTCGTAAAGATAAGGTCTCCGGCACAATGACAGCCGTAAGGTAAAAATATTCGGTCGGGCAGCGGATCCTTAGGATAGAAGGGCTCATGGGCGTGCGAGCATCGGAATCTCAGGCGATTTCCGTTGAGAAACCAGCTTTTGGAAAGGAGCTTATATACATAACTAGACAATAGTGTCGGGCGATAACGGGAGCTACCCTGTGGGTGGTAGTGTTTCAGGTTACAAATTATGGCGTTCCCTATATTTGCGTAATCTGTCAGGGGGGTCTCCACGGGCGGCACGACGGCGTTCTTCGGCGGCACTGATAAGTTCCATCTGTTTGCGCAATCTGTCAGAGATGTCTCCAGAGGCGACATCAAGAAGGTCCATTTCGATCTCGCCTACGCGCTCCTCCAGTTTTTCAATAAGTTTGGCCATACGGTATAACACCACGGCAACGATGCCGCCCACGATGCACAACCCCCACCACTCCACTTGTAACATGCCTTTGGTGCCTGGCACTTACCGCTCAGGTAGCTGGCGATCACGCAGGACCTCAAGATCCATAGCCTCAAGTATCTGCTCCTCATTCTCATATTCACGGAGCGGTGGCCCATTCGACCAGACGAACAGGACTTCTGGTTCGTGATCCTTCTTTATTTTCTCTGAGTCGCGACAACGGTTCTTCTTCATGTCGTCATTCTACCACCGGCCAGTCTCCAGTACCTATGGGAGGCGCGCAACTGGTCTGTCTAGTCACGTATATAAGCCCCTTCTGAATCTGGATCGGCTCCCCGGCAGACTCCCTCAGCATCGGTCAATTCGGCACCACCACTGGTGATATCGGCATGGGATCCTCGAATCCCGATGCTCCACTGAATATCCAAAGGGGAGGCGACATGGTAACCCTCCAGCTGGATACGGTTCTGCATCTTGAAAATGATGAGCCGTTCGGCTTTGGAACTGACCTTACCATCACAGCTGCTGCTGACAAGAGCAGCCGTATCCACTTTGCCAAGCCCGGTGATCCGGATGCGGGAGGGCTTTACTATAACAACACCACCGATAACTTTACCTTTGTTTCAGCCGGTCAGGCCAGAATGCAACTCGGTCCTGGTGCGGGCAATGAGCCGGAGGTGTATTTTTAGGGGCTTATATACGTGACTAGACAGACCAGTCGCGCGCCTCCCATAGGTACTGGAGATTGGCCGGTGGTAGAATGACGACATGAAGAAGAACCGTTGTCGCGACTCAGAGAAAATAAAGAAGGATCACGAACCAGAAGTCCTGTTCGTCTGGTCGAATGGGCCACCGCTCCGTGAATATGAGAATGAGGAGCAGATACTTGAGGCTATGGATCTTGAGGTCCTGCGTGATCGCCAGCTACCTGAGTGGTAAGTGCCAGGCACCAAAGGCATGTTACAAGTGGAGTGGTGGGGGTTGTGCATCGTGGGCGGCATCGTTGCCGTGGTGTTATACCGTATGGCCAAACTTATTGAAAAACTGGAGGAGCGCGTAGGCGAGATCGAAATGGACCTTCTTGATGTCGCCTCTGGAGACATCTCTGACAGATTGCGCAAACAGATGGAACTTATCAGTGCCGCCGAAGAACGCCGTCGTGCCGCCCGTGGAGACCCCCCTGACAGATTACGCAAATATAGGGAACGCCATAATTTGTAACCTGAAACACTACCACCCACAGGGTAGCTCCCGTTATCGCCCGACACTATTGTCTAGTTATGTATATAAGCTCCTATTTTTATGGGGATGTGTCTATCAAAGGCAGCTTGTCCAAGGGAGGGGGAGGTTTCAAGATTGATCATCCACTGGAGCCTGACAAGAAGTTTCTGTCCCACTCCTTTGTAGAGAGTCCGGACATGAAGAACGTGTACGACTGCAACGTTGAGTTGGATGACAAGGGTGAAGCCTGGATCCAGATGCCAGACTATTTTGAAGCTCTAAACCGGGAGTTTCGCTACCAGCTAACCCCGATGGGGGGGGCGGCACCTTCCTTACATGTAGCTGAGAAGATCAGTGACAATCAGTTCAAGATAGCCGGAGGTCCAGCGGAACTATTAGTGTCCTGGATGGTGACTGGAGTCCGAAAGGATATCTGGGCTGAAGCTAACCGCATCAAGGTGGAAGAATCCAAGAGCAGGAATTAGGGGCTACTCCCCCCCCCCGACACGGGGTGCCGTTCCATTAGCTTATATATCTCCTGAGAGACAGACGAGAAAGGTGTCCTCAAAGGAATGCGTTGATCTTGGCGGCTTCTACTGTCACGAAGCTGAAGTGCACGGTGTGATAGAATCCCTTCAGTCATGCGAAGCAGGAGCCCATGGGCAGCCACCAGTGGGCTGCTCGCTCTTTCCTTTCTGCTCTTTTCCTTGGGGCAGGGAGTGGAGATCTTCCATCCCCTGGAAGAAGACAAGCATCTCTCTCACCACGGGCATGTGGGAACGGTTTACCACGAGCCTCTTCCGTGCGACTCTGGAGATCATCCCTCCCATTGTTGTCTCCACACCCAGGAGTCCACTGCACTGCTGGAGTACCGGCAGGGCTTCACACGCGTTACGCTCGAGCCGATTCCTTTGGTCAAGAGGGATTGTGTCGTGGTCAGTGAGTTTACTGCCCACGCCGTTCGTGCGCCGCCCTTCCTTTCCTAACTCTCTTCTCTAGCGCGACATGGGAGACCGGGACGCCTCCTGGTGCGGATCGGTATGTTTGAGTCCGTCCGCATCGCGCGGGTGCCTTCGAGGAAGGAAACCACAATGCATCGTAGTCACTGTTCAGGGCATCTCACGGGTGTCCTGACGGCATCGATCCTGTTCCTGCTTGCAGGAACTCTTGAAGCTCAATCCGTCGGGACTGTTCAAGGGACCGTCACTTTGGCAACGAACGGAGAACCACTCCATCGGGCGACGGTCATGCTGGTCCAACTGGGTCGCGTATCCGAGACGGATGAGCAGGGCCACTACGTCTTCGAGGAGGTCCCGGCGGGAGTCTACGGTGGCGTCTCCTATCTGGCCGGGCTGAACTCTTCGGGGCAACTCATCGAAGTGATTGCTGGCGAGACCCAAACGGTCGATTTCGAACTGAGCATCTCCCCCCTCAAACACGAGGTCACCGTGACGGCCCGTCAACGCCAGGAGACCGCCTTCGAGACGGTGCAATCGGTCACCATCGTTGACTCTTTCGAAATAGCCGAGCGCATGGCCAGCTCGATTGGCGAGGTGATGGAAGGAAAGGCGGGAGTGGCCAAACGAAGCTTCGGCCCCGGCAGTTCCCGTCCGGTTGTGAGAGGGTTCGATGGAGATCGAGTCCTGGTGTTGCAGGACGGTGTGCGCATGGGCTCTCTGGGATCCCAGTCGGGGGACCACGCTGAACCCGTCGATGCGACCAACGTGGAGCGCCTAGAGGTGGTCAAGGGCCCCGCCACCCTCCTTTATGGAAGCAACGCTGTGGGAGGGGTGGTCAACGCCGTCACGGGCCATCACAACTACCATCGCCAGCCTCACGAGGGCCTTCTCGGGCAGGTCTCCAGCGTGGTGGGGTCGAACGGGGAGCAGGTGGGAGCAGTGCCAACGTGGAGTTTGGGCACCGCAACTGGCTTCTTTGGACCGGGGGAGGCGGCCAGAGAACCGGCGATTACCGTAGTCCCTTGGGGAAGTCGAGAACTCCAAGAGCCGCATCAACAATGCCCGTCTTGGTAGGGGGTGGTTTGGCACTAAGGGATTCGCCAGCGCAGGATACCATCTCTCGGACGGCCGCTACGGAGTGCCGTTCGTTAGCAAGCTTCACAACCACAGCCAGGAGGAAGACGAGCAAGGACCGGATGAGCCTGACCACGTGGAAGGTGAAGAAGAGCTGTTGGCGGTGGACCAGGATTTCAGGTGGAATGCCCTCCGCTTTTCCGGGGGCTTTCGCAACTTGGGAACGTGGATTGATGCTTTCCGGTTAACCCTGGCCCACACGCAGTGGCAACACGACGAGCTGGAGATCCTGGAGGGTGATCTGGAGAAGGTGGGAACCAGCTTCGACAACAAACAGTTCGTGTATCGTGGAGTCTTCGAGCAGGGCAGGACAGGTCCTTTGTCTGGAAGTCTTGGATTTTGGGGACTGCACCGCGATTACGACGCTGCGGGTAAGGAGGCCCTCTCTCCACCCGTGGACCAGAATGCCTTTGCTGTTTTTGGGCTGGAGGAAGTTGAACTGGAGCCCCTGAAGCTCCAGTTCGGAGTCCGTGTGGAGCACACGCGCTACGAACCCAGTGAGGCATTGGCAGCCTTTCCGGAGCGGGGGTTTACGGGTTTTTCCGGCGGCGGCGGAATTTGGGTGCGCCTCTGGGAGACGGGGGCCTTCGTGGCCAACTACACCGGATCCTACCGCGCTCCGGCTCTTGAAGAACTCTACACTTTCGGTCCCCATCTGGGACTGCGGGCTTTCGCGATTGGAGACCCCGATCTAAGGCGGGAGCGCAGCAACGGCCTGGACTTCTCTCTTCGCCACGCGGGTGAGCGCATGCGAGTGCGAAGCCAATCTCTTCTTCTATGAGTTGGACGACTTCGTCTTTCTGGCGCCTACAGGAGAGGTCGTGGACGGGCTGGTGGAAGGAGTCTACAGCCAGGGGGATGCACTCTTTCTGGGAACCGAACTGAATCTGGATGTCGCCCTCCATGATGCCATGTGGTTGGATCTTGGGCTTGATTGGGTGGATGCCAAGCTGACCGAGACGGACACTCCCTTACCCCGCATTCCGCCGCGGCGTGCTCGGCTGGGCCTGGATTTGCGCTACCAAGGCCTGAGCGTTCGCCCACAGATGGTCCTGATCGACGATCAAGATGAATTCTTCACGACGGAGAGCGAACAGCGGGAGCTGCGGTCATGAACCTGAAGGCCTCCTACACCTTGCCCAAGCAACACTTCGTCCATCACTTCGCCGTAAACGCCTTCAACCTGGGCAATCGGCTCTATCGGAACCACGTATCGTTCATCAAGGACTTGGCTCCGGAGATGGGTCGAGGAGTGCGGTTATCCTATGTGGTAAAGTTTTTCTGACTATATACCTCTTCAGGCGCACCGACGCCCGCAACCTTTTAAGAGCAGGCGTCTCCGAAAACGTAGCCATGTCGATCAGCGGCCACAGACCGCGTTCGATTTTCGACCGCTACGACATCGTAGACGAAGCAGACGTGAAGGCGGCAGGAGAAGCTGTCGAGCGTTACCTAGAAGAGGCGACGGGCACAATACGGGCACAAATCGCCGAATTCCCTTCATCTCGCCGAAAGCCAACCCACCTATAACCTATTTGGAATCAAGTGGATAACTGGAGCGCCCGACAGGATTTGAACCTGCAACCTTTGGTTTCGTAGACTACACGCGTGATGGCCCGTTCTTTCTGCTCAATGATTTAGGTCCTTCTTGTTCCCTGGTTTTCACTGTTGTTTGGGCGGTTTTGTTGTAGAAATGTTGTAAGAAATAGGTGTCTTGTGGAGAGCGAACCACCGGGCTC
>CBDBID010000011.1:15000-47095 GCA_965205565.1 Acidobacteriota bacterium
TGAGCTGTGGGGCAGCTCAGAGGAGTGCTGATTGAGAAGACAGGAGAAGGAATCTCGGAGGGATGGCGGCTGATTCTCGGAGCCGGCACACTCTTTACGAGTCTCGGTGAATTGAGATACAAGAAGCTGGCTCTCCGGGGGCGACCGGAACGACAGCTTTTTCACCGCCACCTGCATTCCATGGGGGCTCAATGAAGAACATGAAAGCAGCGTTGCTACACGAATACGGTCAGGATCTTCAGATCGAAGAGGTCTCCACACCCGAACCGCAGGCCGGACAGGTCCTGGTGCGGGTGGACACCTGTGGTGTTTGCCACTCGGATCTGCATCTGGCTCGGGGGCAATGGCCCCGGTTTCACAATCTGATCTCACTGCCCATCATTCTGGGGCATGAGGTGACCGGCCGCATCACCGCTTTGGGACCTGAAGTACAGGGTCTGGCGGAAGATGATCGAGTGGGAGTCTCTTGGTTTCACCACACCTGTGACAGATGCGAGAACTGCCGGCGCGATCTGGAGGTCTACTGTGACCGGCCCCAGATCACCGGGGTGACCGTCAACGGAGGTTTTGGGGAATATATCCTGGCCTGGGCCAGCCACGTCATCCCGATTCCGGACACGCTCTCTGCCGACACGGTTGCACCGCTGTTCTGCGCCGGAGGAACGGTCTACAGCGCCCTCAGCAAGGTGTCCATGGACGAATCGAAGCGCCTAGCCGTGTGGGGGGTGGGCGGATTGGGACACCTGGCCGTCCAGCTGGGCCGCCAGGCCGGCGCCCAGGTAACCGCCGTCGATCTGGACCGGGACAAACTGGAGCTGGCCCAACGTTCGGGCGCTCGGCACGGCGTCCTGGTGGAGGAGGCGGCCGAGTGGTTTCGAGATCCCCGTCACCAGGTGGACGCGGTCATCGTCTGCGCCACCGCCATCGAAGCCTATCGGTCCGCTTTGGAGAGTCTGCGCAAGGGCGGAATCCTGCTGCTTGTGGGGCTACCGGCCGGGCCCCTTCCCTGGGGAGCCGGAGATCTGGTGCGAAGCGGGGCCCGCATCTTTCCCTCGCGGGTCAGCAGCCGGCGAGAGCTGCGGGAGTTGATGGATCTAGCGGCGGCTGGGGCCGTCCACTGTGACACCGCCACCTTTCCCCTGGCCGAGATCAACCGGATTTTTAGCGATCTCGATCGGGGCAAGATCCTGGGGCGCGCGGTGATCGACTTTCGAGCTTAGTGCTCTCTAGGAGCCTGTCCGAGTGGGCGGTCCCAATCGGGGTCGCAGTGCTGCACCACCACATGCTAAGGATTCCAGTGATGAGGATTGTCCTGTTTTCACTCCTGGTTCTGGTGCTCATTGCGGGGCTGGCAACCATAGTTTTCACGCTACCCCGGCCTGCCGGTGCAACTGGATTCATCCACGACCGGCTGGAGACCATGGACCAGGGAGGGGGCGGCCAGCGCCATAGCTCCCTTCTGTGGTGGGGGTGCGCCATCGCCATCCTTCAGGTGACCTTTTTCGTGCTGTGTATGATGCTGGGGGCGTGTCGACACAAGCGCAAGACAGCCGCCGCCGGATGGCTGGCTCTGGGCGGGGTTCTCTACGCCGGGTTGTTCGCTCTGATGGTGATCGCTTACCGAGTCTATCTGCTGGATCCTTCCTTCCTCATCTTCGGCTTCCCGGCCCCCACAGCGGTGATGCTTTTCCTGCTGTGGCCCTTCCCTTTTTACTTCGTGGTGCTCTATCTGGTCCGATTCGAGGA
Organism: Acidobacteriota bacterium; assembly: GCA_965205565.1. Taxonomy (GTDB): domain Bacteria; phylum Acidobacteriota; class UBA6911; order RPQK01; family CBDBID01; genus CBDBID01. Next base: position 16,747 of record CBDBID010000011.1, read on the forward strand.
TTGGATCCTCAGTCCCAGCGACCTGGCCCGGTTCGAGGAGATACGCCGCAGTTTCTCGGCTGACTCGGGAGAGCGTGAATGACGGGGCAGGAGCCCAGTTCGATCATCCTGGTCTGTCTGGCGGCCTACATGCTGCTCTGCGTAGCGGTAGGACTGTGGGCGTTGCGGCGCACCCATTCCACCCACGATTTCTTCATGGCGGGCCGGGATCTGGGGATGCTGGTGACGGCCCTGGCCGTCTTTTCCAGCACCATGAGCGGCTTCGGATTCGTGGGCGGACCGGGACTCGTCTACCAGATGGGGATGAGTTCGATCTGGATGGTGGTCAGCATCTCGATGGGCTACTGCATCGGGTTCTTCCTGCTGGGGAAACGAATCCGATTGCTGGCCGAATTGCAAGGGTCCGTTTCCCTGCCGGACGCCGTAGCCCTGCGCTACAGCAGTCAAAGCAGCCGCTTTCTGACCGCCTTGGCCATCCTACTGGGGGTGATGGGCTATCTGGCCACCCAGATCCTGGCCATGGCGACCGTGCTGCAGGACATCCTGGCCCAGACCAGCATCGGCCGCCTGCCCATCGAGCTGTGCGTGGTGATCTCGTGCACCGTGCTGGCCTTTTACTGCGTCACAGGTGGCATTGTCGCTTCCGTGTACACCGATATGGTGCAAGGCGTGATCATGATCGTGGCGGCGGTCCTGGTCTTGCTGACGGCCATCAGCGTCATGGACGGGGGAGTCCACGAGGTGACGGCCACTATCGCGTCCGATGACTCGGAAGCAATGAGTCCCTGGGGCACGCTGGGCATGATGGGCTGTCTCTCCTGGTTTTTCGTTTTCGGCATGGGGATCTCCGGCCAGCCGCACGTCATTACCAAGCTCATGATGAACAGGAGGATTCAGGATGTACGGTACATCCTTCCGGTTTCGGTACTGGGGTACTCCCTTTCGGCCCTGCTGTGGATCAGCATCGGACTGGTCATGAGGGCACTGGTGGTGCAGGGATCGCACCCCGAGCTGCTGACCCCGGACGCGGCAGCGCCTCAGTTCCTTCAGTTCTACGCCCATCCGATCCTGGCTGGGGTGGTTTTCGCCGGCCTGTTCGCCGCCATCATGTCCACCGCGGACGGCTTCGTGAACATCGGTGCTGCCGCTGTCGTACACGACATCCCCCAATCCTTGCGGGGGCGCTCGCTGCGCCGGGAATTGTTGTGGGCTCGGGTGGCCACCGTGATCATCGCCGTGGTGGCCTCCCTGTTCGCTCTCTACTCGGGCGATCTGGTGGCTCTGCTGGGGGCCTTCGGCTGGGGGACCTTTGCCGCCGCTCTGGTGCCGGCGGTCGCCATCGGATTCAACTGGAAGCGAGCCACTCCGCTAGCCGCCAACGTGGCTATCGCCTCCAGCCTGATCACCAACTTCTCGATCAAGTTGCTGAAGATCCAGATTCCGTATGGGGTGGACACCGGCGCCGTGGCCCTGATCTTGTCCTTGGTCCTGTTTTTTGGGATTTCCCTCCTCTCCAAGCCTCCTCAACTCGATCCCCGGGTGGAAGCTGTCATGGACCTTTGAGGCGGTCCGCTGATCTGGCCGTCCGGTGGATTCCTATTGCCTGCTCGCGATTCCCCGTAGGGCATGGATGGGTCTGCAGTTGAGGTCCGGACGCCGACCGCTGCACCGGCACTGGGTGAATTGTTCAGCTTCCCCGCCGCTTCCTCACGAGCGCGGCTCTGCTAGGAGGGAGTCTGCGCCTTATTGGGATTCAGCTGCCGCTCGCCCCGACCACCGACCGGTCGCCGGCATCCAGAGAATGGTCCGCATTTCCACCGCTTCCCTCCTCTGAACGATGTTTGGGTCAAGCGGAGGGCCGGGCCATGACCAGCAGTATGAAGATCACGAAATTGATGCCGTGCGAGGTAAAGCATAGGGGGCAAGGGACCCGGGTCAGAAAAAGCAGCGAGTAGGTTAGGAAGAGTCCAACCAGCACGGTCAGCCCACTGGCCATCAAATACGCGAGGAAAAAAGGATTTGTGAACAGCACGCCGGTGATGACACCGACCGCCAAGGCCAAATAAAAAAGCTGTCCCAGGGCTGAATTGGGGATCCCGAACAAGCGAGCCCGGGGGGTGTCGACAATGCTGGCACAGGTTCGCTCTCCCATCCGGCAAAAGGCCGGGATCCAGGGGGCGTCGGGAGGGATCCAACGGTAGGCAACCGCCGTGAAGTAACAAGAGATGAGAAAACCCACCCCGCTGAGCGGGATCAAAACGACGCCGCTGACCGTCATGGAAGGCCTTCGATCAGGTTCAGGTTTTGTTCTTTCCCCGACACACTCTTCCGAAAGGCGAAACTGTATCACAGGTCCGACTCCCCTCCATCCCCACACCTTTCGATATACTGAAAAACTGCTGGGCGAAAGATCCGATCTCCTCTGCAGGTCTTTTTGAGAATAGCTTGAAAGAGGGTGAGAGAGCTGATGAATCACGATTATGACGCCGTACTGTTCGTCTCCTTTGGAGGTCCGGAAGGTCCCGAGCAGGTGATGCCGTTTCTCGACAACGTGCTACGGGGAAAAAGGGTCTCCCAGGAGAGGAAATTGGCCGTTGCCGAGCACTACCAGAACTTCGGCGGAGTGAGTCCCATCAACACCCAGAACCGGGCTCTGATCTGTGCCCTACAAGACCAGTTCAAGAAACAAGGGCCTTCCCTACCGGTCTATCTGGGCAATCGAAATTGGCATCCCCTGCTGGCGGACACCCTTCGACAGATGGCACGGGACGGGGTGCGCCGGGCGCTGGCCTTCGTGACTTCCGCCTACGGCTCCTACTCGAGTTGCCGGCAGTACCGGGAGGACATCGAGCGGGCCCGTCAGGAGGTGGGAGAGGCGGCTCCCCGAGTCGATAAACTGCGTCTTTTCTACAACCATTCTGGATTTATCCGAGCCAACGCGGATGCCGTCTGCGAAGCGCTGGAGAAAACGTCTGAACCGGACTCCGTTCAAATCGTATTTACGGGTCACAGCATTTCCGTGAGCATGGCCTCCGGTAGCCGCTACCAGCAGCAATTGGAGGAGGCCTGCTACCTGGTTTCCAATCGGGTGGGTCACCCCAACTGGCGGCTGGTCTACCAGAGCCGCAGCGGAGCGCCTCACCAACCCTGGTTGGAGCCAGATGTGTGTGACTATCTGACCGATCTGAAAAAGCAAGGAGCCAGGGAGGTGGTTCTCTCGCCCATCGGTTTTATTTCCGATCACATGGAAGTGCTTTACGATCTGGACACCGAGGCGAAGGAGCTGTGCGAACGAATCGGGCTGACCATGATTCGGGCCGCAACAGCCGGCCTTCATCCCCAATTCGTGTCCATGATTCGGGAGTTGATTCTGGAGAGAATCGATGAGAACGTGCCCCGGCGGGCTTGGGGGAGTAACGGCCCCGCCCCGGACCAGTGTGCGCCTGGGTGCTGTCCCTAACCGGCCCGGGGCTGACCGTTCGGGCGTGTCACCTCAAGTGACACGGTGCCTCCCGTACTCTGGGAACAGATGCACTGCCAGCTTGGCACTTCGCGCCGTTCAGAGCGCTGACCGCAGGTCTCCCGACCTCGCCCTCGTAAATCTCCGCCGCTTCGCGCTGGGAGACCTGCGGTCACGCAACATGCGGGGTCTGGAGACCCTCGCACACATAGTAAGGCCACCTTCCGGAAGGTGGCCTGGAAGGCTACCCCAGGGCCTCCCCTACAAAGGTAGATCGACCTTCAACCCTTGCGTCCAGCTACGGTGGACCGCCTCCGTGAATTCCATGTAGCGAACGCCCGTCTCGAAGTCGGTGAGGTGGATGTTTTCGCGACCTCGAATGGCGTTGATGAATTCCTCCTCCACACGCCAATCGACGGCCTTATCCGGATCGATGGACATTTCCTGCAACTCGGTGGCGCCCTTCTGGGCACCCAATAGCTTGTCGGCGACTCCATCGTACTTCAGGGTGCCCTCGGTGCCGAAGAGCCAGGCCCCCGAATCCCGGTCCAGCCCGGTCACCGCGCTGAACTGCAGGTTGCCCGCCACTCCATCCGGATATTCCACCAGGATCGTCAGGTGATCGGGGATTTCGACGGGAACTTTCTGCCCCGTATCGGGATGGGTTCTTTCCGTGACGCTAATCTTGCCGTTAGCACACACGGATTGAGCATGTCCCAGCCAACGCATGCTGGTTTCGTACCAGATCCCCATGGCCAGACAGTTCAAGCCACTCAGGTCGCGCCGGTGTCTCCAGTGCAGAGGCGCTTCAAAGTCGGCAAAATCTCCGCTGGTCTCCCGCAGATTCAAGGCCAGGACCTGACCCATCCATCCGGTTTCGATCAACTCTCGAACGGTTCGATCCACCGAAAACCCGAAAGGAGCGGGAACGATCTGCGCAGTCAGATGGGGGGACTTCCGGGAGGTCTCGAGCATGGTCCGGGCTTCCTGCAGATCCCTGGCCATTCGGGCTTCACACAGCACGTGTTTGCCCTTCTCCAGAGCGACGCAGGTGGCTTCGCAATGCAGGTACGGCCAGGTACCGATGCAGACGGCGTCCACGTTCGCAGACTCGATCACCTGCTGCCACGAGTCCTTGATTTCCGGGATGCCAAACTCGTCAGCCACCCTCTGGGAGGATTCCCGGCTGCGATTGGCCACACAGGTGATTTGTACTCCTGGCAGAGCTCGAAATCCCGGAATGTGGCGATACGTGGTATTGACTCCCGCCCCGATCAATCCGACTCGAATCGTTGCTTCCCCGTTGCTCATCCTTTTTTGCTCCTCACTGTCTTCGACTGGTCATGCGTCCTCGAATTCAAAAAATGCGAGCCGCTGGCCAGTCTCGCCCACCCCTGTGGGGTCCAGGGCTGGAGCTGACCCGCGACCAGGGTAGAGTACACAAGAGGCTCGCTCGGTGCCAACGGACCCTTCTCTAGATCACCCCTAGAGACGGCCCGGCCGGTACTCCTCTCAAACCCGCTCGGAAAACCGATGGACACCTTCGGCATCGTCAAGTACGTCCAGAGCTTCTTTTTGACGGGGGCGACGACCTCTAATCCGTCGTCTGTTTTCCCTGCCCCTGCCGCAGGCCTTCAACGATCGAGCCGGCCGTCTGGCGAGCAGCGCGGATGCAGTCGGGAATACCGACACCCGTCAGGAACGGGGAGCACATATACAGTCCCGGATGGCGCCTTAGAGCGGCAGCGATGCGCTCGGCGCGGCGGGAATGGCCTAGCGTAAACTGTGGCATGGCTCGGGGGACCTCGAAGACGCGCTGCAGGGTGGGGCGGCTTCGCACACCCAGTCGGCGCGCCACTTCCCGGTGGGTGGCTTGGGCCAGGGTTTCCGGCAGAGAGGGCTCCCGGGGGTGGCGGCCGTCGTGAACGGCGCAGCGCAGCAGAACCCAATCCGGGGGACACCGCCGCTCGAACTTACTGCTGACCCAAGTACAAGCGTCCAGGACGGTGGCTTCGGCTTTGGGGAGGACGAAGCCGAAGCCATCCAGAGGGTGTAAGAACTCGGACCGGCGGTAAGCCAGATATACGATGCGAGTGGAACTGTATTCGATTTCTTCGAGGATGGTAGCCACTTCGGGCAGAGCACTTCTCAGGAGCCTGGCTGCTCGATGGGAGGGCACACACAGGACCACCGCCTCGAATGTTTCCTGCAGTTCGGGACCTCGAAGCGCCCATCGACAGCCCCGATACTCCAGATCCGAGATGGGTGCGTTTCTGCAGATGTGTACTTGCGTGAGAGATTGGACGAGTCCGGACACCAGCTCCTGCATACCGTTGCAAAAACTGAAGAAAAGCGGCTGGAAGGAGGATGGGCTGGCCCGCCGTCGAAGACCCTTCCAAAAGCTGCCATAACGCTGTTCGGTCGCCCAGAAATCGGGCAGAGCGCTGGGTGCGGCCAGTCGATCGATGTCCGCACCGAAGATTGCCGAGACCAGGGGTTCGGCTACCCGAGTTGTGAACTCGCGGCCCAGACGACGTTCGAACAGCTCTCGTACGGTGGGCTCTCCTCGAGTCCGGGAGATGAAAGGCTCCAGCAGGGCTCGCAATCGTCCCGCCGGGGTCATGGGAGCCGTCCTCCAGAAGTCCAGCACCTGGACCGGCGCCAGGAAGGACATCCCAGCTGGGAGCGGTCGAAGCCGTCCATCTATGGAGACGTAGGTGCGGCGTCGATCCTCCCGGCAGGGCAGCAGTCGGCTGGACAAACCCAGGCGGTCCGCCAGGCGAAACGTCTCCGGCTTGTAGGAGACGAAGGCATCGGGTCCCCACTCGAGCAAGCAGTCCTGCTGTTTTTCACTCCGGATGACGCCGCCCAGATGCGCGGTTCTCTCGAGTAGGGTCAGGTCCAGTGGCAGCCGCTCCCGGTCCGCGGCCTGCTGCAAGAAGTAGGCGATGGCCAGTCCCGAGATGCCTCCGCCCACGATTCCGATTCGAGCCATCTACTGCAGCCTTTGAAACGGGATTCGAGTCGTCAGTTCAAAAAGGGAGAGGTGATGTGGGGAAAGTGGCGGAAAGGATCTCGTCCGCGCACCAGAATCGCCTTCCAGTGCTTACCCACGGAGTTCTTTTCCACCTGTTTCACCGAAGGCGGGACGAACCGGACCACCAGACCGCAGCGTCGAAGATCTGAGGTATTGGGGTTGCTGGAATGCACGAGTTGCCCGTGATGGATCGACATCTGCCCGGACTTGAGGATCAGGTCAACCGCGCTGTCCTGGTTCAACTCCGTATCCGGAATCGACTGATTGATGCTGAGCAGATTTCCCTCGCGATCCGCAGTCCCGTTGGTCAGTATGCTGTCCGTGTGGGACCCCCTGAGAACGCGCATGCAGCCGTTTCCGATGTTGCTGTCGTCGATGGCCACCCAGGCGGTGTGAGCCACGGGAGGCTGCAGCCCCCAGTAGGTGGCGCTGGGGTCCGGGTATTTACAGAAGAAATGGCTCCCCAGCAGAAGGATGTCTTCGCCCATGGTCTCGGCCACCGAGTTCAGAACTCGAGCATCCGTAGCTAGTTTCCAGATGAATTCTTCCTGGAGATGCCCGTCCTGTATCCCGGTCTGGCACTGTTCTTTCCCAAGGTGGCCTTCCAGATCGTCGAATTGCCGCCGGTAGCTCTCCATCTCCTCCCTTGAAAAGACGTCCAGACCGGCGACGAACCCATCCCCTTCGTAACGACTGGCCAGATCAGATTTTTTGGGTCTCAAGGATTTCGCTTTCCATGGATTTTCACCCTCGCTCGCTTTCCGCATTCCGGACCCCCAACCAGGGTCGCCGGAGCCCTTCGGCAAGGCGCTGCACGCTACTTGCGTCCCCACTGGCCGTGGCCCGCGTCCCAGCTCCTTTACTGTAGGAAGAACTACAGCCGGTTGCAAGCCGTTGCCAGCCGCGGTGGGTTGACCGGTTTCCGGGAGCTGGGGTAGACTTCGGCGCGGTTTTGGCCCATTCGGAAATTCCAGTAAGGCAAACCGAGTAACCCGAGGAAAGGAACCTTCTGGTCATGCAAAACGGAACCCTCCGATACGGCATGTTCGTGATGCCGATTCACAATCCGGAGAAACCTCGCTCCCAGTGCTTCGACGAGGATCTGGAATTGGTCCAGCGCTGCGAGGAGTGGGGCTTCGACGAGTTCTGGGTGGGAGAGCATCATTCCTCCTCCGTCGAAAATATCGTGATGCCGGAGATCTTCATCGCCAAGGCCCTGGGAATCACCCAGAAGATTCGACTAGGACCAGCGCCTGTGTGCCTTCAATACCATCACCCTTTTTACGTGGCCACACGGCTGGCTTTCCTGGACCACCTCTCGCACGGCCGCCTCAATCTTTGTTTCGGAATCGGAGGGGTGCCCAGTGACATGGAAGTTTATGGTATCAATCCCAAACAAAGCGGCGCCATGGTTGCGGAATCCCTGGATACGATTTTAAAACTCTGGTCCACCGACCCTCCCTACCAGATTGAGGGAGACTTCTGGCGGGTGGAATTCAAGAAGCATCTGAATCCGGAGCTGGGATTGGTGGGCTCGCACCGACCCTATCAAGAACCCCATCCCCCCATCGCCATACCCTGCGTCAACCGGGATTCCGGCAGCATACAGATGGCGGGGTCTCGAGGGCTTCAACCCTTCAGCCATCACATGACCCATCGAGAGACCCTGGTCAACCATAGCGACAATTACCGTCGGGCGTCCGAGAACGCCGGATTTCAGCCCCGTCTGACGGACTGGAAGGTCGCGCGCAACATCTTCGTGGCCGACACCACCGAGGAGGCTCGCCGGTTGGCCCGAAACAACAGTGTCGCCTGGACGATCGACTACATTCTGAAAATGACCTGCGTCGTACCCGGTTTGGATATGTGGAAACCGCGTCCGGAGATGTCGGACGCCGACTGCAATCTCGATTATTTCATGGACGATGTCGTGATCGCCGGTGATCCCGAAGAGGTGACTCGCAGGATCCTGGACCTGCGAGAGGAGGTCGGAGAATTCGGCACCCTGGTCCTGATCGGCCACGACTGGGACGACCGGGCCCAACATATGCGGAGTCTGGAGCTCTTTGCCCAGGAAGTGATGCCGGCACTGGATGAGAAAAGTTCCGTCCAGCCATAACGGATCGCGATATGCAAGAGTCGGCCTCCCGCGGGCCGCGTAAGCAGGCGGGCCAGTTTGCCAACGTTTTCCTCCAACTGGCTGAACTGGGTGGTCGAATCGTCGGTCTGAGGGCGAATCCGAGGGGATTGTCAGAAGGGAAATAGAGAATGCCTGGTACGAATCTGCTGCAGCGCTCGATGGTCCTGATGGTCTGCCTATGGGGGCTCGCCTGGAGTCCTCTGGCTCAGACCCCGGTGGGAGAAGAATGGTGGCCGTCCCCCTGGGGGCCACAGGATCAACGAGGCGCCTCCAACCGGATCACCCCCGAAAAAATCTTGCAGGCCATGCAGCTGATTCAAAAAGGGGAGATCTATCAGTTGGGCCGAGTCTACGAGCACGGCATGCCCCTGCCCGGCAAGCGCCATTTCAGTCTCACCATTCCCGGCTCTCCCACCACCGAGCCCGTCGGGAAGAATCAGCTCGTCTCGCATGACGAGATGTTCAGTGGGGAGCTGGGACAGGTGGGAACCCAATTCGATGGCCTGGGGCACGTAGGGGTTCGTTTGCCCGATGACGCTTATTTCTATAATGGTTTCAAGGTCTCCGAATTCGGCGATGCCTACGGGTTGAAAAAACTGGGGGTCGAAAATGTCGGTGTGATTCTGACCCGCGGGGTGTTGTTGGATGTGGCCTCCTACAAGGGTGTGAAACGCCTTCCTCCCGGTTACCCGATCACCGTGGCCGATCTGGAAGGAACTTTGACCGGACAAAACATCCAGATCGGCGAAGGAGACATCGTGCTCTTTCACACGGGTCACGGCCAGCTGTGGATGAAAGACAACGAGACCTACGGATCCGGCGAACCAGGACTGGGACTGGCGGCGGCCAAATGGTTGATCGAAAAGCAGATTGTTATGGTCGGATCCGACACATGGGCCAATGAAGTGGTTCCCCACGAAGATCCCGATCGCCCCTTCGAGATCCATCAGTGGCTCATCCCCAAGAACGGGATCTACAGTCTGGAGAATCTGGATCTGGAAGCCTTGGCAACCGACAAGGTGTACGAGTTCGCTTTCATCTTCGCTCCCCTTCGCCTGAAAGGTGCCACCGGTTCGCCCGGCAATCCCATCGCCGTCCGTTGAAGGGGTCCACACAGATCGCGTCCGGGCCAATGCTACTGAACTCCCCGGACAGAGGCTCGCTCCAGTCCCCTCTCCTGCATAGCGAGGATCTGTGGACATCCTTCTAACACATGGATACTTCATCGACGAAGATCCACAGGAACGAGAGATCATGAAGCCCTACCCCCCGCTGGGCATTCTCTACCTTTCCTCCCATCTTAGAGCTCGCGGCTTCACGGTGGATGTTTTCGACACCACCTTCGCCAGCTTCGCCTCGTTCCGTACCTTGTTGAAGCTGAAGTCCCCTTCCCTGGTGGGGATCTACGGCAATCTCACCACCCGGGGCAACACTCTTCGCTTGATCAGGCTGTGCAAGGAACAGGGATGCACTGTGATTCTGGGGGGACCGGAACCGGCCGGTTACGCGCAGGAGTACCTACAGCGAGGAGCGGACGTGGTGGTCTCCGGAGAGGGCGAACTCACCCTGGAGGAGTTGATTGCCCACCTGGCCAGACAGGGTCCGGAGCGGATGCATTCGATCCCAGGAATCGTGTGGCGGGATGGGGACGGCAACCTGGTCCGCAATCCTCCCAGACCCTTCATTCAGAACCTAGACGCTCAACCCTTCCCGGACCGCGAAGCCATCGACGTGGACCGATATCTCCGGGTCTGGCGCCGGCAACACGGGCGGGGATCAGTATCTCTCATCACTTCCCGGGGCTGCCCGTATACCTGCACCTGGTGCAGCCACGGTGTCTTCGGTTACAGCTACCGGGCTCGTTCGGCAGTCAACGTAGCTGACGAAGTCGAACAGATCCTGCAAACCTACCGCCCCGACATGCTGTGGTACGCAGACGACGTTTTCACCCTCAACCCCCGCTGGGTGGTCTCCTATGCCGACGAGTTGAAGCGCCGCGATCTGAAGGTGCCCTTCGAGACCATATCGCGCGAGGATCGGCTGGACGAAGAGATCGTCCAGGTTCTGGCAGCCATGGGTTGTCACCGACTTTGGATCGGTTCCGAAAGCGGCTCCCAGAGAGTGCTGGACGCCATGCAACGGCGTACGGACCCCGACCGGGTGCGACACATCATCGGTCTGCTGAGCCGGTACGGAATTCAGAGCGGCATATTCATTATGCTGGGCTACGAAGGAGAGACCGAACAAGACATCAAAAAGACGGCGGCGCTTCTCAAGGAAAGCCAGCCGGATGTCTTTCTGACAACCCTGGCTTACCCGATCAAGGGGACACCCTATTACGATGAAGTGAAGGATCGTATTATCTCTCTGCGACCGTGGGAACAAGGATCGGACCGGGATCTGACGGTGCGGGGGCGACACTCTCGGCAGTTTTACCGGTACGCAAATCGATGGCTTGTGGGCAAAGTGGGCTGTCAGCGTCTCCATTCGACACGGCCACGGAAGGTTCTGGAAATGGCCCGGTTTCTGACCCAGGCCACCATCGGCCGACTCGGGATGCTGGCCACCCGATCAGAGCGGGAGTGAGCGGCTCTGGGCAACCAAGCCCTTTCCTTGCCGGCCAATCTCTGCTACTTTGCGCGCTCCGGTATGGAAGACGTAGCTCCCGATTGCGGGTGGGAAGACCTCTGGTCGGCCGGTCACCTGGACCCGCTTGGAAGGCGCCTCTACAGCCGGGGAACCATCTGCCCAGAAGAGTCTAGCCCGACGAGAAAGGAGTGACGGTGCCCCGCATCCAACACGACCGGTTGCGCAACATCGGTTACGAACTTTTCGAGACCTTCGGATGCCGCCCCGAAGACGCCCGCACGGTGGTGGACCATCTGGTGGATTCCAACCTGTACGGCCATCCTTCCCATGGGGTCATGCGCTACTACGAGTATGGGCAGGCCATCCGGGAGGGCAGATTCGGAGTTCGATCCACCCCGAAGATTGTGCAGGAGACGCCCAGCACGGCCGTGGTGGACGGGGGTGGAGCCTGGGGCCAAATCGGCGCCACTTTCGCCACCCGGGTATTGATCGGCAAGGCCAAGCAGTATGGAGTGGCGGCGGTGACCCTGCGCAACACCTGCCACATCGGTCGGGTGGGAGCCTACCCCTTGATGATGGCCCAGGAGGATATGATCGGCCAGGCCTTCGTCAACGGCGGGCGCCTCGGCTATCAGGTAGCTCCCTTCGGAGGGCGGGACGGCCGCCTGACCACCAACCCTCTCTCCTTTGCAGCTCCTCGCCGCGCAGAGGATCCCATCTTGCTGGACATGGCCACCTGCACCACGGCCGAGGGCAAGATTCGGGTCTACATCAATCGGGACGATCCGGTTCCCGAGGGCTGGATCATCGATGAGGAGGGCGATCCCACCACTGATCCGAACCGTTACAAATCCGATCCCGGAGGCGCCATCCTTCCCCTGGGGGGCGTGGCGGGTCACAAAGGCTACGGATTGAGCTTCATGATGGAAATTCTGGGCGGAGCCCTCAGTGGTCAGGGATGTGCCGCCGGAGAGCAGAAGCTTATCAGCAATGGAGTCCTGCTGACAGCCTTCCGGATCGAGCACTTCACCGACTTGGAGAGCTACTACGAGGAAGTCGAAAGCCTGATCCGGCACGTCCGGTCCAGCCGGCTGGCAGCCGGATTCCGGGAGATCCTGCTTCCCGGGGAGCCCGAGTTTCGGGGTGCCCGACGGAGGCGGCGCAAGGGCATCCGGATGGACGATCGCACCTGGACGCTCATTTGCGAGGAGTGCCGTTCCCACGGAGTCGATCCGCAGCGCTGGCTTGCCGCCTGAGATGAACCCAGGAAAGAGCCCCGACTCAATCCAATCGCCGGATCAGATCCTCCAAAGACACCGCCTCGTGGAGTTGCATCTGCACGGCGAATCGCTCCCTGGGATCGAAGTGTGGCTGTAGGCTGCAGTCGGACCCCAGCACCACCTCGGCGAACCCGGAGAGGGCGGGACGAAGCGTCTGGTAGGTTTCCGGGGTGTTGGGGGCGTTGAGCCGATCGTTAGCGAGAAACAGAATCTCGTCGGTCTGGAACCGGACCTTTCCCTGCAGGCTGGCTTCCTGCTCCAGGAGCCGACATCCTTGAAGGGTGGACCGAAACACCGTTTTGAGCCGATCGAGCGGTTCCCCGTTTAGAGGTGCCTTCCGATAGTAGAGCAAGCCGGCTCGGCCTTGCATCAAGTCAAGAGAGAAGTTTCCTTCATGGGCCGCCAGCAGAATTCCCGGACCCTGGAAAACGTGGCTGTAATCGTGGACATCGATCAAAAGGTGTCCTTCGATTTGCTGCGTCTGGATCCAGGCATGGAAGACCTGGATCAGGTCTCGAACTTCCAGGTTCGAGGAAGAATCCAGGTAGACCTTGTAACCGAATCGATGCAGTTTCATGGAGCTGGATGCGGTTTCAAGCCCTGGCCTTGCGGGCCGATGCCAAACCCTGCGCAGGCAGAGAGGTGGCCAGACGGCCACCGCAGGCATGAGCGGCCTCGATAAAAAGTTGCGCCTCCTCGATCAGGCGGTGCGCGTCATCCCGATCCGGTCGCACGGGAGCCGACTCGTGCCGGCGGAAAAGATACTGGCCGAATTTTCCACCCGCATACTTGTCGAAGAAAAGTTGGGTCTGGTAGAAGCGCATGCGGAATTCTTCCACTATGGCATCCGGATCGTCACCGATGTCCAGAAACTCAGTCTTGATGAGCGCCTTGGCAGCCTGCAACATGGATCGGTAGGCCAGCTGGTCCGCGTCGGAATAGTCGCCCTCGTCCATCTTGACCTGAGCTTCAAAGACCATTCCCTCGGCTGCAGCCATCTCGAATTGCTCCAAGGAGACCACTTCGCCGGCGCACTCTCCCACGCCCATGTCCCCCATGGTGAACTCTCGTGGATCTCCCCAGTCGGTGTAAAAGAAGGGGTTCTCCTGGTAGGCTGGGGCTTTCATCAAGGCTTCCATCAGCCCTCGGAGTTCCTTCTTGCCAATCCTCTGGATGAACTCCTGAAAGCTCTCTTCTCCGACTCGCTTCCGCACGAAACGTCCGGTGATGAGATCCACCACTTCAGGAATCCGTTTGGCGGGGACGGAGCCAATGGCCAGACCATAGGAACCCGCATTGTCGACCCATTTCCCACCCACAACCACTTGGAAATGAGGGACTTTTCGATTGGCGATGGTACGGCTGGTTCCATAAAAGCCCAGATCGGCGACGTGATGTTGACCGCAGGAGTTGAAGCATCCGCTGATCTTGATGCGAAGGTTTTGAACGGCACGGTCCATCTGGCGAAAGCGAGCGCCCAGGCGCGAACGGATCTCGGCAGCCAAGCCGCGCGAAGAGGCGATGCCCAACTTGCAGGTGTCCGTACCCGGGCAGGCTGTGATATCGACGATGGTGCCGGCTCCGGCATCTCCCAGGCCGATCTCTTTCAACTCGCCGTACAGATCTGGCAGATCGGTTTCGCTGACCCAACGCAGAACCAGGTTTTGCTCCACCGTGGTGCGCACGTTCTCGCCCACGAAGCGGCGCGCCAGATCGGCGAGCTGCCTCGTCTGTCCGGAGGAAATATCCCCCAAAGGCAAGCACACCGTGGCGACCGCATAACCGGGTTGGCGCTGGCGGTAGACGTTGGTTTGAAACCACTGCTCGAATCCCTCCGGTCTTGTCTGACCGTTCAGGGAGTGCCCCTCCCGCACAGGTTCTTCCCGGAAAAGGGGTGCTTCGGGCAGGTAATCGACCCATTGCGGATCTCTGGGAAGGCCCTTTCTCTCCTCCCAGACGAGGCGCCGAAACTCCTCGATGCCCAGCTTGGCCACCAGGAATTTGATGCGGGCGCGGGCGCGGTTTTTCTTTTCACCCAGCCGCGCAAAAACCCGCGAAATCGCCTGGGCTATGGGAAGCAACTCCTCCAGCGGAAGGAATGCTTCGAAGAGCTTGGCCTGGTGGGGAACCGCTCCCAACCCCCCTCCAACGTAAAGCTCGAATCCCCTGCGTTCGACCCCATTCTCGGTGCGTGTGACCGCGATAGCTCCCATGTCGTGCATGCTGACCAGGCCGCAAGCCTCCTGTCTGCAGCCGGAAAAGGCGATCTTGAATTTGCGGCCGAAATCCTGAGCGTCCGGATGTCCCAGCAAGAAACGGGCGCAGGCTTTGGCATATGGGGTCACGTCGAACGCTTCGCTGTGACAGACGCCCGCCAGGGGGCAGGCCGTCACATTGCGCACCGAGTTGCCACAGGCTTCCCGAGTCGTGATTCCCACCGCCGCCAACCGTCTCATCAAGGAGGGAGTGTCCTCAATATGGACGAAGTGGAGCTGGAAATCCTGCCTCGTGGTCACGTGCAGGATCCCGTCTGAGTACTCCTCGGCCAGGTCGGCCAGAGCTTCCATTTGCTCGGGGGTCAGACCTCCGAACGGGATCTTGATGCGCTGCATCCCGGGCGCGTCCCAGAACGTTTCCGGTCCCTTGGTCAGGTCGTCACACGGGTAATTCAATTCCTGAACGCGGATACCGTCGTGGCGATGCCCGTTGTCGTAGCGCTGGCCGTAGATTCCCCGGCGCAACCGGGTCTCGGCAAAGATCTTTTCATCCAGATTGCCCTGTCGGCGCAGCTCCATCTGCACTTCGAAAACGTCGATTTCCCGGGCCAGGGTAGGATCGATCGCACTTTCCAGTGTTTCTTTCCAGGTACTCATTGTGCTTCCCTCCCAGCTCTTGCCCCAAAACCTGAGTAGGTAAGGCTGGTTCTAACTCGTCCAGTCTTCACCCTTTAGGACTGGTTTGTCAACCTCGACACCCATGCCTGCCGTCCCTGATCCGATGCGACTTTGGGTGATCTGCCAGGGTATGCCGGGTCAGGCCTTCGGCGGCCAGGGGAGCCCTTCCTCCGCAGCCTCCATCATTTTCTCCAGCCGGTCGGCTACAAAACGACTGGCGATGCCAATCAGCCGCTCTCCCTTTTCCGGTGTGGCCAGCAACGCTTGTTCCTGTCGGGCCCGGTCGCGAGCGTTTTCCGGGTTCTTGCCCTTGGGCCAGCCTTCCTTGGCAAACGGTTCCAGATAGTCCTGGACATCCTTGGACAGGTTGGACTCGTATTCCAGAGAGGCCTCATCGTAGCTCTGCATATTGAAGGGGCGAACCAGGTGGGGATAACCCGCCATCATGATCGACGTTTCATTTTCGGAAGCGTGCGTTAAACCCGTCTGCTGATCGATGGTCTCGTACTCTCCCGCTCTGAGTTTGCGGTAACTCTCCAGAAAGGTAGCCAGTTCCTCCCCCTTGAAGCCGCTCCAGTAGGAATCGGCGTCCAGAGTGATCTTGAGTTCCCGACGCCATTTGACCAGTGAGTCGCGCAGAAGGGCGTGATTACCGCCGTGTCCATTGACGATGAAGATGGTTCGAAATCCGTGGGCCCGCAGACTCTTGAGGACATCAAATACATAGGCCAGAAACGTTTCCTTGCGAAGTGTGAGGGTGCCCTTGCGGGCCATGTGATAAGGAGCGTAACCCACCGGACAGGGCGTCGATACGATGGCCTTGGGGTAGAGAGTGAGAGCCGCCTGCTGGGCAATCAGGGTGGCCACGGCGGCGTCGGTGATCAGAGCCAGATGCTCGTTGTGTTGCTCGGTCGATCCAGTAGGCACGATGGCCGCTTTCAAGTGACCTTTCGACAAGGCTTCTCGCACCTCCTTGCGCGTGCTCTCCCAAAGCAGCACCTTTTGGGGCCGGAAAAAGGTTCCGGAAGAACCGCTGAGGCCGGCGGCGGGGAGAGGCAAAGAGCGGGCTTCGGAAGGGTTTGCCGCGGCGGCAGGACTTGCCCCGGCAGCAGCCCAGGCCAGACCGCCTCCCGCGGCCCTTCTGGAAAAGGAATGCAGAAAGCCTCTGCGGGACAGACTGGATTTCATGAGCGTCATTCCTCCTGGTTGGGTCCCCGGGCAAAGCTTTTATTCTGGCACAGTCCCAAACCCGTGGGCAAACGCCTGCCCGGAGGGTAGCCAGCAGGGCCTTCGAGCCCTGCATGGCCCCTGTCGTGACATCCTGGGCCCCGCTGGCTATTGATTTCCGAACCAGGGTTCCCATTTGAGCCACATACCCGGTACACTCTGGCCTCCGAGAAGAGATCTGCAGGAGAAGGGGGCCATGGGCAAACCTCCAGAAACCGACCGACCATCGGGGGAATCCTCCCCCCAACCCTCCCCTCCGAAACCACCCGAAGGATGGACTCAGTCCGTCCGTTTTCTGGGACCCGGACTGATCGTGGTGGGGGCCGTGGTGGGTTCGGGCGAGTTGATCGCCACCACACTACTGGGTGCTCAGGCCGGCTTTCTGCTGCTCTGGCTCGTCATCCTTTCGTGTCTGGTCAAGGTGGTGCTGCAGGAACAGCTAGCCTACTACGTGATCACGTCGGGCGGGACCCTTCTGGACGCCTTCGAGGTTCTGCCGGGGCCCCGAATTCGAGGTGTTTCCTGGCTGACCTGGCTTTTTTTGACCTACCTGTCCCTATCGGTGCTGTCATTGGGGGGGATCGTGGGTATGTCGGCGGTTACGGCCTCGCTGATTGCCGGCCGGGGGAATCTGACGATGTGGGTGATCTCGATCGGATTCGTGACGGCCGCCTTTTTTCGGGGCGGCTCCTACGGCCGGATCGAAAGATTGTTCACCGTGCTGGTGGGAACCTTCTCGGCCTGTCAGATCATCGCCCTGTTTCTCATTCAGCGGACCGAGTACACGATCGGTTGGGCGGACCTCACCAGCGGGCTGGGGCTGGACTTCCCGCCGGAGGGCGCCTACATCGCTCTGGCCGTTTTTGGCGTCACGGGCCTCTCCGCCACGGAATTGGCCTACTACACCTACTGGTGTCTGGAGAAAGGTTACGGACGCTACATCGGACCACCCGACGGCAGCTCGCAGTGGGAGGACCGCGCCCGCAAATGGATCTCGGTCATGCGCAAGGATGTTCTCCTGACGGCCATCATTTACACCACTATCACGGTGGCCTTCTACCTGCTGGGAGCCGCCATCTTGCATCGGACGCAGGCGGACCTGCTGCAGCTGGAAGGACTGGCCACGGCTCGGGCTTTGTCGGACATCTTCACCCGTTCCTTCGGGGCCTGGAGTTACTACCTCTTCATGGGCGGTGCCTTTCTGGTGCTTTTCTCCACCTACCTCGCGTCCTGCGCCTCTATTCCGCGAATCGCCGTGAACTTTCTGGAACGAGTCGGCCTGATCTCCGATCAAAGCCCGTCGGGGCGCAATCGCTGGCTCAACCGCTGCTCGGTTTTCATCGCCTTCGCCGGGGTGGCAATTTATCTGGTGTCTCAGGCGCCGGTGGCCTTGATACTCTTCTTCGGAGGCTTCCTGGGGTCCCTCTTCCTTCCCTTGATGGGGATCGTTCCGCTCTACCTTTCACGCAGCAGATCCCCTGGGCAGCTGAAACCTGGACGGTTGATTCACTCCCTGCTTTGGGTGTGCACGATCCTCATTCTGACCGTCCTGTGCGCCTCCCTGTATCTGCTAATCTAAGTACCCTATTTCATAAATACGATTGCGTTTGCAGATGGGGCTTGTTAGGCGAAATCAAAGGCGGGAGGAGGAAGACGTTCGCGGGGGGGGGCTTGAGTGGTAAGGGCGAGGAACGAGCAGGAGGCGATGCCCGGGGTTATGCGTGCCGGCCGCGTCCCGTTTTCGAGAACTGATCTTCGGCAAGACGGCTCGCTGCCAGCATGCAACGCCTCCAGGACTGGATTCAACCGATGACGTAACGTATAAAAATGGTTTCTGGGTGCCGCCGTGTATCCCGATTCTGGAAAGGATTACCATGAACCACGCGACTGAGTTTTCCATCGACGCACTGTCCTCTGGGAGCAAGGCCATTTATCAATTGCCCGTTCGGGTGGATGAGAGCACGGATCTAGTTGGTACGACCTTTCTGGCGGCCAAGGACACGCTGCCCTTGGCGAACATCCAGCAGGAGATCGAAAAGCGCTTTCAAGACGGCACTCTCTCGGTACCCGTGCTGGCGGCTCGAGGGGCTCACCCGGGTAAGACCCTGGTGGTCACGGCCGGCGTTCATGGAGATGAATACGAAGGAATGGAAGCCATCTTCCAGGTTTTTGAGACGCTGGATCCGAGACAGATGCAGGGCACCTTCGTCTCGGTTCCAGTGGTCACTCTTCCCGCCTTCTGGGTGGGTTGCCGGGTCAATCCTCTAGACTGCAAGAATATGGCCCGAGTTTTCCCCGGTTCAGCAGAGGGAACGGCCAGCCAGCGCCTGGCCCACACCCTCCTGGATCGGGTTCTTCGCCATGCCGATCTGTACATCGATCTGCACAGCTCCGGACGCAACTATCACATGATGACTCTGATCGGGTACACCACCGTAGGGAGCCAGTCGGAGATTTCCAGGAAGGCCGCAGAAGCATTTGGTGCGCCCGTCATCTGGGAGCATCACGGAGTTTCCGCGGGCCGCACCCTATCCTCCACCCTGGAGTTGGGGATTCCTTCGCTGTATACCGAGGCCCGGGGTAGCGGCCAGGTCCGCCCGGAGGACGTGGACTGCTACACTCGCGGCGTCGCCAATCTGGTGGAGTTTCTCGACATCGCGAAACTACCGCAGGCTGGCCCACCCCCACAGCCAAGCAGACGCCTGTATGGGTTGGGGGATCTGGATTTCGCACTGGATTGCTCGGAGGGAGGACTTTTCTTCGCATCCGTACCTCTGGGGACTGAAGTGGCCCGTGGCGATCGCCTGGGGATCATTCGAGATCTGGAGGGACGGGTGGTCGAAGAGCCGCGGAGTCCCCAGGATGGAGTGGTGATTCTGATTCGCGCCACACCCCGAATCTTTCCGGGCGAAACTGTGGCGGCGCTGGCGGAGACCAGCCCTCCCGACCCTGTTTGAGAGAGCCCACCCAGACCACACGAACCACCGCGCGCCGGTACAGCTACACCTGCTAGTCGAGACCCGCAGAGCCGCCGGCGCCAAGGGGTTTCAAAAAACGACTCTCCAGGACACCCATCGTCGGGAAGAGATCAGAGCTGCGATCGTGATTGCAGAGGTAAGCCTTCATAATCGAATGCTTACCTCTGCGTTCTCACGAGAGCGCAGCTCCGTCACAATCCCAGGCAGCGTTTCAAGCCAGCTGGAAAGCCCGGGCTCGAAACAGAAAGTCGACTAGATTGCCCTCGTGGGGCTGCAGCCAATCCAGTTGAGTGGTGGGAATGGGACCCAGATTCAGCCGATCGATGAGAGGTGAATCCGATAGCGTTTGGCGCAAATCGGGGTCTTTCGTAATGGCGGTCACGACCAGGGTCGAACCGATCTTCTTCAGCATTTCCTTCTGGGGACACTCAACTACGGATACGAAGGGGAACATGTACTCGGTGTTGGCCAGTTTGCATTCAGGAGATGGACAAAAGATCACCCGAGGGGACAGATACCCGCAACGCTTCCGCAGGATCAATCCGTTGTTGGAACGGTGTTTGGCACTGACCTCCTCTACACTCGATTCCTGGAGCCCTTCTTGGATGGCCGCATGGATGGCTTCAGCCTGACCCGGTACCGTAAAGGCAGCCAGCAGCGATTCCGGATCTTCGGGTGGCCGGGGCGCAATCGCCCCCAGTCGTTCCGCTAAGGCCTGGGCGATGGCACGACCCTTGCGGGGAACCCAGATTCCGGAGCAATTGACACAGCTTCGGCCGCTGTTCAGAAGGACGCTGTCAATCATCAGGTCCAGGTAGCGCTCCCAGTTGTCCGCCTCATCCTCTCCCAGGAGGATCTTGCTGAAGCCGGGCCCGTGAACCTGTACGTTCGGATTCCCCCGATACTGCTCGACCGTGGCCGTGCCTCCGAATAGCAAGCTGCGGGGACAGTGCTGGACGACAGCCGCTCCAGCATCCGCCAGACCGGGGTACAGAGAGATGGCTTCGCGAGGCACACCCGATCGGCAAAAGGCTTCCATCATTCGATAGGGAGTCCAGGGTTCCTGGGGTCCCGGTTTGAGAACCAGACCCACTTGCAGGGCTATCACCGGCAGCCACAGGCCGTGTACGCCGGGCGAGTTGGAAGGAAGCACCATACCCAGGACAGATGTGGTGGCCTGGTAACTGCGCAAGACGCCGTTTTCTCGACCGTATCCGCGGGTCAGAATCTCCAGATCCAGACCGCGCGTAAGGGCTTCCAGGATGGGCCCCAGGTTGGTGAGCACATAGTGCAGCTTCTCCATATTCTTTCGGCACATGTGCTCGGGAAGTCCGGTAGTCGCCGACTGATACTTCACGAACTCCTGGGGGGTCTGGGAGCCATCGCCGGCCGGCAGTTCAGCCTCCATGAACAGCTGCGCCGCCTGATTGAGGCGGGAAATCAACTCCCGGCAGGGGATCTGACGCAGAATCTGGCGGGCTTGGCAGGCTCGACGCAGATCCCTCGCAATGAGTCCGGAATTGGCCTGGCTGATCTCGGCTAGGGGTTCACCGCTGTCGAAATGAACCACCGGAGCAATCTCCAAACTTCGATAAGGCTTGCCCCAGCGAAAAATCGGAAAATGGATCACAGGGCTACTCCGGCTCGGCCACCCCTCAATAAACCCCCACCGTGGTCGTGGCAGCAAAGCCTCGATAGGGTCTCACGCCGCTGACTCCATCCCAGGGGTACTCATGGATCGGCGTTTCTCTTTCGCCCTCATCGCGTTCCAAGAAGCGCGGCATAAAGAACTCTTTGGTGAGGGTCGTCAACATGATTCGCCCGGTTTGACCGTATTCGGCAAGGCGATTCGGATCGTCGAAGTCAACCACTTGCAGCACGGCCCTGGGCTGGGGGGCGTGGTAGGTGATCTTATACTCATCGGCGAGGTCAAAGGGGTTGGAAGCCGCCAGACCCATCAGAGTGTTGCCATAGGTAGGTGCCAGGTAGACGTCCTGTAACAATTCCTCTCGAGCGAAGCGGTTCCATTGGGGAGTGAACTCGGTTCCTCCGGCAAAGATGCCGGTGATGCCGGCCTTTCGAATGCTGGAACCTTCGGACTCCAAACGATCGGCTAGGGCCTCCAGCAGCTTGGGCGTGGTGAACAGGCAGCGGATGTTGTGGCCCGCCGACAGGATTGTGAACGCCTGGTCGATGACGTGTTGCTGGTATTCCTTGAGATGCTCAGTCCATCCTTTTCGAATCAGTTTGATGACCCAGCGCGGATCCAGATCCACACAAAAGCAGATCCCTCTACGGTGGTGGGCCAGGTGTTCGACCGCCAGTCTGAGACGACGGGGACCGGAGGGGCCCAACATCAACCAGTTCGATCCTTGGGGGAAATGTTCGTCCGGCAAGGTCTCGGAGAACATCTCGTAGTCGATGCGGAAATCGTCGATGTTGACGCGCGATTTAGGAACTCCGGTGGTACCGCCGGTTTCGAACACATAAACCGGCCTGCCGGCATAGGCTCGGGGCACCCAACGCTGCACCGGACCACCGCGGAGCCAGTCATCCTCGAAGTGCCCGAAGTGAAGAAGGTCGGCAAGACCCTGGATTCTCTCTCTGGGATCCCAGGTCACCTGCTCCGCCCACTGCAACCAGAAAGGACAACCCGTCTCGGGACTGAAGTGCCATTGCACGGTTTCTCGGACGTGCGCGTCCAGCTGGTCGCGTGCCGCTAACACCCTGTCCTCGGGGGCTGTCTTGCGAGTCGAATCGGTAGTCGCCATGTTTTCGGTGAACTCTCGCCTCCGTGATTCAGCGAACCTGGCGCATAGGATAACTTGATATCGAAAGGGGCATCAAGCGTCGAGGATGTGCAGACGGCTGGAGGCAGAGGTGAGTGGAACCAACCCCGGAAGCCCGCTATCCCTCGCGAGTGGTTCCCGCGTCAGCTGCCTCTGCCTTCTGACCCAAATCAGCGGAGAACCGGTCGCCGGCACGCCGGTAGTAAAGGTCGGTCAGACTGGGCTGCACGCCCAGTTTCCTAGCTGCGCAGAAATAGCGGCCGAGGCTACCGTTTACCCGTACAGAGCCCAGTAAACGGCAGGCAGGCAGGCAGGCCAGCAAGAGAGCCATGAGAACCGCACCCGTGATCCAGATGAATCGGCTCGCCCGCACATAAGTGGCGGCCACGTGTTCCGCATAGAGTCGCAGGCTCTGGAGATCGCAGATGAACCCGGTCTCGTGGGCCTAGCGTAGTTCTCATCCGGAAAAGGATAAATAGTTGTAAATAAAAGGCTTAGGTCGCATCTTCGACCTCCATTGTTGTCGTGGTGTCTTGGTACAATAATGTTCACAAAACATTGAAACAACAAGACTTACGGCAAAGCCAGGAGGTCAAAGATGCGTCAAAGTCGTGAAAATCAGCTGCCACTGACTCCCCTCTGGCCCGATCACCAGCACGCACAGGAACTGCGGGAGATTTCCAAGATCCTCGATGAAAATTCTAAGCTGAACGAACGGGTCTGGCAAGATCTCAGTGAGGCAGACTCGACAAAAGGGGCTCCGGGAATGAGCGGGGAGCAGGTGTTGCGCTGTGGTGTGATCAAACAGATGCATCAGTTCTCCTATGACCGCTTGGCCTTTCACCTGGCCGATTCTGTGAGCTTGCGGGCCTTCTGCCGGCTGCCTTTGGGCTGGACCCCGGCTCGTTCCACCCTGGCCGAAAACCTCTCGCGCATCCGCCACTCAACCTGGCGGGCCATCAACGCGGCGCTGGTGGACTGGGCCTGTGAGCAAGGCTTGGAGAAGGGAGAGAAGGTCAGAATCGACGCCACCCCGGTGGAGAGTGAGATCCACCACCCCACCGATAATCAACTGCTCTCTGATTGCGTACGGGTGCTGGCCCGTTGGCTGGGACGACTTTCTTGTTTTGTCGACTTCCCTTACCGGGATCATGGCTTGCGGGCTCGCCGCCGCTGTCTGGCCATCAGCAATGCCCGCCGTCAGACCCTGCGCATTGGCCCTTATCGCGATCTGCTCAAAGTCACCCGCAAGATGGCAGGCTACGCCCGGGCAGCCCTGGCGGTCTGCGAAGACTCCAGCCATCCCCGTGTTGTGCGAGAGAGGAGCTTACTCGAACACTACCTGGAACTGACCCATCGAGTGATCGATCAGACCGAGCGTCGTGTTTTGCGGGGGGAATCGGTCCCGGCCAGCCACAAGGTGGTTTCCATTTTCGAGGAGCACACCGATCTGATTCGCAAAGGCGGCCGGGAAACGGTCTATGGGCACAAAGTTTTTCTATCCTGTGGCAGATCCTCTCTGATCCTGGATTGTCTGCCGGTGCGGGGCAACCCGTCCGATAGCACTTACCTGGAGACGATGCTAGATCGGCACTGCCATCAATACGGCTCTTATCCGCGTCAGGCCAGCTTGGACGGGGGCTTTGCATCGAAAGCGAACTTGGCCTTGGCCAAAAACAAACCCGGCCTCAAGGATGTGGCTTTCGCCAAAAAGTGCGGACTCTCGATCGAATCGATGGTCTCCTCCAGCTGGGTATACAAACAACTGCGCCGCTTTCGGGCCGGCATCGAAGGCTGTATCTCGATGCTCAAGCGCGTCTTCGGGCTGGACCGCTGCCACTGGAAAGGCTGGCAGCGCTTCCAGCAGTACCTGCAGCTCTCGACCCTTTCCTACAATCTGCTGGTACTGGCGCGCCTGCGATTGTAGAGGTGCTCCTGCGGCTGACATCTCGATCCGTCTGGCAAAGGGCCGAAGTGTCTCTTGAAATCGACTAAAATCGACTCTGTGTGGTCCGTTTAGGTCCCCAGCCCACTGCACATAACGGATTGCCAGCCGTTGATTGGGGTCGACTCGACTACGAGCGTCTTAAAAAGCCGATTTCCGGATAGGAAGTAGACTAGCTCTCTCCACCGATCAATTCTGCCCCGCCGTCGAGCAGCGATGGATCAGCCAACCTGGAGAGATCTTCTGGACACGGGGGGACCTACATCGAACCTTCCCGCCCCAATGCTCGAAATTGGTACTGCTGCTGTCTACAATGGGGAACAAGCACCCCTGGCAGTCTGCCAGCGAGAGCGAGGGGTGAACATCTTCTGGAAGGAACAAACCGGAGAAAGATCATGAAAGAGAAGCACAGCAACCTGGTTGTCATCTTCACTTCATCGATGGGCCTGGCCTCGATGACTGGAGTGGGCGGAAACTTCTGAACCTCTGGGTCCCGGTCAGAAACCAAGAAGGAGAGTTTCAGGATGGCTGATGTTCCCCTGCACTTCAAACCGGTCACGGAGCTATCCAAGCTGATCCGGTCCAAGCGGGTATCGCCGGTCGAAGTTACGAGAGCGACGCTCGACCGCATCGGCGAGCTGGACTCTCGCTACAAGACCTACGCGACCTTGACGGCGGATCACGCGATGGACGCCGCCAGGAGGGCTGAACAGGAGATCGTGGCCGGCCGCTACCGGGGCCCATTGCACGGCGTGCCCATCGCCGTCAAGGACCTGTGCTTTACGGCCGGCGTACGCACCATGGGCGGTTGCAAGGTCCTTGCGGACCACGTCCCTAGCTTCGACTCGACCGTGGTCGTGAGGCTGGAGTCGGCGGGGGCGGTACTCCTCGGGAAGCTCAACCTTACCGAGGGAGCCATGGGCGGCTACAACCCGGACTTCGATATACCGTTGAATCCCTGGAACCCCGAACGGTGGGCTGGTGCTTCGTCCAGCGGGTCCGGTGTGGCGACGGCCCTCGGGCTCTGCTTCGGCTCCCTCGGAAGCGATACGGGAGGCTCCATCAGGTTCCCGGCCGCCGCCTGTGGAGTCGTCGGGCTGAAACCCACGTGGGGCCGGGTAAGCCGCTACGGCGTGCTGGACCTGGCTCAGTCCCTGGACCACGTGGGGCCCCTTACCCGCAGCTCCGCCGACGCCGGGATCGTTCTTCAGGCCATCGCCGGCCGTGACATCAAGGACCCCACGTCGCTCCTCGATCAGGTGCCCAATATGCTAGCCCAGATCGAAAACGGCGTGAAGGGAGTTCGGATCGGGCTGGACCAAGGCTACGTAACCGATGGTGTTGACCCACAGCTATCCCGGGCGGTACTGGATGGGGTGAGGGTGTTGGAAAGTCTGGGCGCTGAGATCATCGACGTCAAGATGCCCGACGTGGACAGGTATCTGCCATCCTGGTACGTGCTTTGCCCCGCAGAAGCCGTGGACGCGCACAGGCAGCATTACCCGTCGCGCCGCGACGATTACGGCCCGTTTTTCCGCGACTGGCTGGATAAGGGTGCGAAGGTGAGTGGGGCGGACTACGCTGAGGCCAACAACATGCGAGCCGAATGCAACGGCCTTGTCCGCCTGGCTCTTCAGGATGTCGACGTCCTAGCATGCCCCTCGACGATCGGCCCGGCACATCCAGTCACACCCGAGGCCCTGTACGGTCCGCTGGACGAGAACCGCGGGACGGACTTCCACCGCTTCACAGTCCCATACGATTTCAACGGTGCCCCGACCCTGTCAGTCCCCTGTGGATTTAGCGCCGACGGACTACCCCTCAGTCTCCAGTTCGTGGGTGAGCATCTGGCGGAGCCACTGCTCTGCCGGATCGGACACACCTACCAGCATGCCACCGACTGGTATGCCAGGCGTCCGCCTGTCTAGCCCATAGTCCCCACCGGTGCCTTACATCACGGTTGACTGGGTAGAGCGCATCCGCCCAGAACTGTTGCTCTGCGCGCAATCGGCGCTTCACATGAGTAATGAGGAACTTACCTGTTTAGGGGGCTTATATACGTGACTAGACAGACCAGTTGCGCGCCTCCCATAGGTACTGGAGACTGGCCGGTGGTAGAATGACGACATGAAGAAGAACCGTTGTCGCGACTCAGAGAAAATAAAGAAGGATCACGAACCAGAAGTCCTGTTCGTCTGGTCGAATGGGCCACCGCTCCGTGAATATGAGAATGAGGAGCAGATACTTGAGGCTATGGATCTTGAGGTCCTGCGTGATCGCCAGCTACCTGAGCGGTAAGTGCCAGGCACCAAAGGCATGTTACAAGTGGAGTGGTGGGGGTTGTGCATCGTGGGCGGCATCGTTGCCGTGGTGTTATACCGTATGGCCAAACTTATTGAAAAACTGGAGGAGCGCGTAGGCGAGATCGAAATGGACCTTCTTGATGTCGCCTCTGGAGACATCTCTGACAGATTGCGCAAACAGATGGAACTTATCAGTGCCGCCGGAGAACGCCGTCGTGCCGCCCGTGGAGACCCCCTTGACAGATTACGCAAATATAGGGAACGCCATAATTTGTAACCCGAAACACTACCACCCACAGGGTAGCTCCCGTTATCGCCCGACACTATTGTCTAGTTATGTATATAAGCTCCCTGTTTAGCGTCTGCCGCCCTTTCGACTTCAATCGGGGGGACCCCATCGTCCCCCTTAGGGACTTCGAGCACGTAGCTGGCGGGCCGCTTGCGAAACGGACTTTAGCTTCAAGTAGGCCTCATCCAGGGAGATGGGATTATCGTGGGTCGGTGCGAATCCGCAGTCGGGATTGAGGATCAGACGTTCGGGGTCCAGATAGCGTAGAGCCGCCTCTGCTCTAGAAATCAGGACCTCGGGGGTATCCACATCAGGGCTGAGCACGTCAATGACCCCCAGTCCCAGGATCTTGTCCTCGGGAAACCCCTTGAGGACCTCTACCGTTCCAGCATCCTCAGCGGCTAGCTCCAGGGCAAGGACATCCACCTTAGCCCGGTAGAGATGGGGCATCAGAGGTTCGAATCCACCCTGAGTGACGTGCATCCGTGCTCGGTGGCCTCGACAGACGTGCAGAGCGGTAGTTATCCCGTCGAAGCCCTCGACCACGAGGTTCAGCCCCCAGATTGCCATTTCCAGCTCCCTTTCCCGATCAGCCATCGAGATCCGGACCTTGGGATTGGTACCCGATGGATTGTACTCCTGGCCTACAAAACGGCCCATCATGGCATCATCGAACTGGATGAAGGACACTCCTGCCTGCTTCAGGGCCAACACCTCCTGACGCAGTACCCAGGCCGCATCCTCAACCAGGTCCTCGCGGCGAGGATAGGCCTCCCGACTCCTTTCTGGATCGTAGAACCAACGGTCGATCATGTAGGGACTGGGCAAGGTGGCTTTGATTCGACAGTGGGTGCGGCCCATAGCAAACCGGACCTCCTCAAGGGCAATGGGACGCCTGTACTCGAGTTTCGATACAACTGCAGGCCTGGTCTGTGTGGCTCCAGTCAAGACCTTGACCTTGATCACATCGGGCTCGAAACCTGCCACCGCTTGTGAGAAGCCAGTGAAGTAAGCCAACCGCCGCCACTCGCCGTCGGTGATTATGTCTATGCCCGCTGCTTCCTGTAGAGCAATCGCAAACCCAAGGGCTGGCTGTATGGTTTTCTGGAATTCGTCCTCCTCCAGCCGACCCTGCTCCCTGAGATCCACCAGATCAATTACCCATTGAGGCCGAGGCAGACTTCCAATCACCATCGTGGGAAACAGCAAACGACTAGCGGTCATTGCTCATCCTGAAGTTCGCTTCCCGGGTGACCTTGTGTCGAGGCGCTTCGATCAAGTTCCAGAATCTGGCATAGCCTGTTTGACTATGGCTTTGTTCACCATGGTACCGTCCACACCGACCACTCCGGTTAGCGGCGCCTTCAAGTCGGTTACCACGACCGATGTCGCCACCTTCCGGTCGTTTCGTTAAGGCGTGCAGCGTAGGCCAAGCCTAGTTGCTTTTGGCTTGCCTGGCACCTTGACTCGCACGGCACAACTCGCTCCATAGGGCCGGTTCTCCACCCAAGAACTACCAAAGTTCGCCCTTCCCAGCCTTTTCGACGGAGACTTTAAGCGGCACCATCGGTCGCACCCCAGGCTTCGACGGCGAGATCGACGGCGCACAGATCACTGGACCACTTCACCTGTTAAAAACAAAGTGGTCGGGGCAGAGGGACTCGAACCCCCGACTTCCTGCTCCCAAAGCAGGCGCGCTACCAAACTGCGCCATGCCCCGATCCATGCGGTGCCATCGAGAAGGCCAGTGTAGCACGCACCCGAGCGGACTGAGAACACAACCTGGCTGGACCGCCGGCCACCACCTGAATCGCTTCCCCGGCGCGAACCACCCCATCGGACTCTACTTCGCCCGGGCCATGATCACCGCCACGGGTCGGAACGGCAACCCCACAGTCGGTATGTTCCGCTTCAAGCCCCGTCAGAATCCGATCTTCTGGGTGAGTGCGGGGACCAGGCCCAACTGCCGCTCGTAGGCGGTCAACTGACCCGTGTGGTAGGACTCGTGGCTGATGCCGTGATGCAGCCAGGCCAGCCTCGTTCCTTCCTTGCTGTCAAAACGGGTAATCAACTGCAGCATCATCACTTCCCCAAATTCCCGGAACTGTCTTTCGCTTTCGGCAATCGATGAGGACAGCAACTCGAGAAGTTGTTCCTTGCTGTTGGCTTGGCCAACGTGAGCGGCATAGCGTCGCAACAGTTCGGGCCAGGATTCCCGGCGGAAATCGGTGTCCGGCCGGGTCAGCTCGCCTGTCATCATCAAGGCTACCTTCAGCACGTGCTGGACGACCCGTTTCACGCTTCGCATCTCCGGCACGGGTCGAAAATCGATCTGATCGGCCGGGATGTTTTCCAACTCGTCGATCAGATCCCTTCGGACCAGCCGCCAGGCTTCGAGCGATTCGTCCAATAGGGAAGTAAAGATTTCCATGATCTCTTCTCCTGAGAGTGAACCTTGATTATGGACTCTGGGAGACTCCCTGCCAAACAAACCAGCACAGTCCAGTTGGGCGGAGTGTAGAGATCGGGAAGAACAAGAGGACGACTGCCAGAAGGGGGAAGGGAGGGGACGCTTTAGAAACGAACGGGCCCCTGGAAAGAGCCCGTTTCGGGGGAGAGCCCTGGAGCTGGGACACGGGCCCCGCCCGGGGAGGAGAATCCTGAGCCTTGAAGCACTAGATTTCGATTTACGGCACTTCCATCTCGCCCGCCCGGAAGGCGGCCACGAAGGCTCGAACGACATCCGGATCGAAGTCGCGTCCGGCCCCCTTGGCGATCATCTCCTTGGCGTCGAAAGGGGACATGGCCTTGCGGTAGGGCCGGTCGCTGGTGACGGCGTCGTAGACGTCAGCCAAAGTAATGACTCGGGCCGCCAGGGGGATCTGTGTGCCTTTGTGCGGATGGTATCCCGTGCCGTCAAACTGGTCGTGATGGGCCAGTATGATCGGGATAATCCGATTCAGGGAGCCTCCCACCGGCTCCAACATGGAAACCCCTTTCTCCACATGTCCCTGGACCTCCTTGTACTCGTCCCCCGTCAAGCGGGCCGCTTTGTAGAGAATGTCCCGGCTGATGTCGAGCTTGCCGATGTCATGAAGCAAGGCGGCCGCACGCACGTCCTCCACTGCGTCGTCACCAAAGCGCATGCGCTGGGCGATTTGCACGGCATACACGGAAACCCGGTAAGAATGGTTGTGGGTGTATTTGTCGTTCGAGATGAACTGCTGGAGGATCATAAGGATTCCGTAATAGGTCTGTCGAAGCTCGCTGACGCGGGTCTTCAGCCGCTCGTAGAGCGAACCCATCGCATAGCCCGTGAGCATGAGGGTCCCGCCCCAGACACAGATGCGTAACCAGAGAAAAAGAGCCGGATCGGACAAACTGCGGGAGATGCCGCCCGGTCCGGTCACCTGAATCT
>CBDBID010000012.1:0-144532 GCA_965205565.1 Acidobacteriota bacterium
CAGCTCCAGAGGATCCGCCCGAGTCACCGGGAGCGGTGACCGCTGCAGCGGATGCTGCCAGCCCCGCCGATCACTCTTAGCATAGCTCCAGAACTCCATCTTCGGAAAGGCCAAGGACCCCGTGGTGCCGAGAAAGTGATAGCAATTCTCGTCGGTATGGAAATAGTAGGGGTTCTCGTGAGTTGCCGCCTCGTAGGACCAAGGTGAGGGTGTGGCGTCCGAGGCCATCAGGGATCCCAAGGCGCCATTCTCGAAGGCGATCGAAATGGTCAGCGAATCCTCAACATCCAGTTGGCGGACGCGTGAGCTGGATTGAGCGTACACGCGACGGATCTCACCGCAGATGAAACGCAGACTATCGAGCTCATGGATGAGATTGATGAAGGTGGGTCCGCCTCCCGGGCGCTTGCACCGCCACTCGACATCGAAATAATCGGCAGGTTTCAGCAGTGCCCACAATGCTGAAACACCAACCAGATCGCCCAGCAGCCCCCCTTGGATGACGGATCGTGCTCTTCGAATGAGCGGGTTGTAGCGCCGATGATGGCCCACCAGAACCTGAATTCCGGCCTCCTCGGCCACCTGAACGATGCGGAACGCCTCTACGAGGTTGTCTGCGATCGGCTTCTCGATCAGAACGTGCACCCCTCGCTGGGCACACATCTCGGCCACGGCGGCGTGGCGGTCGTTGGGAGTGGCGACGACGGCGCCTTCTGGACTCTCGCGTTCCAGCAACTCTTCGAGCTCGCGATAAAACGGAACTGCTAACTTCTTGGCTATCCGGCTCCTGCCGGGTTCTACATCGCAGATGCCAGCCAGTGAGCAACCCTTCTGGGCTGCGATCAGCTCGGCGTGCCTCTCGCCAATCACGCCCGCGCCAATCACGGACACTCGAACGGATTTACAAGTCACAGACTCGGTGTTGGATGTTCCAGCGAACGGTGGAGGATCAAGTGCTGCCATCTCCTGCAGGTTTCTCGAGAGGGGCCCAACCACCTGGATTCTCGATCAGGGGTCGAGCGGTTCCAGAGCGTAGCCCCCTTCCGGAGGATCGAAGTAACGGTTCCCATCCACGTCGACAAAAATGGGATTGGTGAAGGAAAAGGAGCTGAACTGCTCGAAAGGTTTCCTCCAGCGCTCTTCCGAAGAGGCCAGGATCAGGTACCAGGAGTCGACCTCCGGTTGCACCATGAACTGGGTGCTGAATTTCCAGACAGCATCCTGCTCCTCGGGAGGTGCCACTGAGTAGGACTGGATCAGCTGCCCGTTGCTGATCACCTCCACCCGCTCCAGCGGAATCCAGTTTGGAGACTGAACCTGGATGCTCAAGGACACCGTGGCATCCTGAGCCGTGACCAGGGAGCCAACCGGGGCGCCGTTTCCCGTAAAACGAATGAAGGGGCCGCCAGAGGAGGTCACGGCATGCTTTTTCACCGCGGTAACCACTTCTGTGACGTCAATCTCCCAGGGATTGTCCGACCCCGAGAGCACGTAGTTGCGGGGATAGGCAGGCAGTTCTTTGGGATACTGGTGGGCGTCTGTGTTGGCGACCCCGGTCATGAGAATGCCCCGGTTCAACAGGCGGTACCAATCCTGCAGTTTCTGCTCCACCAGCTGGGTTCGCCCGATACGATCGTCCTTGTCGTCCAACAGTGCGTTGAAAATTTCGAACGAGTCGAATCCGGTTTCGAAGAAGGGATAGTCAAAGTTCCCTGTTTCGGCATTCAATCGCTCGTCAAAATAGCCGCCGGTGGGCCCCGATTCCCAAATCCGAGGGTGGTTGATCTGCACGACCTGCTCGCCGGGCTCCTCGCGGAGGGTGCGCAGAAACTCGCGCGGCGTCCGGATGGCGTGGCGGTACTCCCGGCTTCGCCACCGGTCCAGCTGCAGGGGAAAGCTGTTGAAGTGCCCAAACTCGGTGTCAATCTCCGATCCCACCACCGAATGCATATAACGTCCAAGTCCCAGCTCTTCGATGAAGGGGGAGTAGTCCTTGAGGACGTTGTGATCGGTGGCCGTCAACAATTCCAGACCCTCGGCCGCCGACACCATGGCCCCGTCCTGCATGGCAAACTGCAGGTGCAGGTGAAAGTCCGAAGAGATAAAGCCGGAGGTGTCGATGACCCGCTCCAGCTCGACGCGCAGGTGTGTCGTCTTTCCCTCTTGGATATCGACCGGGTGCTCGGCCAGCGAGTATTCGATGCCTCGCGAGGCGTAGACGTCGAATTCCCCCACCGGCAGGGTACGGACCTCGAATCCGGAAGCCGAGACCAGGAAGTTTTCGAAGCGACCCACCGTAGGCTTCCCCTCCCGGCCGTCCCGGTAGGCAAAATAGAGCCGCGCTGGCAAAGGCCGATGAGTGGCCACCTCGATGATCTCGAAAGCCAACTCCCCCACCGCTTCCCCGCTCCCCAAAACGAAGGCTCGATCCACCTCGGCCCCGGTAGCCACCTTGGCTGTACTCGTCTCCACCCGCTCCAGAAACACCAGCGTGGCCGCGCAGGACACCACAAAAGCGGCTCTCAAAGAGAGGACTGACAAGTTCTTCACACCCTTTCCTCCTCAGGTGGGACTGTCTAGCATTCCCCGCTTGGCAGATTCTTCATGGTCACCGAATCCAAGCTACGGACGGGTGAAACCCTCGGGATTGGTCGGCAGTGCCAGCAGGGCTCCACCACTTTTTTGGGTCAGGCCTAGGACGCCAATCACTCCGTAGTCCAGGACCCTCACGTTGAGCGTTCCCTTGAAGTCACCCGGATTGGACTGAAAATAGTTTCTAGAGAGTGTGGCCTCGTCTGCGAAAGCCGCGATCTGAGTTCCAGCTGGCAGGACGAGTTGCTTGGAAGCCACTTCATTGCCGTCCTCATCCAAGAGGAGAATGAGCAGGGTCAGGTCGTTGTCCGCATCAGGATTGTAGGCGGCAAACCCCGTCTTTTCACTACTCGTCATGCTCACCAGGATTTGAGTGACTCTCAGCAGAGCGGATTGGGTTACGGAGACGAAATTGCCCAGGATGTCAAAAAACTCGATGCCTTGCAGATTCGAATTCTCACCGCGGTCCGAAATAATCAAGACCGGACCCACGGCCAGAGCGCCGCGTCCACTGGTCTCCGTGTCAAGAGTGCCCCAAGGTTCGATCCGGTAATTGATGGTGTCCCGGATACTCCCGTCCTGGTTCAAAAAGCGAATGCGACCGGTGTCCAGGATGTCTCCGTTATTAGACAGAAACACCCGGGTCCGGTTGCGGACTCCGCCTGCTTCACCGGTGGCCGAGTGGGCAAAAAGAATGGTGATATCTGGCGTGGTTACCTGGTAGAGGGATCTGGCAGCTTCTTCGTCGTCGGAATTCAGCCGTGCTCCGCGGCCACCGCTGTGCGCCTGCGCCCGCATCAGGGCGCCATCGAAAAGTGTATTGCAACAATCCATGAACTCTCCGCAGGAGTGGCCAAAGCCCAGAGTGTGACCGAGTTCGTGGGCGTAAACCTCTTTGGCGAGTTTGGCGCCGATGGCCCCGCCGAAGGCACACTGGGCGCCGCCGTTCATCACGATATTTCCTTCCAGAATGGTGATAAAGATCTGACCTCGGAATACGCCCACTCCCAGGCCACGGGCGGCCCCGTGCCCCAGAATCCCTCCCCCTGGACAGGTGTAGCTACCAAGAATTTCGTCATTGCGATCATCTAAAAGGATCCCGTTGATTTCGTCTTCACTCAAACCCGCAGCAGAGTTCGTGGTGCCCTCCAGTTCCAGCATGATGTTGGAGTTCTTCGCGTCGTTCCAGGCTTGGATAGCACGCCGAAACTCCTCGGTTCCGCCTCCAGCTACCCCAGGTTGCCCGTCCACATGAGTCCGCCACCCCACCGTGCCACCCCGCTTCGAACTCAAACCAGCGCAGGGTGTTGACTCCGATGAGGGCAAAGTTGCCACTTCTGAAGTTCACCTCCGGGGCATCCACGAAGTAATCCATTTCTCTCGGAGACCCGGAGGCATGGCCAGAAAGCCAATCACTGAATCTTGCAAAGTTACGAGGCCGCTTGAATCGCTGGCGACTCTGTGTTTCAGGGCCTGCCGGAGTGACTTCCTGAGTTTCAGACAGGTCTCACACGGCCAAAATTTGTTCCCCTACTTTCACTTCTTTAAAGGCTTCCAACATGAGATGCAGGATACGACAGGAACCGCCTCGTCCGGGCACCAGAAAAAGGATGGTCCGGTCTCCCGTCTGGAAGTTCGGCGAACCATAGATGATCATTTGCTGTCCGGATTTGCTGGTGCCGCCCAAGACGTCGATGGGCACAACGTCTTCCGATAGCATGCCTTTGAGCACCCGTTCGGCCTCGAGTTCGTAGCGCGTCAGGGCGCGCTCAGAAAAGCCGGTCACGCCGCTTGAAATGCGACCGACGACGATATACTCGGCTTGATCGGCCAGATCCGAGTCCGACATCATCACGTATATGGTAGCTCTTGTTGGTGAGACAAACAGTACAATCAGGACAAGTTTGTAAATCCAATTGCGTCATCTTGCGTCTCCTCCATCTGACTAATGGTCGGTGTAGCCACATTCTCGCATCTGAGCGGTTTCGGGAAAACGCAGTCCGGCCGATTTTTTGAACCTGTCCGCCCGTAATCCGATTCCTCCTACAGATGAGTCGCGACCCCATCCGGTTTGGGCTTCCGCAGGGGACACTCTAGACTGGTCGTGCAACAGGTCAGACAGGGCACTTCAACCCTGGGCGTCCAGACATCCCAGCCGGCAAACGGATGGCGGTCCGATATCTGGGGGAACGGGGACCTGATTACCTCGAACCGACGATGGGGGAACCTCGGTGGTGATTGTTTGTTAAGCTGATTAAAATGACGACCTGGCAGGGTGTTGATTGGGCCAGGCGATACAACCACGATGATTGGTAGATTGGGTATTCCAGCGGTTTGATGGGGCCATGTGGTTTTGCCCGACCGGCTCAACCATGCAGGCGAAAGGCAGGATTTGACGCACAAGAACCAGGGCGGTACCCTGGCTGCCACAACACTGGGAGGCGGTGAGCATGCCGGCACCTAAACCGGAAGAATGTGAGTAGCCTCCTGCAGCGGAGTCCGCCCCAATCTGAGGAGCGGTATGGCGAGAAAGCGAAATACTTTTGCCAAGCGGCAGAGAGAGATTGCCAAGAAGCAGAAGGCTGCAGAGAAACGGGAGCGACGCTGGGCCAAGAAAGAGCAGAAGGCCAAGCAGGAGGAGAGTGAGGCTCTCGGTGTTTTGAGTCCGGAAGTGAGTGAGGAATCATCCTCAGAGGAAACTTCCGAGGAAGAGTCAGAGGGGGAGTAACGGCTGAGCCAGGGCGAAACTCGCTCCCTCGGCAATTGGTGAGGAAAGCACCTACAAAAAAAGGGGGTCATCATCAGCAAGATTTTCGTTGGGAACTTGAGCTTCGACGCCACAGACAGCGAGCTGGAAGCTCTTTTTGTAGAAGTGGGCGCAGTGGTTGAGGTCTTTGTTCCCACTGACCGCACCACGGGGCGCCCCAGAGGTTTCGCTTTTGTCGAGTTTTCCGACAAAGCGTCGGTGACGTTGGCCATAGAAAAGTTCAATGATTTCGAATTCCGAGGACGGCGCTTGCGCGTCAACGAAGCCGAGGAGCGGCGGCCACGCAGGCCCAGCTTTTCCGAGGGGGGGGGATACGGCTATGGTCCAGCCCCTAAGCCCTGGGAAGGAAAATCCAAGGGCAGCCGTCGAAATCTACGCAAGAGGAAACGCGGCTTCTGAGACTCCCCGTCCCCCTGTGGGCGTTTTGATTGCCCAATCCTCCGGTGAGGAGGATCAGCGCCCCGGCAACCATTCTCTCCTGGGTGGTCTTGAGCATCCGGTTTCTCCTGCTGCGCCTCAGCCCGCGGTGAAGTCCCGAAGGCCTCCTTCTTTTCTTTCCAGCAACTGCTAAGTGCTCCCTTCCACAAACACGGTACCCACGAGGGGAAACCCCGTGGATCGTAGCCCCCCTTTTCCGCCACTGGAGGGCGCGGTGTGGCCCGCATCGGGCTGGAGTGGTTCTACTACGGCCGGTGAACGCAGAACCATTGGTCCTCGGCGGCGTTTCCGGTAAGAATCACTTTTCGGAGTCGAGCTTAAGGGCCGCCGAATTGATACAGTACCGTTTTCCGGTAGGGGCGGGACCATCGTCGAAGACGTGGCCCAGATGGGCACCGCATTTTTCACACAGCACTTCGGTTCGTCCCATCCAATGACTGCGGTCCACCTCGGTGGCGACGCGTCGAGGATCCTGAGGGGCCCAGAAACTGGGCCAGCCGGTCCCCGAGTCGTACTTCGTCTCCGAGCTGAACAGTTCGCTGCCACAGCAGACGCATTGATAGGTGCCTTCCTGCTTACAGTTCCAGTAGTCCCCCGAGAAGGGCGCCTCCGTGCCCTTCTGGCGGCAGATCTGGTACTGCTCCTGCGTCAACTCTTGCTGCCACTCCTGTTCCGACTTGGTGACCTTCTCTTTCATCGCAACCGATTGTAAAACAGGCGGCCTCGCCAGGGAAGTCACAAGGGGTCGCGGGCACCGGGCGGCCCCCTTCTCAAGAGTCCGACCAGCGCCTCATCGGCGTCGGAGGTGGGCGTTTCTGCTTCCTCGATGGACAGCGGCTCTCCGAAGACTCGTAAGATGGCTGCTTTCATTTTTCTCCCTCCCCTTGGGGCTCAGGTCAGAAGGAAAAACACTGCATTGGGGGTGTTCATCGCCCCGGCTATCAAGAATCCGTCCGATCATGAATGAAGACCGGCTAATGGGATAATGGCACCGGTTTCTCGAAAAGTACAAGACCAGCCGAGAGGTGGGTCAACGGACTTGCGGAGGTCTGCGGGAAGCGTAGCCGTGACGGCGCGCGGCTCTGTCCAAAGCTGTCACTTGTACTCTGTGCGATCGGTAGTGTGGCGTTCGATGAAGTCCCAGTCGTACTCCACGCCCAGACCGGGGCCTTGGGGCACTCCGACACATCCTTGCTGGTCTATGACCTCCATCCGGTCGGCGTAATCGTCCCGGTAATGCGGGGTGTGGAAGGGTGGACAGTGGGGATGAAGCAGTCCCATTTCGTAGTAATTGGTGTTTCGCATGGCGGCCATGAGATGGCGCCGGTCGGGACCCGCGCCGTGCAGTTCCAGATCCAGGCCGAACCCTTCGGCAGCATGAGCGATCTTCAGCACCCCGGTGATGCCGCCATCGTAAACCGGGTCTCCCCTTACGAAATCGGTGGCCTCGGCCACGATGAAGTCAACGTGGGATTCCAATCCCCGGAGATGCTCGAGTTGCAAGAGTGGAGTCCGGATTAGCTGACGCAGTTTGCGGTGGGCATGAGCCGAAACGCCGCCGTCCTGAAAGGGGTCCTCGTACCAGAAAAAGCCATACTCGTCACAGGCTCGTCCCAACTTCAGGGCCTCTCCAAAGGTGCGGATGGTGCAAAACGGATCCAGCATCAAGTCCATCTTGCCCCCCACTCGCCGGCCCACGGCTCGCACCAACGCGACCTGTTCCTCGATGGGGGAATCTTTCCAGCCGTGGATTTTGAAAGCCGGGTATCCCATCTCCAGGCAGGCTTGGGCAAAATCGGCGTAGGCCTCAGGGCTGCTCAGGCCGTCTTCTTCATGGTCACCGACGGAGGTGCTGGCGTAGCATCGGAGCTTTTTTCGGTTGCCTCCCAGCAGTTCATAAACAGTGGATTCGTGGTACTTACCGGCCAGATCCCAGAGAGCAATGTCGATCAATCCCGTGCCCATCCGAGCCTGTTGGCGCAAAGCATGCTTAAGGTCCTGATAGATCTGTTCCCGTTCCAAGGTCTTACGGCCGATCAGGTAAGGAGCCATCTCGGCGATAGCTGCATAATCGGCGCCCACTCCCCCAAAGTATTCTCCCGTGATCCCCAGGTCGGTATGGATGAGGATGCCCCGGAAACGCATCTGCAGGGTCGCTCCCCTCTTGTACATGGGGATCCCAATGGTGGGCTCACGACCTAAATCCGATATCTCGGTCTCATATTCGATGATCTCGATGCAGGTGATGGTGGGTCTTTTTTTCATCGTCCCGATGGCCGGATTTTC
Source organism: Acidobacteriota bacterium (assembly GCA_965205565.1). GTDB lineage: Bacteria > Acidobacteriota > UBA6911 > RPQK01 > CBDBID01 > CBDBID01. The sequence continues at coordinate 8,084 of CBDBID010000012.1, forward strand.
GTCGTCCGACAGTGGAATCCAAGGCTTCTTTTCGGTGACTTGCGACCGTCGACCTCGGGTTGATCGCTCTGGCTCACCGTGAGAAAACCCTTTCCCCCGTCTAAGATGGATTCTAGAGGCCAAAGGGCAAAACGACAAGTAACGATTTGTACCCACGGGTGTGAACCTGGCCTGTCCCTTTTCCGTCTGAAGGTATGTAGCCAGACCGGTCGCGTTCCGGTGCATCGGGCGAAGGCAAGGGGAACAGATCATGAGTTCTGAAGCTTCGGGCGCCTCGCCAATGACTGAAAAGCAAAAGACTCTTCATGTTTTGAACCGGCTGGGATTTTGTCCCCGCCCCGGAGACCTGGAGATGATGGAGGCAATCGGCATCCCAGCCTACATCGAAAGACAGTTGGAACCTTCCAGGATCCCCGACCCGGTGGTGGATCGAAAGCTGGGAGATCTGCCGACTCTCAGCATGACTCGAGCGGAAATGATCCAGGAGTACCCTCCACCGGGCATCGCGCGCCGCTTGCGGATGCGGACCAAGGACGAGGTGATGGACGTGAGGAAAGATACTCCGAATTCCGCGGATTCGGGGCAGAGCCGCTTCCAGATGATGATGGAGCGCCGCAAGGAACGGGTCCCTCTGTTCGAGCTTTCATCGGCCCGGCTGATCCGAGCAGTTCACAGCCGGCGCCAGCTGCAGGAGATCATGGTTGACTTCTGGATGAACCACTTCAATGTTTTTGCGATGAAGGGTCCCAACCGGGTGCTTCTGACCGATTTCGAGGAGAAGGTGATCCGGCCGCGGGCCATGGGCAAACTCGAAGATCTGTTGTTGGCCACGGCAAAGAGTCCGGCCATGCTGATCTATTTGGACAACTGGGTCAGCTCAGCTCCTCGAGACAAAACGCGCTCCCTTTTTCGTTCGTTGGCCCGCCAGAGGGGCAAACGGGCGGGTCGAGGCGAGGTCCGGGACCGGGTGCGCCAGAGTCCGGCTCTAGCCCGGTCGAAGGGACTCAATGAGAACTACGCCCGCGAGTTACTGGAGCTTCACACGGTCAGCGTAACAGCTGAATACAGCCAAGAAGACGTCATCGAGCTGGCCAAAAGCCTGACCGTCTGGACTCTCAGCGGCCCCCTGCAGGGATTTCGCTTTCGCTTTGAACCGCTGATGCATGAGGAGGGCAAGCGGCGAATCATGGGGGAAGTCTTCTCTTCCCCGGGTATGGAAAAGGGGGAAGAAATCCTGCGATTTCTGGCCCATCATCCCTCCACTGCCCGCTTTCTGGCGAACAAACTGGTCCGCCGTTTTGTCAGCGACGACCCGCCGCCTGGACTGGTGCAGACCGCCGCTGACGCGTTTGTCCGTTCCCAAGGGGACATCCGCCAACTCCTCAGAGCCATCTTTTCATCCCCCTCCTTCTTTTCAGCCACCCACTATCGGAGCAAGATCAAGAAACCACTGGAATTGATCGCCAGCTCCCTGCGGGCGGTAAAGGCCGATCTTAGTCCCAATCCCTACCTGTTTCGCGCTCTGTCACAGATTGGTGCGCCTCTTTATCTTTGCCGCCAACCCAATGGCTACCCGGACCACGCGGAGGCCTGGCTCAGCAGCAACTCACTGCTGAGCCGGTTGAATTTTTCCCTGGCCCTGGCCACGGATCACATCCCCGGCGTTTATCACGATGGCATGGCAGCTCGGACTCTCCTGTCTGAGCTGGATCTCGTCGACCCGGAAACGCTCGGGAGACGGGTCCCCCAGATCCTCGCCTCTGCCTACATGTTGGGTTCCCCCGAGTTTCAAAAACGGTAGGGAACCAGAGATGAGACAAGATCAGAGGAACCTGAGAAAAGAACACCGAGACGGGCCAACGACTCCGTGCCGGCCCCAGGGAGGAGCATCATGATTACGAGACGGGTTCTGTTGCGGAACGGTGCACTGGCCGTGTTGGGCCTAGGGGCCGTCCCTCCTTTCCTGCAGCGACTAGCCCTGGCCTCAGCGCCGGGAAGAAGGCAGAAAACGCTGGTGATCATCTTTCAGCGCGGGGGCGTGGACGGTCTCAACACCATCATTCCCTTTGGTGAGAAGGAGTATTATCGCAGTCGCCCGTCCATTGCCATACCCCGTCCTTCTTCACAAGAAGGAACGGCCCTGGATCTGGACGGGTTTTTCGGAATGCATCCTTCGCTTCAGGCTCTGCTGCCCGCCTACCAGAAGGAGCAACTCGCCGTCGTGCAAGCCGTAGGCTCCCCGCACGAGAGTCGTTCCCATTTCGAGGCTCAGGACTTCGTCGAGTCGGCTTCGAGCGACTACCGAAACAGCGAGGGATGGGTGAACCGATATCTCACGCACAACCCCGACCCGCAGTCCACTTCCTTTCGAGCGGTCTCGATCGGGTCCTCTATGCCCTATGCCCTGCAGGGCCCCGCCACCGCTTTGAATGTGAATGAGGTCAGCAGTTTTGGCCTAAAGGCGGGGAGGGCCAACGGACCAATCGGGAACGCTTTTGAGAGTCTTTACAGCAGGGAGACCGACACGCTGCTGGCCGGTACGGGCCGGGAGCTTTTCGACGCGATTGATTTTCTGAAGAAGAACGATCTTTCCCGCTATCAATCCGACACCCAGTATCCTCGGGGACAGTTCGCTCGAGCCCTGAAACAGGTGGCCCAGCTGATCAAAGCCCAGGTGGGACTGGAGGTGGCCTTCGTGGACTTCGGCGGGTGGGATCATCACTTCAACGAAGGCGGGGTCAACGGGCAACTGGCCAATTTGCTGCGTCAGTTCTCTGAAGGACTGACGGCCTTCACCCGGGATCTGGGGGATCGCCTGGAAGATGTCGTGACTGTGAAGATTTCCGAATTCGGAAGAACAGTGGCGGAAAACGGCAACGCCGGAACGGACCACGGCTACGGCAATCTGATGATGATCCTGGGCGGCCCGGTCAAAGGCGGTCAGGTCTACGGGCAGTGGCCCGGGCTCAAGCCGGAGCAGCGTTTTCAGGGTCGAGATCTGGCTTACACCACCGATTTTCGGAACCTCCTGGCCGAAGTGCTCACCGGTCATCTGGGCGCCCCGGACGTCGATCGCGTCTTCCCGGGTTTTTCCGTCGACCAGAAGCGATTCCAAGGCGTCATCTAGGACGCCACAATATTTGCGACCGCCTAGAATCCAGTTGGTGTTTCGAGAAATATCCAACCTCGACCCGCCGAATCATCGCTCACGGTCCGGAGCAAAAAAGACGATCCTTCGAGTCAAACCCCTTCCAAGCCCCAAACCGGGTTGGTCATAATGCAGAGATGGCCGAAGAGGACCGTGTGTTCGCGAATGAGGCCCGCTACCCAGAACGGAAGCAGGCCGGTGCTTTTCGCCAGGTGATTTCGCGCACCTTTCAGGCTTTTCGCTATCGGGATTTTCGACTGATGTGGTTCGGGGCCTTTACCTCGACCACCGGCACCTGGATGCAGCAGGTCGCCGAAGCCTGGGTGGTTCTGGAACTTACCGGATCAGCCTTCTACCTGGGACTCACTCGCTTTCTGGGCGAACTTCCGATCCTGCTTTTTACCCTGGTAGCTGGGGTGACCGCCGACCGCGTGGACCGGCGCTGGCAACTGCTGGCTTCCCAGTACACTCAGATGACCTGCGCCTTCATCCTGGCGACTCTGGTGGTTCTCGACCGGATTCAGATCTGGCACTTCTTGCTTTTGGCCTTCGTGGTCGGTACCGGCCAGTCGTTTGGCGGTCCCGCCTACCAGGCCCTAGTGCCTGGGCTGGTGCAGAAGAAAGATCTGGCCAACGCCATCGCCCTGAATTCCATTCAATTCAATCTGGCTCGCGTGGTGGGCCCGCTTCTTGCGGGAGCGGCCTTGGCCACTCTTGGGGCCGCCCTTTGTTTCCTCTTCAACGGGATCTCCTTTGTGGCCGTCATCATCAGTTTGTATCTGATTCGGGCCACCTTTCGGCCGCCCAAGACCGGAGAGTCGGTCCTGACGGGTCTGCGGCAAGGTCTGGCCTTTGTCAAGAATCAAGGGGCCCTGTGGCAACTGAGCGTTCTGGGATTCGCCAGCACCTTTTGTGGTATTCCCCTGTTGGTGCTACTGCCGATCTTTGCCCGCGACGTGTTTGCCATCGGCGCCACGGGTTACTCGACCATGCTGGCTTGCTCGGGAGTGGGCTCGATTTCCGGTGCCCTGGTCTACGCCGGCCTCACGCGACTGAAGAATCGAGGGCTATTTATTCTGCGCGTGCAGCTGGGTTTCGCCCTGTTGATCCTTCTTTTCTCGGCCTCCGGGAGTTTGATACTGAGCTACATCATCCTGTTTTTCGCCGGGGCGAGTCTGATTTCCCTGTTCGCTTCGGTGACTTCCCTGGTCCAGACGGTCACCAGCGAGGAGATGCGCGGTCGGGTGATGAGCATTTTCATGTTGGCTTTTCGAGGAGGCATGCCACTGGGAAGCTTGGTGGCCGGATACCTGGCGTCAGAGGCTTCCCCCTCGGTCGCTCTGGCCGTCATGGGTGCGCTACTGAGTCTGATCGCAACCGGCTTTCTTCTCTCCAACGCTGGCGTCAAGAAGCTCTGATTCCAGCTTTTCCGCCTCGACCAACTTATTGCGGGCCAACTCGCAGCGGCTTCGGAGTAACGAAGAGCGGGGCTCGGGATGTGGTGGACAATCCCTTCAGGGGAGGAGAAGATCTAATGGCCGCCTCGCTCCGGTATGGATCTCGGGAGTGTTCGACCATCGCTTGTGTAGTGCATATGAAAGTTCCGGCTGATCCGATCTGCCGTTTGCTGTATTTCTTGTGCTTTGTCTCTCTCTTTTCGACGGCGGCCTGGGCGCACGAAGACTCGCTGAGTTTTTGGATGGTTCAGATGCAGGGCGAGAGGGCCGAAAGCCAGATTTTGGTTTCCCTTCTGGATCTCAATTTCATCCCCGAGTGGGATGCCAATCAGGATGGAAATCTGGAGTACGAGGAGGTATCAGCGCAGCGGGATCGAATCGCACAGCGGCTGGTCGGGCACTTCCGACTTTTCAACGGCCAGGAAGAGGGAAGGGTTGAGATTGCCGATTTTCGCATTCTCTCTTCCGGAGAGCTGGAACTCTCCGTACGACATCAATTCTCACAACCCATTCTGGATCTGCGCCTGGAATCCACCTTCCACGAGTTGACCGACATCCGGCATCGCACCTTCTGCCGCCTCGATTATGGCGGTCAGATGGAACACTACCTGCTGGACGCTCGAGAGCCCAGCCGACAGGTAGCGGTGCTTCAAGGCTGGGACGGCCTGACGCACCGGATGGGACGGTTTCTAAGACTAGGGGTGGAGCACATCTTTACCGGTTACGATCACATTGCCTTTCTGGTGGGCCTGATCATCCTGGGGGGATCGTTGGGTTCCCTGGCGGGCATCGTAACCTCTTTTACCCTGGCCCATAGCATCACTTTGATCCTCGCTACCTTGAACCTGGTCGTGCTGCCGGATCGTTTCGTGGAAGCGGCTATTGCCCTGAGCATCTGCTACATCGCTTTGGAGAATATCCTGGTGCGGGAGATCCGCTTTCGCTGGGCCATCAGCTTTTTCTTTGGACTAGTGCATGGCTTTGGGTTCTCCAACATCCTGCGATCCATGCAATTGCCGCGACAGGGTTTGATGACCTCACTGCTCTCGTTCAACCTGGGTGTGGAGGTGGGACAGATTCTGATCATCGCCGCTTTGTTTCCGCTGATCATGTATGTGCGTCGCCGCCAATGGCATCGCTCGGCCGTCAAACTAACTTCCTCCCTGATCCTGGGGTTGGGTGCCTTCTGGCTGGTCCAGCGCCTGGTCTGACCCCACCTTCTGGAAAGATCGGATTCTTCTCTCTCGCCCTTCGCAAGCCCTCAGGCGTGCGCTGGCGTTTGTCGAGACAATCGCGGGTTGGCATCTGGATGGCCCATCCTTCACAATTCGGGGCCATGGCAGAAAGTTCGAAAATCCGAGCGACTGAATGGCGGGTCTCCGCGGTACCTACGGAGGCCCTCAAGGCCGTCGCTTGGATCGGCCCCATGTTGATGCTTCTGGCCGAGGCCATCGGCAGCGGAGAGATTTTGACCGAGCCCATGGCCGGGGCGCGATACGGTGGGGCCCTGCTGTGGGTCATCCTTTTTACGGTCATCACCAAAGCTTTTTGGAATGAAGCCGTAGGGCGGGTTTCCATTGTGACCGGACAGAATTTCCTGGAGGTCTGCTCGGGGATGGGTCCCCCCTTGGCCTGGGTTCCCTGGGTGTGGCTGGCCGTCAACGCCTTCAAGGATTTCCTGCTGCGAGGAGGCATCGTTGCCATCGCCGGGCTCATCTGCTACGACGTCTTCGGGGGACTCCCCATTTGGCTACTCCCAGCATCCTTCCTCTCCGGGGACGCTTTTGCCGGAGTGGATGTGGAGACGTCGCAAGGCATTAGTTGGACCTTTTTGAATTTCGCTCTGGTCTGGCTTCTTTTGGTGGTGGGAGGTTACCGTGTGGCCGAGAGATTCAATACGGTGTTGTGCCTGCTTTTCACCTTCAGCCTCCTGGTCTGCGCTCTTTTCGTGTTCCCTCAGGTCTCAGGCGAGCTGGCTCGGGGGCTCATTCCACGGGCGGCCTCGGGTCCGGAGGAGTGGCTGGTCATGATGTCTCTGGCCGGAATCGTGATGGCCGGCTCGGGAACCATCAAATACAGCGCCTGGGCCGAGGAACGGGAGATGGGTCTACTCGCGCACACGCGCCGGGTGGGTCGACTGAGCCGCCAGCAATTTCACCCCTCCTCCGCAGAGGAGGTTGGCCGCATGCTCGGGTGGCTCCGGGTCAATCGGGTCAACATCTGGCTGAGTTATGCCTTGGGACTGATCGTATGCCTTTCCACTTTCATACTGGGTGTCGGCATCCTGCGTCCCGCCGGAGTCCAGTTGACTGGCGCAGGACTGGCTCGCGAGTTGAGTCTCATGATGACCGAGGTGCTCGGTCCCTGGGCCCGAAGCCTCTTTTACCTGGGAGCCTGGGCGGCCATCAGCAGTACCGCGGTTTCGATCTTCGACGGCTCCTCCCGCATGTTCGTTCAGCCCCTGCGCCAAAAGGCGCCTGGCCTCTTTGCCCGACTCCCGGCCGCTCATTGGCAAAAGCTGATCATGACCCTGATGATGGTCAGCTGCTGGTTGGTCTACGTGTTCGTCCCCCAGCCCGTCACCCTGGTTCTTCTGATCGGGGCGATCGACGCTCCTCTGATCGGCATTCTCATCATTACCTACGCTTACCTGGGCCGTCGCTACGTACCTGCGGCCTACCGCAGCTCTGAGGCCTGGTGGGTCATGATGCTTCTGATCGGCTCGCTTTATCTGGCGCTGGGCGTTTCTTACGCCCTGCTGCGGGGTTGAAGCTGTTGGGATTTCCTGTAATGCTTTGCCCTGGGCTTGCTAGGGATTCATCCACTTTGGGGATACAATACATCCCCACAATTGTCCACAACTCATTATACGATCACCAGTTAGCCACTTTCCGGACGGGAACTTCCTAGCCAGAGCTACCCGATCAGATCCAACAGTTTCTCGGCTGGACGGCCCACTACGGCCCGTTCTCCCAGCACGCCGATGGGACGCTGTAGCAGGGTGGGGTACTCAGCCATTTTCTGGATCAGCACCGATTCCGGTTCCTCACCGGTCAGGCCCAGTTCCCGGCTTGTAGCATCGTTTTTACGCAGAACTTGACGGGCCTCCAGTCCCAGTTTCGTCAGCACGGTCCGGATTTCCGAGAGCGACAGAGGGTCTTCTGTGTACTCGCGATAACGGTAGACGGTTCCCTTTTCCTTCAGCAAGGCGACCGCCTTGCGGCAGGTTCCTCAAGTCTTGCGACAGATGAGTTCCAACATGGTTGCGGCCCCCTCCTTTCGGGTGCCCGTGGCTCGCAGCATCACTCCGACCGAACTCTGCGTCTGGAGCAAACGCCTCCGGCCTCTCCGCGACCCGCACCCGAAACTCCAGACCGGTACGAAAAGGGGTGTCCCAAGTCATGAATCAGGTCGAAGATCGCATTATACACACCGGCTCTTAACCGGAGCGTCTTAAGTTCAAGCCCTACCTGAGAAGCCGATTCGAAGTGCGAAGTGGAAAATATCTCTCAATGCGCCTGGTGCCAACAGCTGCCTGGCTCGCACACTTCAGGCGATGATGTCGTGTATGACTCTGCCATGCACGTCTGTGAGACGAAAATCGCGGCCCGAATATCGGTAGGTCAGCTTCTCATGATCCAGTCCCATGAGGTGCAAAATGGTGGCGTGAAGGTCGTGTACGTGGACCCGGTTGTGAACGGCTCTCATGCCGAAATCGTCAGTGGCGCCGTAGGAGTAGCCGCCCTTCACACCGCCGCCGGCCAGCCACACCGTGAAGCCGTAATGGTTGTGATCGCGGCCCGGCCGTTTGCCGCTGGGATCGGAGGTAGGAGTGCGGCCGAACTCACCGCCCCAGATCACCAGGGTCTCCTCCAATAGACCGCGCGCCTTCAAATCCTTCAAGAGGGCGGCAATGGCCCGATCGCAATCCTTGGCCTTGGGAACGTGATTCTGGATGTCGCCGTGATCGTCCCAGGCGATGTCGGGCGCGAAGCCCAACTGCACGACACGGACGCCCCGCTCCGAAAGCCGACGAGCCAGCAGGCAGCCTTCCGCAAAACCACCGAAGGGCCGTCCCCCGATGCGGCTGAAGGTGGGCTCATCTTGGATGCCGTACAGATCCCGCGTGGCCTGCGTCTCCTGACTCAGATCGAAGGCCTCCGGGGCGGAGGTTTGCATGCGAAAGGCGAGTTCCAGCGACTGGATGCGTGCTTCCAGAGCCTGGTCCCTCTCGAGCTGCTCCAGATGCAGTCGGTTCATCTCCAGGAGCAGATCGACTTGCCGCCGTTGCTCGACGCGGGAGAGATAGAGACTGGCGATGTTCGGGATCACTTTTTGAGGGTCCAGACTGACCGTGTCCACGAAGGTTCCAGAATAGATGCCGGGCAGAAAGCTGCTGCTCCAGTTCGGTTCGCCCGGACGGTGTTTGCCCTTGTGGCACAGGGAAATGAAGCCGGGTAAGTCTTGATTCTCCGTCCCCAGGCCGTAGGTCAGCCAGGCACCCAGGCTGGGACGGTTGGGCTGGATGGCGCCCACGTTCATCATCAAAAGTCCGGCCACGTGTTCCGGCAGATCGGTGTACATGGAATGAATGAAGCACAGATCGTCGACACACTGCGCCACGTGCGGAAAGAGCTCGCTGACCCACTTGCCGGACTGGCCATAGCGTTTGAACTGGAAGGGCGATTCCATCAAGCCCTCGGTTTTTCGCTGTGTCTTTAGATCCACCGCCGCCGGCCGCTGGCCGTGGTATTTCTTGAGTAGCGGCTTGTAGTCGAAGGTGTCCACGTGAGACGGGGCCCCATTCATCATCAGATGGATCACGCGCTTGGCTCGGGGAGCGAAGTGAGGCTGCTTGGGCGCCAATGGATTCGAAACTCCTCCATCCGCAGAGGCTACGGGGTTCTCGGCCAAGAGCCGGGAGTCGGCCATCAGGACGGCCAGTCCGAGTGCCCCGATTCCGGTTCCCACCCGCCCGAGCAGTTCCCGGCGCGAAAGGGGCGCCCCGGAAAAGGGCAGACCCGCCATGGATGGCAGCTTGGATGAATGCACCATATCATCGAATGTACAGGAATTCGCTGGAGCTGAGAAGCACCTGGGCGTATTACTCTCATCGAATGAGTTTTTCAGATGGGCCTTGGGGCTCCCACAAGAAGGCAAGAGCGAGGTTTTTCCCCCGGGACACAGGGCCGACGCACGAGGGCCAGTTGAAAGGACTTCTCCAGGCGTTGGTCCTCATCCAGAGCCGAGAGCCGGGTGGCCTGTGCACCTGGCTTGTTAGACCATGAATTCGCTGTTGAGCATGAAGAACTGTTGTTGCGGAATGCTGGTCACGGCTTTGTCAAATCAACGGCCATCTACCAGAATGCCGGCTAAATCGCGATGAGTTAATTTTCTTAGGAAAACGGTTAAGTCTTATTTTCTCAAGTATTTCTGGCGAAGATCCTGGCACCGATTTCATCCCGGTCGAGTCTTTTCCGGTGGGCAGCAACGTCGATGCCGTACAGGCGAGCGGCATTCCCGCCCAGTATCTTTCGCTTGATGTCGAGGGAAAGCTGGACACCGTATTCTTCCGCGATCTCTTCCGGCAGGGAAAAGGCCATGAACTTCTCGATGATCCACCTGGGGTGCCAGATGGCGTAATCGCTACCGAAGAGGATCTTGTCCTCTCCCACCCAGAAAAGGAGATTGGCCACGATCTCGACGAAGTATTTGGGCCGGAGATGGATGAAGGGCATGGCCACCGACATGCCCGCGTAGACATTTTTCTCCTGGGTGGCAATCCAGCAGAAGTCCTCCAGCCGGGGCAGACCGACGTGCTCGACGATGAAATTGAGTCCTGGGAAATCAGTGGCCGCATAATCCACATCGTGAACATCGAAGGCATCCCGGTTCAGGGGGTAGATGGTGGGTCCCTTGTGGACGTGGAGGTTTCGGACGCCCAGAGCGTCACAGAGCTCCAGGTACTTGTACGCCCAAGTGTCATTCAGGCGCCACCCCTTGGAGCCTTTCCTCCACTCGGCCGTGTACAGCTTGATGCCCTGGATCGGGTACTCCTCCACCATCCGCCGAAATTTGTCTAGGCCCACTTCCTCCTCCCGGGGATCGAAGGAGCCGCAGAGGATGAAACGATCCGGGTATCGTTCCTTCAGCACATGGTTCTGCTGGTGGGTGTTGAACCCCCTCGTGTAGAACTCGTAAAGGTACGTCGAGTTGAAGATGCCGACGTCTACGTAACCATTCTGGTACACTTTGATAACGTTGAACTTGTGCCGCTCGCAGGTCACAATACTGGTTCTTTGGTTGGAGAGCTGATAGGTTTTGATCATTCACCGCTGGGACCCAGCCGGTGGCGGCTTTGCCATGGGGAAGCTTGCTTGCCCAAAACCCGAACCTGGGTTTTCTTTTTTGGAGCACTACGCTCGTGAGAAATCGATTGATGGAGTCAAAGCACCGTGGCCAAACCTTGGGACCAGCTATTCGTCGGGTCCTAGGGGGATCGCTGGTTCTGCTCATTGCAGCCTGCGCCCAACTCGATGCGGGTGAGACTCGGCCCAACGTGTTGTTCATCGCCGTGGACGACCTTCGTCCCCTGCTGGGTTGCTACGGTGTGAGAGTCATCCGCACGCCCAACATTGACGATCTGGCCGCCCGCGGAACGACCTTTCTGAGAGCCTACTGTCAGGTTCCTCAATGCAGCCCGTCGCGAGTCTCGGTCATGACCGGATTGCGTCCGGAAACCACTGGGCTCTACTCCCAGCGTGACGTCTTCAAACGGGAGAACCACCGGGGTCTCGTAACCCTTTCCGAACACTTCAAGAACCACGGCTACCACGCCCAGGCTTACGGAAAAATCTATGATGACGGAGGCGACGACCCAGCCTCCTGGTCGGTGCCTCTTTCTCCTGGCCGGGAAAGAGAGATGTGGGAGGTGGTGAACGAAGCGGCGGTGGCCCGGGTCCCCTTCGCCCAGCGGGCTGCAGTGCCTACCATCATCCGGCCCAGAGCCGATTGCCCTGCCATCCAGGCTCCCGACGTGCCCGACGAGACCCTCTACGCGGGCCGGATGACGGGACAGGCGGTAAAGACTATGGCCCAGTTCAAAGACCAACCCTTTTTCCTGGCTGTCGGCTACCGTCGGCCCCATCTCCCGTTGGTGGCCCCTAAGAGATACTTCGACTGGTATCCGACGGACAACATCACGCTGCCCGAGCACAGGCAGCCGCCGGTCGACGTACCGATCTGGGCCATCTACAACAGCGTGACCTATTGGAAACCCAACCAGCTGTATAGCCCCGACTTCAAGAAATACCCCTCTACGCTCGGAGAGGCTCTCCGCTTCGCCGGCTTTGAGCTGCGAAGCTACCAGGGAATCCCGGTCGAGGGCCCCATCCCCGATCCGCTACAGAAGAAAGTCTGGCAAGCCTACATGGCCAATGTCAGCTATGTGGACGCCCAGATCGGAAGGCTTCTGCAAGCGTTGGAGGACAACGGCGTGGCCGATCGGACCATCGTAGTGCTCTGGTCGGACCACGGCTGGCATCTGGGGGAACACGGCACTTGGGCCAAGATGACCATCTTCGAATGGTCGGCCCGCGTCCCGTTGATCATCGCCACACCTGGACGCTCTCGGCCGATCCGAACCCAGGCACTGGTGGAACTGATCGATGTGTATCCCACACTGGCCGAACTAGCGGGCCTGCCGATCCCGCAACATGTCGAAGGGACCAGTATGGCTCCGCTCTTTGAGGATCCCAATCGGCCCTGGAAGAAAGCAGCCTTTAGCCAATTCCCCCGCTATGATCACAGCATGGGCCGAACCATGCGTACGGATCGTTATCGGTACACGGAATGGGAGGGATTGGACGGTCAGATTCGGGGCCGTGAATTGTATGATCACGAAACGGACCCCTTGGAGTTGGTCAATTTGGCGAATTCCCCGCAAGCAACTACCACGATTGAATCCCTGTCCCGACAGTTAAAAGCCGGCTGGCGCGCCGCCGGCCCACCTTAGGAACCAACTAACCTGTGCCGGAGGCATCTCTGATCGAAGCTGAATATCCTCCACGGACTCCAGGAAGGTGAGACTAGAGCAGGCGAATGGGAGATGTGCTCAACTGGCAGCACCACTGGCCAACCTTTCCGTCAGAGTCGTGATCCGCCTGCCCATCTCCATCCTTTTGACGGCGATAGCCATAGCCCTGATCGTCCCGACCAGAACAACCAGCTGTCTTCCCCGTGTAACAGCCGTGTAGAGCAGATTCCGTTGCAGCAGGGTGTAATGCTGCGTATGAACGGGGATCACCACGCAAGGGTACTCGCTTCCCTGAGATTTATGGATGGTGATCGCATAGGCTAGAGCCAGTTCATCCAACTCTTGGAGATCATAGGTCACGCTCCGGCCGTCAAAGAGAACAATCACTTCTCCCTCTTCCCGGTTGATCGTGTCGATGCGGCCCATGTCTCCGTTGAAAACGTCGCTCTCATAGTTGTTGACGATCTGCATGACCCGATCACCGGGACAGTACTTCCATCCGAATCGGGATACCCCCTCGCTTTCCGGGTTGAGGGCCGCCTGCAGAACCAGGTTCAAGTTTCTCGCTCCCAGATCTCCACGCTGCATGGGCGTCAAGACCTGAACGTCTTCTATCGGATCAAACCCGAACCTTTTGGGAATCCGATCCTGTAACAGGTGGACCATGATCTGGACGGCCTTTTCCGGTTCGGCACATTCCACGAAATAGAAATCCCTGGCATCTGCTGTTTCTCCTCTTTGGACTTTTGGCCAACGGGGCAGTTCCCCTGCGTTGATTCGATAGGCGTTGGTGATGATGTCGCTCTCCGCAGCTTGTCGAAACACCTGGATCAGTCGACAGACCGGAAACATCTTGGAATTGATAATGTCTTGGAGCACTCTGCCCGGACCTACGGAAGGAAGCTGGTCCACATCTCCAACCAGAATCAAGGCAGCATGAACGGGAATGGCTCGCACGAGTTGATGGGCCAGCACTAGGTCGATCATGCTGGTCTCATCGACGATGAAGATGTCCCCTTTCAGGGGCTTGCGGTGGTTGTGCTTGAATCTGCCCGTGGCCGGATCGAATTCCAGCAGGCGATGGATCGTCTTGGCTTCCATGCCGGTGGCTTCCGACATCCGCTTGGCCGCCCTTCCAGTTGGCGCAGCCAGGCTGACTTTGAGATTCTTGGCCTTAAAGATCCGGACAATACAGTGGATCAAGGTCGTCTTGCCGACTCCCGGCCCTCCCGTGATGATCAAAACTTTACTGGTCACGGCTTTTTGTATGGCTTCGCACTGAGCTGGTGCCAGAGTGATCGACAGTCTTTCTTCCGCCCAGGAGATGGCCTTCGAAACCTCAATCGGAGGGCAGGGGTGAGACAACCGGGTTAGTCGAACCAGGTTTTCAGCAAGTAGCTGCTCAGATGTGTCTAGTGTGGACAGATAGACCAGCGCATCGCCGTCATGTTCATGCACTGAAAGGCTCCCGGTTTGGACCTCGTGGACGATGGCCCGCTCCACGATGTCGCCTGGTACCTCCAGCATTCGAGAGGCCCGGTCGAGCAGTTCTCCCTTGGGATAGGCACAGTGACCCTCTTCGGTAAGCCTCTGCAGGACATACTGAACACCCGCTCGGGCGCGGATATCCGAATCCTTGGCAATGCCCAGATTCTTGGCCACCTGATCGGCCGTCTTGAACCCGATTCCCCAGATGTCCTGGGCCAAACGGTAGGGATTCTCCCGGACTTTCTCGATGGCCTCCTCCCCGTAAGTCTTGTAGATGCGAAAAGCCCGGCTGGTTCCCACTCCTTGGGAATGAAGGAAAACCATGATCTCTCGAACTGCCTTTTGTTCCTCCCAGGCGGCTGTGATCTTTTCCTGCCGGATGGGACCGATTCCTTTCACTTCCAGCAAACGGTCTGGTTCCTTCTCGATGACATCAAAGACATCGACGCCAAAGGCACCCACCAGGCGGGATGCGAAATGAGGGCCAATCCCCTTGATCGAACCCGAACCCAAGTACTTCTCGATACCCTCAACCGTCTTGGGATGCGTGGTCCGAAGACTCTCTGCCTTGAACTGGGGGCCATGCTGGGGATCGACAACCCAGTGCCCGGAGGCCTCCAGCCACTCTCCTGCGGTGGCATCGACCAGGGTGCCGACGACGGTGACCAGAGCCCGTCGGGCTTGGATCTTGACCCGCAGTACCGCAAAGCCCGATTCCTCGGAATGGAAAGTCACTCTTTCAACCAGACCGGCAATTCGCTCAGCAGATGAAAAATCGTACGGCAACTCACTAACTCCTGAAACAAGGACAGCTCCGCCTTGGTGAGTGCCTCAAATCGTAACCGAACTGGACTGGCGACGAAATCTCACAGGATGTGGAGTGGTGCGGGCTATTCAGATTCGGTTCCCCAAGTGCTAGCCTGAGCACACTATCGGAAAGCTCCTCTCGCTGGCGCAGCCGTTGGAATGGCTTCGATGAAGATCGAAAGAGGGCCGGATGATCGCCCTGTCAAAAATAATCAGGGTCCCATCGGCGACCCCTTCGCACTTTGCACTTTGACCTTAAACCCAGCCAAAAACAATCTCGAATTTTTCGGCCTGCGAACCCTGATAGCAGGCATGCGAAATCCACCAGACCTGCTGGAACGCACAAAGACCTTCGCCATTGACGTCCTCAAGCTCTGCGCCACCTTTCCCACAAGCGCGGAAGTGGGTCAGATCAAACGCCAGCTGCTGCGAGCGGCAACGGTGGGGGCCAATTACCAGGCCGCCCGCCGAGGAAGGTCGCGGCGCGACTTCGTCGCCAAGCTCTCCATTGTTGAAGAAGAGGCAGACGAGTGTGTGTATGAGCTGGATTGTCCTGGGCACGCTCCGGGTTGTGCCAGCCACCAGAGTCCAGGATCTGAGCCGAGAAGCCGAAGAACTGGTCGCCATCGTGGTGGCCGCCAAAAAGACCGCCCGGCAGAAAGGCCTCTGAGGAAGTTCGAAGTGCAAAGTGGCGACCCCTTCGGAGTTCGCCGCTCGCACTTCGAACTTAAACCCAGCCAAAGCTGATTACCTGGGGGGCCTTAAGGTTGCTCCGCCAGGACTCGAAGCATGTCCAGGCTGGTGATGATGCCCACCACTTGGCTGCGGTGAGTCACGAAGAGCCGGTGAACCCGGCCCGCGATCATGGTGCGGGCAATCTCCGACAGGGGGGTGTCTTCAGGCACGGTGTACACCGTGGGGGTCATCACGTCTCGAACCAGTAGCTGGTGGGTTCCCTCCCGCGGCCTCGTTGATCGGCTCCGTCTGGAAGCGGGTGAGGCTTTCAAGTTTTCCGGTGAGAGGTCGGATCTGAGGGCGACGCTTTCCGCGATGTCCGTGAGGGAGACCACCCCAACCAGGTGTTCTTTGCCGTCCACTACCGGCGCTCCGGAGATGGATTCCTCGGTCAGGAAGCTGGCGACGTCCCGGAAACTCATCTCGTCTCGCACGGTAATGACATCGGGGTTCATGATGTCTTTAGCTACAGTAGATGGCATGACTGAACTCCCTCACAGCGGGTTCCTGACTACCCGAACGTTTCCTCGGACGCATCTGCGGCCATTGGCGAGGAAGGCAATCGGCCCGGCAGCGCCGATCCCGTTTTCCCACAACATTGTCCTACCGACCGCTGTTCGTATCAAGCTTTCATCGGTCGTAGGAGATCGGAAACAGGCTTTCCGCCTTGTCGAACTCACTGTGGCCCGAGCAAGACCCGCAATCAGCTTCAAAGCGGCTCTCCAGATTTCACGGTCCAGGTCTAGTGTTTAAAATGTGAACCGAAGCCGGCGGCGGGGCGCGTCGTCCAAAGTCGTGACAAGCGAAAGTCTGGTTAGGTGGGGATTTACTCCGCCGATAGAGTGCCACCCAAGCGCCTCCCTCCTGGAGGGTTGCGTGGCCGAGATTTGAAACGTTTCTCCGCCTGGGAATTCTGGCCACCTGAGGCGTTTCGAACCGGCCCCGAAGTCAATCCGATGGATTCGGGGAAGTCGGTTCCCCTTCCCGTATCCGTGGTTTCACCGTCAGAACCGGGTATTTCTCGGTTCGAACCACTCGCTCCGTGGTGCTTCCCATCAGGGCCCTCTCCCAACCGGAAAGCCCATGGCTTCCCATCACGATGAGGTCCATACCGTTGTCCTGGGCGAATTGTGTGATGACTCGATCATCACGCTCATCGCGCGGTTCGATGTGGAGGTTCGCTCGCAGGGCTACCCCCGGCTCGAAGGCTTCGGCACAGGCTTGGCGCGCTCGCTGAGTGATCTCCGGCACCTCCTGCAAAATGCTCCGGCGCCAGGCCTGGTAGAAGGCCGGATGAATCGAGTGAGCGATTACGTAGAGCACGTGTAGCTGGCTTTGGAACTTTTCCGCCAGGTCCAAGGCGAGATACACGGCATCTCGGGAATATTCCGAGAAGTCAAAGGCCGCCAAGATGCTTCGATACTGGGGACGGCTGTTGGAGTCGGGGCGTTCGGAAGCCACCGTCAGGACCGGACAAGCAGTGTGGCGGACCACCTTTTCAGTCACACTGCCTAGCAGGAAATTCTCCAGTCGAGAGTGGCCTTGAGTCCCGATGACGGTGAGGTCGATCGCGTTACAGTCGACGTAGTCGACGATGGTGGAAGCGGGCGAGTCCAGCCCGCAAGTGGACTGCCTGGACCCTCTGGCCGGGAGTCAAGGACCCCAAAACCTCCTGAAACCGGTTTTGGATATATGCTTCATGCTGCGGATAGTCTAAGGTTTCTTCCTGGGGTGCGTCGGTGTGGCTGGGACCTGAGTCGGAAACGTGGAGCAGATCGATCCTGGCCCCGTAGCGGTGAGCCAGCTCCGCTGCGTGAGGCCAAGCCTGTTGCGCTGCTTCCGAAAAGTCGGTGGGAAACAAGATGCGTTGAACCGGCCGGGTAGGTCGTGGTTTTTTTCATCCTTGAACACTGATCTCGAGAGGGGTCCCCTCTTGGCTGAGCGGGACGGTCACTCCCGTACATTTGAGCACGCAGCCCGCTTCGACATGTCCCATCTTGCCCCATCATGACACTTGAAATCTGGATCGTCTACGCTCTGCTCACCGCCACGGTGTTGCTGTTCCTGCTGGAATGGCTTTCGGTAGACGTAGTGACCCTGCTGCTGCTGGTGGCTCTAGTACTGTCCGGCATTTTGACCCCCGCAGAAGCCTTCTCAGGCCTGGCCAGCGAGGTGGTCATTATTCTTGCCTCCATTTTTATTCTCACGGGGGCGCTGGTCAAAACCGGAGTCATAGAGCAGTTGGCGCATAGCCTTGAGCGCCTGGGTGGGGGCCGACCCACCTGGACCCTTGGCTACATCATGCTGCTTTCGGCTCTAATTTCGGCCTTTTTCAGCAACACGACCGCCACTGCCATCCTGTGTGCCAGCAGTCGTGAGTCTAGCTCGAAACAGTAAGTCCAGCCCCGGTCAGATGCTCATCCCTCTGGCCTTCGCCTCCATGCTGGGGGGTACCTGTACCCTGATTGGCACTTCCACCAATCTGGCGGCCAGTGGGCTGATCCAGCGAATGGGAATGGAGCCCTTCTCGCTGTTCGAATTTCTGGTTGTGGGTCTCGTCATGGTCATGGCGGGCGTTGTGTACCTGCTCACCGGAGGGCGCTGGCTCCTGCCCCAGACGAAACCCGCCAGTTTGACGGAGGAGTATGAGATTCGTGAGTACTTGACCGAGGTACTCGTTCCGCCCCACTCTCCCCTGGACGGACACGCCCTTCGGGAAGCGGGGCTCTCCGATCTGGGGCTGACCGTACTAGCGATTCTCCGCAAAAATCGCCGAGTTTACCCCCGACCCACCACGCGTCTCAAGGTTGGCGACATCCTCATCGTTCAGGCCAGTCGCAAAGATTTGTTGCGCGTCGTGGAGACCCCGAACCTGCAAATCCGGAGCGATCAAGTCGATGAGGAGGAATTGAGAGTCAGCGGCATTACCATCCGGGAAGCCATCGTGATGCCACACTCTCGGTTGCTGGATCGGACCATGCGCGAGCTGAACTTCCGTCGCCGCCTGAGACTGACGATCCTGGCGCTTTATCGCCAGGGTCGGTCCTACGCCCGGGAGTTGGCCAACGAGATCTTACGAGTCGGAGACATACTGCTCCTGCAGGAAGACCCCGAAGCCGAAGACGCCAGCCCAGACCCGGGGGATCTCTGGCTGCTCGGCAGGGTGGATCACGTCTTTTTCCAGAATAGAAAGGGGCTCTGCGTTCTGGGTGCTTTGATTGTTGCCGTCGTTCTGGCTGCTGGAAAATTGGTCCCCCTGTCGGTCGCTTTCGTGCTGGCCGCTCTGCTGGTGATCCTGTTGCGCTGCATCCCTACTCAGCAGATTTACCACACTATCGAATGGAGGATTCTGGTGCTCATTGGAGGCATGACGTCCTTCGGTCTGGCCATGGAAAAGACTGAGACGGCTGGACTGCTGGCTGGCCAGATCGTTGATTGGACCCTGCCCTACGGACCCTATTTTGCGATGGGGGCTTTCGTGCTTCTGACCATGTTGCTCACGCAACCCCTCTCCAACGCCGCGGCCGCGATTGTAGTCTTGCCGGTGGCCGTCTCCACGGCCACTCAGTTGCAACTCGAACCCCGAACCTTCGCCGTACTGGTGACCCTTTCGGCCTCCCTTTCCTTCATCGCTCCTCTCGAACCGGCCTGTCTCCTGGTGTATGGTCCGGGGAAGTACCGGTTTCGTGATTTTGTCAAGGTGGACTTGCCTCTGAGCCTGCTCGCCTTCATTCTCTTGATGCTGCTGGTGCCCTGCTGTGGCCCTTGTAGTGGTGTCATCCCAAATCAGGGCGGCGCAGTCGAAAACTCCGCGCCGGAGCGGGGGTAGCGACACGCCCCCTCTTTTCGGTCTGATCTGTTCGGATCACTTCACGAACACGACATGCTCCAATCCTCGAAAGTACTCGTCGCCCGTCAGAACTTTGTGGCCGTGTTCCCGTGCCAGGACGTAAGCCAAACAGTCGGTATAGGACATGTGCCGTTTCTTTTTGAGCATATGGCTGCGCATGACCGCCGCGGCGACCGTCGAGTTTGTGTCAGCCGGTAGAACCTTGAAATTGGCTTGTACGATCTTCTTGTAACGGTCGGCCTTCTGCTTGCCCGAGAAGTGGTAGAGGAAGAAGTAGAACTCCATCAAGCGGGAAACTCACTCTACCCAACTCAGGCCAATTCAGAGAGGGGTTTGGGACGGAAATCGGTAACTCAACGCTGGAGCTGACAAGCAGAGGCACTGCGGCGGCCGCTGTTCTATTCGCGAGACGTAGACCCGAACAGTTCCAGTACCTTTCCATCGCCGGCGGCAAGCTCGATCTCCGGACTGATCTCCCTTCCGGTCAGGACATCGGTCGCGGCCGGCCCGGTCCACGCAAACGTGATCAGGTTCTCTACATCCGTGTTCGCAAAAATGACGTAGCGCGTTTCGTCAGGGCCTGAGAACGCCCGGGCGACTACGGAGCCGGGGACCTTGGGAGGGGCGAACTCCGCCGGCCGCAGAGAGAGCAACGTGGGAGACAGCCGGTCGAGGTCGGCGTTGAGCCGCTCGAGCTCATCCAGCCTCCCGTCGATCGGCTTCAGATCCATGTTTACCAGTCCCTGTATGCCGTCGCCCTCGAGACCAGTCGTAGATTGGTAGATGAAGTGCACAAGCCCCTTCGCGCCGTGCGCGAGCGCGAGCCACACCTGGGCACGGATCTCCTCGGGTGCCGGCGTCTTCCAGGCGTTCGGCTTCCCGAAGACCTGCGGAGCTATCCAGAGCGGGCGGTCGCCGGCATTCCGCCGGCCGCGCTCCATCCGCGCGATATAGTCCGAGAAGCCCCCGGACCAGTCGGACACCAAGGGATAGGCGTCCAACAGCAGCACAGGCAGCTCAACGGCGCGCAACACATCCTCGCACGTGCCGGCGGAATTCGTTGGATAGCCGAGGCTGGGGTGATTCGGGTCCGCCACCTCGAGCGCCAGCCGGACGAGCTCGGCCCGCACGATCGCGCCCGGTTCCACTGGGGCCTCGTCGAAGATGTAGTAGCCCGCGAGGGCAGGATGGCCACGCAGCGGCCTCGTGACATGCGCGGCGAAGTCGAACGTGTTCACCTGCTCGCCCGACCTGATCAGGGAGGCGACCTCCGGCAGGTGAAGGACCACCTTCAGGCCGTGCTTCCGCGCGCCCTCCAGCACCATCTCCCGGTGGTCGAAGGGCGTCCAGTAGACGATCGCCAGGTTGAAACCGCGTTCGGCGAGACCGTGCATCGCCCGGTCGTAGTAATCATAGGCCGCCGCGGGGTCGTCGATGCGTGACTTACTCACCAGCGAGTCCCTCTCGTTGATGAAAAACACGCCCCTGGCGAAGAACCCGTCGAGCGGGGTTGCAGCCCTCCGCCCCGGCGCACGCACCACGAAGTTGTCGTAGTTGGACGTGGGAGGCAGGCCCCCGGGCCCGTCATCATGAAAGAGCCCGACGCTCCCGGGACCCAGCAGTGTCGTCACCTCGCCCGAAACGGAGTCGGTGTTCCCGAGACCGTCTGTGACCGTCACCGTCACAGTCGGGCCGGAGGCCGTCGCCGTCAGGTGCAGCGGCCCCGCCCTGTAGAAATGCGGAGTGGGCTTGAGGGCGTGTTGATGAAAGACGTCGTCGACCACTTCAAAGATGAACAGGGCTCCACCGTCGCCCGGGTGGTATCCCGCCAAGATGTAGTTCTGCTCATCCGTGTACCGCAGCACCGCGTGATTGAACGAGCCGGTACTGGTCCAGAGCTTCAGCGGGCCGCGCGACGGCCACGGGATGATCGGCTCCCCCTCCGGAGAAGGAATGAAGGGAGTCGAATCGACGTCGACCGTGCAGTCCGCGAGACTGAGGGTGGACACAACGATCCTCGTGTGGTCCGTCGGGTTGTCACCGAGGGTGACAGCGGGGCCGGGAACGCCGGCGAGGGTGGTCACAAGGGTGGGGCGGTCTGAACGGGTGGCGCCGTTGTTGATGGCAGTGGCCCGGAGCATGCCGCCGACGTCGCCCCAGGCGCCGCAAATGACCTTCCAGTCCGGCTTCCTGCCACCGTTGAAATCGTCCGTGAAGACGATTGAACCGGCCTTATCACTGTTAGCGGTGGTGTTAACACTGCACCGACTGGGATCTGACACGCACGGGTCTCCTCCGTTTTCGGCGCCACCACCCTGAGCAACCGCCTCGAGCTCAGACCAGGTCACGCATAGAAGCGCAACATTGGCGAAGAGTCCGAAGATCAAGAGCTGCTTCATGCCAACCCCGTTTCTCAAACAGCCAAAGTTGAGAACCCTACACTACCAGGCTACACAACTTTGAGCAGGCGTACACGACTTCGAGGCCCAGCCTCCGTGAATCAGTACCACCGGCCCGTAGCCGGTGGTAGGAGGAAGGCCCCTTGAAGGGGCCGTTTGCGGTTCAATCGAATCTCAGTTCACCTGGTTCGTACTTGACTTCCTGACCTTTCTCGAGTTGCTCTTGGGTCTTGATGTACTCCCGAATTACGGCTTCGTCGAAACCCACCGTGCTCAAGCAATACCCAGGGGGCCAGAACGACCGTCCAAATTGATAGGAGTATAATGCCTGGGGTCATGCCGGTTCTCCGAGGCTCGGGACGGGAGTGGGAACGCGGACCCATCGATGGGATCGGCCTAACATCACAAGGAGATTAGCAGAAGTGAAGCCGCCTTCCAGGCCCAGCACCCCCGAAGCAAGGGAGCATCTGGGAAAATCCGAGAGTCCCCGTCGGCTGGACTTCATCCGCCGCAAGGTAGAGGAAGACCTAGCCGCCAACAAAAACGACGGGCGCGTGTGCACTCGGTTTCCTCCTGAGCCGAACGGATATCTGCACATCGGACACGCCAAGTCCATCTGCCTGAACTTCGGAGTGGCCCAGGAGTACGAGGGCCACTGCAACATGCGTTTCGACGACACCAATCCCCTCAAGGAAGATGTCGAATACGAGGAATCCATTCAGCAGGATGTTCGGTGGCTCGGCTTCGACTGGGGAGACCACCTCTATCATGCCTCCGATTATTTCGAGCAGCTTTACCACTACGCGGAAGCCCTGATGCTCAAGGGTAGTGCCTATGTGGACAGTCTCACCGCAGACCAAATCCGCGAATACCGCGGGACCCTGAGCAGTCCGGGCGGAAACAGCCCCTATCGTGATCGCTCGGTGGAAGAGAATCTGGCTTTGTTTCGCCGCATGCGGGCCGGAGAATTTGAAGACGGGACCCATGTACTGCGGGCCAAGATCGACATGGCCTCCCCAAACCTGAACATGCGTGACCCCACCATCTATCGAATACGAAAGGCCTCGCACCATCGCACGGGAGATCGGTGGTTCATCTATCCCATGTACGACTTCACGCATTGCCTGTCGGATTCCATCGAGGGCATTACCCACTCGCTGTGCACCCTGGAGTTCGAAGATCACCGACCCCTGTACGACTGGTTTCTGGACGAACTGGAGGTCGAGTGTCATCCTCAGCAGATTGAATTCGCCCGTCTGAATCTAACCTATACCGTGCTGAGCAAGCGCAAACTGTTGCAACTGGTGCAGGAGGGTCACGTCGAGGGTTGGGACGACCCGCGAATGCCGACTCTGTGCGGGGTGCGCCGAAGGGGATACACTCCGGAAGCGATCCGGGACTTTTGCGATCGTATCGGCCTGGCCAAGAAGGATGCTCTGATCGACGTTTCTCTGCTGGAGTACAGCGTCCGTCAGGATTTGAACCAGCGCGTCCCCCGGGTGATGGCGGTTCTGGAACCCCTGCGGATGGTGATCGAAAACTATCCGGAAGGGAAGATGGAGGAAGTAGAAGCGGTCAACAACCCGGAAGATCCTTCCATGGGGACCCGCCCAGTGCCGCTTTCACGGGTTCTGTACATCGAGCGGGCCGACTTCATGGAGGACCCTCCAAAGAAGTTCTTTCGTCTGGCTCCAGGTCGGGAAGTGCGTTTGCGCTACGCTTACTACATCCGCTGTGAGGGTGTGGTGAAAGATGAACGGGGGAACATCGTGGAGTTGCGCTGTACCTATGATCCGAGCAGCCGAGGCGGTTGGGCACCCGACGGTCGCAAGGTGAAAGCCACCCTGCACTGGGTTTCAGCCTCCCACGGGCAAGAAGCGGAGGTGCGGCTCTATGATCGGCTCTTCCTCAAGGAGAATCCCAACGAGGTGCCGCAGGGACAGGATTTCAGATCTTTTTTGAACCCCGATTCGCTGAAGGTTCTCGCATCCTGCCGGGTGGAGCCTTCCCTGGCGAGAGCCAAGGTGGGGGAACTCTTCCAGTTTGAACGGCTGGGGTATTTCTGTGTCGACCGGGAATCCGAGCCCGGGCGGCCTGTTTTCAACCGAACGGTAACCTTGCGGGATACCTGGAGCAAGCTTCAGAAAAGGATTGGCGGAAAGTCAGGGTCGTAAAGGAGGCTCAAGCTGGAGTCCGGAAGCGGTGGAATCGCTGGCCCCTTGTCCGAAGACGGAGGTCTCCGCGACCCAAGGACTCAATATTCGGACGGATCGGGGCCACGACGCAGCTCCTTGGTGCGGCTTCGGTGGGATTTTTCTTCCAGGCGGCGCACCCGGGAGACGGCAGGAACCTGGTTTTTGCGACGTGGTTTTCGCCTTTCCAGAGCCTTCGCCAGTATCTGCCGGAAGCGCCCCAGAGCCTCCTCCCGATTCTTCCATTGACTGCGATGTTTCTGAGACGCGACGCGAAGCTCACCCCGCCGGTTGATGCGGTTGGCCAGACGCTTCTGCAAGCGCGCCTTCTGTTCGTCGGTGAGGCTGGCAGAGGCAGCCAGGTCGAAAATGAGGGTTACCCGTGTATCCAGCTTGTTGACGTTCTGCCCTCCTGGACCGCTGCTCCGTGAATAGGAGTAGCGGATTTCCCACTCGTGGATATCGACGCCCTCCCGGATGTACACGCGTTGCTCCTCCTCCCCGATGTCCCCGCATCGACTCGTCGTCGCGCTGGGAATCCAGGCGTGTCGCGTTCGCAACAAACGTCATCGTATTTATGGTAGTGAGCACTAAGGTTCGATGGCGTAGTGCACGGTGACGGAAGCGCCCACCGATAGCTGTCCGGGAGAAACCGGTGTGGAGACGGCCTCTGCCAGGGCCATCTGAGCCATCGGGGGAGGGCTGATGACCGCACCGCCTTCGCGGACTTGCATCACACCGGCCAGCCGAACCTGCATGGCTTGAGCGATGGCGTGAGCTTTCTCGGCCGCTTCCAGGACGGCTCTTTTGAGGGCTTCCCGACGGTGTTTGGAGTCGTCTCGAAGTCCGAAAGTGATTCCGTGCACCGTGTTGGCGCCGGCTTTCATGACCGCATCGATGGTCCTGCCGAGCCGGTCGAGGCGGTACACGCGGATGACGACGTCGTTGGTCGCCCGATAAGCCACCACCCGGGGGGTGTCTTCGGGGTTGCTTCGGCGACTGCTGTAGATGGGATGAACCGAAAGCTCAGCCGTTTGGATGTTCTCTTGTGGAATGCCCGAGGAAAGTGCCGCTTTCTGGATCTTTCGAGCCACCTTGTTGACCTCCTCCTGGGCCGACGAGGCTTTGTTTTCCTGACGGGTGATGCCGAGCCGGATGCTGACCATATCGGGAGCTACTCGCACTTCACCGCTGCCTTTAACGATCAGTATGGGTTCCCTGGCATGGGACTCGTGCCCCGGCCCCATCATCAACAACAGCAGCAGCGTCGTCGTTACCGTCATGGGTGACCTCCTCGTGAACCCGCATTATACACGCTGGGGCAGCTCGGTTCGCCTCTGTGAGTGGGCGGTTGTGAGTCGCCAGAGAGTCCTTCAGGGTCGGCGGACCAGATCCACCAGTCGGGATCGGTACAAGGTGCGGACGAAGGTCACCAGTCGATCCTCAGCCGGCTCGATCGACTCTCCAAACTGGTCCCGCGCAAGGAGAGGGCGATATCGCGTAGCGCCTGCTCCCCGTTGCAGGACTTCCAGACCAGGGTTCCCATTTCGTCCAGACGGATGTGGTAGTACGGGTTTTTTAAACGGGAGGCCAGCCAGCGGCCCCAGCGATTCCTGCCCAGTTTGGGACGCAGGAGCACGGCTCGCCCCCGGTCGTCGACTCTCCACTCGAGAAGCCGGCGCGGACGGCACTGCAGCCATGCAGACTCGGACATGAGCAACTTTACTCCAGGCCGACTCCGGGACCCTGCCCCTTTCCCATGGCGCGGGCAGGCACCCGGACCAAGAGATACACGAGGACCAGAAAGATCAGCATGCCTAGCCAGGGGTTGGCAGAGATCTTGGGCAAGAATGCGCCCCAGCGAAGTAATCGCAGGCCAGTACCAGAAACGCCAGCAATACGGCCATCAAGGCCTCGCCGGCAATGAATCCGGAAGAGAGCAGAACCCCCGTGTTCACGGCCCGGGTCTGATCCTCCTCTCCGGCCCCTCGGCGAGCCAACACGTTATCCAGGATCCAGCGAATGATCCCTCCGGCGAAGATGGCGGCCGTGGAATGAAAGGGGAGGTACATGCCGACGGCAATCAGCATCGGTGAGGGTGCCCGGATCAGGATCAGAGCCAGGGCGAAAAAGATGCCGGCGATGACCAGCGGCCAGGCCATCTCGCCCCCAACGATGCCGCGCGCAATCAGGGCCATCAGGCCGGCCTGGGGAGCCGGCAGCTCGGCGCTTCCGATGTGGTAGACCTCGTCCATGGCGATCATCGGAAAAATCAGCACGAGCGCGGCAAAGATCACCCCAATGATCTCTCCCACCTCCATCTTCCAGGGGGTCCCGCCCAGGATGTGACCCACTTTCAGGTCCTGCAGCATGTCGCCCGCAATGCTGGCCGCGCAACACACCACCCCGGCTACCCCCAGGACACCCATGATGCCCGAGTTTCCGGTCAAGCCCATCAGCACCATCAAGACGGCGGCGATCAGGAGCGTACTCAGGGTCAGACCGCTGATGGGGTTGTTCGAGTTGCCCAACAGGCCGACCAGGTAGCCCGCCACGGCGGCGAAGAGAAAGCCCAAGACCATCATCACCACGGTCAGGATCAAAGCTCCGTAAAAGGACCCGCTGAAGAACCAGTAGAGGAAAAACAACGGGATCGCCAAGAGAGGGATCGCCACTCCCACTTTCCGAAAATCCAGATCAATCTCTAGCCGGTTGGCTTGCTGGGTACCGGTCTTGACGGCCTGCAAGTTACGCACCACCTGTCCGATGCCGCGCAGCAGGGACTGACGCAGCCGGAAAAGGGTGTAAAAGGCGGCCACGGTCATGGTTCCCACCGCCAGGGGTCGGACCTATTGCCGCCAGATCTGGATGCTGAGATCGATCCAAGCGGAGTCGTCAGCCAGCTGCGAGATCAAGGTGGGATTCAGGAACAGACTCAACGGGACCAGCACCAACCAACCGATGCAGGCACCGGAAAACACCACTGCGGAGATCGAAGGTCCCACAATGAAGCCGACTCCCACCAGCGCCGGAGAAGCCGCCGGAGATTCCACCACCAGTCCGCCCACATAGCGAATCTTCTGGCCCAGGATCTCGATCTGCGACGAACCTAGGGCGATGAAGGCTCGGGTGTAGTCGGAGTCGATCTGCACACCGTTGCTGTTCTTGACCAGTTCCCAGGCTGCTGCGATGCCCATGGCGGAGAACACATATCCGGCGCCCGTCTGGCCTCCTTGGCCGGCTTTCACCAACTCGCCCGCCGCCACACTCTCCGGAAAAGGCAACTCGGCTTCTACCACCAGGGTTCGGCGCAGCACGATGACGAAAAGGACCCCAGCAGACCTCCGATCAACATGATCAAGGTGCTCTCCCAGTAGCGAAGGCCGTCCCAAACTCCGCTGATGACGAAAGCCGGTATGGTGAAGATGGCTCCTGCCACCAGAGCTTCTCCCACCGAAGCGGTGGTGCGAGCGATGTTCTCTTCCAAAACTGAGCCCTTGAGGCCTCTCAGTGCGGCCATGGCCGCCACCGTCAGGCCCGCCTTCATTCCCAGATAGGCATTGGCCGCTCCCAGGATGATGGCCATCACCACGCCCAGGGCCACTGCTTTGACAGTCAGTTCGGAAAGCTCACTGTCGGCCGGTACGTAAGGTTCGAATTGCGAGGGTTTCTTGGGTCGGGCTCGTGCCTGGTCTTTTGCCGCCAGGCATCGCAAGGACTCCCAGCTGGCCTCCTAAATGTCTCCGGTTAGACATTTTCAGCCTAAGTGATCACTTCCATAAATACGATGATGCTTGTTGCGAACGCGACGCCCCTGGATTCCAGGCGCGACGACGAGTCGATGCGGGGACATCGGGGAGGAGGAGCCACACCGAAGACAGGGATGTCCCGTCGCAACCCTCTGGGCAGAAGGGGGTTGCAGGCGATCTATTTGTCGCTCCTCGTCGACGATGCCCCGGCATCGACTCGTCGTCGCTTCTCGACCTGACCTCCCAAGCCTCCTCCGCAAACATCACCGTATTTATGGAAGGGAGCACTAAGCGGAATAGTGAACTACCTTCACCTCGCGAGCCGGGACCTGTAGCGAGATTGCGTTGGCACTCACTGCCAATTTCCGTCTCGTCAGTAGATCCTGGGCCCGCCCCATCGATTTCCGAGGGGAGATCTTCACATCGGCCGGTTTGTTTTCCAGGTTGAAGGCAAAGAGCAATGGATCTCCCGAGGTGGAGAGCCGTTCCAGGACGATCACCTTGTCCCCCTCGATGGTGACCGGCGCCTGAACGCCGGCCGCCTTCAGCAGCGGGGACAGCAGTTCGAAAGGCGCTACACCGGCCAGCTGGTGTCCCATGGGCAGATCCTGGGTAGGTGGTGGGGGAAGCCCTCCGAAAGCCGTTCCCAGATTGACGGTGATCCAGGTGAATTGTCCACCTCCGCTCTGGATCCCGATCACCTCATCGCCGTAGTGAGCCCAGGCTTTGGTCGACCCTTGCGGAATCAGCGCTGCATAGTTGTTGGGCACCTGAACGGGAAATTCGCCGTGGGGAGTGCGGATGAGGTTGGTCCCTCTCCGTACATCCAGGTCATCTATGCGGGAATAGTCGAGAACCTTGACCCCCAGAAAATCGGCTAGCCCCTCGGGCGGCTGGTAGCTGAAGCGGCCGCTCTCAAAGTTGGTGCCTAGCAGGCCGTCGGCCACGATGTGCGTACCCGAGCGCACCGCCTGTTGAATCTTTTCGATGACGGGCTTCTCCAGCAGCATCAAGTTGGGAAGGTAGATCAGCTTGTATCCGGACCAGTCCATGTTGCTGGCCAGCAGGTCTACCGGTATGCTGTGTTCCCACAGCGTCCGGTGCACGCCTCGCGCGAGCTGCCACTGTTGTCCGCTCGCTCCCTCCAACTCGGCCAAGTGGGCATTTCTCGGATCGTAGACCAGACCCACCTCGGACTTGGGAACGCCTAGCGGGAGGTGGGGTTGAAGGTCGCGAATGTCACGAATGGTACGCTCGACGGCCTTGAGCCGGGGCAGCGGCTCACCTTCCATGCTGACCAGGCTCAGGCCGGGGGCCTCATGGGTGGCGTACTCGACGCGGTACTGCCAGAAAATGGCTCCGGCTCCTCCGTAGATCAACCCGATCCACAGACTGATGGCAAGGTCGGCAGGAGTCGTCTGTTTGCGGTACTTCAAGCCGCCGTGATACATGCCGGCGTAAATCTCGGTATACCACCAGCGGTTGTTTTTCCCCACGGCGCGCGACCAGTCACTGGCATATGCCAGATTGCTCACGGTGTAGGGGTCTTCGCTGTCGATCAGCGGGGTGCTGTGAGCCGCGAATCCCCAACTGTCGGCTTCCGGGGCGCATGTGATGTCGCGGGGATAGGGATAACGGAAGCCATGGCAGTGCAACTCGTGTCGATCGTCCAGCCGCCGGACCTGTTCCACTTGCCAGCGCAGCGTGTCGGCGATGTTTTCGTCCAGAAACCGCTGAAACAGCAGCATGCCCATGATCAGAGAATTGGAACGGGGAGCCTCCACATCTTCCCAGCTGCGATAGCGGCGCCCCAACCTCTGGTTGAGATCGTCCAGGGTGAAGCGCTCCTGAAGCCATCTCTTGTATTTGGCCAGAGTGTGAACGCAGTAGCAGGGGCGCGCGCCCGGGCGATTCACGTCATTGCCTCTGCCCGGCAGGCTGGGCCCGTCCCAAACCGTCCACATACCCAAAGCGGGCGAGTTCTTGTAGCGGTTGACGACGGCTTGAATGAGCCCAGCACCGTAGATTTTCCAGTGCGGATGATCGTAGCAATGACGGTTGCCGCCCTGGGCCGTCGCCGAGTTGGAAAAAGCTTGCGCCACCTCCCCGGTGTGGTAGACGACCCGCATATCGGGATGGCGGCGGATCATCCAGTCCGGACAAGCCATGTGGGTCGACAGCGTGAAATCGAAGACCACCTTCAGTCCGTGCTTCTCAGCCAGCTCGAAGAACAGATCGAAATCACTCAAGTCATAAACGCCCGGCTCGGGTTCCATCCAGTTCCAGGAGGTGAAGCTGCGGACCGAATCGAATCCCGATTCGCGGATGGCTGCGAAGTCCCGGTCCCACATCTCCTGCGGCGGCATGGGAGCCCGGTAATATTGGACTCCGATCTGAAAGGGCTGCTCCACCCAGGGCTCTTCCGGGGAGCTGGGAGCACTGCCGCGGGACGCGGCTACAACGGTTCTGGAACCGGCGGCGGCGCCCGAGGCGACCAGGAACTGTCTTCGGTTCAGCTCTGATTTTTCCATGGGACCTCTCCTGTCTGAACGTTCAAAGAAGGGTGGGGCAAAACAGACTTTCCTGCGTGCCCAACGAAGGCGCGAAAATATCACAGCCAGGAGAACCTGACAATTTCTGTCCACCCGTCGGAGAGGTAGAGGTTTCCCGTTACCAAGAAGTAAATTCAAATCCATCGGAGCCGGGGCTTCGCCGGGCTCAAAGCCTGACCGGTTGCCAATTGGGAAAATTGGCGCTGGCCTCAAAGGCGAGAGCCCCCCGGCTGGTGGCGCCGATGTGAAACCAGGCACTGGAGTCTGGAAGAGGTGGTGGATCCGTTCCCCGACCGGCTACGAAAAGGGCTGTGGATAAGGCGTCCGCTTGCAGGGCGCTGGGAGCCACCACCGTGGTGCTCAGATATGCGTCGATCGGCTCTCCGTTGCGAGGGTCGATCAGATGGCCGTAGCGCTTCCCTCGGTATTGCCGGTAGGCAAAATAGGACCCCGAGGTGGCGACCGCCTGGTTTGTGACCTGAAGGAGGGCGCACACGGCTTCCTTGTGGGGATGGCGAATCCCGATGGACCACGCCTTCTGATGGGGAGGATGCCCCAAAGCGTATAGATCTCCTCCAGCCTCCAGAAGGGCCTGAGAGATGCCGTAACGCTGTAGGATGCGGACCGCTCGATCCAGGGCGTAGCCTTTGGCCACTCCGCCCACATCCAGCTCCCCTCCCTCCACCTTCAAGCCCAGTGAACAGCCGTCCAGCCAGATGTGACGGTAGCCAACCCGATCCAGTGCAGCCTGAAGCCGGGAGTCTTCAGGAACCCGATCGAATCGGTAATCGCGGAAGCCCCAGGCCCTCAACAGGGGTAGGACGGTAGGGTCGAAGACGCCTCTCGAGAGCCGGCTCCATTTCAGGCTTTCCCGAATCACCTCGACCAGCCGCCCGTCCACCTCGAGCGAAGCGCGTCCCGCCTGCCGGTTTACCCGGGAGAGTTGGCTTTCGCGCTCGTGTGTGCTCATCAGCCGATGAATGGTAACCATTTCCTCCAAGGCAGCTTCGCAAGCGACACGAGCCACCTGCGTCGGAGTCTCGAACACCGTCAGCTGAATTCGTGTACCCAGGGCGGAAAAACGACGACGGAAGGGAGGCCAGGGGGAAGTTTGCCGCCAGGAGCGAACCAGAACAAGTGCTGAAGAACCCAGCCCCAGGAGGCCGGCCCCATGTAGAAAAGCCCGCCGCGTCACCGGGCGTGTCACGTCAGCACCTGCTCGATATGCAGATCCGGGACGACCTGCTGCTGTTGAGCATCCCAGCGAACCCGACAGCCCCACTTCAAGGAAAGTGTCCCCATATGGGCGGTAATGGCCTCGCGAAAGGCGATGTCCTCGTGGCAGGAGGAGCGTCTTCCTTCTCGAATAGAGTCGAACCAGTCGCGCAGATGCAGATAGCTGGTGTTAACCACTTCTCCGGAGGGCGTAATGGTGTACAAGAGTCCTTTGGCCAGCGTCCAGCGCCTGGTGGCCGAAGTGACGGCCTCCAGCTGCCAGTCCCCGCCCGGCAGGTAGGACACAATGGGCCGGTCGACCTCGATGTCACCCTTTTCAAGGACATCTCGGAAGCGCTTCGACCTGGAATCGGCATACACCTGGATTCCTTCGGTGAGGTCCATGGTGGCGTCCGATCCCAAAAACAGCTTGTTCCGTTTCCAACTGTTGGACAGGGTCGCGTTATAAACGAGTGTCAACCCGCGATCCGGGTACTCGTACACTACCTGGTAGAGATCGGGAACCTCGCGTCCGTCCTTCCAGTAATAGATGCCTCCGGAGGCCACTGCGGTGGCGGGAATGCCCAGGTCTCCCATGATCAGATCCACGATGTCCCAATCGTGGCTGAACATGTCCCCGGAAAGTCCCGTCCCGTAATCCCGGTAACGCCGCCACTGGAAAAAACGGGCCAGATCAAAGTCGACGGGCGGCGCATTCCCCAGGAACCGGGACCAATCGACGTTGTGAGGTCCCGCCTCGGAGGGGATGGAATACAGCCACGCACCGTCTGGGGTGTTGCGATTGGTGAAGGTGTGAATCAGGGAGATATGGCCCAAGAGCCCGTTTTGGACGATCTCTTTGGCTTTGTGGTCGGCGGGACTGCTGCGAAACTGGTGGCCCAACTGCAAAACGATCTGATTGTCCTTGACGGCCTGCACCGCTTCGATTGTCTCCGGCACCTTGTGGGTGAAGCACTTCTCAACGTAGACGTGCTTGCCGGCCTGGGCAGCGGCGATTGTCATGGGAGCATGCCAGTGGTCGGGAGTGGCGATGATGACGGCGTCCACCTCGGGGCTTTCCAGGAGTTGCCGGTAGTCCCGATACGGTTTCGCCGTTCCTCCTGAGGCTTCCACGCCCCAGTCCAGGTAGGGCTTGTAGGCGTCGCACACGCCTGTGATTCGGATGTTGAGGGGCTGCTGACCGTCCGTCCCCAGGGTTTCGCCTTCGAGCAGCTGATGGGGTTGAGCGAAACCGGCCGCCACCATCAGGAGCTTTCCCCGAATGCCGGTCCCGATGATCCCCACCCGGATGGTGTCCTGGGGAGATCCGGCGGCGGAGTCGTGCACCTGTCGTGCAGAGGCGCTTTTGACTCCCAGATCCTGCAGCCGATCCTCTTTGCGCCCGCCCTCCCGGTAGGCGACATAGGAGAAGGCGCCTACGGCGGGTATCGTGGCTACGCCGCGCAAGAATTTTCGGCGGTCGACTACCACGTTCTCTTCTTTCTCTGTGTTTCTGGGCTTTTCCGGCATGGTGACTTTCTCGTCAAAAGGCGGGTCTGAGGGCGGCATGTTGGTGCACCTCCCCTACGGTTTTACCGGGTCGCCGGTCTTCTTTCAAGACGACCCTGAAAAGTCCGGCTGTAACCTCGCTCTTGGGCTGAGTTCTGGCGGCCCATTCTGCAGAGCCTACTAGGAATCGACGGATTCTGGCTTGCCAAAGAACAGATCCAACCCAGCGATCTTCCCGGTGGGAATGAAGATCAGGACCAGGGAGGCGCACAGCTCGATGAGATTCTTGTTGACGATCAGGTAGACTCCTTCTCCGGGAAGGGCGTTGACCCCGGGCCAGGGGGGATTGGAGAGGTAGAAAAGAGCCAGAAAAAGAACCGCACCAGCTGCTGCCAGTCGAGAGAACCAGCCCAGCATCAGCAGCAAGCCGACCAGAAACAATCCCCAGACGGTTAGGCTGTCGATGAGACTCAACAGGGATCCGGTTTGAGCCAGACTCCGCAACCATCCGGCAAAAGGGCCGCGAGCATCCGAGAGGTAGCCGCCCGCACTCCAGCGTTCCGCCGACATCTTGAGGTACCCCTCGTACAGAAAGTGCCAGCCGATGGCAGTTCGAAGGATCACCAGGGAGAACTGAGCAGCGCCGATCAACTCAGCTCATGCCTTTCGGTCTGCATCGGTGGGACCGTTCGAAGACCCGATCGTTGAGGCCAAGCAGCTGGTTGCCTTGATCCGTGTGGATGATCCCGACCCGATGGGCTTCTGGTATGATCACCGTACTCCTCCGGGATAGTCGTCCGCTTTCTAGCACAATCTGATGGGAAGCGAAAGCGGACCAAGCAGGCGGTTGCCCTTGAAGGGTCCCTTGATGCCTGCACCCCGCCAGATTACCCAGGGTCCGACCGACCGGGATGCGGATGTCCAGGAGCGTCTTTGCCGTTATGATCTACGTGGGGACATCGGGCTTTTCGTATCCGGAATGGAAGGGGATCGTCTACCCGGAAGATCTTCCGGACCGCCAGTATCTTTCTTTCTACGGCCAGCATTTCTCCAGTGCGGAGATCAACAACACGTTCTATCGATTCCCTTCCGCCAAAACCACTCAAACCTGGTCCGAACAGGTTCCCGACGATTTCCGCTTCACCCTGAAGATGAATCGCAAGGTGACTCATCGCAAACGCCTCACGGACGTCGAGGAGGAGATGGACTGGTTCTTCAATGGGGCTTCATCGCTGGGAGGCAAGCTGGGAACCGTGCTGGTGCAGTTGCCCCCCCTACTTTCGCTGCAACCTGGAAGCGCTCGATGGATTCCTGGCCAGGCATGCTCAGCGGGCCCGTCTAGCACTGGAGTTTCGCCATGATTCCTGGTTTGAAGATGAAACTCTCCGGTTGCTCGAAAGCTACGGGGCCGCCCTGGTAGTGATGGAGGCGGATGAACGGGCAGCAATGCGCGCCGTTACCGCCCCCTTTTTGTATGTACGCCTGCGGAAGGCCGCGTACTCCAACGGCGAGCTCCAGGAGTGGGCCGACTGGATTTCGGGGCAACCCGGGGGTCGGTTCGTCTATTTGAAGCACGGCCAGAAGGGGCCCTTGCTGGCTCGCCAGCTGAAGAAGTACCTCCAGCGGTGTCTACCATGACCCCGATGGCGAAGGCAAGTCGCTCCCGTCCGCCAAACCGAATCCGGAAGGGAACCTGGAGAGCACTTCTCCTGATCGCCCTCCTTCTGTGGATACCCTCCCCAGGATCTCCCTCGGACAACCCGCCAGAGGAGCGGGCCGAGTTCACCTTCTTACGCCTGATCTTCCCCAGCCACGGGGTGCGTGGCTCGAATTGGGCCGTCGACTACCCCAAGGCCGATATGCAGTTCCTCTACGGGTTGCGAAAGATCAGTGACTTCTGCTTCGTCAACTGGCGCCACCGGGCTCTTCCCTTGGACGATCCGGAATTGTTCGAACATCCCTTTCTTTACGCGGTCGAAGTGGGATACATGGATCTGTCGGACAGAGAGACGAGCCGCCTGCGCGAATACCTGCTTCGAGGCGGATTCCTGATAGTCGACGATTTTCATGGCAATTACGAGTAGAACAATTTCTATCGCCAGATCAAGCGGGTCTTCCCGGAATACGAACCCATCGATCTGCCACTCTCTCATCCCATCTTTCACAGTTATTTTGACATCGACGAGCTCATCCAGATTCCGGGACTGCAATACCTTTTTAGTGGCCGGACCTGGGAAAAGGGTGGCTACCGGGCCCGTTTCATGGGGATCGAGGACGAGCACGGTAGGCTAATGGTTATGATCAACCACAACGTGGATCTGGGGGACGCATGGGAGTGGGCGGAAGTGGAAATGTACCCCCGCCGCTACGCCACACTGGCCTTTCAACTGTGAATCAACTACATCATCTGCGCCATGACGCATTGAGGATCGCCCCCCCCATTCCCCAACTTCCAGGCCGTAACCAGCCGGCAGGGGAAAGTCAGCGCACAGTCATCATCCCGGCCGTCCAACCCCAGGGCACACTCTCCCGTCCTGAGCGCGGCGATGGCGGAGTCTCGGCGTGGGGCGGAGGTTTCCCAACCTCGCCCTCGCGGGACGACCGAAGGTCTCCAAGTGCCCTAACTTTTCGAAGTCTTGAGGTCCGTTCGAGAGGTGGGGAGTTCAGCCGCTATAGGGATGTCTGAGCCACTTGTTGGCGTACGAGTGGGAATCCTCGACGTCGCCAAGTTTGAGGACCTGCTCGTAGTGGGCCAGGGCTTCCTCCCGTTTTCCCAGCAAATCGAAGATCTGGCCGGCCCGAAG
This sequence comes from Acidobacteriota bacterium, assembly GCA_965205565.1. Taxonomy (GTDB): domain Bacteria; phylum Acidobacteriota; class UBA6911; order RPQK01; family CBDBID01; genus CBDBID01. Next base: position 44,024 of record CBDBID010000012.1, read on the forward strand.
GTAGGAGAGGGCCTTCTCCCGGGAGGGGGTGGCCGGGCTCACGATACAGGACCGGAACAGATGCAAGGCTTCCGGTCGGCGATCCAAGTCCAGTAGTTTTTCCCCCAGTTGGAAGCGGAAGCGGTCCAGGGGCAGTTTGTGGTAGTTCGGTTTTCCTTCCTGGCCCAATGCCAGCACCTTACGGTAGATCCGAAGAGCCTCCTCGGTATGGCCCATTTTCTCCCGGATCTGCCCCAGGTTTAGGTGCAGGATGTAGTTGCGGCGATAGCGGGTTCGCAGAGACTCCAGGTTAGCCAGGGCGTCTTGGTATCGCTTCTCCCGGACAAAGAGAACCATCTGTATGATGCGGGCGTCATCGGCCACGAATTGGGCCTTCTCTTTGGCTTCGTTCAAGTAGCGAAGCCCCTTTTCCTTGTCACCCCGGTAGCCCAGTATCGTGGCCATCCAGCGCATGTACCAGGGTAGATTGTCGATGATGTACTCGAAGACTCCCACGCTGACGTAGGCATCGTAGAATTCGGGATCCTCTTTCACGATGTCCCGGTGGTAGCGGTAGGCTTTCTTTCCGTGGGAGAAGGCCTGTTTGAAACTGCGATCGATAGTGATGGAGAACCCGGCCAGAATTCCTTCCACACTGCCCAGGAAGTAGCGGGCCTCCAGGTCGTTCGGCCGGCGATCCATTACCGCCTTGGCCAGTTCCCGGCTCCTGCGGATTAAATCGCGGAAAAGTTCGCGCTTCTGATCCGGCATCTTTCGCCGGCTCGGCTTGGTGAAATAACCGGGAGCTAGAAAACGGTTCAGGTCGAGATCCCGCCGCTCGAACAACTCCTGCAACCACACCACCACGGCCGAGTAGAGTGGGGGGCCGGGATGATGCGGATACTCCCGCTGCACTTGTGCAAAGGCTTGGGCAGCTTGTTCGTAATCCAGATCGTAAATAGCCTCAAAGCCGGTGCGCGTCCGAGTCAGGAATTCGGCTTCGCGAAGCCCTTTGTCGGCCGCCTGGCAATCGATCCGGAGACAGACTAGGGCAAACCCAAAGACAAGGAAGGGCGATCCACTAAGAAAGCGCAATCCGGAAAAAGGCAAGTTCCTCTTCACCGCACGTTAAACAGGTAGGCAATTCCGATATTGAATTGCCAGTTGTGAAACAGACCATCGGGTCGAAAAACCGGGCTCTGCTGCTCGTTCACAATGGTGGCCACCGACGGAAGTCCGTAGTCCGGAATCCCGGTTACTTGGTCGCGAACATCTACCCGGAACCCCCAGTTGGGGGCGACGTCCAGCTTGACGCCGCCGCCGTAGCTAACCGCGAACTTCCAGCGTCCGGTCAAATCGACCCCGCTGGCTGCGGTGCGCTGCTTAGAGTCGCCAACCAGTTGAAAAAACGACGCCCCAGCTCCCAGCAAAGCAAAGGGTCGCACCAGGGGCAGGGGGCGCCACGGATTCAGTAGGAAATTGTAACTGATCTTGTGCACTCTCTGGTCGAGATCCAAGCGTCCGGAACCGGGCTGAAGATCCAGAAAGGCGAAGGGGTGATTGGCAAAGCTGTATTCCAGTTCGGCTCCCCAGTGCCGCCATCGGTTCTCGGTAATTCGTAATCCGTATACGTAGCCGCCTTTGGCATCCAGTGTTACCGGGTGGGCACCTTCTCCCTGGACGGGAGTCAAAAAGGTGTCGCCGCCCAGACCGCCACCTCCTGCGAATATGGAAAACTCCCATTGTTTATCGGCTGTGTAAACAGATTGAGCCTTCGTTTCCACTAGCCCGCACAGTGCAGCCACTACCGGGATCAGCCAGATTTTGCGCATGCACACCCCTTTTTGCGACGCCTCCCGTAGTATAAGGCCACCTTCCACCCTCTTCCAAGATGCCCCGTCGGCTTGTCCGGTCGAACGAAGTTTGGGGGAGTCCCTGGCCAGGGGTCTCGGATAGGCAGAGGAGGGCAGTCTAATCCCTGTGCTTTCTCTTCCGATCCCGGCGATGGATGAAATCGTCGAATTTCTCCAACTGGTGGGCGCACAGCAATTCCCGGATCTCCTGCCGGGTCTGGTCGCGAATGGAGCGGAATTCCTGCCGGCTTTTCTTTCTGGCCTGGCGATACAGCTCGACACTGCCCTGCAGGATCGCTCGCAGCCGTTCCTTCTGATCGGCATCCAGCTCCAAGTGTTCGGAGAGGTACTCGAGTATCCTTTGCTTCGATTTCTGCGGGTCCTTCCAGTGCCGACTCTGGAAACCGGACCCCCAGTGATGATGCGCTCCGGACCAGAAAAAGACTGAGGCTCCGCCCAGTAGCGCACCCAGAAGGAAGGTCACCAAGACCCACAAGAGAGCCCTAAAGCGAACGGTCACGATCTTCCTCCTTGGAGTCCTCCCGCAGCGCATTCACGACGTAATCGAGCGAAATCTCCTCGGGCGTCGGCTGCAGCGTTTCCTCGAACAGAAGGTTCGCGTATCCGTTTCCTTTCGGCTCCGCTTCGGTTGTGGTGAACAGCAGCAAGGCGAGGCAGAGCACGAGTGCGGAAAAAACGGGCGCCAACCTTCTGGCGAACAAAGTGAGCAGGAGAGACCAGGGCACGTCGAGGGTCCGCGTCAACCGGACCACATGGGGGGCGAAACTCGCCGGCACCTCAAACTTGGGGATGGACCGGGTCTGGAGCCGCACCAAGCGATAGATCTCCCACTCCCGGGAGCAGCGCTCGCACTGGGTCAGATGGTTCTGGTCGACAGAATCCTCGTGCTCGATTTCAGGAAAGCGGATGTGCTCGCTCAAGACACTTCCTCCCGGCTCGGATTCAAGACCCGGTTCAGTTCGCGTTGCAACCGTTTCCGCGAGCGGCTCACTCGAATCCTGGCTCCCAGCGGAGTGGTCCCCAGGGCTTTGGCCACCTCGGCATAATCCAGATCCTCCAGCTCCCGCAAAACAAACGCCATTTTGTCCTTCTCGGCGAGAGTGTCGAGCAATCTCTGCAGAAGCCGAAAGGATTTTTGGGCCTCAGCTTCCGTCAGGGCAGCTCCCCGGCGGGAGCGCTCGTACAGACCTTCCAGCCGGCGCTTCTCTTCCTCGCTGAAATCCGAGAAGAGGCGCAGTCGGCGATGTCTCGCTTTGCGAGCCTCGTCCAGGCTGGTATTGGCTGCGATACGAGTGATCCAGTAACGGAAAGGCCGCTCCACATCGTAGCTCCCGAGCGCTCGGTACACCTTTAGAAAGACCTCCTGAGCAAGGTCCTCGACCTCGTTTCTGTTCCCCAAGTGGTGGTAGATGACATTGAAAACCAGTCTCTCATAACGACGAACGATCTCTTCGAAGGATCGGGAATCGCCCGCCAGCGCATCCGACACCAACTCCCCGTCACTCTTGGGCATTCCCATCGTATTATTACGGTCCGGAACCTCTTTGTTTCAGGCACCGCCCAAGCGTGAGCAACGGGCCTGGTGCGGTTTCATTCCCCAGAGACACCACCGGGGGGGGGCGGACTCTCGGGTTTCGGCTCTTTGATTTTAACCCCCACGGCTTTCCGTGTATTCTTTCTCTCCATGCCCAACTCCAGAGGGATCCGCCTCGTCCTCCTCGTTCCGGCTCTGGTCATCCTCTATTTCTCCTTTCAGATCTTCCGCCCCTTTCTTTTCCCAATCAGCCTGGCGGTGGTCTTGACCAGTCTCACCTTTCCGATCTTTCAATGGGTCTGTGATCGCCTCAGGGGGAGACGCACCGTAGCTTCGCTGTTGACCTGTCTAGCCATGACGGCGATCATTGTCATCCCCTCGGTTCTGTTGTTGATTCAACTCACAGCCGAGGTCACCCTGGTGTACTCGCGTTTTCAGGCTTTCGTCGAATCGGCCGACCTGCGCGATCCCCAGACCTTGAGGGAGTCGGCCTACCTGGGTCCACTTCTGGAGTGGCTGGATCAGTATGTCGACTTGGGCCAGGTCGACCTAGTGGGTGGGCTGGCTTCGGCCCTGCAGCAGGTGAGTCTCTTCTTCCTGCGCCACAGCACGGTCCTGCTGGGAGGTCTTCTTCATATCATCACCAGTTTCTTCATCATGATGGCTACCATGTTCTTTCTCTACCGGGACGGATCCAGGCTGCTCGGCGAGATACAGGGGCTGTTGCCGATCTCGGATCAACACGAACATCTGGTCGTGGAAAAGTTTCGTGACGTGGCCGGCGCCACCGTACTGGGAAACCTCCTGACGGCGCTTTCCCAGGGAGCGACTGGAGGGATGGTCTTCTGGATTCTGGGGATTCCCAATGCTCTTTTCTGGGGGGCCATGACGGCCCTCTTTTCGCTGGTCCCGGTGGTGGGAACCGCCATCGTCTGGGTGCCCTGGGCGATCTATTTCTTCTCCACCGGAGCGCTGGTTCGGGGAATCATTCTGGTGCTCCTCGAGGTCTTGATCGTGGGGACCATCGACAACTTCCTGAGACCTCTCTTCATCAAAGGGAAGACGAAGATGCACACACTGGTGGTCTTCTTTTCCATCATGGGAGGGATCAGCTACTTTGGGATCGCTGGAATGATCTTTGGTCCTATTATTGTTGCCCTGGGACTCACCTTTCTGGAACTTTACCGGATTGAGTTCAAACCAGAACTGTCGCGCTCGAGGGGGCCATGACGCTTTACGCCCGCTGGATCCACGGCTGGGAGCGCCGGTTGACCATGCGCGATACCAATCGACGCATCCTTCCCTTCTCCTGGGGGACCGAGTGGCTGGAAAATGGTGACTCCAACGGTAATCCTCTCGATTCCCTAAAAGAGCATGCCGGCCGGGTGCTCTCCTGGAGCGATGATTTTTTCCGTCCGCCGCCACTGACCGATTGCCGGCTCAACGGCGACGAGCTGACGTTCACCACCCCGACGCCCACCCCTTATCCGGCCTGCAACACGGTGCATTGCCGACTGTTTCCGGCTCCGACAATCAAGGCGGCCGTGATCGTGATCCCTCAATGGAACGCCGACTCGAACAGCCACGTGGCCCTGTGCCGGATCCTGCAGAAGCTGGGGTTGACGGCAATTCGCTTGACGCTGCCCTACCATGAGGACCGCGGTCTGGGCACGAAGCGGGCCGATCACATGGTGAGTCCCAACATCGGCCGCACCCTGCACGCCACCCGTCAGGCCATTCTGGAGATCCGTCAACTCACCTCCTGGCTCCATGACCAGGGCTACGAGCGTGTCGGGGTGGCGGGGACCAGCATTGGCTCTTGCATGGCCTACCTCGCCTTTGTGCATGATCCCTTGATTTCAACCGCAGTTTTCAACCATGTGTCGGCCTTTTTCGCGGATGTGGTTTGGACGGGGCTGGCCACCCGTTACGTGCGCTGGGGACTGGAAAATCACGTTACGCTGGAGGATCTTCGCCAGTGTTGGGCGCCCATCAGCCCCTACCATTTCATCGCTCGACTCAAGAGCAACCAACGACCTCATCTGCTGATCAGCGCCCGCTATGATCTGACCTTCCCTCCTCCTCTTTCCGAAAAGGTCTTTCGTTGTTACGAAGAGAACCAGGTGCCCTGCGATCGTGCCGTCCTTCCCTGCGGCCACTACACCACGGCGAAGTTCCCGTTCGTTTACATCGATGGCTGGCACATCTGCCGCTATCTGCACAAACATCTGGTCCGGTGAGGCGTGCCGGGTGAAGACTTGGGAGCCCGATGGAGACGAACTTCCTGATCACCGGCCATCCCCGAGTGGGGAAAACGACACTTGTAAAGAAACTGGTGGCCTGGTTCGGACACCTGGCGCTCACCGGTTTTTACACGGAAGAAATCATCGAGCGAGATCGACGGGTTGGATTTCGAGCCGTGGCCTTGAACGGAAGCAGCGTGGTGTTCGCTCACCGCGATTTTCGCACCGATGCACACCGGCGGGTGGGCCGTTACGGCGTGCGGCCGGATGTGTTGGAGACCCTGGCCCTTCCCCATCTCGACCCACACCGAAAGCGGGCCGATCTGGTGATCGTCGACGAAATCGGCAAGATGGAACTGCTGTCCTCGCGTTTCCGAGAAAGCATGATACGGGCGCTGGATTCGGAGTATCCGGTCCTGGCCACCATCGCCCGGAAGGGAACCGGTATTATCAAGAAGATCAAGGCGCGCCGCGATGTCGCCCTGTTCGAACTGACGCGGCGCAATCGAGATGTCCTGGGCGGAGAAATCAGCCGCCGTGTACACCGTGCGCTGGACGCTCCCGTACGGCCCATCTCGGTAGGACCCGAAAGAGGCGGCTAGTATCTTGTGTGATTAGTTTCATTGAATAACAGCAACGGATTTTACCTTTTCCACTTTGTGCAGAATCGAAGCAGCGTTCTTGGTCCAGCGGAAAGGTTTGGCCAGGTCCTGGTTGTGGACTTGGATGTAGCGTCGGATTTCTTTTCGTAAGGCTTGGACACCGGTGAAGGAGTTGCGCTGCAGAGCCCTTTGGGTGAGTTGGGAAAACCAGCTCTCGACGGCGTTGAGCCAAGAGGCGCTGGTGGGAGTGAAGTGCAGATGAAAACGAGCGTGGCGGGCCAGCCATCTTTGCACGGCTGGAGTAGTGTGGGTGCTGGAGTTGTCCAAAATCACATGGATGTCTAACTCGAGTTCCACGGAGCGATGGATCTGTTTTAGAAAGCCCAAAAACTCCTGGGAGCGATGCCTTCGGGTAATGCGCCCGATCACCTCTCCGGAGGCGATGTCAAAAGCGGCGTACAGACTGGCCGTACCGTGGCGCTTGTAATCATGGGTGCGCCCGCTCGATCGGTCCCTCCCGAAGTGACAGCATGGGTTGAGTGCGATCCAAGGCCTGCACCTGGGTCTTCTCATCCACGGAGAGCACGGCCGCATTATCCGGGGGATTTAAGTACAAGCCCACGATGTCGACGACCTTCTCGGAAAAGTTCGGATCACTACTGATCTTGAAGGTCTTGATGTGGTGGGGCCTTAAATTGGCCGCTTTTCAGACTTGTCGCACCTGGTGGACCGTGACGCCCGAATACTTGGCCATCAAACGCAGACTCCAATGGGTCGACTCGCGAGGGAGGCAATGCACCGTAGCATGCAGGATTTCCTGAGCCTTCTTCTGAGTCAGTTTGCGAGGTTTTCCGAGACGAGGTCGATCCTTCAAACCGGGCACCCCTTCCAGCTCGAAGCGCCGCCTCCAGGCATAGGCGTTGACCGGATGCAGACCCACCCTACGGGCGATCTTGCTCATGGGCATCCCCTGGCTGGCCAGCAAAACGATACGGGCTCGTTGGGCCAGACTGCGCGGGGTGTTTCGCCGCCGCAGTCAAGACTCCAGTTCGGCCCGGGCCTGCTTGGATACTCGAATCTTTTTGGTGGTTCTTGCCATGCCCAAAAGATATCAGATACCCTTGACAATTCCTCAGCGAAATTAATCGTACATGACGCTAGAGCTTGGCTTTCAGAGCTTCAAAGTTCTGGTGACACTCGGTGACGGCCTTTTGCAGAATGCGAAAGTCCGTCACGTAAGGGATGAACCGGTAGCCCTGCTGGATGCGTCGGATGCCTTCCTGTTCCGTCATGCAGAGTATCCCCACCGGCGTCCCGACCTTTTCCCCGGCGGCAGCCACCCTCTCCAGAGCGGCCTCGTGGACGGGGCCTCGCTGTGGGGCACAACCCAGAGAAATGGCCAGATCTCCCGGACCCACGAAGCCCAGATCCACCCCTGGCACGGAGAGAATCTCCTCGGCTCTCTCCACTGCTTCCTTGGTTTCGATCATCACCATGGTCAGGATAGCGCTGTTGGCCTTCTGGAAGTAATCCTCCGCGTAGAGCGTGAGGCGAGAGCCCCCGGCCGAACGGCGGCCTTCGGGAGGATAGCGCATAGCGGCCACGGCCGCTTCCGCCTCTTCCGGAGAGTTGACCATGGGTACCATCACTCCCATGGCACCGGCGTCCAGGGCCCGCCCGATCAGCCCCGGGTCGTTGTTCACCACCCGGACCAGCGGAACCGCGCTGGACCGATCGATGACCTGGAATGAATTCAGCAGCGTGGCGTTCGTCCAGTACCCATGCTGGGCATCCAGCAGGATGCAATCGAAAAAGTTCCAGTGAGCCACCGCCTCCGCGAGAAAAGGCAATCCCATGGTCGCCCAGAAGCAGGTGACGCTCTCTCCATTTTTCAGCTTATCCCGCACCGGATTCGGTTTCATGTCGTTTCCCTTTCAACCTTCGATTCGGAAAGGGGGAAGGATACATCGCCGGCCGCTAGGCTGGCAACCGGGATCGCGGGGAAACCGGCCACTCGAGCGGAGCCGGACAAACGCAGCGGCTTTAGATGTGGAGGGTCGGCTTCCGGGGAATCTGATCCTTTCGGAGAAAGGGTGAATCCGATAAGATGGCCATCATGAGAAAGGGTCTTGGCGTGGCAGTGGGTGTGCTTCTGCTGTCACCGCTTTTCGCCAAGTACAAGATCAAGGAAATCGAGGTCTCGGGAGCCTCTTCCTACGCAGCCCATCAGGACTTTCAGGGGCTCGTGATCGGCGCCTACTCTTGTGAGACCACGGAAAAGGCGCAAACCTTCTTCGACAGCGACAAATTCGAAGAAAAAGGCATCTTGCCGGTACTGGTCGTTCTCGACAACCAAAACGAATTCGCCATTCGCCTCCACGAAAAGGACATTTTTCTCATCGATAGCAAAGGAAACCATCACGCCACCATCCCTTACCACGAAGTGCTGTTGCGTCTCAGTCTGAAAAAGCCGCTCTCTTCTTACTCCACCAAGAAGGAACTCCTGCTTCGCCACGTGCGCGACAAGAACATGATCCTGGACTTGGAGAACAAGGCCTTCGGAGACAAGTTCGTGGGGCCTCAGAGTTCCGATTACGGAGTCGTCTTCTTTGAGAGCCTGGGCAAAGACCTGGCCAGAATCCGGCTCTACTTTCCCGAAATCTACAACGCCAGTCAGGGAGAGACCCTGATCTTCTTCGAGTTTGATTTGGCAGGAAAACCATGACAGAGAATCCTCTGTTAGATCAGTGGGCCCTCGTTCTGGGCGCCTCCAGCGGTTTCGGGGAAGCCACCGTCGTGGAGCTGGCCCGTGCCGGAATGAACGTCTTCGGGGTTCACCTGGACCGACGTGCCACCCTGGCCAATGTGGAACGCATCCAGAGCCAGATTGAGGCGCAGGGCCGGGAGAGCCTTTTCTTCAACATCAATGCGGCCAACGCTGAGAAGAGAGAGACCTCCATGCAAGCCATGGTCGCGCGGTTGCAGAAACAGGGTTCGAAGGCGACCGTGAAGGTTTTGCTTCACTCCCTGGCCTTCGGAACCCTGAGACGCTACTTCCCGGATGACTCGACCCGACCGATTTCAGCCGATCAGATGAACATGACCCTGGACGTCATGGCGCACTCCTTGGTGTACTGGACTCAGGGTCTGCTGAGCCACGAGCTGATGGGATCGGGGGGGCGGATCTACGCCATGACCAGCTCTGGAGGGCATCGGGTCTGGCCGACCTACGGTCCGGTCTCGGCAGCCAAGGCGGCTTTGGAATCGCACATTCGCCAGCTAGCTCTGGAGCTGGCGCCCCAGGGCATCACCTCCAATGCCATTCAGGCGGGAGTCACCGACACTCCAGCTCTCCGCCAGATCCCGGGAAACGAAAAGATGCGCGAGCACGCCGAACGCACCAATCCGGGAGGAAGACTGACCACCCCTTCCGACGTGGCCAAAGCCATCGTGGCCCTGAGCCACCCCTACACCCAGTGGATGACAGGGAATGTGATCCGAGTGGACGGCGGAGAAGATATCACCAGCTGAACCTGAGAACCGCAAGCCCAAGGTGTCGGCAAGACCTTCAAGAAACCGATCCGGAACCATGCGAGTCCCCTCGATCGAATTCCAGCAGCATCGTTTGGAGAACGGCCTGCAGATCCTGCTGCACCGGGACCAGCGGGTGCCGCTGGTCCACTTAACGCTGCATTACCGGGTTGGCTCCAGCTTCGAGACACCGGGCCGTTCCGGTTTTGCCCATCTCTTCGAGCACATGATGTTTCAAGGCTCGGAAAATGTCCCCAAGAACGAGCACGGCCGCCTGATCGACTCAGGCGGCGGCGTGTGGAACGCCTCCACCAACAAGGACCGAACCAACTATTTCGAAACGGTGCCATCGCACTATCTGGACCTCGGATTGTGGCTGGAGGCGGAGCGGATGAGATCGCTGCAAGTGTCGCGGGAAAACTTCGAAAATCAGCGCCAAACGGTCATCGAGGAAAAGAAACAGAGCTATGACAACCGCCCCTACGGTCCCAGTCACCTGCGCTTTGACGCTCTCGCCTACGAAAATTGGGCCTACGGCCATCCCGTGATCGGCTCCGTCGAGGATCTGAAAAAGGCTTCGCTCGGGGACGCACAGGAATTTCACCGCACCTATTACGGGCCGGACAATGCTGTTCTGGTGCTGTCCGGCGACCTCGAGGAAGACCCGGTGATGGAGAAGGTCCACCGCTTTTTCGGGCCGATCGACATCCAGACCTCCGCCCGCCCGCCCAACCTCGAGGAGCCGGAGCAGAAGCAAGAGAAGAGCGAGCGGCTGGAGGACCCGCTGGCGGTGCTGCCCCTGGTGGGTATCGGTTACCACATGCCCTCGATTGGCTCCCCGGAGTACTACGCGCTTTCGATGCTGGCTTTAATCCTGGCCTTTGGCGATTCCTCGCGCCTGAATCAGAATCTTCTGTACCAGCGCAACTGGATCACCCAGCTGTTCGCTGGACCCAACGAGTACAAGGGGCCGCAGTTGTTCAATGTCTGGTTCCAAACCCAGGCTGAGGTCTCTCCAGAAGAGGTGCTGGCCGAGCTGGATGGCGAGTTGGAGAGGGTGCGAACCGATTCGGTGTCGGAGCAGGAGTTGGAGAAGGCTCGCAACCAGACGGGACATGAGTTCGTCTCCCGTCTGAGCACCAACTCCCAGATCGGGGAGAGCCTGGCCCGCTCCAGCATCTATTTCGAGGATCCACAGATGATCAACGAGGAGCTGACCCACTACCTGGAGGTGACCCCGGAGGGGATGCGAGAGGCCGCCCGGCGCATCTTTCGGCGGGAGAATAGAAGTGTCCTGCAGGTGATGCCTGGAAAGCGATGAACCGGCAGTGAAAAGAGCAGTCTAGATGAGTGTAAGCCAACCGGCTCCCGGGCCGGTCAAAAACATTTCCTATCCGCAAGTGCCCGAGCAGAAACTGCCCAACGGCTTGCCAGTGCTCACGGTGGAAGATCATCGGTTGCCCCGCGTATCGGTGCGTTTGGCCTGCGAGGCGGGCCGGATCTGCAGCCCGGACCACAACCTGTCGCTGAGTCCTCTCACCCTGGAACTGCTCAAGGAGGGTGCCGACAGCCGCTCCTCTCGCCAGATTTCTGCACTCATGGATCGGCTGGCCATCGAATACCACACCGGTCTTCAGATGGAGTACTGCCTGCTCTCGATGGACGCCCTGGAAGATCACATGAAGACGGCCCTCGAGCTGATGGCGGACCTGCTGCAGCGTCCCACCTTCCCGCCGGAGGAACTCGACCGTCTCAAGGTCCGCTGGCGAAGCGAGCTGCTGGCCCAGCGCACCCAGCCCGCCTTCCTGGCCAGGGAGCGAATCTTCCACACCCTGTACGCCGGACATCCCTATGCCAAGGTGTCGATTCCCCCTCCCCACCTGGAAGAGGCCACCCGGGAGCAGGTTTCCGAGATCCACCAGGGACAGTACCAGCCGGGGACCGCCCTCCTTTTGCTCACCGGACCCGTCGGTCCGGAGCGTTCTTATCAACTGGCCGACCGATTCTTCGGTTCCTGGACCTCGGTGGCATCGGGGACTCCCGACCCCCACCCCCCGCCGCCGGCCGTCCAAGAACGGCGGATCTGCCTGGTGCATCGTCCCCACTCGGCGCAGTCCAAGCTTCTGGTGGCCATCCGCACGGTGCCTCGGGCCCATCCCGACATGATGGCGCTGCGGCTGGGTAACCAGGTCCTGGGAGGCGGGGGCAGCGCTCGGCTGTTTCTGAATCTGCGGGAGGATAAGGGCTACACGTATGGGGCCTACAGCGTGCTCAAAGGTTACCGCCAGGATGGCACGTTCCTGGTCAGCGCCGACGTCAACACGGAGGCCACCGCCGATTCCCTATCGGAGATCTTTCGCGAGCTGGAGATCCTGCGCACTTCGCCGCCCGCCCCAGAGGAGCTGAGCCGCTGCCGGGCCGAGATCATGGGGGCCTACATCCGGCAGATGCAAACGCCCGCCTCCATCGGGGAAATGGAGTTGATCCGCCGGATCTACCGCCTGCCCGAAGACTACTACCAGACCTTCATCCCGCGTTTGCGCTCAACGGGTGAGGAGGAGGTCCTGCAGTGTTGCCAGAGATACCTGGCGGACAATCGGGCCGTGACGGCCGTGGTGGCCGATCGCGAGCAGGTGGAAGCGGGTCTCCGAAGCTTGGGGGAGGTTCGGGTCTACGACACCTCCGGAAACGAAATCTAGGGAGCCGCCTCGAGGGGGCGCTGAAAGACACGCCTATGTCCAAGCAAGAACACTACCAGCAAGGCATGGAGGGGTTCGCCGAAGACCGACTGGAGGATGCCATCCGGGAATTGCAGAAGGCGCTGGAGATCGAGCCGGAATACGGGGACGCTCTGCACGCCCTGTCCATGTGCTATTACCACCACGGAGAAGTCGACCGGGCGATCGAAGTGGGCGAGAAACTCCGGCGATTGGAGCCAGATGATCCCCTGGTCTACACCAGTCTCTCCATGTTCTACAACGCCAAGGGGATGATCGAGAAAGCGGAAGAGATGGGTGGAAAGGCCAAGGCCGCCGGCTTCCGGGAGAGTCTGCGGGAGGTGAAAGACGAGCAGGAGTCCTGAGGCAGTCTCCTCCGCTCGGGCGGAAGCCTCCAGCGCTGCCAGTGCCGGCATCAACGGGGTGGGAGGACCGGGCGATCCCTGGAGCCCCCCGGGCCTTAAAGCTGCTGCACCGGCGATGTTCTGTGCACCACCGACCGCAATTTTTCCGGTGGCAGCAGCAACCTGGCCATCCATCCCGACGGAAGCGTGTCGTTGACCGGCTCCACCCCCAGGGATCCCGTCGGCATGCTGATCGGGGAGTTTCTCTACACCCTTACGGATCCGGCCGGAACCACCTCCGATCCGCGTTATGTCGAAGTGCTCATACGCTAGCTGGTTCTCGTCGAAAAAGTGGCTAGCCGCCGCCCAGGCCCTACCCTTCACGGGATTGGTGGTAAACTACCTCCCTGCCTAGGCGTAGCCGGCGTAGCTCAACGGTAGAGCGACGCATTCGTAATGCGTAGGTTGGAGGTTCAATTCCTCTCGCCGGCTCCAGTTGTTCCCCCTTTTTATCAGCTAGTTACCGCGCAATCGGTGATTGCCGGCCAACCGCCTTTTTGCGGCAATGTTTCCAAATTGTTTCCACTTGCCTGCTTTTTTCGGGGTTTTTGACGCCGAACGCACACAGGTGCACTTTTCTTTACACCCCGGGGGATACTACCCTGGGGGGGCAATCGGGCGTGGGCCGTGAGATTGGGTCTGGCCGTCCAATTCCACTATGCCCAGAACCGTCGGGTTGGTCGCCCCAGAATCGTTCTCGCCAGGCGCTTTGCCAGTGAAGACCCCGAGGTTGTTGAAGGGACCGGGGTAGAACGCATCGTGAGGGGCAAGGGTGTTACGAAAATCGTGAAGTTCACGCGCTAAGGGGATCCAACATCAATAATGCCCAGAAGCTGTGAGACCGATGAACGATTGGCCCATGTGAAGAGTTCCGTAAATTTGGTGGATGCTACCCATCGGTACAAGCGGCACCTATTTCGAGAGTTTGGGCTTCCACTCTCTAGCGAGCCGCTGAGCCTAATTGAGAGGTTTAGCCGCCACTGGCATGGTGGCAAATTGTCCCGGTCGAGTCTGGATCACAGTAGCTGAGATGCTTCCACTGCTGCGCACTCTGAGTAGACCTTCAAACAGGTCCAGACCAATCGAGTCATCCCAATCGAACTCATCTAAATAGATGGCCAGATGAGCCAATGAAGCCAGACTTAACTGAACCGAGTCCAGCAGAGTCCCATCGGAGTCAAGCAGATCAGCCGTCAGGGCAAGCTGTTCTTCCTCCAGGTTCATCATGGCTACTCCAGTTCGGATGGCAGTAGAGACATTGGTTTCCATAGGAGCCAAAAAGCCTTCTGCAAACTCAGCACTACTACCCACTCCGGCTGAACCAATTCCCTCTCCTTTAAAAACAATCACACCTGCTAGCGGCTGATCCGAGGTTACCGAAACTGAACCAACAACCAGATCTCCCACTCCGTCCGTAGCCAGTACTTGAAGTCCCGAGGCAGCGATCTGCACCTGGGTCTCTCCAATAACCCGACATTCCTCATATCAACTTCGGATGTGAGTTCCTCTGACCTCTACATGATGAATGATCAAAACCTATCAGTCCCCCAACCTTGAATCAACCGTTCCTTCCCCATCCTTCGGCTGAAAAGGGCCTGTGATCACTGGTTTTCAAGATGCTTTTGGCAAAATCTGATAATCGGAGACACCTCTCCAGTTGCTCGATCAGAAACACTGAACGCTAAGCTGTACTCCATCTCAATCGGTCAATCCGAGACAATAGCTCGGCCCATATCTCCTGGCTTACCGCGACCTCCGCCATCTGAAATGTGACGATCCGGCTATGCCAAACTACCTTCGCTCCGATCTTGATCAGCTTAGTCAATAGGCTGCGAAGGGACCAGTGTTTGATGCTTCTAGGGAGGACCAGCCGCCGCAGGAAATTGCCCAGGTTATAGGCCAAAACGAACAGACCCAACCTCACCTGATTCGGGACAAAGCGCTGGCAGGAGAGTCGTGTCCAGTTCAACGCATACTTGCCTTCCTTGATCCACTGCTCGACGGTGCCACGCCCATTGTAAAAGTGAACCACCCCTGGAGCTTGCGCGCTCATATTGGTCACGATGAAACCGACTCTCGGAAAGAGTTCGCCGCGATGCCACTCGACCTTGGCAATCACCCGTCGAGGCCGGTCCCAACTGGCGGCTTGATAGCTGAAATCGGCAAACCAGACGACGGGTTTTCGGGGTGGACGACCCACTGGCCGGGTCAGCAGGTGTTCAATCTTTTCTTGAAGCACCTGGTTGGCGGGAAGCCGGATGGCATACAAAAAGCCTTTCTTCTCCAGGTATTGATAAATCTCCGGCTTGGCGAAGGCGGCATCCCCCCGAAAGTATTTGCGGAATTTCTTCTTCTCGTAGCGAGCCACGATTGGTTCCAGTAGCTCCTTCCAGCGATCCGCGCTGTGAACGTTGCCGGGGCGAAGCATTGCACCTTCGCAATCTCCGAACTGGTTAAAACAAAACAGGGGATGGTAGCAGGTGCATCCCAAATGGCCGTTGTAGGCAGAGTCTTCTTGCTCGCCATGGACCGGGCTGGCTGAACTGTCCATATCCAGAATGATTCGTCGATGAGCGGTCTTCTCCAGTGCTCGTTCCACCCATTGGCCATTGACTTCCGAAAGGGCTTTGAGGTTGTCCTTAACAGACAGCATCTGGGTCTCAAATCGACCCATTGTGTTGGCACTGGCGGCATTCTTCTTGTCGATCTTCTTTCCAGTGATCCTCCGCATAGTCGGATCCACCGATAAACGATGACCATCGTTGACATCTTCATAGCCAGCCAGGCGGCTGTATACTGATTGGCGCAGCAACGACGCGAGGTGGTGCTGGATGTTGCGCCCGGTCCGCGAATCGTCAAAAACTGAGGGTACACTATCGAATAAAGCCAACGCCTCGTCCAGGTCACGATAGGCGAGAAGTCCGGCATCCGATGTGACCTTTGCCCCATGAAATTCAAGCCTCAGACTGCCATCAAAATCAAGCTTCATACCTTCACCCTTTGGGTTAGCCATTTCTTGCCCTCTTTCATAGATTATATCTGCTGTAATTATAATGGGTTAGGGTGATATAGGGAGGCACGATGAGTGTCCCATATGGTGAATGGGGACTAAGTGGTATCGGAAGGCTGCGGACCAGGGGAATGCCGGTTCTCAATTTATCCTGGGGATGATGTGCGCCACAGGCAAAGTAGTCCCCGAAGACGACCAGGAAGCAGCTAAGTGGCTCCAATTGGCTGCCGACCAGGGGGATGCCAGGGCCCAAACTGTGCTGGGGTTGATGTACGGCACCGGCGAAGGAGTCCCCAAGAACGACCAGGAAGCCGCTAAGTAGTATCGCATGGCTGCTGAGCAAGGTTATGCCCTGGCCCAATTTAACCTTGCTCTGATGTACATCAACGGCGGTGGAAATACACCGACGTCGCTCCGGTGGGAAGGAGTTCCCAAGGACTACCAGGAAGCGGCTAAGTGGTATCGCATGGCTGCAGACCAAGGTCATGTCGAGGCCCAATTTAATCTAGGGTTGATGTACGACATCGGCCAAGGAGTCCCCAAGAACTACCGGGAAGCTTTCAAGTGGTACCGTCTGGCTGCTGACCAGGGTTATGCCCTGGCCCAATTTAACCTGGGGTTGATGTACTACCACGGCGAAGGAGTCCCCAAGGACTACCAGGAATCAATTAAGTGGTATCGCAAGTCGGCTGAGCAAGGTGATGCCGATGCCCAAGTGGCTCTAGGGAGAATGTACCGCAAGGGCGAAGGAGTCCCCAGAGACTACGTACTTGCATACATGTGGATGAATGTAGCTGTCTCCAACTCAACTGAAGAAGACGACAGAGAACGGCGCGGCAAGGTGCTCGACGAAACACAAAGAAAGATGACTCCAGAACAGATTTCTGAGGCACAGAAGCGATCACGTGAGTGGAAGCCGAAGGGGAAGAATTATTAACGGGGCTAAATTGCTTCCTCTCCTAGTCCTCAACTTTGCCTTTTCCTAATTTTGTCCCGCTTTCTCCTCACTAGGAAGGACCGACAAAACCGACAAAACTGACAAAAGCCCCCTTTTGGCGGTTCTGTCAGTTCTTTTTCTAG
Organism: Acidobacteriota bacterium; assembly: GCA_965205565.1. GTDB lineage: Bacteria > Acidobacteriota > UBA6911 > RPQK01 > CBDBID01 > CBDBID01. The sequence continues at coordinate 60,998 of CBDBID010000012.1, forward strand.
AACATCGAAAAATAAATCAGACTCGAGAAGCTTATCTATTGCCTCGATTCCCAGAGGTCAAAATTGTTGAACGAAGTACGAATTGTACGAACTGTACAAGAGTCTCTTGGAAAAGGGGTCCAAAAAGGTACATAAGGGGGCTTTTGGGCCTGGTTTTTCAGAAAATTCTAAAGTTAACACCCCTTTCTCGGCAATCTAAATTACTCAGATACCCATGATTGTTGCTGAAAGAGGCTTAACTTGACAGTGCCGCGTCAGGTGCGACCCGGCACAGGGGTGGCGCGAGACAGCAGCGCCAGAATCTCTTCCCCGTACGTTTCCCGCCGCCAGGGGCCAAAGTCGGTGATGTGCGCCAGTTCGCCATGGGTGAGCGGGGGGCGGCGAGCGAGATCCCAGAGCGCCGTGCGCGGAAGGATGACATCCGACTCAACGCCGCGTGCCCTCGCCCTGTTCTTGCGCCATGTGTGCAGGCGGTCGTACCGATCGCGCACGACGTCAGACTCGCGATCGGCCTGAGGCGGCCGCTGGGGCGGAGCGTGGAGTCCCTCTTGGATGGCGTGCAAGACGCCGTGTGCGTGGCGGCGGATTTGCCTCGGCGTCATCCCGAACAGGCCCTGCAGGTCTTCGGTGTGGGTCGGAGCGCGGCGGACGAGCTCCATCAGCGTCGCCTCTCCCATGACTTTGAAGGGGGGCCGGTCCATGTGCGCGGCCTGCTCTTCGCGGTACGTGAAGAGGGCCTGGAGGACAGCGGCCTGTGCCGGCGTGAGGTCGCGCGCACCCTTGACGCGCCAGAATGCCATCGGGTCTGGGCCCGCGTTGTCCGAGTCGCCACGCTGTCCCGCCAGGCGTGCAAAGTCCTCGTGCGCCTCCGGCCAGTGGCCGGACTCAGTCAACGCCTGGAGCTGTCGGTCGCGCAACGCCACGAGATAGTGCGTGTCGAGCCGCGCGTAGTCCAACTGTTCCGGCTTCAGGGGACGGCGTTTCCAATCGGCACGCTGATACTTTTTGTTCAGCTTCACACCGAAGTGGGTGTCGAGAATGGCGGTGAGGCCGACCTTCGGCCAGCCGAGTGTGCGCGCGGCGCTCATCGTGTCGAAGATGTTCGCAAACTCGAAATGGTAGTCGCGCCTGAGGCAGATGAGGTCGTACTCGGCGTCGTGGAAGACCTTCTGCTGGCTTGGATTGGCGAAGAAGGGCGCGAGCGGATTCAGACTAGGCAGCCTGATCGGATCGATGATGTAGTCAGCGGCGGGGGTGGAGAACTGGATGAGGCACACGCACTCGCGATAGGCGTGGAGGCTGTTGGATTCAGTATCGACGGCTACGACCGGATAAGGGGCGAGAGAGCGGCCGAGCCGAGCGAGGCTACCTTCGTCAGCGACGAGAATAGGAGGTGGCAACAAAGACACACACATACCCCACGTATTATAGCTGCTCCGGTCCCTTTATCCCCAAGGGTAGCGAAATCCCCGTCAGGCCGACCCCAAATCACCTTGAGTACAGTTGACCTGCCCTCACGAGTGATACCACCCTGATCCCCACATGAGTACCTGCAAAAATTGAAGTAGTTACAGCTAAGAGGTCAGATTCGGCTGTGAAGTCGAAACGCAGTTCTGGCCTCTGGCTGGAACCCCTACTGCGTGGGGTATGCCATGGCTGCTGAATATTCAAGTGAAGACTACGTAAAAGAACTTCTCCAGCACTTAGAAGAACTCCTACAGCCGAAGCCTCCAAGACCCAACGCACTCTATAGGCAGATGAAAGATTCCCTTTCTCCAGGGGATCATGTCGTTCTTGAAGAAGAGTGGCACGTAGATTCCAAGAGCTTCATGCCTCAGACACCTGGAGGAGTGATTGATGCTGATGCTTGGGGTCTAAACCTACGAAAGCACCTACGGAGGCTTTCGGATGCTTATATTAAAGCCAAACCATGGGATCGCCTTCTCGAGGACGGACTCGATTTCAAATTCTTCAAAGCTCTTGAGGCACTACTAACAGAAGAGCTTTACAACAAATGGACATCCATTATATTGAGGCGCTGTTTTCCACCAATTGCTGAAGGAGACAATTATTGTCATCCCCACTTCCACCCCACCCTAACTCCTTAGGGTCCCCTTTCCCCTCCCCTCCTTCTCCCCCCAAGGGTAAGGGCCCTTCCAGGAGAACCCGCCCACCGATTACTCACGTGTGGAGGAGTCCAAGAACAGGAATTAGGAGCCAATCCTCAGTATGTCCCGCCAGTAGTGCCGCCCCCCCCGAACGGGGGGGGCGCGCTTTCCATCCCCTATATACGTCCTGACAGACAGGCGTCAGCGATCACTTTCGAGCAGTAGAGGTTGGTGCTGCTGCTGTCTACAATGGGCAGCAATCACCCCGTGTGGTCTGCCAGCGAGAGCGAGGGGTGACCATCTTCTGGAAGGAACAAAGGGAAGAAAGAGCATGAAAGAGAAAAACAGCAACCTGGGTGTCATCTTCACTGCCTTGATGGGCATGGTCCTGATGTCTGGGGTACGGGCGGAAGGTCCTGAACCCAAGGTGGCCCGTATGCAGGTCTTTGACAACTTCGTGGGATGGGAAGAGGTGGCCCATTTCCAGAGTGTCAACCTTCGTATCTCGGGTCCGGATGGCATGTATTTTGAGAGGACCTTCAGTCAGGAAGACAGCATCTACTTTGATTTGACCGCCACTCCGGTTTCAGATGGAACTTACCACTGGGAGCTACAAGCTGCTCCCATCCTGAGTGAGGAAGTGAAGGATTGGCTGGCTTATGCCCGAGAAACAGGAGATGAGGAGGTACTCAAGGTGCTGCGTCGCTCAGGTCACCTACCTGATCAGGCCTCAGTGGATTCGGGTGTCTTCACCGTGGTGGATGGGACCGTAGTGAATCCGGATATCGCAGAGACGGAAAAGGGAACAGCTTCTCCCGGTTATTCCTTCCGAAGCCCCAGTGATCTTTCGCCCGCGGACTATGTCCACACCGACGATGTCATCATTCCTGCCAGAGCGTGTGTCGGTTGGGACTGCTTCAGCGGTGAGGACTTTCTCCTCGACACACTCCGATTGAAGGAGTACTACACAAGGATCGATTTCACAGACACGAGCCCCGGCCCCGCCTTTCCGACCCAAGACTGGACTCTGGTCGCCAACGACCATGCAGCCGGTGGCGACAACTATTTTGCGATTAGGGCGGACTCACCGTCCAGCAGCACACCTTTCAAAATCGACTCCCTCGCCCCCACTAGTTTGTTCCACATTGCTGATACAGGAAACATTGGACTCGGCACTTCGGTGCCGTGGCACGACCTCCACATCAAGTCGGGCAACACCCCCGCGTTGCGCCTGGAGCAGGACGACTCCTTAGGCTTCACCTCCCAGACCTGGGACATAGGCGGCAACGAGGCCATCTTCTTCGTGAGCGACGGCAGCACGCTGCCCTTCCGCATCTTCCCCGGAGCGCCAAACAACGCCCTCGCCATCAAGGCTAGCGGGAATGTGGGAATGGGAACCCAGTATCCTGATACTCCACTGAATATCCAAACAGGAGAAGACATGGTAACGCCCCAACCGGATACGGTTCTGCATCTGGAAAATGATGAGCAGGACGGCTTTGGAACTGACCTGATCATCACATCCGCCGCTGACAAGAGCAGCCGTATCCACTTTGCCAAGCCCGGTGATCCGGATGCGGGAGGGCTTTATGAAGTTACCCCACTTTTGTGGACAGTTTACGGCTTTCGAATCAAGCCACATCTGAGTGCCTCGATTCATAGTTGATCGGCGACAGATAGTCCAGTGACGAGTGCCGCCTGTGAGGGTTGTAAAAGCCCTCGATGTAGTCGAAGACAGCAAGCCTGGCCTGCAGCTTGCTGCGGAAGCTGTGCCGGTCGATCAGTTCACACTCCAGAGAGGCAAAAAAGCTCTCACACAGCGCGTTGTCATAACAGTCACCGACCGAGCCCATGGAGGGTCTGATGCCGGCTCTCTTGCAGCGCAGCCCGAACTCGATCGACGTGTATTGCGTCCCCTGGTCCGAGTGATGGATCACCCCGTCGGATTCACGCTCTTGAAGTGCCATTTGCAGGGCATCGGTCACTAGCCGGGTCTTGAGATCATTTCTGAGCGACCAGCCGACCACTCGACGACTGAAAGCGTCGACCACTACGGCCAGGTAGACGAAACCTGCCCAACTCGGCACGTACGTGATGTCTGCAACCCACAGTCGGTTGGGGCGGCTGACCTGGAAGTTTCGCTCCACCAGATCCGGAGCCGGACGGCTGTCTTGGCCTCTCAGGGTCGTGCGTGTCTTGCGTCTGCGGCTAACGCCTTCAATGCCGGCGACTTTCATCAGTCGGGCCACCCGGTTTTTGCCCACCAGGTGGACCTTCCTCTCGAAGTTCCGCCGTAATGCGGGGAGCTCCATAGGTCCGACGACTTTGCTGGTGGATCCCGTTGATTGTTTCCAGAAGACGAGCATTCGCTTCATCTCGAGTCGAAGGTCCGCGATCGACCCACGCGTAGTAGCCACTGGTGGAGACACCCAGCAAACGGCACATGGTGGTGATTGGATAGTCGGCCTGATTCACTTTCACGAACCTGAAGACTTCTTGGAAATCGGATCGCTCTCCCGTGCGAACCAGGCCGCGGCTTTTGCCAATATTTCCCGCTCAACCCTCAGCTGCCTATTTTCTTTGCGCAACTTCCGCAGCTCGGCTCGTTCTACCGTCGTCAGGCCGTCTCTACGACGGCCTTCATCCAGGTCTGCCTGGGCGATCCAGTTGCGGATCGTCTGTTCGTTGGGTTCAAACTCTCGGGCCAGCTCACCGGGGCTGCGCCCGGCTCGATGAAGCTCGACTATCTGCTGGCGAAACTCGGGTGGATAAGCTCGTCTTGTTCTTGGCATCGTGTCCTCCATTCTCCCAAAGGATTAGGTGTCCACGAAACCAGGGGAACTCCATTACTATAGCAACAACACCGATAACTTCACCTTTGTTGCAGCCGGTGTCACCCGGATGCAGCTTGGTCCCGGTGTGGGCACTCTGCCAGAAGTGGAGGTTTTCGGGGATTTGTCTATCACCGGCAGCCTCTCCAAGGGAGGAGGAGGTTTCAAGATCGACCATCCACTGGAACCTGAAAAGAAGTACCTGTCCCACTCCTTTGTAGAGAGTCCTGACATGATGAACGTGTACAACGGCAACGTTGAGTTGGACTCTCAGGGTGAAGCCTGGATCCAGATGCCAGACTATTTTGAGGCTTTAAACCGGGAGTTTCGCTACCAGCTAACCCCGATTGGTGGGGCGGCACCTTCCTTACATGTAGCTGAGATGATCAGTGACAATCAGTTCAAGATAGCCGGAGGTCCCGCGGGGCTATTAGTATCCTGGCAGGTGACCGGAGTCCGAAAGGACATTTGGGCTGAAGCCAACCGCATCCAGGTGGAGGCGTCCAAGAGCAGGAATTAGGAGCTACTCCCCCCCCCGAAGTGGGGTGCCTTTCCACTAGCGTATATATCTCCTGAGAGACAGACGAGAAAGGTGTTCTCAATTTTTTAGGGGGTGTAGATTTTTTTGGGAGGGGGTATTTAACGATGTCGAACTACGATGTCGAATTTTTTTGCCGTGTCTTCCCAATAATTCCAACCCCAGCCGTCCAACTTACCGTCCTTGAAGACAACCGGCGTTAATTCATCGTCGGTAACCATGTCGTCCGCAGCTTGTCGCTGGATATAGAAGTAGAGAATTTTAAAGATTACATTGCCCGCCGGATACAATTCGCTTTTGAAGGGATTGGGGATGTCTTTCCTTTCTGAAGGCCCCATATGATTGATTACCTGTTCCGGTGTCATGCCGCGTTGCAAGGTCATGATCCTTGCGATGTACTCCAACCCGCATTCACCATATGGGGCCCGACATCTGTTTCCTTTAATCTATATAACTATCTATAAGTAAAGAAGATATGGAGAATAAATGGAGCAAGAAATGGCCGACCCCAAGGGTGAGCGTTTGAAGCTTGGTTTTAATAGTAGTGTAAAGCTGGAATTTCATGGCGCTAAGGTCACTTCGGATGCCGGGCTCCTCGCCTATCGGGGCCTGGATAAAGCCTTAGGTCTATTTGATCGTGTACCTTCCGTTGTTCAGGATCTGCGGACCGGGCGTAACATCCAGCACGACCTTCCGGCCTTGCTACGCCCCGGTAACGTGCACAGCGCGGATGGCTGGAAGGAGCTGCTGGAACCGATCGTAACTTGTTACGAGAAGAAAACCGTCCGCAAATACTTTCGCGGGGATGCCGCTTTCGCCAAGCCGGAGATCTATGAATGCCTGGAGGAGAAGGGCTTCTTGTATGCCATCCAGCTTCCGGCCAATGAGGTGCTTCAGGCAAAGATTGAAACCCTGCTAACCCGGCCCGTGGGTTGCCCACCCAGAAAGCCCATCGTCTGGTTTGCCGATTTCAGCTATCCAGCCGCCAGTTGGGACCGGCCTCGTCGGGTCATTGCCAAGGTGGAGTGGCATCGCGGGGAACTCTTTCCGAGAGTCGGTTTCATCGTGACCCATCTGAGCGCACAAGCCTCCGGGTTGGTTCACTTTTACAATGGACGTGGCACGGCCGAGCAGTGGATCAAGAAAGGCAAGTATGCCTTGAACTGGACCCGGCTGTCCTGCCAACGCTTTGTCCCGAATCAGGTGAGGTTGGCCCTGTTTGTCTTGGCCTCTCGGATTGACCGCTTGAGATGGAGTACGGCTTAAGCGTCGAGTGTTTCTGACCAAGTGGGTGGAGAAGTGTCTCCGCTTATCGGATTTTGCCAAGATGACCTGGATAATCGAGGGATCAGAGGCCTTTTTCAGCCGACCCATGAGGGCAAACACTTGCTCCCTGGTCGGAGGGCTGATAGGTTTTGATTCCACCACGGTGAGACCCGAAGAAGGTTCATCACAGGCTGATATGAGGAATGTCGGTTGAAAGGAGAAACCATCTACTTTGCTCAGTTTGGTAATGGTGAAGGCCTACGATCAGAAATCGCACTCACCAATCCTTCCGACTCAAATACCGTCCTAGGGAGTGTTGGATTCTATGATGATGTGGGTCAGACACTCAGTATTGACATCACGGTTTCTACCGCTATTGATGCTACTGTTTCAGTTCAGACTCACAGTCTGCAGTACGCTGACAGTGCCGGGTTTTCGATTAATCCACTTGGGAGTCTTACTCTGTCAACTGATGGAACCGGACAGCTTACAGTCGGTTCAGCCATCGTATCATCTGATGAACGGTTGGGGGGGGTGATCCGTTTCAGCATTGAAGGGGTGGGTATCGCAGGAGTGGGGACTAGTGAAAGTCTTGACAGCTTTATTATCCCAGTAACGAGGAGGGAAACTGGCCTCAATACGGGCGTCGCTATTTTGAATGTTGAACAGAATCCAGTGTCTGTTACTTTGTCTCTTTACAACCAAAATGGTGAGCTGGTTCCCGGCGGATCTGGCTCCATTGTTGATTTATCTCCTTTGGGGCACTCCGCTAAGTTTGTTTCTGAGTTGTTTCCTGAGGCAGAAACAGAAGAGTTCCTAGGCGCACTGGTAGTCACAGTTGCTGGTGGAAAAGTGAGTGCAACAGCATTGGAACTGGGTGAACAGCCAGGGGAGTTCACTACCTTGCCGGTTACCCCATCGGATCTTTTTGGTAAAGAAACGTTGATTTTAGACGATGGGAGTTATGTTTGCAGACCTGCTGGGTTGGGACCCTTCCCGGTTGTTTTGTACAACCACGGGGGAAAAGGCAATGAGGTTGGAGGTGATCTCAAGGGAACATGTGAAGCTTTGGCAGAAACAGGCTATCTGGCAAGATCTGAGAAGCGACGCGAGACCGTCTCGATGGATGGTCACTTAGCAGATGTTTTAGAGGGGTTATCAGAATTGCTGTCCCACCCTGATGCCGACGACAGTAGAGTGACCCTCATGGGGTTCTCTAGAGGGGGCCTACTGACTCTGCACGCAGCTGTAGAAAATCCCAATCAAATCCATTCTATCGTCTTGATGGCACCGGCCCCCGGAGGGAAGAATGATCTTCAAGCAACTCTGGACAACATAGCTCCCCTACAGGCAACCGTGTTACTAATGGTGGCAGAGAATGATCTTCCCCCTGCCCAAGCGAACGAGCATGTTCAACTTGTCAAGGAGGCAGACAATTCACTTAGAGTAGATGGCAAGACAGTGACCATGATCCTCTATCCTCCATTCTCGACAGATGGACACGAACTCTTCTTCGAAGTGCAGGAACCCTACTGGAATGACGTAGTGTCCTTTCTTGAAACTGGCCTTTGAAACTAGTCGAAAATTCAAGTTCTAACTAAGATTAAGGATCGGACGATCTCGAAAAAAAAAGATGACTCTAGAACAGATTGCTGAGGCACAGAAGCTAGCACGTGAGTGGAAGCCGAAGGGGAAGAATGAGTAACACCCTACGCAAGCAAGCCATGAGCAAAAGGCATACGGCGACCAGAGCCTGCGTCTCATCTTTGGCAGTCGCGAAGACACTATATTTCCCGCACTACGGGGATGGCGGTGGTCTTTCCATGATTATGGTGGTCAACAATCTATCGGACCGGACGGCGACGGGATTCCTGTCGGTATTCGATGCAGAGGGCAGACCCAAACTTTTCTCTTCAAATCGGGCGTCGCATCCGAGGTTGATCTGTTCATACCCCAGCTTGGCACGGTGCTTCTGTCAACGTCGGGAACTTCGCAACCGGTCAAGTCCGGCTTCATCACTGTTGTCCTCGACCAGGAAACGGTGAGTGGCGTGGCGATTTTCAAGTTCTCTAGTGGAAGCGAATCCAGTGTCCTGCCGGTTGATCTGGGCGCTCGATTCAGTCTGTTTGTGGAACGGTCACCGACCCTGCACACGGAAATCGCGATTTTTCGAACCGAGGACACAAGTCCGATTCAGTTGATGCTACAGGATGTAGCAGGGACAGAGATCCGAACAGCGTCGCTTTTGCCCTCGGGCGCCAAACAGTTTGCCGGCTTTTTGGGGGAACTATTCGCCGATCTGCCCCCGGACTTCACGGGCACCCTTTTGATGACATCGGACCGGAAATTCGTTCCAGTCGGTTTGCGGCTTGGGCGAAAACCGCATCGGATTTCGCCTAGCCGAGATTTCTCGGAGGGCGATGTAACTTCTTCACATCGAATATGTTAAGCCAAATAATGTAAGTCACGCAAGGGCGGTTCTAAGCTGGTACACTAGATCAATTCTTTGAGTGGTTCCCCCAGTTTGTCGCCGATCGAGTTCGCAATGTAGATGGGACGATCGCCTGAGCCCATGTAGGTTTTTGTCCAATCTATTCCGAGAGCCTTGTAAATGGTTGCGAAAAGATCTCCTATCGTCACCACACGTTCCGTTACTTCTGCTCCTCGTTCGTCACTGGCTCCGACCACTTGGCCGCCTCGAATGCCACCTCCTCCTAAGAGCAGAGACCAGCAGTGCGGCCAGTGGTCACGACCCTTGTTGTGGTTGATGTTCGGAGTTCGCCCGAACTCGCCCATTACGATGACCAGCGTGGATTCCAGCAGGCCCCTTTCGTCCAGATCCAGCAACAACGTGGAAAGCGCTTGATCCAGGGGTGACGCGAGTTTATCACGAAGGCTCTCATCGTTCTTGGAGTGAGTGTCCCACCCATCAATTCCGTACCCTTCGGCGGTGACGAACCGGCAACCCGCTTCCACCAAGCGCCGGGCCAGCAAAACGCTTTGACCGAATCGACCGCGTCCGTAAGCATCTTTCGTCTTCTCGGACTCCTGTGACAGATCAAAGGCGGTTTTCACATGAGGGGACAAAATCAACTCAAGCGCCTGCTGTACAAAAATGTCCATTTTCCCGAACTGATGGCTGAGCTCAGCCCCTCTTTCCTTGTCGCGGTAAAGCCGATCAACGATCTTCAAAAACAATCGTCGCTCCTCAACAGCTTCCCTGGAGACCGACTTGGGGAGGCTCAAATCGGCTATTTCAAAGGCTTCCTGACTGGGGTCGGGAACAACAAGGGGATCATACTTGGGACCGATGAAACCGGAAGTGAAGGCGTATGGGTAAAGAACCGGCGGCGTCACTACGTAGGGCGGGATATCGTTTCGAGGTTTGGTCTCCCTGGCGACAATCGAACCGAGACTGGGGAACTGCGTCGCGGTACTTCGACGGTGGCCAGTCATCGCGTAATGGGTTCCAGGACCGTGATCGATTTCCTCCGTACGCATGGAGCGGATTATGGCCATTTTATCCATGCGTTGAGCAATCCGTGGGAATAATTCGGAGATCTGAATACCAGGAACATTGGTCCGGATCGGTTTAAAGTTGCTGTTAGATTTCGGATCCCAGGTATCAACATGACTGGGTCCCCCATCCAGGAAAAGTAAAATACAGGCCTCAGCCCTAGCCTGTTGATCCGGCTCGACTCCTGTCGTGGCCATTAGATTTTTGAGGCAGAGATACTGGCTCAGATTGATGCCCAAGAAACTTAAAGCGCCGGCTCGAAAAAAGTGCCGACGCGTGAAATGATCCGCACAACAACTCAAAAGTTCTGTTTCTTTCATGAGCCCCCACCTTGCTAGTGATTATGCGTAAATTCTCGGGAACTGATAATTGCCCAGGTCAAGGATTCGATAGCATCCGCGCGCGAGGGCCGCTGCGCGATCAGCCTTTCCAGCTCCACCTGTTCCTGACGTGTGGGAAAGCGGGATAGTGCAGCCAGGTAAAGCTCCTCCATGACGTGGCGGTTAGTGGCTCCGTCCTTCAGAAGCCGGTCCACGCGTTCCCCTTCTTTCGCGAGGTTGGTTGTATAGGTTGGACCCGCCACCATGTGGAGAGCCTGAGTCAAGGTCGGTTGGGGCTTTCCCTCAGGAATCGAGACTCTCTTGTGTTGCCCAAACACCTCCAGGAAGCGCGAGGGAAAGAGGCCGGGAAACACGTCGATCGCCCGCATCCCCAGCGGGGCTGCTCGCATCTGAGAAGCTGACAAGCAGGCACAGGGTATTAAGGAGAAGTCTGGTTCGACTCCAGTTACCTGGGAAATTACGTCCAAAATGACGGCTGGCTCCAGGGGTCGCGGGAGAGAGCGGGAATAATTGAGATTGTCGTCACGGTTCGTTTCGTTCGCGGCACCCGATAACTGGTAAGTCCTAGACTGAACGATCTCTCGAATCAAATGCTTTAGATCATACCCGTGCTGGATGAAATCTTCTGCCAACGCCTCCAGCAATTCCGGATGGGTGGGTGGGTTCGTGACTCGGAAATCGGCCACTGGGTCGACAATGCCTCTTGCGAAAAAGTGCCCCCAAATCCTATTCACAATCGCCTGGGCGAATTGGGGATTCTTCGGAGACGTCATCCACTCGGCCAACCTCATTCGCAGGTTCGTTCTTAGCTCGAGCTGAAACGGCTTGCCATCCAGGAATTTCGGCTCGACCTCCTGCTGGGTGCGCGGATTAAGTACTCCGGGTTCTTTGCGCCTGCCGTTACCTGCCGCGTCATCGAGTGTCAGCCTAGTGGGGAGGCGTACTCCCGTTCTCTCCTCTACGTAGGTAAGCCGACCAAAAAAAGCCGCCATTCCCCAGAACTGGTCCTGGCTCCAAGTCTCGTAAGGATGGTCGTGGCACTGAGCGCAATCGAGCCTCAGTCCGAGGAAAGCACGAACCTCTTCGGTCATAACATCCTGAGGGGATCTGAGGTTGCCGCCGAATTGATAGTGGGACCAGGATGGTGCATCGTAGCCCTGCGCAGCGATACGCTCTCGGGCAATCTGATCGTACGGCTTATTCTGGGCAATGGTATCTCGAATCCATTGCGCATAGAGCTGGGTGTATGCTTCATCCTGCGTCCCGGCGCCGCTCATGGTCACTCTGAAGTATTTACCCAAGCGATAGCTCCAATAGTTCACGTACTCAGCCGAATCGAGAAGAGTTTCGATGAGCTGATCCCGTTTTTGGGGATCCTGAGAGGCCAAAAAGTCCCGAACCCGGTTGGGGGGCGGCAAAGTGCCCGTGAGGTCCAGACAAATTCGCCGCAGAAATTCGTCATCGCTCGAGAGAGCAGAGGGGACAATGTGAAAGTCCCTCAGCTTCACGAAGACGTGTTCATCGATAAAGTTTCTTCGAGGTACGTCAGGATAACTGGGAACTGGTTTCGCGATGACCCCAACCCTCACACTCACGGCATGTCCAGGCGCCCGCACGATGACAGCAGTTTCTCCAGGCGCTTTCCCTTCCACTCGGCCTGTTTTGGATACATCCGCAATGTTCGGATCCTGTGATTTGTAAGCGATGTCGTCAGAGACATCCACGCGTCTTCCGTGGGGTAGGTGTGCTGTGACCAGAAGTTGATGTTCTCCCTGCGCATCTAGCACGAGCTGTTGAGGGAAGATCTCCAGGTTCTCAACATGTACTCCTTCGCCTCCATAAGCTGCCCCGTCTTCAATCCAGCGCAGAAGAGTTTCATAATCCCGAGAGGATGTGTCAAACCGTTGCCCCCCTCCATGCGGCACGTTCATCGTAGGCTTCAGCAGCAGGAGGCTCCTCGCCGGCTCGGCGAGATCAACCCGTGGATTTCTGGGGCCGGAAGCCTCCTCCGTTAGGACCTGGTAGGTTCCCCCCTCGACAATCCACCGATAGTCCTTCTTCGGATGCAAGCCATTGAAGGAAAGCTTAAATCCGCCCCGCCCTTTGACACCGCCGTGGCACTCACTGCGGTTGCACCCATGCCTGGTAAAGATCCCCCCAACGTCCCACCCAAAAATGAACGGTCGCGGTTCTGTAGACCCTTCGATCCGAAAAGTGGTCTTCACCACGTAACTTCCGAACTGCGCACTCAACACTGCCTGGCCAGGGACCAGCGCCCGCACTTTACCTCTCTCGTCCACTTCCGCGATTTTGTCATCCGAGACAGAAAAAACACTCTGTGCTGTCACTTCACGTTCCAGTCGGTCGTCATAGCGGGCTAGAACCAGAAAAGACTGTGAAGCCCCAGTTCCGTAAAGTGTGGGGTTTTCTGGGAGGACGCGTATCGAGATTGGCTTCGCTGCGGGACTGACCCAGGAACGGGAATAGATCGGACAGGTCACAGCGGCTAAAACGATGCATAACATGAGAGAAGCGCCCCGGTTCCTCCAGTACTTCAATCCGGAACTTTCTATTACCGAACGGTGGAAAGCGCAACCGGTCACGGCTTGACCCCCTCTTCAGTTAACTGGAATGGGGGCCGCTTGAGAATCATGAGAGGAATTTCTCCTGCGGTCAGGCGAGGGCCCAAACTATCCCGGACGATGGGGCGGACGATCAGCCGGATCCACTTCGGCATCGTCATAGCCGGAGCACTCCTCAGGGCATGCAGCACAACCGTGATCCTCGCTAGGTTGGGAACAAAGCTGCTTTTCCGCTCACTCTCAAAGCGCACAGGAGGAAGATCCTCTTCCTCCTGTGCGGCAGGAAGAATTTCAACGCCCGGGGGGAGGCCCTCTGCCGTAATGGCAATATTGCTGCGTTGCAGCAGATTGGGAACTCCGCCAGCAAAGGAAGGCAGATGGTTCTCCTCGATGTCAATAACTAGGGTGAGCTTGCTGACCTGTTCAGGAAAAAGATTGATGCGGTCCTCCATGATTTCGATCTCACCCAAATGAGGAACCTGGGGGCGAATCAGGAGCCGGTACCTGCACCCAGGGCTGCCAAAAAAGGCGGAGTCACGGAGCTGTAACGTGTAATCCCCCGCCTGCTCGAAGATATAAACCACTTTCGCTTCGATCGCCTTCACCCTCCAGCCGGTGCCGGCAATCTCCATCATTTTGTGAATGTTTGTCAGAACTTCGCGACCGTGAGCATCGATAATCTCTATTCGCGGAAAGAAACGGGGAGGGGCCACCTCAGGGGTCTCGATCTCGAAGGCCACACCCTGGCCCGCACTCACCCGAAACTTGAAGCTATCCACGTCTTCGGAACGTTCGATCGTTCCCTCGATTAGCGCCGGGATCGTAATCGTACGAGCACGAGTTGTGTCATCGTTGGGTTCTCGCTCCACCACCCGTTTCAAAATGCTGTCTCCTGCTGACGCAGGGTTACCTTCTCTTTCGCCGACCGTATCAGATTCCTTGTGAGGCGTTGACGGCGAGCCGCTGCGAGTCACTGCCTCCCCTTCAGAAACCTGGAGAGCCCTGGACTGCAGAACTTCGAGCCGATCGGGTGTCAGCTTTCGGGTGAAATCCCTTTCTCGCCAGTGAAAAGCCGACGGAGCAGCCACGAGGCCAGGCATGCCATCCAACATGCCAGAAAGTACGGTCCGCTCTGGCTTCGCTCGACTTTGGTCAGTGTTTGATGACGCAACTGAAGCGTCTGTCGGTCGGATTCGGAGCGGGTAGGTATAATCTGGCATCCCGTTGTACAGGAGTGACCTGATTGCCAGGATGTAGCGCCCGGTCCGGCACCGGTAGGTCAGATCATGGGTGAGTTCGCTGCTAGATGCCAGCGCTCTCGGCCGTTCCGGGTCAAACCAGCTTCCTTGGGCATCGAAAAGCACAAAATAGGGTGTGAAATTCCAAGTAGACGTCTTTGCTCGCCGACTGGCAATGACTTCGAATGAGAGTTCCTGATCTCTCCCGATTTCGAACTGGTAATAGTCGACTTCTCCCGGTCCACTAATTCGGCCATTCACCACGACCGGAAAGCTCAACTCCTGGGCCGAGCCTGGAGTGTGATGAGCGGCCTCGCTTTCCTCAGTCACAGGTTCGGCGCAGATGTAAAAGGACAGTGCGCTGGAGAGACCTCCAGAAGAGACCAAGCGGAGCAGATGAAGTCCCACCCGAGCGTCCCAGTCGATTTCCACCGAAAGGAAAAGCTGCTCGAGCGGCGGCGTTTTCTTCGCGTCGCTATCTTCCTCCTCCGGTACCAGCACTTCGATCTTACGAACCAGACCGCGAATGCCGTCCGTGCTGAACCACGCCGCATACACTTCTTCAAGGGCTTTTCCCCGGATCTCGACTTCTACGGTAGAGGCCGTCTGCCACGCCACCGGAAATACGGAGTGAATCTCCGGTTCTACAGCGGGGCTGCTAATTGAGTTATTCCCGGCGAGCACCAGTGGAAATAGGAAAAAGAGCGCCACGGAAGCTCGGGTGCTCGCCGGGAAAAAAGGAAATACTTTGTCGGACGGGCTCGGCGAAAGAGCTTCTCCCGAAGTGACCCCTCTCATCCGTTGTTCTTCCTCTCCGAGTTTGAGTACAGCGGATCTTTAGTTTAAAGCAAAGTCCAGTCCCAGTCAACGCGCAAAGGCCGCGTCTCGACCCTCACTAAATGCTTCACGGATAACCAGTCCTCACTCCAAAAATACTCGCGAGTCCATGAGTCAAAAGGGCGCTTTGGTCAGACGCAAGGTGGAGAGAAGGTGACGAGGAGCCCCCGCGAATTATACCAACTCGGTGGTGAACGGCGTCTGGTCAAATCTGCGTCGCAGGGGACTGGATGGCAGGTCCAAACTGGCGAAAGCCATGGATGTAGCCGAAGCGGACTTGGTTGCCGCGTTGGGAGGCAACGAGCAGGTCATTCCCCAACAGAGAATCTTGCTGGACCGGTGCGTGTACAAGCTGGCTAAGTGCGTGCTTTTTGAGATCACTGATTTCAGCGGGAACATGGAGGCCGGATCCGCTGCTGACAATCGCTATCTGGCTTGGGACAACCGATCCGCCCGATCACCGCTGTGAAGAGCTTTATGGGAATCGGCTCCTTGCAGTTGGGGCACTCGATCACTGTGTTCATTATCCTAAACAGTTTAGATTCTGGTCAAGAGGGTGTCGATGAGGTGCCGCATGTCAGCCTCGTAGGCTTTGAGGTCAAGGGTCTCACCGCTGGCCTTGCGAATGATTTCGCGGACGTTCAGGTAGTGCTTAATCCCGCATTCACCATATGGGGCCCGACATCTGCTTCCTTTAATCTATATAACTATCTATAAGTAAAGAAGATATGGAGAATAAATGGAGCAAGAAATGGCCGACCCCAAGGGTGAGCGTTTGAAGCTTGGTTTTAATAGTAGGGTAAAGCTGGAATTTCATGCGAACTAAGGTCACTTCGGATGCCGGGCTCCTCGCCTATCGGGACCTGGATAAAGCCTTAGGTCTATTTGATCGTGTACCTTCCGTTGTTCAGGATCTGCGGACCGGGCGTAACATCCAGCACGACCTTCCGGCCTTGCTACGCCAATCCGTATACAGCCGCTTGGCGGGTTATGAAGATGTCAACGATGCGCATCGTCTATCGGTGGATCCGACCATGCGAAGGGTCACCGGGAAAAAGAATGAGGACAAGAAGGCCGCCAGCGCCAACACGATGGGTGGAAGGAGCACTGGAGAAAACCTCTCATCGACGCATCATTCTGGATCTGGACAGTTCAGCCAGTCCTGTCCATGGCCAGCAGGAGGCCTCTGCCTACAACGGTCATTTTGGATGCACTTGCTACCATCCCCTGTTTTGTTTCAACCAGTTCGGAGATTGCGAAGGTGCCTTGCTACGCCCCGGTAACGTGCACAGCGCGGATGGCTGGAAGGAGCTGCTGGAACCGATCGTAACTTGTTACGAGAAGAAAACCGTCCGCAAATACTTTCGCGGGGATGCCGCTTTCGCCAAGCCGGAGATCTTATGAATGCCTGGAGGAGAAGGGCTTCTTGTATGCCATCCGGCTTCCGGCCAATGAGGTGCTTCAGGCAAAGATTGAAACCCTGCTAACCCGGCCCGTGGGTTGCCCACCCAGAAAGCCCATCGTCTGGTTTGCCGATTTCAGCTATCCAGCCGCCAGTTGGGACCGGCCTCGTCGGGTCATTGCCAAGGTGGAGTGGCATCGCGGGGAACTCTTTCCGAGAGTCGGTTTCATCGTGACCCATCTGAGCGCACAAGCCTCCGGGTTGGTTCACTTTTACAATGGACGTGGCACGGCCGAGCAGCGGATCAAGAAAGGCAAGTATGCCTTGAACTGGACCCGGCTGTCCTGCCAACGCTTTGTCCCGAATCAGGTGAGGTTGGCCCTGTTTGTCTTGGCCTCTCGGATTGACCGCTTGAGATGGAGTACGGCTTAAGCGTCGAGTGTTTCTGACCAAGTGGGTGGAGAAGTGTCTCCGCTTATCGGATTTTGCCAAGATGACCTGGATAATCGAGGGATCAGAGGCCTTTTTCAGCCGACCCATGAGGGCAAACACTTGCTCCCTGGTCGGAGGGCTGATAGGTTTTGATTTCCACCACGGTGAGACCCGAAGAAGGTTCATCACAGGCTGATATGAGGAATGTCGGTTTAGAGGGAACTGATGCAACTAATCAAGACGGCTGGCTTCAGTTGCAAAGAGAGACAGTCCCTAAAACCTTCGCCGTTGCGGTACAGTTGCCCTAGCAGCCCGTGGTGAAAGTCGAGGATAAGGGGTCACACAGCGACACTAGACGTGCCCCCATGGCAATGGGGAAAAAGAAACGTCGACAGCAAGAAGACCTGTGGGTCGCCACCAGTGAGCTGCCCCGCACCGCCGGCCATCCCTTCTACGAAAGACTGAATGGCCTTTTCAACGAACACGGCTTTGACGACTTCGTGGAGGGACTGTGTGCGAAGTTCTATGCAGACAAGATGGGGCGACCGAGCCTGGCTCCGGGAGTGTACTTTCGGCTGCTGCTGGTGGGGTATTTCGAAGGGATCGGATCGGAACGAGGAATAGCCTGGAGAGCAGCTGATTCTCTGGCACTGCGAGAGTTTCTGGGATTGAAACTGAGCGAGTCGCCGTCTGATCACTCCACGATCTCCCGAACCCGGCGACTGATCGATGTGGCTACCCACGAAGCAGTCTTTGACTGGGTACTGAAGCGGATCGGGGCGAGCGGCCTGCTGCGGGGCAAGACGATCGGCATCGATGCCACTACGCTGGAAGCGAATGCAGCGCTGCGCAGCATCGTGCGCCGGGACAGCGAGCAGGGGTATGAAGAGTTTTTGATGGAGCTGGCGAAAGCCTCCGGGATTGAGACGCCGCGACGGGAAGATCTGGCCAAACTGGACCGCAAGCGCACGGGCAAAGGATCGAACCGGGTTTGGAAGCACCCGCATGATGCGGATGCGCGGATTACCAGAATGAAGGACGGGCGGACGCACCTGGCGCACAAGGCGGAGCATGCAGTGGATCTGGAGACCGGAGCGATTGTCTCGGTGACGGTACAGGGAGCCGATCAAGGGGACACGCAGACCATGGTGAAGACCCTGACGGAAGCGGTCGAGAAGGTGGAACAAGCGCTGCCGGAGGGACGAGGCATCGAAGAGGTGGTGGCCGACAAGGGGTATCACAGCACGCAGCGGATGGTGGACCTGGATGCGGTGGGACTGCGCAGCTATGTGAGCGAACCGAGGCGAGGGAAGCGACGCTGGCGAGGAGACCGGCAGGGGCAGGAAGCGGTGTATGCGAATCGGCGGCGCATCCGGGGAGAGCTGCAGCAGCGGCTGCTGCAGCAACGAGGAGAGCAGCTGGAGCGACCCTGTGCGCATCTGTACGGGAGCGGAGGGATGAGACGGCTGCATGTACGGGGACATGAGAATGTGTTGAAGCGACTGCTGATCCAGGTGAGCGCCTTCAATCTGGGGATGCTGATGCGTCAGAGCCTGGGTGTGGGAACGCCGCGGGGTCTGCAGGGGCGGATTTGCGCCCTAATGCTACTGATTTTGTCGCTGTTCAAGCGTCTTAAGGTCCTGTTCGGACTGATTCCGGCTGCTTGGCCCGAAAAACCCAACTCAGCGACCCCTTCGCTGCTTCCACCGGTGGGTACCACCTGAGCTCAGAAAACGTACTTCCACCACGGACTGCTAGGTTGAATTGGGCCTGGGCATAACCTTGTTGAGCACGACGGAGCAGTTCTTCGAGATTCTAACTTTGGGCATAACCGCCTGCCCCAAGAATCACCAATGTCAGAAAGAAGAAGAGCGGCCTGCGTAGGGTGTTCATGGGCGAACCTTCCAGCAAACGGCAGATACTACGGCTTAGGGTGCGCAGTCACGGGTGATGCTAGCACTGGGGAGGAGGACGGACAAACCGGAGCTAGGGAAGGCTTACCAAAGGGTATTTAGGAAGAGGGACCCCTCTCGCCTGTCTCTCAGGAGGTATAAGGGCATAGTTTGGCAAATCCCCTGCGAGGGGGGTAGGGGGCTACTAGGGGAATATGCTGAGGATTGGCTTCTAATTCCTGCCCTTGGACGCCTCCACCTGGATGCGGTTGGCTTGGGCCCAGGTGTCCTTCCGAACCCCTCTACCCGGCGCTGGAAAAGGCGGGCGTCCCCTTCGAGAAACGAGCCAGTGGGTGCCACGCTTTCCGGCATCTGGTGGCCTCCATCATCCACCAAGCTACCGGGAGTCTGAAGCTGGCTCAAAGTCAGCTCGGCCACTCCAAGATTTCTACAATGAGCGACATCTACACGCACGTGGATGACCTAGAGCTGGAGAAGTCTTCTTCAGTTCTGAATCAGGCTCTGGCTCCGGAAAAAGATGTTGTAGAAATGTTGTACGACGGAGGAAGTGGCACCAGCTCGGTGCAGTAAAAATTGATCCAAGATTAATGGAATCAAAGGATTAGATGGAGCGCCCGACAAGATTCGAACCTGCGACCTTTGGTTTCGTAGTGTAAAGGGCTGAAACCGTAACCTCTTGCAACTACTTATCTTTTCAAGGGGTTACGGTTTCTCTATTTTGGCTGGCATAGGCTGATGTTGGGTGATTCTAGGTGGTCGTGGGCACAGTTTGGGCACAGTCTCTCTCTAAGTTCGTGGATCCTGGAACTGTACATTGTGTCCCCGGACCAGTACGAGAAACTCGTTGCGGGAATGGGGTAACGTTGTTTCTGTCATTTGGCATCGCTGCGAACTCTTTCCGAGAGTTGGTTTCATTGTGACCCATAGGAGAGCACAAGCTCCAGGGGTGGTTCACTTTTACAACGGGCGCGGCACCGCCGAGCAGTGGATCAAGGAAGGCAAGTACGCCTTGAACTGGACGCGGCTGTCCTGCCAACGCTTTGTCTGGAATCAGGTGAGGTTGGCTCTCTTTGTTTTGGCCTACAACCTGGGCAACTTCCTGCGGCGTCTCGTCTTTCCCAGAAGGATCAACCATTGGTCCCTTCGCACCCTCTTGACCAAGTTGATCAAGATTGGAGCCGAAGTGGTTCACCATAGCCAGATGGTGACGTTTCAGATGGCGGAAGTCCCCGTACGCAAGGAGATATGGGCCGATCTATTGTCTCGGATTGACCGCTTGAGATGGAGAACAGCCTAGAGCCCGTGTTTCTGATCCAGAGGCCAGGAGAAGTGTCTCTACCGATCAGATTTTGACGAAAACGCTTGGATAACCCCAGGGGTCGGAGGCTGTTTTCAGCCGACACATGAGGAAAACACTTGTTCCTTGGTCGGAGGGCTGATAGGTTTTGACCATTCATCATGGGGAGACCCGAAGAAGGCCCATCCGAGGACTGACATGAAAAATCTTGAAATAAGGCGAAAAGCGAGTTTGTTGGGAAAAAGCCGCCAGCAGAAGAACCCCGGTGGTGTGGATCGGCGGGCATTTTTGCAGGCAGCTGCGTTGGTCTCCAGTGCCGTTACGATGGAAGCCGGACATGAGCCGCTGCAGGCAGGGTCCGCTTCTCCCGCAGCCCCGACGACCCAAGCTCTCTATCTAACCGACCTGGACCGATGCCAGCCCCAATCGGCCCTGTCTCGGAAACCGCTGCCGGGTCACTGGAGGCTCCTTTCCTATGAGACCAATCAACCCCCGAGCGGTGCTTTTCTCTCCAACGTTCGGCAACTCACCTTTCAGGGCAAGCGAGCCGGCGAGGGTTACTTCAGCCAAGATGGCCAGCGTCTGAAGGGTGTCATGCTGGTGGCCGGTCACGAGACGGACGCGCCGGAGGTCACTTATCCGCTCCATCAGGAGGGCTGGCACGCCATCCATTTGGGCCTCTGTTCGTACATACATAGTTCCACGATGGAAATGGTCACCAAGGTGCAGGTTCGTCTGAAGAGTGATCCGGTGTTTTACCCGATGACCCACGTGGCAGCTTTACGCGGAGGTGTGCATCAAGTCCGCGTCGACGAGTACTTTTGGAAACACGCCGACCTGAGCGAGGAGAATCTCATCCTGCGCCAGGTGCCGGGAAGTCCGGCCTTGGGTGGAAAATCCAGCCAGCCGGCCTGGATTGCCTATATCAAATTGGTTCCCTTGTCCGATCGAGAGGTGGAGGCGGTGATGAAGGATCGGCGCCGGAAGGACACCCGGCGACTGTTTGTGGGCCCCGGTGGTGGCGTCACTACGGAATGGTCAGCATGGTATCGTCATACCGATTTTTCCCGCGTTTACTGGGACGCCGCATCGGGGGACCAATGCAGCTATCCAACCAAGATCGGCCTCGGGCCTTCTAGGGAATTCAGCAAAGATCCGTACCGAACAGGAGATCGGCTAGGCACGGAAAGTTGGCAGCTTTTACGCAAGAAGGGAATCGATCCGTTTCTTGCGGCCGTGGAGCACGCCCACGACGCCGGAGTCGAGTTTCACGCCGGCTACCGCACCGCGGGATTCCACCATCCGCCGCCTTTCGCGGAATTCACCAGCGGCGGTCTTTATGAGAGACATCCCGAGTGGCGGGGTATCGACCGAAATGGGCGCTCCACACCTCGTTGCTCTTACGCCTTTGCCGGAGTTCGCCGGTTTGTGGTCTCGTTACTGGCGGAGATGGCGGAATATCCGATCGATGGCGTGGCCCTTTTTTACAACCGTCGCCCGCCGCTGGTGGAGTACGAAGCTCCGGTGGTAGAAGGGTTCCAAGCAAAATACGGAGAAGATCCGCGGCAATTGGATGAGAAGGATCCTCGCTGGCTCTCTTACCGAGCTACCTTCCTCACCCAGTTCATGCGGGAGGTGCGAGAGGCGATGGAGAAAGCCGCTCGGGATCAGAACCGGAGCAAGCCGCTGGAGGTCTCGGCCATCGTCATGAGCAGCCGCGAAGAGAATCTGTACTATGCCATGGACCTGGAGGCCTGGATCAAGGAGGGACTGGTCGACACCATCATTCCCTATACCTCGGCGCCCGGCTTGGACAGCTCGAAGGATTCCTGGGTGGATCCGAGTGATGCCGAATTCTTCCTGCGCATCACCCGAGACACGCCGTGCAAACTGGCTCTGAACTTGATGCCGCGTTCGCTGACGGCGAAGCAGTACCGCAGCCGGGCCCATGCGCTCTACCAAGCCGGCGTTGAGCATCTCTTCTTTTGGGATGGCGGCCCGGGCAGGGGCGGGTCCGACTCAGCCTGGGAGGCCATGCGGCGCCTGGGACACCGGGAAGAGATTGAAGCCTGGGTGCAAGCGGGTTCGCCCGAGTTCCAGCGTCCCGGCAGCGAACTGATGAAACTGGGAGACTGGGATCTCTCCTACACGACACCAGGTTAGCCATTTGTCCCAGCTCTAGGGCAAACCTTCTTTAGTCGTCCTCTAACTGGGACAGCGCTTACAAAGCCTCATAAGACACCTCTAAAATACCGATGGGGAGCAGAAGAAGATGTGCCAAACGAGTCTGGTGTCCGGGATCAAAGACCAGGATCCGAAGACGATCGATCACCACTGTAACCATTTTGTAACCGCGAGCATCCAATTCCAGCCAAAATAGCGGAATCATAAGTTGTTGATTAGGTTTTATTTATCAATGGTTTAGAGTGGTGTATAGATCTGAATGAACGGACTGCTAATCTGTGATAGTCGGCACCCGATCTTACAGACAGCGTCCGATTTGATCGAAATCGAACGGCGGCTTTCGCCTAGAAGCAGCCGCTCAGTTCAGAGTGAATTCAAATTTCTGACCGGCAGAAATCGACCTTAAGCGGACCCTCACCGCGGGTTCACGCGCTTAGGCGACCATGCCACCGCTCGGCAGGAACGACCGTAAATCACCAGGAGCATCGGCTTGGAAGATCGACTTGAAAGGGTACAGGCGCTATGGGGGGCGTCAAGGCCAAGCGCCTGTCGAATCGTGCAGGACAATCAAGGGCGGCACGCTCTTTCACAACTCGTCCTGGGCGGTATTGCTCGCGAACACCTTGACCTAAGATGGTGGCTGCTCTCGCTCCAAGTCTGGAGTGCCGACACGAACCCCTTAGTCGAAGACCGATGCTTCAGCTTGGAAAGGAGACTCGACGCGCTCAGTGGAACTCCTCCGTGTATGGGAGAAGAATTCCTATCGGCTATGCGCTCGGACCACGTGCGTTACTGGTTGGGTCGATTTGGCCAAGCCTGGAAGTTAATGGCTTAGCCTCTGACAGATAATGTCCTGAAATCTTTTTAGATCCAGTTAGATACAGCTTTTTGTGGTAGGTAGAACGGTTGGGTGCATTCTAGCCAACATTACCTTGTCGAGACGGCACAGCCCGGAGTGCGTCAAACAGTCAAGGGTGACGACATTAGGTTGCTCCCGACAAGGCTCCAGTCGCCGCGACGCGGCAGGGCGGCGAACGGACGCAAGCAAACCGGGATGGAGTGGGCGTGATCTGATTCCGTGCGCGTAAGCGGCTAAACCCTCCCTCACGGTCGGGCCTCCGAGGCATGCTTGGCCTTCTCATCCAGTTCCTCGATTTTGAAGCGGAGGCTGACGATGTAAGGTTCCTCGTCGGGAATCCAGTGGCCGTAGGTTGTTGTTACAAAGGTGCCGTCGGGCAGCAGCTCAAGGCCCGGGTAGGCCGTATCGGCACCTTTGTGATTGTCCATCAACCGTACCCGGTATTGCCCTTCGCGGCCCGCGAGGATGTCTTCGTAGGTTCCGACCCAGCCTACCCAGTCTCCCTTGGTGGGGCTCACGTGTGTGCGGTCCCGAAACGTGACGAACAGACGGCCGTCGGGAGCGTATTTAGCGGTGTGGCGGTCACCGGTCAGGGCGGCGGGCAGCTCTTTCGGTTCGCTCCAGGTCTTGCCTTCATCATTCGACAAGATGACGAACGAATTAAGCCGGCGGCTGTTCTCCCGCAAAAGCACGGCGATTTGCTTGTGGTCCGGCGAACGAATCGCCCCCGGTTCGCACAGATGCGCGATCGGATGCTCGGCAATCACCTCCGGCTGCGACCAGGTCAACCCTCCGTCCTCAGAAAGAACCTTGTAAACCTTGAAGTGCTTGCCCTCTGGATCTTCGGGAGGTTGGCGCAACCAGCGCCCATCGTCATGAAACAGGGCCATGTAGGACCCGTCTTGAAGCGCAACCATACTACCCATGGCCACGATGCCACCGTAGCTTGGCCCAGGCGTATTAATAGCGCGTAGCGGTGACCAAGAATCGCCGTCGTCACTCGAGTAGGCGACGCGAATAACGCCCGCTTGGCCGGAGAACATCAAGACGCGAGGTACGCCCCGCGGATCAATGAGGCGAAACAGGGTCAGCACTTCACGCGAAGTCGCCCAGTTCTCGGGCGTGGCCAGCCGCTCGGTCCAGGTCAGTCCGCCGTCAAAGCTTTTCTTGTAGACAATCGCGCCTTTGCCATGCCCCTTCGGGTACGTAATCAGGATCGTCGTGTTGTCCGGGAGCAGAAGAGTCGACGGATGTCCAAGATACTGCCCTGGTTCGCGGTCAATAACCACCTGCCGGTGCGTTTCCGACGCCAGGTCAACCGTGGGAATGGTGTAGGCCTTCGGCATCCCGTCCTGGGCAGTCGCGCAGGTCGCGACGAAAAGGATTCCAACACCAATTGAGAACCCTAGTGCATCACGGATAAACATCTTGCAAATTAAGGATACGACTCTTGGCAAGATAGTCATAAGAGTTTTTCCAAAATTGGTGAATCTGGCTCAAGGCCTTTGGGTTATGAGCCCACACACGTGATAGCCCGTTCTTTCTGCTCAATGATTTAGGCCAGCATTCACCATATGGGACACGATAATTGCTTCCTGTTATCGATGCAAGACGCTATAATTAAAGGAGATATGGCGCATGAAGGGAGCAAGAAATGGCCGACCTAAAGGGTGAAGGTATGAAGCTCGGTTTTGATGGCAGTGTGAGGCTTGAGTTTCATGGGGAAAAGGTCACCTCGGATGCCGGACTTCTGGCCGATCGGGATCTGGATGAAGCCTTAGGTTTATTCGATAGTGTAGCTGCCGTTTTTCACGATCTGCGGACAGGGCGCAACATCCAGCACGACCTCACGGCCTTGCTGAGCCAATCCGTATACAGCCGCCTGGCGGGTTATGAAGATGTCAACGATGCCCATCGTTTATCGGTGGATCCGACCATGCGGAGGATCACCGGAAAGAAGAACGACGACAAGAAGGCCGCCAGCGCCAACACCATGGGTCGATTTGAGACCCAGATGCTGTCCGTCGAGGACAACCTCAAAGCCCTTTCGGAAGTCAATGCTCGATGAGTGGAAAGAGCGCTGGAGAAAACCTCTCATCGACGAATCATTCTGGATATGGACAGTTCAGCCAGTCCCGTCCATGGCGAGCAAGAAGCCTCTGCCTACAACGGCCATTTCGGATGCACTTGTTACCATCCCCTGTTTTGCTTCAACCAGTTCAGAGATTGCGAAGATTCCATGCTTCGGCCCGGCAACGTTCACAGTGCGGATGGCTGGAAGGAGCTGCTGGAACCGATCGTGGCTCGCTACGAGAAGAAGAAATTCCGCAAATACTTTCGTGGGGATGCCGCCTTTTCCAAGCCGGGGATTTATGAATACCTGGAGGAGGAGGGCTTTTTGTATGCCATCCGGCTTCCCGCAAACGATGTCCTTCAGGAGGAGATTGAACACTTGCTGACCCGGACGGTGGGTCGTCCACCCCGAAAGCCCATCGTCTGGTTTGCCGACTTCAAATATCAAGCCTCCAGTTGGGACCGTCCTCGTCGGGTCATCGCCAAGGTCGAATGGCATCAAGGCGAACTCTATCCGAGAGTCGGTTTCATTGTGACCAATATGAGCGCACAAGCCCCAGGCGTGGTTCACTTTTACAACGGACGCGGTATGGCCGAGCAGTGGATCAAGGAAGGCAAGTACGCCTTGAACTGGACTCGGTTGTCCTGCCAACGATTTATCCCGAATCAGGTGAGGTAGGCTCTCTTTGTTTTGGCCTACAACCTGGGCAATTTTCTCCGGCGGCTGGTCCTTCCTAGAAGCATCAAACACTGGTCCCTTCGCACCCTCTTGACCAAACTGATCAAGATTGGAGCGAAGGTGGTCCGGCATGGCCGGATGGTGACGTTTCAGATGGCGGAGGTAGCGGTGAGCAAGGAGATATGGGCCGGGCTGTTGTGTCGGATTGACCGCTTGAGATGGAGAACAGCCTAGCGCCCGTGTTTCTGATCGAGAGGCAGGAGAAGTGTCTCTGCCGATCAGATTTCGGCAAAGACCCCTGGAATAACTCGGGGAACAGAGGCCGTTTTCAGGGGAAAGATGAGGAAAAACACTTGTTTGGAGTTCCCCTGGTTTCGTGGACACCTAATCCTTTGGGAGAATGGAGGACACGATGCCAAGAACAAGACGAGCTTATCCACCCGAGTTTCGCCAGCAGATAGTCGAGCTTCATCGAGCCGGGCGCAGCCCCGGTGAGCTGGCCCGAGAGTTTGAACCCAACGAACAGACGATCCGCAACTGGATCGCCCAGGCAGACCTGGATGAAGGCCGTCGTAGAGACGGCCTGACGACGGTAGAACGAGCCGAGCTGCGGAAGTTGCGCAAAGAAAATAGGCAGCTGAGGGTTGAGCGGGAAATATTGGCAAAAGCCGCGGCCTCGTTCGCACGGGAGAGCGATCCGATTTCCAAGAAGTCTTCAGGTTCGTGAAAGTGAATCAGGCCGACTATCCAATCACCACCATGTGCCGTTTGCTGGGTGTCTCCACCAGTGGCTACTACGCGTGGGTCGATCGCGGGCCTTCGACTCGAGATGAAGCGAATGCTCGTCTTCTGGAAACAATCAACGGGATCCACCAGCAAAGTCGTCGGACCTATGGAGCTCCCCGCATTACGGCGGAACTTCGAGAGGAAGGTCACCTGGTGGGCAAAAACCGGGTGGCCCGACTGATGAAAGTCGCCGGCATTGAAGGCGTTAGCCGCAGACGCAAGACACGCACGACCCTGAGAGGCCAAGACAGCCGTCCGGCTCCGGATCTGGTGGAGCGAAACTTCCAGGTCAGCCGCCCCAACCGACTGTGGGTTGCAGACATCACGTACGTGCCGAGTTGGGCAGGTTTCGTCTACCTGGCCGTAGTGGTCGACGCTTTCAGTCGTCGAGTGGTCGGCTGGTCGCTCAGAAATGATCTCAAGACCCGGCTAGTGACCGATGCCCTGCAAATGGCACTTCAAGAGCGTGAATCCGACGGGGTGATCCATCACTCGGACCAGGGGACGCAATACACGTCGATCAAGTTCGGGCTGCGCTGCAAGAGAGCCGGCATCAGACCCTCCATGGGCTCGGTCGGTGACTGTTATGACAACGCGCTGTGTGAGAGCTTTTTTGCCTCTCTGGAGTGTGAACTGATCGACCGGCACAGCTTCCGCAGCAAGCTGCAGGCCAGGCTTGCTGTCTTCGACTACATCGAGGGCTTTTACAACCCTCACAGGCGGCACTCGTCACTGGACTATCTGTCGCCGATCAACTATGAATCGAGGCACTCAGATGTGGCTTGATTCGAAAGCCGTAAACTGTCCACAAAAGTGGGGTAACTTCAGTTCCTTGGTTGGAGGGCTGATAGGTTTTTCCCATTCGCCACGGGGAGACCCGAAGAAGGTCCACCCGAGGCTGATATGAGGAATGTCGGTCAAAATAGTCTGGCATCTGGATCCAGGCTTCCCCCTTGTCATCCAACTCAACGTTGCCGTCGTACACGTTCTTCATGTCCGGACTCTCCACAAAGGAGTGGTGCAGGTACTTCTTGTCAGGTTCCAGTGGATGGTCAATCTTGAAACCTCCCCCTCCCTTGGAGAGGCTGCCGGTGATAGACAAATCCCCGAAACCCTCCACTTCTGGCAGAGTGCCTACACCAGGACCAAGCTGCATCCGGGTGGCACCGGCTGCAACAAAGGTAAAGTTATCGGTTGTGTGGCTGTAGTAGATGCCTCCCGCATCCGGGTCCTCGGGTCTAGCAAAGTGGATACGGCTGCTCTTGTCAGCAGCGGCTGTGATGGTCAGGTCAGTGCCATAGCCCTCCTCATCATCATTTTCAAGGTGCAGAACGGTATCCGGCTGGGGCGTTACCATGTCGGCGCCCCGGGGCGGATGCGGAAGGGCAGCGTGTTTCCGTTGGTGGAGTCGCGCACAAAGAAGTTGGCCTCGTTGCCAGCTACGTCCCAGGTCTGGGGGGGGCCAGCCTCCGGAGCCGTCCTGCTCCAGGCGCAACGCCGGGGTGTTGCTCGACTTGATGTGGAGGTCGAGCTGCGGCACCGAAGTGCCGAGTCCAATCTCCCCTGCATCATCAACGTAGAGCGAATTAGTGGGGGCGCCGGCTTCGATTTTGAAAGGTGTGGTGCTGGTGGTCCCGTCTTCGGAGTCCGCCCTAATCGAAAAATAGTTGTCGCCACCGTCAAACGTGTCGTTGGCGACCAGAGTCCAGTCTTGGGTCGGGAAGCTGTACGAGCTGCTCGTGTCTGTGAAATCGATCCTGAGGTTGTTCTCCTTCAATCGGAGCGTGTCCCAGCCAAAGGACTCACCGTCGATGCAGTCGAAACCGACACACGCGCTGGCAGGAATGATGACGTTGTCGGTGTGGACGAAGTCCGCAGGCGAAAGATCACTGGGGCTTCGGAAGGAATAACCGGGAGAAGCCATTCCCTTTTCCGTCCCTGCGATATCCGGATTCACTACAGTCCCATCCACCACGGTGAAGGCATCCGAATCGACTGAGGCCCGATCAGGCAGGTGACCTGAGCGGTGCAGCTCCTTGAGTACCTCCTCATCGCCCGTTTCCCCGGCATAAGCCAGCCAATCCCGTACTTCCTCACTCAGGATGGGAGCAGCTCGTAGCTCCCAGTGGTAGGTGCCGTCTGGGGCAGAAATGGTGGTCAAGTCAAAGTAGATGCTGTCTTCCTGACTGAAGGTCCTCTCAAAATACATGCCGTCTGGACCCGAGATACGAAGGTTGACACTCTGGAAATGGGCCACCTCTTCCCATCCCACGAAGTTGTCAAAGACCTGCATACGGGCCACCTTGGGTTCAGGACCTTCCGCCCGTACGCCCAGACATCAGGACCATGCCCATCAAGGCCGTGAGGATAACCACCAGGTTGCAGTTTTTCTCTTTCATGCTCTTTCTTCCCTTTGTTCCTTCCAGAAGATGGTCACCCCTCGCTCTCGTTAGCAGACCACACAGGGTGGTTGTTCCCATTGTAGACAGCAGCACCAACCTCTACTGCTCGAAAATGGTCGCTGACGCCTGTCTGTCAGGACGTATATAAGCTGGTGGGAGGGCACCCCGTTTCGGGGGGGATGGGTGGCCCCTGACTGTCCCTAAAATTGTCCCTGTTAGGAGACGACTCAGGCTGATTTGAGCTGACTCCAGCTGACTTGAGCCTTTTTACTAGAGAAAACCTAAGTTATTATAATATAAAGTAGTTAAATAGATTAAGGGAGGCGCCTTGCAGCTAACCTCCCTAGATTTAGGATCTGGTGCCCTTGCGGACGTGGGGGTCGAGGCCACCCTTTTGAAACACTTTTTTTCAACAATTTAGATCGATTTTAGTTTTCGCTCTGTTGCACACAAAGAGTGCATTTTCCCAAAAATGTGCCCGTCACGATGCGCTCAACCTGAGTTCCCCAACGCTCTAGTGCCCGCTTCATCTCGGGCAGCCTGTCCCATTGGTTGTAGACCGCTGTCATGTGGCGCTGTGCATCCAGTTTGCCATTCCAAACCAAAGTAACCGGCCTGCGCTGGGTGTAGAGGCCGAGGACGGCGATCAGTTCTGATTTTCAAGGCTGGCAGCCGACCAAATATCAGTCATCCGTGGTCGCACCTTGAGGGCGTTTCCGGTGTCCATCCGCCCCCTGCTGTCCCGAAATTCAAGTAGCTGACTATACAGGTGCACTCGGAACACATGGAGCCGATCCACCACTCGTGCGTCGAAAGCGTAGTGAATAGCGTAGTGAAATTCACGGCGAGACGTGGGTGATTGTGGGGAGTCGAGGGTAACCGTCAAGCTGCATTAAGTCTTATCCCATCAACGCAGTCGATTTGTTTTCAGTGGTTTCCACGGAAGGCCCAGGGATGATTAAGAGTCAGTTTCTCTGCCAGTTGAGCTAGCGGCCCACCCGCGGGCGGAAGGCTTCCAAATTCTAGCCAGGCGTCGTTTCGGTTATCAATTTGGCAGGCCGTGCCGGGTTAGCTTTCCCTCCTTTCTTGGCACAGGCCCAGACCCGCTCGGCCGGAGCGGGAAACAGCCCTCAGGGGCAGCCCCTCCTCTTGAAACGGCTAGTTTTGTCGGGAAAAGAGAGTACACTGGTGAGGTTTGCGGTGGGCGTGGGTACAGCTGGGTCGGAGTCGGCGCCATAAGATGGTGAGGTTGGAATCATGCCAGAGACAAGGCGCGCTCGACGCCTTTTGTTCTTGCTCCCCGTTCTAAGCGTGCTGGCCTGTTTTGCACTCGGCTGGGGATTGGGCGACAGCGATTTCCTGCACAAGCCTT
Source organism: Acidobacteriota bacterium (assembly GCA_965205565.1). Taxonomy (GTDB): domain Bacteria; phylum Acidobacteriota; class UBA6911; order RPQK01; family CBDBID01; genus CBDBID01. The sequence continues at coordinate 91,655 of CBDBID010000012.1, forward strand.
TCCAGGAGTGGTCCCTGGACCAGGCGATCCAGATCCTCACCGACTCCCCCTGGGTGCGCCAGGAGATCTACACCCGGGTCCTGCAGGGAGTGGGCAGCGGAAGGCGGGGAGAGAAGGAAATCTACTACACCTTCTTCGTCCGCCTGCTGTCAGCCGAACCGGTGCGCCTGGCCTACGCCCGCGTCCAACAGATCCAGCAGGGCTACGATCGGCTGGAGAAACAGGAGCGACAGGAATTGGATGCGAAGTTGGCGCCCGGGGTTGGAATGGACGTGGAAGACTGGGTCATACTCACCGTGAGCTACCGGTCCAATGATCCAGACCAGACAAGCCGAGTGCTTCGTTATCTGGCTACCCAGACCACTGAGACCATGAGGCATCGCGCCTCGCTGTCGACCGAACACGTGTCTCGGTTGGAACCAGAAGCCTATTTCGCCCCGCGCGGAGACGGCGTTGGGGCCAAATTCGTCTTCCCTCGCCGGGTGAACGGCGTGCCTGTGGTCACCCCCGAGGACGAGATGTTTCGCTTCAACCTAGGCGTACCGGGGGAAGACTTGAGGGCGATCTTTTCCGTCCCCGAACTGGTGATGGAAGGGCGGCTGGTTTTGTGAAACAGGCTGCGAACACCCGTTGCCGGTCTCTCTGGATGGCGCTGAGTTCAGCCTGGATGGTGACCTGTCTGTGGGGAGGGTCACTGATCGGGATCGCTCACGACCCTCAAGGTGAGCCGCTGGCTGACAGACAACTCGTAATCGTCTGCCTGGAAACAGGAGAAGCGCTCTCCATTTCCACCAACTCGGAAGGGGAGTTCTCGGCCGAGCTGCCCTCTGGCGTCTATCGCATTTACCTGAAAGACGTAGACCGGGAACGGCTGATCCGGGAGGTGACGTTCACGGCCACGGGCCACCAGGTACTGAAGCTGCAGCTGCCCGTGTCACGGCAGAGAGACCGTCAATCGGAGGCGGGCCTGTCCGTCTCTCCCGATGATCCGCCGGATGAGAATGGCAAGCAGCCCTCTCTGGAGAGAATCGCCAAGTATCGCATCCACACCTCCCAGTTCCACAGGGTGCCAGGTCGGTCGTTGTCTCTGCAGGAGCTGATCAATCCGTTTCCTGCCCGACGGAGCAGTGGATTCCACGGTTCGATTTACGAATTCCACCGCAACGACAATCTGGACGCCCGCAATTTCTTTGACGCGGTGGGTCAGGCCCTCCCGGAGTTCAAGCGCAACCAGTTCGGAGCCCAGATCAACGCCAGTAGGGGGCGTTGGGAGTTCCTGGTTGCTTATGAAGGCCTGCGAATGGTCCGCGGTTCTACCCTGGTGTCCCACGTACCGACAGCAGATATGAAGCGCGGTGACTTCGCCGAATTTTCCCAGACGCTGATCGATCCCCTGACCGGCAACCCGTTTCCGGAAAACCGGATTCCACAGGACCGCATCCATCCGGTGGCTCAAGAACTGCTGTCTCTGATCCCCGATCCGGTTCGGGACGACCCCGACCGGAATCTGGTTAACAATAGCCCTTGGGTCACCAACGGCAACGGCTTGGATTTCCGGGCCGATTACGAGCCAGATGACCGATCGATGACCTATCTGCGCTACGAAATGGAGAACTGGAGCGGCATCCAACCCCGCACTCTTCCCACCTTTGGCCGGGTGTGGCGATCGCGGGAAACAGACGCCTCGCTCGGCTATACGCGCAGTCTCAGCCCTCGCTGGATCGTCAACTCCAGACTTCGATTCGAAAGAAACTGGGTCTACGCCCTCTCCCGGCACGCGGGGAAAGTGGGACTGGTGGAGTCATTGGGCATCGCTGGCATCTTGGCATCCGGCCCCGATGAAGAGGGTTACCCGGATTTTCAACTGGCCGGGTACGCCCCCCTGGGGGATGGTTCCGATCCCACCACCCGTGTTCGTAACGAAATATCCATGGAAGGATCGCTCAGTTACGCTTTCGAGAACCACGACCTGCGCATGGGGGTGGAGTTCGAGGCCAACCAGCGAAACAATTACCGCCGCAAACCCCTGCACCGGGGCCGCTTCCTGTTCAGCGGTCTGTATACGGGAGATGCCTTCGCCGATTTCTTGTTGGGACTCCCCAACCGCGCCTCCCGAGGCGTGGGACAGGATCGCTCCGATCTGCGAGGCCAGACCTGGCAGATGTTTTTCCGGGACACCTGGAAGGTGCAGCCCCGGCTGGATCTTTCCCTCGGCCTCAGTTACCACTATCTGCCGCCCCTGCGCTCCATCCACGACAACCTGACGACCTTCCACCCGCTCCTGACCGAGCCGCCCGCTGACGGCGAGATGGTGGTAGCCGGCAGTCCCAGCGCCCGAAGCTTGGGCCTGCCTTCGGGAAAAGGAGGTTTGGTTTTTCCGGACCGTAACGATTGGGCCCCGCGGCTCGGCTTCGCCTACAGTCCTTTCGGGGGACAGAACCTGGTGATCCGAGGAACCTACTCCGTCTACTACTCGCCACCGAACTCCCATTATTTCGTCAGTCACTTGGGCCGAAATTACCCCTTCTATTACGTCGAAAACGCCGAGGCGTCCATCGATGCACCGGGTCTGGACTTGTCCAATCCTTTCGATGCGGCCACCGCCAAACCCACTATCCGCGGGATCGAACCGCGGATGACCAACGCTGAGATTCAGTTTAGACGCTTTTCCCTGGAGCGGGAGATCGCCCGGCACTGGACCCTGAAGGTTCGCTACGTCAACGCCCAGGGAACCCACTTGGCTCGAGTCCTTCCCGGAAACATTCCCACGCCTGGACCTGGCCCCATTCAACTGCGTCGTCCCAACCCCGATTTTGGACGGTTCAGCATCGTTACCAGCAGCGGCGCCTACAACCAGCATGGCCTGGAGCTGCAAGCGGAGCGGCGACTGGCCCCGAGGTCTGGCTCTCAAATCGGGCTTCCGATGGAACCGGCAGATCAACGATCTGTTCCGAGACGAGCCTTCCAATCCTCGGGACTTGCGTTCCGAGCGCGGCCCGGCGGATTTCCTCCCCAACCGGAGGCTCTTCGTCAATTACATTCTGGATCTACCCTTCGGCCGGGTCGCGGCCGAGGAGGCGGGCTGGGGGCAACACTTCATCGATGGGTGGCGATTGTCCGGAATCACGAAAATCCAGGATGGGCTGCCTTTTAGCGTCCTACTGCCCGGGGACTTCAACAACGACGGCCTCAGCAACGACCGGGCCGACCGTTCAGGGGTGGGTGTGCTGGCTCAGCCATCGGTCGACGGCTGGTTCGAGGGTTCCGACTTCTCGACTCCGGCACCCTTCAGCTTCGGTGACTCCGGCCGCAACATCTTGCGCGCACCCGCTTACCAGAACTGGGACATCAGCCTGATCAAGCAGACTCAGCTCACCGGAGGCGACGTGGTGGAACTGCGAGTAGAATTCTTCAACGCCTTCAACCAGGTCAATTTCGAGGAACCCAATTCGGTTTTAGGCACCCCAGGCTTCGGGAGCGTATTCGGAGCCAAGCGAGCCCGCGAAATCGGAGTCGCCGTCAAGTACTCCTTCTAGGACCCTCCCTACGGAAGGGAAACGGACCCCGATCCCGCCCGGATCCGGTGCGCCCATCCATCCCCCCTGTCGAGGGGACAGGACAGGGTCGGCAGCGCTGGGAGTTTCTTCTCACCGCCGCCCCCATTCCGGTCGCCGGTGGCATCGGCTCACCGTTGAACCCGATTGCCACCTTTTGGATACCTGGATCGCGCCTTGGGTTGAAGCTGGGTACGGTTGTTAGAATGCAACGAAAACGACCATTTCAGTGTAGTCCTCCGCCCCAAGGAGAAAAAATCTTGGCATTAAGACGACGAAAAATCGTCGGAGTGATGGGCTCAGGAGAAGAGGAACATGTCGAGCTTGCCACCGATCTGGGCAGACTGCTGGCTACGTTAGGGGTACATCTTTTAACAGGTGGTGGTCGCGGCGTGATGACCTCAGTAAGTCGGTCCTTCGCGAACACACCTAACCGGCTTGGTGCCGTTATCGGAATTCTTCCCTGCCGAGAAGCAGATCCTTTGTGCCGTCTGAAGGAAGGTTATCCCAATCCCTGGATTGAGATCCCGATCCTAACCCATCTGCCTCTTAGCGGACCTGGAGGCACCGAGCCAATGTCTCGAAACCACATCAACATCCTGTCCTCTAATGTAGTCATTGCCCTTCCCGGCGGACTTGGTATAGCCAGTGAAGTGGTTCTGGCTAAATCTTACAAGAAGCCTGTAATCGTCTTTTTGGGAAGCTCCGGAAGGCTGGATGGCATTCCGGCCGAGGTTCCTATAGCTCGGTCACTTTCTGAAACAGAGTGCTTCCTCCGTTCACGCCTCGACTGAACCAGATTAGCCATCGACCCCAGGCCATTCCCAGATCGATCACTAATCGCCGCCAGGTTCGACGCATCAAATCCAGTCCCTTCTCTCGGTCGCCTTCGCTGGAACGATATCGTTAACCCGGAGTGTTGTAGGAGAGATCCCAGTCTCCCAGTTTCACCAGTTCGCTGCCGGGACGCTGGAACTCGGGAGAACCCGCTCGCACCCAGGCTTCAATCTCTTCCCGGTGTCCCAGGCGCCGCATGGCCTCCCAGGCTGAGTCGGACCCGCCCCCTGCCCGGGCCGCCATCCCAAAAGAAGAGATGCTCCACGCCGGCCTGGTAGAGCGCATGGGCCCGGCTGCGGTACTGCTTCGCCGTCAGCGAACGCGGCATCAAGTTCAGAGCCAGTTTGCACGGCGTGTCTCGGGTGATGCGCAGGAAGAATTCGGCATCACTCGGATCCACCCAGGAATCCTTCGAGCTGTCCAAGCCGGGCGCCGAGGTATAGGGAATGATGGTGTCGACCAGTCCCTCCTTGATCCAGGTCTCCAGGTCCATGGCATAGTACAGATTCTCTTGGCGGCTGCTCATGACGATGGCCGAGACCTCCAGCGGCTTGCTCCGGTTCTGATCCCGGGCGGCTTTCTCCATCGCCTCTCGCACCTCCCGCATGAACTGGGTGAGGAAGGTAGCCCGGTAAGAGAGCCAGCGAGGATCCTTCTCATCCAATTGCCGCGGATCTTCTCCGTATTTTGCTTGGAACCCTTCTACCACCGGAGCTTCGTATTCCACCAGCGGCGGGCGACGGTTGTAGAAGAGGCACACTCCATCGATCGGATACTCCGCCATCTCTGCCAGTAACGAGACCACAAACCGGCGAACTCCGGCAAAGGCGTAAGAGCAGCGAGGCGTGGCGCGTCCCTGTCGGTCCATGCCCCGCCACTCGGGATGTCTCTCATACAGGCCGCCGCTGTTGATTTCCGCGAAAGGCGGGGGAAAGTGGAATCCTGCCGTGCGGTAGCTGGTGTGAAACTCGACTCCGACGTCGTGGGCGTGCTCCACGGCCGCAAAAACTGGGTCGATTCCTTTCTTGCGCAAGAGTTGCCAACTTTGTGTGTGGAGCCGATCTGCCATTCGGTACGGATCTTTGCTGTATTCCCGGGAAGGTCCGATCCCGATTTTGGTCGGATAGGCGCATCGGTCCCCCGATGCGGCGTCCCAGTAAACGCGGGCAAAATCGGGATGACGATACCATTCCGTAGATACCATATCTTCCGCAGTGACGCCGCCGGGGCCAACAAACAGTCGCCGGGTGTCCTTGCGGCGCCGATCCTTCATCACAGCCCGCACCTCCGGCTCGGACAAGGGGACCAATTTGATGTAGGCAATCCAGGCCGGCTGGCTGGATTTTCCACCCAAGGCCGGACTTCCCGGCAACTGGCGCAGGATGAGATCCTCCCCGCTCAAATTGGCGTGCTTCCAAAAGTACTCGTCAATGCGGCTTTGATGCACACCTCCGCGTAAAGCTGCCAGGTGGGTCATCGAGTAAAACACCGGGTCACTCTTTAGGCGAACGTGCACCTTGGTGACCATTCCTACGGTGGAACTGTGCAGATAGGAGCAGAGTCCCAAGTGGATGGCGTGCCAGCCCTTCTGATGGAGCGGATAAGTGACCTCCGGCGCGTCCGTCTCGTGCCCGGCCACCAGCATGACACCCTTCAGATGATCGGTTTCATAGGGGAGAAGTCGTCAGTGACCCGGCAGCGGTTTGGGAGACAGGGCCGACTGGGGTTGGCATCGATCCAGGTCGGTCAGATAGAGAGCCTGGGTAGTGGGAGCCGCGGGAGAAGCGGACCCTGCCTGCAGCGGCTCATGTCCGGCTCCCATCGTAACGGCACTGGAGGCCAACGCAGCTGCCTGCAAGAATTCCCGCCGATCCACGCCGCCGGGGTTCTTCTGCTGGCGATTCTTCTCCAACCAACTCATTCTACCCCTTTCTCAGCAGCTTGCTGAAGTTGTTTGGAGCGGCGGTCATTCCTGTTCTACCAACAGGACGCCTCGGGCTGGAACAATGACTGCGGTATGATCAGCTTTGAGGGCCGCTTGTGGCGCCTTTTTCCGTTCCGCAGGAGTGACCAAGGTCAGCTCACCTTCTTTCCCCAATTTCGCTTCCCTGGTAACCGATTCTCTCTGGTTCAGAAATACCACTGCGGTTTCGGATCGCACCGGATTCGCCCTGCCTTCACTTGTGACCGCCAAATATCCCGTACCCGGGGCTCTTCCCACCGCAAAAGACTACGAAGAGAGCCTGTTTTCATGGTTGGGAGCCGCCTACCATTTTCGCGTCTATGAGCCTATAACCGACCTCTGTCCGGAAGAGCTTTGCGAAAAGAAGACGTTGAGTTTTCTTGCCCGTTCAAGCGACCTACTTGAAGACCTCGGGTGGGTCTATTTGCACCTCCTTCTTCCTGAGGACTTGTCACACAATCTCCCTCCCGTGACTCAGAAATGGAAGGATTTTGCCGCCGAGCAAGCCCTGGGTTGGAAAGCGAAATGGATCAAGAAAGGGACCGGGACCGCTGGCAGTCCACGGTCAATTTCATTTCTTCGATAGCTGTGGCCGACCCAGACAACACCTTGTATTTCCTCCACAGCCTATTGCCACAAGAACCGTATCTTTATCTGCCTTCCGGTCGGCATTACGGTCCTGTGGAGGGGCTCGTAGGACTCTTGCGGGGTGAGGTGTGGGCAGACGAGAGGTCTCTGTTGCCACGAGCTACCAGCGCCACCTCCTTCAGGTGGCCGCTGTCGATCTCTTGCTGGGACAACTCATTGACCGTCTTCACGAGCAGGGTTTGTACGAACGTTGTCTTCTCGTTGGTACATCCGATCACGGAGCCAGCTTTCGAGCGGGTGACCAGTTCAAAACGCCCACGCCAACTAACCTCCACGAAATCATGTCCGTCCCGTTCTTTCTTAAGCTTCCCTACCAGCGCGTCAGCGGGGTGAGTGACCGCAACGTGGAAACTGTAGACATTTTGCCAACTTTGGCTGACGTCCTCGGGGTACAGCTGCCTTGGTTGGTGGATGGTCAATCCGCCACGAAATCAGACGGGCCAGAGAGACAAGATAAAACTATCTTCTTCGGGGGGGCACGGAAACAGCTGAAAACTCTGTCCAGCGAGCAAACAGAGCAGCTGCAGTACGAGGAGATCATCCACCGCAAGCTTCGCCTATTTGGTAAAACTGGTCTCCAAGCCTTTAGTCTGGGTGCCTACAGCGGCCTCGTCGGGAGGCCGATCTCCGAGTACACCGTCGTGAAGGATGGTCCGATCCGAGTTCAGCTTCGCCATCCTGATCTTTTCCAAAGAGTTCGTCTGAGTGGGACATTTCTGCCTGCATTGATGATAGGAGGTTCTAATGAAACAGAACCAATTGATCTCGCAATTAGCGTGAACGGTAAGATTGCCGAAACAACCCAGCCGTACGGGCTCCATATATAGGATCTCTCACCTGGATCTTGGTCCGCCTTGATTCCGGAGGAAGCATTCTTGCCTGGTGTCAATGCGGTGGAAGTGTTAGCCCTGTCCGGACCCTCGGAAAGGCCTGTGCTGCAGAGTGCTTATTCCAGTGGCCCGGTGGAGATTGTCTCCCCCGCAAATCTAGCCCTGACATCTGCGAAGTGGCTTTCTGATGCTCAAACCAGCGGATTTCATGCTCAGGAATGGTGGAGAGGGGAGCCAGCACGCTGGACCAACGGAAGTGCCCGCCTAAGTGTGCCTTCGAAATTCCAGCGGGCACGTGGGGTTGAGATCGACCTGCTAAGGAGCGGGCTACGGGGTGTTGAGTTGGAGGTTCAAGTCAATGGTTGCCAGATATTCAAGCAATGGATTCCGCCCGGCCCGAAGGTTCGCACGCTGGATTTTTTGCACTGCCCCCGGGATTCCGAAGATCTTGAGATTACCTTGTTGAGCGGCACATTTGTCCCCGCAAAGATTAAGCCCAATTCGAAGGACAAGAGAACCCTCGGGATTGCCGTAAGATCCATCTACCTACTCCGATGATTGCGGTGGAACACGGAGGCATCCTCAACAACGCCTGGTTAGCAAGACGTTGTAAGTAGCTCATTAAAAATACTTTAAAACTGGTTCCGCCCTGTCCCTTGCTGAACAGTTACTGAGCTGCTCCTGCCTCCGTTAGCAGCTCAACAATATCGCCGCGGCCTTCGGTTACAGCCATTGTCAGAGCTGTCCACCCGTCATCATTCTCTAGATCGGGGTCAGCACCTTTGTTAAGCAACAATTTCACGGTTTCAAGGTGGCTCTTCGATACGGCCAGCATCACACCCGTCCAACCGTCGCGGGTTTTCACCTGAATATCAGCGCCTCCGGCCAATAGAGTGCTAGCCGCCGCGGTTTGACCTTTCCCTGCGGCAATCATCAGGGCAGACCAGCCATTCTTGTTTTTGATGTTCACCAGCGCGCCTTTGGCTAGCAGGGCCTGTACAATTTGAGTCTGCCCTTCCGCTGCAGCCACCATCAGGGCCGTCCCACCGTCCTTGGTCTTGGCGTCTACCCCCGCCCCCTTTGCCAGCAGTGCCTCCACGATTTCGGAATGGCCTTTCGCAGCCGCTTGCATGAGGGCCGTACTTCCGTCGCGGGTTGTGGCATTGACCCGGGCGCCCTTCGCCAGCAGAGTCCTGACGAGATCGGTCTGGCCATCGGATGCCGCGAGCATCAAGGCAGTGCCCCCCTCCACAGTCTTAGCATTTATTCGTTGGCTCTTGTGGGCGAGTAGGACCTGCGCCACATCGGTGTGGCCTTCTCCGATAGCTATGAACAGGGGGGGCCATCCGTCACTGGTCTTGACATTCACATTCGTCTTTTCAGCCAGCAGAGCTTTGACGGTTTTCGTGTGACCACCCGCTGCCGCATGCATCAGTGCGGTGCGGTCGAAACCATCCCGTTCATTCACCCATCGGTGCCAGGAAAGTGGCCAGCGCCGCCTGGCGTGGGCCAAAAGGAATGGGACCACATCGGCCTGGCCGTCTATCGAGGCCCACACCAGGGCCGTCCTGCCGTTGAGGTCTCGCAGGCCGATGTCCGCACCTTTCGCGAGCAATGCTTTGACGATGCCGGTGTGGCCACTGGCTGCGGCACGCATCAAGGCTGACCCTCCGTCACTGGTCCTCAGATTGGTATGCGCACCTTGATCCAGCAACAGTTCCACCGTCCCGGTGTGTCCATTGGCCGCCGCTGCTATCAGGGCGGTCCGGTCTGCTTGCGTTCTGAAATTCACCTCCGCACCCTGGTCCAGGAGGACTTGCACGGTACCAGTGTGTCCGTTCTCGGCCGCATGCATCAAGACGGTAGCGCCGTCATGGGTTTTCTCGTTCACGTCCAGACCCTTGGTCAGCAGGGCCTGCACAATTTCCGTGTGACCTTGCGATGCGGCATGCGTCAGAACAGTCCAGCCGTCTTCGCTCCTGGCGCCGAGTGCAGCAGCTTTGTTTAGCAGCGCTTCCATTGGGGAAAGATGCCCCTTCGCGGCTGCCAGCATCAAGGCTGTTGTGCCGTCATCGCTCTTCTGATTTGGGTCCGCCCCGCCGGCGACGAGAGCTTCCATCACTTCAGTGGATCCCTTTTCTGCCGCCACCATAAGGATCGTCTTGCCGTCGCTGGTTTTCAGGTCAGTGCGGGCGCCTTTGGACAGCAGGGCCTGCACCGCGGTGGCGTCAGCCCCTTCCACCGCTGCGACCAGATCTTCATTCAGGTCACCCCCACAACCGGCCGGCCAGAAGGACAGCGTGGCAACAACTATTAAACCGACATTCCTCATTGTTAGCCTCGCATGGACCTTCTCGGGTCTGCCCCTCGTGAATGATTTAAGCCTAGCAGCCCTCCAGCCAGTGCACCAACTGTTTTAAGGGCGTTCGAGAAAAAGGGATTCGGATACGGTTTCTTGGGCACCGGGACGCCATTGTCAGTGCCCTGGGCCCCTCCTGGACAATGTTTACACTGTGCCCGTCCAGGGTCAAATCAGAGGAAGGCTCGGGAAGCGGCGAAGGGATGAGGACTCCCTTATGGTCGGCATCTTCTTCGAGCGCCTGATCCAAACGAGAGCGGCAAATCGGACCTTGATCGGCTCCCAGGCTTCTGATACATTTTTTCACAGCAGAATGCTTTGCAGGCAACTCGCCAGATCGATCACCCCGATTGGAAGAGGAGGTTCCTTTTATGGACGAGACAGAGGTGAAAGCTTATCTGATCGAGACCGATCAGGACTTTCGCAAGTTGGCCGACCAACATCAGGTCTACGAGCGTGAACTCGAGGCTCTGCTGAAAAAACCGTACCTCAATGAACGGGATCACTTTGAAGAGAAGGTGATCAAGAAAAAGAAGCTCCTGCTGAAAGATCAGATGCAGCGAATGATTCACCACCATCAATCCCATAACTCGGTATACTGAAGCACGCGGCCAAAACTGGATATTCGGCGCGTGGAACAGGGCTTTGGACGGCCCAGCTTCGGCGGGCCTTTTTTTGTGTCCCGGCGCCGGAGTAGGAAATGCGCCGGCCGCCTTGTGCTCACTTCCATGAATACGATGATGTTTGTTGCGAACGCGACTCGCCTGGATTGCAGGCGCGACGACGAGTCGACGCGGGGACATCCGAGAGGAGGAGCAACGCCGAAGACAGGGGCGTCGCGTCGCAACCCTTCGCAAACGTCATCGCATTTATGGTAGGGGGTAGGTAGGGGGCACTCAGTAATCCGGTTGGGAAGGAAGGTCTGAAGGCATGGCAAAGGAAGCCTACCCGTTTCTCCTGCCGCTTTTGGCGCTTGGCCTGGGAGCCATCTGGTTGCAATGGCTTGTGGTCGCGGCGCTCCTTGGCTTACTGGCTGCTTTTGTGGCTTTCTTCTTTCGGGACCCGGAACGGGCTATTCCGCAGGACCCGAGGGCCATCGTGAGCCCCGCCGACGGCAGGGTCATTCGCGTTCCAGCCCAGGATCGCGGTCAGGTCTTGAGCATCTTCCTGTCTCCTTTCGACGTACACATCAATCGCGCACCCATCGAGGGGTTGATCTCGAAGCGGGAATATCGAAAAGGGCGCTTTCGAGCCGCCTATGATGACCGAGCGTCCGTGGACAATGAACGTCTGGATCTGTCGATCCGCGGCCGGCAGGAATTGAAGTTTTCCTTGATTGCGGGAGTTCTGGCACGCCGCATCAAAGTATGGAAGAAAGCGGGCGATTACGTGTCCAAGGGTGATAGAATCGGATTGATTCGGTTTGGGAGCCGCGTGGATCTGCTCCTGCCGCCCGGCTGCCGGACGGTTGTAGGGAAGGGAGATCGGGTCAAAGGCGGGAGTTCTATCCTCGCCTATTGGGACGAAGCGCCATGAGAAGACAGCCGGAGAGGATGCCGGAAGAGGAAGCACAAGAGGTGTTTCGGCCCGGCCGGAGACCGCGTCGCAGTGTCTATCTCCTGCCCACGGTTTTCACCGTCGCCAACATGTTCGCAGGGTTTTATGCGGTCATCGCGACTCTGAACGGTTATTATCACAGTGCTGCCGTGGCCATTGGGATTGCGGTGGTCTTGGACGGACTGGACGGTCGAATCGCCCGCATGGCAAATGTCACGAGCGACTTCGGCGTGCAGCTGGATTCACTGGTCGACGTGATCAGTTTCGGCATAGCGCCGACCGTTTTGATCTACTCCTGGGGTTTGGCTGAATTCGGCAATTTTGCTCGCTTTTCGGCTTTCGTTTTCCTGACCTGCGGGGCCATGCGGCTGGCCCGCTTCAACCTCCAGGTCCAGGAGCTGAAGCACTTTGCCGGGCTCCCCATTCCTGCCGGGGCAGGACTCATCGCCGCCACCGTCCACTATTTCTTGGATCCCCCTCATTCGTATCTCTTTAAAGTCTGCCTGGTGGGCCTTACCTATGGGGTGGCCCTGCTGATGATCAGTACCATCCGTTACCCGTCCTTGAAGCAGCTCAACCTCAGACGCGGAAGGTCTCATCTGAACGTCTTGATCCTGGCCCTTCTGGTGGCAGGGGTCATCTGGTACTCGCAAGTTGTCTTGATCACCCTGGCCGGCGCCTACGTTGGCAGCGGTTTGCTGGCCCGCATCTTTCAGTTCACTCGATACCGATTCTACGGCACCAAGCCTCTCGCTGCGAGCCGGGACAGCGGATCGGATTAGAGTCCGAAATCGATCTTCCACCAAGGGTTCCGTTTCGCGCCCACCCTGAGGCGCTCGAAGTGTGTCCGAGCCCCTAACCGGATTGGGAAAAGCGAGGTTCTTTTGCTAGTTTGGTCCCTTTCGAACATACCGGTTCCGGAAACCGGCGGGTAGAGCTGGGAGTATCGGCATGCATCTTCACCGAGTCAGCCTCTCCACCGGATCTGTGCGCAGGCTTTTGCGCCGCGGGGCTTTTGCCCATGTGGCCAACCTCATGGTCAAGCTGCGACCCGGCGACATCTCCGACGTGATGGCCGATCTGACGGACCGGGAACGGACGTCGGTTTTCTCGGTGCTGATGAATCGGGATCGAAAACTGGCGGCCGAGACCATCAACGCGCTGGGCCTGGAGCGTGCCATGGAGATCGTCAAGGTTCTTCCCAGCAAGGAAATCTCCGAACTCCTCGAGGAACTGGAGACCGACGACGCTGCCACCTTCATTGCCGCCCTCCCGGAAGAGCTGGCCCAGGAAGTGCTGGAGCGAATGCGGGTGGAGGAGTCCACTGAAGTGCAGGGTCTTCTGCAGCACCCGGAGGAAACGGCAGGGCGCATGATGACACCCAACGTGTTCGCCCTGCACGAAGATCTGTCCATCAGTGAGGCCATCCACACCATCCAGACCACCCAGGATCTGGAGATGGTTTTCTATCTCTACCTGGTGGACAGTCGGAACCACCTGGTGGGGGTGGTGTCGTTGCGCCAGCTGCTGACGGTCCCTCCCAGCACGCCACTGAAGAAGATCATCAGTACGGACGTCATCTCGGTCTTTACCGATACGGATCAGGAGGAAGTTGCCAGACAGGTGGCGCTGTACGATCTGCTGGCCATCCCGGTCATCGACCATGAAAACAAATTGGTGGGAGTGATCACGGTCGATGATGTCATTGACGTCATCAAGGAGGAGGCTACCGAGGACATTCTGCACTTGGCCGGAGTTGAGGCCGACGATCACGTGTCTACGCCTGCTTGGCTGTCGGCGCGCAGACGGCTGCCCTGGCTGGTGGTGAATCTGGCTACGGCGTTTCTGGCGGCCACGGTAGTCGCCATGTACGAGCCGACTATCGCCCGCTTTTCCTACCTGGCCGTCTTCCTACCGGTGGTAGCCGGGATGGGAGGGAATTCGGGCACCCAGACGCTCACGGTGACAGTTCGTGCACTGGCCCTGGGCGAAATCGGCTGGGAGACCAGTCGTGCGTCGCTGCTGAAGGAGATCCTGGTGGGCGCGATCAACGGAGTCGTGATCGGGATTCTAGCGGGTCTGGCCGCCTATCTCTGGAAGGGCAACTTCATTCTGGGACTGGTGCTAGGCACTGCTATGATCATCAACATGTTCGTCGCCGGTCTGACCGGTACCGTGGTACCCTTGCTGCTGCGAAAGATCAACGTCGATCCGGCGATTGCTTCGGGAATCATTCTCACCACTTTCACCGATGTGGTGGGTTTTCTTTCCTTCCTCGGCCTAGGGGCCTTCCTGCTCCACTATCTTCGTATGGTATGAATCTTCATCACTCCGAAGGGCTGACGCTGAGAACGTACTCTTACGGTGAATCTCATAAGATCGGGGTGTTTTTGTGCCGGAAATTTGGCCAGCTGCGAGCCCTCGCTTACGGTGTAAAAAAGCCGGGGAGCCGATTCGGAAGCAGCCTGGAACCCTTTACCCGCTGCCGCCTCATTTTTTACCGGAAGCAGAATCAAGAGTTGGCGGTTCTGAAGAGCAGCGAGATCCTGCAAGCCTTTCCCGCCTATCGCCAGAGCTGGGAAGTGAATCTGCACTACGGGTACTTTGCCGAGTTGGTGATGGAGTTCTCGAGGGAGGGAGCCGAATGTGAGACACTGTATCGTCTTGTGGGTGCGGTTCTGGATGCCAGCCAGAGTTGTCCGATCGAAGCCGTGGCCCGCTATTTTGAACTCTGGCTGCTGCGCCTGGAAGGGGTCTTGCCGCCGTTGCAGGGGAAACTCCCCAGTGCCTTGGCAGCCAAGACCGAAAACCTGTTGCGCGAGCCCCCCAGCCAGTTGGAAAAAAGTTCCTGGGAGGCATCGGAACTGGTTGAGTTAGAAGGCTTCTCGGAGCGCCTGATAGAATACCACCTCGAAAAGAGGCTCAAGACCAGGAGGATGCTGAAAGGCTTGCTCAATTCCAGGACGACCGAGGAACAGGCTTGACCAAAGACCCCACGCCCAGCACATTTCAAGAGATCATTCAGAAACTGTTGAGCTACTGGATGGAGTACGGCTGCGTTGTCCAGCAGCCGTACGACGTCGAAGTGGGCGCTGGAACGATGCACCCGGAAACCTTTCTTCGCGTGCTGGGACGTCAACCGTATCGCGTGGTCTACGTCCAGCCTTCCCGCCGACCTACGGACGGGCGTTATGGCAAGAACCCCAACCGTCTGTACCGGCACTACCAAATGCAGGTGATCCTCAAGCCCTCGCCGGAAGACATCCAGGACATCTATCTGGATAGCCTGCGCGCTTTGGGCATTCCATTGCGGGAACACGATCTGAGGTTCGAGGAGGACAACTGGGAGAGCCCCACTTTGGGGGCCTGGGGAATCGGTTGGCAGGTGCTGCTGGACGGCCTGGAAATCACCCAATTCACCTATTTCCAGCAAGCCGGTGGATTGGATTTGATGCCCATTTCGGCCGAGATTACCTACGGACTGGAGCGACTGGCCACCTTCATTTGTGGTGCCTCCAGTGTGTTCGATCTTCGTTGGAACCAGCAATTCGACTATGGGGATGTCCGGCGTCGCGAGGAATATGATTTTTCCCGCTACAGCTTTGAGCTAGCGGATGCGTCCTTCCTGTTCGATCTCTTCCGCCTCTATGAGGCGGAGTGCCTGCGCTGCCTGCGGGCCAACTGTCTGCTTCCCGCTTACGACTGTTGTCTGAAGTGCTCGCACACTTTTAATCTGCTCGACAGTCGCGGTGCCATCAGTGTCACCGAGCGCGTGGGCCTGATCGGTCAGGTGCGGGCGCTGGCTGTCGCGATCGCAGAGCGATACGTGCAATGATGAATAAGTTCCTCTTCGAGCTGGGTACGGAGGAGATCCCGGCCGCCATGATCGGTCCCGCTCTGGAACAGCTGAAGGAAGCCTTTGAAGGGTTCTTGCGCGAAGCGAGCATCGACTCAGCAGCGATCCAGACCTATTCGTCTCCCCGTCGACTGGCCGTTCTGATCGAGGGACTGCCTGATCGCCAGCCCGATCGGGAGGAACGGGTGGTAGGCCCCCCGGTTTCGGTTGGTGTGGATGAGACGGGCCAACCGACCGCCGCTGCCCAAGGCTTTGCCCGCAAGCAGGATCTGTCAGTCGAGCAACTCGAAACGGTGGAAACGGAGAAGGGGCCGTACCTAGCCTTTCGAAAGAAGGTCGTCGGGCGGAAGCTGCCCGAAATTTTAAAAGAGGCTCTACCGGAAGTGGTGGGCTCACTGCGTTGGCCCATGAACATGGTTTGGGCGGAAAGCCGGTTCCGTTTTATTCGGCCTCTGCGCTGGTTCGTCGTCCTCTGGAACCATGAGGTGCTCGAGTTCCAGTTCGAAGAGATTTCGTCATCCAATCTTTCCCGTGGCCACCGTTTCTTGGGCCAGGATGCCGTGAAGATTGCCGCTCCTGACCAGTATCTGCAGGTCTTGCGCCACAATTTCGTACTGGTCGATGGGGAAGAACGAAGAGCCAGGATCACGGCCGCCATCCAGCAAAACCTTCCCGACGGACTGGAAGTTCTGGCGGATCCAGAACTGTTCGAACAGGTTATCCATCTCAATGAGTATCCCAGCGTGGTGCTCGGAAGTTTCGATCCAAATTTCCTCGATCTGCCGCAAGAAGTTCTCGTGACCGTGATGCGACACCATCAAAAGTATTTTTCTCTGGTGGATGGGCAGGGCCGCATCCAACCCTACTTCCTGACGGTCGTGAACACCGAAGGGGATGTCAAGGGGAAGATTCGGACCGGACACGAGAGGGTGCTGCAAGCCCGACTCGAAGACGCGGCTTTCTTTTGGGAAGCCGATCAGAAAAAACCTCTGTCCGAGCGCGTCGACGAGTTGGATCACGTGCTGTTTCAGCAGCAGTTGGGCAGCTACCGTGAAAAGACGGAAAGAGTTCGGGAGCTTTGCCGCCGGATGTGTGATGACCCGGAACTGGACACCGCAGCTCTCCTTTCGAAGGTGGATCTAATCACGGAGATGGTGCGGGAATTCAGCGAATTGCAGGGCGTCATGGGCGGTCTTTATGCCCGAGCCGAGGGACTGCCGCAGGCCGTTTGGAAGGCGATCTACGAGCAATACGCTCCCACCTCCAGCCAGGATGCGGGTGCCGCGACCCGACTCGGAGCTCTGCTCTCCATCGCCGATCGGATCGACAGTATCGTCGGTTGCTTCGGAATCGGGATCGTTCCCTCGGGATCGAGCGATCCCCTTGCCCTGCGACGCCAGGCCCGGGGCTTGATCCGCCTGCTTTTGGACCATCAGCTCGACTACCGATTGAGTCAGTTGGTGGCCTGGTCGAGCGAAACCTTCGGTTCGGTCGCGCTGGATCTGGATGGGGGAGCCGATCTTTTGGATTTCTTGAGGAGACGGTTGCGAGCCGTTTTACAGGATCGGAGCTTCGCCTACGATGTCCTGAATGCGGTTCTGGCTGTCGAGTCCGATCATGCCTTCAAGTGTTTCCAGAGAGCTGAGGCTCTGACTGATATCCGGGTCCAGGAGGACTTCCAAGCTCTGGCGGCGGCCTACAAGAGGATCAAGAACATTCTGAGCGGGCAGGTGATCCAGCCAGGCTCGGTTGCCGAGAACCTTCTGGTGGAGAGTGCGGAGGCCACCCTTTATCGCAACTTTTGCGGTGTCCGTGAAAAAGTGCAGGGACGTCTCGAGGCGGGCGACTATGATACGGTGCTTCGACATATCGCGGGGTTGCGAAGCGACGTCGATCGTTTTTTCGATGAAGTCTTGGTCATGGCCGAGGAGACAGGATTGCGCGACAACCGGTTACGGCTATTACGTGATATCTCGCAGCTCTTTCTCGAGATCGCAGACATCTCGGAGGTCGTGGAAAAGACGGTAGCCTGACTCCAGGGGGACGAACCGGAACGGGGCGGGCAGATGGGGGAAGCCAGGACAAGGCAAGGGACGGGAAAAATGACGAAAGAAGGAATTCGGATCGAGAAGCCAAAAGGCAAGCTGGGGGTGCTCCTGGTTGGATTGGGCGCCGTGAGCACCACCCTGATCGCGGGAGTGGAAGCGATCAAGAAGGGACTGGGGAAGCCCATCGGATCACTGACCCAAATGGGTACGGTGAGGCTGGGAAAGCGCACGGAGGGACGGGCACCCCAAATCGCCGAATTCGTGCCTCTGGCCGAACTCGATGATCTGGTTTTTGGATCCTGGGACATCTTCCCGGAGGATGCTTTCGATTCGGCCGTTCACGCAGGCGTGCTGGAGAAGGAGCTGTTGCGCCAGCTGGAGCCCGAGCTTCGGTCAGTTCGCCCCATGAAAGGAATCTTCGACAGCCGCTACGTGAGGAAACTGGACGGAACCCATGTCAAATCGGGCCGGACCAAATGGGAACTGGCCCACCTGCTGATGGAGGAGATCCAACAGTTTCAAAATAAAAATCAGGTCAGCCGGATGGTCATGATCTGGTGTGGAAGCACGGAGATCTTCCTGGAACCGGAAGCGGTGCACTCCTCGCTCGCCGATCTGGAAGAGGGGATGAAACAAAACCACAAGAACATTCCTTCCAGCATGATCTATGCGTACGCCGCTCTAAAGATGGGTATCCCTTATGCCAATGGTGCACCCAATCTAACGGTGGACGTGTGCGCCTTCTCAGAATTGGCCGCTCAAAACCGAGTCCCCATGTGCGGCAAGGATTTCAAGACCGGCCAGACCCTCATCAAAACGATCATCGCCCCGGGTTTGAAGGCCCGGCTCTTGGGCCTGTCCGGCTGGTTCTCCACCAACATACTCGGCAATCGGGACGGAGAAGTTCTGGACGACCCGGAGTCGTTCAAGACCAAGGAAGAGAGCAAACTCTCGGTTTTGGATCACATCCTGCAACCTCAGATCTATCCCGATTTGTACCACGAGATCTACCACAAGGTGCGGATCAATTACTATCCACCGCGCAAGGACAACAAAGAGGGCTGGGATAATCTGGATATTTTTGGTTGGCTGGGTTACCCCATGCAGATCAAGATCGATTTCCTGTGTAGGGACAGTATTCTGGCGGCCCCTCTGGTCCTGGATCTGGCCCTTTTTCTGGATCTGGCCAAGCGCGCCCAAATGCATGGCTTGCAGGAATGGCTCTCTTTCTATTTCAAAAGCCCGATGACCTTACCGAAGCTGTATCCGGAGCACGATCTGTTCATCCAGCTCATGAAGCTCAAAAACACTCTCCGGTACCTGATGGGCGAGGAACAGATCACCCACCTGGGCTTGGATTACTATCAGGCCATCGAGTAGGACCAGACCAACTGCCCGAACAAAGGGCACCTTCCTAGAGGGGTACCTTGAAGTTTGCTCTGGAAGGCTTTAGATTTGCCCCTCGCAACCAGTCGTTTCTTTCGGATGGAGTTTATCGTGTCCAAGTACCAGCATATTTATCGCTTCAACCCCCAGATCGTGGACGGCAACGGGCGAATGAAGGACCTACTCGGAGGGAAAGGAGCGGGATTGGCGGAGATGACTCGCTGCGGTCTGCCCGTCCCACCCGGATTCACCGTCACTACCGAAGCTTGCAAGCTCTTCAACAAGAACCCGAAGGATTATGCGTCGATGGTTTTACCGCAATTCAGGGAAGCGGTGCACGAGCTGGCATCGGTCTCGGGAAAACGCTTTGGCAAAGACAGTCAACCGTTGCTCGTTTCGGTACGCTCGGGTGCCAGGTTCTCCATGCCCGGCATGATGGACACCGTTCTCAATATCGGCCTGAACGATCGGACGGTGGTTTCACTGACAAGAGAAATGAAGGACGACGCGGCCGCCTGGGACTGTTACCGACGACTCTTGCAGATGTTCGGTGGGGTGGTCCTGGGGCTCCCCGAAGAGCCTTTCAAGGAAATCCTGGAGGAGAAAAAACTGCGCAAGGGGGTTCACAACGAAATCGATCTGGGACGGGAGGGTCTGGGGGAACTGGTCCAGGAATTCAAGGATCTGATTCGCTCCGAGGGGAGGAGTTTCCCACAAGATCCTTGGGCCCAGCTCTCCCAGGCCGCCGAAGCGGTGTTTCGCTCCTGGAACAATCCGCGAGCGGTGACTTACCGCAGGCTTCACGAGATCAGCGAAGACCTGGGCACAGCCGTCAACGTGCAGATGATGGTGTACGGAAACCTGGAAGACAACTCGGGCAGCGGCGTGGGTTTCACCCGGGATCCGGCCACGGGCGAGCGCAAGTTGTACGGTGAGTACTTGCCCCGGGTGCAGGGGGAGGAGGTGGTTGCGGGCACCCGGACACCGCTGGCGCTGGAGCAGCTTCAGCAGAGTTGGCCCCACATCTACTGCGAATTGGAGGAGATCTCCGAAAAGCTGGAACGACTTTACCGGGATATGCAGGACTTCGAGTTCACGGTCGAAAACGGCAAGTTGTACATGCTTCAAACTCGAGACGGGAAGCGCACGGGCCTATCCGCGGTGCGAGTCGCCGTGGACATGGTGAACGAGAATCTGATCAGCCTCCGGGAGGCGCTGATGCGAGTGTCTCCGGAGCAACTGGAGCAACTCCTGCACCCTGTGCTTGACGCCGGAGACAAAGAGGTGCTGGCTCAGGGTCTACCCGCGTCTCCTGGAGCCGCCGTGGGTCGGGTGGTGTTCTCATCCCGGGATGCCGTGGAGCGGGCTCGCCGGGGGGAGCGCGTCATTCTGGTGAGAAGCGAGACGACGCCGGACGACATTCATGGAATGGAAGTTGCCGAGGGAATCTTGACCGCTCGGGGGGGTATGACCAGCCATGCCGCCGTGGTGGCTCGAGGCATGGGGAAGTGCTGCGTAGTGGGCTGCGAAGAAGTGGAGATCGATGTCCGTAGGGGGGAGCTGCGCCTTGGCGGGAAGGTCGTGCAAGAGGGCGATTTCTTGTCCGTGAGTGGGAACGATGGTCGTGTTTACGAGGGCCGAGCCGGCAAGGGAGAAGTGAAGACCCTGGGGGTGTTCTCGGATTTCATGGAGCTGTTGGCGGAGGTTCCGACACTGGCCGTGCGAGCCAATGCCGATACTCCCCGCGACGCTCGAAAAGCCCGGGAGTTCGGAGCGGTGGGGATCGGGCTTTGCCGGACCGAACATATGTTCTTCGGCTCGGACCGCTTGAAGGCGATGCAGGAAATGATCCTGGCCGAGGACGAACCTCAGAGGCGACAGGCTCTGGAGAAACTGCGACCCTTCCAGAAGGAGGACTTCCGGAGAATATTGGAGGTCATGGATGGCCTTCCGGTCACCGTCCGTTTGCTGGATCCTCCCCTTCACGAATTCTTGCCTCACCGGGAGGAGATCCGAGCCCAGATCGAGCGGCTGGAGAAGCAGCAGGAGGCGACGCAGCAGCTGTTGCGCAATGAACGCATCCTCGAGCGGATCGATCAGCTGAAGGAAGTCAATCCCATGCTGGGTCACCGGGGCTGCCGGCTGGGGATCAGCTATCCGGAGATTACCGAAATGCAAGCGCGGGCTCTGTTCGAGGCCGCCTGCGAGCTGAAAAATGAAGGCCGATCTCCCGTGCTCGAAGTCATGGTCCCGCTGGTTGGGTTTCCAGAAGAATTCCAGAACCAGCAGGCGGTCATCCACACCGTTGCCGAAGAAGTGTTCGCCTCCCAACAGGTCCGGGTGTCGTATCTGGTCGGAACCATGCTGGAGTTGCCTCGAGCCGCCTTGGTGGCCCACCGGCTCGCCCAGGATTGTCAGTTCTTCTCATTCGGAACCAACGATCTCACTCAAACCACCTTGGGCTTCTCCCGCGACGACGCGGCGAAGTTCATCCAGGTTTATCGGGACCGGGGAATCTTGCCCAGGGATCCCTTCCAGAGCTTGGACAGGGAAGGGGTCGGGCAACTGATGCGACTGGCGGTGGAGAAGGGCAAGGCCGAGCGAGCCGATTTGAAGGTGGGCATCTGCGGAGAACACGGGGGCGACCCAAACTCGATACAGTTTTGCTATGAGATCGACCTGGACTATGTAAGTTGCTCGCCCTACCGGGTGCCAGTGGCTCGCCTGGCCGCCGCTCAAGCAGCCCTTCGCAGCCGGGATGAACTCCAGCCCGAGAGAGTGGGTGGCTAACGCCGTCGAGTCTCGATTCGCCCTCCGCGAATCGGGTTTTAGCGTTTGGCTAATTGAGATTTTAGATCGCGGACCTCTTTTTCTAGGCGGCGTATGGTGCGAGCCAGTTCGGGCAGCCGGTGCATCAGGATGTAGTTTCGCCTCCACAGGGCGGTGTCCATTTCCGGCGAGCCAGAAACGCTTCTGCCCGGTTCGATCGATTTCCCAATGCCGGTCTGTCCCGTAGCCACGGCGTGATCTCCAATCGTGAGATGACCGGCTACACCCACCTGTCCGGCCAGACGCACGAAGTTTCCCACTTTGGTGCTTCCCGCCAACCCAACCTGGGCTGCCAGGATCGTGTGCTCGCCGACGGCGGATCCATGACCGATCTGGACCAGATTATCGATCTTGGTTCCCCGTCCCACCCGGGTCTCCCCCACGGTAGCCCGGTCGACGCAGACGCTAGCGCCCAGTTCAACCTCGTCCTCCAGGACGGCAATCCCAGCCTGCACGATCTTGTAATAACTACCGTCCTGGCGGGGAGCGAATCCAAAGCCGTCCGACCCCACCACGGCCCCATTTTGTAGAATGACCCGGTCGCCGATCCGACAGTATTCGCGCACGATGGCCCCGGAATGGGCGGTGAAGTGGTCTCCGATCTGCGTGTGCGGATAGATCGTGACGTTGGGATAGATCAGAGCGCCCTTGCCCAAGGTGACTCCTTCGCCGATGACCACGTTGGCGCCGATGGAATGCTCGTCACCCAAGACAGCGGTTCGAGCCACACTGGCCGTGGGGTGGATCCCAGGGATGGGTTGGGCCGGCGTATAGAAAAGTTCTATGGCCCTGGCGAAGTCCAGATAAGGGTTGTCGGAAATCAGCATGGGGATGGAAGCTTGAGGTGCGTCCGGAGCCAGGAGGATAGCGCCAGCCCGGGTGGTTCCGATCTTGGAAGCGTATTTTGGATTGGAAAGAAAGGTCAGCTCGTCCCCTCCCGCTTCTTCGATTCCGGCCAGCCCAAGAATCTCGACGTCAGGGGAACCGCGTAATTGGCATCCCAGTTTCTGAGCGATGTCTCCCAGTTTCATTTTTCTCGATCTCCACCAATTTCGACTGGTCCATGATATCGCGATCCGTTTCTCTTGCAGAAGGCCCGGCCGGCGGTCTTCCGCTTTCTGGACAAGTTCAGTAGGCTCGGCTACTCTTACGCCTGCCAAAATCCAGGACGGTCCCTGCCGCAAGTGAAGGGGGCTGATCGTGCTCAGAAAGGAGCCAAGGACGTGGAAATCGGATGGATCGGAACCGGAGTGATGGGTGGGCCCATGGCCGGACACCTGATGAAGGCTGGGCATAGTTTGAGCGTTTTCAACCGTACACGGGAAAAAGCCGAGGGCCTGTTGAGTCAGGGGGCAACTTGGGCCGACACTCCCGCAGCCGCGGCCGCAGGGAGCGCGGTCATCTTTACCATGGTCGGGTACCCGACCGATGTCGAGCATACCTACCTGGGGGAAAACGGGGTCTTTTCGACCGCCCAATCCGGTTCCGTCGCCGTGGATATGACCACCAGCAGTCCCGCTCTGGCCGAAAAGCTGGCCCAAAAGGGAGCTGAAAACGGGGTTGCTGTCCTGGATGCTCCGGTCAGTGGCGGAGACATAGGCGCTCGCAACGCCACCCTGTCCATCATGGTGGGTGGAGCACGGGAAACCTTTGAGAAAGTGAAACCCCTGTTCGAGCTGCTGGGGAAGACCATCGTGCTGCAGGGTCCGGCGGGAAGCGGCCAGCATACCAAGATGGTCAACCAGATTCTGGTCGCGGGGACGATGGTCAGCATGTGCGAGGGTTTGCTGTACGCGAAACGCTCGGGGCTTGATCCTCGGGTCGTTTTTGAAAACGTCAGCGGTGGTGCCGCCGCTTCCTGGGCTCTCTCCAACTTGTACCCTCGGATCCTGGCCGGGGACTTGGAACCGGGGTTCTATGTGGAGCACTACATCAAGGACATGGGCATCGCTCTGGAGGAAGCGGCTCGGATGGATCTTGCTTTGCCGGGATTGAGCCAGGCCAAACAACTGTACCACGCGGTTCTGGCCTGTGGAGGGGCCCGAAAGGGAACTCAAGCCCTGATGCTGGCTCTGGAGACCCTCAACGGTTCGGGCCAAATGAGAGGGTCTTGACCCGAGAGACGGGAAAAGTGTGATTTACTCTGCAATCTCACGATTGCGTATGTGTTGAGCCGGTAAGAGTCCCTTGCCTGTGCCCTTTTCCGGCAACCGCCTCGCCTTTTTCACGGATGGGACGTTTTTGCCACGGGATGGAAAGATCAGGGGAAGCGCAGCTGATTCGCGGCCATTCGCTCATCAAAGCTTATTGGTC
The DNA here is from genome assembly GCA_965205565.1 of Acidobacteriota bacterium. Lineage (GTDB taxonomy): Bacteria > Acidobacteriota > UBA6911 > RPQK01 > CBDBID01 > CBDBID01. The sequence goes on from CBDBID010000012.1 coordinate 115,835, forward strand.
AAGAGCCTGGATGGAACTGAAAGGTGAGGGCAAAGGCAAAGGCAAGGGTCAAGAAGGGGACGTTAAACAGCCTGGCTCACAGACGTCCCGGGTGCGGTTGTTCCCAGTCTCCGCTGAATCCATCCACACCGGAGACTCGGCACAATCCCTCCTCCATGTCGAATTCTGCCTCCACCCCATTGGAGAAACGGACACGCTGCCAGGTTCGTCGCTCATTCAAGAATTCGTGAGAGGTCATTTCGGCATGGGTGGTGGCCTGAAAATAAGCGCTCCAGCGTTTCAGCCACTCCATCCGATTCCGCATCGCCGGGCTGTCCCACTCTTGGATGGGTACGCTTCCTTCCAAGCCGTAACCCGGAAAGTCCTCCCCGTAGGGTAGCATCCAGTTGTAACCTGGAGCCGCCCCGAAAAGGAGTTCGTACAGTCGCGGATTCTTCGTCTCGGGCCAATCGTACTTCCCGTAACCACCTCCGGAGAAGCAGGCCACGTAACACTCGTGGAAAACCAGCTGGAACAGGGGAACGGGTTCTCCCACGGGGAGGATGTCCCGGCTCCAATCCGTGAAGAAGAAAAAATCGCTCTCCGGAATGCACCAGAACCTGGCCAGTTCCGCACCTGGGATCAGTCCTCTGTCCCGGGTGACCCGCAGACATTCCTGCTGTTTCTCCACCACCCCACGGCGGGTTACGGGATGCTGAGGAGAGAAATCCTCGGGATGGCCTCCGTGCAAGGCGTAGCCGTCAAAATAGAGGGCATCGAACTGAAAACCGTGGGATTGAGCGCTGTCGAGCGCCCGCCGAAGGGATTCCGGTCCGAAAGCGGGGCTCATTCCGTCTCCCCAGAAGGTGGGGCAGGGGTGCAGCCCGCCGTCAGCGTTTCGTGACGCCTTCGCCGGGTCATAGCCGGGAGCCCCTTTCAGATTGGCGTTGGGGTTGATGAAGATCTTGATCAGGGCCCCCTCGTCTCGAGCGCTTTGAGCGAGCCGAACCAGCGTCTCCCATCCACCCGGCACCGGTTCTTCACGCAAGAAGGCTTGCCAGCTATTGGCATTGGATTTCTCCGGCGTTCCGGAAGACCACTTGGGGAAAAAGAAGTTGACCTTCAAGCCCTCTTTCTGAAAGTCTCGGATGTCGTTTAAAACCTGAGCTTCCCGGTCTGGTTGCCAGTAGATCCATCGATATTCGAACCCCTGAATGTAGCGTTTCAGTGAAGGGGTTAGCTGTTGCTTTTCTCTCAAGGTTCGGAAACGGCCCCGGCCCTGTACGTACTTCCGGTAGGCTTTGGCAATTCCCACGTAATCCAGATCTTCGGCGAAGCGCATCAAGAAGCGTCGAGGATAGCCGATTTTTCCAAGCGAGGGTAACCAGTTGAAGTCCAGTGAAGAGACCTGGCCGGGCAGATGGGTGCTGTCCACGCTGCAGTCCCAGAAGGATTCCACAATGGTGTACAGGCTGTAGCGATCCTTCACCAGGGCGAACAGCGGTAAGGAATAGCGACCCCAAACCAAGTTGCCCTGGGGGGAGATGCTCGCGGGTAGCTCTTCGGTCAGGTCAGCGGGGATCAGGTAGCCGGATCCGTGAGGAAGTAACAGGTACCCACCCTCGGAGGTGGGTTTTTCCAGACAGTACAAGTGATCGATCCCACGGAGCCGATCCTCTCCGTCTTTCTGAGCCACCTGGACCAGCAGTTCGTCGTCCTCCATGGCCAGCAAAAGCTCGATCCTGACGTCGGTTCCGGGAAATGAAGAGAGGACAACCCGGTAGCCGGCGCGGTCGCCTTCTGCGTAGGGTTCCGAGACTCGACGCTCCGCTTGCTCCAGCTCCACCGATACTTCCCGCTTCGGAGGTGAGGAAACGACCGTCATCTGTGGCTTTTTCTTTCGTGAGGTCTCCCACACTACTCCGCCGTCCCGGTTCAGGATCTCCAGTCCCAAGTCGTTGCGTACCCGGACCGAGAAACGCCGACCTCGAATGAGCAGACGGCCTCCCGCTCTTCCGCAGGCCAGTGGGATCGAGGCCGATCCCACGGCGGAGGTCAGGAGGAACGTTCTCCTGGTGAGTTCCGGGACGTCAGGTCCGGTGCCGTCCGTGCCTGATGGCTGGTGCTTGTCGTGCTTCCTAATGTGTTGCACTGATGGAATCCTTTACGTCGAGGCCACGAGTCTCGATTTGGAGTTTGACCCGGCGATCGCCGACAAGATGCCGGCCACGTGGGACTGGCCTTCCATGGGTGGTCGCGCCGAGCCCTTGAGCCTCGATTATCACTGCCCGGCTGGGTCGATGCAAATGAGAATAGGAGACCCGAGAGGAGCCCTGCTGGTCCCAGTGCAGGCTGAGAAGATCAGGGCAAATGTTCAGCGCTCCATGGTAGGGTTTCCGAGAGCATCCTTCGCGAGCGGGGTGCGACTGCAGGGCCGGTTCAAAGTTAGGAATCATGCCAGGTGATTGGTCCGAGGAAGGCGGGGAGAAAACAGACGGCAGGGCCCGCTCAGCCCGCGCGGCCGGGGTGGTGAGCCTGGCCATCCTCATCAGCCGGGTGCTGGGTTTGATGCGCGACCAGGTCTTTGCCAAACTCTTTGGAGCCGGTGCCTTCAACGATGCCTGGCAGGTAGCTTTTCGGATTCCCAACCTGCTGCGTGACCTGTTTGCCGAAGGGGCCCTAAGCTCCGCTTTCGTGCCCACCTTCAATGAATTCCTCGACAAGGAAGGTCGATCGGGCGCCTGGTTACTGGTCAGTCTCGTGATGAGTAGCCTGATGGTCGTGTTGGGGGGCGTGACTCTGGTGCTTTTGCTGGCGCCGGAATTTTTTGTCTATGTTCTGGCCGCCGGATTTTCACGAGTGCCGGGGAAAGTGGAGATCACGGTGCAGTTGATTCGAATGCTGTCTCCCTTTCTCCTGCTGGTGTCGCTGGCCTCGGTGGCCATGGGCGTCTTGAACACGCTCAACTACTTTTTCATTCCAGCACTGGCTCCATCCCTGTTCAATCTGGCCGTGATCCTGGCCGGTCTCTTGCTGGCACCTCAGTTTCCCGAGTATGGATTTCTTCCCATTCATGCCATGGCGGTTGGCGCGCTGGGGGGCGGCCTGCTTCAGTTTGCAGTCCAACTGCCGCTGCTGTGGAGACAGGGTTTCCGATTTGGCTTTCGGTTGGATTGGAGCCATCCCGGAGTTCGAAAGATTCGCCGTCTGATGCTTCCCGCCGTGCTGGGAGTGGGCGCGGTGCAAATCAATGTGGTCGTGAACACTCAACTGGCCTCACATCTGCAGGAAAACGGTCCCGTCTCCTGGCTCAACTATGCTTTTCGCATTATGTATCTCCCCATCGGACTTTTTGGAGTGGCTGTGGGAGTTGTGCATCTGCGCGACGTTTCGCGCCAGGCGGCCCGTCGCCGGTGGGAGGAGATCAAAGAGACAGTAGCCGGTTCCATCAAGCTGATTTCCTTCTTGGCAATCCCGTCCATGGTGGGACTGGTTGTCCTCGCCACACCGGTGGTGCGGGTACTTTTCGAAAGAGGGGATTTCGAGCCCGTGGATACCGTTCGCACCGCTCACGCTTTGACCCTCTACTCTCTCGGCCTGCTCGGGTACAGCTGCATCAAGGTATACGTCCCCACCTTTTATGCCCTGAGTGACACGCGTACTCCGGTCCGGATCAGCCTACTGGCGGTGGTAGCCAACCTGGCCATCAATCTGACCCTGATTCTGGTGTTGCCGTCGCCGTTCAAATACTTGGGGTTGGCACTGGGCACGGCTTTTTCGGCCACTCTGAACAATGCTTTGCTGGCCCAGAATTTTCGTCGGAAGCTCGGTTCGCTACGGCCCTACTCGGTCGGTTCCTCCCTCGCCAGGATGGCAGCGGCTGCATTGGCCATGGGGATGGCCGTCTTGGTTTTGGGGCGATGGCTGCAGATGTTTGGGCCCGGTCCGCAAGGATCTCGAGAGATCCTGCACCTGATTGCGTGCATGGTGCTCGGAGCCGTCGTCTATTTTGGGATCTGTGAGGTTCTGGGCGTGAAGGAGACTCGCCTTCTTTTTCAACGACGGCCCAGCCAATGAAGAGAGAAGGGAAGATGGTTCGCTGTGTCAGGATGGGTCGATGAGTCAGTCAGAAGGCGATCGCTCGGGCAGTGTTGCTAGGCTCCAGGAAGCAGGGACGAAGGATCACGCCTTCCGGAGCTATCTCAACTATCTTCAAGTAGAGAGAGGCTTGGCTGCCAACACCGTGGAGGCTTACAAGGCCGATATCCGGGACCTGCTGGCCTTTGCCGAAGCCAGGCCGTTCAGCCTGTCTCAACTGGACCGGTCTGTTTTGAGACGGTATCTGCAGGATCTCTACGGTCGGTTCTCTGCCCGGTCGATTGGTCGCAAGGTGGCCAGCCTGCGCTCCTTCTTCCGGTTCCTCGTTCTGGATGGTTACATCGATGAGGATCCAACAGAGACATTGGAGACTCCGGCCACCTGGCGCGCTCTTCCGACCTACTTGACCTGCCCGGAGGTGGATCGATTGTTGGCGCAGCCTGACCTTTCCACCCCGCACGGTTTGAGAGATCGAACCATGTTGGAGGTGCTCTACGCCACCGGTCTGCGGGTCAGCGAGCTGGTTTTCCTGCGGTTGACCGACATCAACCTGGAGGTGGGCTTTCTAACCACGATGGGAAAGGGACAGAAGGAACGGATCGTCCCTCTGGGGGACTCGGCCCTGGACTTTCTCAACCGTTATCTCGAGGGCGGGAGACCTCATTTCCAGCGCCGGCGAGTGGCCAGCCGTTACCTGTTTCTCACCCAGAAAGGCGGTCCGATGAGCCGCCAGTATTTCTGGATGATGTTGCGAAAGTATGGCTTGAGAATGGACCTGACCAAGAAGCTCTCCCCGCACGTGCTCCGCCACAGCTTTGCCACCCATCTGCTGGAGAACGGGGCCGATCTGAGGTCGGTGCAGATGCTGCTGGGCCACGCCGACATCTCCACTACGCAGATCTACACCCACGTCAGCCGGGCACGGCTCCGCAAGATTTACGATCAGTACCATCCGAGAGCCTGAATTGGGCAGCTTCGCTGCCTCTTCAAGAGCGTGCCTTCACCTCCCACAGAAGCTGGGCGCGGTTACTCATTTCGGCTCTCAAGGATGATCCGATCGTAGATTTGGCGAGCGCTCTGGTAGGCGTCTTGGGCCGCTCCCTTCTCCTCGGCCCGAATCTTCGCCTCCTTCATCTCCCAGCAGCGATCCACGGCCTGGCGGCACCACTGGGCGCTGCGCACAGAAGGACGCACCGGCTTACTATCGACCAGAACGAAGATGGGATTGGTGTGGGAGCTGGGCAGAATCCTCAGAGCGATCCAGCTGGATCGCTCTATTTCGTAGGTGAAGTTCAGATCCACCCAGGTGCCGTCTGCCTGGATCTCGGATCGTGCCACCGCCTGCCCGTTTACGATCAGCTCCACCGGCACCTTTCGGGTCTGGCCCAGGCGAGCCCGCTCCAGGTGCCAGTAGGGCGGCTGGGTCAGCTCGCGGGCCGCGATGAATCGAGCGATTTCTCCGGGTTTTTCGGGTAAATAGGCCGCCACCCGAGCTGCAACCCGCACCTGGCTGTGGGCGTCCAGCCGGAGTTCGCTGCCGCGGGTGCCTACCTGCAGACCGTCGACGGCGAAATCGATCAGGTGCGAGCGCCCGTCCGAGACGTAGCTTCGGCCCCCTCGGAGGCGTTCCATGTAGGCGTCGAAATCGAGCTTGCCGTCCAGCCGCGCGTAGGTGCGTGCCATGCCCACGCGTTCGTCATAGATGCAGGGAAAGTCCGTCTCGCCGCTAATGCGGGTCCGGAACCCCGCGTTCAGGGTGTGATACCAGATGTTCAACTCCCAGATCGAAGGAGTGTCTCCGGCGGAGATGAAGTCGACCGACCCCTGGGTGGCGGTCACGATGTACTCATTGGCCCCGATCCCGTCGAACTTGGGCATGACGTAGTTGGGCAGTTCATTTGTCGGTTCCTCGGGTTCCAGTCCCCAGCCCGAATGGGCGTAACCCGTCACTCCGCCCTGCGACTTGGCCCACTGCAGGATGGGTAGGGTCCAGGAGGGCCACTCTTCGATCAAATCCGTGCCTGGATAGTCGTCTTCTTGCAGGCGAAGAAGGACCAGGTGTCCGGCATGGGAAGAGGGGAAGCCCGAGACCTCGACGTCGTAGCGCATGAGGTTCCGGTCGTTGGAAAGGCGATGCACGTCCCCTTCGAAGAACTGCTTCTGGTGGTACCAGCAGGGACCCCAGGTCAGGACGCAGGCAATGTTGAGATCCTCCCCCAGGGCCTGCCGGAACATGTGCTCCGGGTGGACGCCTTCCTCGGGGCTCTCGTAGTGACTGCACCCGGCGGCGTGAACGTGGTGATCGGCGCTGTACCAGCCCAGCCTGGCCAGATGGGTCCAACGCTTCAAGCGCAGCGTCAGCTCGTACTCGCTCACTCCCTGGGGAATCGTAATCCGGCGAGACTCAGTCAGATACTCTGGACCTCGCGAATAGCGGATTTGGTAATCGCCCGGGGGCAGGTAGACGGATTCCCGGTCAGCCCGGTAGATCTGGGCGTGGAAGAAGAAATCCGGATACTCATCATCGCGAGCCAAGCGCCGCGAGGGCAGCGGATAAACACCCACCAGCCGCTTGGGAGGGGGAGTCAGACGTGGCTCGCCGCGGGTGCGGTCCCAGGCTTCTGTGCGTGCCAGGGCCAGACGGTAGTCCCCAGGTAGTGGCTGGACTTCGGGATTCTCTAGCAGCCTTTCCACTCCGTCGGTGATGGTCAGGGAAGCCATGGTGGGAGAGCCATCGTCGTCCAGGATGCGCAGACGGACCCTGACAGCAAGTTCGCATCTGAACAGCACGTCAATGGCGTTGCGAAACCCGATATCCTGCGTGCCCTGTCCGACGTGAAACCCGATCTTGGCCTCCCTGAGGCCGCTCTCACGAGTGTAGATCTGGACCACGGCGTACTCCAGTCGCAGGCCGGAAAGCTTTCGAGAGAGCGGTCGGCGGCCATACATGGCTACTTCCAAGAAACGGTTGGCAACCTGCCCCTTCGAAAGGACATTGGTCTTCGCGACCCGATGCGAACCGGTGGATTTGTGAAACAGAGGTGCCGCATTGGGGCTTTCCACTTCCAACTCGGCGTTGACGTCGGCTAGGTTATGAACCTTGACGAGAAAGCTCTTCCAGCTTCCCTGGACCAGTTCCGGCACAGCCTGACCGCGCCGAACCATGACTCGCGCCTCCGGGTTGATCTGCACCATGGCCAGGCAATAAGGATCCAGGATCTCTTGAATCTCCTGAACCACCTCGGCGCTCGGAGCGCGCTGTTTCAATTCCTGGATTCGTTGCAGATCCTGCTCTTGCAGCCCGCTGCCCAGAAACGACAGAGCTTCAGTGAGGCGAGCCACCTGAGCCAGCAGCGGCTGCGGCGCGACCTGGTCTATCCTGGCAAGGGCAAGTTGCTGTGCCTGAATCACACCTCCCAGCGTCCAAATGGCCGCCCAGGCGACCACACCAGCGGTCTTCATATGTGCAACCTCTTTCACAGGTTGGTCGGGAACGTAGAGTAAGCTTATATCAGCTTGCCGGATCGATCAAAACTAGGGTATCCAACCCTTACTCTTTTGCACCAGGGAAGCGGTATCCTGGGATGCAAAAGAACCGGGATCAAAGTCCTGGGTCATTTTCGGTGCCACGAGCCAGGAGCTATCCGACCTGCAGTGGAGGCTCTTCGTTCCAGGCAAGAGTGGTGGGAAAGCGATGAAGTTGGAGTCTACGCAGCTCTTGAGTAGGCGGATGTTCCCTCGATCTCTAGCGGTAGCTTTCCTAATCTTGGGTGTCGTAGCGACTTGGGGGTATCCTTCGCTAGGCAGTTCTTCCCGGGTTGGACGAGTCGAACAGGAGATTTCTTTCCATCTGGAGGATTCCTGGGAAAGAGTCTTCGAGCTGGATGGCGGAGAAGTGTTCGGAGTTTCGGTGGGCGTGGCTCAGCCTTCCCGCTTGCCCAGGAATGGACGCGTGGGTGTCAGTTGGACCTTGGTCCAAAGTGCGGTCGGCGCATCGCAGCCTCCGGCAGAGCCGCTGAGAGAGCACGACTTTGAGGGAATCTATGTGGCGCCCACGGCTGACTGGAAAAAAGTTCTACACGCTTTGGACCCGGACGTTTATTTGGTCTACCGCGCCCCCGTCGCCGGACGTTATCTGTTAAAGATCTTTCCCGTCACTGATGAGCCACCGGTTTTCGAAGGATCTCGCTGGCGTGATCTGGGTACGGCTCCGCTCGTTTCCGCTTTTCCGCATCAGACTCTGTGGCCTGCGGGGAGTCGAGTGCTCGTCGAGGTCCGAATCCAGTCACTCGAACTGGGCGATGCCTCTGCGGCTTCTTTCCAAGTTGAACAGGAACCGAACGACACTCCGGAGCAAGCGCAAACCGTTATTTTTGGCAGCGGTACGGATTTGCAACGAGTCTTGATCACGGCCGGTGCGGACGACGTGGAGTATTTCGACAACGGCAAAGTGGGTCAGTCTGGAGACGACTGGTTTCGCATCCAATATGAGGGGGAAGAAGCCCGTTTGCTCACCTGCAATCTAACCCTGCCGGATCATACCTTGGCTGCGCGCCTGAGATTCTACGCCTTGGGGGTCGGTGCCGACAACGTGAAACCGCAACTGCAAGCCTCATCCCTTCTCTCGCAACGGTTGTTGCCCCTGAGGGAGTACACACGAGGGCAAAATGAGAACGAGAGGGTTCATCAACAGAACGAGGCCCACCGTTCCGAGATCAGTCGATTGCTGGAACCGGGCGTCTATTTCCTGCGAGCAGAGGCTAATGCCCCGGGCTATGAAATTGAATTGCGACTACTGAAGCCGGCTCCCTACAGCGACCCCCGAATGGCTGTGCAACAGGGCCTTTACGACCACCTGGCCCAAGTGGACGCCTGGCTGACCAATCGTCCCAGGGGGGGCGAGCGTCGAGCGGCGGATCCGGGACACCGGCAACCTGTTGGGGACGCACTGCATGAGCTGCCACACCCAGGCGGGTGTTTGGGGCTCGGCCGTACCGTTGGAGAAGGGATATCGGATCGAAAACATTCAGAACTTTCGCCGCCTCGTCAATGTCATGTACGAGTCGCTGCGTCCTACCAACTATCTCAAGGAGGCCGCCAACAACACTAGCTTGGCGCCTTTGGATGTAGGGGACGGTCCGGCCGGCACGCGCGTGGCCGGACACAATCTTTGCACGCTGGAACGGGTAGTTCCGCCCAGAAAACTGCATTCCAAGCAGCTCATGCGGGCGGCCAACCACGTTTTGCAGACCTCAGACCCCAGCGGTATCAATGCGTCTGGACCAGGATCCAATGTCGGTAAGTCAGTTGTTTTCAGCTTATCAGGGGAAATTCTGGCGACGGCCTGGCATCGCACCAACCATCCCCGCTACTTCGCTGGCATGGAAGAGAAGGCTCGACTCCTGTTGAAAGTCGAGCCGAAGTACAGTGATGATTTGTCCCACCGGATCGAGTTCTTTCGGCGATTCTTCCCGCCCGATTATCTGTCCCAGAATCATCGGGCCCGTCATATTAAGGAGAGCCTGCCTCCGATGAACCCTCCCGCTCAGGAAGGACCAGATTCACAGGAGCCCGCTCCCGTGGCAAAGCACGAGGAGACAAGTCCGGCGGAGTTCCCCTTCTATGAGATTTTGTCTGAGCAGGCATCCCGAAAGCTGTGGCACAGCATTCAAGAGCAGCTGGTTGAAGATGAGACTCACCTGAGAGCCATCCAAAATCCGGACGGCTCCTGGGGGTTCGACCCGGGCCAGTTCGTCACCGAGGAACAAGTCTGGAAAACGGACGGAAAATCGGATCCAGCTCCCACGGCGCTGGCTTTGATTGCCCTGGAGGCGCTTGGTTACGACCAGCGAGACGGGGCCGTCGCTCTGGGCGTCAAAGTCCTGTTGGCGATGCAAGAGCCGTATGGACGCTGGAATCAGAGTGCTCAGACCGGGTTTGTCACCACGGCCTACGTTCTACATGCTCTGTCGCGGTTCTTCCCGATGGCTGCCTTGAGGCCGTCAACGGAGGGTTTTGAAGGGGTTCCAGAAGAACCCCTCATCGCTACTCTAGAGCGGGTGCGGGCTCTTTCTCACACTGGGGATTCTGCCCGGGCCGATCGGATGGTGGAAGCGGTCCATCACCCCAGCCCCCTAGTCCGCTATTGGGGAGTGATGGCTCTGGGAGGGATCCACGACCCGGCCGGGGTCCCTGTCATCATCGGAGCCATGGGAGATCGGGTCAAGATGGTCCGGGATGCGGCGGCTTGGGCTCTGGAGCAGAACCTGCTGGACGATGTGGGTTTTGAGGCCGCGTTCACAGCCTACGATGAAGGGAGTAATCGGGTTCGCGAATCGCTGCTCAAAGCCCTGGGGATGAGAGCCGACACGGTGATGAGTCGACCCAATTTCAACTTGTCGCGCTTGGCCCGCCTTCTGGACCGGGCCCTCAACGACGACCCCCATCCGGGTGTCCGGGCCTGGGCCGCCAAGGCCGCCTGGCAGTGGTGGATCTGGAATCCCCCTCTGCGCGATGCAATCCAAAGCGCCTGGGTTCGGAGGTTGCTCTCCCGGGAGCCCAACGCCCTTGTGGAGCAGTGTCTACGCTACCAGAGCCATGCCCTCTTTATCGCCAATGGCCACAAAGCCAATGGCAGTGAGCGACATCAATATCCAGAGCTGGCATCCCTTTTTCGAGCGCTGGAAGCCGAGCTGGACCGTCCCAGCCTGCCGGCTGAAACACGGGACCGTCTGGCCAGAAGACTGGTCCAGATTGCCGCTACTTTCTACAACACATCCGGTGGTGATGGAGGCCCCGGGCAGATGGGGTATGTCACTCCCGGGAGTGCTGAAGCGATCGGGAAGTCTGTGCTACACCATTGGGACAACAGCGAAAAGCTGGAGAAGCCTACCGGTATCCGGTTGTCCCTAGAAGCCGCTGCCGGAGTTCCATTTCCGGATCTACAGGATCGATTGATCCGTTACGTGACAGAGGGTCCCGAGCAGTTCAGGACCTTGGCTGCTGCGGCCGTGGCGGATCCCAGCGCTGTCACTTTGCCGGGGTCTCAGGAACAGGTTCAGCCAATGGTGGAACAGATCCATCGGGGAGCGCAGGACTACGATCGACGCCAGTCGCTGGCAGAACCGGTTTTGAATCTGATGAGTCGAACCCGCTGGGCCTTGCCTCAAAATGTTGAGCAGCAGAGCATCCTCTATGGGCTATTGGTGCCGTCCTTCGATCAAGCGCCCGATGCGGTATCCCTGGCCAAGATATTACGGGAAGCCGAGATGGCAGCTCAATCCACACGGCAGGTTAGTGCCGATTGGTTCATCGCCAAGCGCATGGGAGAGATGTTGGCTTCCAATCCGGATCTGCATACGGAAAAGTTGGCCCAGCTTTTTCCCCAAGCTGTGGAAAATCCGCTGGAAGCGCATTTCTGGTTGCCCAGCCTCGACTGGTTGTCCACTTACGGTGATGCCGTACCTGAAATAGTACCGGCTTCAATCCAGAGCAGGCCTTCCCTCGAACTCGTGGCGGCCCGGAGTCGAGGAGTACAGCTTCTTCTGGAAATGCTGACACCAGAAGCCCCTCAGTTGAGTCGCGAGATGGCCATCAGAATCGCTCACCGGACCGCCTATCGGCGCAACCCCCAGGTTCTCAGAGCCGTCCAGAGGTTGCTTGAATCTGAACCGATCGAAGAGATCCGAGAAAAAGCCCAAAAATTTCTGCGTGCGGAATCAACGGTCTGGAGTTCGGATCTGAAAGCGGCTGTCGAGACGGAACCCCTGGCGAACCAGCTCAGGAGCGCCCAGGGAAAAGCCCTTCTAAGCCCAGAATTTACGGCCAGTTTTCAATACTTTTCCGACTATGTCGTGCCAGAACTCAATCGGCCCCAGCGTCAAGATGAGAGGGCTTGTATGCATTGTCACGGTGTCCCCGGTCGCGTTCCCTCCATGGAATTGGAAAGACCGGATGGGGCAGGCTATTTGCCAGTCTCCAAGATGCTCAAGAATTACCTGATCTTGCAAGAGCGGGTAGAGCTTCAGGATATCGAAAAGAGCAAGCTGTTGCGCAAACCCCTCAACGTTCAAACGGGACAGGAAGACGGGCATCAGGGGGGGCGTCGCTATTCCCCCTCGGATCGCGGGTATCAGATCATTCGACGTTGGGTTCTAGACCAGCCGCGGGTCCAAGAAAGTCTTGTCAGTCCCAATCGGGCAAGAAGCGAATCTCTCTCCGCCGCCACTTCCTGCCCGTAACCCGACTTTCCCTTTCCGCTCTCTAACTCCACAGCCCGTGCTCTCAATACTGAATCGGCTTGTCTTCGAAGTGGCGGTGGTACCGGTATTCGATCTTGCAGTCCACCTCCAAGACCGAGAGGTCGAAGGCCACGTCCGGGTCTCGCTTCAGGAGCTTGACCTGGACGAAATTACGGCCCGATTTTGGAAAGTGCTCGGGGCCCAGATGATAGTCGAAGGCATAGCCGTAGGGTCCGATGGAATGTGAGGTGGATACGTTGCCGACCAGTCGATACGTCATGTCCACTTTCTGGAGGATGGATTCCGGCAGAACCTGGTGGTTGAATTCGACCTGAACCTGGTCGTAGTCTGGGATTAGGCTATCGAAGCGTACCCGCAGAATCACCGACTTGACGCGTCCCAGTTTGTGCCAATGGTGCAACCGATCGGCCACGGGGAAGGATACCTTGATCGGTTTCCCGACCGAGATTTCCCGAGGGAGGGAAGGGGATCGGCCCGGGAGCCAGGCCAGCGAAGTATCTGGCCGGCGGTTGGAACGGACCAGGTAGCACTTGTCGGCGGTTTCCAGTAGTTTTGGGTGCCCCAGTAATCGCAGTGTTTCGTACTCCTGAGCCGTCCAGGGCCATCCGTTGGGAACCCAAAGGTGGTCGCCGATTCCGAAGCCGTCAACCCCCTGATTCCAGGAGTTCAGAGCGCCGGCCCAGATCATGGAGGGTGTGCCGTAGCGGGCAAACTGGCGCCCCAGGACATTGTGAAAGACAGAGTAGACCCGGCAACCGGTTCCGCGGGTGAGTTTCACGGCGGCGCTGAGGTCCGCATCCTGATCCAACCCTTCGTCCTCACTGTAGCTGCTCTCGCAAAAGAGTCCGTCGACCAGTTTTCCCGCCACCCAGGTGGGGACCTCGTATCCAGCCAACTGCCAGGCCTGGGGGTGAGCCGGAATGCGGGCGTAAATGCGCTTGCGCCGTCCCTGGCTTTGTTCGGCTTTGTCGGCGACTTTGCGCAGATCCCGGAGCCACTGGGTCATGACGGGTGCCAGCTCGGAGACCTGATCGAAACGGCAAAAGGGCATGGACCAGGTCAGATTCAGGTCGATGCCGTCCGTTGCGTATTTGGAAAGCAACTCTTCGAACAGCAGGAAGCGCTCCCGGCGTACCTCCGGATACAGGAAGTTGAATCGGCTCTTCCGGATACCCTTGGCGCGGGGGTCCGGATCCTCTCCGACGTGAAACTGAGGGTTGTCCATGGCGAAGGCGGAGACCCGTCCCAGCCCCTCATGTTGCTCGCGAGTCCCGCCCTGCAGGCTCACCCAGGAACTGGCGATCATGAAGATGCCCGTCTCCTGGCAGCGATCGCACAGGATTTTGAGAGGGTCGTGTCCCTCGTCGATGAGCTGACGCAGGATCTTGGCGGCCCGGTACCAGATGTAGTGGGTCCATTTCTTGACCTCAGCCCCCCATAATTGGCAGATCTGGCTGTCATAAACGGTCGTTCCTCCCTCCACACTCGCGAAGTACACAAAGGTGTCGGCCCCGCTGCTGGCCATCTGATCCACGATGGTGGCGTGATCGGCGGGTGTCACGGGAGGCTCAAAACAATACAGATCGGCGGCATGGCGGCCGTCGTTGAAAAGAAAGACACGGGGTTCCTTCCGCTGCGCCAGGCTTCTGGCGGGCGCCGGTCGTGCTTTTGCGGAGCTGCCGGCAGCGGCCAGGCTGGCGGGAGCACCGGCTCCCACGGTTTTCAAAAAACGTCTGCGTTTCATAGCTGGTTCGGGCTCCTTGCTGGTTGAGGCGAGGGGCATCCAAAAGCCGAGAATCCTTTTTTCGGGAACAGTTTAGCAGACCCCACGAGGGGAAGCTGGGAAACGTCAACGTCATCGGCGTTCTGGCCGGGATTCTGGGTACCGCCCCCGGTTCCATCAGAACCACGACCTTCAGGCCCATGTACACCCCGGTCGCCTACGGAGCCCTGTCGGGTGGAGAGCAGGGCGATCTCTTCGACCCTATTCGCAAGACCTCGATCCACGAATGGTACGTCGAACGAGGAGCTTTATTCGAGAACGTCGGACAATGGAAACGGCCCTGGTACTACTCTCGCTCCGGGGAGTCGATGGCGGAGGCGGTCAACCGGGAGTGTCTGGCGGTCCGCACCAGCGCTGGTATCCTTGACGCCTCCACCCTCGGCAAGATCGATATCCAGGGGCCCGACTCTCATGTCTTTCTCAACCGTGTCTACACGGATCCCTTCCTGAAGGTGCCGGTGGGGCGCTGTCGCTATGGCTTGATGCTCGACGAAAACGGCATGGTCATCGACGACGGCGTGACGGGGCGTCTGGGCGAGGATCATTACTTGATGCACACCACCACCGGAGGTGCAGCCCACATCATGTCCTGGCTGGAACTCTGGCCCCAGACGGAATGGCCCCATCTAAAGGTCTATCTGACCTCTGTCACCGATCATTGGGCTACGCTCTCGGTCTGCGGCCCCAACAGCCGGAAGATCGTCCAGGAGCTGTGCCAGGACGTCGACCTCACTCGTGACGGGTTCCCCTTCATGGCGGTTCGCGAGGAGACCGTTGCCGGAGTCCCCGCCCGGCTGTTCAGAATCAGCTTCACGGGAGAGCCGACCTACGAGATCAATGTCAGCGCCAACTTCGGTCGACATGTCTGGGAAGCCGCGATGGCCGCCGGCGAGAAGTACGAAATCACCCCGTTCGGCACCGAGGCGATGCACATCCTGCGGGCCGAGAAGGGATACATTATCGTGGGCCAGGAGACAGATGGCTCCGTGACACCCATCGATTTGGGGATGGGACGTATGATCGGTGAAAGCAAGGATTTTCTGGGCAAACGCTCCCTCCGCCGCTCTTACATCGTGAGCGATGATCGTACTCAGTTGGTGGGTCTTCTGACGCAGGATCCCCAGGTGGTGCTGCCGGAGGGTGGGCAGATCGTGGACGATCCGTCGGCTCCATTTCCGAGGTTGATGTCGGGCCACGTCACGTCGTCGTACTACAGTGCTGCCCTGGGTCGCTCGATTGCACTAGCGTTAATTAGGGGCGGTCATTCGCGCACGGATGAGACGGTCCTGGTTTACAACTTCGACGGCAGGACGATCGCCGAGCCGGTCTTTTACGATCCCGACGGAGAACGCCAGAATGTCTGACATCGTGCCGGCGTCTCCACTGGCAGACGTCCTTTCCAAGGACCGAGGATCTCCGCCGGGAGATGATCCCGGCATCACGATGATCGAGCGACCCTTCCTTGGTTACGTGAATCTGAGGGGCGACGTGAGGGCGAGTGTCTTTACCGCCGCCGTAAGCGGGGTACTGGGAGTTGCCGTTCCCTCCCGTCCCAATACCACCGCTCAGACGGAGCATCTCACTCTCTGCTGGGTGGGACCCGACGAGTGGATGGTGATTGTGGCTCCAGGCACTGAGATCGAGATGGTCACGGCCCTGCAAGATGCGGTGGGTTTCTCGGCACGTTGCCGTTACCGACGCCACCGGCGGCTACACTACGGTCAATCTAGTGGGCAGTCGGGTTCGGGAGCTGCTGTCCAAGGGGTGCACTCTTGATCTCCACCCCAGCGTCTTCGCTCCAGGACAGTGCGCGCAGACCAACCTGGCCAAGACCACTGTCCTGCTGCTCTACCGAGTTAACGACTCCGGATTTCAGTCCTTCGATACGGTAGTCCGGCGGAGCTTTGCCGCCTACCTAGCGCTCTGGCTCGAACACTCGGCTTGCGAACTCACCCTCGAGATTGTCTCCGGCCCGGCCTAGCCACCGGGATCACGTGGAGTTTGGCGCTTCTATCGTCGGCAAGATGCCGGCTCCAGGTGGGACCGCCTTCCAGGCGGTCATTCCCAAGCCCGGAGCAGAACTGGGTCAAAACTCATGGCGAGTTTTCAGTCTGGCCGGAGGGGAAGGAGACTTGGCTGGCGACGGGAAATTCACGGTATCCGGAGTAATCGCTGGTGGCTTGGAAACGAAACCCCTTCAGCAACAGGATCCGTCCCCTACCACGGAAGAAAGCCCGAGCGGGAAGCCACACCTCATCGTTGATTTTTCGCCGCTGATAGACCATTCTAGAGCCCCGGTTGAGCTTGGCAATGAGGCCCAATCCCATCTTTATGCTATCCATCGTCTCGGCCTCGATTCGGACCAGTTGGTGGTCGTCTTGACTGATCCAGGCGCGGCCCTGGATCTTCTTCAGGAACTTGATGTTTTTGATCTTGCTCTTGAAGTTGGGGTGGGGAGTGAAAGCGAGGACTAGGGTGTCGTGACCGTCGATCCGATCACGCTCCTGGATTTCGAATTGGTACAGACGGAAGGTTTCATCGAGCACCTCTCGTTCCCGACGCAGTAGTTCCGCCTCGGCCGCCTCCATCTCCGTCTGAGCGGCAAGCCCTTTTTTTCGGGCTTTCTTGGCGTACTTTCGAACCTGCTTGTCGTATTTTTCGTCCTGTTTCCTGAGTCCTTTCTCTGGGACCGGTTCTCCGTCCTTGGAGATCAAGCGCCGATAGGTCATTCCTTCGACCGCCGATGGGAAGATTTCGTAGACCCGTGTGCGGGTTTTCTTGGGCTGCTCTCTTTTGTCCAATTCGACGACTTCTTCCGTCTGATTGTAGGTGTAGTTGCGAAGCAAAAAACGATCGCTATGGAGGCTCCTGCGAATACTTTTCAGCAACGATTCCAGATCGGGAAGAGGACGATCCTCGTCAGCCTTCGTCTGGCCCGCTAGAGCCGGAAAGAGGAAAAAAAGCAGGCCCAGGCCGGCTACCCGGGAACCACAAAATCGGCTCTTCTTCAGCATGGGGCTTGATCAGGCATCCTTTTGTCAACAGGGGCGTCCTGGCAACCCGGGGATCGTATCATTTCTCCTGTGTTGGCTGTTGTCCGGGGGCATTGGTCAAGGACCTGCCCGACGTTTGAGGGAAAAGGAAGTCACTCCAGACTGTTGGATTGTGGAGGCGTTGAAGACAACGCTGCTGGCAAGGAAGCTCTCCGATTCAGGGAGCTGCCTGTGGGATGATTCGGCCAAAGTGCTGGCCCGAATGCTCTCCGTGACGCCAGATTCCGATGTACTGATCGTCAAAGAACAATACACGAGCGCTGAAGGTCCCCAGTCCCGGAATGGTGGTTTCGTCGAGGGTCAGCACGGGGGTGTCGCCCGCAAATCTTATGGTAACGGGAACGGGTAGCGTCACATCGTGCTCCCCATACTGGATGCGGGATTGAAAAATCCAGTAATCCCCGGCCAGTTTGGAAACCTTGGAAATGCTGTATTTCTCCGGTCTCAACTCGCTGTCGGGTTGTTTGGTTTTGAAAAACCCCTCCAGAACGACTCCCGACATCGATCCTTCAAATTTTTTCTCCAGACTTTGGTGTCCGGATGGAGTTTCGCCCTCCACGGCTGGATCGGAACAGCCGTTTGCGAGCATGAGGGACAGGAGGATGGGTCCCATTCGAAAACCGGCGCCCACTTGTCCCAGCCAATAAGGGGAAAGCGGGCGGGTGGCATTCCTCACGAGTTTCTCCAATCCGGATCTACGTCTCCGATTGAGCCAACGGTCGCACCAAAATAGTTGAGATTTTGATGCTGGTTGTCAAGACCCCGTCTGACTCTACAAAATTGGCACGACTTCGGGCCGGCCGCCTTGCGTCCCGACACTCGCCAGCTCTCAACCATCAGGCACCGGCGGAAACCCTTCTTCTCTTGCGCCCGCGGACGTCTGGCGTTCTGGAAGTATAACCCCACCCTCCTTCCGCCACGAACCGGACCGTATTCATTGGAGGGAGCACGCAGTCCCCGGAATCTCCTGGTCAGAATCTCCCGGCAAAGAACTTTTACGGCAGATAGCCAGGATCTGTCCGTAGGGATCGGGTTGCGAGGAAATCCGTCCCTGGAAGGAATTGTACAGATGGATGGACATCAACTTGATCAACCTCCATCCCAGGCGGGTCGCGTAGAGGTGGGACCAGGTGAGAGGCCAATAGAATCGCAATTTTACGTCGGCGAAGTTCTTTTCCAGCAGATCTCGCAGTTCCCGGGGACGGTATTCCTTTACGTGACTCGAGTCCCATCTGCGAGGAGGTATCCATTTTGGAGTGGTCAGCAACAGTGTGCCCCCTTCGCGAAGAACTCGAACGGCCTCCATCTGATACCGTTCTGGATCGGCCAAGTGTTCGATGACATCGGCCGAGACGACAAGATCAAGGCAGCCACTCTGGTAAGGGAGTTGGTAGCCGCTATCCTCGGCACAGCCTGCAGTTGGCATGGTGGGCCAACTTCTCCCCCGCCAAGGCCAGGGCCGTTTCGTCCGCATCCAAGCCCTCGACCTGAGTGGCCAGAGAGATCAAACGATCCAACAGAACACCGTCTCCGCAGCCCAGATCCAGCAGGCGGCCGATGGACCGCAGTTTCTTGGCCTCTTGCAGGACAAAGTCGTAGCGAGCCACCAGTGGTGGGTTGAAACGCAGGTAGTTGGCGTAACTCCGTTCACACTCCGCCCAGTGATAAGCCCCCAAGCGCTGGTATTTGTCAAAACCGGATCCCGGCAAGGCAGTTTTTCGACTCATTCCCACCTACCCATCATCATAACGAGCGGTACTGAACGCGCCCGGTTAGTGCCCCAGACGGATCTTGAGGAGCGGAATCATGACGGGACGACCGACTGGTCCGAAAGGCCTGACAGGTGGGCTGTCCGATTGCCAAAGCGGCTCGAGAAACTCATGGGCGGTTCAGTTGTCGACAGGCATCTTGACGGACAGGGGGCGGTACGCGACACTATCCGGCGTGACAGATGAGACACTGGCTTTGGCTCCGGCGGTGGAACTGCACCAGCTGATCGTGACCAAACAGATCTCACCGGTGGAGCTGACGGAGCTCTACCTGCGGCGCATTGAACGGCTCGATCCTCAGCTCAATGCCTACCTTACCGTGACGCCTGAACGGGCTCTGGAGTCCGCCCGGAGCGCGGAATCCACCTTGGTCCGGGGCGGAACCCTCGGACCGCTGCACGGACTGCCAATCTCGGTCAAAGACCTGGAGATGACGCGTGGGATTCGGACCACTGGAGGGTCTCTGATCTTCAAGGATCGGGTGCCCGAGGCAGATTCCATCGTGGTGGAGCGGGTGCGAGCTGCGGGAGCCGTAATCCTGGGAAAGACCAACACCCCGGAATTTGGTCTTTTGGGTCACACCGAGAACCGACTGGGAGACCATTGTAGAAACCCATGGAACACGCAACGGACCACTGGGGGCTCGAGCGGCGGAGCTGGGGCTTCTGTGGCCTCCGGTTTATGTGCCTTGGCAACCGGCAGCGATGGGGGAGGTTCGATCCGTATTCCCGCGGGTTTTTGCGGCATCTATGGAATCAAACCAACCCAGGGCCGCGTGCCCCGCTATGCTGGAGTTTCGGCGCCACCGGTGGCCAATCAGTTTAGCCAGCCCGGGCCCATGGCGCGCACGGTTCGGGATGCTGCCCTGCTGCTGCAGGTGCTGGCCGGTCACGATCCCAGAGATCCTTCCTCTTTGCGGGACGATCCCCCGGACTACCTGGCAGCGACAGGGCGGGGTATCGAGGGCTTGCGCTTCGGCTGGAGCGCAGACTTCGGGTACGCCGTGGTCGAACCGGAAGTAGACGGGATTGCGGGTCGGGCGGCCCGGGTATTTCAGGAGCTAGGCTGTATTGTGGAAGAGACGGAGATGGATCTGGAAGAACCGTTTGAGCCACTGGGAAGGCTGTTCACAGCGAACGTCTATGCCACCTACGGGGCGCTCCTGGGAAACCGTGCGGAGGAACTGTGCTGGTACGCTCGCGACTGGCTCGAACGGGGATCGAAGGTCACGGGTCCGCAGTACGCCCGCGCAGTGGGTGAGGTGGACATTCTCAAGGCGAAATTCGCGAATCTGTTTCAGCGTTACCACCTGGTTCTGTCGCCGACGCTGGCCACCACAGCCTTTCCCGTGGGGGTTCCTCCCGAGACCATCGCGGGCAGACAGGTCGACAAGTTCTGGGGATTCACTCCTTTCACCCCTACGATCAACATGGTTGGCGCTACCGCTGCCACCATACCATGTGGTTTCTCGTCGGAAGGATTACCGATCGGTCTACATGTCATCGGACCCGCGGGAGAGGAGGAAACCGTCCTAGCTGCTTCCGCCGCCTTCGAGGAGGCCCGGCCCTGGAGAGACAAAAAGCCGGCAGTCGTCTAGGCTCCTAGCCGGCGGAAGCTGCGATTCGGTGACGAAGAACGTCAACAAAGCGACCCGATCCGTCATCATCGGGGCCGGTGGAGGTTCCTGAGATTACCTTCGACGTATCTTGTAAGTCTTGTTATATCAATTTCTTATACAGTTAATTGGGGCCATTTTTTGGGAATCGGTACGGAAATTTCTTCTCAGGTCACCGGATGAAATGAAGTCGACTTGATTTTCAGGGCGGTGATTACCAGAGAAAACGGATTTTCATTGATCGAGCTCCTGATCGTGATCACTCTGATCGGGGTCATTGTGGCCATTGTCGTCCCCATGACGACGAACTCTCAGATCGCCGCCAACGAGGCTTCGGCCATCTCTTCGGTCCGTACCCTCGTTTCCGGGCAGTACACCCATTCTGACGACGGCGGGCAATTTTCAGTACGGGGCGCTGGCCGATTTTCAGGGGGCCGACATCATCGACAGCCGGTTGGGAAGCGGAACCAAGCAGGGTTACTCGTTCGTGGTAGTGCCCAACGGGTCGACGATGTTCACCGTCAACGCCAATCCCCTGGCACCGGGAACCAGCGGTCGGAACTATTTCTACGCCGATGCGACCGGGGTGATTCGAGTCAACAAGGCGGGTCCCGCGGGTCCGGGCGACCCCGCTCTCGGAAACTAATTCTCCGAAGTCAGCCTACGACGCTCCACGACACCGATTCCCCAAGACGCCACCCGGTTGTCGCACGGGCCTGGCTCCTGCTGGGCTATTTGTTGTTCGACCTCTCCAGGGTGTTGTTCGTTGCCTTGCTGGGTCGCCAGACTTTCAGCATCGCGCTCAAACACCTACCTGCGCGGCACGCCTATTGACAAACCTTACTCCGGCAGAATAGGGAAGGTATCTATGAAAACTGAGTGGATTCTTTTCGCGGGTGTTTTGTCTTTCATCACTGGGTCTGTGACCGAGCAGGTCCCTCCCAGCGAACGGTACTGGCCTCAATGGCGCGGTCCCTCAGCCAACGGCGTGGCCCCCCACGGGAATCCCCCGGTTTCCTGGAGCGAGGCCGAAAACGTCACCTGGAAGATCGAGATTCCCGGCAAAGGCTCGGCCACACCGATCGTTTGGGAGGATCGGATCTTTGTCTTGAGCGCCGTTCCGACGGGACGCAGAAGCCCGCTTCCTCGCGAGTCCAAAACTCAGAACTCAGACAAGGAACCACCCAGTGCGGTCCAGCAGTTTACGGTCTTTGCCGTCCGTCGAGACGACGGCAGCCTGCTCTGGAAGCGAGTGGTGAGGGAAACAACCCCGCATGAAGGAACCCACGCCACCAATAACTGGTCGGCCTGTTCGCCGGTGACTGACGGTGAGCGGCTTTACGCTTTCTTCGGTTCGCAGGGCCTGTATTGCCTGTCTCTGGACGGGGCACTCCTATGGCAGAAGGACTTGGGAGACATGAAGATCCGGTTACAATTCGGGGAAGGCAGTTCCCCGGTCCTGTACGAGGACAAGATCATCGTGAACTGGGATCACCAGGGAGATTCTTTCATCCTTGTGTTGGACAAGATGACGGGAGGGGAACTCTGGAGAAGGGAACGTGAAGAAGAGACCTCCTGGTCGACCCCGCTGGTGGTGGCCTCGGCCCGGGGAAGACAGGTCGTTACCAGCGCTACCAAACGGGTGCGCGGCTACGATCTGGATTCGGGTAGGCTGATCTGGGAAAGCGAAGGCATGACACTGAACGCCATTCCGACACCCGTTTCGGCCGGTGATCTGGTGTTCGTCACCAGCGGTTTTCGGGGGAATGGCCTACTGGCCATCCGTGTCGAGGAGGCTCACGACGACATCACCGACTCGGAAGCCATCGCCTGGCAATACGATCGGGACACCCCGTATGTCCCGTCTCCTCTCCTGTATGGAGATTCGTTGTACTTCTTGAAGGGAAACAGCGGCATTCTGACCCGTGTGGATGCTCGAACGGGCGCCCTGCATTATGGGCCCACCCGGCTCGAACAGGTTCCCAATGTCTACGCCTCGCCAGTGGGCGCGGCGGGTCGTATCTATGTTGTCGGGCGCGAAGGGACGACGGCGGTGATCGAGCATGGGAACGCGTTCAAGCTCCAGGCGGTCAACCATCTGGAGGATGGATTCGATGCCTCTCCGGCGATCGTTGATGGTGAAATCTATCTGCGGGGCCAACGCTATCTCTACCGGATCTCTGAGGATTGACGGTTCCGAATACGGCATCCGGCCCCGGTCCGGAGTTGCCTCAGAAGGGGTTCTCCATGCCGGCTTCCGAGTTGTCGCTGGGTCTCTCGAGAATCGCAAGAAAGCGTTTCCGGAAAGGATTCAAGAAGTTCAACCGCAACACCCCGTGGGATGGCCTTCCAGGCCACCGCCCCCCGCTTGTTGCCGATTCCGGAATTGTGGGCATGATGATGCCCACACCACATCAGTGGGTGGCCTTCCAGAGCATCGGGCGGATTGCCCGAGAATGATAGGATAAAGCGGCACCGGCTCTTGGGGGACCCAGTGTGGATTGGGTCGGAGCGAGGCTCAAGGTGCATGACGAAAATCATTCCGGGTTTGTGTTTGCTCACCCTACTTCTGGGTGTTTTGGGGGCGGGAGCCAAGCAATCGGAAAAGGAACATGCGTATCAGTATGAGTGGCCTGAAATGGACATCCGACATACCGCGGGCGTCTTCGGATGAACCCAAACTGGGTGAGTTCAACCCGAAGGTGGCAGCCGACTACATCGACCAGGGGGCACGGATCTGGACGGGCACTAAGAAATGCGTTTCCTGTCACACCAACGGGACCTATATGCTGATGCGTCCCCGGTTGACGCCTTATCTGGGTGCCCCTCCGGCCGAGACGAGGCAGTTTTCCGTGGATCAGCTGCAAACCCTTCAGAGTACCCCGCGACGCAAGTTTGCCAGAGGAGTTGGCGCGGCTCAGTCCGTCTGGATCGCTGCTTCACTGGCGGAATGGGACCATCACGTTACCAAGGCGCTCTCTCCCGAGACGGAGAAATCCCTGTCGTTCATGTTGGATCTGCAGCGACCTATCGGCACCTGGGCTTCGCCGGACTGCTGGCCACCTTTCGAATCCAGTGCCTATCAGGTCGCTACGGTGGCGGCCACGGCGTTAGGCACGGCTCCCGGGTGGTTGGAAAGCCTGCGGGCTCCGGATCTGCTGGCACGCGTCGATCAGCTCAAACGCTACCTTAGAAACACCCCGCCCCCTCATGATTACGGCCGCGTTTTGCTGCTGTGGGCGTTGACTCGGCTGTCCGGTTTTCTGAACCCGGACGAGGCTCGCGAAATCCGGGATCTGATCTGGAGCCGCCAGCGATCGGACGGGGGATGGTCGATCCGCAGCTTTGCAGAGCCGGAGCAGTGGGGGCGAGGCAACCGGGGGGGGAAGCTGAGGGGCGAACCAGAGTTTTCCGATCCGCCCAGTGACGGTCACATGACGGGACTAGCCATCCTGGTGCTTCGCGATTCCGGCGTGCCAGCCGGAGATGTTGGGATCCAAAGAGCGGTCCAGTGGCTTCTCAGCAACCAGCGACAATCGGGTCGCTGGTGGACCCGTTCCTTGAACACCGATACGTATCATTTCATCACCTTCAGCGCGACCTGCTACGGGTTACTGGCCCTGGCCAAATGCAATGCTTTGGAAGATGAGAAAGGCGGGCGCGCTGCCTCGGTTAGCGGGGAGAACGCCGGCAGTTAACACCCCCATGCCGGTCCGATCCGACCGGCGCTTTGTTTTCACATCCGGACTTTCCAGCTAAAGAAGTTCTGTGAGGTGACCGAAAAAGAAAGATGGAGAGTCTTTAGGATGACGAGGGTTGGGACAATCAAGCGATCGCGACATCACCTCCCAAGGCCCCTCCGCAAACATCATCGTATTTATAGAAGGGAGCACTAAGGAGGAAGCTGGGGGAGGAAGTTCGACCCTTGGAACTCTGGATAAACATGAGGCTTTGACGTCATGCGACGGGTAGTTTGGATCTTGATCTTGGTGTTCAGCGGCTGCGGTGCCCATAAGAGCTACGATCCCGCCCCAAGCTCCAGCCACGAGTTTTCGGCCAAAATGGCCAACCACCCTTACGGACGCTTCATTTCCATTCACAACCAGAAGCTCGTCCCACAGATCAAGAGTTATGTCGACGCGGCAGCGGCTTACAACCGCGAATTTGGTAAGTCGTGCTTGATCTACGATGTGCGCGACCGAGGTCATTCGGCCTCCCTCGCCCGAGGCTCCGCTAAGACAAAGCTCGAGAGGGAAGTCGGGAAGCTCATCGACTACACAGAAAGCGCTCTGGGCCATTTGGAAAAACTCCGAAAACACGTCGAGGAGCTGGCGGAGTAGATCCGAGTCGGAATTCACATTCGATGGCCCCGATTCTCGGAACACGCACACCCACCTCTGCCCAGAGGGTAGCGACGAGCCACCCCCGTCTTCGGTGGTTGCTTCTCCTCCCCGGATGTCCCCGCATCGACTCGTCGTCGCGCCCGGAATCCAGCGGCACCGCGTTCGCTACAAACATTACCGTATTCATAGAAGTGAGCACTTAGCGGCAAGAAACTCGTCCCCTCGATTCCCCTTTGTTGAGTGGGTTGATATAAACAGGGACCGGAGGAAAGCCGATGCCTGGCAGAAAGCGGGTCCTGATAACCGGTGCCGCCGGACTGGTCGGAAACGTGCTGCGCCAGTCCCTGGCGTCTTCTTACGATGTTCGTGGGGTGGATATCCGACCGGTGGAGGGAGTCCCGGGCGTGGTGGCTGACATGGCCGACCTCACCGCTCTGCACGGCGCCTTCGAGGGTATCGATCTGGTGATTGACTTGGCGGCGAAAGCCAGCCTTCTGAGTCATTGGGACGATATCTATGCAAACAATCTCCTGGCCACCTATAATGCTTTGCAGGCGGCTCAGAAGGCCGGCGTCCAGAGGCTGGTTTTTGCCAGTTCCAATCACGTTACCGGGATGTATGAGGAGGACCCGCCCTATTCGGACATCGTAGCGGGTCGTTACCAGGGATTGGATCCCTCGACGATTTCCCGCATCCACACGGAGATGCCGATTCGGCCGGACGGACCCTATGGCATTGGCAAAGCCTTTGGGGAGTCAGCGGGACGCTTCTTTGCCGACAATTTCGCGCTTTCCGTGCTGTGTATCCGAATCGGTACGGTGAACCGGGAGAATCGCCCGGTCAATACCCGGCAGTTCGCCACCCTACTCACCCACCGGGATTTGAATCAACTGGTGAATCGCTGTCTGGAGGCTCCTCCGGAGTTGAAATTCGCCGTCTTTTACGGGGTTTCCAACAATCTGTGGAGGTTCTGGGACATCGGCAATGCGGAATCCCTGATAGGGTACCGCCCGCAGGACGATGCCGAGTCGTGGCGCTGAACGCCTCTCCCTGGGAGGTTATTTTCCCGCAGGGCCGTGATCCCGTGATGGAACGAATTCCGGGGACAAGTTCCCGCCACTCAGGATGAGGAGGGTCTGCGGCCCCTCGATCTGTCCCTCCAGCACCGCAGCCAGCCCAGCCGCCCCCGAGGGTTCGACCACCAATTTTTCTTCGTTCCAGAGCAACTGGACCGCTTGGCGGATGCTTTCTTCCGTGACCTGCACGATCTGGTCCGTGTAGGCCTGAATCAATGGGAATGTCCAGTCTCCGGGCCGTGTGACGGTCAGACCGTCGGCGATGGTATCGGCCCTGTCGATGGAACATAGTCGCCCCTGCTGAAAAGAGAGATAGGCGGCATTGGCTCCCCGCGACTGGACACCCCAGACCCGTGCCGAGGGCCGGATCGATTTCATCGTGAAGGCGACTGCGGCCAGCAGTCCGCCTCCACTCACCGGCACCACCACATCCTGCATGTCTGGGCACTGTTCCAGGATCTCCAGAGCAGCTGTGCCGTTGCCGGCCACTCCGGCTGGATGGTCGAAAGGGTGGATCAAGGTGCGTTTTTCCACCTGCTGGACGCGGGTGACGCCCTCCTGCCGCGCTTCAAACCGATCCTCGCAGAACACGATCTCCGCCCCCCAACGGCGCGTGCCGGCTATCTTGATCGGATTGGCGGACTCCATCATGACGATCTTGGTAGAAATACCCAGCAGATGTCCCGCGTAAGCCGTGGCTTGGGCAAAGTTTCCGGAACTGGAAGTGACCACTCCGCGCCGGCGTTCCGACTCGGAGAGGAGCAGCAGCTGGTTGAATGCGGCTCGTACCTTGAAGGATCCGGTGGGCTGCAAGCTTTCGGCCTTGAAGAAGATTTCGGGCCATTGAACCGACTGCAAGACAGGGGTTCGCCGCACGTAGGGTGCCCAGTCGCTTCTCGGCGTCGCGCACATCATCGATCGTCAGGGTACCGGTTGCGTGCACAGCCGACATCCTACCTTCCCAATTGAAAAGGAAAAACGACCCTGGTTGCCGGATCTGGCCGCTTTGACCCGGTGTGCCACGACCGCTCGCACAGCTCTCGAAGATCGTAGAAGAGACTCGACTCGGGCCCCACCTGAATCATGTGGCTCGGCAGTCGCTCGGTGCGTCCCTGTACCGGAAACTCCATCATCCAGACCTCGTCGTGGAAGAACACGAGAGCCTCCGGTTCCATATATCGGAATATCGAATCACGCTTACCCCCTAGAGGTTTAGTAGAGGCCTCCGTCCACGGGCAGTATCTGACCGGTGATGTAATGGGCGCCTTCGCTGGCCAGGAAGAGGGCGGCGCGAGCCACTTGCTCGGGAGAACCGAGAGAGCCCATCGGGATCTGCTCGAACATCTTGGTTCGAGCCGCCTCCGGGATGTCATTGAGCATCTCGGTGTCGATGAACCCCGGGGCGATGGCATTGACCCGTACCCGGAAACGGGCGACTTCTTTGGCCAGCGCTTTGGTGAATCCGATGATGCCGGCCTTGGAGGCTGAATAATTGGTTTGCCCGGCCAGGCCCATAAGTCCACTGACGCTGACGATGTTCAGGACCACGCCGGTCTTCCTCTTGAGCATGCCGTAGATGACACTTCGGGTGTAGTTGAAGGTTCCTCCCAGGTTGGTTTCGATGACTTCCGTCCAGGCCTCAGGTTTCATGCGGAAAAGAGCGGTGTCGCGTTTGATGCCCGCATTGTTGACCAGAATGGCGATGGGGCCAAAGGCAGCTTCCGCCTGCTCGACCGTGTGCCCGGCCCGCTCGAAGTCACGCACGTCCGCCTGAAATCCTGTCGCCTGGTGACCCTTTTGCTCCAGTTGCGAGACCAGCTCCTCGGCCGTGTCACGGCTGCTTTGATAGGTGAAGGCGACGGGATGGCCATGGACCGCGAATTGGGACACGATGGCTCGGCCAATCCCCCGGCTGCCGCCCGTTACCAGCACGGTACCTCGATCCTTTTGATTCATGATTCTTCCGACTGTGGCCGGTTGCGGCCGTATCGTTCGTGAGCTTGAAGTGACCGCGAGTCACAAGCTCGATCCTACCGTTTACGAGTCCAGATCGCCAGAACTGTTCAGGGCTGGGGGGCATTTTCATCCAGCTCGGCCAGAAGCACCAAAGCGTCCTCGATCTGGGGGGGGGGAGCGTAATAGTTCTTTCGCACACCGATCTCCCGAAACCCCATGGAATCGTAAAGGCGCAGAGCGGCTTCATTGGTTGGTCGGACCTCCAGATAGACGGATTGCGCTCCTCGAGCGCGGGCTCGATCCAGCAGGTGAACGAGCAGCGTGCGGCCCCACCCGAGGCCGTGAAAATCGGGTCGGATGCAAAGGTTCAGCAGGTGCGCCGTTTCTTGCTCCACCGATATCAGGCCGTACCCGACGATCCGAGTACCTCGGTCCAGCACCCGGCAGATGTAACCGGCCCGGATGCAGAGAAGGAACGGGGTGGCGCTCCAGGGAGACGGAAAGGAAAGC
This sequence comes from Acidobacteriota bacterium, assembly GCA_965205565.1. GTDB lineage: Bacteria > Acidobacteriota > UBA6911 > RPQK01 > CBDBID01 > CBDBID01. The sequence goes on from CBDBID010000012.1 coordinate 144,278, forward strand.
TTCTCGATTTCGAGGATTTGCGGCACATCGCTGGCTTTCATTCTTCGCATTTGAAATGCTGGGGTGGTTTCCGGAGAGGCTATCCGATTCAACACCCGCGGGTGGGAATTGTAACCTTCCTGAAGGATGGGTGGAATAGTCTTGTGTCCCAGGCCCAAGAATATCGGGCAAAGACCGGTGGCCCTTCCTCGGCCGGCCAGTCGCGCCGGTGATACACTGACCGAACTCAGCGAGGAGGTCGATGGCAGACGGGGA
>CBDBID010000013.1:0-22419 GCA_965205565.1 Acidobacteriota bacterium
TAGGATGTATTTTTTGCTGGAGCTACCGCTGAGTAGACTAAAGTAGAGGCCCGTCTCCTGAGTCCGGTCCTTGAAAGTTGGTGAGAAGGAGCGCAGACCCCAGATCGGGAGGAGAATCAGCAGACCCACGACAACCACGGGGACGGGACTGCGTCTGGCCAGAAACCTAGGTTTGACGGCACAAGGCGAACCCGGCTTGATCACGGTTGAGTGGTTTTTGGTCGTGAGCCGACGCGACAGCAAGGCCCGAGCTTCGCCCTTCCCCTGTTTCACGTCACCGCTGGTGCGAGCTCCGAAACTCAACCGATACACCCCTCCTGGACTGGGCTAGCAGCGCCCGCACTCCGATGCCGAGATGATTCCTCGTATCCGCGGTCGCGAGCAAAGAACAGCGAGAATAAGGGAAAACCAAGAAGCAATGAAAATTTGCGCCCGAAGGCGCCTTGCCCGGCACCTGGCTCCGCGTCAACTCTCTTGAGTATGAGACCCAATCTAAAGGAGTTTCTTTGGTCGCAACCCGATCCCGTTTTCTCTTCTTCCTGATCCTGTTCGTCGCGGAGCCCAGAGGTGAGGCCTTGGCTCTGCCACCTGTGCAACAAGACCCATCCGCTTGGGAGCACTTTCAAAGGGGCCGCCGTCTACAACAGGACGGTCAACTCGAAGAAGCCCGGCGCGAGCTTTCGATGGCCCTCGAGATACAGCCTGACTTTTTGGACCTCTATCCGGCCCTGGTCGAAGTGATGGACGGTCTGGGCGACCCGGAGGGCGCTTTTGAGGTCTTGAAGAGAGGTTCTCAGCGGCTTCCCCGAAAGTCTGCGATCTGGTTCTGGCTCGGCGCCAGGTATTTGCAAAGAGGGGAGCCGGACTCAGCCATCCACTGTTACCGGAGGGCCACTCGTCTGGCACCCGAAAACGCAGATTATCGACGCGAGTTGGGTCGAACCTACATTCAAAAAGGGCTCCAGGAGTACCGCCGCAAGAATTACCTGGAGAGTCTGGTACTGGGTCGCCGGGCGAGCAAAATTGTGGGTGAGAGCGCAGACGCTCACCATCTGATCGGCATCTCGTCCTTAGCATTGCACCCACTCACAGACGCCGAGGCCTCCCTACAACGGGCGCTCGGCTTGAAAAGCCACCCCGCTTATTATTACGACCTGGCTCTGGTACATCTGAAGCAGGAGCATTTCCTCGAAGCCGAAACCCTACTCGAAAAGGAGATCGAACCGAGTCAGAAATTTCCGATGGCACATTTGCTGCTGGGACGCACTTACCACAATCTCAACCGCACCACCTCAGCCATTCGAGAGTTTCAGAAAGCTCTGGTTCTGGACCCCTCGCTCAACTCCGCGCATTATCATCTGGGCTACGCCTACAAGTCCCTCGGACAGGACGCCCTGGCCGTCGCCGAGATCGAAAAGGAGATCTCCAATCATCCGGATTCCGTACTGGCCCGCTTGGAACTGGGAGAGCTCTATCTTCGGGCAGGCGATCGCGAAAGAGCCACTCAGCAACTGGAGAAGGCACTGAGAGAGCAGCCCAACAATGCCCGCGCTCTGTACCTGCTGGCCAAAGCTTTCCATCAATGGGGGCGAAACCAGGAGGCCCTGCAGTCGGCTCAACAAGCTGTGACCATCGCCCCGGAAATGACCGAGTCCTATTACCTGATGGCCCCAATCTACTTGAGTTTTGGAGAAACCGATCTGGCTGAACGGCAACTCGCAACCTACCGAAAATTGAAGGCCCCCTGAGATCGGGGGCACTTGGAAGACGCTCACGCCCATCTGTCGGCGGTTGGGCCGGTCCCCTTCGATACGAGGATCTGCGCGTGGCGACGGCTCCCAGAGGGACACGCCGACCGATCATATGCAGGCGGAGCCGCCTTAGCCGGGCGAAGGTTTCAGCCCCCGCGCTCTCAGAAGAGAATTTTCAGCGGAAACTGGATTTCCCGAGCATCGAACGATCCGGTCGATCTCCCAAAATCGATCCCACCCAGATCGAGGTTCGGGAGAAACACATTGACACGGTTGAACAGATTGAAAAACTCCGCCTGGAATTGGAACCGGGCCTCCTCACTGATGGGGACCTTGAAGTCCTTGAAGAGGGGAAAATCGGTGGTCCAGAAGGCGGGTCCCGTGAAGGTGTTCTTTCCCAGTGTTCCGTTACTGCCGACCTCCGGAAGTGGAAAATCTGCTCTGGTGAAGACACCGTCTACCCACGTCTTGGTATCCGGTCTCCGGCGAAACTGGTTGCCGAGTCGCGATTCATCGGGTCGATCGTATTCGGTTCCATCCGCGTTGTAGTCCCCAAAGGGGAAGCTGGCGGTTTTGATGATCGTGAACGGCAATCCGCTTTGGATCGGCACGATGGTATTCATCTGCCAACCTCCCAACACCTTGCCGAAGAAACCCTGCTGTTGCCTGAAGGCCGGAATCTCCCATAGGAAATTGGCTACAAATCGCTGGCGGATATCGAAAATCGAGCGGCCGTAGCCCAGACGGATGTCCAATGGGTCCGCAAAATAGATATCCGATCCACCGGGGTTGGGGGCGTTTCCCCAGCCAAAGACGTCAGAATTGTAGTCCAGTGACTTACCGAACGTGTAACAGACCTGAAAGGTCACTCCGTCGCTAAACCGTTTGGTCAGCTGCGTGTTGACTCCATGGTAGTTGGAAGTGATTCGGTTTTGGCATAGGTTGAAGGAGGCAAACGACGGGTTGAGCCGATTCTCTCTCGCGTCGCCTGCGGACCGGCCCAAGGGATCTGCCCGTCCCGTCAGGTCGCCGGAAAAACGGTTGGGATCGCCAATAAAAGGCAGTTTCTTGCCGAGGGTGCTCTGGTAATTGATCTCGAATACGGCCGCCCAGCCGAGACTGCGTTGAACGCCCAGGAAGAGATTGTGAACATAGGAATCCCTCGGGTTGGAGTCCAGGACTCCTAGGGAGATCAGGGAACCGAGAATCCCGCCGAGCTCGTCCAATCCCAGATCGGCACCTGGAACGACAATTCCGGGAAAACCACCAAAGATGCTCGCGGGGTCATTACCCAGGAAGAATTCCACCCTGTCGCCGAAGAAGGGAGACAGTTCGGCGATTCCGAAGAAGGGCGGGTTGAAGCGGGAGTTGGAGCCCACGTTGAAAAACAGCTTGTCATAACTGACGCCGTAACCGCCGCGAAGGGCTGTTTTGGAGTCGCCACCGACATCCCAGGCGAAGCCGATTCGGGGAGCAAAGTTGTTCCAGTCGGAGTGATAGAGGCTATCGACTGGACCCACCCGCGTGTCCGCGATTCTCTGGAAATAATTTTCCTCATACAGGAAAGATGATGTTGGACAAGCGATCGCGGACTTCGGAAGGGGGTCGGAAGAAATCCCAACGAATACCCAGGTCCAGGGTGAAGTGGGGGTGTAGCTCCCAATGATCCTGGATGAACCAGCCCACTTCCGTACTTCGAAATTGCCGGGGCGTGCCAGACAGGACTCCGGTAGTGGGATCAACGCCCGCATAGAGCCAGAAGGGTGCATCGTTGGCGAAGTCGAACAGACCTGCAAAGACGAAGGCCGGGCGCGAACCGTTGCTGAAATCGCTGTTTTCATGCAAACGGCGCACATCCACTCCTGCCTTCACGTAGTGATCACCCACGTTGATGGACACGATATCGGACCACTGGAATGTCTGGTCACTGAAAAGCTGCGGCACTCCGAAGAAGGATCCGAACGACGCCCCGTCGCTGATGGCAGCCGGGCCGTCCCACAGTTCGTCGGGTATTTCCGGATTACTGCCGGGAACGAAATCCGTGCGCCCGTAGAGATAGCCAAACCGAGCCTCGTTGATCAGATTCGGATTAAAACTTCGCGTCCACGTCGCCAGTAGGGTCTGATTGCGAGCGTCGAAATCGTCTCCGAATGCCCCTCGAATGGTGTTGTCAGGACCTCTTTCATCTGTGAAGTAGTAGCGTCCGAAGACGTGATCTTTCTCTTGGTTAAAGTAACTGTCCAAACGCAAGCTGAACTGGCCACTATCAAAAGGAACCGCGGCGAAGGCATCGACTCCTCCCAGCACCGGCAAATCCTCGGGGGGGGGGTGAACCGGGTTGATGAACGAGACCTGATCGGGGGGCAAATCGGCGACAGTGAGAATGTCCCGCGTGGGAGCCGGGGCGGCAAACTCTTTGAACAGCGGGGAGGCGAAACTGTTGGGATTATTCTGGATCACCCACTTCCGGAACTGGGGGGTCTCCACCACAAAACGTCCGGGCTCGCCGGTTCGCTCTCGAAAACCCTCGTAGGAACCGAAAAAGAACAGGCGATCCTGAAGGACCGGCCCTCCCACCGTTACACCGAAGGTGTTCTGAATCAAGGGCGCTTTGTCCTTTTGTCTCGTGACGGGGTTGAAGGGTGCGAAAATCTCGGCGGCATCCAGGGCGGCGTTGCGGTGATACCCGTACAGCGTACCGTGAACGGAGTTGGTGCCCGATTTTGAAACCACGCTCACCACGGTTCCGGAGTGGGTTCCGTATTCGGCCGAGAAATGATTCCGGATCAACCGAAACTCCTGGACCGTATCCACATTGAGGATGACTCGCGCCAGGCCACTCAAACCATCGTGGTTATTGCTTTGACCATCCAGGGTGAAATTGTTGCCCCGATGACGTGTCCCGGAGGACATAAACGATTCTGAATTGGGCCCGCCCGCATTGGCGATGGAAGACATAGCCGGCACGACGCCAGGCTGAAAGGTGGCCAGCACAAACACATTTCTACCATTCAAAGGCAGGCGCTCGATACGTCGACTGTCCACCAGACTGGAGAGCTGCGAGTCCTGGGTGTCAATCTGCGAGGCCAAATCGGTTACCGTGATCGAGTCGATGATCTCCCCCACCTCCAGAGCCAGGTTGACGGTGCGGTTTTCCCCGACCGATAACAACACTCCGCTGTTGACCAGAGCCTTGAAGCCCGGCATCTCGGCCCGGACTTCGTAGGTTCCTGGAGGCAGCACTGGTACTCTATACAACCCATCATCGCTGGAAACGGCTTGCTGATGCGCATTGGTGGCTTCGTTCCGGACGCGGATGGTAGCGCCGGGAACCAGTGCTCCAGACTTGTCGCTCACGGTTCCCGTGATGGTTCCTGTGGCTGTTTGGGCGGCGAGGTCGGTACCAACGAACGCGAAAAGGAGTGCCCAAATCGTACAGAAAGCCGCTGCCCCGAACTTCTTGTACAGCCACGACAGCGAGCTGATCGTGTCGATCCCGATTCGGTGGCTGGGCATGATTCCATCTCGCCCCATGAACCCTCTCTTCTTTCCTCCCCCCGAACCTTGTTCTCTCGGCCAGCTACTGCACGATGGTGCTAGAGACAAACGAACCCCTCAAAACAACCGTTTCTATTGTGCAAGATGGGCTGACCGTTCCGGTCGCCTTCCACTTAAACAAAAAACCAGTGAGGGTTCAAAACCACTTCAACCATTCCCATACCAGCCGTGTTTCGCTCCCCGCTGCTCCTTCGATCATCCATCAGTTTCAAGGTTTGGGTCGCCCTCTCTGCGGGGAAGCTTGCGCCTCCGTCATCCCCTCCCTGGGCTCTGTGCTCCCGGCTTCCCGACCGATCATCTGATATAACTGGCCCGAAAAATGAAGGTCCGAGTCCGTTTTGCACCAAGCCCCACAGGAAAGCTTCATATCGGCAACATACGCACGGCGCTTTACAATTGGCTTATTGCCCGGGCTGGTTGTGGCAGTCTCGTTTTGCGCATTGCGGACACCGACCGCCATCGGTCCGAGGGTCGTTTCGAAAAGGCAATCCTGGAAGATTTGAGATGGCTCCGCATCGACTGGGACGAGGGAATCGATGTCGGTGGGGACTACGAGCCTTACCGGCAGAGCCAGCGCCGCGACACCTACATCGAACTCGCCGAAACCCTGCTTCGTGAGGACAGGCCCTACTACTGTTTCTGCTCCGCCGAGGAGCTCGAGGAGGAAAGACACCACCGCCTAGCTTCCGGCCAACAGCCACGCTATTCAGGGAAGTGCAGGAAACTGCCCCAGCGAGAATCTTGGAGACGCCTGGGCCAAGGAGAAGCGGCCACACTTCGGTTACGGGTGCGCGAGGGGAGGGTTGGCTTTAATGATCGGATCTTCGGACCCATCGAATTTTCCTGCCAAGAGATTGGAGACTTCGTGTTGCTGCGATCCGACCGCTCGCCACAGTACAACTTCGCGTGCGCGGTTGACGATGCGCTGATGAAGATCACACACGTGGTTCGGGGAGAAGGGCATCTTTCCAACACGCCTCGGCAACTGTTGGTCCATGAGGCCTTGGGATTCGACCCCCCGGAGTTCGCCCATCTCTCTACCATCTTGGGAAGGGACGGCGCGAAGCTCAGCAAGCGGCATGGGGTTACCTCGGTTGCCGATCTTAGGGATCGAGGCTATTTGCCCACGGCGATTTTGAACTATCTTAGCCTTCTGGGCTGGACCCCTCCTGACGAGCATGAGGAGATTCTCAATCCCGATCAGATCGTCGCTCGTTTTGATCTGTCTCGAGTTCATCGCAGTCCTGCCACCTTCGATCCGGAAAAGTTGGATTGGATCAACCGCTCTCATCTGAGAAACCTCCCCCGGGGTGAACTGGTCCAGGGGACTCTTCCCTACCTGCAAAGAGAACACCTCTTGCCCAGGCAAGCTTCACCTGCCGTTTTGGAGTGGCTGGGACAACTCACCGATGCCCTCTTGAGCTATTTGGACAAGCTGGAGGACATCCTTCCGGCTTCTCAAGTGGTGTTTCGGTTCAGTCCGGAAACCCACCTGAACGATGCGGCGGTGCAAAAGGTCCTGTCCCAGCCCGCGAGTCGCCAGGTTATCCGCACCTTCTTCGAACAGGTTCGCCTCACCGGGGGTCTGGACCTGGCGAGCTACCGGCACATTCTCGGGACCGTTGGGAAAATCACGGGCCAGCGAGGAAAGCACCTGTTTCAGCCCCTGCGGGTCGCTGTGACGGGTAAGAGTTCAGGACCGGACCTGGAAAAACTAATCCCGGTTTTGGAACAGGGAAGTCAATTGGAACTGCCCTCTCGGATTCTGGGTGTCAGAGAGCGAGTCCAAGCCATTTTGCATCGATTGCCATGATTATCTACGGCATTCACCCAGTGGAAGAGGCCCTCCGTTCGCAATCTCAAAACTTCCGTCGGATCTGGATCGCTCAGGGAACGGTACCCCCGCGACTACGTCGTGTGCTCTCCCTGGCTCGCAAGCAGGGAGTACTCGTGCTTGCCGAACCTGGAAAATTGCTCAAGAGAAAGGCGCGTGGAGGCAACCACCAGGGAATCGTGGCTGAGCTACACCAGATCCTTTATCTGGATTTTGAGGAGATGCTCTCCGCCAATCCTAGATTGCTTCTGCTCGTGGACAGCATCGAAGACCCTCATAACTTGGGATCCGTTCTGCGAACGGCGGAGGCTACCGGAGTGGACGGTGTACTGCTGCCCAAGCGACGGACCTGCGGAGTGACTCCTGCTGTGATCCGATCCAGTGCGGGGGCCGCTCTGCATTTGAGGATTGCGCGTTGCGCCAACGTCGTGCGAACGTTGCAACGGCTGAAACAAGACCGGTTCTGGGTGGTTGGCCTGGACCCAGCCGGTCAAGACCGGGTCGAGGCAATCGAAACGCGGCTCAACCTGGTGGTGGTGGTCGGCGGTGAACACCGTGGAATCCGGAGGCTGGTGCGCCAGCACTGCGACTACCTCGTATCGCTCCCCATGGTAGGGCGGGTGGAGTCTTTGAATCTGTCTGTGGCTGCCTCCGTCTTGCTCTACCAGATTCTCTTCCAAAGGCTCCGGGACCACTGAGCAGGGCAGATGCTTCGGCGAGTTACGAGAGGGGTTCCAACACCACATTGAGTCTTTCATCCACGCGCGCCTGAAAATGCGGCGACACCACAACGGTTGAGCTGTACTCCAGCAGGATGGCCGGCCCAACCATGCGATTTCCCGGCCGCAGACGATCCCGAAGAAGAAAAGGTACCAAGCGTTCTTCGCCTTCCAGCAGGGCTTGTTTTTCCTGAACCAGAGCCTCCTTGGGAGGCGTTTCCGACTCCAAAGCCTGGCGAGGCAACGTAGGACTGGGCAACCGTCCGACCCCCCGGACCCGCAGGTTCACGACCTCCACGGGAAGCCCTCGGTTACAGTAGCCGTAAAACTGTTCGTGCTTCTGGTGAAAAAGTTCAACGAAATCTGCTCGGAAGGGCACTTCAATCTCATAGGCCTGACCGCGGTAACGAGCCTCCAGGCGCCTCTCCAGGATTACCGAGTCGTCACTAAACTGGTCCTGGACCAAGGCGCTCCCCACCTCTTCCTCCAGTGCCCCGAAATTGCGTTCGAAGGCTTGAGCCAACTCGGGACTATCGGAGAGGAGCAAAACGGTTTGCGAGGCGTCGTGAACGACGTCGGCTCTCAAAATGCCCATGGCAGAGAGTACACCCGGGTCGGGTGGCACCACGATGCGGGGGATCAACAGGTCCCGGCCTAGGTCACAGGCGTGCAGTCCAGCCGCCCCCCCGAAGCTGAAAAGAGTGAACTTTCGGGTGTCGTATCCGCGCTGCAAGGAGATGACACGGATCGCTCCCTCCATCTGAGTGTTGACGATGCTGATGATTCCCTGAGCCACCTCGGAAGCCGGCCAGGGGCGTCCGGTGGCTTGGCTCAAAGGCCGGGCCAGATTCTCCAGGGCCGCCTGAATCTTCTCCGGGAAAAGCTTGATATCGCCGCCCAGAAAGAAATCTGCATCCATTCTTCCCAGGAAGATATTGGCGTCCGTGACAGTTACCTCGTCTCCCTTTCCGTAACAAACGGGACCCGGATGGGCGCCAGCACTTTGCGGGCCCACTCTCAGCAGTCCCCCTTCGTCGATCCAGGCAATCGATCCTCCTCCCGCACCCACGGTGTGAATATCAACGGTCTGCACGGGAATGGGAAGATGGTCGATCTCGGACTCCTTGGTTCTCGGAATCTCGCCATCACACAGACAGACATCCGTGGAGGTACCTCCCATGTCAAAGGTGATGATTTTTTCGTATCCGGCTGCCTTCGCGGTCTGAAAGGCACCTACTACCCCTCCCGCCGGCCCCGACAGGATCGTACGAATGGGATGGAATGAAGAGGCTCGGAATCCGGTCGAACCACCGTTGGACTGCATGACGGTGAAGCGACCTCGTTTCATGAGCGGCTCAGACGCAAGAGTGCTGAGATAGCCGCTGACCAGCGGCGTCAGGTACGCGTTGATCACCGTGGCCGAGGTGCGCTCGTACTCACGGAATTCAGGCAGGACTCGATGGGACAGAGAAACCGGAAGCCGAGTGTCCTCCAAAGCAGCGCCGATACGCCTTTCATTCTCGGGGTTCAGGTAACCGTATAGTAGAATGACAGCCACCGACTGAGGATTGAGCTGCCGAATCTTGGCACGGAGCCATTCGAGGGTTTTCTCTTCCAGTGGGACCAACACCTGCCCGTCGCTCAGGGTGCGCTCCTTCAATCCCACTCGAAGCCGTGTTGGAACCAGAGGTATGGGTCTTGATGAGCCGAGGTCGTAGAGTCCGGGACGGTTCTGTCGCCCGATTTCAACCAGATCCTCGAAACCCTGATTGGTCACGAGAACCGTGCGAGCCCCTTTTCTTTCGAGCAGTGCGTTGGTGGCGATCGTTGACCCGTACTGGACCAGGAAATCTCCCTGCTCCGGAAGAATTTTCGCCAATCCCTTCAAGAGACTTTGAGGAGGATTTTCCGGGCTGGAGGGCAGCTTGAAAAGCCGAATCGATCCCTTGTCCAGCACGACGAAGTCGGTGAAGGTCCCGCCGGTATCAATGCCGATGCGCAATGTATCTTCCTGAGTCAGGATTTTCTCCCTGGAGGCCAACCCTTGGAAAGCCCCTCCGGAGCAACGTTTCCGGGATGAGCAAAGGTGCTACAATACACCTGGAAAATCCGGGGAAGCAAGCCAGCGTTCGACTTTTCAACCGAAAGACAGCGCTTGGAGACCAGGATGGGACAACGCGAACTCCGCACCAAAATCTACTGGACTTCGCTGGGCTTGGCGATCTGTCTCCTGGTTTTTCTGGTCAGTGTCGTCTTCCTGAATCCGACTTCCGCCGGCAACCCCAGTTTCCCCTGGAAAATCAATCTCTGGGCGATCATCTGGGCCGTCAATTTCATTATTGTTCTGGTGCTGGGATTCATCCTGGCCCGCAACCTGATCAAACTCTACTTCGATTACCGCACCAATCGTCCCGGCAGCCGACTCAAAACCAAGCTGGTCTTCACCCTGAGTATCTTCTCGCTCTTCCCCGCACTGCTGATGGCGTTTCTTGCCTTCGGGCTCATCAATCGGAATTTACAGCACTGGTTCAGTTCCCCTTCCGAGCAGGTTCTCTCCTCTTCTCAGCAGATCGCCACCAGCTACTACGAACAAAGAAAGACCTTGAGCTTTGTAGCCGCTTCCTGGTTGGCCGAACGGCTGCGCCAGGGAGCCTTGGATAGCGAAAATCTAGAGGACTGGTCCAGGCGACTCGGCTTCCAAAGCGTGGGAGTCCTAGCGGGTGGCGAACTCGCCTACACCCGCTCACACGGGCCACCGCAGCACTGGGAGGAAAAGTCCATTGCCTCCGCCTTGGAGGCGATAAAGGAGGGGCGGCATCATTATGTTGTCGATGCCCGCATCAATACGCCTCGAGGGATCGTGGATCGGGGTCTGGTGGCCGTACCTGCGGGTTCGGGAGAGGAGGCAGGCCAGCAGGGCATCCTCGCCTTTTTCGAGATCCCCCACAGTGTCGCTTTTCACGCCGTGCAAGTCGCTGATGCCGCCAAAAACTACAACGCTATCAAAGGAGGCGTCACCCAACTGGAGGTCAATTACGTTTCCATCCTTCTTTTGACCACCTTGGCCGTCGTCTTTGGTTTCGTTTGGCTGGGCAACTACATTGCGAACAGGATCACGGTCCCTTTGGAAGCCTTGGCACAAGGGGCTCGAGCCTTGAAGGAAGGCGATCTGGACCACCGTGTGAGTGTACGGGCCGACGACGAGCTGGGCATCCTGGTGGACTCCTTCAATGGAATGGCGGAGGAGATCAAGCACAACCGGATGAAACTGGAGATGGCGAACCGAGAGCTGCGCACCACCAATGTGCGCTTAGACGAGCGTAGACGCTACATCGAAACCATTCTGCAAAACATCGCCACCGGCGTGATCAGCTTGAACGAATCCGGCCTCGTCCAGACCGTGAACGAGGCCACCTTAAGAATGCTGAGGACCACCTCCGAACAGGTAATTCAACGTCCCATGCAGCAATTGCTGGGGCAGGATCTCTCCGAAGAGTTTAAAAAAATGGTCAGGCGTGCCCAACTCTACGGCACCTGCCGAAAAGAGGTAACCTTCGATCGAGGCGAGCATCAATTGCACGTGGCGGTTACCATCACCTACAACCCGCTTCCCGACAAAAACCGGGCCGATTATCTCATCGTCCTGGACGATCTGACCGAACTCATCAAGGCCGAGAAATTCGCGGCCTGGCAGGAGGTGGCCCGCAGACTTGCCCATGAGATCAAGAACCCGCTGACGCCGATTCAGCTGTCGGCGGAGAGAATCGAGAAACGCGTCAAGCGCTTGGTGCGGGCGGCCCCTCATCGACCGGACCTTTCAGAGGTTGGCGAGATCGTAAAAGACGCCGTGCGAATCATCCAGGCAGAAGCCACCATCCTGAAATCGCTGGTCGAAGAGTTTTCCCGATTTGCTCGAATGCCGATATGCAAACCCACGGAGGTGGAGTTGCACGCTCTGATCGAAAACACCTTGTCTCGCTACGACGGCACCCTCGGGCAGGTCGAGATCCGTCGGGACTTCGATCGGAGGATTGACCGCGTCCGGGTCGATCCAGCCCAGATGCAGCGCGTGTTCGTCAATCTAATCGACAATTCACTGGATGCCTTGGCCAGATCGGACGGGGCGCAGCAGATCTGCGTTTCAACCTCCTTTGATGAGAAGCGAGAATCCGTCCGAATCCAATTCCAGGACTCCGGTATCGGGATTCCTCCCGAGGACTACGACAATCTCTTCCTTCCTTACTTCTCCACCAAGAAAAAGGGGACCGGGCTGGGATTAGCCATCGTCCGCCAGATCATCTCCGAACATAATGGCTTCATTCGAGCCGAGGCCAATGCGCCGCAGGGAACTCGATTCGTCATGGAGTTGCCGCTGACCGAAGGGGATCCGACACCCTCGTAGAAAGGGGTGTTGAGGAGACAGGTAGAATGGGGCGAGACGCCCAGTTCGGCAAGAAAGCGCGATTGCTGGTGGTAGATGACGAGGAGAATGTTCGCCGATCCCTACACGGGGTTCTGACGGACGAGGGCTATGGTGTCGAGTGCGTCGCATCCGGATCGGAATGCCTGCGCAAGCTGGAAGAAAGGGGTTTCGACGTGGTCCTTCTCGACGTGTGGCTCCCCCAAAAAGACGGCATCGAAGTCTTACAGGAAATCCGCCACCACCGGCCGGCCCAGTACATTGTCATGATTTCGGGGCACGGAAGCATAGAAACGGCCGTCCGCGCCACGAAGTTTGGAGCCTTCGATTTCATCGAGAAGCCGCTGACGACGGAAAAGCTCTTACTGGTCCTGGAACACGCCTTACGGCAGAAACGCCTGGAGCAGGAGAACCGAAGCTTGAAGGACATTCTCGATCGGGAGACGGTGGTGATCGGAAAATCCGTCCCGATGCGGGCCCTGCACCAGCAGATCCAGTATGCGGCTCCCACGGAAGGACGGATTTTGATCTACGGGGAGAACGGCACGGGCAAGGAGCTGGTGGCTCGACTGGTGCATCTGCAGAGTTCGCGCCGCGATCAGCCCTTTGTAGAAGTAAACTGCGCCGCCATTCCTGAAGATTTGATCGAAAGCGAGTTGTTTGGCACGGTTCGGGGTGCCTACACGGGCGCCACGGAAAACCGATCGGGGAAGTTCGCCTTAGCGGATGGCGGGACACTGTTCCTGGATGAAGTCGGCGACATGAGCATGAAAACCCAGGCTAAAGTGCTGCGCGTTCTCGAGGAACAGCGTTTTTATCCGGTCGGCAGCAATCAGCCTCTGGAGGTGGATGTGCGGGTGCTCGCTGCCACCAACAAGAACCTGGAAGAGCAGATGGAGAACGGTAATTTCCGGCAGGACCTGTTCTTCCGCCTCAATGTGATCCCCTTCGAAGTCCCGCCGCTGAGGGAGCGCAAAGAAGACATCCCCGATTTGGTCCACTTTTTCCTGGGGCTCTATTGCCGGCGATACGGAAAGCCCCAGAAGGAGATTTCCGAAGAGGCCCTCAGCCGCCTTCTGTCACACCAATGGCCGGGAAATGTTAGGGAGCTAAAGAACACCGTTGAGAGGTTGGTGATCATGGTGCCGGAGGAAAAGATCCGGGAGTGGGATCTACCCATCCCCATCCTCAGGCATAAAGTAGAGGTGGATCAGAATCAAAGCTGGCACGAGGCTCGTCAGGAGTTTGAGCGTCAGTTCATTCTGGAGAAGCTGATCGCCAACCACGGCAACATCTCGCGAACGGCGCTTGCTATTGGCATGGACCGCACCTACTTGCACCGCAAACTGAAGCGGTACAACATTAAAGCGCAATAGAGAGTGGGACGCCCCTGCTCGCTCAACGGACCATGCACTTGAAAAACCAAGAGGCCCTGGAATCCTTCTTCCGATACTTGGAGTTTGAAAAAAACTGCTCCAAACACACCCTCAAAAGCTACCGCCGCGACTTGACGGATTTCTTTCGACTCCTCTCCAGAGGAAAGACCGAAGCAGATCCCTCCCTGGGCGAGATCGACCATATTACGATCCGGGATTTTCTAGGAGAACAGCACCGGCTCGGTTTGAAGAAAACCTCGGTGGCTCGAAAGCTGGCAGCTCTACGATCCCTGTTTCGTTTTCTGCAAAAAGAGGGACGAATCCCCACCAATCCGGCCCTGTTGGTGCGTCCCCCTCGCACCTCCAGCAAGAATCCCCGCTGTCTGTCCATTTCGCAGATCGAGATGATTCTGGAACTCCCCGATCCCAAGACCTTCCGAGGGCTTCGGGACCGCGCCGTCTTCGAGTTGATGTACGCAACCGGCATGAGAGTCGGTGAATTGGTCGGGTTGAATGTCGAAGACTTATCCTTGGCGGATCGTCTGGTCCGGGTCTTGGGTAAGGGACGAAAGGAGCGGATCGTACCTTTTGGAGAAAAAGCTCGCCATTCGGTACAAAACTATCTCCGGCAACGTCAACTCGAAGTGCAGTCCCAGCGAGTGCCAGCGGCGCCTCGAGCCCTTTTTCTAAATGCTCGTCTCAACCGACTCACGACTCGATCCGTCCAGCGAAACCTGAGCGATTACCTGAGAAAGAGCGCCTCCCTGCTGGAGGTTCATCCCCATTTGTTTCGGCACTCCTTCGCCACCCATCTCCTGAACAACGGAGCCGACCTCCGATCCATACAAGAACTGCTGGGGCACGAAACCCTTTCTACCACCCAAAAATACACCCATCTGTCGATCGCGAAACTGATGCAAGTCTACCGCCAGAGCCATCCCAAAGCAGTTAGGAAATCCTAGCAGCTAGAGCGCGTCCGAGCGACGTTTCACCGCAGATTACTCAACCCTCGCTGGGCGTAGGTCTCAAGCACTCTGGGACTGACGACCTGCGGCCCCGCACCGTGCGCGGTTAGGAGAACCTCGCACAGCCCGTCACCCCAAGGATGGCCATGGATCGTCCGATTGGATAGAATCCCGCCATGACCAAGTTGGCTCCATTCCGCGGCTACCGCTTCGCGCCGAAAAAGGCAGGAAAACTCGAGGACATCGTCACCCAGCCCTACGACAAAATATCCGATTCAATGCTTCAGGCTTATCTGAAGCGAAGTCCACACAGTCTGGCTCGGATCATCAAGAACCCAGACTACTCCCAAGCAGGCGCCTTTTTACGAGACTGGATCCACCAGGGAATCCTGTGTCAGAACCACACTCCCTGCTTGTATCCCTACCAGCAGACCTTCGAATTCGGAAAGACGCAGTTTCACCGTCTTGGATTTATCGGCCTGGTGTCGCTCGAAAACAGCCGGGCAGTAAAAGGGCATGAAAGAGTCCTCCGGGACCCTCTGCAGGATCGTTTGCAGTTGATTCGACATACGGAATCGAACGAGGGTCTGATTTTCACGCTCTATTCTGATCCCAGCGGGCGGATAGACGACATCCTCGCCAGCTTTGTGCGCCGTGAAGATGCGGTGGCCCAGGTCAAGGACGAATATGGAGTTGAACACGCTCTCTGGAAGCTGAGCGAGCCTGAGCAGATCTCCACCGTGGTGCAGAGCTTGGCAGATCGTCCACTCTACATAGCGGACGGGCACCACCGCTTCCAAACTTCCTTGGTTTATTTCGAAGAATGCCTTGAAAAGGGTTGGAAACCGGCGGCTCCTGAGAGTTTTGACAAACGGATGATCGCATTGTTCAACATGGAGGACCCCGGATTGATGATTCTGCCGACCCATCGCGCCATCCGGAATCTGCGCAGGTTTGACCCACAGGGCCTTCTGTCGGCTCTCGAGGAGGCTTTTGAAGTGCATCGGTGCAACACACCGGAAGAAGTCGTGCAAGACATGAAAGGCCGAACCCATCGCTTCGGCCTGCTGCTGGAAAGAGATTCCTACTCGCTGAGTTTGAGGCCCCAGGCCCTGGACCAGCCGTCCTTTATGTCCGGGACGACCGGGTTAGCCCGCAGTCTGGAGGTCAACATCCTGCATGAGGGCATCCTAGGACCCCTTCTCAAGATCGGACCCGAGGAAGTGGCGCGTCAGGAAAACGTCGATTATCACCGGGAATGGAGAGGGCTCCTCGGCCCTTTGCAAGAGGGAGCTTACCAAGCCGTTTTCTTGCTGAATCCTACCACCCTGGAACAGGTCCGGCAGATTTCCGAGTTGGGCGAGAAGATGCCGCAAAAATCGACCGACTTTTATCCCAAGCTGCTGAGCGGCTTGGTTCTCATGAAAATGGAAATGGACAAGCCGCATTAGAACCACAGTCCTGAAAGCGAAGGCCATCCTCACGGTTGTTTCCGTCGTTTGGTTTGCCTTAAAACCCTCGATGGGTCTGGGTAACGAGGCAAGCTCCTATCAAGTCGGAGACCAACTGCTTCCAGAAACCCTTGTCTGGGACTCATCACTGCACCCTCTGAGATTGACGGATCTCCTCTCCCCTGAAGCGAGGGTTGTGGTCGTCATCATTTTCGGAGGCGCCGCCAAGCGACTGGACCCTACCGAGCCGTATCGAGGCGGCTTGTGGTGCCAGGATAGTTATCAAGACCTGCGGCTTCAGAAGGCGTTGATCCGCAGCTTCCGCGACCGACCGGTTCAGTTTCTCGCCATTGCGGTGCCGCCCGTCTTCGGGTCGGCGACCCACGGCTGCAGAGATGGGGGGTTTTTGAGCGATTCTGAGAGTTCGGATTACCTCGCAGAGGCCAACGCCTTCATTCGAGCCACCCGACAAGCCTTACGAAGGGGTGTGCTCCCCTTCGCCAAGCTCTACTTCGATCCTCGATTCGAATTGGGGAGGAAACCTCACCTTACCTCTACAGCCAGTCATCCCGTAGCCACCTGGAAGGGAAAACTCAAGTGGCACCTGGACGGGCCGCAAATACGGCTTGCCGACCCTATGGCTGCTCAACTCGGCAGGTCAGATCTTGAGAGAACCCTTTTACGGGAATGATTACGGGGAGACTCCCCCAAAGCTGGAGTATGATTTCGATCAGATCAAGGCCTCCGTCGAGGCCTACCTCGACCGGTGACACACCCCGCAGACCTGGCCTCATCCATCGCTCAAGGCTTGACCACCTCATCCGAATCAAGATGACAGCCCGTATCGACGTACCACTGCATCTGACTGCATATTCCCCGCAAGATGTGTACGTCTCTGGTCGTTAGTTCGGCCGCTCCCAGAAAACGACGGATGGACCGCATGATGTGGCCCGGGTTGCCACGACTGAGAAAGCCAATGGCGGTCAGCACTTCCTGGGCGTGCTCGTACATTTGCTCACGCTCCTCGTCGGAGGCAAGGCACAGGTTGCGATCGTACTCGCCGCCGATGGCGCTGAGAATCTCGTAGCTCAGAATAAGAACCGACTGGGACAGATTGAGAACCGGATAGTCCGGGTGGGCGGGTATCGAGGCGAGATACTGACAGCGAGCCAACTGTTCCTCGGAGAGCCCGGATCTTTCGGGACCAAACAGCAGGCTTACTTTGTGTGAGGCGGCGAAGCCAGCGATCATAGGTGCTATTTCGCGGGCGTCGTAGACTCGTCGACGCACCCGTCTGTCGCGGCCTGAAGTGGTCCCAATAACGATTTGTTCTCCCTGCAGCGCTTCGTCCACGGAGGGATGGATTTCGGCCTCCGTGACCAGGTGCGTGGCTCTCCTGGCGATCTTGGCACATTCGGGACCGAGGGCTTCCCGCGGTTGAACAAGCTTCAACCGCCTCAACCCCATGTTCTTCATGGCCCTGGCAGCTGCACCCACATTCCCGGCCTGCCTGGGCCGAACCAAAACCACGGAAATATTGTCCAAAAGGAAAGTCTCGGACATTGGATCAGGGTGGAGTTGAGGGGCTCACCCCGGCTGATCTCCCGGATTTGTACGAGCAGTTCAAAGGGCGACTATAGCATAGCCGCTGTTTGGTCAAGTTACCGAATGCTACATACAATAAGCTGAAACCCGCAACAAGACCAGACCTGGGAAAGAGCTAAGTGAAATGCAGAGGGTTCTGACCGGAGTACATGAAAATGAGAATCCGCTATCTTGTCTTTTGTCTCCCCCTGATTCCCGCAGCCACGGCCCTACTTGTAGGCTTTTCGTCGGGGCCGTTGCCTCAACTGACGGGCGGCTTTCAGGAACAGACCTGCGTCCGTTGCCACTCCAGCTTTTCCCTGAACGAAGGGCGCACCAGGGGCGGTGACTTACACGTCGAGGGCGCCCCTGGACGCTACCAGCCGGGTCAAACCTATCGGTGACCGTTGTGCTGAACCATCCGGGGCAGTCTCGCTGGGGCTTCGAGCTTTCGAGTCGCTTTGCCGATAGCGGGAAACAAGCCGGCCAGCTCGTTGCTCTCAACGAAATGACCCAGATCAAGGAGTCCGAAGGCATCCAGTACATCGAGCACACCTCGACCGGAACCCGCCAGGGAACCCCGGACGGGCCGACTGAATTTCAGGTTCAATGGGTCGCCCCCGAGGTCCCCTAGGGCGCCGTCCTTTTTAATGCGGCTGGCAATGCTGCTGACTCCAGTGGGAATTCGAATGGAGATTTCATCTACACGGCAAGCGCCTACAGCCGTACCGACGAAGGACCCTCTCCAAGCGATCTCTCCAGGGGGCCGGCGCCGGAGTCCCGGCCGGGCGTACGCTTGACCGAGACCTCCAAGGTCTTGAATCTCTCTAACCCCGTGGACATGGACAAAGGCACGGTGGAGTTTCACATCCAGCACCGCTTCTTCCGGGCTCTGAAGGATTCGGGACCGGGTTGGGCCTTTGGCATTGACTCCGGGGCCAACATCAACCTGGGGCTAAATTTCGGCTTGACCGATCGCCTCAGCGTTGGGGTGTCTCGTGCCCGGCTCTCCTTGCAACCGGTGGGGGCGCCACTCTTTGGCACCACGGCCTTCACCGGCGCCTACGAACTTTACAATCGCCCTGACTCTCCGTGGAGGGTGACCCTGCAAACCGGTTTGGAAGGGCAGGAGAACTTCAAACGGCACTACTCACCATTTCTTCAGCTGTCCTCGGCGTGGAATTATGAGTCACTTCGCCTTCATTTCGTCCCCTCCATCATCTGGAACAGCCGGAAGGACGAGCAAGTAAACGCTCTTTTCAGCCGAGCGGTCAACCCCGAGAACAATCACACCCTGTCTCTCGGCGTAGGCGCCGATTACGCCCTAAATCGACACCTCTCCTTACTGGCTGAATATGTGCCTCGTGTGGCCGGATTCGGAGCCTTTGACGATGATCATCCGGCGCTCTCAGGAGGGGTTGGCATCCGCACCTGGGGACACGTCTTTACGGTTCTGGTGTCGTCCAGCCGCGATTTTACGGTAGCCGAGTACGCAGTCAACGCCAAAGAGAGAGTGAGAGACCTCTCACTAGGCTTCAACATCTACCGCCGCTTCCGCTAGGGGCCGATGACGCAGCTGGCTGGGTTGAATCTGTCGGAGGCCCGGTCTTGAACTACGAGGCCGGGTCTGAAACCGGGCGCGAGCTACTGGCACTCACAGTGTCTTTAATCCGAGACAATCCCTCTTCGAGTTTCTTCAGTGAGGTGGCGTAGGAGATTCGAATGTAACCCTCGCGCCCGAAGGCCGAACCGGGTACAGTCGAAACCCGTGCCTGCTGGATCAAGAACCGAGCGAACTCCTGGGAGTCGGCGAGGCCAGTCGCCTCCAGGCAGCGGGAGACGTTGGGAAAGACATAAAAGGCGCCCCC
Source organism: Acidobacteriota bacterium (assembly GCA_965205565.1). Lineage (GTDB taxonomy): Bacteria > Acidobacteriota > UBA6911 > RPQK01 > CBDBID01 > CBDBID01. The sequence goes on from CBDBID010000013.1 coordinate 19,527, forward strand.
CGGTCGAGCACAGGAGAAGCCGGGAATCTGGCTGAGATAGTCCAACACGAACTCCCGTCGGCTAGCGTACTCTTCCTTCATCTCCTGGACGAGTTCGGCCGAACTCTGCACCGCCGCCAGCGCCGCCTTCTGTGCGATGGAAGTCGGATTTCCAGTGGCGTGACTCTGAAATTCCGAAATTTTCGCAATCAGGTCCCGATTAGCTACGCAATATCCGATGCGCCAACCTGTCATGGCGTAAGTTTTCGAAACCGAACTGACGATCGCAAAACATCCATCGGATGGCTTGACGAAGGAGGCGGCTGAAACATGCTGCCGATTTCCGTAGGTGAAGTACTCGTAGGTCTCGTCAAACAAGAAAAAACAGTCCTTCTCGCGGCCCAAAGCCAGCAGATCTTCGATCGTCTTTCCAGGAATCACGGCTCCGGTGGGATTGTTTGGAGTGTTGACGATCACCCCTCGAGTGCGGGGTGACAGCGCCGCCTGCACATCTTCCACTCTCAGTATGAAGTCATTCTCTTCCTCAACCGCTACATCCACCGGCGCCGCGCCGGAGATTTTCACAACTTCGGGAAAGGTCACCCAGTATGGGCTCGGGATCAAAACCTCCTGTCCCTTTTCGAATAAACTGGTACAGAGATCATAGATGGCGTGCTTGGCCCCACAAGTGATGGCCACATTAGCCGCCGTGAAGTCGCTGCCCCACTCCCGGTTGTACCGGTCGGCAACTGCCTGGCGCAGTTCTTGAATGCCCGCACTGGGCGTGTAGTGCGTGAAATCGCCGTGGATGGCGTCGATTCCAGCCTGTTTGATCGGCTGGGGAGTCGGAAAGTCGGGCTCACCCGGCCCAAAATCGATAATATCGACTCCTTGTTTTCGGAGTTCCTGAGCCTCCTGCATCACCGCCATTGTGGGCGAGGCGGAAATTCCTGCCACTCTGCTTGCGAACTTCATTGACGGCCTCCCTGTCTTTAGCTGCCGCGCACGGCCCAACGCGGCAAATATGCGTCAGAGTATTATATCGGCTCCTGACCTGAATCGAAACGATGCCCCGTCCGGCTCTCCGCCCCGGCAAAGCGGATCTGTAGCGGTGCCCTCAGGAAATCCGTGGCTGGGATTTTGAGGATTGCGGATGGTCGGCTTGGCGAATTAGAGCCAGTTCTTCTTTCAGTTTATTGCGGGCCCTCTCGACGTGAAGGAGAACCTTTTCGGAAGTCTGGCCGGTGATCATGGCCACTTCATCGGAATTAAAGCCCTCCAGCGCAAAGAGCACAAACGACTCGCGAATCGGATTGGGCAATCGAGCGATGGCGTGCTGAATTTGCACTTCGGTCTCCTCGAGTTGCAGAAGCTTTTCCGGGGTTGCGCTATGCGCGTCGTCGCGAAGACCCTCCAGACACAGCACCTCGTCGGGCTGATAGAAATTCAACTCCTCGTCGTCCCAAGGCGAGAGCCGAGGAGCCACTTCCTCTAGATGGGCATCCTTGCGAGACTGGTTCAGCTCCTCAACACGTGCCTGCACGGTCTGGCGGGCAACTTGAAAGGTCCATTGTTCGGAAGACAGATTCTCAGGGCGATTTTTCTCCGACTGGACCTGCAGGAAAATTTCATCGAGCAGGGCCTGACGTTGGATGATACCGGGAAGAAATTTCTCCAGTGCGATCTGATGAAAAAGTTCGCGGCGGATGTAGTTCTCGATTCTCTCGAAATTCAAATCAGTTTCTGGCTGGGTGCTAGCTGGCATCGGTGAGGTCGGTGCTGGGGCCGGAAGAGTGGCTTGGCGCCACCAGAAATGTTCGCGGTTGAGCTGGCTTTTGAACTTCTTCACTCTCCTCAGCAATTCTCCGTAGGCTCGCAGAATGCTCATGGTCGGATTGGTTTCGATCTCTTCGACGCGGAAGGTTCTTTGAGACATGCCCAGGACCAGGCTGGTTCGAAACTGCCGGCCTCGGGCCAGTTTTCCTACCGTCACATGGAGGTTCAGAGCGTCCGAGGAGAAGGTCGGTAACAACTTGCGGATCTTCTGGGTCTGGCGCTCCATGACTTTGGAGAAAGCCGGAAACCGCTGAAAATTGCGAGTGTGCACCTTCAGATTCATCCACCCAATTATATTCGAGTCCAGAAAAGACGGGCAACCGTAAAGCGTCTCCGGCCGGCCGCTTGAAAAGGTGCAAACCGTCAGAACGGGGCGACGCATCTCCCCGAAAGGCATCGCCGCGGTTACAATGGGTATCCATGCGCGTGGTTCCACTGCCTAGTGTCAGTACCTCCGAGTTCGAGAAACTCTTCGACCAAGAGGTAGAAAACTGGAAGAAGGCGTTGTTTTGGGACCATCGTCCTACCATCAACCTACTGCGACGCCAGATTCGCTCCCGATCTCTACCCGGCCATGCCCTGGTAACAGCGCAGGGAATATTGGCGGGCTATAGCTATTACGTTGTCGATCATCCGATCGGATATATCGGTAACCTCTACGTTGCACCGGGATGGAGCACACCTGAAAACTACGGTCAATTGCTGGCAGAAACGCTCTTCTCGCTGCGCTCGTGGGGAAGCGTTCGACGCATTGAGTGCCAACTGGTTTCCTTCAACTGCAACTTTACGCCCCTTTTCCGCCAAGAAGGCTTTTCCATTCTGAAGCGCTATTTCCTGTCCCTATCCGTAGGGGAGTTGAGTGGACATTCCGCAGGAAACGGTGGGCCTGCCGGTTTTTCCGTTCAACCGTGGGACGAGCGCCTTTTCGATGCTGCGGCTCAGGTTGTATACGATAGTTTTCGTGGTTCTCCCGACGAGAAGTTGTGTCACGACTACCAGACTCCGACTGGCTGTTCTCGGTTCCTGCATAATCTGGTGCGCGGCCCCGGATGCGGTTCCTTCACGCCGGAAACCAGCT
>CBDBID010000014.1:0-34603 GCA_965205565.1 Acidobacteriota bacterium
TCCATTTTCTTCGGCTTCGTGATCGACTTGCCGGCAAGGGGCACTCAGGCTGACCCAAAGACCAGGCAGAGGTTGTCCTGCCCTTTTCTGATGAGCTGGAATCATTTCGTTCGGCAGCCCATTTGCTGGAGGTTTGGGTCTTGGTTGAGTGTGATGAGGTGGAGCGGTGGCCTGGTCATGTCCTTTTTCCGTTGCTTGCATTGACGGAGTCGGCCGCTTCTGGGTAGCCTATCCCCCGTGTGTTCAGTAGCTGTCCTCCTGATCACTTTGCTTTCCTTCTCAGGGCTTTATGCACACCATGAAGCGATCTTTGGGCCCCAGTCAGCAACCCTTATCTCTAAGAAGCGCTTCGTCTCTACCCAGTACTATTTCACCAATGAGGGAACATCTCCTGTTCCCCTCAGTCATAGCCATATTGGGATTCTCAGCGTCGGCACCTCGGTCAGCCGACAGTGGTCGCTAAGCGCCACACTACCTTTTGAGGCGGAGCGGGGGGAAGAGAAGGCTGACGGGCTCCAAGACTTGGTTCTGGCAATCCGTTATTTCCCTGAACTGGGACCCCGTAAATGGCTGATCGCTACTTTCACACTGGAACCACCTACCGGCAATCTGGAGCACGATGCTGTCGGTCTTGGTGGAGGAGTCATCTACGGAACGGAGTGGAGAAACTGGGCAGTGATAGGCTACGGCCTGGAGCGAACAGAATCCTCCCTTGAGGAAGGTGAGAAGCGCGGTAACCGCCTCTTTCTCGGCGGCGGTCTCGCCTACGAAAGTTGGGGTTTGCCCTTCAGTCCCCAACTCGGTGTTTCTTGGGAGCACGCAGGCAGAAGCCGGGAGGATGGCCGGCTCATGGACTCCTCGAACAGCTCAGTCTTGATGCTTCACCCGACCCTGGCTCGGGAGTTTCACTCCTTCAACACTTTCTTGGGGCTCTCCCTTCCAGTTGCTCAGCGAAGCGGAGACGAAGCGTGGCAGAGATTCAGAGTAGCCGTGGGAGTGGTCTGGGGATTCTGACCCAACCGGCGGTGAAGTCAACAGGGGCCGGCGGCAGGGCGCGCCTACGGGCCGCGATCGTTGCAACCCGATTGAGCACCTTCCGGCCGAGGCGCTTTGCCTTGGCAGCGAGTCGCCGGCGCTGCTCGTCTGTGAGGCGGAGCTGACGACCATTCATCTGCTCTTTCAGAACCCGGTTCTCCTCGACCACGTACGCGATGATGTTCTGTTGGTGGCGGTTGACTCAGCCTGAGAGGGTCCAGAGTAGCACTTGAAGCGGTATGGAGAGAAGGATTGTTAAAGTATGTCCCACAGCGTCCAGCCCGGGCGGGTGAACAGGCGGAAAGGGAAAAATGGACAACACAGTGCGCCGCAACTATCGCTACATCAAGGTCCGCCCGATCGCCGGTGCGCTCGGCGCTGAAATCAAAGGCGTGGATATTGCCCGGCCCCTGAAACATGAAGTCGTTTCGGAGATCCGCCGGGCCTTCCTCGACCATCTGGTGATCTTCTTCCGCAACCAAAAACTCACCCCACAGGAGCAGCTCGCTTTCGCCCAGCAGTTCGGGCAGCCAATGGAATACCCACAGATGAAGGGACTGCCCGAATGTCCGTTGATCACAGCGGTGATCAAGCTGGAGCACGAGCGGGTGAATTTCGGCGGCGTCTGGCATTCTGACACCACTTATCTGGAGCGTCCGCCGATGGCCAGCATGCTCTACGCGGTCGAGATTCCGCCTTACGGCGGCGACACGCTTTTCGCCAACCAGTACATGGCCTATGAAACCCTCTCGGAGGGTCTTAAGAAGACGCTCGACGGCCTGGTCGGCATCAACACTTCGACGAAACCCGATGTCGCCAAGACGCGGGAGGACCGCTTACGCGAGGCCGGCGCGGAACTGAAAGTGCTAGGTGCAGCTCATCCTGTGATTCGCACGCATCCGGAAACTGGGCGCAACGTGCTTTACGTCAACAATGCCCACACAACCCACTTCGAGGGTTGGACGGAGCAGGAGAGCCGGTCTCTGCTCGAGTACCTATTCGAGCACCAAGCTAGGCCAGAACTCACCTGCCGCTTTCGCTGGGGGCAAGGTCCCCTCTCCCTCTGGGATAATCGCTGCGCCCAGCACAATCCAGTGAATGATTATCAGGGGTTCAGGCGCACAATGCATCGTATCACGCTGGCCGGCGACGAGCCATGCTAGGGCGCCGGTCAACAACACTCTCTGAAGAAGCACCGGCCGCGGGTAGCGAGTCCTTGAAGGGAGGAGCTCAGACTGACGCATCTGCGGCAAGGACCGATTCGCGCACCAACCCAACAGCTACTACGGGCACGTTGAGCATGCCTACCGGAAAGGTGATTCGACCAGTGGCGGCGGCGGAGCTATCTGGACACCCCCTACTGATCCCAACCCTTTCACTTTTTGACCCGAGGGCGGTAGGGTCGCCACCTGTAAGCTGGCACGAACCGCCAAGCGATGATCTGATGTTATTCGTGCCCAACCAAGTTCACCTTTGCCGTCGGGGGCAATTGTCAGGATGAGAGCAGTACGTGATGGAATGGAAAACGATATACGGCCGTTGAGGAATTCTAACTGACCTTCTTTTCCCACCCATTGGGGAGCATCCATCCAGGTAGCCAGGTCGATCCCCGTCTGAGAGAACAGCCGCAGTTCGCCACTGTTTGACTCTGGCTGCTCATTCGTGAGTTCGAAAAGCCGTTTCCCCATTCTTACCGGCACCGATCGCGGTAAGAAATTGATCAGCCCGTTGGCCGCTGCCGGCTAGAAGACTCGCTGTTAGAAAAGACAGAGTTGCAACAATTGAAAGTCCCTTCTTCCAATTCATCGGTTTTCTCCCTCATAGCGCTGTATTCCTTGTAGAGGTATTTGCACCCCGGATGGATCATTGGATTCCAAATTTTAATTGCCATCTTCCCCAGCCCTGACACAGCTTGCGGTATCGGAGGATCGATCCAGGCTCTTTTTCTGCCACCAAAATGCAACACCCTCAGGGCGGGTGGGATGGGCAAGCCGTATACTAAGAAATTCCGCGGTTTTGAAGACCGTTTTTTCTGCTTGAGAAGGAGAGTCACCGGTGAGTGGATTCGATCTGACGATCCTCTTTTTGTACCTGGCTTTCGTGTTGAGTCTGGGGGTCTATTTTGCCCGGCGGCACAAGTCCACCGAGGACTACTTCCTGGCGGGACGAAACGTGCCCGGTTGGGTGATGGGCTTTTCCATGATGGGGACCATCGTCAGCAGTGCCACCTTCATCGGGGGGCCGGGTGCCGTTTTCAACGCCGACATGTGGACCGTCCCTTACTACATCACGCTCCCCATCATCATTTATTTCTTGAGCCGCTGGCTGGTTCCTTTTTACCGCCATCGCGTGCGCATGAGCGCCTACGAGTACCTGGGACAGCGCTTCGCCTACCCCGCACAGGCCTACGGCTCTGGGGTCTTTGTCTTCCAACCGCACCCTGGAGATGAGTGTCACCTTCTATTACCTGGCGGTCGCCATCGCCTTCCTGACAGATTGGGATATCTGGTGGGTCGCCCTGATCCTCGGTCTTTGCACCGTGGTCTACACCTTGATCGGAGGCATCACCGCCGTGGTTTGGACCGACGTGCTACAAGGTACCCTGCTGGTGGGCGGAGGTTTGTTGTGCCTGGGAGTGGTTCTTTTCGGCTCACCGGTTGGGCCCTCGGCGGTGGTCTCGGCGGCCTGGGAGGCAGGCAAGTTTGGCTGGGGCAACTATGAGTTCGGTCTGACTGAGGACAATTTCTGGCTCTACCTGATTGGCGGAGCGCTCACCTCGCTGCAGATCTACGGCACCAGTCAGAGAGTGGTACAACGCTATCTGCTCGCTCGCAGTGACGAAGAGGCGTGCCGGGGAGCCTTTGCAGGGGTGAGCTCCTGCGTGCCCGTCTGGTTTCTATTTGGGGTGCTGGGAGCCTGCTTGTGGGGCTTTTACGAAGTCTCCGGAGCCTATCTGCCGCCGGCCGTCGGCGAAGTGCAGGACAACATCGTTCCCCACTTCGTCAAGACGCAAGTGCCGGTGGGCTTGATCGGTCTGATGCTGGCTGGCCTGGTGGCCTCGGCCATGTCCAGCCTGGACTCGGATTTGAACAGCATTGGAGCGGTGGTGGTACAGGATTTCTACTGCCAAGCCTTTACACGAGCCAGCGATCGGCACCAGCTGCTAGTGGGGAGAATCGCGGTGTCTACTTTCGGGATCTTGGCTGTCGTTCTGGCCCAGCAGTGGATCGGGATCGAATCCTTTGCCAAATACGGAATCGCTCTGGCCTCGATTGCGGGCGGGGGCATTCTGGGGCTCTTCGTCCTGGGTTTTCTGTTTCCCCGAGTTACGGCTCGGGCCGCCTACACGGGCATCCTTATCTGCCTCTTGTTTACCACCTGGGCCACCTTGACCGGTGTGTACCTCCCCAATTCTTCGGAGACGATCTTGGATCTGGGGCTCTACAGCTATCGCTGGAACCCCTTTCTGATCGGGATTCTGGGGCATCTGATCGTGGTCGGCGTGGGGTGCGCCGTCAGCTGGATCCAGAGCGGCACGCGAAAACAACCATAGATAGACAGCCGTTCTGCCTGGGGAACGGTCCAGGGACTCCGGTAGGGAGGAGGCCCCGGTGCTGGCCTCCCAAGGCTGGAGACTCATCTGTCCGATCCGACATCGAGAAGGGCTGCGTCATTGCCTCAGCTCGAAGACAAACAGGCCGTTTCCAGCGGAAATGGCAACCTGCTGTTTGCCCTCACTCAGATAGGTAACGGGTCCTGCCGAGATGATCCCACCCAGCGAGGCCACCCACAGTTCCCGGCCGGTTTGTGCATCCAGGGCGAAGAATTGGCCGTCATTGGTTCCGCTGAAAATCACATCGCCTGCGGTCGATAAGATCCCGGCCCAGGGGACGCTGTGCAGCCGATACTCCCACATCAGCTCGCCTGTCTGGGGAATCATGGCGCGAAGCGCCCCGTAACCAGGCTCCTGGCTGGCCCCCTGGATCAGGCTCCCAAAGAAAAAATTGCCTGGATCGTACTCCTGCTCTTCCATGTAGAAGAGATTGGGCAGTTCCCAGACGTTGACGTAGAAGAGTCCCGTGCGAGGACTGTAAGAGGGGGAAAACCAGTTGGTGGCTCCCTGGACTCCGGGGTAGACCAGGACCCCATCTTCACTGGGTTCCATGTTGGGGATTCGGACCGGCCGACCGCTCGAATCGATCTCTTTTGCCCAGTTCTGATGGGCGAATTGTTTGGCCAGCAGAAATTCCCCTGTCTCGCGGTCCAGCACGTAGTAAAAGGCGTTTCGATTGGCCCAAAAGATCAGCTTGCGCTGCCGTCCCTGAAAGGGCGCATCCGCCAGCACCGGAATCTGGACCGCGTCCCAGTCATGGATGTCATGGGGGGTAAATTGGAAATGCCACTTCAACTTCCCAGTGTCGGCATCCAGAGCAATGGCAGAATCGGTATACAGGTTGTCGCCTTCACGCTTGCGGCCGTCGAAATCCGGGGACGGATTGCCGATCCCCCAGTAGATCAAGTTCAATTCGGGATCGAAGGACCCGGTCAGCCAGGTGGAACCACCTCCCGTTTTCCAGGAGTCGCCCGACCAGGTCTCATGACCCGGCTCTCCGGGACCGGGAATGGTGTAAAAGCGCCAGGCTCGCTCCCCCGTGCGGGCATTGTAGGCGTCCAGAAAACCCCTGATCCCGTATTCCCCTCCTGCAATGCCCACAACGATCTTGTCTTTCACTGCCAGGGGAGCCACGGTGATGCTATACCCGCGACGGTAATCGGCCACTTCTCGATCCCAGATGACCGCTCCCGTTTTGCGGTCCAGAGCCACCAGGTGGGCATCCAGGGTGCCCAGATACACTCGGTCGCCCAGAATGGCCAGTCCACGGTTCACAAACTCGCAGCAGACGCTGATGCGATCCGGCAACTGGCGCTCATAAGACCAGTAAGGTCGGCCCGTGCGGGCATCGAGGGCGAAAGCATCGCTGGGGGATTTGGTCGCGTACAGGGTCTCGTCGACGACCAGAGGACTGGTCTCGGTCTTGACCAGTGTCTTCATCTGGTAAACCCACTTCAGTCTGAGCTGGCTGACGTTCCCGCGATGCACCTGGTCGAGACGGCTGTAACGCTGGCTGCGGTAAGTGCCCGAGTAGGTGAGCCAGTGGCCGGGATTCTGCTCGGCCTCGACGATCTGCTGATAGGAGACTCCCTGGCCGGAAGGTTCGGATTCCGTGGGAGCCGATGGGGAAGCCGATAGAAGGCCGGGGGCCTCTTGGGTAAGGACCCAGAAGGCGACGCTCAGGACCCATGCTGCTGCCAGCCAACCGATTCGCTTCATCACGAGCGCTATTCTCCACGCAAAGAGTTCAGGTAGGCCACCAGGTCGTCCAGCTGCCGTTCCGTCAGCTGGTCCTGGTAGCTGGGCATGGCCGAACGGTCCCCGCGCCGAATCTCTTTGAGACCCCGTTTGCGAAAGCTGTGCAAGATTTCGCTTCGGTCCATCAGCTGGATGGAGTAGGTGTCTTCACTGAGCAGGACACCATTGACGACCCCTCCGGCTCGATCCGTCACAGTGACCGGCCAGTAGCGGCGATACAGGTCCACAAAGATCTGAGAATCGGAGCCGGGCCGGTTGGTGGGGGAACGGATAAAGTCCCGGAGGTAGCGGGGAGATCGCTTCCACCCGATGTCGCTCAACTCGGGGCCGAGACGTCCCCCACGTCCTCCAGTCATGTGACAGTTGCTGCATCCGGCCGGTCCCCAAAACAGTTTTTTCCCCTCTGCTGTCGCGCCAGGCAAATCCGTTTCACTGGCTTTAGCACTCAGAGTACGGACGAATGCCACCACCTGCCAGGCCTGTCGGCCCGAAAGTCGGGAGGGATCCATGCGGGTGCCGGGAACGCCCATTGAGACGATGCGAAACAGATCGGCGTCGCTGCTTCCGTGCCGGTAACGGGCCCGCGTCAAGTCGGGTCCCAGCTCTCCGGTCCCGTCCGTAGCGTGGCACAGAGCACACTGAGATCGAAATATGACGCCGCCAGCGGTGATGTCGCTAGGCGAAGAATAAGGGTTTTGCAAGGCCTTATCTTGACCCCAGCCCTGGAGGGAAAAGGCGCAGATCAGGCCGAAGAAGAGGATCCTTTCCAGCTGTCTTCGCGACCCGATGCCATTCATAACGAGTTAGCAACCTTCCTAATGCATCGAGGCCTGACAGTCAAGTGGCCCCGCTCCCTCAGCCGGGGCCGGAGACTTGGAGAAAGCTCCGTTCCGGTCGCTGCCAGCATCTGGTTGCGGCTCGGGAGCAGGGATGGTAAAACTAGGAACAGGGCTTTGCAGCCGACCCCTGACGGCCAGTGAGAAATTACCATGTCGCTCCGAGAGCAGAATCGAAGGCACTTTGTGCGGACGGCGCTCCAGAGCCAGCTAGGCTCGCTGGTGCTAGCGGGGGCTGAAACTCGAGGGGATCCGTTTTGGCTTTTCTGTGGACGGACCCACAAACCTAAAGTCGACACACCATAGGGAGACCTGATTGTGAACAGAAGACAACTGCTGCAATCGATCTCGAGCCTGTCTTTCCTGGGATTCTCCGGCAAGGCGGCCGAATCGGCGGCGCTGACCGCGCCCCCTCCGGAAGCGCCCGGCAAACCATCCAGTGGACAGTATGATTGCTACAATGACGACTGGGTCCGAACCGATCCGGACCTGGTACTCTACCTGCCCTCGGAACCGGCTTTTGCGGCCGAGGGCAACGACCACCTTCTTGTCGAGGTGACACCGGGTGGTGACCTGCTGGCTATCTGGGCCATGGCCGACCAGCATCCGCCGGCGGCCGGAAATTCGGTTCTCTATCGGGTGGTCTTTGCTCGCAGCCGGGACAACGGCGTCACCTGGACAGCTCCCCGAACCCTGGCCGCGCCGACCCGACATGGGACCTACACCAACTTCGGCTGGCCCGTGATCAGCAAGACGGGTCGCATCTATGTTTTCTACAACTTTGCGCCTGGCGTGGGAGAGGGCTTCATCAACGCTCTCATGCGATGCAAGTACTCCGACGATGACGGGCATACCTGGATAGACGCTGGGATCGACATCCCTTACCGGCGCAGCAGCAAATTCGACCATCCTGATCCCCGCGTGCTGAGTCGGTGTATCGTGTGGCAAAAACCGATCCGCGACGCCAAGGACCGCCCGGTGGTGGCCTTTACTCGAAGCACGAACGATTATGTTTTTCCGGCCTCCAAGGACAAAAACTTTAAGGAGTGCCGGTGCGAATTCATTCGCTATGAGAACATTGATGAGGGTCCCCACCCCAAGGACCTGAAGCTCACCTACCTGCCCGAGGATGAGGACCTGATTTCGGTACCGGTCAGTTTCGAACCCGAGAAGTCGGAGGGGTACACCTTCTGCCAGGAGCCGGGCCTGGTTCTACTGCCTGACGGACGGTTGTTCGCGGCTATGCGGACCGCCAACGGGCAGGTCTGGTACTCAGTTTCCGAGGACGAGGATGACCTCAAGTGGCGCCCCTCAGAGATGTTGCGATTCAAGGACGGCGGCGACCCGATTCTCAATCCGGTAGCTCCCACCCCGATGTTTCGCCTTTCCGATGGCCGCTATCTCCTGTTCATGCAAAACCACGATGGCTACGGCTATGGAGGACATGGCCCCATGGACCTGAACAGCCGCAGACCACAGTTCTTTGTAGTCGGAGAGTATCGCCCGGGAGCCCACCAACCGGTCTGGTTCAGCCAACCCAAGATGATCTTCGACACCCAGAGCGTAGGGATTTTTCCGCACTACTTCAAGTGGCTCTCCATGTACGCCAGCTTGACCGAGCATCAGGGCAAACGCATCTTCTGGTACACGGACCGCAAGATCTTTGTGCTGGGCCGCTACATCACCGACGAGATGCTGACCGACATGACGGTGCCCACGGGTCGGTCAGCATCATAAAAACGGGTGGGAACCCTTGCTTGAGCCCAGCCCGAAGACCAACTTTCCGAGGGCGTGAGACAAGATCCCAAGGCCTACCGGGCAAAGGAGGACTCGACTCATTGATCGTGTCCAGAGAGCACTCGGGAGTTGAACCATGACTGTGAATCGAAGGAACTTTTTAAGCCACTTGGCTGCAGGCACCGCCACCCTGCCCTGGCTGGAGTCAGTTCGGGGAGCTGTGCCGGCGGCCGAATCCCAGGGCGGGATCCGCATCACCGACTTGAAAACGACCGTATTGAACGCCCACTGGGGACCCTGGAATCGGCGCTGGCTGCTGGTGCGCATCGACACGGACCAAGGGATCAGCGGCTACGGCGACACCCGAGGCGGCATTCTAATCCGGACCATCGTTCGTCGCTACAAGAACCGGTTGATCGGCCAAGACCCCACCAATGTGGAGCCCCTGATCCGAAGTCTCATAGCTCGCGCCTATCCCACCGTGGGTAGCGCAGCCCATTTCGACGAGGAGGGCCTGACGGCTCATGCCATCAGCGCCATCGAAACCGCCCTCTGGGACATTGCCGGAAAGGCTGCCGGCGTCCCGGTGTACAAATTGCTGGGAGGCCGGCATCGGGAAAAGGTGCGCCTTTACTGCTGTGTCGGAGACCTGGACGACTATCGGAGCATGCAGGACACGTATGACGAAATGGGGGTTGAAATCCTGAAGTTCGACACGGTTCCCCGCCAGGAGGGCGCCGTCATGGATACCCATCTGACGCGGCGCGGGCTCGACGGGGTGATCGAGCAGCTGGAAGAGATTCATAACTACGTGGATGATGAAATCGAAATTTCGGTGGAGTGCCGGGTGGGAACCCTGCATAGCGCCCTGCGCTACCTGAAAGCCGTGGAACCCTTCGACCTGGCCTGGGTTGAGGACCCGCTGCCCGCCACGGACGTGGACTCCTGGGCCCGGCTGACCGCCTCGTCCACCACGCCCACCCTGACCGGTGAGGGCCTTCACTATCGCCATCAGTTCCTGCCCTACTACAAGAAGGCGGCCATGCGCATAGCGGCGCCCGATTTTCAGATCTGCGGCGGCATCTCGGAAGGGAGAAAGATCGCCGAGCTGGCGGATCTGCACTCCATGATGGTGGCTCCTCACAACGCTTCCAGCGCCATCGGGATCGCTGCCGCTGTCCACGCCTGCGCCGCCATACCCAACCTGCTGGCGCTGGAGTTTCACGCCATGCCCGGGTGGGATCGCATCCTCAAAGGTTACCGCCCGCGAATCTCGGACGGGTCCATCGAGATTCCGGAGGGTCCGGGCCTGGGCGTGGAATTGGATGAAGACGAAGCTCGCAAATATCTGAGCCAGAACGAGGGATTCTTCGAAGACTAGAACCGACTAACTGCCCCCCTTGAACCAAAGCCCAAAACAATATTCAAGTCCAGAAAGTCTCCAAACTCCAAACAGGGGACCTTGGTGCACGATGCTGTCAGCTACGGAACCGATCCAGCATTCGTCATATTGAAGCGGTGGCCACCAGGACAGAATTGGCAGGCTAGGACTTGAAGACGATGACACAGCCCCTCTGGAAACCAAGCACGGAAAGAATCGAAGAATCGAACATGAAGGCGTTTATGCGCTTTGTGCAAGAGACCTTCCATCCGCCTGGCTTAGCGGACTTCCAAAGCCTCTATAGATGGTCTGTCGAGCAACCGGAGCAGTTTTGGGAGTCGGTTTGGCGCTTTTGTGACGTGAAAGCCAGCCGGCACTGCGGGCCGGTCGTGACCGACTTCGGCCAGATGCCCGGTGCGAGATGGTTTCCTGACTCGCGCCTGAACTTCGCTGAAAACCTGCTGCGATATCATGACGACCGCGAAGCGCTGGTCTTCTGGAGCGAAAAAGGACGACAGAGCAGTTTAACCTATGCGGGACTGCACGCCCAAGTCGCTCCTGTTGCAGCCTCCCTACGGACGATGGGGTTGTCGTCCAACGACCGCGTCGCGGCCTTCATGCCTAACATGCCGGAAACGGTGGTCGCCATGCTGGCAGCGGCCAGCATCGGCGCAGCCTGGTCTTCCTGTTCGCCCGATTTTGGTCTGCAGGGTGCGTTCGATCGCTTCGGACAGATTCAACCGAAGATCCTTTTCACCGCGGACGGCTATCTCTACAACGGGAAGATTTTTGATTCCCTCGAACGAGTTTCCCGGATCGCTGAAAGAATTCCCTCGCTCGAGCGAGTGGTGGTGATTCCCTATACTCGACCTAAGCCTAAACTCAACGGAATCCCTGGTGCCGTTCGCTACGAAGATTTGCTCGCGGGAACCACGTCCGGCGACATCGACTACCAGCAGCTCCCTTTTGACCACCCGGTCTATATCCTTTACTCCTCGGGAACGACGGGCCCTCCCAAGTCCATCATACACGGTGCCGGTGGAACCTTGATCCAGCACTTAAAAGAGCTGACGCTCCACACGGACCTCAAGCGTTCCGACCGCATCCTCTACTTCACGACCAGTGGGTGGATGATGTGGAACTGGCTGGTGAGCAGCCTTGCCGTCGGAGCCACAGTTGTCCTCTACGACGGCTCACCGTTTCACCCAGACGGGAACATACTTTTTGACTTGGCCGAACAAGAGAAACTGACGATCTTAGGTGTCAGTGCCCGCTATATTAGTGCCGCGGAGCGAGCCGGGATCGAACCCGACAAGACGCACAATCTTTCGCAACTACACACGATTCTCTCGACCGGGTCTCCGCTTTCAGGAAGGGGTTTCGACTACGTCTACCAGAAGGTGAAAAAGGACGTCTGCTTATCGTCCATCTCCGGGGGAACGGACATCATCGCCGGCTTTGCGGTGGGAAATCCCATCGGGCCGGTTTTTCGCGGAGAAATACAAACGCGGGCCCTGGGAATGACAGTCGAGGTTTTTGGCGGTCAGGGCCAGTCGGTTCGCGGAGAGAAGGGAGAACTCGTTTGCACGGCCCCTTTTCCATCGATGCCGGTTGGGTTTTGGAACGATCCGGATGGTGGGAGGTATCGTGCCGCCTACTTCCAGCGATTTCCCAGCGTTTGGCATCACGGAGACTACTGCGAGCTAACGGTAAACGACGGGATGATCATCTGGGGCCGCTCGGACACAGTGCTCAACCCCGGAGGAATCCGCATAGGCACCGCGGAGGTCTACCGGCCGCTGGAGGCACTGCCGGATATCTTGGAAGCCGTGGCGGTCTGTCAGGACTGGGAGGGTGACGTGCGCCTGATCTTGTTTTTGATTCTCGACTCCGGCGTGGAACTGGACGAGGAGCTAAGGCACCGTATCAAGCGCGCCATCCGGGAAAGTGCCAGTCCGCGGCACGTCCCCGCCAAGATCCTCGCGGTGTCCGATATTCCGCGAACCCTCAACGGCAAGGTAGCCGAGATGGCTGTCCGCAATGTGATCCGAAACAAGCCTGTTCATAACCGGGACGCACTGGCGAACCCCGAGGCGCTTCAGTTGTTCGAAGACCTACCAGAATTGCAATCTTGAAAGCAGGTATTGCCCCCAAAAAAAGAAGCCCCGACGGTCTCCACACCTCCCGGTCTTCGAACGGCCAATCTGCTCATCTACACCAAGAAACTGTCGGGAGCCTGAGCCGGCCACCGAAGTTGCCCGCCTCTACGGCTTATCTCCCCGGTCAATCCATCGCACCGATGGCCATCCTGGGTTCAACGAAAAGTGATGCTGCTGGCGATGGATGGGATCATCGTAGTCCTGAGTGGATTTGAATAACTCGTGGCGGCCATCGCCGGCTTCGGGTTCCGCCAAGTGGACTAACTCTTTCTTTTCCGCATCGGACAGCGGCTTGAAGCTGCGCGCATACTCCGCGTCTTGCTTGAGTTCTTCCAGCGAGCGAACACCCAAGCACAGAGTTGCGATGGGCATGCTCAGCGCGTAGCGAATGCACTGCTCGCCGGTGAATTCCGTGTTGCCGGGAATCTGACCGCCCGGATTTCCTCCGCCCAGACTTTTCATCCCGATCACTCCGACATCTTTTTCCAAGCACACAGGCACGACCTCGTTCTGAAAACTTCGGTAGTGGGCGTCCATGATGTTGATTGGCATCATCGAAGTCGCCCACTCGTAAGGTTTCGCCAACATCTTGAGGTGAATGCCCGGGTCTTTGTGCCCGGTGAAGCCGATGTAGCGGACTTTGCCCGCTTGCTGCGCCTCGAGCGCCGCCTCCATCCCTCCCTGCTGGAAGACCCAGTCGGGGGCGTTGTCATAGTCCATTTCGTGGAACTGCCACAAATCGATGTAGTCTGTTCTCAGGCGGCGCAGGCTATCTTCAAGATTGCGTAGACTCCCGTCGTAGTCGCGTTCGCAGTCCTTGGTCATCAAGAAAACGTTTTGGCGCTTGTCGTCCACCGCAAGTGCCTCACCCATGACTTCTTCGGCGTAGCCGTCGCCGTACTCCCATGCGTTGTCGAAGAACGTAATGCCCTCGTCGATTGCGACATGCATGACGCGAATGGCGTCCTTGCGCTCCATTTCCCCGATGTGGCCCCCGCCTAGGCAGAGAATAGAAACCTGCTCGTCGGTTCGGCCCAGCCTGCGGGTGGGGATCCCATTCGGACTCGGCTGCTGCGCGAGTGCCGTGCGGGTGAGAGCCGCTAGTTCCGCGGTACCGAAGGCTGTTTGAAAGAAGTCGCGTCCTGACATGTCCTGCGGCATCGTTTCGCTCCGAGACAACAGCAGCACGGAAGCTACGAGAAATCGGCTATTGTCCGCCGGTCGTGGCGCCTCAGTCTTGAGCTGTGCCAGGCACCTTCCACTCACCGATCTCACCACCACCCGTTGGAAGTAGGTTCGCACTCAAACGTGTGAACGTCAAAGAAAATGGGACTTCCGTAGTACCGGCCAGCTGGAGCGGTTCTTTGAGATTGTGCTGGCCCGCCGGCCCGAAGGGGCCGAATCAGAGCGCTTTGTAAGCTTTGAGGGTGACCTGGCCGCGGTTTGCCGGGTCCTACTCAACTCCAATGAGCTATTATTTATCGAGTAACGCTGGATCCGCTCCGGAGGTGTTTCTATGAAAGAGGTCTCACTGAATCCCCCTCAGTCTCGCCGTGATTTTCTGTGCAACGCGTATCTGGGACTCGGAAGTCTGGCGCTGCTGGACCTGCTGGCGAGTGATCTGGGTGCCGCTGGGACTTCGGCGGATGCTCTGTTGGCTCCCCAGCCGGTGCACCTGCCTGCCAAAGCCAAGCGCTGCATCTTTCTCTTCATGGAAGGTGGCGTGAGCCAGATGGACACCTTCGAGTACCGGCCAACACTGGACCGCTACGCCGGCCAGCAAATGCCGACCCATCGCGGAACGGACGGCGGTGTGGCTGCCCGGGCTGCCGCTCAAAACCGCGTCATCCCCTCCCCCTTCCGCTTCGCCCGGCACGGCCAGTCGGGACCGTTGGATATCTGAGCTGTTCCCGCACCTGGCGACCTGTGTGGACGACCTGGCTTTCATCCACGGCATTACGGTGGACAGCAGCAATCATGCGCCGGCTGTTTACCATACGCTGACCGGCCAGATCCAGCCGGGCGGCGCTTCGATAGGCTCCTGGATGACCTACGGCCTGGGGACCGAGAATCAGAACCTGCCGGGATTCATCGTGCTGGGAGAGGGAGCTCCGGCCGTGGGCGGCGCCTCCATTTGGAGTCAGGGTTTTCTCCCCGCCTCTCATCAAGGAACCCTTTTTCGAATGGGAGCCACACCCATCGCCAATCTGAGGCCGCGACCGGGTGTCACCTTCGAAAACCAGCACAGGAAGCTGGAATTGCTCGAGTGGTTGAACCGGAGACACGCGGCGAGACGCACCCACACCAGCGATCTGGAGGCGCGCATCGCCGCCTATGAAGTGGCCTTCCGGATGCAGACGGAGGCCCCCGAGCTGATTGATCTGTCCGGGGAGTCGGAAGCCACCAAGAAACTGTACGGGCTGGAGGATCCGATGGCCGAGACCTTCGGCCGCCAGTGCCTCATGGCCCGGCGCATGGTGGAAAGAGGCGTTCGCTTCGTCAAGCTTCTACACGGCAAGGTCAAACCCTGGGATCAGCATGGGGATCTGGCCGGCCGCTTGCCCGTGCTTTGCCATGAAGTGGATCAACCCGTGGCCGGCCTCTTGAAAGACCTCAAGGCCCGGGGGATGCTGGAGGATACCCTAGTAGTCTGGGCTTCGGAAATGGGGAGAACGCCGTTTGATTCCAATGTGGTTTCGGATAAACCGGGACGCGACCACAATCGCTTCGCCCTGGTCATGTGGATGGCCGGCGGCAACGTACGCCCGGGAGCCACCTACGGGCAAACCGATGAATTTTCGCTGCGCAGCGCAGGAGAGTCGGTGCCCGTACGCGACGTCCACGCCACGCTGCTTCGCCTGATGGGTTTGGACCAGCAACGACTGACCTACCTGCACGCGGGCCGCTTCAAGCGCCTCACCGACATAGGCGGACGAGTCATCCAGGAAATCCTCACCGGAGTCTAAGCCCAAAAGCTGGGCACCGCCGCTGTCCATGCGGGTCAATGACATTCATGACTCCCGGCTCGAAGGCGCTACCGAAGACCCTCTCATCTCCCTCACGAAGAGAGATCACCCCGAGTGGCTCCTGGGGGAGGAAGGTCCTCGCAAAACGGCCTACAACTTCGCGCTCCCCCAGGTGCGCGAGTACAAACTGGCTCTGGCCCGGGAGGCCATTGAGAACTATGATCTGGATGGAGTGGACTGGGACTTCTGCCGACACTCCTATCTCTTCCTCCAGGGCCAGGAGAGTGAAGGAGCTGGCCTCCTCACTGGGCTGCTGGGGCAGATCAAGGAGGCCCTGGACCAGAAGTCAGAGAAGGTAGACCGCCGTCTCTCCTTCTCGGTTCGCGTTCCGGGCTCCCTTGATGACGCCTTGGCCCAGGGGATGGATGTACGGACCTGGCTATCCGAGGGTCTGATCGACATCCTCATCGTGGGACATCAGCCCGGCAACAAGCACCGTCTTCCGGTGGAGGAGTAGGTCGCGGCAGCTCGGGGTAGCGAGACCCAGATCATCGCCCAGGGTCTGGGATTGTTTCAGCAATCCAGGCCCCTCTCAGCGCGTTTGATCTGGAAAGAAAAAGACTATTACAGTCCAGGAGATGTGCCGAGCCGTCGCGGCTGCCCATTGGCGAGCTGGAGCCGAAGGCCTCTTTCTCTTCAACAACCATTACCTCCAGGTGGTGAGAGATAGGGACTATGATCGACTCCCCTGGAAGGAGATCGGTGATGCTGCCCTCATCGCCCGGAAGGACAAGCACTATCTGGTAGACCAACGGATCTGGGGGGGGGCACTCCCACTCGAACTAGAAGGGGTGGGTGACGAGACCCGAGTCTCCGTTGATGTGGCGGATGATCTGGATTCTGCTGTAAGGGACGGAGCACTGAAGGAGGCTTCGCTGCGACTTCTGGTCGACCATCTAACCCCTCTGGATAGGTTGGAGATCCGATTGAATGGCGAGGTTCTGAAAGCGCCTAAAGCAAGGTGGATCTTCTTCAACGAGACCTGGCTCGAGTTCGACGTCGAACCTCCACGACTGAAGCAAGGGTGGAATCAGATCAGTGCCGTCGTCCGGGACCGCAATCCTCATGTCAGCAACCCCACTCAGAGAAAATCCAGCGGTTCGTAGCCGTCGGCGACCAGCTTGACGGGTCGGCCAACGTTGCTGACGTATTCCCTTTGGTAGCGGATGCCCAGCTTCTGGTAAAGGGTGGCGCAAAGCGAAGGGACGTGAACCGGATCATCACGGACGAACATGGCGTTTTCGTCGCTGGCGCCCCAGACGCGCCCGCCCTGGATGCCGCCTCCGGCGATCGTCATCGAGAAGGCGTTGGGCCAGTGGTCGCGGCGCGGAGGCGATGTTGACCAGAGGTGTGCGGCCGAATTCTCCCGTCAGGATCACCAGGGTCGTATCCAACATTCCGCGCTGGTGAAGATCTTCGAGCAAGGTAGCGTAAGCCTGGTCCAGCTCTGGTAAAAAAGTATTGGCCAGGGTGTTAAAGATGTCGTCGTGATGATCCCAGGTGTTGACGCCGCGCGAGACCGTCACGAAACGCACTCCAGCTTCGACCAGCCGCCGAGCCAGCAAGGCTCCCTGTCCCAGTGAGGTGCGGCCGTATTTGTCGCGCAGATTTTCCGGTTCCTGGGCAATGTTGAAGGCTTTCTTGGCTCGCTCGGATCGCATCAGGTCGAAAGCCGACTGGTAATAGGAGTCCATGGTTTCAGAAATTCCAGCCGTGTCGATGCGGCGAAACTTTTCGTCGATCAAAGCCAGCAGGGAGCGGCGGTGGTCGGCGCGTGCCCAGTCGACGCCCATGGGAAGCTTCAGGTCCCGCACCTGATAGCCCTCTAGATTGGGGTTACCGGCGCCGAAGGGATTGTAGCGTGGACCCAAAAATCCAGCCTTCTCCCAGTCCCCGGTTGGTTCCGGGACGGTCACCACGGCCGGCAATTCGTTGCGAGGACCCAGCTCTTTGGCCACCACCGTTTGCACGGCTGGGTACCGGATCGTGGGAAGAGGATCGTGGCCGCTGAAGATGAAGCCGCTGGCCGCTTCATGGGCCGCCTGCCGGTGGGTCATGGAACGAATCACCACATATTTGTGGGCCAGGCGCGCGGCCAGCGGCAGGTGTTCGCAAATCTGAAGGCCGGCAACGTTGGTCGAGATAGGTTTGAAGAGACTTCGATACTTGGGATCGGCCTGGGGCTTGGGATCAAAAGGTGTCAAGCTGACTCATACCGCCGCTCAACCACAGATGAATCACCGACAGATCCCGTTGTGGTCTAGCGAGGGCAGGGGACTGGGCCTGCAAGCGAAGAATGTCTCTGTAATGGATGGCTCCAAACAGGCTCAAAGAGCCTAGTTTGACAAAGGCTTGGCGGTCAAAGTGTGACATGGGGCGCCTCGTCAATGGTTATAACTAAACTCTCGGGAATTCATCACGGCCCAGAAGGTGTCCTCGAAGGCCCGGCGGCAAGCCTTTAGGCCCTGTGCCAGGATCGGCTCCAGCGCTAGAAGTGTCTCCTCCCGGCTGGGGGGCCTCACCAGCGCCGTCAAGAAAATCCGTTCGATGACGCCAGGGTCGTCCAGCGAAGTGTCCGCCATCCACCGAACCAGGGACCCCTCTTGGGCCTGGATTCTCTCCATCAAGGTGTCTCCGCTGATCAGGTGCATAGCCCTGCGCCATATCCGGTTCGGTTTGGCGCTCTCTGATTTTTCGGCGGTGCATCTGGCGGCCAAAGGTTTGAAGAAAATAGGTGGGTGCTCCAGAAGGAAGTTGCATGGCGCGTAGCCCCTTTTTGTGGCCGGGATATTTTTCCGCCACCCCGGTGGCCTGCGAGATGGCGTCCATCAACTGCTCCGCCATCAGTTTCTTGGGGTAGAAACGGGAGTGGTTCAGATCGTCTCCCCGGTTGCTCTGGTTGGGTTGACCGGTAAGCTGGTAGATACGGGGAATTGAGGATGGTGCGCGCGGTGTGTTTCAGACGAAAGCCGTGTTGGACGAAGTCCTGCGCCAGGGCGTCCAGGAGGGATTCGTTGGTGGGAGGATTGGTGATGCACATGTCGTCGACCGGCTCCACGATTCCCCGGCCCAGATAATGCTTCCACAGGCGATTGACGATATTGCGGGCGAACCAGGGATTCTGGGGAGAGGTGATCCAGGCGGCCAGCCGGTCGCGGATGTCTTCATCTGGCCTTTCGGTTGTCCCGGGACCGTCGAGATATTTGGGGGTAACCGCCTGTTTGGTTCGGGGGTGGAGCACCTCGCCCCGGTCCTTGAGAATGATCTGAGTCTGATCGCCGCCGTAAGTATCCTTGACGCCCATGCGGCCAAAGAAGGCGGCAAAGCCCCAGAAATCATCCTGGCTCCACCTTTCCCAGGGATGATTGTGGCAGCGGGCGCATTCCAGCCGGACCCCCAGGAAGACCTGGCTGATGTTGGTGGCGATGTTCTCGGGCTCGGAGCGCTCGGTGATGTAGTAGAAGTTGGCGGTGGGATTGAACCACAGGTTGCCTCTGGCCGTGACCAGTTGGGTCACGAATTAGTTATAGGGTTTGTCCTCGTGAATGGCCCTCCGCATCCAGTTGTAAAACAGGTAGGAACCCTTGTGGCCCTGATCGAGAAGTCCAACCCGGAACAGGTCGCTGAAGCGGGTGGCCCAGACTTCGGAAAACTCGGGGCGCTCGATCAGCTCGTCAATCAGGCAAGCCCACTTTCCCGGATCTTGGGAGCGGACGAATCGTTCGGTTTCCTCCAGCGTGGGAAGCAGCCCGATGGTGTCCAAATAGAGGCGGCGCAAGAACTCGTAATCGCCGGAAGGTTCCGAGGGGAGGATGCGCAGACGTTAGAGTTTCCTCAAAACCAGTTCGTCGATGAAATTGGAGGGGGCTACCTCCGGGTAGTTTTCGATGGTTGGACGGTCCACCACCTCCATCCGGGCCACCGTGGCTTTGCCCAGCATGCGGACCATTATCGGCGTCTCACCCCCTCGTAGCGTTTGGATTTGTCCGCCTGGGTCAATCTCGACGACCGAAGGATCGTTGGCACTGTACTGGACCTTTCGGGTGACATCCTCCTGAGAGCCATCACTGTAGGTGGCTCGAGCGGTGAGCTGGGCCCGGGAACCCAGACGATGGAGGGTGAGTTTGTCCGGACTCACCTGAAGCGAGGTGATGTGGGGCGAGCCGGGCTGGTCAAAGGCGGCCTCCTGGCGGAGCCAGCTCAGGAGGGTCGCATACTCTCGGTGAAATCCTTCTGGGACCGCACTCCCCCGCCGTGCGGTATCTGTAGGGTAGGTTTGAGCAAGAGCAAGCTTTTTTCAGGCATAGTGCGGCTGATGCGCCGACCCTTGTTGGCCCGGGTGATGGCCTCAAAGTCCAGGTCCGGATCGTAGCCAAAAAGAGAGAGCTTGAAGCCCGATCTTCCCCGGATCGAGCCGTGGCAGTTAGAATTGGCGCAACCCGCCTTGGTCAGGACTGGCACGATGTCCCGTACAAAGCTGACCGGGGTGCCGGCGGCCCCCGCCAGCGGCAGGCAGATTCCCAGTGCTAACGCTTGGATCACGGTTCCTTCTCCGAAATCTGAAGTTCAACCGGGGGGAGAGAGTCTGCCCAGCCCGGAAACGGATCTCGTGGGTCCCCCGAGGTGCCGTATTGGAGGCTGTCAGCAGCAGTTCCACCTGGGGTGGCGTCGGCAGGAACGACGTGGTTCTCCAGGCGGATGCCGGTGGGCAGGGAAAGGGCCTCCAGTGCCAGAGGCGCGGCCCGGGGACCAAAGCGCGTGGCGATGATTTTGAGGCGTCCCGTGCGGCCGGGGTAAAGTGTGAGCCGTTCGGGCACCTCTAGCACCAGCGACGGCAAGTCCGTTACCGTGGCCAGCAGCGTCTGCCCCTGGGTGAGCCCCTTGATCTTGCCGATCGATTCCCACCGGTAGAGGATCTCCGCCTCTCTCCACCCACCTGCCCTGGAACTTGCCGCGAGCCCTCGCGCTCAGCTGAATATCGCCCAAAGGGGCATCCCGTGTCACCTCAAGCGGGAGGTTCACATTGGTTCCATCCACACCTGGACGGGGCTGTTCCAGCCTCCCAGACGGCGCACCCGCAGGGGCACAAAATTCTTCTTTCCCCGGAACAGGGTGAGAGTCGAAGTCAGCGCCTTCAGTACAAAACTCGGCTCGAGAACGGGGCGAATCTGCAACCGATAGGTGTAATTGGTCTGACCCCGTTCGGAAGAGTCCAGAATCATTACCACGTAGTGGCCGTCCTGCTCGAATTCATGCACCAGGTAAGGGTCCAGATTGGGTTGCTGCTTGCCGCCGTTGGGTGCCGGTTCGTCCAGGTAGGCGAGTTGTTTGCCGGCGGCATCGGAAAGAGCCAGTACCGGATCGAGAGGATAGTTGAGTCTCATGGACTGGACGTCGAACTCAATGCGCTCGCCGGCGCTGGCGCGAAAGGAAAAGAACTCGGCGGCTCGAGGTTGGTCGAGTACCCCTCTCAGAGCCACGGGGAGCTGGATCTTCTTCGGACTGCGGCGGCTGTGGGGTGCCGAGGAGAGCTGCTCGGGAAGATCGGAAATCAGGATCGGTTGTCGAAAGGGAGCCTCACCTTGTGCCGCCTCTACGCGCAAGTAGTGGCGTCCCAGCTCAAAGTCCGCCGGCACTGCCAGGCGAAAGGAAAGCCGCTCCGGAGCAGATTCCAGAAGCTCCGCCTGGACTCCGGACTCCCCCAGAACGATGCGTTGGATCTGATGGAGATTGATGCCGTAGAGCGTGAAAGGGGAGGTGGTCCCTCGCCGAGCTCCCAAAGGGAGGATTCGATGGGTCACGGGAAACTCACCCAGAAATAGCCGATAGCTGGAGTGCGGTTCGGCCACTTCCTTGGAGGCAGCTACCTGGACGCAGTAACGGCCGGCCCGTGGCGCCCGAAAGCTCAAGTGGGGATCTTTGAAAATGTAGTAGTCATCGATAAATTCGAGTTCCCGGCCGTTTTCGTCCAACCAGGCCAGGGTGGTGTCCAGAAGCACACCCGCGCCGCCGGGCCCACAGATCGGCTACCATGGTTTGACCGGCCTCTGTGGCGAAGCAAAAGGTATCGTAATCCGCCGCTTCGACAACACCGTCCACCAGCACCGGGGTGGAGACGGATTGAGCCTGCAGGACATCGTCATTCGGTTCTGTGTCGTGCTGCTGAGGGAGTGAATCCACGTGGAACAGTCCTAGGTGGGTTCCCCGGGGGGTGTGGAGCCGATACTCGTGCAGACCGAGCGGAACCGTAGCGCCTACCCGAATGCGAGCCTGTGCACCGAGTAGTAGTCGCTGCGGAGAACTTGTGCCTCTATGTCGGGGCGAAGGAAGCGGATTTCCTGAGCGTCGTCGAGATGTGTTCCCCGAAACTGAACTTCGACGCTCTGGGAGAGCGGGGCTCCGAGAGGCACCGTGGTCGTCACACGGGGCGCCACTTGGGGCAGGGCATGCTGGGCGTCGACGAAGGGAGGCAGCAGCAGGGCAAGCAGAACGGCGGAACCGACATTCCTCATGTCAGCCTCGGATGGACCTTCTTCGGGTCTCCCCGTGGTAGATGGTCAAAATCTATCAGCCCTCCAACCTAAGGAACAAGTGTTTTTCCTCATGTTTCGGTGGCTGCCCCCCCCTTACTGATGAGACCCTGTCCGGTTCAAGATGGGGTGGCCGCTACACCCTGGAACCTCGGCATCACCTCTCTGCCGAACCACTCGATATTCTGCCTGATGACGCTGGGAGGAAACGCCAGAGCGCCGGCTCCGACGGACACACGCTCCAGTCCGGGGAGTCTCTTCTGGATCTCGGAGAGCTTTTCAAAGACATGCTCTGGAGGCCCACATATCCATGCCGAGTCACGAACTAAATCGTGAGCGGTCGGGAGCCCGGCCAATGGTGCCTTTTCCGGGTCGTAGGTCGCCAGAATTTGATCCCTGGTGAGCTGGGGCATCCTTCCCAGCGGGGCCAACACTTTGAGCTGCTCTTCGAACCAGACCGACGCCTCCTGAATGGCTTTGTCCCGAGTATCGGCCATGTGAATCTGTACGACGAGAGCCAGGTCCTCTCCAAGCCTGGCATCACGCCCGGAGCGTGACAGCGATTCTCTCCACGTTGTCGCGATCTCATCGACGATGGCACCCCCGGGTACGACGCCCTTGATCCCGTGCTTGACCATGAAATCGATGCCTCGCGGACTGGCGCTGAAGATGGGCTGCCAGCACTCCACGGGGCGTTTGAGAGGACGCGGCACCAGCGTAACCTCCTCCAGTGCCTGATCACGGTAAATTACCCTGGGCGGGAGATCGTAGTACCTACCCCGATGGAAGAAAGATGGCTCGTTCCATGCCTTGAAGATGATCTCGACCTGCTCCTCGAACTTCTCGCGGTTGGCCTTGTCATCATCGAGCGGCGAACCCAGGGTTTCTACCTCCCGATTGATGTAACCGCGGCCAATGCCGAATCTGACGCGACCTTGCGTAAGGACGTCTGCCATGGCGAAATCTTCAGCCAGGCGGAGCGGGTGCCATGCGGGAATGGTGTTGAAAAAGCTCCCGAACTTGAGCCTTCTGGTGGTCTGTGCAAGATAGACACTCAACATCAGTATATTCGGTATGCACCCGAATCCCTCTCGTTGAAAGTGGTGCTCCGCGAGCCAGAGGGTGTCAAAATTCAGCGTGTCCATTAACTGGGCGATTGTTCGAGCCTCGTCGAACACAGAGGCGAGGTGCTCGTCCGACTCCCTCCTGTCGTCCACACGGACACCTTGGAAGCCCATGCTGTCCATCTCCACGTGGCCTCCGTAGAAGTAGTCAAATTTGGTTATCATCTTCTTCTCCAATAATCTTGATGAGATCTGCCAGATCGCCAGGTTCAGATCGCCGAAAATGTTGTACCAGACTCGGAGCGAGATGGTCCAGTAAAGAAGGAGCAGAAACTCATGGGATCATTCACCCAAGTCTAACAAAAAATTCACCTTGCGGTGGTTGGTGAGATCTCTGTCGTTGGTTACAGGGGACGGGATTTCTTCGCCTTGCTCAGATGGAGGCAAGAACCTTCGACCGTTGGATTATGAGCCCGAACGATCCGGCCACCCTGGCCTTGCTCGATCATCTGCCGGCAATGACGTTTCGGGCATTCTAGCTTGAGATTCACGACGCGGGCGCGTAAGGTCAAAATATTCAGACGACCCACAAGTCTCTATTGTGCAACAAGTTGTAACCGTCACGGCAAACAGAAGTCAGGCCTTGGTTGAGCCCCAATGTTTTCCCCCTTTGCGTCTGAGCACTTGACGTGAGCATCTAATCGACCATGAACTTCGTGCTCAGGCCCTGGCAGCAGCTGCTCCTGATCTTGGCCGGTTGGATCAACAGAGACCAGCAGGACGCGATCGAGTATCTTTTGACTGAGAATCAGGTACTCAGAGAAAAGCTCGGCAAGGGCCGCATTCTGCTCAACGACGACCAGCGTCGACGCTTGGCCGTCAAGGGCAAGGTGCTGGGCCGAAAAAGCCTCGGCAAACTGGCCAAGATCGTCAGGCCCGACACGCTTCTGCGCTGGCATCGAGAGCTTATCGCTCGCAAGTGGGATCACTCAGACAAGAGGCAATCCGTTGGCCGACCACGCATTCGACAACAGATTGTTTGACTTGGCTCTGCGCATGGCTCAGGAGAATCCTAGCTGGGGCTATGACCGTATCCAGGGTGCTTTAGCCAACCTGGGCTTCCACATCTCTGACACCACGGTTGGCAACATTCTCAAAGCCCACGGCATCGAGCCAGCTCCAGAGCGCGAGAGCCGCACGGCCTGGCGTACCTTCCTTGCTGCTCACTGGGATTCGATCGCAGCCGCCGACTTTACGACCGTTGAGGTCTGGACTCGGTCAGGACTGGTCACGTTCTACGTCCTTGTGGTGATGCATCTAAAGACGCGGCGCATTGAAATCGCGGGTGCGACGCCTCACCCCAACTCCGAATGGATGCAGCAAGTCGGAAGGAACCTGACCGACTGTGTCGACGGCTTTTTCCGCAGCTCGACCCACGTCATCCTTGACCGTGACACGAAGCACTTTCCGTTGCGTCAGATCTTGAAGTCCAGCGACATCGAGGCGGTAGTCTTACCTCCCAAGAGTCCTAATCTCAATGCTCATCTGGAACGCTTCATGCGCTCCCTGAAATCTGAATGTCTCAACCGTATGATCTTCTTTGGTGAAGCGTCATTGCGTCGGGCCTTGAGAGAGTTCGGAGAGCACTTTCACCACGAACGGAATCATCAGGAACTCGTGAACCGAATCATTGATGCGGGAGATGAAGTTGGTCGCAAGGACGGCGAATTAAGTTGCCGTCCCAGGCTCGGTGGCTTGCTTCGATACTACTATCGAGACGCTGCTTGAATTCGGATACACTCCATAAGACTGGGGAGAAGGTCGAGTCAGCACCGCTGTGCCGGAGCGACGACCTCACACCGGGAGCCCGTTTCCAAAAGCTGGTTTCTCAACGGAAATCGCCTGAGATTCCGATGCTCGCACGCCCATGAGCCCTTCTATCCTAAGGATCCGCTGCCCGACCGAATATTTTTACCTTACGGGATGTGCCGAAGCGATTTATGTAACAATGCGAAAACTATGTTGGAAAAAGAGAAGGAGTACCCGAACGTTCGCTTCTCAGCCGAGACGTTGCGCGAAGCGATTCAGGTCTTCCGCACTCAGACTAACACCAACGATGAATCTGATATGTGGTTCTCACTGAGTGTCGATATTGACGATTCAAAATGGACCTATGATTCAGAGGAAGAGTTCTTCGCGGACTATCGAAAATATTCAAGCGGAGCAGTCTACCGCCAGTACTGCAATAAAAGTAAAGTGGCTTTCAAACTCCACGTTATCGCAGGCTTTTCCACCATTGTAGAAATATCTGCCCCGGATCGCGGAAAGATTGAAGCTGTTTTCGATATCTTCGAGAGAGATGTCGATGCATCTCGATTTTCGCCGCCAGAGAAACCTCATCCAGTGGTGTTCATCGGCCACGGAAAAGATCAACAGTGGCGGGATCTGAAGGATCACCTTCACGAAAAGCACGACTACCGTGTTGAGGCATATGAAATTGGTGCAAGAGCTGGCCATACGATTCGAGACGTCTTAGAAGACATGCTCTCAAAGACCTCCTTTGCCGTTCTAGTTATGACAGGAGAAGACGAAACGTCCGAGGGAGACTTCCGAGCTAGGCAGAACGTGATCCACGAAGCGGGATTGTTTCAAGGACGCCTTGGATTCAATCGGGCAATCATCCTGTTGGAAGACGGAACTGATGAGTTCGGTGCTTCTTCAGGGAAGTGTTGTTGAGGGCGGAGGACTTCCGACCAAAGGCCGCTTGAGATCCAGTGTACAGTTACATCAGAGAGCTTCTGTCAGGTATGTAGCTTGCCTCATACATGTTTGATGACAGAAAAGCCACGGGAAACCCAGGCAGAATTACATGTTGTGGAGCTCAAGGAGAAAGTCAACAACAGTTCCCTGATGAAGCACCCGACAACCAGCGTAATCGACCGGCAGCGCCTCACTCTGATCGCTCGAACGCCCCGCTCAAGTCTCTCCGCCAGAATTTCGTGACCCAGCAGCACCACCTCCGGGAGCCATCCCAGTTGGAGAGACGACAACTGCGGATCACTTGAACGGGGGACGAAAGGCTCGCCGTCGACCAGGAGCCGCACTCCGTTCCCATCGATCCCGCGGGGGGTGAATGCGCCGGTCGCTACCAATCGTTCGGCGACTTTCTCCGTCGAGGCTTCGCCGACCTCAAGCAGCGCATGCCCGGCTGACGATAAAATTCTGGCGGTAGACTCCTGTGCGTTCTGCGTGACGATCACCCTGGGTGCCGTCTCTGGATTCCCGGCGAGGGTCTCCAGCCCACTGTCGCAAATCACCGCCAACTCCAGATCGTGAGGCAGCGGAGTGTCGGTGCCCGAGACATCGAGCCAGGCGCGTCTGTATTCCTTGCGGAAATACGTGCGTTCGTGCGTCCCTAGAGAGGGAGCGAAGATCGCTAGCGCTTGCAAACGCTCTGCTGCGGTATCCTGGGAGTGCCAGTCCCGCAGCCCCAACGCGTCGCCGAAGACCAGATCTGCGAATTCTTCGCTGCCTTGCACCAGTTCCGAGACCGTATCGGAAATGCGCTCCATGAATCGCGGCGGCCGGTCTCGCTTTGTCCGGGCGGCCCAGCACTCCCTCGCCGGTGCTGACGGCAATCCAGGCTTTAGATCTCAGGAAGGTCGCGAGCGGCGTCGGGAGCGTTTTTTGGTCCCAGTTGCGACTTGGACGCTCGAATCGGCCGACATTGAACGTGAGGTGCCGGGCGCTGCATTCCTCAAGATGCCTGAAGGCAAGTTCGTGGAAGAGCTCCTTTCCGATTTCCGAGAGTTCCGCGTGCTCGATCTGTCCCGGCAGCCTCCACGCTTCTCCTTTTTTTTGATAGATCGTGTACGGATACCTGAATGTGGAGCGCGACGCTTCCCGGCACCAGTCACCATCCAGTCCTTGCTTCGAGTCGACATTGCGTACGAGATTATCCCAGTTCCGTCCCTCGCCGCCTTCCTGCACCGCCGCCGCAACCGGCTGCAATCCATCAACGACGCCAAGCAGCTTGAGGAACTCGACCCACTGCCGTTTGGTGCCACCTGGAACGGGTGGCCAATCCGCGAATTCCGCAAGAAGTGCGGCCCGTGCCCGTCGGCAGTCGGGTGACGTGTCCGCCGCTTCCACCAGAAAGTTCTCGAGTGTTCGACCCACTGGGGTCCACGACGACGAGAACGCGGTCTGTGTCGCGGGCTTCCAGCCGCTCGATGTCGGAACCTGCAATCGGGCGCTCCGCAGCGCTTCTTGGATCCCCGTGCCAGCGGAACGCGATACGCTGAATGCCCACGTCAGGGCTTCCCGACGGCGATTGTCGTTGGCCCGTGTGCCCAACACGGTGCCGAGTCCGGCGAGCGCTTCCACCGGATCGTATTGGCGCACGATACCGGCATCGATAAACGCGTTCAGCGTGTCCGGCTTAAACGCGATCTTCTCTTCGACGAAACGGTAGCGCCGTGTGAGCGTCGCCGGTGCTTCTTCAGGGAAGTGTTGTTGAGGGCGGAGGACTTCCGACCAAAGGCCGCTTGAGATCCAGTGTATAGTTACATCAGAGAGCTTCTGTCAGGTATGTAGCTTGCCTCATACATGTTTGATGACAGAAAAGCCACGGGAAACCCAGGCAGAATTACATGTTGTGGAGCTCAAGGAGAAAGTCAACAACAGTTCCCTGATGAAGCACCCCCAACACGATTAACGTGACAATGCCGGCGAGAGACGGTTTCGGCGAAACTTCGCTCTGCCCAGGCGCCTAGGTTTCAGATTCGGTTTGCCGCCGATCCGCCGATGCCTCTCCTGGCAGGATATAATGTCGGCATTTCGAAGAGGCTTGGCCAAAAGAGGAACGACTCTCAATGAACAGAGTAATCTGCAGATCGCTCGTCATGTTTACTCTCCTCAGCCTTCCGATCGTTGTCCTGGCACAGCAGGTTGAGGTTGAGGAGCTAATTCTCGAGAACGGGATGAAGTTCCTGCTGGTTCGGCGCGGCGGCGACCCTAACGTCGCGGCCGGGTGGGTGGCCAAGGTGGGCTCAGCCAACGAGAGACCTGGCATCACCGGGCTTTCCCACCTTTTCGAACACATGATGTTCAAAGGCACTCACAAGATCGGCACCCTGGACATTGAAAAGGATCTGGAGACGATCCGTCGACTGGATGAGGTCAAATCCGAGCTGGGCGAGGAGGAGGCGAATCTGATCGAGCGTCTACGGTTGGGAGAAATCGAAGATCTGAATAATCCAGACGTCCGGAGCCCGCGGCATCTCGAATTGCTGGAGGAATTCGATAGGCTGTTGAAAGCGCAAAAGGAATTGTTGATCCAGAATGAGTTTAACCAAATCTACACTCGGGGCGGAGCCAGCGGTCTCAATGCCACTACCAACCAGGATTTGACGCTCTACTTCCTGAATGTCCCCTCCAACAAGCTGGAGCTCTGGTTTTGGATGGAATCGGATCGGCTCCGGAACCCGGTGTTTCGCGAGTTCTATTCGGAAAGGGACGTGGTCTTCGAGGAACGCCGGCTGCGTACCGACAGCACCCCCATTGGGAAGTTTCAGGAAGAGTTCGAGTCGATGTTCTGGACCTCTCACCCCTACGGCTGGCCGGTCGTGGGTTGGCCCAGCGATCTGGACGGCCTGACCCGCGAGGAGGCGCTTGCCTACTTCGATCTCAACTATTCCCCAAACAACCTGGTGGCGTGTCTGGTAGGAGACTTTGATCCTGCGCAGGTCAGACAGCTGGCCGAGTCTTACTTCGGGAGTTTGCAGAGAAGCCCCCGCGACCCCGATCCGGTGCGCACCCGCGAAGTCGGACAACCGGCTGAAAAGCGAATGATCGCTTACGCCGAAACGACTCCCCAGGTGGGGATTCGCTACCATTCGGTAGCCGACGGGCATGTGGATGAGCCGGCTCTCGTGGTGTTGGGATCTCTACTCAATGGGCGCACCGGGCGACTCTACAAGTCGCTGGTGTTGGAGCAGGAGATCGCCAATAGCGCTTTTGCGGGCCAGAACGGATTGAAGTGGGCTGGCTACTTTTCGCTACAGGGTACCGCCAAGCCGGGCCACACCCCGGAAGAAGTCGAGCAGGCCCTCTACCGTGAGCTCGACAAGTTGAAGGCAGAACCGATCAGCGAGCGAGAGTTGCAGAAGGTGAAGAACCGGTTCAATGCCGACAACTTCCGCCGCATCGAGAACAACTTCTTCCTCATGTTTCAGCTCTTGATTGCCGAGTCCAACCGTGGTTGGAGGACTTTTAACAGCGATCCCCAGCGGATCCAGGAAGTGACGGCGGAAGATGTCCGGCGGGTTGCCCAGAAGTATTTCGAGCCGGAGACCCGAGCTGTGGCCATCTACTATACGAAGCAGGACGCAGCCGAGGAGGATCCTCTGCTGGCGGGTCTCAGCCCACAGGAAAAAGTGCAGATCCGACAACTCAAGAGCCGTCTTTCCCAGATCAAGACGATTGAAGAGGCGCAGCAGATGCTCCAGAGATTTGAAGCTCAAGCCGGTTCCGCCCCGCCTGAGATGGAGAAACTAATGCACGCCTTTCGAGAGACTATCAAGTCCAGGATCCTGGAGTTGGAAGGGGGTCAGCAGCAATGAAGAAAGTGATTTTACTGTTTCTCGTCGGGATGACAGCAGGGCTGGTAGCCGGGCAGAACCGTGTGATTCCGGACCATCCCAGCCAGCTCATCTATCCCGAACTCAAGTACGACCCTCCCCAATTCAAAGACTCTCGCCACGAACTGGAACACGGGGTGGTGGCATTTCTGGTCGAAGACAACAGCCTGCCGCTGGTCAGTGTGTCCGTCCTGGTAAGAGTCGGGGATTATCTGGAGCCGGCCGACAAGATTGGTCTGGCAGGAGCCGTCGGGAATCAGATGAGGGCTGGAGGAACGGCTCGCTGGAGCGCCGAGGAATTTGATGAGGAGGCCGATTTTCTGGCCGCTAATTTCTCAGCCGGGATCGGCGGAACCAGCGGTTCTGTGCGAATGAACTCGCTTTCCAAGGATCTGGATCAGGCTCTCGAGATGCTCTTCGACATGCTTCACCGGCCTCGTTTCCAAGAGGACCGTCTGGATCTCTACAAGGGCCAGGTGTTGCAGCAAATGGAGCGACGCAATGATCGCACGTCGGGGATTGAGGCCAGGGAATGGAACCGATTGCTGCGTGGGAGCGAGCATTTCACGAACTGGTCAAGCACTCAGGCTTCCATTACGTCGATCACGAGAGAAGACCTACAACAGTTTCACTCCCGGTATTTTCAGACCGCGAACTTCATTATTGTGGCCTCTGGAAGCTTCGATACCGAAGACTTGAAATCCCGGCTCAACCGATATCTGAACGAGTGGGAAGAGGTGGGAGAGCGCTCGCCTGTCGTGCCAAAACCCCAGCACACTCCGATTCCGGGTGTGTATCTGGTGGATAAGCCGGATGTGAATCAGGGGCGCGTCAGCATCGGGCACCTCGGAACGCAACGGGATAATCCCGATCGCTTCGCGCTCGATCTGATGAACGACATCCTGGGAGGATCGGGTTTTACCTCTCGTATTACGAACCGGGTGCGTTCGGATGAGGGTTTGGCGTACAGTGCGGGCTCCTCTTACGGCTTCGGCGCTCATTATGACGGCGTTTTCCGGGCCAGTTTTCAATCCAAGAATCGAAGCTGCGCGCAAGCTGCACAAATTATCCTGGAAGAAATCGAGCGGATTCGCCAGGAGCCAGTCAGCGAGCAGGAATTGGAAACGGTCAAGACTTCCGCAATCGAGATCTTTCCTCGCTTTTTTGCTTCTGCTTCGGCCGTGGCGGGAACTTTCGGCAATGCCGAAATGACCGGCCTGGACCCCAACTTCTGGAATACCTATCGCGACAATCTCAGGAAAGTGACGCGCCAGGATATCCAGAGGGTTGCCCGCCAGTATCTGGATCCTTCAAGACTCGTCATCCTGGCGGTGGGGAAGGTAGAAGAGATGTTGTCCGGAGATCCCGACCAACCTGACTATTCTTTACTCCAGCTGGATCCCGATCAGAAGATCGACACGATTCCTCTTCCTGATCCGATGACCATGGTCTATCCGGAGAAGTGAAGAACTCGCCCCCCGCTGCCGCAAGAGAATTGGCCCTTGCCGCACGGGACACCAAAGCGGCAGCTCTATTCTCCAGAGACTCGCCAGATTCTCGCCAACGACCTCGCTGCCGCACTCCAAATCGGTCCGCTGCCGGGCTAACCCGGATAATTCATGAACTTTAGTCGGAGAGATGGGGAGGGCTCGAAAAGTGGGCGCTTCTTCAGGCAACTGTTGTTGAGTTCTGACGGCAGTCCACGGTGGCGCAGAATCGGATCGCTATCAAAACAAACAAAAGGAATGCCGCCCGACTTGTGAAGACCTCTCGGAATGAGAGCCTGTTTTTGGCCAGGCCGCCCTGCATGGCAGGAGTCCTCATCGTTTTACCGAATCTCAGAGCCGAATGCGGACGTACGAAGTTGTAATAGGCCATCAGCAGCGCCACGTGACCTTCCAACAACTCCGTACGTCGGGCGTGGCAAGGTGTGCGACGGCCAAGATAGGAGCAGCCCTGCCGGATGGTTAAATTGTGGCGCTCCACGAAACTGGTGTTCAGTGTGCTGGAATCCTCGGAATGAAACAGTGCTTCTTCCAGTTCGCCTTGTGTTCCGAGAAGCAGTCTACGATCGACACGAACCACCTGATTCTCCCGACGCTTCTTGATGACTTGGCCGTAGATGCAGACTCCCAAGAGCAGCCTTTTCGCAGCCCACTCGTACATCTCGAACCCGTCGGTGGTGAACAGGAAGCGGTGTTTAAGGAGGCCTCGCTGCAGTGTGTTCAGAATTGCGTTCTTGATTTGCTGGAGACTGCGGCGGCCAACGTTTGTCGAGACCCAAAGTCTGGACCACACTTCCAGGGTGGTCAGCACCCAGATCACCCGTTTCTTCGCTCCAACAAAGGTCCTGATCTCGTCGGCCTGAAGTTCATGGATGACGAAACCCCGGAGCATCCGATCATTGAACCGGACAGCGTATGTGGCCGCCGATTCAAGCCAGCGTGCGATGGTGCCCCACGCCATCCGCTTGATTCGAGCCATGGCTGAGATCGCAATTCCGTGGACACACATGCGGACGACTTCATCGAACAAAGACCTGGGCTTGTGCAGCCGATAATAAAGCGTGCCACGGGTCGAGGAGAAGGTTCGACCGCATTCTTTGCAGCGATAGCGCCGGCGTCTGCCCTGCCTGGTGATGTAGAAGGAGTGTCGGATGATGTTGCCCTTGCCGA
The DNA here is from genome assembly GCA_965205565.1 of Acidobacteriota bacterium. Lineage (GTDB taxonomy): Bacteria > Acidobacteriota > UBA6911 > RPQK01 > CBDBID01 > CBDBID01. The sequence continues at coordinate 32,456 of CBDBID010000014.1, forward strand.
GCCGTCCTTTCAGGCAGCAATTGGGGTTGGGACAAGTGCGATTGGACTCCTTGCTCCGCTTCATACATGTCTTGATGACAGACAACCGCCAGGAAGTCCAGGTAGGATCATGCGTTGAGGAGACACTGGGAGACGATCAACAACAGTTCCCTGATGAAGCACCAAAAAACCAATGATAAGACATTCTTTGGGATGATCCATGCAACAAGGTCGATAATCGAGGGATCAGAGGCCTTTTTCAGCCGAAATATGAGGGAAAACGCTTGTTCCTTGGTTGGAAGGTTGATAGGTTTTGATCATTCACCACTCGGAGACGCGAAGAAGGTCTCTCAGGGGCTGATATGGGAAATGTCGGTTGATGTTATTCGACTAACGCTGGGACACTACTGCTATCGCCGATTACCTTAGGAAGCCTGATGGCTGCCTGGGCTTCAACTAGAGAAGCTAGTAGAACGAGAGACATTAAAAAATAGCGAGTCATTGCGGCCCTCTCCGTCGAAGTAGCGGTCTTGATCACGGTTACTCGTGAGATCTAAACGTGTACTGTGCACACCCTGCAAGTTAAAGCAGCGATATCACGGAACCCTGAATCCTCTTAGATTGTCGAGAACAATCCTTGCCAGCTCTCGATGGTCATTTACCTTCAGGAAAAGAATCACCTTCTCTCCACCGACTTTCTCCCGGAGAGGCACCAAAAAGCGCCGGTTAGACGAAGGACGCAAGAGGAAAACCTTATTCCCTTTCATTGTTCGGTTTTCCTCGATCATCACTTCAATCTCAACGTCACTCTTACCCCGGTTGATCGCGTCTACGGCAACATGGGTGATAGGCTCGGAAAGTCTTAAAGGCCTGCTCAGCGTTGCTTTTCCTTCCCTGGACGGAACTTCCCAAAGTGCAGACCCTTTTCCCTCCGTTACACCTTCGGGATATGTAGCTCGTTCCCGCCTGCCGTTTACAGGAGCGTGATCGGTGATCCACACGCGTCTCCGGGCGTCCTGCTTCATAGGTTGATTCGAGCGACCAATCGCAACATCATCATTCCCGTAGGCGGTAAGTCTTCCTCCCGCTACACGCCAAGATGCCAGATCGTCACCCTCGAAGCTCCCAAGCGGGATGCCAGGAGTGTAGGGCCATAGAGCGTCTTCTGGAACGAGCAGCCTAGAACTCTGCCCGCCAGCGAAATCTTCTCCGTACATCTTCTGTAACATCTCCATGGCGACTGGCAGAATGTAGATTCTCGTCTCAAAGGGAAGAGTGAGCCCACCCGTACCTACTTCAGCCGCCATATTGCTGTGCAGGCAGGGTACCCATCTTGTCCCTACCTCGTAAGCATTCTTGCCGGCGATCGCAACCATGTAAGCGTTATCCCTTGCCACCCACCCTACGAGGGGAGACGCCGCCACATCTTCTGTGTCTCTCAACGACCGCCCGTATAACCGCGTAAAGTCCTCCTTGTATGCCCTCAGTAGGACATCGATACGATCCTGTGCAAATTGCTTTGTCCGGAAGCACTGAATCCAAGGTCCCTCTTCATCATGGATTTCGGAAGCCCAGCGCTGCGCGTCCGAGATCCAGGAAACCCCCTTCCCTTCGAGAAACACGAACGACTGCCGGGCCATTTCAAATGGAGGATGGTTTTGCGCTGCGAACTGGTCGCACTGAAGATCCGGGCAGAGTGCCAACAAGTTTACCCCTTGCGGAAGGTTCAACATCTCAGCCTTAACCTTGACTCGGTAGGCTTCCGCGGTTAACCGTAGTCTCAGCACAAAAGGCAACTCGTCCACGCTGTCCAGTCTGCCGCGCAGGATAAGTTCGATACCATCTCTTACTTTATTTTCCTGCACTGCGTCGACGTTACAGAAAGGCACAGATATCCCAACATTATTCTTGGCATGGAATGTAAGCGCCGCGCTGGGAGACGGGGCCGGTGGATCCGCGCCGGGCATGGTCGCGATGGTGCAAGACTCTATATTGAGAACGAGTTCTGGCGCAGGGGAAAACATTCGGGACTTCATCCTCACCGAACATGTTCGATGTTTCTCAAGAAACCAAGACAGCTCAATTGGTGAAGGCGGAATCGCTTTTTCAGGCACAGGATTAACAGGATCAGCCTGTGCCAGAGCACGACCGACGACCGTTTCACGATCG
>CBDBID010000015.1:0-24392 GCA_965205565.1 Acidobacteriota bacterium
ATCGCCATTCGGGTATCGGCCTGCACACTCCCGCGGATGTGCACTACCTCACCGCCATCACCACCCGTCGCGATCGATCCCAAACATTGGAGGCCGCCCATGCACTCTTCCCGGAGAGATTTCCCAACGGCAAACCCGTTCCTCCTCCTCTTCCCGAGGCGGTCTGGATCAACCCTCCCGAAAAGGAGAACTTTTGAGATGAAACTACAGTAATTTATTCACCAAAGTGTCTCAAAGTTGTTGACACGTTCCGCCATCGTGGAGCAGCCGCCTATCTGTGCTACCCGGAACACACGATTTACCAGAGCCTGGGTGGCCGGGTAGTGGAGGCTGACTTTGTGGGCCAGAAGTATCTGGCCGGCCGCAGTGAACCTCTGCATTTCATAGGCTTTAGCTTCAAGCAGGCCCCCAGGCTTCGCTACTACCAGCGGGTGAAAGGGCAGACGGCAAAGGCGTTTATCGACGAGACGAGCCGTTTTTTTGAACGCTTCGAAAAGCCATCCTTTATGAAAATCGATAACTGTGCTGCCACGATTGGGAGCACTTCGGGGCGACGAAACATCAGCCGGGTTATGCATTTTCTTCTCCAACACCAGGTCGTTCCCATCTACTCGGTCCCCAGAAAGCCCTTCTCTCAGGCTTCCATCGAGGGCAACAACTCGGTGTTTGCCCGAAAGTTTTGGCGGGCCCGTCATTTTGACAGCCTCAAGTCAGTCGATCAGCAGCTGCAATGGTTCAACCAGTCCACTCTCCATTACACTGGCTACCAGAAACCGAAGTGCCGGCAGTCGTGTGAATCATTTCGGCCGCGAGTTTATTTCCTGAGGCAGGTCCGAGAAGATGACCGCGGCCGATCCACTATCTCGGTGCTCAATGAATCCCTGGAGCTCGATCCCAGCTACGTCAGCTATTTCGTGATCGCTGAATGGAGTCTGGACACTGAGCGACTAGACGTCCATTTCGAACGGGATCGGCAGCTGTCCACGATTCACTCTCAGCGGTTTTCCATCAATGCCAGTAGCAAGAAGAGAATCCGGTCAAATGGGGGTGCTGTTTTATCTTGCATCTAACCCCTAGTATTTACCTCATCATTCGCAAGACTACGTTAGCAGAGACCTGCTGAGTCCAAGGCGGAGTGTGGATGTTGCCGAGAGCGGACAAGTTCATCTCAGAATATTCACATGCGAACTGAGAGGATCACGAAGTGGGGCACCAAGAGATGACACTGATACCCATGGTTGTGGAGTCGTCCCGCTTTGGAGAGCGTGCGTATGATATCTATTCACGTCTGCTCAAAGACAACATCATCTTCTTGGGAGCCGCCCTTGACGACGATATCGCCAATGTTGTGACCGCTCAGCTCTTATTCCTGGAAGCGGAAGATCCGGATCTGGATATCTCCTTATACATCAATTGCCCTGGGGGATCGATAACAGCGGGTCTGGCTATTTACGACACGATGCAGTTTGTCAAGAATAAGATCACCACGATCGGTATCGGACAGGCTAGCTCTATGGGAGCTCTGCTGTTGGCGGCTGGAACACCCGGAAAGCGCCTGGCGCTGCCCAGTACCAGGATTCTCATACATCAGCCGAGCCTCACTGGACTCTCGGGTCAGGCCACTGAAATTCACATTTATGCTCAGGAGATTTTGCGACTGCGCCAGACTATAAGCGCCATTCTCAAGAAGCATACGGGACAGAAGCTGGGACGGATCGAGCAGGATGTGGAGCGCGACTACATCATGACTGCCCAGCAAGCGCGAAAGTATGGCATGATCGACAAGATTATCGAGAAGGCAGCAATGAGTGAGGGTCGGTCCGCGCAGCTGTAGTGAGATCTACGTTGAAACTAGAAGCAGTCATGCTCCTGGCCGGTGGTTATGAAGTTCGAGCAGCCTATTCACCCGGTTGCACTTTGATCCCACGCCAAAAGGCGATGTGGCCCCTTATCTCTGCCGCCGCAGCTTTGGGATCCGGATAGTACCAGGCGGCGTCCCAATTTACTCTTCCCGAGACCATGACATGGTAGTAGGACGCAGTACCTTTCCAAGGACAGACCGTTGTTGTGGGGCTGGGCTTGAGATACTCCTTTCGCACGGATCCAGGCGGAAAGTAGTGATTGCCTTCTACCACCACCGTGCTGTCGCTTTCCGCAATGGCTTCACCTTTCCATACTGCTTTCACAACCCGTCTCCTGGTCTCACAATGAGTATGCTGCCTGGACTGGGCTTGTGGTGGTCCGAGCTCTTGTCAATAGGTGTGGAAAAACATCAGGCGGCTTTCTCCTCCGGGACTTGGTTGACCGGGACTCCATTGACATATTTGGCGCCCTGGTAGACGTCTTTCATCAGCTCCGGTGCCTTCAACCGGCGGAATCGCTGCTCCGCCACCAGCAGCATCTTCCAGATCACCGCCTGGGCGTTTTCCACTTTCTTGAATCGCTTGGCCGCGTCCGTTCGCAGCCGAAGAGCGGCAAACGGTGACTCCACTGGATTGGTGCCTTCAACCGGCGGAATCGCTGCTCCGCCACCAGCAGCATCTTCCAGATCACCGCCTGGGCGTTTTCCACTTTCTTGAATCGCTTGGCCGCGTCCGTTCGCAGCCGAAGAGCGGCAAACGGTGACTCCACTGGATTGGTGGTTCGCAGATGCTGCCACTGCTTCTTTGGATAGCAGGTAAAAGGTCACCATCCGGTCCCAGTCCTGCTCGATTAGCTCAGCCGCCAGAGTCAGCCCTCGCTGCCGGCACCAGTGCTGAAAAACCTTCTTGAGTCGTTGTGCTTCTTCTCGAGTCTCGGCGTAAGGGATCTGCCGCAGGATCAGCAAGGCCGGCTTGTGCACTCGCTTAGGGAGCTTGGTCAGCAGGTTGACGATCCGATGATTCCAGCAGCGCTGCTCCTCGGCCTGGGGATAGACGTTGCGCAAAGCTCCCCAGATGCCCAGGTGGCCGTCTCCGATCACCAGCCGTGGACAGCCCATCCCCCGGCGCTTCAAGTCGCGCAGTACTTCCGACCAGCTCTGGGTCGATTCCCGATAGCCGCTCGTGACCGACACCACGGCTTTGCTTCCGTCACTTAAGGCGGCCTGCACCACCAGCAGGACTGCCTTTTCCTTCTCCAGACCCGCCTTGACGTAGATTCCATCTACCCATAAATACACCACTTCCAGATCATTCAAGGGTCGACTCTGCCAGACCTCCCATTCGGCCTGCCACTACTCTTTCAATCTGGCCACCGTGGAGGACGACAGGTGCGCCTTTTCCCCTAAAAGCCCTCTCAGAGCCAGATCAAAATCCCCCAGCGCCAGACCATGCAAGTACAGCTCAGGGATCAGTTCTCGAACCTGCCGCGTCCGCTTGGCAAACAGGGGCAACACCCGACTTTCAAAGTGTTCCTCTAGATCCCGCACTCGAGGCCTTCGAACCTGGATCGTCCCCGAGCTCAGCGTCAGATGCCTCGGCTTCCCATATCCATTGCCATAGCCCGACGGAGCGTCCACGGCCCTTCGCCGCTCACTCTTACGCCGCCCTAATAACTCCGTGACTTCCTCCTCCAGCAGCTCTTGAACCCAGCCTTGGATCTTCTCCCGCACCCAATCTTCCAGCTCCTCGAAACAAACTCTTGACTCGACACTTTCCTCAATGTTCTGCTTGCTCATGCGGTGTGTACTCCTTCCGTTGCGGGCCTTTCGGCCCTGGGTTTTAAATCAACCCGGAAGGATACTCACCGCCTATGCTATTTACACACCTTCTGATGGTAGCTCGCCAGCGAACTCGATTGTGCGTTCTTTCGATGGCTAAAGTAGTGAACATCTGGAAGCAAAGCACAGAAAACGGACTTATACTGGAAACCAGATAATCCAATAGTTAGGCCCTCTTCAAGAAGAGTACGAGGTTGTCGTATGAGCGAAAATATGAACGCGCTTCAGTACACACAAGAGCTGGTAAAGTTCCCCACTGTCAGCAACGTATCTAATGCCTCCATTTGCGACTATCTGGAGGACATCCTGAAAAGGCTCGGTTTCACCACCGAACGGATCGAATACACCGACTCCGCAGGCGTCAACAAAGTCAACATCATCGGTAAGAAGGGCAGTGGAAGCGGGGGAATGGCCTATTTCGCCCACACCGACGTCGTTCCTGCCGATCCCTGGTTCAGCAGCGAACATGGACCCTTCGAGCCCACCGTCAGAGGTGCCAAACTGTATGGCCGCGGGAGTTGTGACATGAGAGGATCGATCGCCTCGATGCTGGCAGCCACCGAGCAGGCCGCTGGAACCGAGCTGAGAGAACCACTTTATATAGCGCTCACTGCGGACGAGGAGATCGGCTACCGCGGAGCGGAACAGGTGGCTCGGCGATCCAAGTTCTTCCAGGAGATTGTCCAGGGGGAGTCGAACGGGATCGTCGGAGAGCCGACTATGCTCAACGTCGTTCACGCTCACAAGGGCACCTATGGATTCAAGGCGACCTCACACGGCAAAGCGGCACATTCCAGCACCAACGAGGGAATCAACGCTAACCTCACCATGATCCCTTTTCTCAGCGAGATGAAGAGAATTCACGACGAGACCCTGGAGGATCCTGCGTGGCAGCATCCGGCCTTCGATCCATCGGGGATCAGCTGGAATATCGGGATCAACGATCACACCAAGGTCTTGAACATGACGGCGGCCCAGAGCATCTGCACGGTATACTTCCGTCCGGCACCCGGTCACGATGCGGAAGCCTTGATCGAGCGGTCCCGGAAGGCCGCCGCGCAGTGCGGCATCGATTTCGAAGTGCTCTGGGCGGGACAACCCTTGTATATGGATCCTGAATCGGACTTCGTCCGTGAGGTCCTGGCGTTGTCTGGAAACGAAAAGGCTCAAACCGTCTCCTACGGAACCGACGGGGCCGTGCTGACGGAGATGAAAAAGTTGGTGGTATTGGGCCCCGGAGACATCGCTCAAGCGCACACTCAAGATGAATGGATTCTCTTGGATCAGCTCGAGAAAGGGACACAACTCTACGCCAAGTTGATTCGTCATTGGTGCGCCTGAAGGATCTTCTGGATGCGTCTTCCCTTGAATCAAAACCACAACTCTGAGGATTAGTCATGACTACGACCACCCATCAAGAACTCCTATCACGAGATCAGGCCCACCTGATCCACCCCCTTCACAATCCCGGCCTTCACCAGCAGGCACATATCTGGACTCGGGGAGAGGGAGCGGTTCTCACCGACACCGAGGGAAGTCAATACATCGATGGCCTCTCCGGACTCTGGAACGTGGTTGCCGGTCACGGCCGCACCGAGCTGGCCGAGGCAGCCGCACGCCAGATGGACACCCTGGGCTACTGCTCTGGATACGCCGGCAGCTCGAACCCTGCCGCGATCGAATTGGCGGAGAGGTTGGCAGGGCTGACCTATCCATCGATCACTCGCTTCTTCTTTACCTCCGGGGGAGGAGAGTCGACGGAAACTAATATCAAGACGGCACGTTATTACTGGAAACTCAAGGGCCAGCCGGACAAGACTAAAGTGATCTCACGGCAGTGGGGATACCACGGAGTCACGCTTGCTGCCATGAGTGCCACCGGAATCACGGCGTATTGGCCCATGTTCGAGCCTCGCGTGCCCGGCTTTGTACACATCCCCTCCCCCTACCCCTATCGCTATGAATCTGCGGGGGATCAGACTCAGGGGGTAGCGGCGGCCAACGAGCTGGAACAGGCGATTCTGCGCGAGGGGCCCGAGACAGTTGCCATGTTCTTGGCGGAGCCGGTTCAGGGAGCCGGCGGAGTGATCGTCCCCCAACCGGACTATTTTCCTCGCATCCGAGAAATCTGCGACAAGTACGACGTGCTCCTCGTCTCGGACGAGGTGATTACGGGGTTTGGACGCACCGGTAGAATGTTCGGACTGGACCACTGGGGCGTCGAGCCCGACATGATCCAGTTTGCCAAGGCGATTACGTCCGGTTACTTCCCGCTCGGCGGGACTGGAGTCAACGAAGAAATTGCCCAGGTGCTGGACACCGGAGAGATGGTCTGGATGCATGCCTTCACCTACAGTGCACATCCGGTTGGCTGCGCCGTGGCTTTACGCAACCTGGACATCATCGAAAGGGAGAACTTCCCGGATCAGGCAGCGGACAAAGGAACCTATCTCTTGGAGCGGCTGCAGTCGGCTCTAGGCGACCACCCCCACGTGGGTGAGGTGAGAGGGCTGGGTCTCATGCTCGCCGTGGAGCTGGTGGAGAACAAGGAAACCAAAGCTGAGTTTCCGGCCCAGGATCAGATCGGACTCAAGGTCCACGCTGCCACCCAGAAACGTGGACTCTTCAGCCGCCTGCGGGGCGACGTCTTTCTGCTGGCCCCTCCAATCGTAATCAGTAGAGAGCAGTTAGACCACACCGTGGAGATCATGACCGAATCAATCGAGGAGGTCTTATAATCAACCCAAGCGGACCTATCCGACCTCCAGGGCGCAAGATTCGTAACCCGTCCTATCCGAAAACTCGGCCGAGATCGTTCCGGGACTGACTCCGTCATGGCTCTCGGGTCAAATCAGCTCGAGAGGCGTGTAGCCGTCGAGATCCTGAACCATCGAACTCCTCGATCAGCTCGTTTCCCAGGCCCTGGTGGTTTCGCTCATGGTGATAATGCAGACAGAACTCCTGGATGGCTTTTCGCAACCGCCGCTCCCCGAAGATGATCATCCGTCCTAGATACGATAGACAGGATAGACTGAGTTAGACGCTAAATCCTTTATTTTCGATCGATAGCTAACTTCCCAAGCTGGACGTCGCGGGTTCGATTCCCGTCTCCCGCTCCAATGTTTTCAATGAATTACGGTGTGACCGGTCGAGGATCGAGTTTGGACCTATCCCGTGATGTCATTCTCCGAGCGCGAACGTGAAGAGCGAGTCACCGGAACCTACGGTCACGTACTGCTTCCCGTCGATCGAGAATGTGATGGGAGAGTTGGCGACCTTTCCGCCCAAGCGGACGTGCCAGAGAAGCTTTCCGTTGGTCGCGTCAATGGCGAAGAAGAACCCTTCCCTGCTCCCCGAGAACAGGATGTCGGTCGACGTGGCCAGTAAACCGCTTTCGGAGATGCCCTGGGTCTTGAACTCCCAATCCCAGTTCCCGGTGTTCGGATCCATGGCGCGGATGGCTCCGTAGCCGGGATCCTTCTCTTCCATCTGATTGGGAAAGACTCGTGCAACGGCGCTGCCGTCATAGCGGTTACCTTCGGTGTAGGCGGGTTCGCCGGTGTAGTAGAGGCCCCAGTAGTCGACCCAGGTGGTGACGTAGAAGCGCTTCGTGCGCGGACTGTAGACAGGAGCGTACCAGTTGGTTGAACCCTGAACGCTGGGGTAGACGAGAGTGCCTTCCTCGGTCGGGTTCATGCCTTCGATGCGGATCGGCCGGCCTTTTTCGTCAAGACCTTCGGCCCAGGTCTGCTTGGTGAACGACTTGCCGAGGAGGAACTCGCCGTCGGTGCGATCCAGAACGTAGAAGAATCCGTTGCGATTTCCCCACAGCATCACCTTGCGGGGTTCGCCCTTGAACTTGATGTCAGCGAGGACGGGAATCTGAACCGCATCCCAGTCCCAGGTATCGTGCGGCGTGAACTGGAAATGCCATTGGAGTTTGCCGGTGTCCGGATTGAGAGCGATCACGGAATCGGTGTAGAGGTTGTCGCCGGGGCGGACATCGCTATTCCAATCGGGACTCGGATTCCCGATGCCCCAGTAGAGAAGGTTCAGTTCGGGATCGAAGGAGCCGGTGAGCCAGGCGGAGCCGCCACCCGTCTTCCAGGCGTCGTTCTCCCAGGTCTCGTGGCCGGGTTCGCCGGGACCGGGGATGGTGTTGAAGCGCCACACTCTCTCGCCGGTCTTCGCGTCGTAGGCGTCGAGGAAGCCCCGGATGCCGTATTCTCCACCTGCCGGGCCGATGATGATCTTGTCCTTGACGGCAAGCGGCGCCATCGCCAGCGCGTAGCCCTTGGAATTGTCGATGATCTTCTTCTTCCGGACCAGGCGTCCGGTCTTCGCATCGATTGCGAGCAGGTAGCCGTCGAGGGTACCGGTGTAAACGAGATCATCGAGAATCGCCACGCCGCGATTCACACGGCCGCAACAGACATTCACTCGGGCCGGCAACTTGTGCTCGAATTTCCAGAATTCCCGTCCGGTGCGGGCATCGATGGCGGCTACGTTGTTGGGGCCCTCGGTGATGTACATGACTCCATCGACGACGAGAGGAGTGGCCTGCCAGGGGTGCGTTGAGGAACCCTGATAAACCCACTTCAATTCCATCTGATCCACATTCTCGCGAGTGATTTGATCAAGTTCTCGATAGTGGCGACCGTGGTAGGCTCCGGAATAGGTGAGCCAGTTTTCCTGCTCCTGGTCCGCCCCGAGAATGCGTTCGTAGGAAACCTGCGCCGCCACCGGAGAGGCCACGAGGAGAGCTAGCGTCAAACCGACGTGTAGTTTCACTGCTCTTCTCCCGGGACCTGACTGCGGAGGTAGGCGATGATATCGTTCAATTCCTTTTCCGTCAGACTGTTCTCGAAGGAAGGCATCGGCGATTCCCTCACGAGTGAATATTCTTTTAGGGCCGTCTTATCGAGCGAGATGAGGTGTTCCTTCGTGTCGAGAATCTGGACCGAGAAGGAATCTTCATTCAGCCGGACTCCCTCGATGACTATGCCATCCGGTGTCACCGCACGGACCCGGTAGTGGCGTGGACTAACGATCTCACTGGGACGCTTTATGGAAAGACGCAACTCATCCGCTGGCGTCGATGCCGCAACGTCGACTAGATCCGGGCCGCTGCGTCCGCCTTCGTTTCCAATCCGGTGACAGCGAATACATGCCCCGCGAAACAGAGACTCTCCCGCCGCTACGTCGCCGTCCACCGAATTCCCAGCACGGCCGCCGATCGAACGCACGAAGGAGACCAACTCCCAGGCTTGCCTCTCGGTGAAGGAGAAGGCGGGCATTGATGTACCCGCAATTCCGGTGATGAGAATGTCGAAGATTTCCGCATCGGACGAGACGTGCTGAAGAGCGCGCAGGAGTCCTGGTGCAAGCCCGATCACTCCCTTGCCGTCCTGACCGTGGCAGTTCGAACAGAGCGGACGGTAAAGGCGCTTGCCCATGGCGACATCCGCTGGTGAAGTGTAGGGATTCCGTCGAGCGCGCTCCTGCGCCTCCAGCGGCGCAATGAGTAGCATAAGGAACGATAGCAGCCCAGTGACTCCGTATCGATTGCACAGGTTCAGCATAGGGGTACGTGTCTCCGCCAGGGTCCCAGTGTTTCCTGGTGATGTAGTTTACATGAGTCGACCGTCCGGTCGCCAAAGGGTCCTTCACGCCCCCGGATCTCGCCAAATGCTCAACCTGGGCTCGTTTCAGGGCGTAAGGTCAGTGGCGAACTGACCCGGACGGGTTTGGCGATCCCGATGCCCGCGCGCGAGGCCCGTTTCGGAGGAGAAGTTAGCATCGAATTGGTTAGTCCCTACTGGATCTACAACCTTGCATTTCTGGTACAATAGTCCGTAATCGCAATGATGGAGGACGGGGTTGTTTACCGGAGGTCTGGCGCTTCTTCGGAAGACCAGCCTCAATAGAGCATCCTTTTTTTCCTATCCTCCCTGAATACGAATGGCCGGAACGGGCTCACGGAAGAGACCGGACACCCGGCAAGCGGTCGGCCATGGCAGCTCCGGTCCGCCGCAGCTCATCCCGGGTCGCCTGGCGGAAGCGCAAGAGCGTGGCACGATGATTCACGTCCAACGCTAAATTGGTCAACTCCTCCGGATCGTTCTCCAGATCGTACAGCTCTTCGATCTCATTCTCGACCAGCGTCTGAATGTACTTGTAACGGCCCTGGCGCAGAGAAATCCACCAGGGGATGTCGCCGTCCGGAATCTGGGGTGTCGAGTAGAGGCTGGCATCGGTGGGAATCACATCCGTATCGGACCCGTAGTCATCGCCCGTCATGACCATGAGGACCGGATGGGGCCAGTCACTCCGGGGATCGTGCAGCAGCGGCGTAAGGTCCTGCCCGTGCATTTTCCAGGGCAACTCGATCCCGGCGAAGTGAAAGAAGGTGGGGACGAGGTCTTGCCCTCCGACCGGAGCCAGGACCACACCCCCTTCTGGAATGGTTCCCGGCATGCTGATGATGAGCGGGCCCCGAATGGTAGCGTCGTAGGGGGCGATCTTTGTCCGGAACCCGTGCTGCCCCCAGGCAAATCCCTGATCCGCCGTGTAGACCACCAAGGTGTTCTCGAGCTGCCCCGTCTCCTCGAGCAACCGGATCAACCGCCCGACTCCTTCGTCAATGGCCCGGACACACTGATGATACTGTCGAACCCAATCGGTGAGCGTCTTCTCGCTCTGGGACGGATTCGCCGACTTCAGAACCGGCCGACCGCTGCTACCTCGGACCCAGAATTCGATCTCCTGCATGTAGGCCAGCTTGCCGGGGCGCGGAGGATAAATGTCCGCCGGAGTCGAAATCGAGACGTCCGGGTAGCCCTCCAGATGCCGGTCTGCCGGAGTGAAGGGATCGTGAGAGGCGCCGTAGCAGAGCCACAGGTACCAGGGCTTGTCCGGATCACGATGCTCTCCACGAATGAACTCTTCGGCCCAGCGCGTGTAGTTATCGGTGGAGTATTCCTTGATCCGCCTTGTCTCACCCCCATTGAAGGTGATGAGCTGATCGTAGTAATAATGGGTGGCATTGTCGGTGAACTTGGGTCGGTTCCAGACAATCTGGAAGTCCCAGTCACGCCCGAATCCGGTATCTGTTCCGGTATGCCATTTCCCGATCTGACCCGTGAAATATCCGTGCTCGCGGAAGACTTTGGGCCAGAACGGGCATTGCTCGGGATCGTACGTGCTTCCCGGGTAGGGGCCTTCCATCTTCATCGACTGGACCCCATGGGACAGGAGGCCCGTGAGTAGGGTTGCTCGCGACGGCATACACCAGGTCCCGATATAGGCGGAGGCAAATCGAACCCCCCGTTCCGCCAGCCGGTCGACGTTCGGCGTCCGGGCCCAGGCATAGGCTTCCGGATAACAGCTGACGGTGCGATGCGATTGATCATCCGTATAGATGAAGAGAATATTCGGACGCTTTGCCGCCTCCCCCGCCGAGGACGCCGGCCCATCGGCGGACGACGAGGCGCCGGCCCACAACGGAGCCATTAACACCAATAAGACCATCAAGACAAACCAGGCGAGGAAGGCGAGCGGGATGTTCAGTATTGAAGAGCGCATAGGTTTCATATCGTACCCCCGATCTGATCCAGACACTGTGAGATTTTTTCGCCTGGTTGCAGGTTAATCGTCTGTATCTCAACTTCATTGCCCTGGCGACTGAAAAAGTGAAGATCCACCTCGGCGGGATCGTTCCCGGGAGGATTCAGGAGTGCCACGCCGGTCTTTACGGAGGGTTGCACCAAGCCGAAAATCGCAGCCGCAGTGACTATGGGGACGAGCAGGCACACTGGGACGACACATCCTACAACCAACGGCGAACCCGCGCCCTGTATGCCAGGTAGCCATCACCGAACTTGCGCTCCAGATAGCGCTCTTCGCGCGAGATGACTTCCCATGTAAGTAGAAGGGCAGAACCCATGGCAAGCACCAAGAACCAGAGACTGTTGGCCCAAACACCTAGCAGCCCGTGGTGAAAGTCGAGGATAAGGGGTCACACAGCGACACTAGACTGACCCCATGGCAATGGGGAAAAAGAAACGTCGACAGCAAGAAGACCTGTGGGTCGCCACCAGTGAGCTGCCCCGCACCGCCGGCCATCCCTTCTACGAAAGACTGAATGGCCTTTTCAACGAACACGGCTTTGACGACTTCGTGGAGGGACTGTGTGCGAAGTTCTATGCAGACAAGATGGGGCGACCGAGCCTGGCTCCGGGAGTGTACTTTCGGCTGCTGCTGGTGGGGTATTTCGAAGGGATCGGATCGGAACGAGGAATAGCCTGGAGAGCAGCTGATTCTCTGGCACTGCGAGAGTTTCTGGGATTGAAACTGAGCGAGTCGCCGTCTGATCACTCCACGATCTCCCGAACCCGACGACTGATCGATGTGGCTACCCACGAAGCAGTCTTTGACTGGGTACTGAAGCGGATCGGGGCGAGCGGCCTGCTGCGGGGCAAGACGATCGGCATCGATGCCACTACGCTGGAAGCGAATGCAGCGCTGCGCAGCATCGTGCGCCGGGACAGCGAGCAGGGGTATGAAGAGTTTTTGATGGAGCTGGCGAAAGCCTCCGGGATTGAGACGCCGCGACGGGAAGATCTGGCCAAACTGGACCGCAAGCGCACGGGCAAAGGATCGAACCGGGTTTGGAAGCACCCGCATGATGCGGATGCGCGGATTACCAGAATGAAGGACGGGCGGACGCACCTGGCGCACAAGGCGGAGCATGCAGTGGATCTGGAGACCGGAGCGATTGTCTCGGTGACGGTACAGAGAGCCGATCAAGGGGACACGCAGACCATGGTGAAGACCCTGACGGAAGCGGCCGAGAAGGTGGAACAAGCGCTGCCGGAGGGACGAGGCATCGAAGAGGTGGTGGCCGACAAGGGGTATCACAGCACGCAGCGGATGGTGGACCTGGATGCGGTGGGACTGCGCAGCTATGTGAGCGAACCGAGGCGAGGGAAGCGACGCTGGCGAGGAGACCGGCAGGGGCAGGAAGCGGTGTATGCGAATCGGCGGCGCATCCGGGGAGAGCGAGGGCAGCGGCTGCTGCGGCAACGAGGAGAGCAGCTGGAGCGACCCTGTGCGCATCTGTACGGGAGCGGAGGGATGAGACGGCTGCATGTACGGGGACATGAGAATGTGTTGAAGCGACTGCTGATCCAGGTGAGCGCCTTCAATCTGGGGATGCTGATGCGTCAGAGCCTGGGTGTGGGAACGCCGCGGGGTCTGCAGGGGCGGATTTGCGCCCTGATGCTACTGATTTTGTCGCTGTTCAAGCGTCTTAAGGGCCTGTTCGGACTGATTCCGGCTGCTTGGCCCGAAAAACCCAACTCAGCGACCCCTTCGCTGCTTCCACCCGTGGGTACCA
This sequence comes from Acidobacteriota bacterium, assembly GCA_965205565.1. Taxonomy (GTDB): domain Bacteria; phylum Acidobacteriota; class UBA6911; order RPQK01; family CBDBID01; genus CBDBID01. Next base: position 13,098 of record CBDBID010000015.1, read on the forward strand.
CCTGAGCTCAGAAAACGTACTTCCACCACGGGCTGCTAGGCCAAGCTGGAGGAGTACCATCCCGAGATAAATGGGGTTACGTGAGAACCTGTATGGGCCCCGGGCAACGATCACGTCAGTCGGCTTGTTGGTTGGTATCGACGCACCGCCACTACGCAACGTATACACCGCCCAAGCGAATAGACCAAAAGAGACCGCGGTGAGAACAGGGCCAATGGCTCTGGCCAAAGCATCTGGCAGAATACTGAGCGGCAGGATCCATCGAGCTAAAAACCCAATAACTATGGCGAGAAGTAGCAGGAGTGGTGGGTGAAAGGCGACTCCTGCATGGTCTGGTTTCGGATTATGACCCATCTTGTCGTCCAACGCCCCGTTTGTCAGCCGCGGTTAAGCCACCGGACCATTGGTCCCAGAATGATACCGGTTACGACTCCCGTGGGCACCACGAAGGGGGCCTCCCAGCTCGTCCAGCCTCCTTTGGCCAGGAATACTGTGGCCGAGGCCAGCAAGCCGAAGACAGCACCCCAGCAGATACTGTGTGTGCTCCGGACTGCAAAGTCGGGCATGACTCAACAGGACCTGGCGGACAGGTGCGGAAGTTGGAGCGGGACATCATTGCAGAACGAGTCAGAGCGGGTCTGAGACGGGCCATGGGACCGACAGAACAGCCAGAAGAGGGATGCTGCACGTGCCCTACCAGGCCCGGCTGAAGGTGCCATTGTGGAATCGGCAGCCTGGTTTGTCTTTGGAGACCCGCTGTGGAATACTCCGACCAACGCGTCGCTAACAGTCATTTCTTGTCAGGAGGTTTGGACCCATGAAGAAGCTAATTACCGCAACCGTTCTCTTGTTGGTGATTGCCGCCTTTCGAGCTCTTGTCAATAGGTGTGGAAAAACATCAGGCGGCTTTCTCCTCCGGGACTTGGTTGACCGGGACTCCATTGACATATTTGGCGCCCTGGTAGACGTCTTTCATCAGCTCCGGTGCCTTCAACCGGCGGAATCGCTGCTCCGCCACCAGCAGCATCTTCCAGATCACCGCCTGGGCGTTTTCCACTTTCTTGAATCGCTTGGCCGCGTCCGTTCGCAGCCGAAGAGCGGCAAACGGTGACTCCACTGGATTGGTGGTTCGCAGATGCTGCCACTGCTTCTTTGGATAGCAGGTAAAAGGTCACCATCCGGTCCCAGTCCTGCTCGATTAGCTCAGCCGCCAGAGTCAGCCCTCGCTGCCGGCACCAGTGCTGAAAAACCTTCTTGAGTCGTTGTGCTTCTTCTCGAGTCTCGGCGTAAGGGATCTGCCGCAGGATCAGCAAGGCCGGCTTGTGCACTCGCTTAGGGAGCTTGGTCAGCAGGTTGACGATCCGATGATTCCAGCAGCGCTGCTCCTCGGCCTGGGGATAGACGTTGCGCAAAGCTCCCCAGATGCCCAGGTGGCCGTCTCCGATCACCAGCCGTGGACAGCCCATCCCCCGGCGCTTCAAGTCGCGCAGTACTTCCGACCAGCTCTGGGTCGATTCCCGATAGCCGCTCGTGACCGACACCACGGCTTTGCTTCCGTCACTTAAGGCGGCCAGCACCACCAGCAGGACTGCCTTTTCCTTCTCCAGACCCGCCTTGACGTAGATTCCATCTACCCATAAATACACCACTTCCAGATCATTCAAGGGTCGACTCTGCCAGACCTCCCATTCGGCCTGCCACTGCTCTTTCAATCTGGCCACCGTGGAGGACGACAGGTGCGCCTTTTCCCCTAAAAGCCCTCTCAGAGCCAGATCAAAATCCCCCAGCGCCAGACCATGCAAGTACAGCTCAGGGATCAGTTCTCGAACCTGCCGCGTCCGCTTGGCAAACAGGGGCAACACCCGACTTTCAAAGTGTTCCTCTAGATCCCGCACTCGAGGCCTTCGAACCTGGATCGTCCCCGAGCTCAGCGTCAGATGCCTCGGCTTCCCATATCCATTGCCATAGCCCGACGGAGCGTCCACGGCCCTTCGCCGCTCACTCTTACGCCGCCCTAATAACTCCCGTGACTTCCTCCTCCAGCAGCTCTTGAACCCAGCCTTGGATCTTCTCCCCGCACCCAATCTTCCAGCTCCTCGAAACAAACTCTTGACTCGACACTTTCCTCAATGTTTCTGCTTGCTCATGCGGTGTGTACTCCTTCCGTTGCGGGCCTTTCGGCCCTGGGTTTTAAATCAATCCGGAAGGATACTCACCGCCTATGCTATTTACACACCTTCTGATGGTAGCTCAGGAAGAACCCATCTGGCGTAGCGGCTTCACCTCCTACAGCCGGGCAGCCGGGGGCAGCCGACTACGCTTGAACTCCGGATTCTGGGTGGTCCTGACGGCGGCCGCCAGGTCGATCTACGCCAGGTGAAACTCGAAGTCGACGGCGACCTGCCGATCCTCCTGGCCGAAGGAGGGCCGTGCGACATCAATTACATGGTGATGTATTTGGAGATCGGAAAGGCCTAGGGCGGCAGGGGAATAACCTGGTTCTAAAGGATCGTCGGGTCTTCCAGCCAATCTTCCTCCTGGGGCTCGGTTTCATGATTCTGCTGGCCGGGCGCACTACTGAAGTGCGGCCGGACAGAAATATGCCCTTTTGGTTGGCTGTACCGAGTATCCGCGCTTACGGGAGCAGCTGAGCCAGGAGGAGTACGAGCAAGAAGCCCTGCTTCAGGGGCCTGCCCATGACGTCGAGATCATCCATTCGCTACTCAGCGAGCAGTTTGACTTTGCGGCCGACTCGATCCGCCGGCTGGTGGGGTGGGATCCCGGTGATGCGAGCCGGCGACCGACCCGTGCCAACATCGAAAAAGCTTTTTTGGAACTGGCCGAAGAGGCACAACCGGGCGATGAAGTGGCCCATTTTCATGTCTGGCCACGGCAGTTACCAGCCTGCCCCGCCGGGAAGCGACGAGCTGGACGACCGCGACGAGGTCTTTCTGCCTGCCGACGCCGGCTATGTAGTCGGTAACGAGAATACGCCTTCACGAATGCCATTATCGATGACGAAGTGAGTCTCTGGGTGCAGAGAATCATCGACAAAGGAGCCTTTGTCTGGATCACTTTCGACAGCTGCCACTCGGGCACCATGGTCCGCTCCGGCGCCGCCAGGCGCAGGCGCTATCGTTATCTCGCACCCCGGCTGTCGAAACGCTCTGAGGCGGCCGGCTCCCGGACTGCCGCTACTCGAAGCAGCCGTCTCACCCAGGAGTTGTCGCCGGGTCTGATTACCACCGGCAAGAAAGGGCTGGTGGCTTTTTACGCCACTCTTCCTTACCAGACAGCACCCGAGGAGCCGCTGCCCCTGACAGCGGCTTCATCAGAAGCTCGAGTTCATGGTGTGCTTAGCTACACCTTGACTCAGATTCTGCGCCGAGCCCGCAGCCCGCTGACCTATCGAGAATTGCTGGAAGAGCTGGTGGCAGCGTACCGGGCCGGATCGCCCACCTGGCCGACCCCCTTTGCCGAGGGTGACCTGGACCGCGAGGTGTTGGGGATTCGCGACTGGCCCAGCCGTTCTCTTCTCCAGTTAGAGACCGGTAGAGAACCATGGGAGGTGACGGGAGGAGCATTGATGGGGCTGACCTCGGAGTCGGTCCTGGCTGTGCACCCACGCCCCGGGAGCGAAAATCCAGCCCGCTTTCTCGGCCACGTTCGAGTGCGCGGGGTCAGCCCCACTTCGGCGACAGTGGAACCTGTCGCCTATGGCGGCCTGCAAAGAGTCGCACGGTTGCCGGACCGGGCCCGTTGCAGTCTGGTATACCAGGATCTGGGCGATTTGCGGATGAAGCTGCTGGTTCAGACAAGCCGTGTGGAAGAAGAGTCAAATCCAGCCCCTGAGGCGGAATGGTTGACCCATCCTGCTGCAAAACTCCCTCGCGACGTGGTCCCCAAGCTGGAACAGCTGCAGGCTGTGGCTGGGCAGTTCTTTCGGCTCGTGGATGATCTGGAGGCGGCCGAATGGATTGTCCGATTCGGGAGCGAGCAGAGGAACCTGGTTGCTGCCTGCGGAAGCCGCTTCAGAACTGGAGCCGGGGCGTTTGCAGCTCGGTCCTTACCAGAGCTCTCAGGCAGGTTGGGCCGAAGAGGCCGCCCGGTGGCTGCGTCGGATCTACCGCTGGCAAAACCTCACCCGCCTGGCCGGGTCTCCACCAGCCATCTACCAGGACCTCAAGAGCACCGGTCTGCAGGTGGAGTTCCTCAAGTGCCGCAACAGCCGAGGTCACCAATGCAGCCCAGCCGCGGCCGGGGAAAATCTTGAGGTCGGCCAGCAAGTTGCGGTTCGTCTCAAGAACGGCGGACGCACAGATCTTGACGTGACCCTGTTGTTTCTGGATTCGCGTTTCGGCATCCTGCCTATTTTCCCCGAGAAATGGAGTGTCCAACCGAGTCGGTTTCGACGATCCAGAACCTGTCTTTCTGCCCCTGGGGCCTCTCTCCGACGACTCCCTGGGTCGCGAATACATCCTGGTGCTTGCTTTGCCTGGATTGCCGGACCGGCTGCCCGTGAGCTTTGCCTGGCTGGCCCAGACGACACTGCCCCGAAGTCGGGCTGTGTCCGCCAGCTCTCCATTACACCAGCTGCTATCCCAGGCGGCCTTTGCCGAAGGTGGTACCCGCGGGGCTGTCACCACCGGCAGTGGGCAAAACACCGGCGCTCCATCTGATCAGCTGGCAGACCGTCCCGAAAGAGATGAGAGAACCCGGAAATGAGCGCGAATAGAATCGGCCTTAGTGAAAAAATCAAAAAACATCTTGACACTTTATCTTACGAGTTGTATATACAACTCTTATGGCTACGATGATTTCTCCAACCGAGGCGTCTCACCTGAATGAGGCCTGTGTCGCTGATAAGTTGAGGTTGTTGAATCGCATCATTACCAAGATTTATGACCAGGCTCTCAGACCGGCCGGGCTGACCACCAGCCAGATGAACATTCTGGTGGTCGTTGCCAAGTATGGAGAGGCCACACCCTTGCAGGTGGGGAATTGGCTCTATATGGAGAAATCAACCTTGAGCCGCAACATCCGCCGATTACGGCGAAATGGATGGCTGAGGGTGCTGCAGTCCGATCAGGGGCGCCATCACACCTTGAAACTCACGCCCAGGGGGAATCGTGCCCTGGGCCAGGGACTGCCTCTCTGGCAATCGGCCCAGAAGGAAGCTGCGGCCATCCTGGGGAATTCAGGAATTCAGGAGCTTATGCGCATTGCAGGAACGGTTCGATCAACAGCGGGTTGAGAGAGCCATTTATTATCAGCTTTAGTTGTATATACAACTCACTAGCGTAATGGAGAAGAAAATGAAAGCAGCAATGATTCGAAGGTTTGGTGATGTGGATGTCCTGAAGTATGGAAACCTGGAAACACCCGGACCCAGGCCGGGCCACATCCTGATTAAGGTGCTGGCCGCCGGCATCAACCGATTCGATCACTACATCCGAGAAGGATCCGTGGTTCCCGAGCTTCCCTTTCCCCACATCCTGGGTGCGGATGCTGCCGGTGAGGTGGCTGAACTCGGCGCGGGGGTCAACGGCTTCAGGATTGGCGAGCGCGTGATCCCAACCCCTGGCTTTCCGCAGAAAAGAAAGGAGTATCACATTCGTCCGGCAGCCACGGCACCGAGCTTCACCCTCCCCGGTCTGGGAATCCCAGGCGCCTACGCCCAGTACATCGAGATCCCTGCGGAGTGGGTGGTCGCGGATGAAACTGGATTGACACCCGAGGAGGCAGCCACACTCCCGATGGCGCTGGCCACAGGGGTTCGCGCCGTCAAAACGGTTGGAGGCGTTCAAGCGGGAGACAAGGTATTGGTCCAGGCCGGTGCATCAGGCTCGGGCAGCATGCAGGTCCAGATAGCGAAGGCTCTCGGAGCCGAAGTCGCCACCACGGTGCGCAGCGATGCCAAGGGCGAATTTGCCCGAACCAATGGAGCAGATCTGGTCATCAACACTCGCAACCAGGATTTCGTCGACCGTGTCAGGGAATGGACCGGGGGTCAGGGTGCCGACGTGGTGATCGACAACCTGGGAGGCTCGATTCTGTCCCAGAGTATCGATGCCGTGAGACCGCTCGGTGTCGTCGTCGCCTTCGGATTCACGGCTGGCACGCAGGTGACCTTTGACATTCGGAACTTCTTCTTTAGCCAGAAACAGCTTCGTGGTTCGATGGCCGCGGATATTGAGGATTTGAAATGGGGGCTGGAGCAAGTCCGGACCGGACGCATTAAGCCGTCTCTCGACCGAGCCTTGCCTCTGAGGGAGGCGGCCGAAGCACACCGGCTCCTATCCAACAATGAGGTTGCAGGAAACCTGGTCCTACTCCCCTGGGCGGCGTAAGGATTGCAGCCTCACGAGGAAGGAGGTGAGCGGTGTCAATCATCAAGCAGCCAGGCTGGACCCTCCTCCTGCCCCTACCTAAGCTCCGAGCACGCTGACCAACCGCATCAGCTCTTCATCCTCCGTGTCGTTCGGCACCGAGCAGCCCGGCGCCAGAATGAACCTGGGGCCCGCGGCTTCCTGCGCCGCCTGCCACTGAGTCTTCATCTCCGCCTCCGAGAGGTTGCGGAAACTGCCTTCGTCGATGCCTCCCATCAGGACGCCACCGTACTTTTGCCTGACTTCCCCCATGGGCACGCCGGTGCCGTGAAGCGAGTACTGCACCACGGTGGCCGACCAGCCCGAAAAGAAGCGGTCCAGATACACCTTGGGACCGTGCAGGTGCAGCGTGTTCAGAGGGGCGTCCGAAACTGCATCCAGAATCATCCGGTCAAAGGGCTCGCAGAACTCCTCGTACTCCTCGGGCGTCAGAATGCCATCCTGCGCATTCGCAATGGCCAGAAAGATTCCGGAGGCCCCCGCCTCAACCGCCAGCCGGGCGTGGTTCCCTTCGGACTTTGCAATCACTTCCAGGGCGTCGAGCAGCTTCTGTGGATCTTCTTCTTTCAGCCTCCGGACTTCTTCCTGCGACGAGATCTTCCCCGCCTGGTTCCAGGGATTGAAAATGGTCTCGATGAAATGGCATTCTCCCTGCAAGCCGTCCCGAATCAGCTCCAGAGCGCGAATCTGCTCCGGAAACGGATTGTCCACGACTTCCAGTTCGTACCAGATCCCCTCCGGTTTCGGATAGGGAAAGTCGCTCATCACCTTCACCAGGTCGGTGCGGAACCTGCGGTGGAAGTCGAGTGTTGCCTTGGCATGGTAGTGGCCGGGCCGGTTCTCCAACCCGAAGTGGTAGTAGAACGTGAAGGGCGGACGGTCAACTTCCTCGCCCCGCAGAACGCGATCCATGCGCTCGCGCCCGGTCAGGCCCGCCCTCCCGGTGGTCCCGGGAACGTCGTGCGAACAGGCCGACAAGGCGCCCGATGCGACTGTAACGAGAAACTCTCTTCTGTTCCACATGGCGATGATGAGACCCTTGGCTTTCATTATACTTTCCCCTGGTCCAGAGCGAAAACCATCTGCGATTTGCCGGCGACTTCGTCCTTCGTCTCGACAGTCACTATTCCCGGGGCCGATTCGGGGTGATGGACTGCAGCAGCACCCGATACCGGGCAGCCTCTTCGGGCTTGCCCCAGTCCTCGTACAAAGCGACAACATCTCTGAGAGCCACGCGGGTCTGGGCGTTCCGCTCGCTCCACTGCTCCTTGATGTGGGCATGAAACTCGAGGAGTAGTGGCTCAGCCTCTTCATAGCGGGCCAGACCCTTCAGGCAGTCCCCCAGTGCACCCCGTTGTCCAGCGACTTGACCGGCGGTACCGGTCTCCTCCAAGCGCTTCAAGTTTTCCCGAAGCAGGTTTTCAGCCTCCAGGAAGGCTTCTCGGGCCTGAGTTTGCTTTCCCCTTGCCTGCAGCACCTTGGCCAGGCTCGAAAGAAACAAAGGCTCAGCCAGTTGTTTTCCTCGCACGCCCTCAAGCGATCTCTCCACGACTTGTTGGGCCTGTGCAAGTTTCCCCCTTTCCACCAGCATCAAGGCAAACCACTTGGAGGTGATGGGGCTCCTCATTCTCTGGCCGGTATTGCCCTGTCGGAAGAGTTCTTCCCCCTCTTCGTAGTTCCCCAGAGACCAGGCGCACAGCGCCCAGGTACTAAGGAACCCAGGATCATCAGCTTCCACCCGGTGCAGACTCACCTCTAGCGGATCCCGCGCTTCCCACGCTTCCCGAAACAGCCGCTCCGCTTCTTGAAAGCGGCCTTTTTTAACTAAGAAGTGACCTGCATATGCTAAGAGGCCCCCACGAGATGAGGGATGTCCCTTCCCGTAGATCTTCTCCTGCAGTCTCAGATTTTCTCTCATATATGGCTCGGCTTGATCCGGATTGTGAGCATAAAAGAAATAATGGATGCTCAGATTTCTGACTACCTTGATCATACGGGGATCATCCGGCTCGAGCAGGCTGCGGCTCATGTCCAGGGATTCTTTCAGCAGGCGCTCGCCCTCCTCCAGCCGCTGGGAGCGGCTGTAGTAAGAACCCAGCTCTTGAAGCGAGTCCGCCACCAGCACATGATTCGATCCCAGATGCTGTCGCCGAATCTCCAAGGCCTGCCGCAGCATCTCCTCGGTTTCCTGATCGTGAAGACCCGCGAAGTTACGCACGTAGCCAAGCCGCTGCAGGCTTTCCGCTACCACCAGATTGTCTTCCAACAACCGGCGCCTGATCTCGAGCGCCTCCTTTGCGGGCCCGATTGCCTCACGGTACTTCATATCAAATACTGAAAGTTCGGCGATCTCATAAAGTGTCCCGGCTACCTCCAGGCTCTGGTCCCCGTACACTCCGCGCTGCTTCTCCAGCGCTGCTTCCAGGTACTCTTCAGCCGGCGTCAGCAGACCCAGGGCAAGATAGACCCGTCCAATCACCTGCTGCAATCTCGACTGAACCGCCGGCTCTCCTTCGAGACTTGCCTCCAGATCCTCTGCGCCCTGATCCAGTACCTCGCGGGCCGTGATCGTGTCTCCTCTGGTTTTGCCCGGATCTGCCGCCTCAAAGAGTCCCACCATCAACTCCGTCACCTGCTGGGAGGTGCGGGCTTCATTGGTGGCCTGCTCTTCGGCTACCAGCGCCCGGTCCCGTTGTTGTGCAATGCGCACTGACTGAACCGTCATCAGGATGGCAAAACCCACCAGCAGCACCAGCAGGACCGCGCTGAAACCAACGACCGTCTTGTGCCTCACCATCAGCTTTCGAAGCTGGTAGATCGTACTGGGCGGACGGGCCAGAATCGGCTGGTCGGTCAAAAACCGTTCCACATCTGCACCCAGTCCAGCAGCACCGGCATAACGGCGCTCCGGCTCCTTCTCCAGTGCTTTGAAGATGATGGTCTCCAGATCCGGGTCCAGACGGGATTCCCCGGCCAGCCGGGGTGGCTCTTCCACGATCACACGGATGGCCTGGTGGAGGCTCCCCACGTGAATCTCATAGGGAAGCTGACCCGTGACCATCTCGCACAAAACGACTCCCAGGGAGTAGATGTCACTGCGAACATCAATCGCATCCGGATTCCCCAGGACCTGCTCCGGACTCATGTAAGGCAGTGTCCCCCGGATCTGTCCCACTTCCGTCACCACCGTGGTGATGGCAATGTCTGCTTCCGTCACCCTGGCCAGCCCAAAGTCCAGGACCTTTACCTGAGGAGTCGGCAACGAACCGCCACTGTCTGCTTCGGTTCGGGGCAAAACCACCAGGTTGGAAGGCTTCAGGTCGCGGTGCAAAACGGCTCTCTGATGAGCATAGCTGACGGCCTGGCAGATCTGAAGGAAAAGAGCGAGCCGCTCCTCAAGACCTGGAGAGTGCTTTTGCAGGTACTCACCAAGGGTCAGACCTCGTACCAGTTCCATGGCGAACCAGTGCTGCCCATCCGGCGTTGATCCCGCGTCGTAAATAGCGGCAATGCTGCGGTGCTTGAGCCGGGCCAGAGCCTGCACTTCGCGCCGGAAGAGTCGAACCAGCTCTTTGTCGGCCAGGGGTCCGGCCCGGGCGATCTTCAAAGCCACCCGGCGGCGCGGATTGTCCTGTTCCGCTTCCCACACCACTCCCATTCCCCCTTCGCCCAGCTTGTGCAGGAGGCGATAGCCGCCGATGGTCTGCTCTGCCCGCACGTCCCCGGTTACGAGAGTGGTTCGCGAGGAAAGATCCTGCGGGCTGTCTTCAGGGGGCGACTCGCCGGGGTCTTCCAGAGCAGCCTCGATCAGGCAGGCGGGACACAGCTTGGCGCCTGAGGCTTCAGACAGCTGTGCCCCACATCGGGGACAGGCTCGGGCCTGGTTCATATCACGGGCTCCTTCTCGCTACGATCCCCCAAACCCGCAACGTAGGAGGACTCTCCGTGATCCGATCCTTGGAGGGTGGAAGTTTCAAGTCTCAGGGTAAAACTTGCCCTCATTCTACACAAATCAAGCTTCTAGCGGAGGGCGGCAAGGAGGAAGCGCAGCTCGTCATCCACCTGGTCCGGATCGGAGACCGTGTCGGCGATCTCTCGGCGCAGCAGATCCCCAAAACGACGACGCAGGCGGTAGATGGCCGCCCGTATGGCCTGCTCATTCGTTTCCAGTTCCTGGGCGACTGTCCGGTAGCTTTCATCACCCTCACCCGTGATGAATTCTGCCAGCCGCTCGAAGCGCTTCTCGGTCCCTGACCGTCTGGCCTGGCGGCGCAGCTGTTCCAGGACCTTCTCCACCACGGTCATGGCCCAGTGGCGGTCAAAGATGTCTTCCGGGGTCAACTCGTCCGATGGCTCGAAGCGCTTGAGGCGCTCTTCCTCGTCATCGAGCCGAATCGGGCGCTTTCCCCCTCCTCTTTTCACAGCCTGCCCGCGATCCCACTCATTGGCCAGGAAGTTCCGGACCGAGGCCAGCAAAAAAGACCGAAAGCGGCCCCGGTGCCGGTCGGCCACTTTCAGCGAGGCTTCTTCCAGCAGTCGCGCAAAAAAAGCCTGCGTCAGGTCTTCGGCTTCACCTCCGGCGGATCCTCTAGAGCGAATGTAGCAGTAGACCGGAAACCAGTAGCTCTCGCAAAGCGCGTCCAGGGCATTCCTCTGCGCGTCATGGGTACTGTCTGCCGCCGACAAAACCAGACTCCACCTCGTGGTCGGGAATCTCACAGCACCCAAATTAGCAGGTTCCCATCACTTTCTTCCGGCTTTTCTTTAGGAAGGCGCCGATGAGCCAAAAGACCCACCGAGACAAGGAGGAATGGAGTCATGAAGAACTGGTTTGGCGCCGCCGCATTCGCAACACTGCTTTTCACCCCCCTGGCCTCAGCCCAAGAGGCACCCCGGGAAATTCCTT
>CBDBID010000016.1:0-66991 GCA_965205565.1 Acidobacteriota bacterium
GCCGCCTCCATCGAGTGGTTCCGGAAGCACGACTACAAACTGATTCCAGGGGACGGACTATTGCCGGCCGGTGTGTGTGCGGTTTTGGGAGCTCTGGTCCTCATGCTGGACCGGTTCGGAAGCTTGAGCTTCGCCCAGATCGCGGAAGGCGCCATTCGTTTGGCGGACGGTTTCGCGGTGGAACAGAGATGGCACGGCTCCGTGGCCAGCAACGAGAAGCGGTTCCGGGAGGAATGGCCTTCCTCGGCTCAGGTCTTCCTGCCGGGTGACCGGCTGCCGGAAGTCGGAGAGGTCATGCGTCAGCCCGATCTGGCTCGAACCTTCCACGGCTGGTGGGAGGCCGAACGGAAAGCCTTGGAATCGGGCCAGAATCGCAGCCAGGCCCTGCAGGCCGTGCACGACTTCTTCTACCGGGGACCGATCGCGAAAGAGATTGTCCGCTTTGCCGCGGCAAATCAATTCAAGGATGCCGAAGGCGGTTCCCACCCAGGTCTTCTCAGCGAAGAGGATTTCGCCACCTATGAGCCCCGAACCCAGGAGCCCTGGAGCCTCAACTACCGGGGCTATCAGGTATACAAGTGTGGGCCCTGGACCCAGGGTCCGGTTTTTCTCCAGCAGTTGGCCCTGCTGGAAGACTACGACCTGGCGGCACTCGGTCACAATTCCCTGGACTACGTGCATCTGTGGGTGGAAACGGCGAAACTGGCTCACGCTGACAAGGAGAAATACTACGGAGACCCGGATTTTGTGTACGTTCCCCAGCAGGGGCTGCTATCCAAAGAATACGCCGCCCTCCGGCGCAACCTAATCGACTGGGAAAAGGCCTCCTTGGAACTGCGGCCCGGAGATCCCTACCCTTTTGATGCCCACCCTGAGAAGCGACCCGCCAGCCTCAATCTGGAACCGGTGAAACCGGGTTTGCGCGATCACGGGACCACAGGGGTCCGAGCCGTGGATGCCGAGGGCAATCTGTTTTCCGCAACGCCCAGTGGCGGCTGGTTTTCTTCCTCCCCCATCATTCCTGGTCTGGGCTTCGCCCTGGGCACTCGAGTGCAGATGTTTTACTTGGACGAGGGATTGGCCAAGTCGCTGGCCCCGGGCAAACAGCCCTCCAGCAGCCTGACGCCGACACTAGTGATGAAGGACGACCAGCCGCACATGGCCTTTGGCATGCCGGGCGGAGACCTGCAGGATCAGGGCACTCTGCAGTTTTTCCTGAACGTCGTCGATTTCGGCATGCGCCTGCAGGACGCCCTGGATGCACCCAAAGTCTGGACCCACCACTTCCCGAGTCTTTTCTATCCACACGAAGCCCATCCGGGTCGTATCGGCGTGGAGGAACGCTTTGCCAATCGAGAAAAGATTGTGGAGGGACTCAAAGCGCGCGGTCACGAGGTGAAGTCGGGCGCCGCCTGGAGCGGGGACAACACAATGGTGGTTCGATTCGATCCCAAAACCGGCACGGTAGCGGCTGCCACCAATCCGCGGATGGTGACCAGTCTCGCACTGGCCTGGTAGTCGGTTCCATAGGACCACACGCTCAAAAATCACCCATCCGTTGCGTCACAGGAGCCGGTCAAAGAGGAAGACAACTACCGCTCTCCCGACGCCGGCCCGGCATCTCGATTCCAGATGTGTCGGGCCAGATCCCAGGAGGCATCGGTCCGGAGCTGCAGGATCACGACGTAATTTCCCTGCTCTCGGATGGGTTCTCCGTCTCCCACCTGGGGCACCAAGTGGAGCTGGTAAACGCCTCGATCCAAGGCCCAATCGCCGACCACATGGAGTTCTTCGGACTCCATGTGCAGGTTGGTTCCAAATCGCCGGAAAATGGTCTGGAAGTAATCTTGAATGCTTTGCCTGCCCGAAATCGCCGGCCGATCGGGCGGCAGCAAAATGGCGTCCTGGGCGTAAAGCCCGGCCAGGCCTTCGGCATCTCCCTGACTGTGCGATTTCGCAAAGGTTTCGCGGACCGCATCAATGGCCCGGATCTGGGCCGGGTTCTCCAGTTCCTCCACGGGCGGCTCAGCATCGGCGCAAGCGAAAAGACTCAGGGCAGCAAACGCCGCCAACCATCGAATTCCCATAAGACGCTCCTTGCGGCAGACTTCCCATAGGCAGGCCATGAAGGTCCCCAGTTCACCGTGTCACACCCCTGCAGGACGCCCTTTTTCGTTCCTGCCACCCGCATCCGCTCTCTCCACACAGTGTAGCGCAGGCTTTCCGACAATTTCACCCGGCGAGCCTCGCTTGCCATAGCCATCAGAGGGTTCAGCACGGTGGGGTCCGGCCGTCCAAGAGGGCACTCCCTTTTCGACAAGTTCTCGCCAGGATCTCGGACAGGCTCCTAACCCACGGTGATGGGGGTGGGAAAGAGTCTCCGCAAGGGCGGACTGTCTTTCAGAACGATGGTTTCACTTCGGTCAGGTCCGATGGAAACGATGGAGATGTCGGTTTCGATGAGTTCGGAAATTCGCCGCAGATAACTCTTGGCGCCTTCCGGCAGGTCTTCGTAGTGCTGCACGCGAGAGGAATCGGCTTGCCAGCCGGGGTGAGTTTCGTAGCGTGGTTTCACTTTCTCCAGCACGCTACGGTCGGTGGGGAAAACACCCAGCGGCTCTCCCCGATATTCGTACTCCACACAGATCTTGATCTCCTCCAGTTCATCCAGCACGTCCAGCTTGGTAATGACCAGGGTGTTGACGCAATTGATCAGGCATGCGTAGCGGACGACCACCGCGTCGAACCAGCCACAGCGACGGGCTCGGCCGGTGGAGGCGCCGACTTCGGCACCCCGTTGCTGAATGTATTGACCTAGATCCCTCTCCAACTCGGTCGGAAAAGGCCCGCCTCCGACCCGCGTGGTGTAAGCCTTGGCGATTCCGATGATCCCATCCAGGTGGCAAGGTCCCACACCGGTTCCCGTGCAGGCACCTCCTGCGGTGGCATTGGAAGAGGTGACATAGGGATAGGTCCCGTGGTCCACGTCCAGATGAGTCCCTTGCGCTCCCTCGAACAGGATGCTTTTCTTCCGGCGGATCGCCCGATTCAAGTACTCAGCGGTGTCCGTGAGGAAGGGTACGAGCCGATCGGCAATCGCCAGGTAGGACTCGCAGATGGAATCGGCATCCAGTTTTTCCCGCCGGTAGACCGATTCCAGAATCCGATTCTTCAGATCCAGATTGGCTTTCACTTTGGCTTGGAACAAATCTGGATAAGGCAGATCGCCCGCCCGAATGCCTCGCCGCCCCATCTTGTCTTCGTAGCAGGGTCCGATTCCTCGACTGGTGGTTCCGATTCTGTCTTCATCCAGGCGCGCCTCTTCGCCCGACTCCAAGGCACGATGATAGGGCATGATCAGGTGGCTGCGGTTGCTCACAAAGAGCCGACCTTCGAGTCCAAAGCTCTGCAGCGCTTCCATCTCCTTGAGAAGAGCAAACGGATCCACCACCACCCCGTTTCCGATCACGCACACCTTGTCCGGGTGCAAGATCCCCGAAGGGATCAGATGCAGGACGTACTTCTGACCCTGGATCGAGACGGTGTGACCCGCATTGTGGCCGCCCTGGTAGCGAGCCACAATATCGAACTTCTCCGTTATGAGATCAACAATCTTACCCTTTCCCTCATCTCCCCATTGGGTGCCGACGATCACCACATTAGCCATAGTAGTAGGGATAGGGTAAGACGGGCGGCGTCAACGCCGCACTAGCGTGGCCGAGATTCTAGAGTTGGGCTTCGATCATCTGGGCGATCTGGGCTTTCGAGGCTGCGCCTGTGAGCTGGTCCTTAAGTTGGCCCTCCTTGAAGAGGAGCAAAGTCGGGATACCTTTAATGTTGTACTTCGATGAAGTTTCGGTGTTGTCGTCTACGTTGAGCTTCATCACTTTGGCTCGTCCTTCATACTCGTTGGCAATCTCATCAATGGTGGGAGCCAGCATCCGGCAAGGCGCGCACCAAGCCGCCCAGAAGTCGACCAGCACCGGCTCGTTCGACTGCAAAACCTCGTTCTCAAAACTCTGATCTGTTACATCCTGAACGTTATCGCTCATGCGTTCCTCCGTTGCGTCTGGCCTTCCCGCCGGCAGTTGTGAAGGCCAGCGTTCATGTTAACATATCGGTCCTTGTTTCAAAAGATGCCCCCCCGCCCAAAGAAGTCCTACGGCCAGCACTTTCTCACCGATCCTCTCTACTGTCAGAGATTCGTCGATTTCGGGGGTTTGGAGCCACTCGACGCGGTACTGGAAATCGGGGCCGGGACTGGTCAGCTGACTGAGGCCCTGCTGGGTCGCTGCCGACGGGTCATCGCGGTGGAATCGGACCCCGAACTGGTGCGCTGCCTGCAGAAACGGTTTTCCAGCCACCTGCTGTCCCCCCAGCTGATCGTCTTGCCGACTGACATTCTGAGCTTTGACTGGGACTCGATCCGGCACGAGACTCCCTTCAAACTGGCGGGCAATCTGCCCTACAACATTTCCACGCGGATCTTAGCAAAGATGGCTGAAAGAAAAGATCGGTTTCAGACCTTTACGTTCATGGTCCAAAAGGAGGTAGCCGATCGGATCCTGGCACCCGTGGGTAGCCGGGATTACGGCTTTTTTACGCTTTTTATGGAGTACCATTTCTTCTCCCTCAAAGGATTCGATGTGCCTCCTGGGGTCTTCGTTCCGCGCCCCAAGGTAGACTCCTCGGTCCTGCAGTGTCGACCCCGGCAACGGGATTGGTCCCAGGTCCACTACACCCACTGCATGCAGCTTCTGAAGAAGGCCTTTCGCCATCGCAGAAAAACTCTCTGGAACAATCTGAAGGCCTTCGTCCCGGATCGAGAGCGCCTGGGCGAAGTTTTCGACATCTGCAGAATCGCCCCCGACGTCCGCCCTCAGCGGGTTGACCTGGCCCACTATTCGTGTCTGTCTCGCATGCTAGAATCCATTGATTTTAAATGAGCAAGCTTGAAGTGATCCCGTTAGGAGGGGTGGGGGAATTCGGGATGAATTGCGCCGCTCTGCGTTGCGGGAACGATATGATTCTGATCGACGCGGGAATCACCTTTCCGAGTCGTCACCTGGGAAGGGACTTGGGAATCGATCAGATCGTTCCCGACATCTCCTTCTTGAAGGAAGGAGAAAACCAGCTTCGTGCCATCATCCTGACCCACGGTCACGAAGACCATGCCGGCGCTGTTTCCTACATTCTCAAAGAGCTGCAGGTGCCCGTATACGCCAGCCCGTTGACCCTGGGACTGGTCGCCTCGCGCCTGCGGGAGCGCAAGTTAGAGGAAAAGGCTCAGCTCTTTACCCTGGAATCGAGGAAGCCCATCTCGTTGGGGCCCTTTCAGGTGGAGCCTCTGTCGATGACCCACTCCTTCCCGGACAATTTCTGTCTGGCTATCACGACCCCAGTTGGGAAAATCATCTGGACGGGCGATTTCAAGTTCGATCAGACTCCGATCGACGGGAGGCTGAGCGATGTTTCCCGGCTTTCTCAGTATGGCGAAGACGGAGTTCTGGCCCTCTTTTCCGACAGCACCAACAGCGACGTTCCAGGACTTTCTCCATCCGAATTCACGACTTATGAACCGCTGCGCAGCCTCTTTCGAAAGGCGACCCGGAGAATCGTGTTTTCCTGCTTCTCCAGCAGCATCCACCGCATCCAGATCCTGATGGATCTGGCCGAGGAGTTTGGTCGCAAAGTCCTGCCCGTGGGACGCAGCATGCTCAACAACACAAGGGTGGCCCTGGAACTGGGGCACTTGCGGGGAGCGGAGGATCTGCTGGTTACGCCGGTGCAGGCACGCGAACTGCCTCGAGAGCAATTGGTGATTCTCGCCAGCGGCAGCCAGGGGGAACCGATGGCGGCTCTAAGCCGGCTGGCAGTCAACGAGTTCAAAGGCTTGCAGGTGGAGGAGGAGGATCTGGTCATTTTGTCGGCCCGCATCATCCCCGGGAACGAAAAAGCCATTTCCAGCCTGATCAATTCACTTTTATAGGAGGGGAACGCGGGTCTACGACTCTCGTTTTTCTCAGATACACGTCTCCGGACACGGTTTCCGGGACGATCTCAAGCTCATGATCAACCTGACTCGTCCCCGCTTCTTCGTACCCATCCACGGCGAATTCAAGCAGCTCAAGAATCATGCCTGGCTGGCGGCCGACCAGGGCATCCCCACGGATCGTATTCGCCTCATCGAAAACGGAGATGTTCTGGAATTCTCCGGCGACAGTAGCCGGGTTACGGATCAGGTCGACACGGGCAGGCGCTTCCTGGGCGCTGGATTCCACGAGGAGGTTCACGACTTGGTACTGCGGGACCGCCGCCATCTCTCCGAAGACGGGTTCGTGGTGGTGGTGCTTCGGGTCGATCGCTTCAAGGAAGAATTACTGGGGGATCCCGAGCTGATTTCGCGCGGCTTCGTGCTCACCGAAAGGGCCGAAACCTTGATGCAAGCTCTGCGCCAGGAAGTGGTGCGGATCGTGGACGCTATGCCTTTGGAGGAAAAGAAAAACGAGGATCTTCTCGAGAAGATCCTGCGTAAGGAGCTGCGTCGCTTCATCCGAAAACAGACTGGTAAGCGCCCCCATGATCTTGCCGGTCACGATGGAGATTTGAGGATACTGGTTCCGTGACAGCCGCGGCAGAAAGGCTGTCTCCGGGATGCAGGTTGTGTCGTTGAGGCCGGCTAGTGACCTGCCGGCTCACCGATGGAGGGTTTTTTCGGCTCGGCTAGAAAGGACCCTCAGCAGTCAAGGAGTCGAGTTTCCATGTCTGTGTATGCTCAGAAGAAGGCCTCGGAAATTATTGGTTTGTTCTGCTGGGCTTCAGCAACGCTATTGATCCTGTCCTTTGTCAGTTACAACTCGCTGGACCCTTCCCTCAGTGTTTCGTCGGCCCAGAACAGCTACTTCAACTACGTGGGTCGCCTAGGCGCCTTGGCCTCGGATTCGCTGCTGTTGCTCTTCGGACTGGCGGCCGTTTTCCTACCCCTTCCCCTTCTGCTCACTGGATTCAAGAAGATTCGAGGGAAGGTTCTCCAACATCTGTTTTGGAAGATCATCGGATTCAGCGCCATCCTTTTGGCTCTGAGCGCCGGGCTGACCCTGCTGCCGCCGAAAATCCCTCAAGAGGTCAATTTCGTACCGGGAGGGCTGCTGGGAGTCTTCGTGGCCGAACAGCTGGTTCGGCAGCTGAATTTCCCAGGCTCGCTGGTGGTGGTGGGCACCTTGCTGCTGGCCGGGCTCATCCTGACCACCCGCTTTTCGCCCGCTTTGCTGCCCGAGGCCGGTCGGCGCGATCCAAGCCGCCTCTCGAGGCTGACGGCCCGGCTGTCCCACGCCATGCGGAGGCTGTTCAACCGCAAACCGGCGCCTTATCGGAAACAGACACAGGAGAAGGTCATCACCGACTTGCCGGCGAAAAAAGCCACACTGCCGCTGGCATCAGAGCCGGCCACCCCTCCTGTCAGCGCCTCAAGCGACTCCCCCCCGACCATTCGCGAAACCGCCGC
Organism: Acidobacteriota bacterium; assembly: GCA_965205565.1. Lineage (GTDB taxonomy): Bacteria > Acidobacteriota > UBA6911 > RPQK01 > CBDBID01 > CBDBID01. Next base: position 7,505 of record CBDBID010000016.1, read on the forward strand.
TCAGGCCTTAGAGGGGCCTCTCAAGCCCGCTCTCTCAGAACAGCTCAAAGAATCCTCCTTCTCCCCCCCTTCCCTGGACTTCCTCCAAGAGGCCGCGATGGCAACCACAGCCAATGAATTGGAACTGATTGAACGGTCGAAGCGCCTGGCCGCTAAATGTGCGGAATTCGATGTCCGCGGACGCGTCATCCAGATTCACCCCGGACCGGTGGTGACAACCTTTGAATTCAAGCCCGATCCGGGGGTGAAATACAGCCGCATCACCACCCTGGAGGACGATCTTTGCCTGGCCCTCAAAGCGGAGTCGATCCGCATCGATCGGATTCCGGGTAAGAATACCGTTGGAGTGGAAGTCCCGAATCCGGACCGGCGCACCATTTATCTGAGGGAGATGCTCTCCTCAGCCGTCTACCAACAAGCCACTTCAAATCTGACCCTGGCTCTGGGCAAGATGATCAACGGTAACACCTACACCGTCGACCTGGCCAAGATGCCCCACCTTCTGATTGCCGGGGCCACCGGCTCTGGCAAGAGCGTGGGGCTCAACTGCATGGTTTGCTCGGTTCTGTACAAGGCCAGGCCTCGAGAAGTCCGCTTCATCATGATCGATCCGAAACGGCTCGAGCTGGGAGTCTATGAGGGAATACCCCACCTTCTGACGCCGATCGTCACGGATCCGATGGAGGCCGCCAATGCCTTGAAGTGGGCCGTTTCCGAGATGGAGGAGCGCTACAAACTTCTGGCAGAGCACGGAGTTCGGAACATCACTCAATTCAACCAGCTGGTCCAGGAGCAACAAGCGGGGCTTAAAGAGGAAGAGGGACACCTCTCATATTTGCCCTACATCGTGATCATCATCGACGAACTGGCCGATTTGATGATGACGGCCGGCAAGGACGTGGAAGCGGCCTTGACTCGATTGGCGCAGATGGCCCGAGCCATCGGAATTCACCTCATACTGGCCACTCAGAGACCGTCGGTGGACGTCATCACCGGTCTGATCAAGGCCAACTTCCCTTGCCGCATTTCCTTTCGGGTTTCCTCCAAGACCGACTCCCGCACGATCCTGGACAGCAACGGATCGGAACAATTGCTGGGCCAGGGAGACATGTTGCTACTGTCTCCGGGCAGCTCCCGACTCCTCCGTCTTCACGGCGGCTACATCAGTGAAAAGGAAATCGCCCGAATCACTCGGTTCCTGAAGGATCAGCAGGAGCCGGAGTATCGGGAAGAAATCCTGGAAAGTCCCGCCGAAGAAAAGGATGACGCCTTACGGGCCGGAGAAACCTTTGCCGACGCGCTCTACGATGAAGCGGCGCGCTTCGTGGTACAGACGGGCAAGGCCTCCACCTCCCTCCTGCAACGACATTTTCGAATCGGATACGGACGGGCAGCCAGACTCCTGGACCGCATGGAAAACGAGGGACTGATCGGCCCCCCCGACGGCAGCCGTCCCCGTTTCACCCTGGTTCCCACCGATTACTTCGACGGCCGGGAAGACGGCTGATTTTTTTGGTTCCCGGCCCCAACTCACCAATCAATCGCTGGGCCATCGTTCACGGCATCTCGGTCTGGGGTGGGCTGTGCCGTTCTCCAAAGCAGGCTCTAATGTCGTGTCCCAGAAGAACATCACATCATTCGACGGCCTTCTGCGCCTCTGGCTGTGTTGCGCTTCCTTGAGATATGCTGGATATGTCTTCGTCAGCGCGCCTTGCCAGAGACGCACATGGCTCGCCGACTAATGCAACGAACTTCTGAGACACGACACTAACGGCGCCGCTTGAACCCGTGGGCGCTGGAACTCCTACCAAACTGACCCACTACCCGACATCGGCAGGGCCTTCCCTTTGACGCCTTTTTCTCATAGAATAAAGCTACGTGGCCATGCGGAGACTGGCTCCTGCACCGCTATTTTTCCTGCTGTTTTCAGCTTTTGTAGAACGAACCCCTGCGGAGAAGGATACCCCGGCTCGTTTCCTGGTCGGTGTTGAGACGGTCGTGGTGCGGGTCGCCGTGACCGATCCGTTGAATCGCTACGTGGTGGGCCTGGAGCAAGAGTTTTTCAAGATTTACGAAAACAACGTCGAGCAGACCATCACGCACTTCACCAACGATCCCTCCGCTTTGAGCGTCGGTGTCGTTCTGGACATCAGCGGCTCCATGAAGGACAACATCCGCAGCGCCCGCAACTCGGTCATTCGTTTTCTGGAACGTGGAAACGCCCAGGATGAGTACTTTTTGGTCACCTTCAACGATCGAACCGCGTTGGTTCAGGATTTCACTCCGCGCAGCACCAACATCGAGAACCAGATCTCGATATCCAACCCCAAGGGACGGACCGCCTTGTACGATTCCGTATACTTTGCCCTACAAAAAGCCAGGGACAGCCGCAACGAAAAGAAAGCTTTGATCATCATCACAGATGGGGAGGACAACAGCAGCCGCTACACCTTCAAGGAGGTGAAGGAATTCGCCAAGGAATCCGACACTCAGATCTACGTGATCGGCGAGCGGGGCGAAATGGGGTACGGAAGAGCCGTGATCAGCGAAATCGTTCGTTTGACCGGTGGGCGGGCCTTTTTCCCAAACAGTTTCAAGCAACTGGATTATTTTTGCGATCTGATCCACACCGAACTGCGAAGTCAGTATGTGATCGGTTACACGCCCAGCGATGGCGAGAAAAATGGAAAATGGCGAAAAATCAAGGTGCGCTTGAAGCCCCCGGAAGGGCTTCCCCAATTGAGCGTCCGATCCAGGGAAGGTTATTTCGCTCCCAAGAACTAGTACACTAGTGTTTGTGCTCGGGCGGCGCAAGAGAGCAGCTTCGATTCAGTTCTCCCTTCTCTATCCCTTTCGAGCGAAGGCTTTGTGATGAAACACACCCCGAACCTGGTGGGACTCGCGCTGGCTCTTCTGCTACCGGTGCTATTGCTGGAGGCGAAGCAGAGTGAAGCCCCTCTCGCCAGCCCGGATAAGAAGGAGCGTATACCCCGCTTTCGAGCCGAAGTCGACCAGGTGGTGATCTACCTGACCGTGTCCGACCCGGAGGGTCACTTGGTGTCGGGTCTCACCCAGGATCAGTTCACCGTGTTCGAAAACCGCATCGAGCAGCAAATCTCCTACTTCGGACAGGACGATATCCCCTCCACTCTCGGCATTGTTTTCGACCGGAGTGGCAGCATGCGGAACAAGATCGATCTGGTGAATGAAGCGACGCAACTGTTCGTGGCCATGAACAATCCCGCCAACGAGCTGTTTCTGATCACATTCGACGACGAAGTCATGCTGGAGGAAAATTTCACTCGAGATATCTATGACATCAAGGATGCGCTGGACAATATCGTCGTTTCCGGAGGGACGGCCCTGTACGATGCCGTCCATCTGGGGGTAGACAAAGCCACCAAGGGCGATGAATCAAAGAAGGCGATCGTGGTCTTTACGGATGGGGAGGATAAGGATAGTTACTACCGGTACGAAGAGCTCTTGGACAAGATCCGGGGGAGCGATGTGCAAGTGTATGTTGTGGCCTTTCTGGACCCGGCCCTGAGCGACAAAGGAACCATTTTCGGAGTTTTCAAGTCGAAGAGAAAGAAGGTTCAGGAAAAGATCCAAAACATTGCAGAGTACACCGGTGGGAAAGCTTTTTTCCCGGAGAAGATCGAGGATCTGGCGGGGGCGTTTACCTCGATTGCCGAACAACTGCGGAGCCAGTATCGACTCGCCTATGTTTCGAGCAATCCATCCCGGGATGGCGCCTGGCGCCGCATCGACATCGGCTTGGTGAAAGCCCAAGAATCCGGCTGGCGGGTGCGCGCTAAGAGAGGCTACTTCGCACATTGACTAGGTGGCCCCCAACCTGCCTCCTCGCTCGGCTTGACTTGCCCGACGACGGTCCCTATTCTGATGCCAAATGGACTTTCAATCGGAGAAAATCTGGCACAATGGTGCGTTCCTGGACTGGGACCAGGCCACAGTCCATGTAGCTTCCCACGCTCTGCACTACGGTACCGCTTGGTTCGAAGGGATTCGCTGCTACCAGACCTCGAGAGGATCGGAGGTTTTCCGTCTACGCGAACATATCGATCGCCTCTTCAACTCCTGTAAGATCTACCGCACCCAGATTCCCTTCTCACCCCAGGAAATCCTAGATGCCATCCTAGAAACGGTTCGCGCCAACCGACTGAAGCATTGCTACATCCGGCCCTTGGTCATGCGGGGATATGGAAGCATGGGAGTCAACCCTCTGCCGGCGCCGGTGGAAGTCTACCTCATGGCCTGGGAATGGGGACGCTATCTGGGCGACGAAGCCATGGAACTGGGGGTCGATGTATGCGTCTCCAGTTGGTCTCGCGCGGCTCCCAACACCTTCCCAGCCATGGCGAAAGTGGCCGGAAACTACCTCAATAGTGCCCTGATCAAGATGGAGGCGCTCAGCAAAGGCTATGCCGAGGGGATTGCCCTGGATACTCAGGGCTGCGTGAGCGAAGGAAGCGGCGAAAACCTCTTCCTGGTCAAGAACGGTCAGATCTTCACCCCGAGCCTGGATAGCGCGCTGCTGCCCGGAATCACGCGAGAGAGCGTCATTCAACTGGCCAGCGAAAGGGGCTATTCGGTAACACAGCAGCGGATTCCCCGAGAGATGCTCTACCTCATCGATGAGCTGTTTCTTTCCGGAACAGCCACCGAAGTCGTTCCCATACGCAGCGTAGACGGACTGGTCATCGGAACCGGAAAACGAGGTCCTGTGACCACTCAGATCCAGCGAGACTTTCTGGACTACGTGGAGGGAAAAACTCTAGATCGCCATGGCTGGATGACCGCCGTGTACCGGGAAGAACGCGTTCAGAGTTCCTAACCCATACTCCTTCCCGACACACCGACCCGAGAGCGCCTTTGAGGGCGACACAGAAAATCATGGACCTCAACGACATCCTAAGAGCCGCGGTCGAAGCGCAAGCCTCGGACATCCATTTGAAGGTCGGAGCGATCCCTCATCTACGAGTGGGCGGCCAGCTTGAACCGATGGAAGGAGTCTCGCGCCTAGCCGAAGACGGGCCTCGGAGTCTCATCAAAGAGCTGCTGAACGATGATCAGCTGGCGGCCCTGGCCAAGAAGTCGGAAGTCGACCACTCCTTCGGCGCGTCTGGGTTGGGTCGATTTCGAGTGACCGTTTTCCATCAAAGAGGTTCCCTTTCTTTAGTCATTCGAGTCATTCCGGACAACGTGGTGACCGTGGCAGAGCTGAAACTTCCTGCCGTGGTCCAGGAGATTTCCGAACAGACCCGCGGGATGATCCTGGTCACCGGGGCCAGCGGAACCGGTAAATCCACTACGTTGGCGGCCATGATCCACCACATCAACAGCCATCGTCGTTGCCACATTGTGACGATTGAAGATCCCGTCGAATTCCTGATTCGAGACCAATTGGCGTTGATCTCTCAACGTGAGGTCACGGTCGACACACAGAACTTTGCCCGGGCTCTTCGGGCCGCCCTGCGTCAGGATCCGGACGTCATCATGGTAGGTGAAATGAGGGATCTGGAAACCGTTCAGACGGCGCTTCAAGCTGCCGAGACCGGGCACCTGTTGATGAGCACGCTTCACACCACGAACAGTACCCAAACGATTCAGCGAATCATCTCCATGTTTCCACCGGGTGAGCAAAAGGAGATCCGCTTGCGCCTGGCCAGCTCTCTGACCGCGGTGATTTCCCTGCGACTCCTATCCAGCTCGGCGACCGGCGGACGCGTTCCCGCCGTGGAGGTTCTGCGAAATACAGAACTGGTGCGCTCCTTGATCGAACAGCCTGAGCGTACCCGGGAGATCCGCGCAGCTATGGAGACGGGTAGCTCTCAGTACGGCATGCAAACCTTCGATCAGTCCATTCACCAGCTCCATGAAGAGGGATTGGTCACTTTAGAGGAAGCCCTGCGTCATGCCTCTTCTCCAGAAGACCTGAAACTACGCATCCAGGGAATCATGACCTCTCAGGATTCTATGTGAAGGCGCCGGACCGAACCTTGGATCGAGCCTTACGGTGGATGGCAACCCGGCCCTATGGCCGATTCGAGCTGGGAGAAAAGCTGCAAGCCATAGCCGGCCGGGAAACGGTAGAGGATATCCTGCAGGAACTGACCCGCCGCGGCTACCTGGACGATACGAAGTTTGCCCTCGAAAGGGCCTTGCAAAGACGCCAACGAAAGTATTGGGGCGATCGCCGCATCGAACAGGAACTGAAACGCCTGGGGCTCGACGAACATGATATTCGTAAAGCCCTGGATCGGACCAATCAGGAGCTGGATGAGTCAGAGGCCCTTCAGACGGTGCTGCAACGCTGGGAGCAGCGATGGGGCCCTCCTGAACATCATAGAGCTTTGAAAAAACTCTATGACCACTGCCTGCGCCTAGGCTACTCATCGGAGCGAGTCCGACCCCTCCTCGACCCACTCTTCGCCACCCTGAAACGACCCACCGGTCGCGCTTGATTCAGGATCCTCTTGGGCCAATCGACGCCTCCCTTGCCGACAGGCGCTTCAGGGGGCCAGCATATCCCAGCAGCAGGGATCCAGTGTAAGATACCGAAGTCGAAGCGATGCTAGAAACCAAAACGTCTGCTCAGATTCGGGAAACCTTCCTCGACTACTTCGAAGCGCGGGGTCACAGACGCGTCAAGAGCAGTTCCCTGATTCCCCAGAATGACCCCTCGTTGCTTTTCACCAACGCCGGGATGAATCAATTCAAGGATGTATTTCTGGGACTGGAAAAACGAGACTATAAGAGGGCCACGACCAGCCAGAAATGTATGCGGGTCAGCGGCAAGCACAACGACCTGGAAACGGTCGGCCGAACCGCCCGTCACCACACCTTCTTCGAAATGCTGGGAAATTTCTCCTTCGGAGACTATTTCAAAAAAGAAGCCATCACCTTCGCCTGGGAATTGTGCGTCCAGGTGTACGGACTCTCTCCCGACCAGATTCCGATCAGCGTGTATGAGGCCGACGAAGAGGCTTACGAGCTATGGAAGAGCCACATCGGTGTGCCCGAAGATCGCCTTTTCCGCTTCCGCGAGAAGGACAACTTCTGGGCCATGGGCGAGACCGGCCCTTGCGGTCCTTGCTCCGAACTCTACTTCGACCTAGAAACCAGCCCGTGGGGACACATCGACTGCCGCCCCGACTGCGAATGCGGGCGCTACATCGAGATTTGGAACCTGGTTTTCATGCAGTTCAGCCGTGATGACTCGGGTCAGATGACGCCTCTGCCGTCACCCTCCATCGATACGGGCATGGGACTGGAGCGCATCAGCTGCGTGCTTCAAGGGGTCCCGAGTAATTACGACACCGACCTTTTTCGGCCTCTGATCCGGGAAGCGGCCCGACTGACGCAGTCCACCTACGGCTCCGAGTCCGAACAGGATGTGAGCCTGCGGATCCTGGCCGATCACAGCCGGGCTGCCGCCTTCCTGATCACCGACGGCGTCGTTCCCGGCAATGAAGGTCGGAGTTACGTTCTGAGGAAAATCCTGCGGCGAGCCGTCCGTCATGGACAGCTGCTCGGCCAGGAGGACATCTTCCTGTTTACCCTCACCGCTCTGGCCGCCGACCTCATGAAAGACAGCTATCCCAACCTGGAAAACAGCCGGGAGTTCGTCGCCACCATCGTCAAACAGGAGGAGCAGCGATTCAGCACCACGCTGAGCCTGGGCACTCAGCGCCTGGATGAGATCTGCGCCAAGGCCACCGACCGGGGCCAATCTGTGCTGGCCGGCGAGGATCTGTTTCGCCTCTATGACACCTACGGATTCCCCCTGGATCTGGCCCAGGAGATCGCTGCGGAAAGAGGTTTCCAGGTCGACGAAGCCGGCTTCTTTTCTGAAATGGAGAAACAAAGGCAGCGCGCCAGCGCCAGCTGGACGGAGGTCGATCGCCAAACCCGGCCGATCTACCAGGAACTTTCCGAGCGACTGCCGGAGTCGGAATTTACGGGTTACGCAGACATCGCCGGGGTCTGCGGGAAGGTGCTGGAGATTCTGGACGAGGAGAGGACCGTGTCCGGCCTCGCCCAAGGAGAGAGCGGTCAGGTTGTCCTGGACCGAACACCATTTTACGCCGAGGCGGGCGGCCAGATTGCCGACCGGGGCGTGCTGGATGGTGAGGACGTCTATGCTCTAGTCAAGGACGTCCACCAACCCGTAACGGGACTGTGGGTGCACCGGGTCGAAGTCAAGCGAGGAGAACTGAAGAGGGGAGATGAGGTGCGATCGACCGTTTTCGAGAAGAAGCGATCCGGCACCGCTCGAAACCACACGGCCACGCACCTCCTCCACTCCGCACTGCGGGAAATTCTGGGACCCCACGTGAAGCAGGCCGGCTCCCTGGTGGCGCCTGATCGCCTTCGTTTCGATTTCAACCATTACCAGCCGGTTACCGCCCAGGAAATTCGCGAACTCGAAGAACTCGTCAATGCAAAAATCCGGGACAACATTGAGGTCCGGGCTCAAGTCAGGCAACTAGAGGACGCCATCGAGGCGGGGGCTATGGCTCTGTTTGGAGAGAAATACCAGCAGCGTGTCCGGGTGGTGACAGTTCCGGGATTCAGTATGGAACTATGCGGGGGCACGCACGTCTCGCGAACCGGAGACATTGCGCTGTTCAAGATTCTTCACGAAGGCAGCGTCTCGGCGGGCGTACGCCGCATTGAAGCCGTCACCGGCGAGGGAGCTCTGCTGCGATTTCGGGATGACGAAAATCTTCTGGGGGAGATCTCAGAGCGGTTCCGAATGAAGCGGGAAGAGCTGGCTGACAACATTCGAAAACTAGCCACCAGCCTGAAAGACGCTCAACTGAGGATCCAACAATTACAGCTGCAACTCGCCGAAAGGGACAGTGTGGACGCCGTCCGCGATGCCAAAAAGATCAAGGGTGTCAAGGTGGTTTCCCAGAAGGTTCAGAATCTGGACCGTAACGGCCTGCGAGCCTTGGCCGGGCAACTCACCGACAAGCTGCGCTCCGGTGTCGTGGTTCTGGGAATGCCTGCCAACGGGAAAGTCAGTCTGGTGGCCATGGTGACCTCTGATCTAACCGACCGGATCCAGGCTAACGACTTGATCAGGAGACTGGCACCCCTGGTCGGCGGCGGCGGCGGCGGCAAGCCGGATATGGCTGAGGCCGGTGGAAAGGACCCTTCCCGGCTGGACCAAGCGCTTGAGCGAACCTTCCGATTGGTGGCCGATTCCCTGGAATGACCGGGGGTGAGGGTCAGGAACACAGTCTCGCCCCGCATCGCGCCAACCCCTCAGGAATCGAAGCAGTCCGAGCTCCGGCCTTCGAGATGCGGGGCAGCGCGGCCTTCCGCCGGCGGGAAACTTCGGTGACCGGGGTCACCAGGGAGACTTTAGCTCAAATAGTTGCCGCGACGGCAACATCCTAGACATCGGCGTTGCGGATAAAGGTAGGGATTTCCAACTCCGCCTCAGCCTCTTCGGCGCCGACCACCTCAACGGGAACCCCTTCCGTCACCGGAACCTGGTCCTGTAAATCTGACCCGTATTCTTCCGGCCCCACCTCTTCTGTAAAGCCGGTGGCTATCACGGTGATCTTGATGCGCTCACCCATCTGATCGTCGAATACGGAACCAAAAATGATATTGGCCTCCGGATGGGTGGACTCCTGGATGATCCGGCTGGCTTCACACACCTCGTGAAGGGTCATGTCCTGGGCCCCGGTTACGTTGATGAGAACGCCTCGCGCTCCCTGGATCGTAGCGTCTTCGAGCAGGGGACTGCTAATGGCGCTACGAGCCGCCTGGGAAGCACGATCCTCGCCCTCGGCGACGGCCGTGCCCATGAGGGCCATGCCCATTCCCGACATGATGGATCGAACGTCGGCGAAATCTAGATTGATGACGCCGGGGACGGTGATCAGATCGCTGATTCCCTGCACTGCCTGGCGCAGGATATCGTCGGCTACGCGAAAAGCGTCGGCCAGCGAAGTTCCGGGAGAGACAGTCGACAGGAGTCGCTCGTTGGGAATGGTGATAACGGTGTCTACCGAGTCCTGGAGCTCCGCCAAGCCTTCTTCAGCCTGGGCCGATCGCCTCTTTCCCTCGAACAGAAAAGGCTTGGTGACCACGGCCACCGTCAGCGCTTGCAGTTCGGCCGCCAAACTGCCCACAATGGGGGCGGCGCCGGTTCCGGTTCCTCCTCCCAATCCAGCGGTGATAAAGACCATGTCAGCCCCTTCCAGGAGTTCGATGATCTTCTCGGTGTTCTCGAGAGCCGCTCGCCGACCCACCTCTGGATTGGAACCGGCTCCCAATCCCTTGGAGAGTTTCTCCCCCAGCTGCAGTTTGAGTGGGGCTCGAGATAAGCGTAGCGCCTGAAGGTCGGTGTTCGCGGCAATGAACTCGACCCCCTCGATCTCCGTCTCGATCATGCGGTCGACGGCATTGCAGCCGCCACCGCCAATTCCAACCACCTTGATGGAGGGGGTACTCAACAATCCTTCTTCAAAGGACCACCTGACGTTTCTTTCTTCGTCGGCATCGAACTGATTCATGGCTCCTCCTCGCGTCCGCTGTGAGAAACGGTTAGCTGATCTTCTCCAAGATCCAGTTCATCATCCTTTTGCCTTTCGTAGATTCTCTGGGGGCTCCCCTTCGCTCTACGTCAGACCCAGGCATCATGACATCATCCTTCTTCCAGGTTCCCGCATAGAGGCACAGTCCGAGGGCCGTACTGAAGCCGGGATGGGAGGCAGCCGTGCTTCCCGACACGGTATCTCTGGGGTAGCCTAGCCGGACCGGCATCTTCAGGATCTGCTCGGCTCGCTCGGCCAGACCATCCAGGAGACATCCGCCTCCGGTCAGGACGGCTCCCGTCAACAGTTCCGCACGCACTCCCGAGATATCGATGGCGCGCGCCGCATCCTGCAAAATTTCGTCGCAGCGGGCGCGCACGATCTGACACAGGAAGCGCCGGGACACGGTCCTGGAATGGCGCGTGCCTATTTCTTCGATTTCGACCATCTCCTCGATGGGAACCGCCTCGGGGAAAGCACTCGCCGCGCGCCGCTTCAGCTGTTCCGCTTCCTTCAAGGCCACTCTCAACCCCAGAGCGAGATCTCTGGTAATCAGTTCACCCCCAACAGGCAGTACTTCCAAGTGGAGGACGCTCCCCTGGTAATAAATCACGACGTCGGTGTTGCCGCCGCCAATGTCGATCACCACCGCGCCCAGTTGTTTCTCATCGTGTCCCAGCACCGCCTCGGCAGAAGCGAGGGGCTGGCAAACGAGTCCTTTCACGAAGAGCCCGGCCTGATTGACGGCCTTGACCACGTTGCGGGCCACGGTAGAGGGGTGGGAAACCAGGTGAAGCCTCACTGAGAGGTCCCTTCCACTCAATCCAATGGGGTTTAGGATGCCGTTTTGCTGATCCACCGTGAAACTCTGCGTGAGTACGTGAAGAACTTCGTGCCCGTCGGGAAGTTCCTCAGAGGTTGCCGCGGTCACGGTGCGTTCTACATCGTCCACCTCGACTTCCGAGTTCTTGCCCCGGACCTCCGATTGCCCGGAACAATTGATCCCCCGGAGATAACGACCACCCAAGTTCACATAGGCCGAATCCACGGAGGTTTCGGCATGCTTTTCGACCTCTACCACCGCTTCCTTGATACTCTCGGCGGCCTGAGCCAGATCGATGATGGCCCCCTTCTTGATCCCCCGGGACGCACACCAACCGGCTCCCAGAAGATGGGTCTGATCACCCTCGACATCGGCCATGACACAGCAAACCTTGGTGGTCCCCAGGTCAACGCCGGTTATTGGAAACCTCTTTTTCATCCTTTTTTCTGGTCTGGGCCAACATTGGATTGGAGACCTTCGGGGTGCTCCTCACCGTAGTCTGGCGTTTCTCGCCCTGCAGGGTGTGAAAAACCAGCTTTCTGTCGTAACTGACGTCGACCCACTCAATGCCGCCGTAGCGTTCCTTCAATTGCTCGTACAGCTCTCTTTTCTCTTGGAACATCCGGTAGCGTTTCAAGAATTGTTTCGCACCCAGAAAGACCAAAACGGGCTCGCCCACGGGAATCACCGCCACACGGCGGGCATCGCTGACATCGATTTCCGAGATCGTACCGGCATAGTTGTGGCCGCCCTCGGCCAATTCCCGCAGGACCTGGAGGTAGCATTGCATGCGGATGCGGTTCTCCTGTCGGGCGTTTTCCCGAGCCTCGTTTTTCAGTCCGCGGACGATCGGCTGATCGACGGCCTGATAGGAGTGACCGTAGCGATCCAAAACCACACCCTCGTGGTCGACCAGATAGAGTTCATTGTCGATTCCGGCTGCGGCCACGGGTTCCCTTTCCTCGATGTAGATATGCAAATCTCCGGGCAGTTTTCTCCGCACCCGCGCGTCTTTCACCCAGGTTTCCGACTCGACGAGCTGGCGGGTGTGCAGCAGATCGATTCGCAAAAGGTTGTCTGGTGAGGTGGATCGGATCATGTGTTCCAATTCGGCCTGGTCCAGGTGCACGGCTCCATGGAAATGGAGTCCCTTGAATTGGAAGTGATGCTTTCCTACCGTCCCGTAATAGGAGGAGTGTATGGAGTATCCTCCCAGCAGAACCAAGCCGGCCACCAGCACCGCTCGAAAACCCAGCCAGAGAACGATCTCCAGAATGCGAGAAAATCGATCAACCATTATTTTCGAGAAATGCCCTTCCGATCTTCCAGACGTCCCCGGCACCTAGGGTCAGAAGAAGATCGCCCGATGACGTTTGCTTTCTCAGCAACGGCAACAGCTCGTCACAGGTTGGCACGTAGCGGGCGCTGCGGTACCTTCCGATGATCTGCGCCAGCTTCTCCGAGGTCACACCCGGAAGAGGTTTCTCTCCGGCCGGATAAATCTTCAGGAGATAGAGATCATCGGCACTCGAGAAGCTGGAGGCCAGGGATTCCATAAGTGTTTCGGTGCGCGTGTATCGATGGGGCTGAAAAACCACCACGAGGCGCCTGCCGCCGATCCGCCGGCAGGCCAACAACACGGCCTCGATTTCCGTCGGGTGATGTCCGTAGTCATCCACTACCAGGACGCCATCCCGCTCGCCTTTTCGCTCTAGGCGCCTGCCCAGGCCTCGGAAACCCTTCAGGGCCTCCTGGATCTGGGAGAAAGGAATCTCCAATTGTCGACCTACCGCAATCGCCGCCAGCGAATTGGTCACGTTGTACTCACCTGGAACCGCCAGAGCGATCCCTCCCAGCGGGCTCTCGCCCAGGCAACAGGTGTACTCTGAACCCCACGCTCCCAGCTGGAGATGCCTCCCCGTCAGGTCCACACCTTCTCGCAAACCATAGGTTATCACCGGCCGGTGAACTTTTTTCAGCAGGGGACGCAGGTGTGGATCGTCACCGCAAGCCACCACCACACCATAAAAAGGGACCTGGTTCATGAACTGGATGAAGGCTCCCTTGAGGTTGTCCAGATGCCCGTACTCGTCCAGGTGATCGGTGTCTACATTGGTCACCACCGAGCAGATCGGGCGCAGTCGCAAGAAACTGCGATCACTTTCGTCCGCTTCGACCACCAGGTAGGGTCCGGCACCGCACAGGGCGTTGCCGGACCACGATCTGACATGAGCGCCCACAACGGCTACCGGGCTAAGACCGGCGCCCTGCAGTACCGAAGCCACCATAGCCGTCGTGGTGCTCTTCCCGTGGGTGCCGCTCACCGCAATGCCTTTCTTGAAACGCATGATCTCGGCCAACATTTCTCCCCGGTGGACAACGATCATTCCCAGCTCGCGAGCCCTGCGCACCTCCAGATTGTCCGCCGGCACGGCACTGGAGACCACCACCACCTGCGCGTTCCCCAGCTGTGATGCCCGATGTCCCACATGAACTCGCACGCCTCTTTTCTGGAGCCGTTCCGTGACCGGACTGGCCGAAAGGTCCGACCCTGAGACCTGGCAGCCGCGGCTCAGAAGAACCTCGGCAATTGCGCTCATCCCGATACCTCCGATGCCCACAAAATGGAATTGCTTCAGGGACCCGAAATCCATGTCATCCTCAGCTCGATTGTGCCACCAGATCTCGCATGACCTGGGCCGTTTTCCGGGTGCTGTCGGGGACCGCAGCCTGTTTGGCCGCCCAAGCCATGTCCTGCAATCGGGCCCGGTCCTGCTCCAGTTCGGAAAGAGCGGCAGCAAAGATCCGGGGGGTGACGCTATCCTGATCCAGCACGATGGCTGCACCTTGGGCGGCCAGACTGCGAGCGTTGTGCCGCTGGTGATCGTCGCTGGCGTAAGGAAAAGGGATCAGCATCGCCGCTTTTCCCGCCGCAGCGATCTCCGCTAAAGAACCGGCTCCCGCTCGGGAAATCACCACATCGGAGCGGCTGAAATAGACCGGCAGGTCGTCGATGAAATCGTGGACCTCCGCCCTCACTCCGGCTCGTCGATAGCGCTCCAAAACGGAGGAACGATCCGAAAAGCCGGTCTGATGGACGACCGAAAACCTGGCAGCTTCGAGCAGGCTCAATGCTTCACCCACCATTTCGTTGATGAAACGACTGCCCTGACTGCCCCCCCAAACCAGGAGTCGCAGCGGGCCTCCGGTCGCCACCGTAGGAGCGATTTCGTAGAACGCCCTGCGTACCGGCACTCCGGTGAAGGAAGACTTGCTGCCGAAGAACCGCTTCGTTTCGCAGAATCCCAAGGCCACTCGGTCTACCCACCGTCCCAGCAAACGGTTGGCCAGACCAGGATAAGCGTTGGGTTCGATGATCAGGCAGGGACATCCGAGCAGCTTTCCGACCAGCACCGGAGGACCCGACGAATAGCCCCCCATTCCCACGACGAGGGAGGGGCGGAATCGGCGGACGATGCTCCAGCAGCGTCGCAGACTTCCCGGAATCTGGAACAACGCCCTCAACATCCGCATCGTCCCAACACCTTTAAGCCCCCCGATCCGTATCGTCTCCAGAGCAACGTCCTTCAAGATTCGGCTCTCCAGGTCTCGCTCCGTCCCTACGAACCGGAATTCGATCTTCGGGTCTTGTTCCCTCAACTCTTCGATCAGAGCCAGCGCCATAAAAAGGTGACCGCCCGTACCCCCTCCAGCGAAGAGAATTCTCTGTAACACACCGTCAGGGGGGTGCCGCCGACTCCCCGCCGGACTCATGAGCCCGCGCCCGCTGAGTTTGAAGCCTGGTCCCCCTGTTCTCGCCACACCGAGCCGTTGACCGTGAGCACTCGATGACGTGAGATGTTCAACAGAATTCCCACCCCGACGAGTGTTGCCAACATCGACGAACCGCCCACCGACATAAAGGGAAGGGGAATTCCCTTGGTTGGAAACAGATGGGTGGCAACGCTCATATTCACCAGTGCCTGGGACACGATCATGCAGACCACCCCGAGACCTAGAAAGATGCCAAACCGCGTGTCGGCGCGAAGCGAAATCTGGACTCCCTTCCAGAAAAAACATCCGAAGAGAATCAACACGGTCAGACAGCCCAGAATTCCCAGTTCTTCACCCAAGACCGAGAAAATGAAATCGGTATGGGGTTCGGACAGATAGAACAGTTTCTGCTTGCCTTGAGCCAAACCCACGCCGCTGAAGCCTCCCGAGCCCAACGCTATGAGGCTCTGGCGCACCTGATACCCAGCTCCGTAGGGATCGTAGGAAGCATCCAGAAAGGCCCAGAAACGATCTCTCCGATAGGGCACCAGAAAGATCAACAGAGCCAGCGTCGGCAGACCAATCAGACAGGCGCCCACCGCGTATCGATAATGGATTCCACCCACCCACAACAGCGCGCCGGCAGTCAACGCCATACCGAAGGCGGTACCCAGATCCGGCTCCAGGACCACCAGAAAAATGATGGCTCCTGAAACGGCAACGAAGGGAATCACTCCCCGGGTCAGGGAATTGAGATCCGGGCCCCGACGGACTATGTAAGAGGCGGTCAGGATAATCAGGACCAGCTTGGCCAGTTCCGATGGTTGAAAGCCAATGCCCCCCAGGTCGACCCAGCGATGCACATCGTTGGCGGGAGGCTGCAGGAAGGGAATCAACAACATCAGCATGGCTAGAATCACCAGGGCAAGCACCACAATGGGACGGCCATAGAGTCGATAATCCACCTTCATCACGACGAGCAAAGCGACGATCCCGACAGCAACGAAGGTGGACTGGCGGATGAAGATGGTGAGTTGTGAACCGTAACGCTCGCCCGACACCATGGCAGAAGCGCTGAAAACCATGACCAATCCGATACCCGACAAGATCAAGACCAGGAAGATCAAGGTCTGATCGTAGGCGGTCCTGTTACCCATCACCTGTTGCTCCCCGTTTCACGGTTTCTGCCATTTCTGGCAGCGCGTTGACCAGTTGTTTGAAGGCCCGACCCCGCTGCTCGAAATTTTCGAACATGTCGAAACTGGCGCAGGCGGGCGCCAGCAGTACGACGTCTCCAGGGGCGGCGTTGCGAAAGGCCAGATCCACAGCCTCGGGGAGATCCCGAACCCGATCCGTGGGAGCCGTGTTTCCCAGAATCTGATGAATCTTCGGCGCCGCCGAACCCAAGAGAATCAGATGTTTGACACCACGAGTCACCAAAGGTCGCAGAGGAGTGAAATCGGATTCCTTGTCCTGGCCTCCCAGGATGAGAATCAAAGGCTCCTGAAACGCCTCGATCGCCCGACTCGCGGAGTCGACATTGGTGGCCTTCGAATCGTTGTAGTAACGGACACCCGCCAGAGTTCTCACCAATTCCAGCCGGTGTTCTACACCCCGGAAGCGAGAGATCGCCTGGGCCATGGCATCCGCCCTGGCACCCACCAGAAATCCGGCCCCAATGGCCGCTAGAACATTCTCCAGATTGTGCAGCCCTTTGAGTCCGACGGAAGAGACGGGCAAGATGACTCGATGGAAATCGTCCCAGCCCACTCGGATCTCACCGTCCTGGACCCAGGCCCCTTCTTGTAATCGCTGCTGCTGGCTATAGGGAAAGACCCGAGCCTGACTTGCTTGAGACAGATGGAGGCAGCGCCGATCGTCGGCATTGACCACAGAAAAATCCTGCACGCTCTGATTTAGAAAAACCCGCGATTTGGCTTGAGCATAGTCTTCGAAGCCATCGTGTCGATCCAGGTGATCGGGCGTGACATTGAGGAGGCCAGCAACATGCGACCGGAATTCATGAACGGTCTCCAGCTGAAAAGAGGAAAGCTCCACCACGAATATGGCCTGGCCCGAAGCGCACAGTTCCGGCTCTTCGAACAGGCATTGGGTGAGAGGCAATCCGATGTTTCCGGCCACCAAACAAGGTCGCTCGCCGCTTTGGCGAATCATTTCCCCAATGAGGGCCGTGGTGGTGGTCTTCCCGTTGGAGCCGGTTATGCCGATGATGGTCCCCTTCAGGAATCGATAGGCCAGCTCTACCTCACCATAAATCGGAACTCCACTCCGGTTGGCTTCTCGCAGTTGCATCAGGTCCAGAGGCACGCCGGGACTGACGACGATCAGGTCCGACTCCCGGAAGTCACTGACTCGGTGCCCACCCAGCGACAGGCGATACGGACCGGTCAAACCACCCACCTCTCGCTCCAGGGCTTTTTCACTTCGCAGATCCGTAACCGTTACCTGGGCTCCTCGCGTCACCAGGAAATTGGCGGCGGCTTGACCGCTTCGGCCCAGACCCACGACCAAAACACTGCGGCCAGCGAGATCCATTCGATGCCTTTACCTCAACTTCAAGGTGGTGAGACTGAAGAGCGCAAAGATCAGCCCCAATATCCAGAATCTCGTCACTACTTTCGGTTCGCTCCAACCCAAGAGCTCGAAATGATGGTGCAGCGGGGCCATACGGAATAAGCGGCGGCCCAAAAGCTTGAAGGAGGTGACCTGCAGAATGACGGAAAAGACTTCCAGGACGAAGATGCCGCCGATGAAGGGCAACAAGAGTTCCTGCTTGATGAGGACGGCTACGGTGCCGATGGCTCCACCTAGCGACATGGAGCCGACATCTCCCATGAAGATCTCGGCCGGATAGGAGTTGTACCAGAGAAATCCCAGCGTGGCCCCCACCATGGCCCCGCAAAAAATCGTCAACTCGCTGGCGTAGGTGTTCTTGATCAGGTCCAGGTAGGTGGCGAAGGATGCGTGTCCCGTGACATAGGTGAGAACCGTCAAGGCCGAACCGGCGATGACAATCAGACCCGACGCCAGGCCGTCCAGCCCATCGGTCAGATTGACAGCATTGCTGCTGCCGATCAAGACCAGGAGAGTGAAGAGTATGAGTGGGATGAAGGTCGACACGCCCAACAGGACCCAGTCCATTTCGGGGGTGAATTTTTTGAAGAAGGGCACGCTGAGACGACAACTGTAAAGATCATTCTGATTGAGCGCGATCAAGGTGACGGCAATCGCCAGGGCAACCAGAGACTGCAGCAGAAGTTTCTGACAGGCACCCAAGCCCCCGGAATGCTTGCGCACTACCTTCAAATAGTCGTCCAGCAACCCGACGGCACCAAACAGCAGCAGGGCTCCGAGAGCCACCCAGACATAGGAGTTGGTCAGGTCGGCCCAAAGAAGGGTCGGCAGGACGATACTGATGACGACCAGCACCCCTCCCATGGTGGGAGTCCCTGCTTTGGCATAGTGACTCCTGGGTCCGTCCTCCCGAATGTACTCGCCGACCTGAAACTTGCGGAGCTTGGCGATCACCCAAGGCCCGAGCCACAAGCTGATTAACAACGCTGTCAGCGAGGCGTAGGCGGTTCGAAACGTGATGTATCGCACCACGTTCAAAACGGCGATCTGATCGTGAAGGGAGTAGAGTAAGTGATAGATCACGTGGGAAACGCCTCTTTCAATTTCCTGATGATACGGTCCATGCGGACCCCTCGAGAGCCTTTGACCAGGACCAGATCACCGGCTCGAACTTGGCCCGTTAAGAACTGGGCGGCCCCGCAAGCATCTCCAAAATGGCTGGTGCGATCATCCCCAAAGCCCGCCTCTTGGGCACCTTCCACCAGCCAGCGGGCGCCCTCCCCCACAGCCACTAACAGGGCGGCACCCGTGGAGGTCAGGACACGGCCCACTTGCCGATGGAGTTCGGGGCTCTCTGATCCAAGTTCGAGCATTTCCCCGAGAACCAGAATCTTGCTTCGAAATCCCTTCAAGTCTCGAATCGTCTCGAGTACGGACTCTACGGCTCTAGGATTGGAATTGTAGGAATCATCCCACACGGTCACAGGCTCGCTGCCGCCCAGTCGGAGAATGGCACCCCGCATCGGGAACGCTTTCAAGGCCTTCAGGCCTTTCCGGATCTGCTCCGCAGACAGCCCATAGGTCAGGCCCAGAGCGGCGGCGGCCGCAACGTTGTAGGCGAAATGCCTCCCCGCAAACGGGACCTCGCTCCGGACCGGTTCACCCTGCATTTCCAGCGTCAGCTGCATGGACGACAGACTTTCGATGACGCAATGAGAAACGCGGACATCAGCAAGCGATGAAAATCCAAAGGAAACACACTTTCCCGAGTGTCGCTCGGCCAGATTGGACACTCTGGGATCGTCCAGGTTGAACACGAACGTGCCTGCAGGATGCAAATGGCCGAGCATCTCCCCTTTGGCTTCGGCAAGCTCGTCCAGGTCGGAAAAGAACTCCAGGTGAACCTCGGCCACATTGGTGATCAAGGCGGCGTCAGGCGCGCAGGTGGCCGCCAGCAATCCGATTTCACCGGGGTGGCTCATGGCCAATTCGAGCAGTCCCACATCATGCTCTTCGGTCAATCGCATCAGGGAAAGTGGAACCCCGATCTCGTTGTTCCAGTTGCCCGGGGACTGGAAGACCGAAAATTCTTGCTCCAGCAGGGTGCTGGCAAACTGACGCGTGGTGGTCTTTCCCATGCTCCCCGTTACGGCAATAATCGCCTTTCCCCATTGTTCCCGCGCCAATCGAGCCAGACAGCGAAGCGCGCGGCGCGTATCGTCCACTTGCAAGAACAGGCGATCCTCCCACTGAGAGGCACAATCGATCGTCTGCGAGTGGACGATGACCGGTGCCCCTTTTTCCAGGGCATCCGGCACGAAATCATGCCCGTCAAAGCGATCTCCAGCGATGGCCACATACCACTGCCCGCAGAGCATCGTCCGAGTGTCGATCGAGATGGGGGGACAGGGCAGCTGCAATGAAGGTCGGGAGCAGCCGACCGTGTGCCGGGCCCCCAAGATACGGGCCAGCTCCAGAGAGGGAATCTGCCTCAAATCAATTCCTTCACAACTTGAGAATCATCAAAAGGTATCCGCTCCTTTCCGATTTCCTGATAGCGCTCATGGCCCTTACCGGCCACCAGCACCAAGTCACCTGGAGCAGCCAATCTCAAGGCGCACTCGATTGCGGCGCGTCGATCCAATACTACTTCATAGTGGCTTGCGTCTGAGGGAATCCCCCGGTAAATCTCCGCCACAATTTGATCCGGAGGCTCGGACCGAGGATTGTCTGAAGTGAGAATGACATGGTCCGACTTCCTGACCGCGATCGCTCCCATCAGAGGCCTCTTCTCCCGGTCCCGATCACCGCCGCACCCGAAAACGCACAGAACCCGGGAAGAGGTCAACCGGCGAGACAGATTCAAAACATTCTCCAGAGCATCCGGAGTGTGAGCGTAATCCACGATCACGTGGAAAGGGGCTTTCACGGGAACCTTCTCGAAGCGTCCCGGAACGTGGGTCACTCGTTCGATTCCTCGACAGACCTGCTGCTCGTCCATTCCCAGGATCAGGGTTGAGGCTGCAGCCGCCAGGATGTTGTACACGTTGTGCACCCCTACGAGGTGGCTCCGCAGCGGAATGCGTTTTCCCTGAAAACTGACTTCGATCTCGGTTCCGGAGAGCGATGTGTCATAGGACACGGGATGGACATCGCAGCGTTTCGAGAGGCCAAAGGTCAGAGTGGAAGCTGGAGCCGAGGCCTGGATGCGGCGGCCGCGGGCATCGTCGCCGTTGAGAACAGCCCAGCGGAGTCCCGGATTGTAGCCGCGGTCAAACAGGAGTTGTTTCGTCTGAAAGTAGTTCCGGAGCGTTTTGTGAAAATCTAGATGCTCCTGGGTCAGATTCGTAAATACGGCAATTGGGAAATGACACCGGTAAACCCGGTGCAACGCCAGGGCGTGCGAGGAAACCTCCACCACCCCGCTGCGACAGCCCCTGGCCACAGCTTCAGCCAGGGTGCGTTGCACATCGACCGCCTCCGGAGTGGTGTGCCGCGGCGCCCATTTCCGATTGCCCATCCGGGTTCGGATGGTGCCCATCAGAAGCGCCGCACCCCTCTGCTCCAGAACGGAGTGGATCAAATACGCCGTGGTGGTCTTACCATTCGTCCCGGTCACACCGATCAGAGGCAGCTTCTTGGACGGTTGACCGTAGAAGTGGTGGGAAGCGTGCGCCATAAACGGCCGCATCGAATCGACCTGAACCCAGCCGGCAGGGAAATCGTCCGGCCGATGCCGCTCGCTGGCCACCGCCAGAGCCCCTCTTTGCAGGACCTCCGACAAGAACCGATGACCGTCCGTGACTTGACCCCGTACCGCAAAAAAAAACGATCCGGGTTGAATCGAACGGGAATCGTAGTCCAGCTGCCGGATTTCGGGTGCCCCATCGATCCAGTTCCGATCCAGTACCGAGGCCGGAGGCAATCTATTCAGTAGCATGTCGAGATTCATTCCCGGCGGGCCCCCAGGTGGAAAAAAACACTTCGCAAACCATGTCCTGGAGTACCGGCGTACCGGCTGGGGGACGCTGCCCCACGGCCAACCCGGCACCCAACACCTGCATCTGAAGTCCCCGGCGGGCTCCTTCGCGGGCCACTTCCCTCATGCTCAAACCGGTGAAATCGGGCAACTGAAAGTAGCCGCTGTGGACGGTGACCTCGGAAGTCGAATCCCCCAGCCTGGGACCTTTCTCCATCAGGCTCAGGACGGTCTCCTCCAGATTCCGGCTCTGCAGTTCCCGTTCGCCCAGCGAGTAATCCACAGACCGGGCGCGTTGCGCCAAGTGTCGCTGGGCCGACTTGGCCTCCATCAGAAACTCCTCCTCGGAGTCGGCCAACTCATCCTGAGACACCCTGAGGTGGATCAATGCCCGCTCCGCAATCTGCTTGAAGGCGGGGGCGGCGACAGTACCCCCATAGTAAGAGTCTCCGCGGGGTTCATCCACAATTACGATGGCGGCCAGAGCGGGTTCCTGAAGGGGGGCGAACCCCACGTAGGAAGCCACGAAGAGCGTTTTTGAGTAGTGACCATCGATAAATTTCTGAGCTGTCCCCGTCTTTCCCCCAGAGGAGTATCCGGCCAGCCGGGCGCGATGGCCGGTCCCGGACTCCACCACCATGGCCAGAGCGGCTTTCATCCTGTCGACGGCTAACAGCTTCAGGATGCGCCTGCGTTGTAGAGGAACGGAAAAGAGCAGCTCTCCCTCGGGTGAGACCACCTGCCGGGTTACCCTGGGTGTCACCAGATAGCCGCCGTTGGCGATCGCGGAGAAAGCGCGCAAGAGCTGCAGGGGAGTAACGGCCAGCTCTTGGCCAATGGACAAAGCCCCGATGGAGATCTTCGACCACTGCGAGACCGGACGCACAAGACCGACCTGCTCACCCGGCAGATCAATCCCGGTCTTGGCACCAAAACCAAAGCGCCGCATGTAGTCGTGGAGTCGGGATTCACCCAGACGCAGTCCCAATTTGATGGTGCCCACATTACTGGACTTGGCCAGAATCTCGTTGACGGACAGAGACCCGAAGCTGCGCTTTGCCTCGCGATAGACTTTTCCCGCCAGACGCAGGGTTCCGACACGACAATCCACCAGTTCGGCAGGGGTGGCGAGGTTCTCGTTGAGGACCGCTGCCAATGTAACCACCTTGAAGGTCGAGCCTGGCTCGTAGCTATCCAGGATGCAGCGATTCCTGCGCTCTTGGTCCGAGGCGTTCCCGAACTGATTGGGATTGAAAGAAGGAAACGATGCCATGGCCAGGATCTCGCCGTTGTGCGGGTTCATCACAATCGCGCTGCCGCCGGTGGCTCGATGCTCGGTCACCGTCCTTTCCAGGACCTGCTCCACGATAAACTGAATGGATCGATCGATGCTCAAGACCAACCTATTTCCACTCGTATCATCCTCGAAGGCGTCCCTGGCATAGCTGCTTCGTTTGGCATCCACTTGCAGGAAGATCCGCTTGGTCTCTCCTTTGATGCGGTCATCGTACTGGTATTCCAGGCCACTCAAACCCAGGTTGTCCGTCCCCACGAAACCCAGAACGTGGGCTGCCAGCTTGGAAGCCGGGTAAAAACGCTTGTTTTCCTTGTGCAAGGCGACCCCCTGGCATTGCAAGGCGCGGACTCTGGCGGCCTGATGGGGGGAAATCTTCCTGGCCAGATAGACAAAGGGCCGCTCGGAGATCAATTTCTTGTAGATCTCGTCCGTATCCTGCTTCAGGACCGGAGCCAGCTGCCCGGCGACGAGGAGGGCGTTCCCCACCCGTTCGGGATGGGCGAAAACGGACTCCGTTTGCACGCTGATGGCCAGCTCTTCGAGGTGGCGATCCAGAATCTCCCCGCGCTTAGATTGCAAGTCCGTGAAGGCACTCTGCTGCTGACGTCCCTGCAACCGATACTCTTTACCCTGCCACACCTGCAGTTGCACGAGTCGCAGCAGGAGCACCACAATCCAAGTGGCGACCAGGATATACACTCCCAGTAACCGTGGGCCCAGCCTTGGTGTTTTCTCCATTCCGGCGCCCGCTTTTCTAGTGCCGGCCGCGGTCTAGGAGCCGGAACCTAGCCACCAGATTCTGGGCGGGTGAGGTCGAATCCGAGTCTTCCGAATACAGAATCGTCACCCTTGGCGAATTGGAGCGGACCAGACCCAGTCTTCGAGCTTCCCGATCGATCCGGTCCGGATTAACCAGAGCGGAATGCTCCGTTCGCAGAGCGGTATTTTTTTCTCTGAACTGGGCATTCTGCCGCTTCAATTCCTCCATTTGATAGTGGATGCTGAGGCTTTCCATCTGGACCCAGGCATAGGTGAGTAGGGGAGCCATCAACAAGACTCCGATGCCGATCCAACGCCCGATTCTCGAGTAGGCGGCTGCATCGTCTGTGCCCAACGGACGGTTCTGAATTCGCTGACTGCAAAAATCCACCATAAAATTCACCCCTTCCCTCTCTCCTCTCAATCGGAAAGCCACTCATGGCTTCCCCTCAATCCGGACCCTCCGTGCCGCTCTCAGTTTGGCGCTGCGTGAGCGAGGATTGCCGATCCTCTCGCTCTCAGAAGGCGTAACCGGACGGCGCGTTAGAATCTCCAACCATTTCTCCCGCGGGCAGATGCAGAATTCGGCGGGGCGAAAGCAGACACACTTTCCGGCCTTTTCACGCAGGCAGCGTTTGACCATCCGATCTTCCAGACTGTGGAACGAGATCACGACCAGCGTCCCCCCAGGCAGCAGACAACCAACCGCTTGGGACAAGAATTCCTCCAGGCTCTCCAACTCCGCGTTGACGCGAATGCGCAAGGCCTGGAATACCAGAGTAGCCGGATGGCGTCGGGCGGCCGGCGCGCCGCCCTTGACTCGCCGCACCAGTGCCGCCAGCTGGGTGGTGGAAACAATGGAACCAATTGTTCGCTCTTGGACGATTCTGCGGGCGATCCTTCGAGCTGCCGGTTCCTCGCCGCAGCGCTGGAAGATCTCCGCGAGTTCGTCTTCGGTGAGTTGGTTCACCAAATCGGCCGCCGTCTGAACTTGACGCCGATCCATCCTCATGTCCAGCGGCCCCTCTTCGCGAAAGCTAAACCCCCGTTCCGCCCGCTCCAGCTGAGATGAAGAGACCCCCAGGTCAGCCAGCAGCCCATTGACCCGATCCACTCCAGCTCGATCGAGCGTCCGGCACAGGTTGCGAAAATCGCTGTGGTAGAGCCGGAAGTTGGAGAATCGCGCCTGTAGACGCCTTCCCGCCGCCCGGAGCGATTCTTCGTCTCGATCCAAACCGAGTAGTTGACCGCTCCCACCCAAAGCCTCTAGGATCGCCTCCGAGTGGCCGGCTCCCCCGACCGTACAATCCACGAAAACACCCCCAGGCTGCACCTGCAGGTGGGCCAGAGTTTCCTTCAGGAGAACCGGCTTGTGTTCGACGTCCACTGAAATCATCTCGCTCAGAAACCCATATCCGCCAAAATACCGCCATCCTGATCCGTAAACGGATCGGTGCGCAGCAGCTGCTCGAATTGTTCCTGGTTCCAGACCTGGAGATAATTCAGGTTTCCCATCACGGCCACCTCGCCTTCAATGTGAGCGGACTGTCGAAGATGGGGCTGAATCCCAACCCGGCCCTGCTTGTCGACCTGGGAGACCTGTCCGTAGTAGTTGGTGTTGCGCAGAAATTTCACCTTCTGGGGGTGCATCTTGGGGGGTTCGAGTAACTTGGCCTCGATTTGCTCCCACTCCTCGAACGGATAGATCAGCGCGTTTTCGCCTGTCAGGCTGGTGACATACAGGTCGGGGCCGAATCGTTCCTCCAGGATGCGCCGGTGGACCGTCGGAATCTTGATCCGCCCTTGAGCGTCCACCTTGGTGAGAAAGTTTCCCCGGAAAACCACCAGCCTACTCTCCCCGAACCTATAGGTAGGTCCTAACTAATCCTATTACATCTATTTTTATCCAAAAATAGCCAATGTCAAGTCTTTTTTGAGCCTCGTCCGGGCTCCATCTCGCTCAGGGGGCTGGCTACCCGGCCGCTCCAGGTGCCGCCGGGCAAGTCGGGAGGGCTGACTCCCGCGGACTAACTCCCCATCAGACCAATGGCTTTGGATGGCGTCGAGTCGGCATCGACCCGTCTTTTTTTCTCTGCTAAGATTGGGCCCGCTTTACTCCAGTGGAGGTCGATACAGATGCCCCAGACTTTTGAAACCAAGAACTATGGGATGTGGCGTTATCACGAGTATCTCCCCATTCAAGATGCCGCCGCGCTGGTCTCCATCGGTGAGGGGGACACGCCTTTGGTGGAAATCGAATCCGGCGTCTTTCTCAAGCTGGAGCAGTTGAACCCGACCGGTTCGTATAAGGACCGTTTCGCCAGCTCGGCTCTCTCCTGGATGCAGGAAACCGGTCTTCGCCGCTGCATAGCCACCTCCTCGGGAAACACCGGCTCGGCCCTGGCGGCCTATTCTGCTCGAGCCAGCATCCCATGTGAGATCTACCTGACGGAGACTACTCCGGCGGGAAAGCTGACTCAGATGGCGGCCTACGGAGCTTCATTGCGACGGGTTCGGGGAACCGGAAAACTGGCCTCCGCCTCCGAGCATTTGATCGAGCGGCTGGCCATCAAAGCAGAGCGAGAGTCGGCGGCCTTGCTCATTTCGGCCTTCACGTACGCTCCCAAGGGGATGGAAGGCGTCAAAAGCATCGCTTTTGAGATCGTGGATCAGATTGGAGGAGCCGACGATGTCTTCATCCCGGTGGGAGGGGGAGGCCTGCTGACGGCCGTATATCGTGGCTTTTCGGACTATCGACAAGCGGGACGATGCCAGCAGATCCCGAGGATCCACGCCGTGCAGCCGGCAGGGTGTGCTACAGTCGTGGCTCCGCTTCTGGCAGGCGCCGAGCGTTGTGAGAACATCGAAGAGTGCACCAGCCACATCTCCGGATTGCAGGTCAACACGGTGATCGACGCCGACTTGGCACTGGACGCCGTTCGCTCCACCGGAGGCACCGGATATTCCCTTCCCGACCCGGCCATATTCGCCGCCCAGAGAATCCTGATCCGAAAGTACGGGATCTACACCGAGCCGGCCGGAGCGACCGCCTACGCCGGCTTGCAGGCCGCCCAGGAAAAGGGAGACTTGTCACCCTCATCCCGGGCGGTTTGTGTGGTCACCGGTCACGGCTTCAAGGACGGAAATTCGGTGGAACGATTGATCGCGGAACAAGAAATCCCCCTGATCGACCCTGAGGAAGTCTAACTGGAGGGAACCCTTTACAGAGGGTACTCTTCCAACATCTGCAGAGCGGCGGCGGGGGCCTGCGAGATCTCCACGTCGAGGCGCTGTTTCTCCTTGCGAGAAAACAGTTCCAACTTTCCCTCTCGAAGCTTCTTTCCCACGGTCACTCGCACCGGAAAACCGATCAGATCGGCGTCCTTGAACTTCACGCCGGGGCGTTCGTCCCGATCATCCAGAAGACAGTCGATCCTCTGGCCTCTCAGTGCCTCATAGCAGGAGAGAGCTGCCTTCCGCTGCCGAGCATCATCGGGCCGAAGCAGTGAAATGACGATCTGAAAGGGAGCGATGCTGCGAGGCCAGACAATCCCGTCGCTATCATGATAAAGCTCGACGGCCGCCACCAGAATTCGCTCCAGACCGATGCCATAGCTTCCCATGATGGGCGCCACTTCCCTGCCCTCACGGTCCAGGACGCTAGCCTGCATGGACTTGCTGTACTTGTATCCCAGCTTGAAAATGTGACCGATCTCCACGGCCTTTTCGACCTGCAGTGGACGGCCGCACAGGGAGCAAGCATCGCCCGGCTCGACTAAACGCAGATCCCAATAGTGGGCCGAGAAATGCTTTCCGGGAGTCACGTTCTTGAGATGATAGTCGTCGCGATTGGCCCCACAGACCATATTCTTCTGGCCTTTCAGGCTAAGGTCTGCCAACACGGGCACCTCGCTTAGTCCCACCGGCCCCAGGCTCCCTGGGTCGGCGCCGAAGGCCTGGCGGATCTCTTCCTCACGGGCCGGCCGGATGCGATCTGACTGTGCGGCTCGGATTAACTTATCCTCGTTGAGCTGGTGATCCCCTCGCACCAGAATCAGATAGAGCTTGTCCTGCACCAGATAGACCAGGGATTTGATCTGCGCCGACTGGGGAATCTGCAAGAAGCCACTCACTTCCTCGATCGTTTTCTGGCCCGGGGTGTGTACCTCCTCGGTCGGCTTCGGCTCCTGGTCAGCTTGGAAGTGATCACTCGCCACCGATGTGGCTTTTTGCAGGTTGGAGGCATACCCGCACTTGCAAGTCACCACGAGATCCTCGCCGGCCGGGCTGGGAACCATGAACTCGTGGGAGTCGCTCCCACCCATGGCGCCAGACTCAGCTTCCACCACTAGGTACTGCAAACCGCAGCGGTCGAAAATGGCTCGGTAGGCCCTGTCGTGCTTGCGATAACTCTCCTCCAACCCAGCGTCGTCCAGATCGAAACTGTAGGAATCCTTCATCGTGAACTGGCGCACGCGCAGCAGACCGAATCGAGGTCGAGGCTCGTCACGAAACTTGGGCTGGATCTGGTACCAGATCTGAGGGAGGTCTCGGTAGGACCGGATTTCATCCCGCGCGATGGATGTGAAGACCTCTTCGTGGGTCATTCCAAGGCACAGTTCGCGTCCGGTGCGATCCTCCAGCCGGAACATGTTGTCCCCCATGACTCCCCAGCGTCCCGACTGCTTCCACAATTCGGCAGGATGCAAGGCTGGAAGATGGAATTCTTGAGCCTCAATTTTGTCCATCTCCTCTCGGACGATTTGCTCAATCTTGCGCAGACTTCGGCGGGCCAAAGGGAGATAGGAATAAATGCCGGCGCCGAGCTGTCGAATGAACCCCGCCCGAAGAAGTAGACGGTGAGAGGGCACTTCAGCATCTGCGGGATCGGACCGCAGCGTGGGAATAAACAGTTTTGACCAGTGCATGAGAGGCGTTCTTTTAGCTGCTCCTAGACGAACAAGTCAAGGCAGATCTGCACGCCGCACTCCTGGACCGCCCGGCAAGTCCGTAGCCGCCTGCGGGCAGCCTCTACCCAGCTTTCTCCGGAGAGCCTTGTCGTGAATGATGCCTGAAAACACGAACGCATCGGGTCCGAGGCGAAGAGAAAGCTGTGCCAGAGGCGCTCAGACTTCCCAGTGGACTCGAAGTTTGGTCCACCGAATCCCGAACGAACCCTCCTCAAAACACCAGTGGGTGGCCAGGTAGGTTCCGTCCTGCAAACCGATCGCCGTGGGGAAACCGAACTTGAAGGTGGAGAGCTCCTCAACCCCGTCAGCCTCCTGGGGCCGTTCCCGCTTTGCTCTGGCATCGTACATCAGATCTTCGTAGTAGCCTTTCCAGGAGGTTTCGGTGAACCTGACCAGGCACATCACGATGCCCTGCGCGCCGTAGCGCCGGTTGTACAGAACCAGCAAACGATCTTCCCCCAGAGGAATGGGCGTCATGGTTTGGCCCATGATTCCGGTGGACTGGGCGGGAGACCAGGTGAGGCCCCCATCCGAGGAAAGCGCGAAGCTGTTGGGTCGATCCTCCACCCCGCCCAGCGTCACCGTCCAGGCCACGGCCATCACACGGTTGGGTGCGATCTGTGCCAACTTCTGCTCGAAGTATCCATGCTCGTTTTCGGGATCTCGAAACACGACGCTGTGCCGGGGCCAGGTCTGTCCTTCGTCATCGGAGATGGCGACGACCACCTCTTCTCCCAGTCGATCCGGGGCGGGAAGGGTGGCGGCAGGCGCCAATAAGCGGCCGGAGTCGAGCACCAGCGCCCCGTGGCTGATTTCCAGCGAGCAGTCCTGTGGCATGGGAACGATCTGGGGATCGGACCAGCTTCGGCCGCCGTCCGTAGAGCGGCACACCACCGCCTCATTGAGCACCTCACCAAACTTCCAGTTGGGTTCCTTGTAGGACCTGGAGCCGTAGGCGTAGATGGTTCGACCGTCCGGCGACAAGGTGAATTTCAAAGCATTAGAAATCACGGGATCCCGAGTCGGTTGCAGAACCCTCCCTTCCAGGCTCCAAGTTCGACCTCCGTCCGTCGAGCGAGCCCATTCGGTTCCACCGGTGACGCTGGCCCCCCCGCCCACCGGGAAAGAGCACAGGATTTCCCCGCTGGCTAGTTGAACGGCCTGGGGAAAAGCCGAGTCCCGGCGATCGACCCAGCCCGTACCTAGAATTTCAATCGGAGGCATGGATTTCTCCTCAGATGTCGGACCCTCCCACCCACTACAGGAACCGGCCGCCCACGGGAGACCAGCAACCAGCATTGGGGCCCACAGATTGGGCCGGTTTACGTTCTCGAGCCACTCCTGAGCCGACGGCGCCGAATTATGTACTGCCACCACCTCGTCTCCAGGAAACGATTCACCGGCATGACCAACTAAGGGATCCCTTTGCGATTCGCTACGCACCGCCCGGTGCTGTTGCCGGCAGCGAGGGGATCTCTTATGATTTTAGTCTCCCGAAAGGGGCATGGCAATTAGCCCTCGTAGTAAGCGGAAAGAAGGGCACAGCCGGATGAAAAAATTACGTGTATTCGCCACCACTGATGTGGGCAAAGAAGCTCTTCAGAGGCTCATCGACCGGGGATATGAAGTGGAAGTCTTCCCCCAGATCGAGCCTCCCCCCAAGGCACTCATTCTGGAGAAAGTTGCCTCCGGCATCGATGGACTCATTACGACCCTGCGCGATTCCATCGACGAAGAGATTTTTCGAGCCGGGCGGAACAGCTTGAGAATCGTGGCCCAAGATGCCGTTGGCTTCGACAACATCGATCGTGAGGCGGCCAACCGATACCGGATCCCGTTTGCCAACACGACCGAGGTTCTGACCGAGGCCACCGCCGAGTTCGCGTTCTTTCTCATGGGCTGTGTTTCCCGAAAACTTTATCCGAGCGAGAGGTTGGTTCGCGAGAAGAACTGGACAACCTGGCATCCCTACCACCCCTTCCTGGGAGATGAGGTGACCGGCAAGATCGTGTCGGTCATCGGAACCGGGCGTATCGGCAAGGCCTTTATCCTGAAATGTACGGGCCTGGACATGGATATTCTCTGCTACGACATGTGTCAGGATCATTCGTTTGTCGAATCGGTGCAGCGGCTTCTCGACGAGCGTCACCGGCTGGATCTGTCCAAGCAGATCAACATTCGTTACGTCTCCTTGCGGGAAGCTCTTCGTCAGGGAGACTACGTGAGCCTGCACGTGCCTCTCATGGAAGGAACCCACCATTTGATGAATGACTCCACCTTCGAGCAGATGAAACCCACCGCTTACCTGGTCAACACCTCACGGGGCCCCATCGTGGACGAAGACGCACTGTACCGGGCTCTCAAGTCAGAAAAAATCGCCGGTGCAGCCCTGGATGTATTCGAGAAGGAGCCGCTCCCGGACGAGTCTCCGTTGAGAGACCCGGAGCTGGAAGACCGGCTTCGGATTTTTCACCATTTTGCCAGTGCCGGAAGCCGCACTCGCCTCTCACCGGATCCTCAGCTGGGAATGGCCGGGCGGTGCGTTCAAGCGGTCATCGACGTCCTGGAGGTGGGCCATGAAGGTGATCCGGCTCAAATGCCCTACGTGGTCAACAAAGAGGTCTTTGAAAGCCGCTGAGAAATGGCCGCCTTCTCTTCGTTTTCCCATCGCCGGCTCGTTGACCCCTTTCGTCCGATTACGCTACCATGCAGCCAGGGTTCAGGCCCTGAGGTTTCGGACTCATCGGGTCCTACGCGTTCCCCCGGATCGGTCTGACCCGAGGTACGACAGCCAGCGTCGGGACCGGGGTAGTCCATGCCGAGCGACCGTCCAAAGCAACCCAGAAGATCGATCGCCGTGGGCGCCGATCACGCGGGCTTTGCCCTCAAGGAAGAAATCAAAGAACGCCTCCTGCAAATGGGGTGGGAGGTCCACGACTTTGGCCCCTGCGACGACCAGTCCGTCGACTACCCTGATTTCGCGAGGCGCGTCGCCCAAGCGGTGTCCCGGCAAGAGGTCCAAGAAGGCCTCCTGGTTTGCGGCACGGGAATTGGAATGGCCATGGCGGCCAACAAGGTATCCGGAGTCCGGGCAGCGGTCTGCCACAGTCTCGAAACGGCCGAGATGAGCCGACGGCACAACAAAGCGAACGTATTGACACTGGGGGCCCGTGTCCTGCCTTCCGAACTGGCCATCGACATCGTCAATGAGTGGCTCAAAACCGGTTTTGACGGCGGTCGACACGCCAGAAGAGTGGGCAAGATCGAGGAACTGGATCAAACGCGCTGCCAGGGATCCGATTAGCCCGCTGTAGTCTGTCTCCCTTGCCGAAATGACGGGAGGAAAAACCGATGCACGAGAAGCCCCTCTACGAAGTCGATCCGGAAGTCGCCGAGGCGATTCAGGCAGAAACCCTACGAGAATCAGAAACCCTCGAGCTGATCGCATCGGAGAACTTCGTGAGCGAAGCTGTTTTGCAGGCGATGGGTTCGGTTTTCACCAACAAGTATGCTGAGGGCTACCCCGGCCGACGCTACTACGGTGGTTGCCAGCATGTCGATGTGGTCGAGAGTCTGGCCATAGAGCGCGCCACGAAACTGTTTGGATGCGAACACGCCAACGTGCAACCCCACTCCGGCAGTCAGGCCAATATGGGCGCCTACATGGCCCTGCTCAAACCGGGCGACAAAATCCTGGGCATGGACCTCTTTCACGGGGGGCACCTCACCCACGGCCACCCCTTAAATTTTTCCGGTTTTCTCTACCAAGTCGTATCCTATGGAGTCCGCCCGGAGGACGAGCAGATTGACTATGAAGCTCTGGAGTCCCTGGCTCGGCAAGAAAAACCTCGGCTGATCGTCGCCGGAGCCAGCGCTTACAGCCGCACTATTCACTTCGATCGGTTGGAAGAGATTGCCCGGAAGTCCGGATCTTACTTGATGGTGGACATGGCTCACATTGCGGGTCTGGTAGCCGCCGGGCTGCATCCCAACCCGGTCCCACACGCCGATCTGGTCACACTAACCACCCACAAGACGCTGCGGGGTCCTCGCGGAGGAATGGTCCTGTGCCGCGAAGAACACAAGAAGGCTCTCGACAAGCTGGTCTTTCCCGGCATCCAGGGCGGTCCGCTCGTACACATCATCGCCGCCAAGGCGGTGTGTCTACGGGAAGCCATGACAGACACCTTTCGGGAGTACCAGCACCAGGTGGTCCGAAACGCGAGCGTGCTGTCCGAGTCAATGGCCCGCGAGGGATTTCGAATCGTCTCGGGTGGCACCGACAATCACCTCTTTCTGGTCGACGTCTTTTCCAAGGGCATTACCGGCAAACAGGCAGAAGAGTCCCTGGAACGAGCCTCCATTACGGTAAACAAGAACACCATCCCTTTTGACAGCCATCCACCGCTTGTGACGAGCGGGATTCGAATCGGTACCCCTGCAGTTACGACGCGCGGCATGGGGGAAGCGGAGATGCAATTGATCGGCACCTGGATCGGCCGCGTTCTGCATAGCATCCAGGAAGAAGAGATCCAGAGAGACATCCGCCATGAGGTGCAGACTCTCACGCGCCGTTTTCCTCTCTATGCCCGGCGGCTGGCCACCAACGAACGTCGTGTCGGCTAACCACGTCACCGCATCTATGATGGGGAGCGCTAAAGAATCCACAACGGGTTTCTCTCTGGACCAGATCTTCGGTCCGGAAGGCATTCTGTCTCGACGTCTCCCACAATACGAGTTCCGAAACTCCCAGCTGCACATGTCCGAGGCCGTGCTGGAGGCGATTCGGGAGCGCCACCATTTGTGCGTCGAAGCCGGCACCGGAACCGGCAAGACCCTTGCCTATCTGATTCCGGCCCTGCATAGCCGGAAACGAGTCATCGTCTCCACAGCCACCCGCAACCTCCAGGACCAGCTCTTCTTCAATGACATCCCTTTCATCCGCCGTCACCTTTTCCCGTCTCTGGCCGCCAGTTACATGAAGGGCCGGCAAAACTACCTCTGTCTCAAGAAGTTCCATCAAGCCGACGAACAGGGGTACTTGTTAGAAGAGGCACGCCGGAAGTGGGCCAAGCTCTCCGAGTGGGTGGAGTCTACGGAATCGGGGGACCGGGTCGAGTTGAGCTGGCTGCCAGATCGCGACGATCTCTGGAAGGATCTCGACGCGCGCAGTGAGACCTGTATCGGACAGAAATGCGATTATTTCGACCGTTGTTACATCACTCGCATGCGCCAAGAAGCCTTCCAATCCGACATCGTGGTGGTCAACCACGCCCTGTTCTTTGCCAATCTGGCCATCGAAAGCGATGAAGTGGGGCGAATTCTACCGGACTCTTCCATCGTGATTCTGGATGAAGCCCATGAAGTGGAGAACATCGCCTCTGATCATTTTGGCAGACGCGTCAGCAACTATCAGCTCGAGGAACTCTGTCGAGACTTCGAAGCCCTCTTCGCTGACTCTCCCTCAGACCATCGCAAGGCAGCCGATCTCCGAACCCGCTCCTCCGCCTTCTTTGATTCCCTTCCGGGTGCCCAGGGGCGCTATTCTTTTAACCTCTCGCCCTCCACCCCACCACCTGGCTTCGTGGACATACCTCACGGGTCGGTTCGCCTTTTCCAGCGGATGAAGAAGGCTCTGATGGTACTGTTCCACGATTTGAGCCGGCGTTCCGAAAGTCCGCCAGAGACTTCAGCCCTATGCCGACGATTGGAGCAACTGATCGTAGATCTGGATCAAATTTTCCAGTCGAACCCCAATCAGGTGGTCTGGCTGGAAAAACGAGGTCGGGGCACTTTCCTCCATCAAACACCCATCAACATCGCCGCCATTCTGGAAGAGAAACTGTTTTCCCGCACCGAGACCACGATCCTCACCTCGGCCACGCTCACCACCACTGGTGGAAACTTCCAGTACGTGAAAGAACGATTGGGATTGCGCGACTCGAGAGATCTCAAACTTCCGGGAGAATTCGACTACGAAAGCCAGGCAATCCTCTACATTCCGGCTGCTCTTCCCGAGCCCCGCTCCGCCGGTTACCTGAGACGTGTTATCCGAGAAATCCAAGAAATCCTGAAGATTACTCAAGGGCATGCTTTCCTGCTCTTTACCAGCTTCGAGCAAATGAATCGGGTTCATGAAGCCCTCCAAGGCGATCCATACCCCCTGCTTCGACAGGGGGAAGCACCCAAGGAGGAGTTGCTGAAGCGATTCAAGACGACCAAGGGAGCGGTCCTGTGCGCCACCTCCAGCTTCTGGCAGGGCGTCGATGTGCGTGGCGATGCCCTGCGCGCCGTGATGATCGACAAGCTCCCTTTCCCGGTTCCCAATGAGCCGATAGTGGCGGCCCGGGCGCGGAGCATGGAGGAAAAGGGGGAGAACGCCTTCCTGGGCTATTCGGTACCGGAGGCGATCATTACCTTGAAACAGGGCTTGGGCAGATTGGTTCGATCCCGGCGAGACCGGGGTCTTCTGGCCATTTTCGACACCCGACTGCGAACCAGGCACTACGGCCGATTCTTCCTCCAAAGCTTGCCAAACTGCCCGGTTACGGACAACATCGAGGAGGTAAGGAACTTCTTCCGAGAAATCGAGCAGCTCGATCAATGAGCCGAGTCACTAGATTCTCTTCTGGTCGGGGTAGCGATTGAAATAATGCTCGACACCCCAGCACCCCAGGTCGGCCAAAGTGGACAGCGAGGAAAGGGCGATCTCACGCACTTCCTCACTCGGGCTCTCGATCTTCGATAGCATCTCCAGACACAGGTCCTCGGACAGCTCCTGCGGCCGATGCCAGTAGGAAATGCAGAGTTCCGAGAGGGCTTGCGCCTGCAAACCGGCCTTCTCTTCCCGGAGAAATTGGCGCAACTTTCCTTCCGCCAGGCGACATCCTTGCTGGGCCAGATTCCCCACAGCGGTCAGCACCAGTTTCTTCCGCCGCAGGACAAAATTTCCGCTGGACGCTGTCCACTCGTAGATTTTCAGCAGCGGCTCCACGGCGCTGCCTTCACCGATTTCTCCCAGGGAGACAATGATGGCCGTTTGCAGGGAGCGATCCGGGTCCCCGCCGGAGTTGACCGACTTCATGAAGGCCTCAAACAAGGGTTGCACGGTTTCCGGATCACCCAAGCTACCCAGGGCCAGGGCGGCCAACTGCTGCTGATCCTTCTCAGAAGACTGAAGCAACTCCAGCAGAGGCGCCACGAAGGCCGGTGAGTGGAGGACTCGAATGTGTGGCAATACGCCGTAGCGCTCGCGCTGACTACCGTTCTGCAAGATTCAAAGGCAAGTTCGGATCAGCTTGTCGCGGTTACCGATATCTTGCCCTCGATACATAGATGTCTACCCGAGGAGACCGCAACCTTAGCATTTGCGGCCCCAAATCTCCAAGTCCCATGCCGCGCGCGGCACCGCTGGCTATAGAAATCGTTCAACTCGTCCCGCCGAACAGACCTTCATGGCCAAGCGTATGGTACCATACGCTTGGCCATGAAGGATAAGACCATCACCGCAGCAGTTGTCGGCTTGGTCGTGGGCGTCATCCTCGGCTTCTTCCTGGCCCAGATTGTCGGAAACCAGGGTACCACCGTCCAATCCGCAGCAGCACCAACCGAGAGCTCCGAGGTACCGGAAGCGCATCCACCCGCGGAAGTGATTGAGAAGTTGGCGGAGCTGCAGTCCCGGGCCACTTCCAATCCGCAGGACGAGGAAATTCGAATCGAGCTGGGTAACCTCTACTATGACATGGGACGTTTTGACGCGGCCATCAACTGGTACGAGGAGGCTCTTCAGCTGGATCCGTCCAACGTGAACGTTAGCACCGATCTGGGTACTTCTTACCTGTACTTGGGCAACTCATCCCGTGCCATAAAGCTGTATGAAAAATCGCTCGCCCTGCAACTCGACCACCTGCAGACCCTGCAAAATCTTGGCTTTGCCTACTTCTCGATTGAGAAGTTCGCCGAGGCGGCAGCAACCTGGAATAAATTGATCGACACCCACCCCGATTACCCGCACGCCAGTGAACTGAAGAAACAGATCGGGGAAGCCTTACAGCGCGCCCAAAGGAAGTCTTGACAATGCTGACCTGGTTCATCCGCTCCATACTCCTAATCCTCCTCTTTGTCGCCATTCGCAGCTTTCTTCGAAAACTATTGGCACCCCTTTTAAGGGCCGCCCGGCCGAACCCCGCCCGGTCGCAATCGGCCCGAACCATTCGGGGAAAGACGATCCGGGACCCTCAGTGCGGGATGTACGTGGCAACCGACCTCGCGATTGCGGCCAAGCGAAAAACGGAAACCCTGTACTTTTGCTCCGAGGGCTGTCGAGATGCCTACTTCTCCCAGCAACATGCAGGGGTAAGCTGATGGCGTACCGGCTCGCTCCGGCTCGTCATGGCAATCATTTTCACTCGTTTCCTCGTTCATGAAGATCGGCATCATCGCAAAGCCCCACCGAGCGGACTTCTCAAGTCGATTGAGCGAGATCCTGGAGTGGCTCGAGGATCACGACTGCGAACCAGTCGTCGAGGACTCGGTGGCCGAAGGCTTCGATTTGGAATCGGTTCAAATCGCTCGCCGTGAGGACATCCCTCGTCTGGTCCAGGCGATCATCGTATTCGGAGGAGACGGCACGCTACTCTCGGTCGCCCGCTCTGTGGGAGACAGCGGAACTCCGATTCTGGGGGTCAACCTGGGCTCACTGGGATTCCTGACCGAGGTCACCGTTGACGAATTGTATCCTGCAGTGGAGCAGATCCTGGCGGGCCAACACAGAATCGAGAGGCGCTGGCTGCTCAAAACCGAGATTGTCCCGGTCCAAGGCATAGCCGCCACTTACCATGCCCTCAACGATGTGGTCATCAACAAGGGAGCCATCTCCCGGATCATCAGTCTGGAAACCTACATCCAGGACGACTTTACCGCGACTTTTCTGGCCGACGGCATCATCGTGGCCACCCCGACAGGTTCGACGGCCTATTCGCTCTCTGCGGGAGGTCCCATTGTATTCCCGACTTTGGACTCCGTCATCCTGACCCCCATCTGTCCCCACACACTGACCAATCGACCTCTGGTGGTTCCCGCCGACGCCAAGATTCGCATCGTATTGAGTTCGGGCAAAGACGTCATGCTCACTGTGGACGGACAGGTTGGCACCGCGTTGCAGGAAGGCGACGCAATTTGGTTCACACGATCCCCGTTCAGCATCGGACTCATCCAATCGAAGGAAAGAAGTTACTTCGATATCCTCAGAGAGAAGCTGAAGTGGGCGGAGCGCTAAACATGACAGTAGGCAAACTGGCGAGGCTGCGAGCCCTGATTCGTAAGAAGCCCGACGACGCCTTCGCCTGGTACGGACTGGCGATGGAACACAAGAATCGGCACGACTACGAGGAGGCCCGAGGAGCCTTCGAGAGCCTTCTAGAGTTCCATCCCAGCTACACTCCCGCCTACTATCAATACGGCACCGTTTTAGCGGACATGGGAGAAGTGGACGCGGCACGCACCGTGCTGCAAGATGGTGTCCAGGTGGCCAGGGAGCAAGGGGATGCCCACTCCACGGAAGAATTGAACCGGGCCCTGGCCGATTTGCCGGAGAATCCGGACTGAATCCTCAACCTTCTTCCGACGTCTGGCGCCCCAGGATTAGGCACTACTCGACCACGATCTGCTGAGGCACAGCCGAGAGGAAATCCAAGGAATTGTTTCCGAATAGTGCGAATCCCACGACCGGCAGGTTCGAGCGCACCCACACGAAGCCTCCCTCCTGAGAAACCAGACCCGGGATGAGTTCCGGGATCAACAGAGCGATCTTCTCACCTGTTGCCAGTTCCAAAGACGCTGACCCAAGCGATTGTCCGTCCCGGTTGAAGGCCTCAACACTCACCAGCGCCACTTCCCTCCCTGGATTCATCAACGCAACACCGGTGAAGATGCTCGGTCCCTGAGCGATATGGCTCAGTACAAATTCGCGGGCCCCTTTGGCGGCCAGTGGCAGGCTGGCCAGGAAGCGGCCGCCGGTTCCTTGGAAGCTGACACTTCCCAACAACCGTCCCTCGGAAGACACTCGCACCCAGCCGACCACTCGAGACTGGGAAAAGGCGAAGATCTCGCGGACGGATTTTCGAAATTGAGCCCCCTCAGAAAAGTTTTCGAGCCGAAAGCTCCCCACCACCCTCCCACTCTCATCGACCGCCTCAAAGGTCACATCGGTGACACCACCAGCGTTGATCATATTCAGAATCGTTTCGATGGAATCGTCGCTGGCGAGATGCGCCGAAAACAGGTGTGCCCCGGCCGTGTCGTAGTCCAGGGCCAGCAATCCCCCCAGCCTTTCGCTGTCTCCAAACAGCTCGACTCCGAAGATCGGTCTCGGTTGGGGCTCCAAGGTGTCCGCATCTACCTCAGCGGTGACATATCCCCCGGCCGCCCCCTCCGCTGCTTCAGAGAAAATAGATCCCGGGGTGCCCGTGAGCATGCCTTTGGCGGGCAGGGAAACGGTCTGACGAAGCTCCCCATCCTCTTGAACCCAGCACAACAAGACATTGATCTTTTCGGAACCAGGATTGACCAGAAATAATTGCGCTTGACCCGTGATCTCGGGAAACAACAGCTTTCGGCTGCGGGGGCTGGAAAGATTGACGCCATCCAGAAAATTCAGGCCATAGTCGCCGGCCAGGGTGAAACTGACCAGATCGGGGGTTGTCGAAAGGATTTCTACCCAGCCTGGTTGAAGGACATCGAAGGCTTCCCTCAGCAGGATGGCGAACTGGGTCTTCGCAACCATCTGGCGCTCAAAGGTACCCCACAGCTGTCCCTCCCGACTGTAGGCCCGTAAGAGAAGCCTGCCCGGGGCATTGAAATGGTTTACCACCGCGAGTCCGGTAAACTGCCCTTGTTCGACGGTGAAGATGGGGAGCATTCTGGGTAGCGCAAACTCCGAGCCGAATTCGATAGCTCCAAGGTCCAGATCACCAATCACCCGCCGATGAGACTGCAAGTCGACCTCGGAAACTCCGAATTCCAAGCTACCCCGATCGATGGCCGGGGACTGGGGATCCAGTGAAAAGTCGCCTGCAGAAGAACGCGTGAAGAGCGGATCGCCCGTGATGTTGCCTTCCTCCCCCTGCAACTGGCCATCTCCGATCAGGTTGTGACGGACCGAGGTTGGATTGAGTCCAGAAACGTCGCCGGACTCGTTCTGGAAAAGGATCGAATTGAACACGCCTCCCTCAGCTTCCTCCAACCGCATTCCGAACCCACTGCTTCCAAAGATCATGGAGTTGTGGACGCGCACTTTCGCCATCTCACCAAAGATCCCGTCCTGGGGCATACTCGCACCGGCCGGGGTCGTGGATTTTTCCTCGGGAAGGATAGCCACCAAAGTGTCGAATATGTCTAGCTGGGAGGAGGACACCTCCACACCACCAAGGTTGTCGATCAGACGGCTCGCCTGCAGCACCACATTGGCATTGGTCGCCACCCGGAGGCCGACGCCTCCACCGTCTCGAACAACGTTTCGGGCAAGTCTCGCCTCGGCCAGGTCCTGGACCAGGACGCCAACCTCCCCGCTTTTCTCAACCCAGGTGTCCTGGATGAACGCCTGCGTTAGAGGTCCCTCAACGATGCCCCCCGTACCACCAACTTGATCAGACCCCGTGAACCGATCCTCCTTGATCAGAGCGGACATGTCCGAGACATGAAGTCCGACCAGTTTGTTTCCCTCGAACACATTTTCGAAGGCGGCAAACCCTTGGCCGAGGTTGGCAAAAATACCTCCCTCACCATGGTCCCGGAACGTATTTTTTGCACCAGGGCGTCGGAAGAAGAAAGCCGGAGTCCAAACCCTCCACCACCGAATACATCGTTTCCCATGATGTGTGCGCGACTGTTCTCCAATCGAATGCCATAGGCGCTAGAATCCTCCTGCAATCCCTCGATGCTATTGTCGCGGATGATTCCAGTAGAGTTGCGGAAGCGAATCGCTCCACTGGCTCGGCGAAAGCGCAATCGTTCCAGAGTGATGTCCCGCAGGTTGGTCACGGTGATGACGGCATTCGAGCCGACTGCCGGCTGGAGGGTCGGAGTCTCTCCCCTGCGCGCTCGCACCGTCAGTCCGTGCAGGGGGAGTCCTTCTTCGTTGAAGTGCAGCTGCAGGTTAGTGGTGTAGGTGGCGCTATCCGTGATCTCGATGACATTGCCGGGCCGAGCTTTGGCAACGGCTGCTGCCAGGTCGACGAAAGCGCTTCCATTTTGCTGGGACACTTCCAGTAACTGAGTGTGATCCTCGACCGTAACCCCGCCCCAGT
Organism: Acidobacteriota bacterium; assembly: GCA_965205565.1. Classification (GTDB taxonomy): domain Bacteria; phylum Acidobacteriota; class UBA6911; order RPQK01; family CBDBID01; genus CBDBID01. The sequence goes on from CBDBID010000016.1 coordinate 48,584, forward strand.
AAGACGCCGTCAAGACGGCATTCGTATCTGGATTCCACAATTGGATGAAACCCTCAAACGTACCGGGACGCAGAGGATGGATGTAGCGGATCACTACTTGCAATTCCCTCGTTTCCAGCGGGGGAAGGGGTAGATTGGAAGGAGAGACGGAAAGCTGTACGGACGGATTTTCAAACCTTTCCACCAGCTCCACCTCCAAGACCTGCGGACTTAGTCCCAGGTTGGCCACTTTGACCGTCCGGGTCAGGGTTCCGGATGGGTTGGCTCCCTGCAGGCCGAAGCTCAGGCTTGGAGGATCCAGAGCGGTAGCCAGATTCAGCGTGTTCTGCAATGCCAGACGACCGTTTCCCGTGTGCATCACCCGGGCAGGTTCATCGTTCCAGGTAGTCACTTTGGAGGCGGTGTTCACGAGGGCGGACTTGATGGCCCAGGGCGGCCAGTCCGGATACAAATTCGTCAGCAGCGCCGCGGCGCCGCTGACGATGGGTGTGGAAAAGCTGGTCCCACTAGCATTGGGGAAAAACCCTGGCTCGGGATCCACTTGATTGGAAGCAGTGTAGATTCCCAGTCCCGGCCCCACCAGGTCCAGTTTGATTTTCAGATCTGGGTTCGGCCCCCGGCCGCTAAAACCGGTCACGATATCCGGCTCCGATGGGAAAGCAACCACACCTTCCGGTATGGCGATTACAACGTCGATCTGAACCACTCCCAAGAGTAATTCGGCCAGGGTCTCGCCCCGTTGCTTTTCAATCATGACGGCAGGGATCTCAGCCGATCCCAATCCGGCCATGATGATGGGTCCTCCGTCCTCGTTGTTATAGACGATAAGCGCCGCCGCGCCAGCGCCGGAGACGTTTCCCAGTTTGGTGCTAAAAAAGCAATTTCCTCGGCGAACCAACACGGCACGGCCGTCCAGACTGCCCGGAGGCAGCTGGGAGCAAGCTTCCTGAATCGGATCGAGGCCGGCGATCGAGACCAGATCGAAGGGGCCTTGGTCTTCTTCAATCCGTATGCCTTCCCCTGGGATCGACGGGATGGATCGCAGCTCGGGCGGCAGCGGCCGGGAAGCGCTGATCTCCAGGAGGCTGGCGTCTACCAGGAACCGGCTATGGGTTGTGGCGCCCACGGTAATAGCCTCGCTACTGATTCCCGGGGTCGTGATGGATCGCAGGTCCGGGCCCGAGTTGCCCGAGGCCGCAACCACGACCGCCCCCGCCTGGGTGGCCAGCGCGATCGCCATCGCCTCCAGTTCAGCTCCGGGATCATCCGCATCGCCGCCCAGACTTAAATTGAGCACATCCATACGGTCTTCGACGGCCTCCTCAATGGCGGCGATCACGGCGGCCGTCGTGGTTCGAGACTCTTGACCGAAAACTCGATAGTTGCCGAGATAGGCCTGGGGTGCCAATCCCTGAATCCTGCCTGCTGGCGAGTTGACAGGGCTTCCCGCAGCGATTGCTGCAACCCGCGAACCGTGTCCGATCCTGTCTTCCGCTGTCAGATCGCCATCCGAAAGTCCGAACTCGGCGCGCGCGTAGTTACGGGCCACGATCACCTTGCGATTCGTGTAGGCGGTCTGGTTGTCCGGGAAGACCTCCGTAGCAGGAAGGCTGTCGTTCTGAAACATGGGATGTCTGTGGTTGATGCCGGAATCCAGGATAGCGATGCGACTCCCGGCCCCCTCCTTCCCCTCGCCCAGAAGTTCCCACAGCACAGGCGCCCCGACCTGATTGGGAGCCTCATCCAATAACAGCCAGCGCTCCCCGTTGGGGTAGACGCCTCGCACCTCCGGCCTAGCCCTCAACCGTTTCACTTCCGCCCCATCCGCTCGGATCACCAGCCGATTCAACAGAAACGATCCACGGCCCAGAACCTGCAGGGGACGGGTCGTTTCGGATTTGCCGGCCAGCCCGTGCCCACGCGCCAGGGTTCCCACCAACCGTTCCTGGTCAGCTTCAACCTCCGTCCGGTAGCGCCGGGCGGAAGGGCCGTGCAGGATCCGTTTTCGAGCTGCAAGAGGCTGTCCCGAAGACCACTCGAGGACCTTTTCCACCACCGCGGGCTGCTCCAAAACAACGATGTAAAGGTCTTCTGCACTCTTCTCGGTTGCGGCGAAGACAGACAGGTGGGCTAAAATCGCGAACGCGATGAGACGCCGCACAAGATTCATGGAAAAGGTTACTTTCCTCAAGCAGGCCGGTTATGCACTGGTGGCGGTCGGGCTGATTTTCCTGATCATACTTACATCAGCTCCTCAGCTGTATTCTCCACGAGTGGCGCTCTATAGCTACGGGCTGCTGGTCGGAGGCCTTCTTCTAGTACTCCTCAACAAAGGCCTGGAGATTACACAATACCGCCACTGGCAGAAGTCGACTGCCCACTGCCTCCGCTGCGGATGGGTGGGGACGGGAAGGGACTTCTATCGTTACGAAGCCTGTCCGGATTGCGATGCCGATCAGGTGGTGGTTCAACAGCGCTAGACCATTCTCATCTGTCGAACGGGCCTGCCGGTCTCCGTTGGGAGCGATTCCGGCATGAAACACTCTCAGGACCTCATGACCTCTCGGCCGGCTGTGGTACTGGATGAGCGATTCGCTGCCCACCGGACACCCAACGGACATCCGGAAAGAGCGGACCGGATGCACGGTCTCCTGGAAGCCATCGAGGGGAGTGGACTGATTGAAAGCTGCCGGAGAGTCACCCCCTCTCGGGCTCCGGAACAATGGGTCCGAGCCGTGCACAGTTCCAGGCACTGGAAACAGGTCCGCGACAGCGCTGGGCGATCTTTTTCTCAAATGGATGCAGACACTTACACCAGTTCGGATTCTTTTGAGATCGCTCTCCTGGCAGCCGGCAGCTTGATCCGACTCGTGGACCTGTCCCTAGACAAGCGGATGCGGGAGGGATGGGCCCTGGTTAGACCACCTGGCCACCATGCCGAAACCGACCAGGTCATGGGATTCTGTCTCTTCAACAATGTGGCGGTGGCGGCCCGTTACGCCTTGCAGCACCGTGGTCTGGAACGATTGGCCATCGTGGATTTCGACGTGCATCACGGCAATGGGACCCAGGAAATCTTTTATGCCAGCCCCGAAGTGCTTTATCTCTCGACCCATCAATCGCCCTGGTATCCGGGCACCGGCGGGTTCTCGGATCTGGGTGAAGACAGGGGAAGAGGCTACACGGTGAATTTCCCCATCCGGGCCGGTATGGGCAACTTCTTTTACCGCTCCCTGCTTCGCGAATTCGTGCAACCGATTCTGCACAGCTACCGGCCAGAGATGATCCTGGTTTCGGCTGGTTTTGACGCTCACCGCAACGACCCCCTCGGCGGCATGCACTTGGATGGAGAGGGATTCGTCTCGCTGGTCAATCTGCTCAACGAGACCGCTCATCACGAGTGCGCGGGTAGAATCCTCTACGTTCTGGAAGGCGGTTACAACCTGGAGGCGCTAGCCGAGAGCGTCCTGGCCAGTCTAGCCACAACGATACGGCCCCGGGCCGTCGATATCGAACCCCATCAGCAAGAGGAATTCTCGAGATACCGAGCCCAAGCCAGAGAGAACCTAGCACCTTTCTGGGAGCTGTAGCATAGTACCCCCCTCTTAGGCAGGATCGAATCGGGGTCGTCAAGATTCAGGCCGGCTGGTTGAACTTTTCTTTCAATTCCGTGGGGAGCCGGTACACCGTCAGGCAGTCTCCGCATTTGAGAAGCACCAGTCGAGCATCTGGTTTGAATGCTCTCCGAATCTCATCCTGCAATTCCGGGTCGGGCTCATTGTAGTAGCTGGCGAAAGGATAATAGCGCTTGAGGGGTCCATGACAGGGCTTGCCCTTCTCGTTTCTCTCGTTGCAGACAACTTGCCGCGGCAACAGGTCTTTGATCACGAAGAATCCCTTTTCTCCAAGAGTGTCATGGCAGCGGGATTATAGCCGCACTCTGCTGAAAAATCAGCTTGGGCTGCAACCTCAGCCACTCTCACCATAGACAGACATACCCTCAGCCCTCCCGAATCCGTCTCAGCCGCTGGCTGGCTGCCTCCAGGACATCGAGTGTCTTGCAGAAGGCAAAGCGAACGAAGCGCCGTCCCCGTTCCGGGTCGTGGTAGAAACTGCTGCCCGGGACCGCTGCAATCCCATATTTCCTGACCAGCAACTCAACAAACTGAGTGTCGCTCAAGGAGGTGACCGACGAGATGTCGACCATGATGTAGTAGGCGCCCGAAGGGACCCAAACCTGAAAACCCGCCTCCTTCAAGGCGGCTACCAGAAAATCCCTTCTCTCGCAGTAGGCAGCCGCCAATCGATCGTAGTAGACAGAATCCAGTCGGAGGGCCTGCACTCCCGCCTCCTGCAAGGGAGCCGCTGCCCCCACGGTGAGAAAGTCGTGCATCTTCCGAATAGAAGAGGTGATTCTCTCCTCAGCCAGAACGTATCCAACTCGCCAACCCGTAACGCTAAAGGTCTTAGACAAGGCGCTGATGGTGACGGTCTTTTCCTTCATACCGGGAAGCAGAGCCAGACAATGGTGGCGGTGGCCGTCATAGATGATGTGCTCGTAGATTTCGTCCGTAATGACCAGGAAATCATAGCGCCGTGCCAATTCGGCCATCTGCTCCAACTCCGGCAGAGAAAACACCTTTCCGGAAGGGTTGTTGGGGCTGTTCAGGATGAGAGCTCGCACCCCGCCCTCACTCTCCAGACTCCGAAGCTTGTCTTCCAACTCCTCGAAGTCCACGGTCCAACCGCGTTCCGGATTTAAGGGAACGAACACAGGGCAGGCCCCGGCAATGATGATGTCGGGGCCGTAGTTCTCGTAAAAGGGCTCAAAGATCAACACCCGGTCGCCGGGATCCACCAGCGCCAGAATGGAGGAAACCATACATTCGGTGGCGCCACAGGCCACCGTGATTTCTCGCTCCGGATCGACTTCCCAACCGTAGAAGCGGCCATATTTTTCCGCGATGGCCTGTCGAAAATTCGGAGCGCCCCACGTGATCGCATACTGATTGACATCGTCTTGGATGGCCCGACAGGCAGCGTCCTTTACGGACTGGGGAGCCGGAAAGTTGGGGAAACCCTGAGCCAGATTGATCGCGTCGTACTGGGCGGCCAGGCGCGTCATCTCCCGGATGACGGATTCCTAAAAACGAGCCGCCTTTTGGCTACTGGGATAGGAGGTGCGAGTCATTTTTCAGCAAGACCATCTCGACGAGGCCGTCTTACTTTTCACCCATCGAGAATCAGGGTTCCGGGGCGTCCGGTTGCGAGGAAACGACGAACTGTCCGGGATACTGGCTGCCCAGGAGAGTCTCATCTCCTTGGGCCAGCAGGCGGACCGTTTCCTGGTGAAAATAGTCGACCTGGCCGGCCACCGTGGGGTGGACTCGCCCCTGGTAGACTTCCCGGTTCCTTTCCAGATCAGCCTGCAGCCGGACGTACAGATCTCGATTCAGGCGTCCCTTCTCGATTTGTTCCTCGTTGTAGATCTGGATTTCCGAGACCAACAATCGGGCCAATCGAGCGGCCTCCTGGTGCTGCCGCTTCGCCCGGTCCCGGTCCGAATCAGAACTCACCTCGCGAGCGCCCACAGCTGAACCCTCATCCTGAGGATCCTCCTTTCTCAAGGCTAGACCGGCAAGATTCTGGAGGCGTTGATTCTTCAGTACCAGGACGGCGAAATGCGTCAACAGCTCCAGAAAATCGGTCAGGATGGGTGACGATCGATCTCCGTACAGAACGATCGGAGTCGCCCTCTGAAAGACGAAAGGAATGCAGACACCCCATCGATTGGGCTCACCTTGCTCCCGCAACCAGGAGGGAAGCAAGCCGCTCCCATCCCATTCAAAATAGAGCAATCTGGCCTCTTCGGCGCAACGCAGTACGGGGTCCTCTGGATCCTCCAATCGCAGCGTTTCCCCAACCCGTCACCAAATCCCTGACTCGCCTGGACCACGAAACCGAGCTGCGTCCAACGAAACAGGATGAATCGATCCAGATGGAGTGCAACCGGCTGAAGATAAGCATCTACGACTTCGTTTTGAGAGGCGCCTGAAGCCAGGCTCTGGAGGGTCCGATTCAATAGCATGAAGTTTGGGTGCACATGGGCTGCAGGTTCAACTGATGGGTCCAATCCGCTCTCCGGATCGGAGTCGGCTTTGGCGGACAACTCGACCCGCAAAGCCGCAATGTCGGCTTCGATCCGCTCCAATCTGTCTAGGAGCCCTGAGGGCCGGTTCACCGAGTCACTGGGAGCATCTGGCGTGGTGCGTTCCGGCATGGATGGTTTCTACCGTCTGGGATTTCTCGCAAGAGGGGAAAAGTGCGACCTTCACCCGCCTTTATTATCGAGAGGCCTGAATCCCAGTGTCAACCAGTGAACTTGCCGACGAGTCCCACCACACCAGCAACTACCTGGGGGCAGCCGCAGACGCAAACCTTTGCCCGTAGCCAGCTGAAGTGATTTCAAAGCCGATTGGATATGGTAGTATGAGGCGGTCCAGAAGGTAGGACAGAGTGGGAACCACGCGAGACCGGATCGGTAAAATCGATTTTTTCGACACCTTGGACGCCAACATCTTGAAGCAGATCGCCGAGCTGAGCGTTCTTCGTGAATACTCGGGGCTGTCGGGCAGAATCGGAGACGTCAAAATAGCTGTCTTCCCTTCCACCCGGGGCAAAGTACTCCATCTGGACGCCCTGGCTGACGAGTCTCTGACCGCCACCGTCCTCCGCCCTTGCCAACCCCCCTCGTCCCTTTCCGTCTGGGGAGGCCGACGTACCGTTCAGAGAAACCAGGAACTGGCATTGCATGGGCCTGGGGTTCATCCACACATGACTACCGGTTCTGGCGAATTGCCGAATCCGTGGCGGGTGGAACGAAATTCCGAAAAAGCTCGATCCGTCCTCGGTCGATCATGATGAGAAGAATCTTCCCAGCCCTTCCCCTTCTCTTGTTGGCCCCCTTTGCACCTTCGGAGGTGGCTTTCACGGAGGTGACAAAACAGGCGGGAATCCGCTTCGTTCACAACAACGGTGCATTTGGCAAGAAGTACCTTCCGGAAACCATGGGATCCGGAGCGGCTTTCTTAGATTACGACAACGACGGCCGGCTCGACATCTTCCTGGTCAACTGCTCGGACTGGCCGGAAAGAAAGACCCGGAAATCCTTTCCCGCCCTCTACCGGAACACGGGGAAGGGCACATTCCGGGACGTCACCCGACAGGCGGGCCTGGAGGTGGAATTCTACGGCATGGGTGTGGCCGTTGCCGACTACGACAACGACGGAGACGTTGACCTCTATTTGAGCGGCCTCGGACCGGATCACCTGTTTCAAAACCAGGGAAACGGACGGTTCATCGACCTCAGCAAGGAATCCGGACTACACAACCCAGATTTTGGAACCAGTGCGGCATGGTTCGACTACGATAAGGATGGGCAGCTGGACCTGTTCGTAGCCAACTACGTGAAGTGGAGTCGGGAAACGGATATTTTTTGCACGCTGGACGGTAAGAACAAGTCCTACTGTACGCCAGAATCCTACCAGGGTTCTACGCCACGGCTCTATCGCAACCTGGGGCAGGGCAAGTTCCGGGAGGTCACCCGCAAGGCGGGTCTGTACGACGAGAGCAACAAAGGACTCGGAGTACTGATTTTTGACTACAATCAGGACACTTGGCTCGACATCATGCTGGCCAATGACACCCAACCGAACAAACTGTGGGAAAACAACGGCAATGGGAGTTTTACCGAAGTCGGAATCCTGGCTGGGGTGGCCTTCAGCGAGGACGGGGTGGCGCGGGGCGCCATGGGCATCGACGCGGGGGATTACGATAATTCCGGGCACCCCAGTGTGTTGATCGGGAATTTTTCCAATGAGATGATCGCGCTCTATCACAACGAGGGAACGGGCTTTTTCATCGACGAGGCTCCCACCTCCACGGTCGGACCAGCCAGCCTTTTGACCCTGGCCTTCGGCTGCTTTTTTTTCGATTACAACCTGGACGGATTTCTGGACATCTACATCGGCAACGGCCACGTGGAAAACGAAATCAACCGGGTCCAGGGAAAAGTCACCTACGCCCAATCCCCCCACCTATTCGAGAACCGTAGCGGTCGCAGTTTCACCGAGGTCACGCGCCAGATGGGTGCAGCGTTTGGCGGGGCTCGAGTGGCCCGGGGCAGCGCTTACGGGGATTTTGATAACGACGGAGATCTGGACATTCTGGTCACGACCTGCGGGGGGCCAGCATCATTATTTCGTAACGACGGTGGCAACCGAAACAACTGGGTCAGTCTGGCGCTATCGGGCACGAAGAGCAACCGCAGCGGGATTGGCTCTGTGGCAAAACTGACCGCCGATGGTTTTCAGAGAAGTGGCTTGCTCAAATCCGGCGGGAGCTACTGCAGTGAATCCCAGCTCCGCCTGACCTTCGGTTTGGGCAAAGCCAAAAGGATCGAACGGCTGGAGATCCTCTGGCCAAGCGGGAAAAAGCAAGTCCTTGCACAGGTCCCCATCAATCAAATCCTGCGTGTCGACGAGGACCGTGGCCTGCTGCTGCAGCCTTCGCAGCAAAGAGACTCGGACTCTTTCCGGTCGCCTGCCATTTGATCCCGACATCACGGCATAATAGGGGACGGAAGAGACCCTCTACTTTGATGAGGAAAGAAGGTCAACCCAAGTGTTTTTCGATCCGCTTTACCTGATTATCATCCTTCCCGGGTTACTGCTGTCGATGTGGGCCAGCTGGCGAACCAAGAGCAATTTCAAGTGCTACTCCCGCGTCCCTTCGGCTCGGGGTATGTCCGGAGCGCAGGCGGCTCACCGCCTGCTGGACGGGGCCGGGATCGACGACGTCAAGATCGTCCCTACATCCGGTATGCTTTCGGACCATTACAATCCACTCACCAGAACCCTGGCGCTGTCGGAAGGCGTCTATCGATCCAGCTCAATCGCAGCCATCGGGGTGGCCTGCCACGAGGCCGGGCATGCCATCCAACATGCCAGCAAGTACGGTCCGCTCTGGCTTCGCTCGACTCTAGTTCCCACTACCAACATTGGATCCACGTTGGGCTACATCGTGATGCTGATCGGCCTGATGCTGAGTTGGACCAACATGGTGCTGGTGGGAGCCGTTCTGTTCTCAGCTGTGCTGCTCTTCCAGCTGGTGACCCTGCCGGTCGAATTCGACGCGTCGGCCCGGGCCAAGAAACTGGTCATCGAGTACGGCATCGTCACCTCAAAGGAGCGGGAAGGCATGGATAAGGTGCTCAACGCCGCAGCCATGACCTACGTGGCTGCCGTCGTTTCCACCTTGATAACCCTGCTCTATTTCCTGATGCGATCGGGCCTGCTGGGAGGTCGGAGAGACTAGAGCCACCCGTGCGTCGCCACTCCTGAGGTGTTGAGGGAAAATGGGAGGGCTTGAGTAAGCGAACGGAGAATTCCGACTCCAACGGGCCGGTCTCCATTCAGTTGGCCAGTTGGGGCTTCCTCTTCATTACCTTCAAGGCCATCCGGCCCAGAAGGTTGGCCAGTTTACGATTGGTACCCCGAACCGCGCTATCAGCCGATATGCCGTACCTTCGATAACGCGTCAGCAGACCTCGACAAGCTAACAGGTAGGCTAGAAACTTTCGGTAATCCTGGAAGAACCCGAACCGCAGAGACCGCTTCAAGATGGAACGAAGGCTGTAGAAATCTCTCCAAGCCCCCTCGACGCGCTCCAGAATCTGGTCCTCAGACATGTGCGGATGGTGGTACAGCACGCGTGGGTGATTCGGATCTAGCCAGTAGTCGTAATCCGGGTCCAGCAGCTTCACCGCTTTGCGTCCCTTCCGCATCATTGCAAAGTCCACCGTGCCAGGAAGGGGAGTCATGGGAATAAACTGACCCAAGGCGATTCCGCAATCTTTCGCAAACTGAATGGTTTCGTCCAGACTTTCCACGGTGTCGCTCTCGATGCCGAAAATGAAGGCGCCGAAAATGTAGGGGAACCCCTGGGTCCGGATGGTTTCTAACTTCTGTTTCAGCTCGTCTCCAGTCGAGTTGAAGTATTTGTTGGTGGCTTTGAGCCCCTCTTCGGTGATGCTTTCAATGCCGATCAGAGCGCCCGCTACGCGAGCCTTCTTCATGGCCGTCAGATATTCCGGATCGTCGGCCACTTCCATGGTGATCTGGGTACAGAAGAACATGTCCTTGGGGATCTCGGTAGCCAACCGGTCCAGCAACTCGAACCGGCTTTCCAACCCCTTCTCGATGCGGCTTCTCTCTTCCGGGGCTCTGGCGTTCTCCAAATCGGCGCGGGTGTAGGGATAGAAGTTGTCATCGGCGAACATCACCAACCGAAATCCCGTTTTGTACAGATACTGGAGTTCGCCGATGATGGCGTCATTGACGGACAGCCGGGGCAATCGACCGTCCTGTACCCAAACCGAGCAGAACGAGCACTGCTTGGGACAACCCCGCACCGTCTGCACCGTCGCCAACAGATACCTATCAAGAGAAAGGAGGTCCCAACGAGCAGGGACAAATTCCTCGCCGTTGGCCCGCCCTCCCTTGTACTGAGGCTTTAGCTCTCCCTTTGAATAATCATCTAGAACCTCCGACCAGATCAGTTCACCGTCTCCGGTCACGGCAGAATCCCCAAAACGAACTGCCTCCTCTGGAAAGACGGAGGCGTGGGGTCCTCCAAAGATCACCGTAGCACCCTTCTCTTTGGCTTTCTTGGCGAGTTGATACCCGTGGATGGCGTTAAAGGTGTGAATGCTAATTCCCACCACATCCCCGCCGTCGATCTCATCAAAGGGGAAGTCGCCGACGGTCTGGTCGACCAACTGCAGACTTTCAATGTGCTCGTTCTGGGCCGTGGCCGCCGCCATGACCGGTAGCGCTCGGGGCGTCATGAACGAAAAATCAATTCGCTCGGCAGCTGGAGCGGGATTAACCAGAAACACCTTGAACTCGGAACGCTTTGTCTGACAGAGCATCACAACCTCCTATCTTAGACCGCAGATAAAATCGCAGACAGTATAGCGACCACTGAAACCAGGCACAAGCCGGGTTGGGCCTTGCCAGTGGCTACCGACAGGATCTCATGGCTCTCCAGACGGTTGCGTTGCAAACAATCTCGCCCGACCGGGCTCCCGCGGGTCGAACCAGCGGGCCCGATGACGGGCTCAGAATTCCTGAAAGGTTGTATCCTACCGCAGGCGATTGGTGTAGTTTGGAGATATGTGAGCCCAGAGTTTGGGATTCGCGAGAAGGAGAGTTTATGGGCTGCGAACCCGGCAACTCGCGGGTCCCGTAAGTGAGGGGAACTCATCAAAGGCTTGAAAAGAAACATCCCCAGGTACTCCCTGCTGGCCGGCGCCGCCTCACTCGCCGTCTACCCGGTTTCGGCCTGCTCTTCAGCGCCGTCCGAACCCGACGCAACATCCCCCACGGCAACCGATTTTTCCCGCTCCTTTTGCCACTTCCAAGGCGCCAAGATTTGGGTGCGGATCCAGATCGAGTGCCGCTACCAGGTCTTCGATCGCAACACCGACCAGGTGGATGAGTATCTATTGACCGTGCGAACCCAGACCGGTCTGAAAACCGGCTCCTTCGACCGGGTACGCTGCTTTCTGGAGCGCCCGACCTCCATCCTGTCAGGCGCTACCTATTCTCCGACCGAGCGCCATCCCCGGCGCGATCCACCCCTAACCACCGAGCAGGTGACACGCATCGAGAACCGGCTCTTCAGAGTATGGTACCCTCCCATCCCCACGGAGAACTTGCAGCAACTGCTGCAGACGGATCACTATTCAGCGATCCGGCACCTACCGGTCAAGACCATGATGCACGCCCTGGACCAGCCCTGCGAGGAGCCCAAGATATAGCCCCTCGGATCGTGTGACACCACACGCAGGCTTCGCCCCGTGCAGCGTCGGCCTTGAACCGGTGACTCCAGAGCTATTCGACAGCCTTGTAGCCCTGGTTGAAAGGCAGAAACCAGGAAGCCTTCCCTTTCAGGTGCGTGCAGAAATGCACTTCTTTTTCGTCCACGGCGAAGTGGGCTACACAGCGCCCGAACTCGAAGAGTCGCTTACTGGGGTCACGGTCGCGCCGGTACTGCTTAATCGCTTCACATCCAGCTTTCGCGGGGAGGAACGGGACTCCTAAATTTTTGGGGTTTTCCGAATGGCGCACACCATCAGGATGGTTGGGTTGCTCAAAGTCCGGTCTGAAGGCAGATTCGGCACGTCAGGGGGGCGAAAGCCCACCCAGCAAGGTCCAACTACTGGACGTCTTGCTCAGAACGGCTAACATAACCTCATGGTGGGGTTTAGATTTGCGGATTATTGGTTGCCCACTGCTCTTTGTTACTGGCGCTATACCTTATGGCGAAGCCAGTACTATCGTCCCGAGCGGATGCGTGCTCTGCAGTGGAAGCACCTTTCAGGATTGATCCGCCACTGCCAAAGGAAAGTTTCCTATTACCGAGACCTCTTTCAAAAGCACCGACTGGACGTCAGAAGCCTGGGGGATCTTTCCAGAGTCCCTGTCTTGGACAAGGAGACGGTTAGGAGCCGACTTGAGGAGTTCAAGGCCGACGATTTCAAGAGATATCGTCCCAGGGAAATCTACACGGCCGGAAGTACGGGAACACCAATGAGGGTCTATTGGGATGTAGGCTCAAACATTCTTGAGCTTACCTGCCAGTGGCGCCACTTCTCCTGGCTGGGCTATCGACTGGGTGACCTCATTTTGGGCCTGCGCGGCGGCGAGCCCTCGGGACACTCATGGCGCTGGAAGTGCCGTCTTCTGGAGATCTCAGCGGACTCGGTGAATGCTTCTAACATTCAGCGCTGGATAGAGCTGCTCCGCAGCCACAAACCCAACCTCTGGAGAGGCCACCCTCTTTCCATCTATTCATTCTGCCGGTTCATGTCAGAAGCTGGAATCGAAGGACCAAAGCCTCGGGCCATCGTTACCGTTGCAGAGCCACTTCTTCAACCCCAAAGAGAGTTCATCGAATCCTTTACCGGTGCGAAGGTATGTGAGAGCTATGGACTCAAGGAGCATAACGCCCTGATCATTCAGTGCCTCCAAGGTGGCTATCACATTGCATCCGAATACGGAATTGTGGAAGTCCTTAAGCCCAATGGAGATGCGGCAAAACCCGGAGAGGAAGGGCGAATCGTCACCACCGGTTTGCACAACAGAGCCTTCCTCCTACTTCGCTACGATACAGGGGATCTAGCGATCCCCTCGGATCGAGTGTGCCCCTGCGGGAGAACCTTGCCGCTGGTGGAGAGAATCACGGGGCGTGAGGACGATTATCTTCTCGATTCCCGAGGGAGGTGGCTCTCGGGTCTGCGTTTCGCGCTGTGGAACAAGTCCGGAATCCGGCTGAGTCAATTGATTCAGTCGAAACCGGGAAACTTGGATGTATATCTGGTGACGACGAAGGAATACACCGATCAGATGGGACAGGAGATAATCCAGGCCTACAAAGATAGGTTGGGTAACAAAATGAAGATCAACATCCGCCTGGTGGATCGGGTTCCCGTTCGAGACACTCCAAAATTCAAATTCGTCATCTGTAAGCTGGATCGGAATACCTTTTCTCGACCATACTGAGGGTTGAAGCCGGAGTGCAGGCCGACTGTTCCACAGCCCTGGAGTATCGCCCGGATTTGATCCGCCCGAATTCAGCTCGTGCTTCCTGCGTTTGAGTCTTGTCGTGTTCAAACTCTGCAGCCGGGGAATGGATCATTCTTGCCAGATTCGAAACACTCGAGGTTGACCGGGAGATTCCACCCAAACAAATGTTGATGTGCAGTGAGAACCGACAGTCCAGCTGGTCGGTGGGGTTGGCTACCTTATCGGGCTACGCTGTAGTCACTCTGGTGGCTTTCCACGTGATGATTCGCCGGTTCGGTCTGGTGGTTCCCGGAGGGGACGACGCCTACCTTTTCCAGTGGAATCTCTGGTGGTTCAACGTGGGAGCCTGGAAAGCAGGTCAGTCTTTGTTCTGGACGGACCTCCAGAACTATCCCATCGGCAGTCCTCTTTCCCTGTTTCCTCTCAACATGACCCAAGTGTTGTGGGCCACTCCGCTGTCGTATCTGTGGGGCCCGCCTCAGGCCCATGCTTTGACCGTACTGGTGTCCTTCGCCCTGTCTGGCTATTTTATGTTTCTGCTGGCTCTTCGATTTCGCCTGGGCATCAGCGGCAGTTTTCTGGCCGGACTCATTTTCACACTCTCGCCTTTCCATTTTGCTCACGCAGCCGGGGGACAAGTCGAGCTGGTCTGCTTGCAGTGGATTCCGCTGTTCCTCCTGTTTTTTGTCGCCCGGTTGGAATCCAGAACTTGGCTCTCGGCGATCGGGCTCTAGGTGTCCTTTATCCTCCTTTTCTACTCTAACTGGTATCTCACCTTTTATACGTTCATCCTTGCCAGCCTGTACTGTGTTTTCTTTTTTCCGGCTCACCGCGAGTTCCTGAGAGAGAAGCGGTTCTGGGCCCAGGCAGGCATGATTCTGGCCGCTAGTGCTGCAGCAGTAGCGCCTCTCACCTTCTCCGCGGTCCGGGTCGCGCACAGCTTTCAGCTCCACAGTGGGCACATCTTATTCTCCGCGGATCTCGTCAGCTTCTTCATACCGGGTGAAATCGCCATCTGGAGCGATTGGACTCGAAGGCTCTGGGAAGGGTTCACTGGGAACTTGTCGAGCCAAGGAAGCTATCTTGGAGTGATCCCGCTAGCGCTACTTCCTATCCGGAAATCGGCTTTTTAAGACGCTCGTAGTCGAGTCGACCCCAATCAACGGCTGGCAATCCGTTATGTGCAGTGGGCTGGGGACCTAAACGGACCACACAGAGTCGATTTTAGTCGATTTCAAGAGACACTTCGGCCCTTTGCCAGACGGATCGAGATGTCAGCCGCAGGAGCACCTCTACAATCGCAGGCGCGCCAGTACCAGCAGATTGTAGGAAAGGGTCGAGAGCTGCAGGTACTGCTGGAAGCGCTGCCAGCCTTTCCAGTGGCAGCGGTCCAGCCCGAAGACGCGCTTGAGCATCGAGATACAGCCTTCGATGCCGGCCCGAAAGCGGCGCAGTTGTTTGTATACCCAGCTGGAGGAGACCATCGATTCGATCGAGAGTCCGCACTTTTTGGCGAAAGCCACATCCTTGAGGCCGGGTTTGTTTTTGGCCAAGGCCAAGTTCGCTTTCGATGCAAAGCCCCCGTCCAAGCTGGCCTGACGCGGATAAGAGCCGTATTGATGGCAGTGCCGATCTAGCATCGTCTCCAGGTAAGTGCTATCGGACGGGTTGCCCCGCACCGGCAGACAATCCAGGATCAGAGAGGATCTGCCACAGGATAGAAAAACTTTGTGCCCATAGACCGTTTCCCGGCCGCCTTTGCGAATCAGATCGGTGTGCTCCTCGAAAATGGAAACCACCTTGTGGCTGGCCGGGACCGATTCCCCCCGCAAAACACGACGCTCGGTCTGATCGATCACTCGATGGGTCAGTTCCAGGTAGTGTTCGAGTAAGCTCCTCTCTCGCACAACACGGGGATGGCTGGAGTCTTCGCAGACCGCCAGGGCTGCCCGGGCGTAGCCTGCCATCTTGCGGGTGACTTTGAGCAGATCGCGATAAGGGCCAATGCGCAGGGTCTGACGGCGGGCATTGCTGATGGCCAGACAGCGGCGGCGAGCCCGCAAGCCATGATCCCGGTAAGGGAAGTCGACAAAACAAGAAAGTCGTCCCAGCCAACGGGCCAGCACCCGTACGCAATCAGAGAGCAGTTGATTATCGGTGGGGTGGTGAATCTCACTCTCCACCGGGGTGGCGTCGATTCTGACCTTCTCTCCCTTCTCCAAGCCTTGCTCACAGGCCCAGTCCACCAGCGCCGCGTTGATGGCCCGCCAGGTTGAGTGGCGGATGCGCGAGAGGTTCTCGGCCAGGGTGGAACGAGCCGGGGTCCAGCCCAAAGGCAGCCGGCAGAAGGCCCGCAAGCTCACAGAATCGGCCAGGTGAAAGGCCAAGCGGTCATAGGAGAACTGATGCATCTGTTTGATCACACCACAGCGCAACACCTGCTCCCCGCTCATTCCCGGAGCCCCTTTTGTCGAGTCTGCCTCACTGAGATCTTGCCAGACCCGTTCGTTCAGCTTAGAATTTTCATCGAGGATCTTGGAAATCTCCCGCAGTTCCTGTGCGTGCTGGTGATCGGGCCAGAGGGGAGTCAGCGGCAGCTGATTTTCACGACTTTGACGCATCTTTGACCTCCTGGCTTTGCCGTAAGTCTTGTTGTTTCAATGTTTTGTGAACATTATTGTACCAAGACACCACGACAACAATGGAGGTCGAAGATGCGGCCTAAGCCTTTTATTTACAACTATTTATCCTTTTCCGGATGAGAACTAGCGCTAGCTGTGTTAGGCGTCCTTCGAGGCCGCATGGAAACAAGGTTGAAGCGGTTTTGTCTGCTTGCAGCGGCGCTCGGAATCATCTTCGGACTGGGACCTTATCTCCACATCGGCGGGGGCTATGAAGTCCCCATAGCCGAGCTGGGCCCACTGCAATCGCCCGCCCGATACCTGGCCAGTGTTGCCCGATCATTGAACCCCTCGTGGTCCATCTCTCCAGGCCACATAGCTCTCCCTCTTCCCTATCTGCTGCTGAAAGAAATTCCTTACTTCTCTTTGTCTCGCGTACCAGCACGCTTCCTGGTGCTCACTTACTTGAGTCTGGCTTTACTGGCGGGGGCGGGGCTAAGCGTGCTGACTGGCCGATTGAATCGTCGCAGCGGCCTTCTGCTCAGCGGTTTGATCTTTGTCCTGGTTTGTGTCGAGTACTCTCCTCGCATCTCTTACCGCCAGGTGATCGTTCACCCCTTCTTCCTTCGTCTGCGCCAGGATCCCGTTGACTATGCCTTACTGGATCTGTCCCGATTGAGACTAAGGCTTCTGAATCAGACCGTCCACGAAAAACGCATCGTGGGAGGAATTGGTGAAAATAGGTTTGCTCCCGTTGTGGACTACTATCGGAAGGCGGGTTTCGCTGGTCTCCTATTTGGCCAGGAGGAGCCGAACCTGAAGTTTGCTCTTTCCAACGCAAAGAGACTTGGCATTCGGTACATACTGGTCTCTGCCGCTCAGGAAGCTACTGTAGCTACTCTGCGCGAACTGGGGGTACGACAGGAATACGCTGACAGCCGGCTGGTTATCTTTGAGATTGCTGCCGGATCTTGAGCCCGTGGGATTCAGAGAGCGGTCAGCCTCAAGCACTTACCCCGCTACCTGGCTGAATGCTATTACCACTTCAACCGTCGATTCTGCGGTAGCACAGGGGAAATCAGCTCTTAGCAAACCGTTAGCGAAAAGGAGTCATCCAGAATCCCAAGACCTTTTATATGAACGGTTTGGGTAAGTCTGGTGCCGGAGGCGGGATTCGAACCCGCACACCCTTACGGGCACCACCCCCTCAAGATGGCGTGTCTGCCAAATTCCACCACTCCGGCGCGCAAAACTCTAGGGGCTCTCACCCTCTCCGGCAGACGGAGACCGCTCGTCGGTCGCCTGTGGCGCCGGGGGTGGGGCAGTTTGAGGTGACTGCTGAACCCCTTGTTGGGAGGTCGCTTCCTCGGGAAGTTGTTCCATCACCGTTCCCCGCGATCCTCGCCTCAGCAGAATCGCCAGGCCCAGGGAGGTGATCATAAAAACCACCGCGCAGACCGTGGTCGCCTTGGTCAGTAGCGTGGCGGCTCCGCGAGCACCGAAGGCAGTCTGACTTCCCGACCCGCCAAAAGCAGAGGCCAGATCTCCCGCCTTACCGGACTGGAGCAACACGACTCCGATCAAGACGACTGAGGCCAGAATATGTACGATCATCAAAAAGGTGTGCACTCATCAACCTCCACCGATTTCCCGGTCTGAATTCGCCCCACTGGTGGCGCAACCCTTCCCGAAGCTTCAACCCCGAGGCTTCAAACGCCGCAGCTTCGAATAATTTTAACAAAAATCTGCGGATCCAGACTCGCTCCTCCCACCAGAGCGCCATCGATGTCGGGTTGAGACATCAGCTCGGCCGCGTTCTCCGGTTTCACGCTGCCTCCGTATAAAACGCGCATCCTCTCGGCCAGACTTTCTGTGTACTTGCCAGCCAACCTGTCTCGGATCGCCCGGTGCATCTGCTGAGCCATCTCAGGAGTGGCGGTCTTTCCGGTACCGATCGCCCAGACCGGCTCGTAAGCAACGAGGATACGGTCCGCCTGCTCTACGGTCAATCCGCCCAGGTCCCTGGACAGCTGGGCGGCCACCACGTCCTCGGCTGCCCCACACTCCCGCTCTTTCAAAGATTCCCCCACACACAGGATCGGCTGCAGGGGGGTCGAAACAACTTTTTCCAGTTTCCG
>CBDBID010000017.1:0-11488 GCA_965205565.1 Acidobacteriota bacterium
AACATCGAGTCCCTGTACGCAAGCAGCGATGTGATCATCGATGGGACGGGACAATTTTGAAACTCGCTATCTTGTCAACGACTTTTTCTGTGAAATCCGGCCGGCCTTGGATCTACGGTGCCTGCCTGGGGAGTCGGGGCGTCTCTTTCGTCTTTCGGCCAGGCAAAAACGCTCTGCCTCCAATGCCTGTTCGGAGAGCCCCCAGAGCCGGGCAGTGTTGAAACCTGCGACACGGTGGGCATCGTGGCCCCAGCTGTCCATCTGGTGGCCTCCTTCCAGGTGACACAAGTATTGAAACTCCTGACCGAGTCTAGGGTCCGGTCCCAGATCTTGGAAGTTGACTTGTGGGAGGACCGCTGGCGACTGCTACCGGTCCGGCAAAGCTCCGATGGGGAATGCGACTGCTGCCACTCCCGATGCTTCCGCTTCCTGGAAGGCGGGGACGCCAGACGCACCATTCGGTTGTGCGGCCGGAATGCCGTCCAAGTCTCTCCTCCGGGACGGACTCGATTGGACTTTGACAAAATCGCCCGCCGTTTGAAAAAGACTGGAAAAGTCCGGTTCAACGAATATATGATGCAGATCCTCGTCGGCGACTATGAGATTGCCCTTTTCCCTGACGGACGCTCGATCATTCGGGGGACCGAAGATTTTTCAGAAGCCCGGGGCGTGTATTCAAAATACGTGGGAAGCTGACGTACCGCCCTTCCGGGCTCGGCACTGGCCCCGATGACCGTCTTTTTATACTTTCACAACGGACTCCATCACGGATTGGGCACAATCGACGTCGGGATATACTGGATCTGGTCCCATTAGACACCCATGTTTTTCACCTGGCACGATCGAGCGGACGACCGACTCTCCGACGGCTCCCAGAAAGAACGCCTGGGCCTTTGGAAGGGAAGCCGGCGCACAGGCGCACAACTCCTGCAGCTCTTCCTTGTGCTGCTCTTAGCTGGGGCAGGTTTTCGCCCAAAACTCTGGAGCCGAAAAGGCCCGGGAGCTAGTAGCTCGCGGCATCGAGTCACTGGGGGGCTCGACCTATTTGAACGTGCGTAGCGCCCACAGTTCGGGGCGCTACTTCTTTTTCGATCAGAGGGGACGCAAGGCTTTCGCTCCCTTCTGGGACTGGACCAACTACAGCCCAGTCAAGTGGCGCTTCCAACTGGGCGAGGGCAAACGCCAGGAAGTCCAGATCTACAACCTCGAGTTGGGCAAAGCTTGGAAACTCGAAGGGAAGTCCTCGCTGGAAGAACTATCGGAAAAAGATGTCGAAGACTTCAAGGAGTCGGTCAAGCGCGACATGGATATCCTGTTGCGCAGCCGAGTTGACGAAGAGGGCATGAACTTCTACTACTACGGCTCCGACGATGTGGGTGGTTCCGGAGAATTCGAAGCGGTGGAGTTCCTGGGCGCCACCAATGATTCTGTCGTGGTCTTCTTCGACCGCCGTACCCACCGGCCTCTACGCATGGAAAACCGAGGTCAGGGACCGCATGGGCATCGGTCACAAAGAGGAGATTGAGTTTTCCAATTGGCACACCATCGACGGCGTCCATACTCCGCTACGAATTGACCGCTATGTGGACGGGAAAATCGCCTCCCAGCGCTTTCTGGAAAAGATCTCCTTCAACGTCACTATCCCACCAGATCATTTTCTGGAACCTGAGATCGAAGAAAAGAAAAAGTGACGGCGAACTCAGCACGCCGCGCAGCCCAGGGGATGGATCGAATCGGCACTACTCCGTCGCTCAGTTTGACACCTTGGCCCGGCTACCCTAGTATGTGGCCCCATTCGACCGGGGGGAGAGGGAGAGTTCAACCGAAGAGAACGTAGGTCCTTCAGCTAAAGCTGCCGGGGAATATCCATGGATTTGTTCCGTCCTGAGCGCTCCTCTTATGAAAAGTTCATGCAAACCAACGATCTCTCCTATCTGTACCAAAATACCACCTTCGATTGGCTGATCCTGGGCCTCTACTTCGGCGTCCTGATCATCCTGGCCCTCTACGGGCTGCACCGCTACCAACTCGTCTACCTGTACTTCAAGTACCGGAAAAATCAGGCCCAACCGAAGGCTCGGCTGTCCCCGCTCCCGGTGGTGACGGTGCAGCTGCCGATTTTTAATGAATTGTACGTCGTCGAGCGGCTCATCGATTCTGTGTGCCGGCTGGATTACCCACGCGACGCTTTGCAGATTCAGGTGCTGGATGATTCCACCGATGAAACGAGTCAGCTGGCTCGGCGCAAGGCTCATCATTATGCCCGGGCTGGTTTCGACATTCAGTATATCCGTCGACCCAACCGGGAAGGTTTCAAGGCGGGAGCGCTGGAGTATGGGCTGCGACAAGCGCGGGGTGAATTCATCGCCATTTTTGACTCCGATTTTACGCCGCAGCCAGATACCCTGAACCGAACCATCCACTACTTTTCCAATCCCAGTGTGGGCATGGTGCAGGTCCGCTGGGGTCACATCAATCGTGACTACTCCCTGCTGACCAAGGTGCAAGCCATCCTGCTGGACGGGCACTTCATCATGGAAAGCGCCACGCGGCACCGGGCGGGGACGGTTTTTCAATTTCAACGGCACCGCCGGGATGTGGCGCAAGCAATCCATCATCGATGCGGGGGGGGTGGGAACATGACACCTTGACGGAGGATCTGGACCTGAGCTACCGCGCCCAAATGAAGGGCTGGGAGTTCGTCTTCTTGTCCGATTTTGCGGTCCCGGCCGAACTGCCGGTGGAGATGAACTCGTTCAAAGCGCAGCAGTACCGATGGGCCAAAGGATCGATCCAGACCGGTAAGAAGATCCTGCCCAAGATCCTCAGAAGTTCTCTACCAATGCGCATCAAGATGGAGGCCTTTTTCCACCTCAGCGCAAACATCGCTTATCCCCTGATGATCGTGCTGGGACTGCTGCTCTTTCCCGCCTTGATCATTCGCTTCCATCAGGGGTGGTTTGAATTGTTCATTCTGGACCTGCCGCTGTTCACCCTGGCCACTCTCTCGGTGAGCTCCTTTTACCTGGTGTCGCAAAAGCAGGTCAGTAAGAATTGGAAATCGCGATTGAAGTATCTTCCCCTTCTTATGAGTGTCGGCATCGGCCTTTCGGTGAGTAACAGCAAAGCGGTCCTTGAGGCTCTTTTTGGCATCGACTCCTCCTTTGTGCGGACCCCCAAATTCTGCATTCAAAATATCAGGGACAATTGGAAGATTAAGCGATACCGGTCTCGAGTCGGTTTTCTGCCACTCATGGAAACAGCACTCGGCCTCTATTTCGCCTTGATGATCGCCTACTCCCTGGACATCCAAATCTATGGGACCATCCCCTTCCTGGTTCTGTTCATGGTGGGGTACTCCTACACGGGATTGATGTCCCTGATCCAACCTCTTCTGCGTCTGCGCTTGCCCCAGTATCTGACATCGTATCGTTAGAGCCACACAGTGTGGCTCCCAGGTCACGCCAGCGGCCTGGGTCAGGCGCTTGAAGGCCTGGTTTCATGGACCCCGCCGGGTGGCACGGAAATTGCTGCGAATTAATTGCCGATTCAGCACTTTTCTATGCAGACCACAATCCGAAAAGCCATATCAACCTCCGGAATCGGCCTCCACACAGGCTGCCAGGTTTCCGTTTCCCTGCGACCCGCACCGGAAAACGTGGGAATCGTTTTCCGCCGCACCGACTTAAAAGGCTTTGAAATCGAAGCCCAGCGCCGGTGGGTCTCTCGCGTCTTGCTGGCAACGACGCTGATGAAAAAGGGAGTGATGCTGTCGACCGTGGAGCACCTTCTGTCCGCAGTCTACGGCCTGGGCATCGACAACCTGTACGTCGACATCGATTCGCTCGAGGTTCCCATTCTGGATGGCTCCGCCGGACCTTTTGTGGAAATGCTGCGGCGGGCGGGGATTCGCCGCCAGCAAGAGGACAGGAGTTACCTGAAAATCGCCCGATCCGCCAACTGGGGAGACGGAGAAAAATGTATCGCAGTAGAACCTTCCAACTGCTTCCAGGTTCGCTACGAGATCCAGTTCTCTCATCCCAGCATCGGCAGGCAGATCGTCGATTGGGAGATCACACCCGAAATCTATGCTCGAGAAATTGCCTTCGCCCGTACCTTCGGCTTCTATGCAGAAGTCGAACAACTCCTGAAGAAGGGGCTCATTCGGGGGGGTTCCCTCGAGAACGCCGTGGTTCTCACCGAAGAAGACATTATGAACGGACCGCTCCGGGCTCCGGATGAGTTCGCCCGCCATAAGGTCGTGGATTTGATCGGGGACATAGCTCTGTGCGGTCGTCCTTTGTTGGGCCGCATCATCGCTCATAAGGCGGGGCACGCCCTGCACACCGAACTGGCCACCCGCCTGGTCAGGGACCCTTCACTTTGTCGACTGGTTTCCGAACGCGAAATGTCAACCGCCCGGGCAGCTGTCTGAGGCTTGGCTGCGGACGGCTTGCCGGCCCGGCCCGGTACAACCCAACCATTTGGGCCGATCCATTGCCCCGGCTATAATGGGGGGTGCCATGTCTTGGTCCCGGCGACTCTCGACCGCCATTCTTGTGCTTGGATCGATGGGTTTCGGTTGGCTGTCGTCCTCCCAGCTGGCTTGGGCGACTCCCCCGGACCTGATCCTCCTGCTGGGCGAGCGGGAACGAAGAGTGGACTCCCGACGCCAGGAGGGTAGTACTTATTATCAGCTCAAGGACGTGGCCGACATCTTCCGACTGCGCCAGCAAGAGACGGACAGCCAACTCCGGCTACACGGCCCCCGAGGCACTCTTCTGCTATCTCCAGGCCGCCCTCTGATCCGGACCGGAGATCAGTACCTGCTGCTTTCTCGCCCAGTCTGGAGAAGGAAGCGCGGGGATTGGTACGTTCCCGAGGAGTTTTTCACACGGGCCCTCCCTTTGATTCTGCGCCACAAGCTGGAATTGGTTTCCGAAGGACGGTTTCGCGTCGAAAGCCTTTTGGAAAACCGGGTCGAGGTGCGGTTGGCCAATCATCCCGACCATGTCCGAGTGGTGTTTGAACCCGACCAGCAAGCGCGCCTGCGAGTTCAGGAGTTTGAAGAGTACATCCAGATCGAATTTGACGACTACCTGGTGCGGCCGCAGCTGCCGCGAACCAAACCGGATCGGCAGGTGGTTTCTTCCCTCCAATTCAGTTCGGAAACGAGCTACGGGACCTTCCGCATTCAAAAAGGCGCCGCCTACCAGAGCTATCGCGAGTACGATCTCGACCAACCCAATCGCAAGGTGATCGAAGTTCGGGGAGTCCGATCCGGGCGGCAGGCTGCGGCCGCTGAAGACACCGCCATTGCTTGCCCCCGGGAAGTCGCCCCTGCCGCTGACCGCCCCCTTCTGCCTCTCTCTTCCCGAACTCCCAATGCCATCGTTCTGGACCCGGGCCATGGAGGAGAGGATTACGGGCTTCGCCCTTCACCGGAAATCTTTGAGAAGGATTTCACCTTTGCCCTCTCATCCCGGATTCGACGAGAGCTGGAGAGGCGCGGCTACCACGGGCTGTTGACTCGAAATCGAGATGTCAAGCTGAACGCCACTCAGAGAAGCTCGATTGGCAATCACTACCAACCTCGTCTTTTCGTCAGTCTCCACATGGGCGCCGCTCCGTCCGGCAAAGTGAGTGGGCCGATTGTTTACATCCATCACTACACCGACGGATCGACCTCCGGGAGCAAGCCCGGCTCGGACCTCTCCCTCGTCCGCTGGGAGGAAGGACAGCGGCCCTACTTGCGCCGGAGTCGCCAGTTAGCGGAGACCATCCAACGGAATCTCAATGGTCTGACCGGAAGCAGCAATTCCGTGAGTGAAGTACCGCTCGCCGTTCTAACTTCCATCCGAGCGCCGGCCGTTCTGGTGGAAACCGGATTCGCAACCAACTTGCAGGACCGCCTCAAAATGCAGTCCACCCCCTATCAAGAACGACTGGCGGAAAAACTGGTGGCCGCCATATTCGAATTCCTGGGAGATTCTCAAGAGGTGATGGGCCCGTGAAGAGAGTGGCAACGGTGTGGATTCTACTGGTCGCGGTAGCCGGCGGGGCCTATTACTTCTACGCGAGGGAACGGCAGCGGCAAGCGGATCTCCAGACCCGACCGGCCGGCGCGCTCGAAGGGACGACCGAGGAGACTTCCGAAGAGGGCACCCTACAGTGGCGGGTGGAGCTGTACTTCTATCGTCCCGGGGCAGTAGGATCGGGCAACCAGCTGCTGATACCGGAACCGCGCGATATCCCCCTGCGGGAGACCTCCGTCCTGAACGCCCGCCAAATCGTCCAGGAAGTCCTGAAAGGGCCGCAGCGAAAGGGGGCTCGAATCTTTCCCGAACAAGGATGGCTCCGTCAGCTCTACCTGCTGGAGGATGGAACGGCGGTTGTGGACCTCTCCCGAGAGTGCTCGGAACTACTGTCGAGCGGTATTACAACCGAACTGGCAGCTCTTCGTTCGCTGACCCGATCCCTGCGAGGGAACCTGCCGGAGATCCGAGCGGTACAATTCGTCATCGAGGGCAGACGCCAACCCACTTTGGCTGGCCACATTTCCCTCCTCGAACCCTTTATGTAGAATGCTTGCCGATGCTAAGGAAAGATCAGCGTACTCCCGACCAGTTGCGCCCGGTGCGCATCACCCCTACTTGCAACAAATATGCTGAGGGCTCTTCGCTGATCGAGTGCGGAGATACGCGCGTGATCTGCACCGCCAGTGTGGAAGACAAAGTGCCTCCCTTTCTTCGAGGCAAAGGGCAAGGTTGGGTGACGTCTGAGTACGGCATGCTCCCTCGTTCCACCAACACCCGCATGCTCCGTGAAGCGACGCGGGGGAAGGCCTCCGGACGTACTCAAGAAATCCAGCGGTTGATTGGGCGCTCCCTGCGTTCGGTGACCGATTTGATCGCCTTAAAGGAGCGCACCATTTGGGTGGACTGCGACGTTCTCCAGGCGGATGGAGGCACTCGTACCGCTTCCATCACGGGTGCCTTCGTGGCGCTGGCACTAGCGCTGGGGAAACTGGTTGATGCGGGCGATCTGGAAGGCCCCCCTTTGGTCGACTATCTGGCCGCCGTCAGCGTCGGCATCGTGGACGGCCGAGCCTGCCTGGATCTCAATTACGAGGAGGATACGGCCGCGGAAGTCGACATGAATGTCGTCATCACCGGCCAGGATTGTTTCGTCGAGCTGCAGGGAACGGCTGAAGGGCTGCCCTTCTCCCAGGCTCAATTGGACCGACTGCTGGCGCTAGCCCGGAAGGGAATTCATCAGCTGATCGCACGCCAGCAGTCGGTCCTGAACGAATGCCTTTCTGGATGTGAGCTGTTCCAGCCCCAGGTCGGAGTTCACGTTGCAACTCCTGCTGGCAACCAGGAATAAGGGGAAGCTTCGAGAGATGGCCCGGGCGCTGCACGGCCTGGGACTCCATTTCATGACCCTGGACCGATTCCCCGACCTGCCAGAGGCCAACGAAAGCGGGCGCACTTTCTCGGAAAATGCCCTCCTCAAGGCCCGCCATTACCATGAGTTGACGCTTCTTCCCTGCCTGGCCGACGACTCGGGCCTGGTCGTGGACGCTTTGGGTGGCCAACCGGGCATTCACTCGGCTCGCTATGCCCCCAGCGACGAGAAGCGCATCCACAAACTCCTGCTACGCCTTCGCCAGGCCCGGAAGACGCCGTCTGTGGGACGCCAGGCCCATTTCATCTGCTGCCTCTGCCTGTTCAGCAGCCATTTGCACATCGAGACGGAAGGAGTCGTCGACGGAGAGATCGCTTCAGAACGTCGCGGCCATGGTGGCTTTGGATACGACCCTGTCTTTTACTACCCTCCACTCCAAAAGACTTTCGCGCAGCTGAGCCTGACGCAGAAAAACGAGTTCTCCCATCGAGCTCTGGCCTTGAAGCAGCTGCGCCAACGATTGTCCCAGCCGCCCACTTCGGAGTGAACTTTCTGATTCGAAGAGGTCGGCTGCTTACGCCGAGTCCAGAAGCTGGGACTCCAGATCCTGAGGGTGCGTCACCGGCTCCCGACACGAATAACTCTGGCAGACGTAGGCGGCGGCCTGATCCTCAATCGCCGTTTTGCCGGCCAACAGGGGGATTTTGTTGCCCAGTGATTCCGGGACCGTCTCGGCTGCGGCCACTACTTTGTTGGGAAGAAAGTGTTCCCGGATGGATCTTGAGCAGATCTCGCCGCCGTTCACCTGGCCCTACAATGGCGATCTCTTGGACCGAGCCTAAACGAAAGTCCATGGCCCACAGCCAGTACCCAAAGCCCAGAGGATATCGCTTCAAAAGCTGGGTCATCCGATCCAGCATCCGCCCCGCCCGGCTGCGGTATTCGTCCTCACCCAAAAGCTCGGCCAACCGCAGCAGATTCAGGCAACTCACCGAATTGCCGCTGGGGGGGGCAAAGTATTCCTTGTTGCGCACCAGAAGAGTTTCACGATCCTCGGAGGTGAAGTAAAAGTCCCCCTCCTGCACATCCGTGAACTGATGCAGTTGCAGCTGCATCAACTGCTGAGCCCGATCCAGCCACAACGAGGGCATACTCCTCCAGAAAACCGAACGAGGAGACCTTGCCCTGCCTCCAGCTCCGGCGAAGCCGCCCCAGCACAAACATTTCAGAGAATAGGAATTCGGCGCATCCTCGGTCTACCTCAAGAAAATCGGGGTGATCCAGCACAAAGGTGGCCTGGGCGAAGGCGCTCAACATCAGGCCGTTCCAAGCGGCTAGCACCTTATCATCCCGCCCCGGCGGGATGCGTTTGGCGCGCTCCTGAAAAAGTCGCCGACGGGGCCCCGTTCAGGCGCTTCTCCGGTGCCTCTGTGCTGCAACCCAGGCGAGCGGCGTAGGCCTCCTGGTCCACACGATGGTGCAGGATATTCCTGCCTTCAAAATGCCCGCCCGCCGTGACATCGAAGTACTCGCTGAAAATCTTTGCTTCGTCCCCGCCCAGACCCTGCTCCACTTCCTGCGGCGTCCAGACGTACAACTTTCCCTCTTCTCCCTCACTGTCCGCATCTTCAGAAGAGTAGAATCCTCCGGCCGGATCCCGCATTTCTCGCTGCACGTACTCCAGCGTTTCTTCCACAACCTGGTGGGAGAAAGCTCGGCCCGTAACCTGATAGGCCTCCAGATAGACGGCCGCTAGCAGGACGTTGTCATAGAGCATCTTCTCGAAGTGGGGGACCAGCCAGCGTTCATCCACCGAGTATCGATGAAAACCCTCGCCGAGCTGATCGTAGACCCCCCCCCGAGCCATCTCGTCGAGGCTGACGGTGACCACTTCGAGGCCCGCCTCGGCACCCTCCCTCCGATAATAGCGCAGCAAATAGGCCAGGATCATGGCACTCGGGAATTTTGGGGCACCCCAAAAGCCGCCGTGGCGCGAATCCCACTGTTGTGGCAGTGTGCTGAGAAGCCCCTGGAACCATGCCCCATCGGCCGGCGCCTGTACCTCCTGCAGACGAGCTATGTCTTCCAGTTTGCCGACCAGAGCCTCTCGGTTTTGCAACAGCTCCTCGCGCCGGCTCTGATACAGCCGCGCCACGCTCTCCAGAATGCTCCGGAATCCGGGCCGGCCGTAGGAGTCCTGGGGCGGGAAATAGGTCCCACCATAGAAGGGCACCTGCTCGGGAGTCAGAAAGACGGTCAGTGGCCAGCCGCCACTTCCCGTCGTCATCTGCACAAAGTTCATGTAGATGGCGGCCAGATCGGGCCGCTCTTCGCGATCCATGACGTGGCACCAGTGGCAAGCCGAATACCCCACACTCAGCAAGATTAGCTTGGACTCCCGCCGGGCCGCCGCGAAGGCCTCCTCTCCCCAGGGATGCCAATCCACCGGATTGTGGGCGTGTTGCAGCAGGTAGGGTCTGCTCTCCTACGGCTAAACGGTTAGTGTGCTGCTCATCAGAGGGCATGGCAGCGGCATTGTAGCAAAGCAGAATGTCGGCTCTGCTTACGCCCGATCACAGAATCGCTGAGTGGCGGCCAAGACCCGAGCGAGAACAAGCAAAGGGTCGCTCCTGCACTATAGCACCTCGGTGTTCCCGCACACGCTGATGGCCTGACCCGACACCCGGCACCCTTCCTGCGAGCACAGAAATAGCGCCATGTTGGCGATATCGGAAGCCTCTGTGTAAGTGCGCATCGAGATCCCCTCCAACAGTTCCTTTTTCACCTGCTCAAAGCTCTGGCCGGTGGCCTCCGCCTTGGCCTCAATGACACGGTGCATGCGATCTCCGGCCACCATTCCAGGCAACAGGGCATTGACCCGAATGCCATGGGGACCCAGCTCCATGGCGAGGCTGTTGCTGAGTCCGACGATGGCCCATTTGGAGGCAGCATAAGGAGCCCGAAGAGGGTAACCCAGTCGTCCGGCCACCGAAGAGATGTTGATGATCGATCCGCCTCCGGCGGCCTTGAGAAGGGGAACCGCCCGGCGCAGGCAGTGAAACTGTCCGTTCAAGTTCACGGCGATCGTCCGCGACCATTGCTCCGGAGTGATTTTCTCCACGGCCGCCGTGGGGCCCGCGATGCCCGCGTTATTAATCAGAACGTCCAACCCTCCGAATTTGTCCTCGATCTGATCGAAAACTTGATCCACCTGTTTCACATCAGCTACATCCGCCCGGACAAAGGAAACTTGCGGAAAACGGCTCGTCGCTTCCTGGAGGCTCGAGTCGGAGATATCACAAACGTAGACCCGTGCTTTGTTCTTCACAAACGTCTCGGCTATCACCAAACCAATTCCGGACGCCCCGGCTGTGACCAACACCCGTGATCCCACTTTGAGCATGATGCCCTCTTCCTCCTGGCGTTCGACCATTCTTAGTATTTTCCGTCCGGGAATCCCCTGTGCCTGGCCGGCCTTCCTGTAAGTTAGCGTTTTCCACCATGACCGTAAATCTCCAACCGTAGACACCTCCGTACCACTTGCCCACGATGGCTTGCACCGATGTCCCGTCCAACCCGATCTTGCTGGGGATGATCTTTCGGTTGGCAATCATGCGCTCACACTAAGCGTCGACCTATTCCAAGAGCAGCAGCTGGTACCCCTTCCCCCCCCTGCTTCTGGCAAGCCTCACTCGACTCAACTTGACAAAAGAAAGCCCGATTTCCTAGGATAGAACCATTCTAGCGCGGGGTGGAGCAGTCTGGTAGCTCGTTGGGCTCATAACCCAAAGGTCGCGGGTTCAAATCCCGCCCCCGCAACCAATTCAAAATCGCAAGAGGCCACTGCAAAGTGGCCTCTCTTCTTGTAGTTACGAGGGTGGGCCGCCATTTATTCCGTCTTCGATTACTGGACCGTTTCGGAGGAGCTTGCGTAGAGTGTGCTTCATTAGCGAATCTTCCGGCAAACGGCAAATGCTGCTGGTGGTGCTCCGCAGTCGTCGGAAATTCTAGCACTACTTCCTATCCGGAAATCGGCTTTTTAAGACGCTCGTAGTCGAGTCGACCCCAATCAACGGCTGGC
>CBDBID010000018.1:0-9414 GCA_965205565.1 Acidobacteriota bacterium
AACCCAAGGAAGCAAGAACGCGGAACCTGATAGAATCGGCGCATCCCGGCCCTTTTCGAGAGACGTGTAGTCCTATGCTGCTGACTGAACAATCCAACCCCCAGACCCGAGATATTGACCAGCAATCTACGGTCGGGATCCTGAAACTGATCAACAGGGAGGACACCCGGGTCGCTGCCGCAGTCGGGCAGCAACTGGAATCCATTGCCCGGGTCGTCGACGCCGTAGTTTTGCGACTGGAGGGTGGTGGGCGGCTTTTCTACGTGGGTACCGGTACCAGCGGTCGCCTGGGCCTGCTCGACGCCGTCGAGTGCCCTCCCACATTTGGAACCCCTCCCAGTCTGGTACAGGCAATCCTGGCCGGAGGTCCCGAGGCTGCTCTCCGCTCAGTCGAAGGGGCGGAAGACGACCGGGTGTGCGGTGCGCGGGATCTTGTCCAGGCCGGTGTGACTGCCCGCGATGCCGTGGTCGGAATCACTGCCAGCGGCGGCACACCCTACACCGTGGGAGCCACTCAGAAAGCGGCTCAGCTTGGCGCCTTCACGGCTTCCATCTCGTGCACCGAGGGCTCGGAGATCTCCGGCCTGGTCGACGAACCCATTGATGTTGTCTGCGGACCGGAAGTGGTGGCCGGTTCCACTCGTCTCAAGGCGGGAACCGCTCAGAAGATGGTTCTGAACATGATCAGCACGGCAACCATGATCCGCCTGGGCAATGTTTACTCGAACCTGATGGTGAATCTGAACCTGTCCAATCGCAAGCTGACCAGGCGCGGAATCCGGATCGTGGCAGAAGCCGCGAACGCCTCCCTGGAAGAGGCGGAGAAGGCACTCAAAGCGACGGGAGATGTCAGATCGGCGATCGTCATGATTGTACTGAAGTCCACGGCAGATGAGGCACGAGGCCTGGTGTCGCAGTCGGCAAGACTCAACGAGATCCTGAAACAAGAGAGAAGGCGCCGGCCCGCCGCGCCTCCTTGAACCTCCCAGAAAGGAGACCAGAGTGAAAGCCCGAGATGAACAGACGCCTCAGACGGTCGAGACGCCAGATCCGGTCAACCCACTGCGGAGAACCTTTGACGAGATCTCAATCGGAGACGACTACACAACTTCCGCTCGGACAATCACCGAGGCTGATGTCGTGAACTTCGCGTGCCTGACAGGTGATTTCTACTACCTTCACGTCGATCGGGAAGCCGCCCGCCAGTCACCCTACGGTCGGAGAATCGCACACGGCTTCCTCATTGTTTCCGTAGCCACCGGGCTGATGGTCACCAGCCGGCCGGGCCCGGTGGTGGCGAACTACGGCACGGACAAGCTTCGCTTTGTTCGCCCTGTCTTCCTGGGAGACACGATCCGGGCCCGGCTGGAATGCGTCGAGAAGCGCGCCCGGGCCAAACCGATGGGAAACCATCCGGTTGGAGTGGTGGACTGGAAGGTTCGAGTAATGAATCAGAATGACCAGCTGGTTGCTACCTGGATCTTCAAGACTCTCGTTCTGTGCAGCCAGTGAGTGACAACAGCACTTCTCGGAAACGGCCCCACCCGACGTCCCGGAGCCATCTCGGCCGGCGGGAGAATGCGGGCGTCACGCCCACGTCCGATCAGAGAGGATCCCTTTTTGACCCTTGCCATCTCGCATCATCCGCAGATCGCATCATCCGCAGATCGCATCATCCGCAGATCGCATCATCCGCAGACGTTTCAGTTCCGTTTCAGCAGTCTTTCGACGAAATCGGTGTCGTAACGATAACAGCGCACGAAGGTCGCTCGGCGCTGCCCGCTGATGTAGGAACTGAAGAAATCCCACACGATGTCGCCCTCTCGCGTCACCTCGAACGCACGACCGGAGTCCGACTGCGTGATGAGTGTGTTGCCGTTTGGCAGGCGTTGACTCGACCCACGGCCGCCCGTGTAAAACATCTTCTTGTTCGGGGCACTGTATTCCCACGTGATACGTTTCGTCAGGGGGTCCAGCTCGATGACCCGCGACCAACCACGTCCAAGGCCGTTGTCAAAAATGAGAAAGTGGCCGTTCGCGAGGACCTGCGCATCGTGTTGACCGCTGATGTGCTCTCCCCATTCCCAAAGCAACTCTTTTTTGTCCCAATCGAAGACGGCAACGGTGTTCTGGTGTCGAATGCTCACGATGATGTTGCCGGACTCGTAAATTCGATCGCGCTCGTGCAGATGCTCCTGAGTCATCCATTGCACCGAGTTGGCGTGAAAGAGATCGATGTAACCTTCCCTCGAAGCGGGCTTAACTCGCTTGAACTGGAAACCGGACTTGTTCATCATATCGAACAACGACGCCGATTCGGCTATTTCACCGCTATTGGCCAGGATTGACACGCGGTCGTCGCGTACCGGCACCTGATTGGATATTTGAGGGATCAATCTCGTATGGAGCGTCAATAGCATCACACGCCCGTCGGGAGTAAGCCCGATATCGTGATGCGCCTTGACATCGTATCGCCACAGAACCTCACCGTTCCAGTTCATGCGCATCGCGTATCGCTTGCGGTTCCAACCAACAATCAACACATCACCATTCGGCTGCAAAGACGCCCGTGCCCAGTGACCGGGTGGTCCCTGCCAGCGTTGAACCAAGTCTCCCTTTGCATCGACGAGTTCAGCGCGAGAGAGACTACGTAAGGTGTAGAAGTTATAGCCAGGCTGCGATCTGGCGGGGGTCGAGAAACACCGTTCCCGACTGATCTTCGGGAACCGCCTCTTTCGTGAAGCCGATGTACGGGAGGGACCGCAGTCTGTCGATCTGTGCCTGTGTGGACTCCTCCGCTCTCCCGTCTCCGCTACAACCCGCAAGGATCCCGGGAAAAGCCACCAGAAACAGTCGACCGAATCGGCTACGCATCGCGAAAGCCTAGCAGAGGCAACGGTTACGATCAATCGGGGCTCGGTGTTAGAACCGTAGTGGGGTCACCGGACCCGGAATCTCGTGTCGGCTCGGGACTGTTGAGGGCCCGGCAGGCAGGATATAGGTCTTGTTTGTGGGAGAACCAGCGACCGGGATCGTCGTCCCATCCATGCCGGTATTCCCTCGGGCGTCGTCCAGCAACGGCCGCCACCAGAGCCTCGATTTACGGCCTCGAATCCATCTCCTGCCCCCCAGGGAGCGGACATCCGGGCAGACCGAAGGGCGGGGGGTTCAACGAACTCAGAGCAAAAGCGATCTTGTGCAGGTGAGGACCGTCACCGGTAATGGCCAAATTCCGGTGATCCATCTGTTTTTTCCGGCCAAACTTGCGATGATTGTCACTGGACCTTGTCAGCAACTTCATCTAGAATTAGAAGCATAAGGCGCCATTGTCCCCACTGCAGCCAGCTTATCCAGGACGCGGCGGGCTATTGCAGGTTCTGCCAGCAGGACGTCACTCCTGCGATGGCCTGCTCCGACAAATGGACGCAGTTTGGAAATAAGTTTCACCGACTCTCGGCTGCCAAGCAGCAAACGGCCTGGGACCAGCTCAAACCCGACGACCGAGTCCATGTTCAGAAGGTTCTGGGAATTGTCCATCCCCAGCTGCCAGGAATCCGGGAGGCCATCGCCGATCTAACTGGAAGTAAAAAGTCACGGAGACCGGCGGGCCTCTTCGGCTTTGTCATCGTGCTCAGTTTGTGCCTGCTGGTCATCGCTGGCTCCTATTTCCTGCTCCCCATTATGGAAGCCCCGATCAGTGAATCCGGGGATGGCGGTGACCAGGCCTTGTCGACTTCGGAGAGAATTGACCAGGTGATCGACCGGGCCTATGAAACGGTGACTTTGCTGGTAGCAGACTTCGGCGGGGCGGCTACTGACACGATCTCGAGCCAGGCCGGGGATATTGCCGGGGATATTGCTTCCGACACGCAACCGCCAGCGCCTCCGAACCCCTAGCAGCCCGTGGTGAAAGTCGAGGATAAGGGGTCACACAGCGACACTAGACTGACCCCATGGCAATGGGGAAAAAGAAACGTCGACAGCAAGAAGACCTGTGGGTCGCCACCAGTGAGCTGCCCCGCACCGCCGGCCATCCCTTCTACGAAAGACTGAATGGCCTTTTCAACGAACACGGCTTTGACGACTTCGTGGAGGGACTGTGTGCGAAGTTCTATGCAGACAAGATGGGGCGACCGAGCCTGGCTCCGGGAGTGTACTTTCGGCTGCTGCTGGTGGGGTATTTCGAAGGGATCGGATCGGAACGAGGAATAGCCTGGAGAGCAGCTGATTCTCTGGCACTGCGAGAGTTTCTGGGATTGAAACTGAGCGAGTCGCCGTCTGATCACTCCACGATCTCCCGAACCCGACGACTGATCGATGTGGCTACCCACGAAGCAGTCTTTGACTGGGTACTGAAGCGGATCGGGGCGAGCGGCCTGCTGCGGGGCAAGACGATCGGCATCGATGCCACTACGCTGGAAGCGAATGCAGCGCTGCGCAGCATCGTGCGCCGGGACAGCGAGCAGGGGTATGAAGAGTTTTTGATGGAGCTGGCGAAAGCCTCCGGGATTGAGACGCCGCGACGGGAAGATCTGGCCAAACTGGACCGCAAGCGCACGGGCAAAGGATCGAACCGGGTTTGGAAGCACCCGCATGATGCGGATGCGCGGATTACCAGAATGAAGGACGGGCGGACGCACCTGGCGCACAAGGCGGAGCATGCAGTGGATCTGGAGACCGGAGCGATTGTCTCGGTGACGGTACAGGGAGCCGATCAAGGGGACACGCAGACCATGGTGAAGACCCTGACGGAAGCGGCCGAGAAGGTGGAACAAGCGCTGCCGGAGGGACGAGGCATCGAAGAGGTGGTGGCCGACAAGGGGTATCACAGCACGCAGCGGATGGTGGACCTGGATGCGGTGGGACTGCGCAGCTATGTGAGCGAACCGAGGCGAGGGAAGCGACGCTGGCGAGGAGACCGGCAGGGGCAGGAAGCGGTGTATGCGAATCGGCGGCGCATCCGGGGAGAGCGAGGGCAGCGGCTGCTGCGGCAACGAGGAGAGCAGCTGGAGCGACCCTGTGCGCATCTGTACGGGAGCGGAGGGATGAGACGGCTGCATGTACGGGGACATGAGAATGTGTTGAAGCGACTGCTGATCCAGGTGAGCGCCTTCAATCTGGGGATGCTGATGCGTCAGAGCCTGGGTGTGGGAACGCCGCGGGGTCTGCAGGGGCGGATTTGCGCCCTGATGCTACTGATTTTGTCGCTGTTCAAGCGTCTTAAGGGCCTGTTCGGACTGATTCCGGCTGCTTGGCCCGAAAAACCCAACTCAGCGACCCCTTCGCTGCTTCCACCCGTGGGTACCACCTGGGCTCAGAAAACGTACTTCCACCACGGGCTGCTAGTGCACTGTCCGGAAAGTTCACGCCGCTACTTCGGGCGTCTTTTCGCCGACAGCTTTGTTGCGCTACCTCGAAAGACTCCCGGCATTCCTGCGTCGCGCGCCTCACTGGCGACGAAAATCCATCCCGAATTAACACCGTGAACTTCCCGGACAGTACACTAGCTATAGCTAGGAGCGCTCGCTGCCGCTCGCGCCGTTTCACGTTCCGCGGTCCTCGTCTCAAGTTCCACATTCCCGATTTCAATGTGGGAGGAGCCTCAGGGCCGCGACCGCCTGGCCTGCCCTCCGTAACCCGAAGGGCGCCAGAGGGTGAGTACCCCCCCCAGTACTCAGAATCCTCCCACCAGCTCATCTTCGCGACCTCACCTAGCAAGACCCAGCGCAGAAGGTCGGCGGCTCAGAGTGCTTCAATTTCCCCATTCAAGCAGCTCCCGAATCCGGTCCAGTCCAGAGAGCAGGTAGTCGCGAGGGAGACCAAAACTGATCCGAACAAAGCGGTCCAGGCCAAAATGATCGCCCGGCACGATGAGGACGCTCTTCTCCCGGATGAGCTGCTCCACGAACTTTGTGGAGTTGAACTCGGCATGATACCGAACAAAGGCAATCGCGGCCGCCTGGGGAGACACTACGGAGAACCGCCCGTCCTGGCTCTCCATCCACTCCTCCAGGATAGCGTAGCCCCTGCGAATGTACCGGCGCGTTCGTTCAATCAGAAGGGGCCGCATTTCGGGAGAAAGGGCGATGACGCCCAGGTGATTGGAAAGCATGGAAGCAGACAGCGTGGTGTACTCATGTCGGGCCCAGATTTCATCGACCAGCTGAACCGGTGCCACCACCCAGCCCAGCCGCAGGCCCGGCAAACCGTAGGCCTTGCTCAAACTTCCGCTGGCAATCACCCGTTCGTAGCCACCAAAAAAAGAAGGGCTCTGCTCCTCCCGGAGCCGCTCGGCCCCGGCATAGACTTCGTCCGCCAGAATCCAGGCCCCACAGCGATCCGCCACTGCGGTGATCTCCTCCATCTCATCCGCCGTGAGTATGTACCCGGTCGGGTTGTCGGGATTACAGATCGCAATCAGTCTGGTCTTCGAAGAGGCCACGTCCTTCAATTGGTCCAGGTCGGGAGCCCAGCCCCACTCCTCTCGCAGCTGGAAGGTCTTGATCGAGTATGCATGGTTCCGGGCAATGCCCCACACCTGCATGTAGTTGGGCAGCATGACGACCACTTCGTCACCTGCTGAAAGAACGGTCCGGGTGCTGATGTAGTTGGCCTCAATCGCACCCACAGTGACCAGCACGTTGGCCGGCGTTGCTCCCGGGTACATTCGGGCAATGTTCTCCCGCAGCGAAGGAATGCCGTTCACATGCGGGTAATTCAACTCGGTCCTCAAGAGCTGTTCCAGACTTTCCGGTCGTGCTGTCACCAGTTCCTCCAGCCGGACTGGATGAACTCCACTCTCCGACAAGTTGTACTCCACCTCCTGCTCGTGTTTGGACATCATTCTTTCCATCACAAAAGGCTGGAATTCAGACATTTAAACTCCTGGCAGCCGTGGTGAGAGTCCCACGGGTCGCGTTACGGGCGCCGTGGGTCCAGATGGCAAGGCCACCCGACTCAGGCCATACTGCATCGTCGAGGAGGGGCAACACAGCAGATGGGCCTGCGCCCCCCGTAACCCCAAAGGGCGCCAGGGATTACGAATCTTCAATTAGGACAGAACGGTGTGGCGTCAGCGCACCGTCCCTGGTGTCTGACGGCACGCTGACGCCGTGCCGTTCTGTGTGTGGGATGGTGCTGGGCTGGATCAGCGCCTGAGCACAGTGCTCGTTGGTCTGAGGCGCAGCCTCGCTAGTTACTGGTTGCGGTTGAACGTGGAACGTGGACCGTCCTCGATGGGCTCGATCGTGAAACCGGTGAATCCATAGATTGCCGAGAGAACTGGATTCATCAGGTTGAAGAAACAGAAGGGCAAATAGGACAACGTGGCCACCGATAGAGTCTGTGCCATGAAAGCTCCGCAGGTGTTCCAGGGAACCAGTGGCGAGGTCAGGGTTCCTGCGTCCTCGAGACAGCGGGACAGGTTCTTGGCTTTCAATCCCCGTTTTTGAAACTCGGCGCGGTACATTCTGCCTGGAACTACAATGGCAATGTACTGATCGGAAGCGATGATGTTCATCCCGATGCTGGTGGCCAGTGTCGAGAGGACGAGAGAGCCGGTACTTCGTGACCGCGACAGAATGCTCTCGGCAATCACTTGAAGCATTCCGGTCTTTTCCATCACCCTCCAAACACCATTGCCGAAAGAATCAGCCAGACGGTATCCAGCATGCTTTGCATCCCGCCCCGGGTCAGCAACTCGTCAATCTGGGCATTCCCCGTACTAGAGGTGTAGCCGGCAAACAGGGCTGTCCAGGAGCCTTTCAAGAGAGCAAGGAAGCCTCCCAGTTCCGGCTGGTCCACAAACTGAAGTACCACGCGTTGTTGAAACAGACAGGCAAATACACCTCCCAGTAAGGCACCGATCAGAAGGGCTGGAAAGGCAGGTGTCTTTCGCATCACCAGCAGCAGCACAATCCCCGGAGGAATGAGCAGGTGCAGACCGATGTCGAAGGAGGAGGAAAGCATAGCCATCACCTCCCGCAGGCCCTCGCCGCTCACTCTTGTCTCGGCTCGCAAACCCAGAATTGTGAAGATGACGAGAGAGATGGAAATCGTCGGCACCGTCGTCCACAGCATGTGGCGTATGTGGGTAAACAGGTCAGTGCCCGCCATCGCCGGTGCCAGGTTCGTAGTGTCGGAAAGGGGCGAAAGCTTGTCGCCAAAGTAGGCTCCGGAAATGATGGCCCCGGCCACGATCGGCAAGCTCAACCCCAGGGCTGCAGCGATTCCGACAAGCGCGATTCCAATCGTGCTGACAGTGGTCCAGGAGCTGCCCGTTGCAAACGAGATCAGAGCGCAGATCGCACAGGCAGAGGCAAAAAAGAAGGTCGGGTCCAGAATCTGCAGGCCCCAGTAGATGAGCGCCGGGACGATACCAGAAAGAATCCAGGTTCCAATCAGAGAGCCAACCACCAGCAGAATCAGGATCGCACCCGAAGCCAGCGAGATCCCCTTGACCATCCCCTCTTCCAACTCCTTCCATGTATACCCGTTTCGAATCCCCAGCAGAGTACCCACCGCGGCAGAAAGGATGAGCGCTATCTGGTTAGGGCCATAGGAGGCATCTGCTCCGAAGAAGTAAACCGCGAACGAGAGCAGGACCATCAGAAAAAGAACCGGCAGGAGGGACTGGTAAAGCCCGGGACGAGGGGGCGGCTTAGTACTCACTTTCATAAACATGGTAACGTTTGCGTATGGGTCTTGCCAGGTGAGCTCGCGAATCGTGGGACTTTCACCAGGGCCTGTTAGAGGTTGCTGATGTCTTGCCGCTGGTTCCGCGTCTTCCAACCCATCCTGCTCCTCCTGATTGGCCGATTTCTCAGCAACGGCATACTGCTTGCTCAGTCACAGCTTCAGTCACCGATGGTGAGCGACAGGCCGGGTCTCTATTGCGGTGCCCAGACAGTCGGAAAAGGCGTTTTTCACATTGAGACGGGATTCAGCTACGACCGGACTGGCAAAGATTCTGTGAGCGTGGAAGGCTGGTTCTTTCCCATGGTGTTCCGGTTTGGCCTCGTTCAGGACGTGGAACTTCGTCTCAAGACAGCCGGACCGGGGCGCGCCAGAGCAGAGATCGGGGACCTCAGCCAGACGGAATCGGGGTTTTCGAGTCCCGTCGTCGAAGTGAAATGGAAGTTCCTTGATCTGGAGGAAACTCGCCTGGCGCTGCTCTTCTCAGCTGACCTGGAAGCCGGTACGGAAGCCTTCCGTCCCCACAAGACCCAGCCCGCAGTCAATTTCGCATCCGATTTCAGCCTGGGTGATTCTTACTCCCTGAACACGAATCTGGGGGTCATCTCGGCCACCGACCCGGACACCGAGAACCGCTTTGCCCAGACGTTCTACACGGTGGCGTTGTGGCGATCCATCTCTCCCGCTGCCTCGGTCTTCATTGAATCCTTTGGCACCTAT
>CBDBID010000019.1:0-62382 GCA_965205565.1 Acidobacteriota bacterium
CTTATCGCGAGCGGGGGCGGTTTGAGGCTATTCGTGGGAAAACCTGGAACTACCCGGCCATGGCTGCCGGCCGGATGCTGGTGCGAAATACGCGGGAGATGGCCTGTTTCGACATCCGGGAGAGGTAGAGAGAGTGGATCCTCTGCGGACAGGAGCCTTCTATTCCACCCCCAGATTGGCTTCCAGTTCGGGAAGCACCTGTTGGAGTTGCTGCAGGCCCTCCTGAGTGACCTCGGTTTGCCATAGGTACAGACGCTTCAGTTTCTTCAGGCTCTTCAGATGTTGCAGCCCCTGGTCGGTGACTTGGGTGCCGTAAAGGTTCAGGTAGGTCAAATTCTCCAGAGAGGCGATGTGCTTCAGCCCGGCATCGGTGATGGCCGTTTTCTCCAGATGGAGTTCCGTTAACCCCTTGAGGTGACTCAGATGGCGCAGGCCTGCGTCCGTGATCTCGGTGCCTCTCAGATTGAGCCGGGCCACGCCTTGGAGGTTGCCTAGAGCCTCCAGAGAGGCATCCGTAACCGGGTCGGATTTCAGGTGGAAACCGATTCCCAGCCGTGAATCGTTCTGGGCGATTTCCAGGATCAGGACCCCCGCCTCGCGCAGTTTGGCGATGGCCGCACTTGCGCTCTCGAAACGCTCTCCGCTCTGAGCGGTTCGATTGAGGCCAAAGATGTTCATCAGCTGCCTTCCTAGGTTGTCCACCGCTTGGCGCCTGCATCCCAAGCGAGCATCCTCTTTTCAAACTAGGATTGGTTGGCGCCCGATCCCTGCTCCACGATCCCTAGGCTAACTTTTCCAGGGGAAAAATCAAGAAGGGAAAACTGAAGAGACCAGAGGCCACTGAAACGGTGTGCCGCGGTCTCGATCCGGAGGTGTTCTTTTTCGCCTCTAGCCGGGATACTTACCCGTGATGTAGTTCTTGAGCTGGCTGATGGTCTCTTCCTGCGAAGTGATGATCCAGCTCACCAGATCCCCGATGGAGACCAGCCCCACCAATTCCCCATCCTCCAGGACCGGGAGATGGCGCAGGCACCTCTCTGTCATTAGCTTCATGCATTCGTCCACGCTGTGGTCGAGAGTCACGGCTTCTACGGGGCAAGTCATCACCTCGCGGACGCGAAGCTGGCGCGACGACTTGCCTTGCAAGACGACCTTCCGGGCGTAGGCGCGCTCCGAAGAAGATGCCCACAATTTCTTCCTCTGATTGCACCAGAATGGCGCCGATGTTTTTTGCAGACAGGAGTTCGAGAGCCTCGTAGGTAAGTGCCTCCGGTGCAATGGTCCACACCGTGCTACCCTTTTTCCTCAAAATGTCACGAACCTTGTCGGTCCCCTTCATGGCCGATCCTCTCCCAAGGCGGAATAGAGCATCCGAGCGGTTGAATTCATAGAAAATCCTGGTGGCAACCTGGATCCTCGTTGGCGTTTAAGGTGACGGAGATTCTCCCAAAAGATCGCTCGGACAACCAGGATTTTGAAGGATCGCCGTCGCGCCGAGAGGGAAACCACAACCATCCAAAATATCGCATTCTGCCCGGAGGTTGAGGACTTGCCTGTGGCACGGCCCCTTGCTATAGTTTCGAACGAGCGAATGATGGAACTTCGGAGGACGGAAAATGACATACGTGGTTACTGAGAGATGCGTAAATTCCCGCTACACCGAATGCGTAGCCGACTGCCCCGTAGACTGCTTTTACGAACTGGAAGATCCGGCGATGTTGATCGTCAACCCGGACGAATGCATAGACTGTGATGCGTGTGTGGCTCTTTGCCCGGTGAACGCAATCTATCCGGAAGCGGAAGTACCGGACGAATATCAGGAATGGGTTGAGAAAAACGATTCGGATCTCTGTACCGACGACAACCGGGTGACGGAGACCGCAGAAGCTCTCGGCACGGCTTTGGAACTGGAAGAGGTGAGGAGCGCGGAGGAAGAGCAGTTCGGCCGCGTTCTCGAGGATCCCTCGAGCGCGGCACACTAACTGCTCCCTTCCATAAATACGATGATGTTTGTTGCGAGCGCGACACGCCTGGAATCCAGGCGCGACGACGAGTCGATGCGGGGACTCTTTGTCGCTCCTCGTCAACGATAGCCCTACATCGCCTCCTCCTCGCTCCTCGACCTCATCTCCCAAGCCCCCCCCCGTAAACATCACCGTATTTATGGAAGGGAGCACTAGAGTGATCTCCGGCGAAGGATGGTGACATGAGAGCAGCGAGGTTTGCGCTGATGGTGATGTTGGCTGCATGTAGCTGGGAGTTCAGTCCCGAGCAGGCGGAGGTGCGGCCGCGGGAATCCTATGTCGGAGAACTGGAACGACTGGGCCCAGACGGACA
Source organism: Acidobacteriota bacterium (assembly GCA_965205565.1). Taxonomy (GTDB): domain Bacteria; phylum Acidobacteriota; class UBA6911; order RPQK01; family CBDBID01; genus CBDBID01. The sequence goes on from CBDBID010000019.1 coordinate 2,338, forward strand.
GGATTTTCTGGTTTTGGGAGTGGGTCTGGACGGTTTCGAAGACCTAACCCTCGAGCAGAAGAAACTGGCCTACTTTCTGTATCGAGCGGCCATTGCCGGACATCATATTTTTACTGATCAGACACACCGTTACGCACTTGAACTTAAGAATTTACTAGAGCAGATTTTCCTGCACTCGGAGGGTCTGCCTCCGGCCACCGTTGGGGCGGTGCACGACTACTTGAAGTATGTCTGGATCAACCACGGCCAGTACGGGGCCCGCTCCCATGCCAAGTACGTTCCCAATTCCCTGACCTCTCCCATGTTGAAAGAAGCCGCCCAGCACGCGGCCGGCCAGGGCGCTGACCTGGGTCTGGGAACGGGCGAAGATCTGCCAGCCAAATTGGAGAGGCTGCGAGCTCATATTTTTGACGCCGATTTCGAACCGCTTCAGACCAACCAGAAGGAGGGGGACGACATCCTGGCGACCAGCTTCGTCAATCTCTACCACCCGGAGATCACTTTGTCGGCTCTTGGGAGACTCTCGCTGGAATGGCAGCAGCGCCTCAATGTGTTCTTCGACCTGCAGGACGGTACGATCGCGCCCCGTCCCTATGGGATCGGAGGTCTCTACAGCGAGGACCTCGAAACGGTCTCTTACTGGTTGCGAGAAGCCTTGGCTCTGACCGAGTCCGAGCAGCAGCAGGCCAGTATCCAGGCTTTGCTGGACTACTATCAGTCAGGAGAGGAAGGGCGATTCCGGGATCATTCCGTGGCTTGGCTGAAGTCCAAAGCCACCATCGACTACCTCAACGGGTTCATCGAACAATACTACGATCCCCGTGGCGTGATCGGGCAATTCGAAGCCAACGTCAGCTTCCTGTCCGACTCCAAACTGATTTCTAGCTTGGCGGCCAGCGCCGAATACTTCGAACGGAGGATGCCCTGGCCGGATCTCTACAAACGCACCCAGGTCACCCCACCCGTGTCCACCGTGGTTCAGGTCATTGTGGAGACCGGTGACTCCGGCCCCACCTCGCCCGTTGCCTACAACCTTCCCAACTATGCCGACATCCGGCGGGATGTGGGGAGCAAGAACGTCGTGTTGCTCAACATCCAGGAAGCCCGCTCTGAACGGATCGAAGACGAAGTGATCCGTGAGTTCTACCTGCCTAGGTTCCAGGAGGGATACCGAAAATATGGTCGACTGGGCCGGCAGTGGGGAATTTACATGCATGAGGTCATCGGACATGGATCGGGGCGTCCGGCCGAGACGCTCAAGGGGGACCCTCGGGCCTTGATCGGCCGAGCTTTCTCTTCTCTGGAAGAATGCCGAGCCGATTTGGTAGGCCTGTACCATGTTTTCGATCCGAAGCTGGTCGAGATCGGGGCCTTTAGCGCCGAGGAACAAACGCAGGTGGCCGAGGCGCTCTACATCGGGCACCTGCAGGGTCAGATGAACCGTTATCGGTCCCTAGAGACCGACATCGTGCGCGAGGCCCATCGCAAGGGACGAGAACTGATCCTGCAGTATCTGGTCCGGGGCGGAGAAGAGGACAAACAGGATTTTGGCACCCGTGTGACTCAGGTAGAAGGTAACTACTTCGTAGAAATCCTGGATCTGCAGAAGGCTCGCCAGGGCATCGCCCAGCTGCTGGGTCGGCTGCAGGTGATCAAGTCAACGGGAGACGCCGAGGCGGCGGCCCGGCTGTTCGATCGATTTGGAACGCGGGTAAACACGGCCTGGAGAGAAAATATCCGAAAGCGCTCGGAACGGCTCAAGCTGCCGCGCGAGGCGGCCTTCGTGTTTCCGCAGCTGGTTCCGGTACTGGACGGGGAAGAGATCGTAGACGTAGCCGTGGAAATCAAGGAAGACCTGACCCGTCAACAGCTGCGCTTCTCCCGCTGGCGCTTCAACCGAGAATTGTGGCCGGAGCTGCGCTGAACTAGATCAGCTCCGCGAGAGGCTGGCCGGTCATGTCGTCGACAGCGTTGGCAATCTTGACGGGACGGCCCACAGGCGTCATGTATTCATTGGTCCAGTCGATGCCCAAGGCCTTGTAGATGGTGGCGAACAGGTCCCCCACCGCGACGGGCCGCTCGGCTGGATAAGCTCCCACGTCGTCACTGGAGCCGACGATCTGCCCACCCGCCAGGCCGCCCCCTCCCAGCACCACCGAAAAGCAGAAGGGCCAGTGGTCGCGTCCGCTGATAGGATTCTTGTTGGGAGTGCGTCCGAACTCGCCCATGGCAATCACGATGGTGGATGCGAGCAGACCCCGCTGGTCGAGGTCTTCCATCAGGGTAGCCAGGGTTTGATCCAGGGCAGGGCAGAGCAGCTCTTTGTGGGTCTTGTCATTCTCTCCGCCCGAACCACGGCCATGCGTATCCCAGGCCGCGTTGGCGAAATTCCATCCCGAAGAGGTCACAAAGCGGCAGCCCGACTCTACCAGTCGCCGGGCCAGCAGGGTGCTCTGGCCGAACCCGTAGCGCCCGTAGGCGTCCTTGGTTTTCTCCGACTCCTGCGAGAGGTCGAAGGCCTCCTGCATGCTGGGGGAAAGAATCATCTCCATGGCCTTGTCCCGGAAGGTGTCCCGGGCTGCGGCCTCCACCAGCTTCTCCTTGTTCCGATACAGTCGATCGACCACGCTCAGGAAGGAACGACGGTTCTCAATCCGGGCCGGAGTGATGGGGTGAGGCAAGCTAAGATCGGGGAGCCGGAAGTCCTCCTGGGTGGGGTCGGGCACCGTGAAAGGGTTGTACTCGTCCCCCAGCGGACCGGCTCCAAAGTAATTCTCGGCCAAGGAGGGCGATGCCAGAACGTAGGGTGGAACTTTGCCGCGAGGCCCCAGCTCTCGGGCAATGATGGACCCGATGCTGGCGAACTCCATGGCGGGAGCGGGCCGGTGTCCGTTGGTTACGTAGGAACGGCCCAGGGGATGGTCGACCTCCTCATGGTGCATGGAACGAATGATGGAGAGCTTATCCATGTGACGCGCCACCCGAGGCAACAGCTCCGAGACCCGGATGCCGTCCACGTTGGTGGAGATGGGTCGAAACCCACTGTTGGACTTGGGATCGAAGGTGTCAACTTGGCTGGGTCCGCCGGCCAGGAAAAGCATGATGCAGGATCGGGCCTTGGCCGCCAGCTCCGGATTGACCCCCGCCCCAGTCAGCAAGCTGCGTGCTTTCAGGTACTGGCTCCAGTGGATGCCCAGAAAAGACAGCGCTCCCACGCGCAGGAAGGCTCTCCGATTCAAATGGGCATGAAATCCTAGACAGCCCAGCCTAGACATCATCGCCAGTGTACCTCACTACGAGTCTTACATGCGATAGTTCGGATCGCAATTCGTAAGTCCTTACCACTGCTTCCGACCCCCCCCCTTTCCAATCGGAGGGGGCGGTACTGGTGCGAGTCGGCACACATCGGAGCGTTATTTTACAACGCCGTTTCCTGAGAAGATTTGGTGGGGCTGCTCGACGGTTTCTCGGAGGTTGGGTATAGCTGTGGCCGGTCTTTTGAATGCGGCGGACTATGGGGCGTATCAGCGCCGGGTTCGGTGCTTCATCATCGGGACCAGATGCGGCACAGCCCCCGCGTTTCCAGAGCCGACTCACAGCAAGGCACCCACCCTCTTCCGTGAGCAGTGGCGCACACTCGGCGATTTCTTTGCCGAGCACGAAGATCTCGATGAGTCTAACTACACGTATCCTACGGAAAAAATGGCCGCCAAGCTGGCGAAGATCCCCGACGGCAAGGGATTGAAAAGTATGGGTAAGGTGGAACCGAACCGGCCCGGAGCCCACTGGGGTTACCGACAAGGTACCTTCATTGCAGACCAAGGTCTCGCAGCACGCACGGTCACGGGCTCCGGCAGTCAGGACTGGGTTCGACGCTCGGGGAAGCTCAGGAGAATCACACTGCAAGAAGCGAAGCTGCTTCAGGGGTTTCCGATGGACTGGGTGGTGGAAGGCACGAAAGCCAAGAGGTTCAAGCAGATAGGCAACGCCGTCCCGGCGCTGTTCGGAGAGGTTCTCGGTCAGGTCTTCCGGTCCTTCTTGTCAGCCTATACGAGCGGCCCTCCGGTCCATATGGATATGCCCAAGAGCTTCAAGGGGTACATCGACTACACTAAGAAGGATCACGTACGCAACAAGGTCGCCCGCACGTTACATCAACAGTTCCTCTGAGCGTCCCGTAAGCCTAGCATGGTCAGAATGTTAGTGAGATCAGGAGTCTTAATTTGGATTGGTAGAAGCGCTCTGGATTCTGCCAGTAGCGACCCCCAGTGGGGTGCACCCCACTATTTCACCGCATCCACCGCTTGTTGAGTTCTTTCTAAAAATACTACCCAGAATACTACCCACTACACTGGTCTAACAGTGACCCTATAAGATACCCACAGTGATACCAGAGGACAGGTAAAACGTAGCTTAGTTACTGGGGTTTTGCAGGGAAAAAGCTTGGAACTAAAGGGACTTCAGGGATAGTCCTGAGGCCTACATGCGAGAGATCGAACATGCCGTCCTCATTCAACTCGGATTGTTCGAGATCTTGCAATAGATTTTGCTTTATCATCACCAGCGAAAGAACACTGACTTAGGAGCCGCGTCGTCCCTACTCTACCCGGCGCTTGACGGGACCGGCTCTCTGCCCGTAGCGTATTCCCATGGCTGGGGGAGACTTCGCCAAGTTGTCCCGGAGGCACTTCATTCGAGGAGGGCTCTTCGGGGCCGCAGCGATTCTCCCGAGCTGCACTCGAGAGGCGCCCCAAGCAGAAAAAACCAAGAACAAAGACTCGACCGCCCAGTACATTTCAAAAGCGGTCGAAACTCGCGTGCGGTTGGCAGCCGATCCGGATCGCCCCCTGTATCACTTTCTGGCCCCCTCCAATTACCTGGGAGATCCCAACGGTCCACTCTATTGGAAAGACAGATATCACCTCTTTTACCAATGGAATCCGTACGAAACAGAAGACCGGAACATGCACTGGGGCCACGCCGTGAGCGAGGACCTGCTGCACTGGACCGATCTGCCCATCGCCCTGGCGCCGGAACCGGACGGACCCGATCCAGCGGGCTGTTTCAGCGGCGGGTCCTTGATCGACAGACAGGGAGTCCCCACCCTCATCTATCACGGACACCCCCAAGGAACCTGCATCGCTACCAGTGAGGAAGATCTGCTGGTGCATTGGACCAAACATCCAGCCAACCCGGTGATCCCGACGCCGCAACCGGGGGAAGCCGATTACGGCAAGTACGCCGTTTTCGATCCGACGGCCTGGATTGAAGATGATCGTTACAACGCACTAGTCGGCAACAAGATTCCGGGTGTGGAGGGGGACGCCACCTCTCTGTTCCAGTCGCCCGATCTGCTTCGCTGGAAGCATGTCGGCCCCTTCTATGATTCGGATCGTCGCTGGACCCGCCAAGACGAAGACTGTGCTGTACCCGACTTCTTTCCCCTGGGCGAGAAACACATGCTCCTGTTCGCCAGTCACAAGCGAGGGTCTCAGTACTACATCGGCGAGTACAGCGACCAGCGATTCCACCCAGAAATGCATGGATTGATGAACTACGGGAATTTCACCCTGGAAGCCGGTACGCTGATGGCCCCGATCACTCTGGAAGATGGGAACGGGAGGCGCATTTTCTTTGGCTGGATCACCGAGGGACGCCGGTTCGATGTGGCCCGCCGGAAAGGATGGTATGGAATCATGAGCCTTCCCCGGATTCTTTCGCTCTCCGAACGCGGCACCTTGCGCATCGAACCCGCCCCGGAGCTGGAGTCCCTCCGGACCCATCACCGCCAGATCCTGGATCGAGAGCTGGGGACGTACAGGGACGTTCCAATTCAAGACGTGGCCGGGGAGTGTATGGAAATCGTCGCAGTCTTCGAGCTGAACGGTGCGGACGAGTGCGGTCTCAAGATCCGATGTTCGCCCCAGCAAGAGGAACGGACACGGGTGATCTTCCGGCCGGCGCGAAAGGAACTGACGCTGGATGTTTCCGAGTCCAGTCTGAGTCCGGACGTGGTGGACGTGGAACCGCAGACTGGGCCTCTGGAGTTGGCTGAGGGTGAGACGCTGCAGCTTCGCATCTTCGTGGATCGGACCGTGATTGAGGTTTTTGCCAATGGACAGCAGTGTCTCACCAAGCGAATCTACCCGTCTCGAGCGGACAGCCTGAATACAGCGGCTTTTGCGCAGGGTGGGAGAGCGCGACTGATGTCGTTGGATGCTTGGGACATGAAACCGGCCTGGCCGGCGTCATGACACAGTGAGGCAGGCGCGAGTGTTGAGGTCATTGAGAAATTCGCAAAACCAGGAAGGAGGACGAACTGCCTCCCACAGAATCGCGCCCGTCAGGAAGCGGTGGCGAATCGAACCTTCGCGAGCTCACCAGAGCCAGGCTGGACGCCAGTTGCCCAACTGCAGAGAATCGATAACACTTGGCTGTGCGAGGGTCTCCCGACCTCACATTCCGGGGGACCGCAGGTCTCCAAATGGCGCAAGTGAATGGAGACCTTATGGTCGGGTTGGGGGCGAGGTCGAGACCTTCGCCCAGCGAGCTTCCAGCTGGCTGGTTCGGGAGGCATCCCAACTTAGCAGCCGGGAGACAAGGATGCGGGTCCGTCTCTTCATAGCGGCGCTGATCTCGGTCCTGATCCTGTCTGCCTGGACGCCGGCAGTCGCGACCCCCAGGCCCGAGCGGGATGACTTCGAGGCCCTGGCTGATCAGTATGTGAAGCGGACTCGCCCGCTGATGCAGCAATACTGCCTGAGTTGCCACTCGACGGCCCAGCGTGTCGGGGAGCTGGATCTGGAACGTTTCGAGACCTTTGACCAGGTGCGGGGGGGCGGCAAAACCTGGCTCAAGGTGGCCGAGATGCTGGACAAGGGCGAGATGCCGCCACAGTTCTCGAGGCAGCCCGAGGCCCAGCAGCGGCAGGAACTACTGGATTGGGTCGAGCGCTATCTCCGTGCCGAGGCGCTGGCCAGTGCCGGGGATCCCGGTCCCGTGGTTCTTCGACGTCTCAATAACGCCGAATACACCTACACCATACGCGATCTGACCGGAGTCGATCTGAACCCGGTTCGTGAGTTCCCGGCCGACAGCGCCGCCGGAGAAGGCTTCACCAACGCCGGTGGCGCCCTGGTGATGTCCCCGGCCTTGTTCGCCAAGTATCTGGATGCCGGCAAGGAGATTGCCCGGCATGCGGTGCTGCTGCCGGACGGATTTCGCTTCTCTTCCCACAGGACGCGCCGCGACTGGACGGATGAGATTCTGGCGCAGATTCGGGAGCTTTACGGGGAGTTCACCGATTCGGCCGATCTGGGGGTCGGTTCCGACGTGGGCAACCTCAAGGTGCATGGGGACACTCGAATCGGACTGGCGGGACGCCTGCCTCTGAGGGAGTATTTCGCCGCCACGCTGGCTAGCCGGGAGGCGCTGCCGGCCGATGGCCAGGAGTGGGAAGCCCTGGCCCAAGAACGCGGGTTGAGCGCCAAATATCTGGACCTCTTCTGGTCGAGTCTTTCCGCATCTCAGCCATCGCTTCTCCTGGATGAGCTGCGTTCTCGATGGCGCGCGGCCCAGCCCCAGGAAGCGGCGGCTCTGGCGGCTCACGTATCCGCTTGGCAAAAGGGGCTCTGGACCTTCGGTCCCGTGGGTCTGATCGGGCGAAAGGGAGGTCCGACTCGCTGGATGGAGCCGGCCGATCCTCTGGTGACGAGCCAGCATCTGCGCTTCATCATAGAAGAGTTGGGAATCGACCTAGAAAAAGAGAAGGGAAGTCAGAAAGAAGTGGAAAAGCCTAAGGAGGCAGCGAAGCCCAAAGAACCGGTCGTCTTCTCGCTGGTGGTGGGCGATGCCGGGGATGGCAATGCTGAGGACTACGTCCTCTTTCAGCAGCCTCGACTAGTAGCAGAAGGGCAGCCAGACATTCCGTTGCGCGACTTGCCGGAGTACGGTGGTGAGGCCCGTCTGATCACTGCCGTACCAGGAACCGATCCGGCCGGCCGGCGCCTGGAGCTGGATCGCTTTGGCAAACATCCCAACGGCAAGACCATCGACCCGGAGGCTCTCTGTGTGCAGGCTCCGGCAGTGATCCAGATTCGGGTCCCCGGCCATCTGACCGCCTATCAATTCGTGACCATCGCCGAGCTGGAAAAGGAGACGGATGGCCAGGGTAGTGTTCAGGTGGAAGCGGTCCTGGGGACGCCGGCGCCGGCCTCTGGGCTGCGTCCCAGCCAAGTCCGCGTCATCTTCTCCCGAGTGACCCAGGTCTTTTCGGATCAGCGCGTCCTCTCCTTCGTGCGCCCCATTCTAGTGGTCCCGGACAGCCTTGCCAGAGATCGCTTCGAGTCGGCTTTCCGGGAGCACCGCCGCCTCTTTCCAGCTGCCCTCTGCTTCAACCAGATCGTACCGGTGGACGAGGTCCTCACGCTGGCGCTCTTTTATCGGGAGGACGATCATCTGGTCCGGCTGATGCTCGGCAAGGATCGAAAGTTCCGGCTCGATCGCCTCTGGAAAGAACTCCACTACGTCAGCCAGAGTGCCTTGCTGGGGCGAACAGCTCTGGATCTCCTGCTGGAAGCCCTGGTCGGCAATGGGCTGGATGATCGCTCTCAGTACTATGCAGTCTTGCCCCTGCGTGAGCCCTATGAAGAACGTGCCGCTCGGTACCGCAAGCAGCTGATCGAGGATGAAGCGATCCAGCTCGATGCCCTGGTCGAGTTCGCAGCCCGTGCCTATCGGCGTCCCTTGGCCGGCCAGGAGGCCGGGGACCTGCGGGGGCTGTATGGCCGGCTGCGCCAGCTGGAACTGTCCCATGAGGCGGCCTTTCGCTTGACGCTGGCCCGGGTCTTCGTGGCGTCCCCCTTCTTGTACCGGCTGGAGAAGACACCCATGGGTGTGGAGGCCGGTCCCGTCTCCGACTGGGAACTGGCGAACCGGCTGAGTTACTTCCTGTGGTCTTCGCTGCCGGATGAAGAACTTCTGACCCTGGCGGCCGAGGGGAGGCTGCGGAGACCCGAGGTACTGGCCCGGCAGGCGCGGCGCATGCTTCGGGACCCCCGGGTGCGCCGGCTGGCCACCGAGTTCGCTTGCCAGTGGCTGCACATCTATGAGTTCGATGTCGTCGAAGAAAAAAGTGACCGATACTTCCCGGAGTTCGCCGATCTTCGTGCCGACATGTACGAGGAATCGATCCTCTTCTTCACCGATCTGTTTCAGCGCGGCGGCTCCCTGCGAACTCTGTTGGACGCGGACCATACATTCGTCAACCGAAGGCTGGCCAGCTTCTACGGGTTCGACGGCGTCGAAGGGCCGGCTTGGCGTCGCGTCGAGGGCATTGGGCGCTACGGTCGCGGCGGCATTCTGGCTCTGGCCACTACGCTGGCCAAGCAGTCGGGCGCATCGCGCACCAGTCCCATCCTGCGCGGCAATTGGGTCAGCGAGGTGCTGCTGGGTGAGAAGCTGCCTCTTCCACCGCAGGAGGTTCCCCAGCTCCCCGCGGACGAGACCGACACGAATGGCCTGACGGTGCGCCAGCTCGTGGCCAGACACACCCGCGACCCGCAGTGCGCCTCCTGCCATCAACGGATTGATCCCTTCGGCTTCGCTCTGGAAGGCTACGATGCCATCGGCCGCAGCCGCGACCGCGATATGGCCGGCCGCTCCATCGACACCCGCACCCAACTGCCCGACGGGACCCAGATCAGCGGTCTGGCGGGCCTGCGGGATTACCTACTGGAGAAGCGCGGCGAGGCCGTCCTGGGCCAGTTCTGCCGCAAGCTGTTGGGCTACGCCCTGGGCCGGGAGATCCAGCTCTCTGACCAACCGTTGCTGGCCGAGATTGGCGAGCAGCTGGCGGGAAACGGCTACCGTTTTTCCGAAGCCGTGGAAAGGATCGTGCTGAGCCGTCAGTTCCGGGAAGTCCGTGGCAGAGAGGCGCCGGGTGTGAACAGTGAGCGGTGATCCGTGAAGGGATAGAAACTGCGAGGAAACGCCTCGAGGTACCTCCTACACAGAACCGCACCCTCGTCAGGAAGCGGCGGGAAATGGTGCCTTCGCGCACTCACCAGAGCCAAAGGCTTTCCTCCAGTTGCCCAACTGTACGAAAATCGGTAAGAAGCTGCTGTGCGAGGGTTTCCCGACCTCGCACTCTGGAGGACCGCAAGTTCCCCATGATGGAATCGACTGGAGACCTATCACACGTGGCGCACGGCAGCCGATTGGATTACGATGGTTTTCCAGGATCCATCTGACGGATGAGGCCGATCATGAAGACGCATCTTTCTCGGCGAACGTTCCTGCGGGGCGTGGGTGTCACCATGGCGCTGCCCTGGATGGAGTCTCTCCCCGTGTGGGGAGCCGGATCCGCCCCCGCCACTATGGGGAGCCAGGCCCCGGTCCGTTTGGCGGTGATCTTCTCGGGCAACGGATTTCACACCAAAGGATGGTGGGCGAAAGGGGAAGGCTGGCAGATGGAGCTGGGCCGGGTGCTGGCCCCGGTCAATGATTTTCGTGAAAAGCTCCTCTTCGTCCGGGGGCTCTACAACGAGGAAGCGCTCAAGGGAAACATCCACAGTTCCCAGACCGGCAATCTTCTTTCCGGAGCGCCGCTGGCCTCGGGCGGTGAGATTCGTTCCGGCACCAGCTTCGACCAGGTGGTGGCTCAGCGTTACGGACGCTCCACCAAAGTGCACAGCCTGGTTATGGGTTGCGAACGCTCCAATCCGGGGATCCACAAAAACTATTCCATGCTCTACAGTTCCCACATCTCCTGGAGCTCCCCCACCACGCCCACACCGTTGGAACTGTATCCCGCCCTCGCCTTTGACCGCCTTTTCAAGAATGAAGCGCAGCGGGGTGATGAGAGCGTCCTGGACGCGGTCCTGGAGGAAGCAAATCGCTTCCGGCGCCACATCAGCTCGATGGATCAGCACAAGCTGGACGAGTACCTCAACTCGGTGCGGGAGGTGGAACAGCGCATCGAACGGGCCGGCCGGAAGGGCGAGCTGCAGGGTTGGCGGCCCACTCTGGATGAGCCCAACGTGCCGCGTCCGCCCGACGGCATCCCTCAGGATCTGGGCGAGCACATGCGGCTGATGTGCGACATTTTGGTGCTGGGTTTCCAGACCGATGCCACTCGTGTCTGCACCTTGAAGCTTAACAATGACCACAGTTATCTGGTGTTCAAGAACCTCCAGGTGGACGTGGGGCACCACGAACTCTCTCACCGGGACAACGACCAATGGCTGCGAGTGAATCAGTTCTTTCTGGAACAATTCGCCTACATCGCCCGCAAGCTGGACGGGATCCAGGAGGGGGACCGAACCGCCCTGGACAACTCGATGCTCATGTACTGCTCCAGTATGCTGACAGGCAATCACATCGCCACCCAGCTGCCGGTGGTAATCCTGGGTAGCGCCGGCGGGCAGATCCAGGGCGGCCGCATCCTCGATTACCTGGAAAAACCCAACCGCAAGATGTGCAGCCTTTTCCTGTCCCTGCTCGACAAGTTCGACATCCGCCTGGACGCCTTCGGCGACTCGAAGGAACGACTGTTGGAGGTCTAAGAGGAGACCTTCGGTCGGCGGTAAGGGCGAAATCGGGAGACCCGCCCAGCAAAGGTGTGTCTTCCGGGCTGGTGGTGACGCGAGCGGAATCCGCTCTGTTGATCGGGAGACAAAACAGGCAGACTCCCTACTGCCGGGCGACGCGAAACACTCTGACGAGTTCTGGACGAACGTGAAGAGAATTCGACGGAGTTGATGCTCGGTCTCGGCCACACGCCTGACAGCTCGAAATCCGAAGACATCTGAACCTGAATTGTCTTTAGCATTCTCCAATTTTGTCGACATCCACACCCATATACTGCCGGGGGTGGACGATGGGGCCGTTTCCGTTGACGAAACCATCGAGATGCTCCGACTCGCACATGAAGCCGGTACGCGCGAAATCGTGGCCACTCCACACATGTTTCTGGAACCCTTCGGGAACACCGATCCTGAGGCCATGGGGACCTTCTTCGGGCGCACCCTGGCCGATCTTGCCCATCGGGAACGGGAGCACCCCTTCTTGGAAGACCTGAAGATCTACACGGGTTCGGAGAACTATTTCTCCGCCGACTTCTTGGAGGCGCTGCAGCGAAAAAACCTTCTCTCTCTCAACCTGACCCGCTACCTGCTCGTGGAGTTGCCGCCCATGTTGGCTGAGGGCCCGATGGAAGCCGCTCTGAAAGGATCCTGGATGCCGGTTTCATTCCCGTTGTGGCCCACGTCGAGCGAAGCCTGGTGGCTCAGACCCGTCCCAATGCTCTGGCCGCCTTCGTAGCTTGCGGATGCGAGTTTCAAGTCAACGCATCCGGTCTTCTGGCCTCCGCTGAGCGCCGGACTCATAAGACTAGCTGGAACCTATTGAAAAGCGGTCTGGTCCAGATCATTGCTTCGGACGGGCATCGGCCGGACTGGAGACCGCCCCGCCTCAATGCCGTCGCCTCGCGGCTAAAAAAGAAGTTTTTTTACCCAAAAACTCACCGAATGGCTCACCCAGAATCCTTCCAAGATCCTCCGGAACGAGTCGCTGTAACGCGCGCCTCCCGCGCGCGAACTCCCCGATCTACAGGTTGGTAGCGCTAGTCCGACCCTGGAAAGGTGTGGATTGGCTCCCACAGAACCGCGCCCGTGAGACGGTGTCGCAAAAGGCCTCCTGAGCAGGAGCCGGCTCTCCGTCGAGGTTGAGGTCGAAAGACCTTTGTTCAGCGGGTGCCTGCTGGGGATTAGGACCCGATTAGCAGGCATTAAATTTTAAATAACCAAGGCTACTTAAGATGCACATATTAGACTGGGTCGAAGGATGTCCACATCCGGTCAGGTCGGAGGAAGGGCGAGGTCGGAGACCTTCACCCCGGCGGTGCTTGGTCTGTGCGCTATGATCAGAGCTCACCGACCACCGGCTCCGTGCCGGCGATGGTGGTGCGATGCATCATCCGGCGCTCGTTGGCGTGATCGAAGGGGATCACGACATGGATGGTCCACCGATTGTCCCACATGAGCACGTCGTGGGGACGCCAGCGGTGGCGATAAACGAACCGATCCTGGGTGGCCCAGGCCATGAGTTCTTCGATGAGTTGCTGACTCTCTGACTCGCTGACACCGAGGATGCGCTCTATATAGGTGGCGCTCACATATAGGGAGCGCCGGCCATCCGGATGGCGGCGCACCAGAGGGTGATCGACCGGGGGCACCTTGGCCTCCTCTGAGGCTTGCATGGGCGGGAGGTTGCGCAGTCGGCGTGAGTAAACAAAGCTGTGTCGAGCCCGCAGACCCTCGATTCGGTTCTTGAGGGCTGAGGGCAGCTGTTCGTAGGCGGCACACATGTCGGCAAACAGAGTGTCGCCGCCTTTTTTTACGACTTCGATGGCGTGCAGCACCGCGCCCTTACTGGGGATTGGACGGTAGCTGCTGTCCGTGTGCCAAACCCAGATCAAGGTACTGTATTGAGCGCCCGGTGTATCCACTGGCCGGATGCGGCCGTCTTCGCCGATGTTGGTGATCTGGAAGATCTCGGGGACACGGGAGGACCGGTTTCCCGCCTGAGGAAAGATCTCCAACTCCCCGAAATGGCGGGTGAAGGAGACTTGTTGCTCATCCGTGATCGCCTGATTGGGGAAGACCAGTACGGCGTGTTCGCTCCAAGCGGCCTTTATCGCCTCCCGAGTTTCCACGTTCAGTGGCCCGGCCAGGCTCACTCCAGTGACCTCCGCTCCGATGAGGGGATGGAGCTTCTTGACCCGGATGGACATACCGAAAGCCGTCTGCCCTCCTTTTCAACTTCAACCCGGCAGCTGCAAATGGCTCACTCTGTGAGAACGAAGGAATAGAGCTTCGCCCGGTCCAATTCGAACTTCAGACGGACGGGCTGACCTGCCAGATCTTCCAGCGCATTCGGATGAGAAGATCACCGACTCGTCGGTCACATCTCCCGTGACCGCTTCACTCTGGGTCACCACTTGACCTGCACTGTCGAGCAGACTCATCTTTAGCGAGCCTCCCGCCGCGTCCGCACTCAACTGCAATTTCCCCTGCCAGTCCAAAGGTTTGGTGATCACAGTTGCCGTCTGCTCCGGATCGACCGGCTGATATCCGGCCCAGCCGTCGTGCCGAAGGGTGGCCAGACACAGGAATCCGTCTCGCCAGTAGCGGTGGTGCCCGTTGGAGCCGGCATAGTAGACCCGGATCTCGTCCTCGGTCACGACGGGAGACAGTGCTGCATACACACAGCCCCAGTCGTAATCCTCTTCGGTCTCGGAATTGGCGATAAACGGGGTGCCGGGATCGATGCGCTCCCAGCGAATGGTATCCGGACTCCAGGCCAACTCGCAGTGTACCCGCTCCTTGCTCAGACGGATGATCATGAGTAGACCCAGATACACGTTGGCGTGGCGAAACATGGGCATGGCGTAGGTCTGGTTTTCCCGATCCCCCCGCAGAATCTCATCAGCCTTGCTCCACTTCACGAAGTCGGCGCTTTCGGTTCGCCCCACCGCCCGCTGCCCTATTGGGTGGCGAGGGAAGGGCTCGCCCCGGTGAATGCGGGTGATGCCGACGTATTTGTTCAGCTCGGGGACCCACAGAGCGTTGTTGTGGGTATCGGCGTGGGCCTCGATCTCGGGGATAGGAATCTCCTCGCCCCAACGTAGACCGTCCTCAGAGAATCGCACCGCGGGACCGGACTCCCAGGTTTCCACCCAGTTGCCGCCGTAAAGCATCTTGTAGCGGCGTCCCGGGTCGTGAGGCTCCTTCAGGATGCCAATGCCGTGGGCGCCTCGAAGCAACAGGTTGTTGGCCGTACTGCCCTCGAATTCCACCAGCCCTAGATCGGGTTTGGTCCAAGTCAGACCGTCTTCGCTGGTGGCGTAGGCCAGTCCAAACTCGCGTGGGCTGCTGTGGTACTCGACCTCGTCGCGCTTCTCTCGCGGGGTCGCCGATGTCAGCTGGTCCACGATGAAGGGGTTGTACCAGCAGCGATAGAGCTGGAGTTCCTCATCGTAGAGGACGTTGGGGTACAAGTTGTCGAAACGAGGTTCCCAGGGTTTGTCCTCGCCGAAGAGCGGATTGGCCGGGTGTTTCTTGACGGTACCCACGGCCAGCCTTGCGTTGCTGGTTTCTTTGACGACGCGGTCATCCAGCAGCAGATAGCGGGAGCGGGTCGCATCGGGTTCCGGTGACCCAGGAGTCTCGATTTCGCCACAGCCCGACAGCAGAAGGGCTGAGATGATCCACGTCAAAGCAGAAGAGAGGCGCATCTTCTGGCATTTCATTGGGATGATTGTTTCTCTTCGGAGAACTCCATCCAGGGTACAATTTAGACGGTGTGGCAGTATACAGGCGATGACTAGTGTCTGAAAGGGCTAACGTGGCGTGCTATACTGACCCTATTGGTTTGGACGGGAGCCCCTCACGGCTCTAGAGGTGGTGAAGCATGGCAAACCTTCCGCGGAAGAAGATTCTGATCGCGGCCGTTGTGATGTTCGGCTGGGCTGGTGGCTCGTGGTGGGTCTTTTCGCAGCCGGACCGTTCCCTTGAGAAAGCGGCCCGAACTCTTCTCGATCGGGAGTGCTTGGCCTGTCACGGCGAGACAGCTTCGGCTGGGCTCGACATGCGCAAACGGGAAACCCTGCTGAAAGGGGGCAAGAGCGGTCCCGCTGTGGTTCCGGGCAAGCCCGAAGAAAGCCCGCTTTTTCTGGCGGCCTCCCACCAGGGAGAGCTACGTATGCCGCCCGGCCGGGAGGAACCGCTCTCGGGAGACGATCTGCAGTTGCTTCGGGAGTGGATCCGCAATCCAGATTTCTGGAGGGAGAAACATCTGCGCATGCAGTTCACTGAGGCTCAGCGATCCTTCTGGTCCTTTCAACCCTTGAGCGATCCACCGAAGCCCGTCGTGCAAGACACGCAATGGCCTCTCTCACCCCTCGATCACTTCGTTCTGAGGCTACTGGAGGAGGAGGGGTTGACGCCGTCACCTCCTGCCGACAAGAGAACCCTGATCCGCCGGGTGAGCTACGATCTGACCGGCCTGCCCCCTACGCCTCAGGAAATCGATGCCTTCCTCGCCGACGAATCGGAAAAGGCCTTCGACAACCTGGTGGAACGGCTGCTCGAGTCGCCCCACTACGGCGAGCGTTGGGCACAGCTATGGTTCGACACCGTTCGTTACGCCGACAGTACGGCTCACGACTGCAATTGCCTGATGCGCTTCGCCTATCGCTACCGTGATTACGTGGTGCGTGCCCTCAACCAAGACAAGCCGTACGATGAATTCGTCGTCGAACAGCTGGCTGGAGACTTGCTTCCGCTCACCCGGGATCTGGATCTCGCCGCCCAGCGCATCATCGCGACCGGTTTTCTGATGCTGGGTCCGAAGAGCCTGGCCGAGCAGGACAAAGAACAGGTGGTGATGGACATCGTCGATGAACAGATCGACGTCACCAGCCGAACCTTCCTGGGGATGACGGTGGCTTGCGCCCGCTGCCACGATCACAAGTTCGATCCCATTCCCACCCGCGATTACTATTCCATGGCGGGGATCTTTAGAAGCATGGAGACGCTGCTGGTGGAGAGCGAGCATACCTCCATGTGGTGGGAACACGCGATGTTTGAGATCCCCGGTCAGGAGACCGTTCATGTCATGGCGCCCAAGGAGGGCAAGGTAGTCGATCTGAGGGTGCACGTCCGGGGAAGCCATCGCAGCCTGGGAGACGAAGCTCCTCGGGGATTCCTGCAGATCGTCTCCGACCGGGACGATGAGGCTGAGATGCCCGAAGATCAGAGCGGTCGGCTGGAACTGGCGCGCTGGATCGCCAGCTCGAAGAATCCTTTGACCGCCCGCGTGATGGTGAATCGCTTGTGGCAAGGCCATTTCGGTGCGGGCTTGGTGCGGACCGTTAATAATTTCGGGGCCAATGGCGCGAGGCCTTCCCACCCCGAGTTACTGGATTGGCTCGCCTCCCGGTTTATTGAGAACAGCTGGTCGATCAAGGCCATGCACCGGCTGATCCTGCTCTCGGCCACCTACCGGATGCAAAGTGCTGCCCATGAAAATGCCCTCCAGAAAGACCCGACCAATCGGTTGCTGTGGCAGTTCAACCGCCGGCGCCTGGACGCCGAGCAGCTTCGCGATTCGATCCTCGCTGTCAGCGGTGAACTGGACCTCACGGTGGGAGGCAGTGAGTTCGATTGGGAACCGGTGGCCCAGGTGATCGACGTGGAGAGGGGGCTCTATTCGCTGGCCAAAGCCGGCCAGGAGTTCGAGAGCTACCAGACGTTGCGCCGCGCTCTCTACGTCCCGGTGGTTCGAAACCAGCTGCTGCCTCAGTTTCAAATCTTCGACTTTCCCGATCGCAACGCCCCGGCCGAGGGCCGAAATGACACGACGGTGGCGCCCCAAGCGCTGTACTTGCTCAACGACCCCTTCGTGCGAGAGCGGTCGCTGGCCTTCGCGCGCCAGCTGCTCTCCGGTATGGAAAAGGATCCTCTCTGGCAGCCGATTTACCGGCTGGGACTCTCCGAGGTACGGGACGAAGACCGGCTGCGCCTGGCTCACCTGAAGACTTTGGGTCGCCCACCCACCAGGGAAGAGCTCGCAGAAGGGATTCGCTTTCTGGATGAGTACAGCCGCTCGCAGCTCGAGCAGAAGACTTCCGAAGAGGAGGGTCGCCTGGCGGCCTGGCAGAGCTACTGCCAGACGCTGTTTAGTTTGAATGAGTTCTTGTACGTGAACTGAAGGACCTAGACAACAATGCCTGATTACTTAACAAAGATGCCATTGGCTGGGGAAGGGCGGATACAGCCCTTCTCGCGGCGCGACCTGCTGCGCCAGTGTGCCTGCGGTTTCGGCTACCTGGCTTTCCTGGGCTTGACGGCTCAGTCTCCCCTGGCCAAAGGGTCCGGCACGGTCGGCGGAGGTCCCCTGGCGGTTCGTGCGCCTCACTTCGCTCCCAAGGCCAAGCGAGTCATCTTCCTTTTCATGCATGGAGGAGTCTCCTCAATGGACACCTTTGATCCCAAGCCGGCTCTGGAAAAATGGCACGGTCATCCGCCCCCTCCCAGCGTCAAGCCGGAAGTGGCTTTCGCCGAAACCGGGAGCCTCATGAAATCTCCCTGGGAGTTCAAGAAGTACGGCCAGAGCGGGATCGACGTGAGTTCTCTGTTCCCGAACGTGGCGCGCTGTATCGATGATATCTGTCTGATTCGCTCCATGCACTCGGATCTGGTTTCTCACGGAGGCGCCAACCTCCAGTTGCACACAGGAGACGGCGTTTTCATCCGGCCCAGCATGGGGGCCTGGATCCTGTACGGCCTGGGGACGGAGAATCAGAATTTGCCCGGCTTCATCACCATATCCCCGACCTTCTTCCATGGCGGGGGTCAAAACTACGGGTCGGCCTTCCTGCCGGCCGCTTACCAGGGTACTCGCATCGGAGACGGTTACACGCGCGCTACAGACTTGAAGATCGACAACTTGAAAATGGGTGATCGGCAGCAACGCCGCCAGCTGGATCTTCTGGAGAAGCGAAACCGGCGGCATCTGGCCGACGGTGGCTACGATGCCCGCTTGGAAGCCAGAATCCAATCCTACGAACTGGCTTTCCGGATGCAGATGGAAGCTCCCCAGGTGATGGACATTTCCGAGGAATCGCAGGAAACCCTTGATCTGTACGGTATCGGCGTGGAGCCCACCGATGATTTCGGCCGTCAGTGCCTGCTGGGACGCCGTTTCTCCGAAGCGGGAGTACGCTTCGTGCAGGTGTCCCACAGCCTTCCTAACTACTGGGACCAGCACAGCAACCTCTACAAGAGGCACTCCCAGAATGCCCGCAAGGTGGACAAACCCATCGCCGGCTTATTGCAGGACCTCAAGCGGAGGTCCATGCTGGAGGACACGCTGGTGATCTGGGGGACGGAGTTCGGCCGGTCGCCGGCGGTCCAGGGTGACATCGGCGTCAAAGCCGGTCGAGACCACAACAATTATGGATACACCATCTGGATGGCGGGTGGCGGTGTACGCCCCGGTATGACTTATGGAGCCACCGACGAGTTCGGCTGGCACGCCGTGGAAAACCGGGTTCACATCCGGGATTTCCACGCCACGGTGCTACATTTGCTCGGGTTGGACCACACCGATCTGACCTACCGGTACGGTGGCCGCGATTTTCGCCTCACCGACGTGGGCGGCGAGGTTCAAAAAGCCGTTCTTCTTTGACAGCCACCCTTTAAACTTAGTGCTCCCTCCCATAGATACGGTGACGTTTGCGGAAGGGGTTTGGGAGGTGAGGTCGAGGAGCGAGGCGCAGGCGATGCCGGGGCATCGTCGAGCTATTCCAGATAGTCTTTAGCGTCAGGACCGCAGTTCAGCGAGTGATGCTGCAGTTGGGTTCAAGAAAACTGCGCAGTTCCCGGAATCCATCATCGGTTACCTGGGTGCGGTAGAGACGAAGGTCGTTTAAGCTCTCCAAGGCCTTCAAGTACTCCAAACTGGCGTCGGCTACCGGGGAGTTGTGCAGGTCCAGGGTCTTGAGTGCCTTGAGTCCGCTCAGATGTCCCAGTCCGGAGCCGGTAATCTCGGTGTTGTCGAGGAAAAGCTCCTTCAGCTGGGTCAGGGAAGCCAAATGGCGCAGTCCCTCGTCCCTGATCTTGCATTCCGAAAGTCGAAGGTACTCTAGCTGGGTCAAACCGCTGAGGCTTTTTAGTCCAGGTCCGGTGATCGCTCCCGCCAGGATAGAGAGTCTTTTGACCCCGGAAAGATCGGCGAAGTGGGCCAGGCCGGCGTCGGTGATTTGGGCGTAGGCGAAGCGGATCTCTCCCAGATTGGGAATTTCCTTAAGGCGTGCCAGATCGGAATCCTTCCCCTGCCACCGTTTCCCCAAGAAGACCGCCTCCGTGTAGTCGGATCGGACCCGGACTTCAGCTCCCAGTCGTTCCAGTTCCTGTTTGGCTTCGTCCGAGGCGGCCAGTAGGAACGGCACAGCCCACAGGGCTACGGCCCATTGCAAGGTTCTCATATTTGCGTTTCCATCAAAGCCCTTTTCCAGAATGGGTTTCCGATGCCAAGATTGCATCTCTTCCCAAGCCTTCCGTCTCTAATGCTAAACCAGCGGGACTGTTCTACAAAGAGGCAACAGGCCGGCGAAAAACAGAGGCACCCCGATCGGGCACTTCGAGCCCGGTCCATAAAAAGAGGATTGCGGGATTGACGCCCCTCCTAGCCTGTCGGGCGCACCGCGTATATTAGCGTACGGACTCGGCTCAGGCGGTCGAGGAGTGAGCCTGCAACCCTCTGCGGAATCCGTTTACGAATCCATGATCGAGAAGATGCCGGTGGTGGTGGCCTATGTAGGAGCGGACGGACGCTACGGCTTTGTGAAAAAGGCCTGCGAGCGGGTCCTGGGCCGGCCTCGCGAGGAGATCGTGGGTCGGCACGTTAAAGAAGTGTTCCGACCCGACCTCTATCTGAAGATGCAGCCGGACATGGCGGCGGCTCTGGGGGGGGCAAGGTTCCACCCGGGAAGGAAAATTGATGTGCCAGGATGGGGCGGAGCGCCATCTGGAGGCCGAATATCTGCCGGATCAAGATGGCTCGGGACAACTGAAGGGGTTTTTCGCCTTCCTTCGCGAGACCGGCCAAGTCGACGGGGCCGGAAAAAGCGGTTCGGCCCTGGACCAATCCCAACTGTTCGCCGATCTGCAGAAGGGAAAATCCGAGCTCAGCGAGGTCTTCGACACTACGCTGGAGGGTTGGGTCCGTGTCGTGGACAAGCGGTGCCACGGTGCGGAAGGTCACACCCAGCGAGTCACGCAAATAACCCTTCGGTTGTGCCGGGTGCTCAGCCTGGAGGAGCACGAAATCCCTCACATCCGCCGTGGCGCCTTGCTTCACGACATTGGCCATCTGACGATTCCCGATGCCATCCTCCTGAAACCGGGGCAGCTCACCAAGGAAGAATGGGAGATCATGTGCAAGCACCCGGTGTTTGCCTATGAAATGCTGGCGCCCATCTCCTACCTGCGACCGGCTCTTGCCATCCCCTATTGTCACCACGAGTGCTGGGACGGCACGGGGTACCCGCGGGGACTGAAAGGCGAAGGGATACCGCGGGCGGCGCGGATCTTTTCCGTTGTGGACTCCTGGGACGCGCTTCGCAGCGACCGACCCTATCGCAAAGGCTGGTCCAACGAGGCTGTCTTGGACTACATCGAGTCTCATTCCGGGGTGCATTTCGATCCTCAGGTGACCAAGGTCTTCCTGGATTTGTGGAAGGCCAGCGACCCGGACTACCCTGACGCCAACATTTGAGTTCGGTGCATGAGACCCTCGATCGTTGTTCGGGCCAGGTCTGGAGACCTTTGCCCAGTCGGCGACTGTCGGCGTGAAATCACAAGTTCCAGGTGCCCCAAATAAAAACAGCTACTTACGACGCGCAGATTAGACTGGGCCGAGGGTTGTTCCAGCCGATGCAACCGCAAAGGCGTTACTTCGTGGGGCGAGTGGCAAGAGGATCCCAGGAAGGGCGTGAATTGCCTCCCAACAGAGCCGCGCCCGTCAGGAAGCGGCGGGAAAGCTGAATGAGTGTTTTGACTCCGATGCGACGGTTTCCTGCAGTTGGTCGACTGTGGCATATTTTTGCATGCTGAAAGCCTCGAATGACCACATTGCCTGCCGCTCTCTCACGGTTCTGTGGCAGCGGTGGAGCAACGGTCGGAACGAGTGAATTCCATCGGTTCAGAGCTCGCCGGCGCACTCCTCGGCTTCTTGAATCAACTGTTCGATGGCGTCCAGACCGCGTCCCCAGAAGTCCGGATGGTTGAGGTCCACACCGAATCGAGCCATCAGCGCGTGCGGCCAGTCCGACCCGCCAGCCTCGAGAAGATCCAGATATTTGGAGGTGAAGTTCGATCCCTCCTGGCGGTAGATCTCATAGAGCGCCAGAACGAGCAATTCTCCAAAGGCATAGGCATAAACGTAGCCCGGGGTGTGGATGAAGTGGGGGATATAGCTCCACCAGATCTCGTACTGGGAGGCCAGCGTAACGCTTCCCTGGAACATCTCTCGCTGCGTCTGCATCCAGATCTGGCTCAAGCGCTCGGTGGTAAGCTCTCCTTCCCGACGGCGCGCTTCGTGGATCTGATTCTCGAATCGGTGCATGGCGATCTGGCGAAACACAGTGGCCAGGGTATCGTCCAACTTGCTCATCAGTATGGACAGTCGGGTCCGGGCCTCCTTGTGGGTCTTCATGAGGTGCTCGAAGACCAGCATTTCCCCAAAAACGGAGGCCGTTTCCGAAACGGTCAGGGGAGAACCGCAATGGAAGAGTCCCTGCTTGCGGGAGAGGTACTGGTGGACCCCGTGTCCTAGTTCGTGTGCCAGGGTCTGCACATCGCGAATGTTGCCCGTGTAGTTCATCAGGATATACGGATGGGCGTTGGGCACCGTTTGGTGGCTGAAGGCCCCTCCCGTCTTTCCGGGGACGGGTGGGGCGTCAATCCAGGACTTGTCGAAGAAATCGGAGGCAATGGCAGCCATCCGGGGGTGAAACGCGCCGTAGGCTTCCAGAACCAGCTTCCTTGCCTGCTCCCACTTGTAGAGGGTATTCGCCCTGGCAACCGGGGCGTAGCGGTCGTAATCAAATAGCTCCTCCAGACCCAGGAGCCGACGTTTGAGCCGATAGAAACGGGCCACCAGCGGGTAACGGGAGGTCACCGCATCGACCAGGGCCTGGACGGCCTCGTCTTCGATTTCGTTGTCCAGATTGCGACTGGCCAGCCAGTGAGGGTAGCTCCTGAGAGTGTCATCGGAGAACTTGTCGGCCAGCACCATATTGAAGACGTAAGTCAGTTCGCGAAGGCGTGGTCGCAATCCTTCGGTAAAGGACAGGGCTGCCTGCCGCCGCTCCTCCCGGTCCGCGTCGTAGAGCTTGGCCAGCAGTTGCTGGCTGGTCAAGGGTTCTCCCCGGAAGGGGAATCGGGTGGCGTTCAGGATCTCGTCGAAGAATCGAACCCAGGCGGAACGGCCGGTCAGCGCTTTTTCCGCCAGAATCTTCTCCTCCGATTCGCTGCGAAGATGCGGTCTCCGGCGCCGCTGCACCTCGAGATAATGCCGATAGGCTGCGATGGACTCCCCCTGTAGGAGTGCTAGCGCCTCCTTTTTTGCCAGTTTGGTCCACTGCAGATCGAAAAAAAGGATCTTTTTCTGGATCTCGGTGTGGGTTTCGCGTAGTCGTTGCAGCAGGGCCCCGTTTCCCGGGTTCTCTGTGTCCGTGCTCCACAGAAGGTAGCCGTAGGACAGGGCCCGGTAGGCCCGAAGTAGGATCTCCTCGATGTTCTGCAGCGCCTGACTGAGGGTGCGCTCGTTCTGGAAGGCTTTCTTCCCCGGGTATCTCTGCTCGAATTGAGCCGCCGAGGCTCGAGCTTTCTCCAGGTCCCGATCCAGGGAAGCCCGGTCCGGGTACAGATCCTCCAGTTGCCAATGAATCTCTTCGGCGCCGAAGGTGGATGTGGTTCGCGATTGTGAGTCTTTAGTGGTCATGACATCATGCGTCCCCTGTCAGCATCCAAAAGTCCTGTTTTTACTATAAACGTAACGGATTTTTCCAGAGGAGCTGAGCCAGAAAGGGCCAGAAAAGGAGCGCTAGGCCGCCTCGAAACAGCCCATTCCCCGCCGCTCCCTGTCAGCTCTCGCGGTCTCTGTTTCCGAAGAATGTACCCTCTGCTCGCATTATTTACTTGCCAACACCCTTTTGGGCTAGATATGTTGGACCTCGGGGCTGACGTCGCCCTCAGCATCAGACTGAAGGAGGTTTGCTATGGTCTTGACGGCTTCGAGCATGTTGGATTTGGGTGTAGAGGCGCCAGACTTCCATCTGCCGGACGTGACTTCGGGCGAGGCGATTTCGCTGTCGACCTTCGCCGGCAAGGATGCCCTTCTGGTCATGTTTATCTGCAAACATTGCCCCTACGTGGTGCATGTGCAGGACGAACTAGCCCGCATCGGCAGGGATTATGCCGGCCGGAACGTTGGCATCGTGGCGATCAGTAGCAATGATGTTGGGGAATTTCCCGAGGACGAGCCGGAGCAGCTACGAGAGATGGCACAGAGCCTGGGGTTTAACTTTCCCTACGGCTACGATGAATCCCAGGAAGTGGCCAAAGCCTACACGGCCGCCTGCACTCCCGATTTCTTTCTGTTCAACCGGGACCGGAGGTTAGTCTATCGCGGGCAGTTGGACGACAGCCGTCCCGGCAACGACAAACCCGTCACCGGCGAGAATCTGCGAATCGCGATCGATGCAACTCTCTCCGCTCAGCCGGTGTCTGCCGATCAGAAGGCGAGTGTGGGTTGTAACATCAAGTGGAAGGTGGGTAACGAGCCCTCCTACTTTGGTTAAAGCGCCGGCTCCGGGGTGGATGGCTCCTGAGCTGTCTTTATTCATTGCCCACCTGAAGGACACTCAGAAAAGCTTCCTGGGGTATCTTGATCCGCCCCACAGCTTTCATCCGTCGCTTGCCCTTTTTTTGCTTTTCCAGCAGCTTGCGTTTCCGGGTGACGTCTCCTCCGTAGAGCTTGGCGGTCACGTTCTTGCGCAGTGGACGGATGCTTTCGGCGGCGATGACGCGGGAACCGAGTGCCGCCTGGATGCGGACCTCAAAGAGGTGCCGGGGCAACACCTCTTTGAGCCGCCCCACCAGAGCCTTGCCGCGAGCATAGGCGCGGTCCGCGTGGGTGATGAAGCTCAGGGCGTCGACTCCCTGTCCGTTGATCAAAATGTCTAGCTTAACCAGATCCCCCCCCTGATAGCCCATCGGCTCGTAGTCGAAGGAAGCGTAGCCGCGGGATCGGCTCTTCAAGGTGTCGAAAAAGTCCATCAGGATCTCGGCCAGGGGCAGCGCATAGACGAGAATCACCCGACTGACTCCGGCCGATTCCATGTTCTTGAAGACACCCCGCCGGTTCTTGCACAGATCCATGCAGTTTCCCATGTACTCGTTGGGTGTGAAGATAGTAGCCAGAACATAGGGTTCCTGAACGCGGTCAATGTCCCCCAGCGGAGGCCAGCGGGTGGGATTGTCGATTTCCAGAGAAGAGTTGTCCTTGAGGATGACTCTATAGACGACTGAAGGGCAAGTGGCCACCAGCTCCAGATCGAACTCCCGTTCCAGACGCTCCTGGATGATTTCGTTGTGCAGCAGGCCCAGAAAACCGCAGCGAAATCCGAAGCCTAGGGCTACCGATCTTTCCGGTTCGAAGGACAGGGAGGCGTCGTTGAGTTGCAAACGGGTGAGAGCCTTCCGCAACTCCGTGAACCGGTCGCTCTGGACGGGGTAGAGTCCGCAGAAGACCATCGGGCGGATCTGGCGGTGATCGGGAAGCGGGGCGGCAGCGGGGTGATCGGCTGCGGTGATGGTGTCACCCACCCGGCAATGCCCGATCTCCTTGATTCCGGCGTGGACGTATCCCACTTGTCCCGCACCCAAAGATTCCGTGGCCTTCCTTTCCGGCGTAAACACACCAACGCCTGCGATCTCGGCTTCCCTTCCGGAAGCCATGATGCGGATCCGCATGCCCGGTTTCAGAAGGCCGTTGACCACTCGCACGTGGGCGATGATCCCCAGGTAACTGTCGAAATGAGAGTCGAAGATCAGGGCTTGTAGGGCCCCGCTCGCATCTCCTCCAGGGGGTGGGATTCGCGCCACCAGAGCGTCCAGAACATCCTTGATCCCCAGTCCCTGCTTGGCGCTGGCCAGCAGACACTCGGAGCCTTTGAGCGCCAGAGTTTCTTCAATCTCACCTTTCACCTTTTCCGGGTCAGCGGCCGGCAGGTCGATCTTGTTGATGACCGGGATGATGGCGAGATCGTGGTTCAGGGCGAGGTTCATGTTGGCCAGGGTCTGGGCTTCCACTCCCTGAACTGCGTCCACCACCAGGATGGCGCCTTCGCAGGCGGCCAGGCTTCGCGATACCTCGTAGGAAAAGTCCACGTGTCCGGGGGTGTCGATCAGATTCAATTCGTAATCGAATCCCGCACGGGAGCGATAGCGAAGCCGCACCGCCGCCATCTTGATGGTGATGCCGCGTTCGCGCTCCAGCTCCATCTGGTCCAGGACCTGGGAGCGCATGCGCCTGGCATCCAATGTGTTTGTGACTTCGAGGATGCGATCCGCCAGGGTCGACTTTCCATGGTCAATATGGGCGATGATGCAGAAGTTCCGGATGCGAGCCTGGTCAATGGATTGGTTCATCGGGATTTACCAACAAGGCCGATGGGCACTAAAGCGCTGTATTTCAAGAGGAGCATTCTATTACAGGGGAGGTGCCGGCTGTGCGAGGGAGCCCTGTAGGAGCGGCCTCTCGGAGCGGTACCAGATTTGCCCGTTTTCCGGACGCGATGTTAGGCTAAAGCCAGCGAGACGCAGCAGGAGACACCATCTCAAGTCATGTCTTTCACCTCTAGCAGGAGCCAGATTAGAGGGCACGGACGACTTTTTTGGATCCTCGCCATCGGCCTGACCCTGCGGGCACCCGAATTCTCCTCCGCTGCCCAGTCCGAGGCGCTTGCCAGCGGCGAGGACATCGAATTCTTCGAGAAGCGCGTACGACCGGTCTTGGTCGAAAACTGTTACTCATGTCATTCCGCGCAGAGCAAGCCTTTGATGGGGGATCTGCGCCTGGACACGGCGGAAGGCCTGGCTCAAGGAGGCCGGAGTGGACCGCTGGTGGTTCGGGGCGACCCGGAGGTGAGCCTTCTGATTCAGGTGGTGTCGCACAGCCATCCGGACCTGAAAATGCCTCCCGGCGGCAAATTGGGCAAGGAGCAGATCGCCGATCTGATGCAATGGGTTCGCCTCGGGGCGCCTTACCCGGTTCGACCGGCTACGGTCGCCGGAGGTGAGAGAATCGATTTCGAGGAGGGCCGGAATTTCTGGTCGCTTCGCCCCATCTCCAAGCCCTCTCTGCCGGAGGTGAGAGGAAAAGACTGGCCCACTTCGCCCATCGATGACTTCATTCTGGCCGCACTGGAGGGGGAAGGGCTGACGCCGGCTCCGCCGGCCGACCGTCGGACCTGGCTTCGGCGTCTCACTCTGGATCTCATCGGTTTGCCGCCCACCCCCGAGGAAATCGACGCCTTTTTAGGCGACGACTCTCCCCAGGCGCCTGCCACTGTCATGGAAAGACTCCTGTCGTCTCCTCACTACGGGGAGCGCTGGGCCCGGCACTGGTTGGATCTGGTCCGCTACGCTGAGACCAACGGCCACGAGTACGACTCAGACAAGATCGATGCTTGGCGCTACCGCGATTACGTGATCCGGGCCTTCAATCAAGACTTGCCCTACGACCGGTTCATCAAGGAGCACATCGCCGGGGATCTGCTGGCGGACAAGCGTCTAGCCTCACACGGCAAGGCTTGGGAGTCGCCTCTGGCCACCAGCTTTCTTTGGTTCGGCGAGGTGATCAACGAACCGACTGACTCGATCAAGGCTCGAGCCGATCAGGTCGACAACCAACTGGACGTGGTGGGGAAGACCTTTCTGGGGCTGACCGTGGCCTGCGCTCGCTGCCACGACCACAAGTTTGATCCCATCTCGATGTCGGACTACTACGGATTGGCGGGCATTCTGCATAGCACGGCTCTGAGTGAGGAGGTGATCGACTCTCCCAGCCAGCGGGTGGAAATCGATGGACTGCAGCACCGGATTGGGCAAATCAATCGGGCCATCTCTTCCCTGCTCAAACCGGCCCGGCTGGACCTGGCCGGGAATCTGAGTCGATACCTGCTGGCGGCAGCCGATCTGATTTCTCCCCTCCGGGGTGAGGGCTCGCCGACGGTGGGAGATCTGGCGCTCTCCCGGGGTCTCAACGAAGAGGTACTACAAGCCTGGACCCAATACCTGTCGGCAGCCTGCCAGGATCCGGAACACCCATTTTATCCGTTCGCCACGCTGATCGATGGGCTGGCCAGTGGGCGCTTTGACTCCTTTGAACGGGGGTTGGTCTCCCTTCAGCAGGAACTTCGTGGCTGGGAAGAAGCGCTCAAGAGAAGCGTCGAGAGCGGACAAGTGGTGTACGAAGATTTCGAGAAATTGGATTTCCAGGGTTGGACCCGCTCCGGTCAGGCTTTCGGGGACACGCCGACCAAGGGCACCGTGCCTCCCAACCAGCTGCTGGGCGGGTACTGGGGACAGGGATTCGCCAATTCGTTCCAGGGTGGTTCGGATGTCTGGGTTGGCTCCCTCACGTCCGGAAAGTTTCGTATGCCCTCACTCTACCTGCACGTCCGCCTGGCTGGGACCAAACAGCCGGGGCGGCCTCACCACACCACGCCCACCGGCAGCCGGCTGACCCTGGTGGAGAGCGGACACAAGCTCTTTCACGCGGTCCCGGACGGGAGTGGACGCTTCCAGTGGAGGACGCTGCGGTCGGAATCTTCGGTGGGGCGCATCTGTTATTTGGAAATTGTGGACCGAAACCCCGGAGGCCACATCGCGATCGACAAGATTGTTATGTCGGATTCGGAGAAACCTCCCCGCGTCAGCAGCCCGCCTAACCGACATGTGATGGGACTTCTCGATCGCCCCGACGTGAATTCGTTGAAAGCCCTGGCTGGTGCCTACCAGGAACTCTTCACACAAGCGCAGGAGGGGCGGTCTATCGAAGATGACCAGTGGAGCCAGCTGCAGTTGGCTCTTAGCCCAGTGGCCAGGGTCGAGGATCTGCAAGCGTTGTTGCCACAGGCGCAGCGCCAGCAGGTCATGGCGCTGCAAGACGAGCGTGCCAGCCTCGAGAAGAGGGCACCGCGATCAGTGTTTGGGACGATCAGCCGGGACCAAAATCCACGAAATGTGAGGATTCACCTTCGGGGAAGCCACGAAAACCTGGGCCGAGAGACACCCCGAAAGTTTCTTCAGGTTCTCGCCGGCGAGAACAATCCCCCCGTTGTACGAGGGAGCGGCCGCCGGGAGCTGGCCGACTGGCTCGTTCACCCCGACAATCCTCTGACGGCTCGGGTGATGGTCAATCGAATCTGGAAGCATCATTTCGGTCACGGCATCGTACGGTCTCCGGACAATCTGGGCCGGACCGGCGCACTGCCCAGTCACCCGGAGCTGCTGGACTATCTCACCCGTCGTTTCGTGGAGAGTGGCTGGTCGATCAAAGCCCTGCATCGGCTCATCTTGACGAGTAGTGCCTACGGTCAGTCGAATCGAATGGATGCGAGGGCAGCGACGATCGATCCGCAAAACCGGCTGCTGCATCACATGCCGGTGCGGCGGGTGGAAGGGGAGGTCATTCGGGACTCCATTCTGGCCGTGTCGGGATGCCTTGACCCGAGGATGTTCGGCCCCAGCGTTGCACCCCATATCAGTGATTATCAGCAGGGGTTGGGTAGGCCCAAGTCCGGTACCTTGGATGGCCACGGACGCCGTAGCCTGTACATCGGGGTGAGACGTAACTTCTTGACACCCATGCTTCTGGCATTCGACTATCCACCGCCCATCTCGACGATTGGCAGCAGGAACGTATCCAACGTGGCGTCCCAGGCCCTGATACTGATGAACAATGAGTTCGTGATCGAGCAGGCCCGGGAGTGGGCGCGTCGAACCATCGCCGAAGAGGCCGAGCCTCGTGCTCGAATCGGGCGCATGTATCTGGCCGCCTTCGGGCGGAAACCCCACGAATCGGAACTCCGTCAGGCACTAGACTTCGTCCGGGTGCAGGGTCGGAACTACCGGAAGCGGGGGTGGGGTGGAGCCCGACCTGGTGGAGGAGAAGGTGTGGGCCGACCTGGGACACGTGCTGTTCAACTCCAATGAGTTCCAATATTTTCGTTAGAAGGAAACAGTATGCACGGTATTGACTCATCCCCAGCTGAAATCAGTCGTCGGGAAATGCTGTTCCGGTCGGCCAACGGTTTTGGCGGATTGGCGCTGGCCTGCCTGATGTCGGAGCGCTCGGCTCAGGGAGAAGCGACTCGTTCGCCGCTGGCTCCTCGAGCGCCTCACCATGAACCGAGAGCGAAGTCGGTGATCTTTCTCTTCATGGAAGGGGGGCCCTCCCAGATGGACACCTTCGATCCCAAGCCGCGTCTAGACCGCGAAAGTGGACAATCCCTTCCTTTCGAGGCTCCGACCACGGTTTTCAACATCTCCGATCGGCTCTTCGGTTCGCCCTTTCAGTTCCGTCGATACGGAGGCTGCGGGGCACAGGTCAGTGAACTCTTTCCCCACATCGCCACCTGCGTGGACGATCTGGCCATCGTGCGATCGATGGTGGCCGATCATTCTGAACACACGGCAGCGAATTACTTCATGCACTCCGGTTCCGGGTTTCAAGGGCGACCCAGCTTGGGCTCGTGGTTGACCTACGGACTGGGCAGTGAATCGGCGAATCTACCGGCGTTCGTGGTACTGGAGAGTGGTTTGATTCCCCCGGGTGGTCTGGATCTTTTTGGCAGCGGTTTCCTGCCGGCAACCTACCAGGGAACACTATTCCGGAGAGGAGAGCATCCCATCGCGGATATCCAGCCTCGCGAAGCCGGTCCCGAGCTGCAGCGAGAGAAACTGTCGCTCTTGCGTAAGATCAACCGCCATGTCCTCGATCGTTTCGGGGCTTCGGGCGAACTGGAAGCCACCATCGCCAACTACGAACTGGCCTTCCGCATGCAGGCAGAGGTGCCAGATCTGCTCGATCTCAGCGGCGAGTCGGAGGCGACGCGAAGGTTGTATGGACTGGACCAGCCCGAGACGCAGGAGTTCGGCCGGCAGTGTCTGCTGGCCCGCCGGTTGGTGGAGCAGGGGGTTCGCTTCATCGAGTTGCTGCCCCCGCGCCTGAAGAGCGTCTCGCGGTGGGACCAGCATGCCAAGCTGGAGGAGGATCACCGGGCCAACGCACGAGCCACGGACCGACCGACAGCGGCCCTCTTGAGAGATTTGAAAGCGCGCGGTCTACTGGATCAGACGCTAGTGCTCTGGGGGGGTGAGTTCGGTAGGACTCCAACCGCGCAGATTCCTGCCGACCAGAAGGTGAAGGTTGGACGCGATCACAATCCGTTTGGCTTTACCATGTGGCTGGCCGGTGGCGGAATCCGCGGCGGCACCACCTACGGAAGCACAGACGAATACGGCTATTTTGCGGTCGAAAATCAGGTCCACGTACACGACCTGCACGCCACGCTTCTCCATCTGCTGGGCCTGGACCATACCCGACTGACCTATAACTTCGGCGGCCGGGACATTCGCCTGACCGACGTTCACGGCCGGGTAGTTGCGGATATCTTGGAGGGTTGAGGGGTTTGCTGCGGAGACTCTCGGCCAAAGCTTCCCGACCGCAGATTCCCCGGTAGAAGTTCAAACCCTCGATCAGCGTCCTCCCCACGGCCTCCCTCTGTTCCGGGTCATTTAACAAAGCTTCCTGCTCGACCCAGTCTTCGAGCTTCCCGAGGAAATCCAGGAGAGAACAGGCGCTTTCGGGCCTCGTGCTGGAATGTCTAGTAGAGATCCTGAAGGTCTTGAGGGAAGGGAGCACGTAGGTCCCAGGGTGGGGAAGTGGGAGGGCGGATTGCGTTTTCCTGGCCCGTTGGTATGATTAACACTCTAATCGGGGAACACTGGGACGAAAAGCGGGGGTACGGAGGATGAGTTCTTTGTTTTCACGCTGCCAGGACTTTGCCTACTTTTTGATGCGGGTATTCTTTGGACTGCTATTCGCATGCCACGGAGCTCAAAAATTGTTCGGGCTACTGGGAGGGGAGAAGAAGGCACTCGCCAGCCTGATGGGAGTAGCGGGGGGCGTGGAGTTCTTTGGCGGTGTGGCCATCGCGCTGGGCATATTCACCAGCTGGGCAGCCTTCCTGTCGGCGGGTCAGATGGCGGTAGCCTACTTCATGGCCCACGCTTCCCAGGGTTTTTGGCCCATCCAGAACAGAGGGGAACTGGCTTTGCTCTATTGTGTCGGTTTCCTGGTGATCATGACTCGCGGCGGCGGCAAGTGGAGTCTGAGGTCAGGCTAGGCCCACAGTGGCTTTACAATCTGGGGTCAGGATGCATTTCGGAAACGGTTTGAAGTGGTGCAGCCTTTGTTGCGGCTTGATCGGGTTTTTGGTCCTG
The DNA here is from genome assembly GCA_965205565.1 of Acidobacteriota bacterium. Taxonomy (GTDB): domain Bacteria; phylum Acidobacteriota; class UBA6911; order RPQK01; family CBDBID01; genus CBDBID01. The sequence continues at coordinate 34,482 of CBDBID010000019.1, forward strand.
AATCTGTCCGCCAGTGACCGGATGGAGGATGACGGGTCGGTGGGCCTCCTGGTGATGGCTCACGGTGGAAAGCCGGAGTGGAACGCAGCGGTGGAAGCGGCGGTGGCGCCGCTACGTGAGACTTGTCCGATCCAGATTGCCTTCGGCATGGCCTCTCCGATTACGCTGCAGGCCGCCTTCGACCGGCTGGAAGAAGAAGGTGTCCGGCGAGTGGGTGTGGTTCGGCTCTTCGTTTCTTCCGAATCGTTTCGACATCAGACGGAGTACCTGCTAGGGCTTCGCCCGGATCCCCCGTCGCCTTTTTTGCTGCACTTGGAGCACGGGGGGGTTCACGAACTGCATCTGGGGGGTTCCGGGGTGCCACCGCCGATTCGCCGCGGAGTGCGACTGGTGATGGCCGAGGCAGGACTCTCGGATTCGTCTTTGATGGGTGAGATCCTGGCAGATCGGGTTCGCACTCAGAGCCAGACTCCGACCAGGGAATCGGTCCTCGTGCTGGCCCATGGAGAAGGCGATGAGGGAATCAATCGCCAATGGATGAAGCGACTGCATCTGCTGTCGGACCGGATTCGGCAAGTGGGTGATTTCCGCCGGGTCCAGGTGGATACGTTGCGCGAAGATTGGAAAGACAAGCGAATCCGAGCCGAGCGCCGCATCCGTGCCTTCGTGGACGATAACAGCCGTAGCGGAGGCCGAGTCATCGTCATTCCTTTCCGCGTGTTCGGCTTCGGTCCCTATGCAGAGGTATTGTCCGGACTGGACTACGTGGCCGACGGTCGGGGCTTGCTTCCCCATCGGCTGGTTACGGAATGGATCCGAGAGCAGGCCGTGACCTGCTTCCAGAAAGAGGGCTGGAGCCATCCGTTCGATTGACTCGACTGGACGCCACCCGGGGGCTATTCGTGGCTCCCATCGCTCGGATGCTCGTGCCACGGTCATTTCTGGACATCCTCCGATACCGGTATGATGGTCGCCAAAGCCTGAGTCTTGCCACGAGTGAAGGTGGTCGAACAACGGCCGCGTCAGTTCAATTTCCCCACCAGATCACGGAAGGCCGCCACGGCGACCGGATCGTCGGGAGCCCGTTCCGCGGCCTTGCGAAACTCGGCGAGTGCTTTCCCGAATTCTCGGCGGGCTACGTGGGATGCGGCCCAGATTCAGATGGGGAAAATGGCGAGGCTCGTAGCGGCGTGCTTGCAGGGCCTTGCGGAACCAAGGTTCGGCTTCGTCGATCCGACCCTGCTGCATCAGATAGACGCCGATGTCGTTGTACGGGTTTCCGAAATCAGGATCGATGGAAATGGCGGTTTTGCACTCCTCGATGGCCGCCTCGAGGAGCCCTTGAAAGCTGTACATCCACCCCAGAAAGGTGTGCGCATCGGCGGTGGGGTGCAGTTCGATCGATTTCTTGTAGTTCTCGATTGCGCCCTCGATTTCTCCTTCGCGATGGCTTTCGTTTCCTTTTTCCAGATACCGAAGTGCTTCCTCTCGCTCTAGGGACACAGTGTTTTTTTCCGTCGACTTGGCTTTCTCCGATAATATATCAGAGTGTGGGAAATCTTGGGGGCTCTTGTCATTCTTGTGTCGGGTGCGATCCTGACCCAGTGGTTTGCGCAAACGATGTATCTTCGCTGCGGCCATTGTGGGACCCTGAACGCGCGGCGACGCAGCCACTGCCGGGAGTGCGGCAGGCCTTTGGGAGGGGATTGAATCCAACCAGGATCCTCATCCTCGGCGGCAGGCACTTGGTGCCTGACACTTGCAGGGTTGAAATCGACAGGCTCTGGGTTGAGGATGACCCAATTCCATACGGCCGAGGCGCAAAAAGGGGATCGATTGGGGCGGGGCTGAGAATGCGAAATGGTGCCGAAACAAAAGTTAGCATCAAATAATATTGTATTTATACATAAATAGTTAAGTATATAAGTCTATTACTAAACTTGAGATCGATACACTTCGGCATTGACGACATGGTCCAGTCTGGGGACGGATCCGCTCAACACTGTTTTCAAATCGTCAAGCATGGTGCGGTAAACCCGGTACTTGGCCTGGGGTGTTCGGCTGGCCACGTGAGGGCTCAATATCACCTGAGGATGCTGAAATAGAGGGTGGGACGTATCGGGAGGTTCCTCCACGAAGGTATCCAGGGCCACGCATCCCAGCGGCCCGTTCTGAAGAGCGTGGTAGAGGAGGTCATGGCTTTCCACCACGGCGCCACGGGAGGTGTTGACTAGAATCGACCTCTCCTTGAATTGGGCGATATTACCGGTGTGAATCATGGCTCGCGTGACTTCGGTCAGGGGAACATGGAGAGTCACTACGTCGGAACTTTCCAGAAGCTCCTCGAGTGTGACCGAGGAAATTCCATCGGTCTGGAAGGAGGAAGACGTGAGGTAGGGATCGTACACCAGAAATCGGGTGTCGAAAGGACGCATCAGTTTCCAGACCTCGCGGCCGATCCGGCCCAACCCAACGATTCCCAGAGTGGCCCCTTCGAGGTCTCGGCTGACGGCGCGGTAGCGATCCTCCCACTTGCCTTCCAGGACGGCGCGCTGCCAGGTGGGCAGTATTTTGGCGGCGGCCAGGATCAGAGCCACTGCGTGCTCGGCAACGGCCCGGGAGAGCACGCCTGGCGTATAGGTGACGAGAATCTTACGGGCCGATGCCTCCTCGATGTCGACGGTATCGAATCCCACACCGGTCCGGGCAATGACCTGTAGATTGGGTGCGGCGTCCATCACTTCGGCGTCGATGAGGAGGGGGCCGGGGACGATGATTGCGGCAACGTCGGGTCCCATGGCGGCGACCAGCGCCGGCTTCTCGGTTGCGGCCACGATCTGTAATTCGAACTCCTGGATCAGCTCCTCGGTGACCCAATCGACCAGCGGCGCCGTGGACACAATTCTTTTACGCATGAAGGTTGTTTATGGCGCCCGGGGCCCAAAAAATCAAGGCATTTACCCCTGAAAAAGCCCGGAAGACGCCTTGGACATGGGCGCGAAAGGGGTGATAAAATGCGTCACTCGCCCAGGTGTCCCCATCGTCTAGCCTGGCCTAGGACACCGGCCTTTCACGCCGGCAACGCGGGTTCAAATCCCGCTGGGGACACCACCTTCCTCAACTGCTCGAGCGCGACCTCGAATCACTTTAGATGTCGAACGCTGTTATGTTCTCACAGGGTTTCGAACGGGAGCAATAGAAGCCTAGAAAGCCGGATTGGGACTCGGGCGTGTCCGTTGCGAAGAGGACGGATCAGTCGTCTTTTTCGACGAGCTTCTCCAGACGGTACAGGTGGTGCTCGGATCGAAGGTAGATGGCCAGGCCGGAAACCGCCATGGAGGCCTGCGTGCGTCCCTCCAACTGGTTGGTCGCGAGCTTCCGAAAGGTGATTCCGTGAGCGATCACCGTGGTCAGACCTTCCTCGTTCAGGAAGTAGATTTTGCCGTCGGCGTAGATGGGAGAGGCGGAGAAGTTTCCCCCCAAGCGTTCCCGCCAGTGGAGGCTGCCGTTTTCGGCATCCAGGCAACTGGCAATGCCTTTGTCGCTGACCAGATAGAGATTCTTACCGACCAGCAAGGGGGATGGGTTGAGAGGCACCGCTCGCCGGGTGCTCCAGGCAACGTGGGTCTTTTCGATGTCTCCGCTGCCCGTAGGGCGGATGGCAAAAAGAATCGGGGAGGTGTAACCAGAGATGATGAACACGTTTCCAAGCCCGAAGACGGGTCGGGGCACGTTGGAGTAACCGTCGTAGGAGAGCCACCAAAGTTCGCTTCCAGTTACAGGTTCGTAGGAGACAACGCTGTCGCCGCCCGTGCTGACCACCTGGGCTCTGCCGTTGGCTTCGATGACCAGCGGTGTGGAATAAGCCATGCGGCCTTGGCGGAAGCGCTTCCAACGGATCTCGCCGGTATGCTTGTCCAACGCCACCACGTATTGAATGTCAGTCCCATCACAACTGAGGATCAATAGGTCCCGATAGAGTACGGGGGAGCCGGCCGCTCCATGTCCATGCGCATACTCCAACTGGGTCTTCCAAATGAGTTTCCCTTCCGTGGATAGGCCGGCCGTGCCGTGGGATCCGAAATGAACGTAAATCCGATTTCCTTGCAGCAAGGGCGTCGGTGAAGCGTGACTGTTCTTGGCATGGATCGGGCCTGGATTCTCCAAGTGGAAAACCTCGAGATCCTGAAGCGTGGCTCCATCCTTTGGATCCAGCGACATAAGTCTTAGCGACTTTCCTTGGTCCAGCGCTGTTGTCAGCCACATGCGCCGGTCCTGCAGGACGGGGCTGGACCACCCCCGGCCGGGAATCGGCACCTTCCAAGCCACATTCTTCTCTTCGCTCCACTCGACGGGCAAACCCTGCTCGGCCGAGTGTCCCTGTCCCGTTGGACCACGGAACTCCGGCCAGTCCTCAGCCAGCAGGACCGGACAAAGCAGGCAAAGAATCCATGGGGTGGGATGTCGCATTCGGCCTTCTCCTGGCGCCTCAGCGGCGGACAACTCGAATCTTTCTTGGTCCTGTCAACTCTGCAGGCGGTATCGCTGAAAAGGGTGAGCTGCGGAACCGTCTCGCCAGCCCCGAATGCAGGAGCCCGTTGCGACCAAACCGATCGGCAGCAGGATAGCGAACCGTTTTGCCGGGAACAAGCTTGCCGGCGGATCGACGACCGCGCATACTCTCTCAATCGGAGGGCACTTGCAAGATCTCGATCAGCTCCCGGTCCGGCCCGAAAAAGTAACAGAACCGTACGCCCGCTGAGTGAGGGTGCCTGGGACCGATGGTGACGGGAGGAGACATGAATCGGACACCCTGATCGGACAGGAGCCGGTAGCTGGTCTCGATGTCTTCGACCTCGAAGCAAAGATGGCCCCAACCGCGGTCGTTGGGCTTTTGATCCTTGCGCAGCGCCCGCCCCCGAGGTTTCAGAAATTGGAAGAGCTCAATGATCCCGTCGTTGTTGGGTAATCGAAAGAAAGCGGCCTTCACTCGACTTCCTTGCAGGTCGACACCGCGGGAAAACTCAGAGTCGTCGACTTCCGTCTCCAGGATCAATTCCAGATTCAGGATCTGAGAGTAGAACTCCTTGCTCGTCTCCAGATCGGAAACCACCACGTTGAAATGATGGAGCCCCTTAAACAAACTCATCTCATCCCCCTCTCACCACGGCAAGCGCCCTTTCGCTCGTGGGAGCATCGACCTTGTTGACAGAGCCAAACCCTATAATACACTTTGCCGTCGGAGAAATCCCCGCTGGCTTGGATCAGGAACTGCCCGGTTCTCTTTGGGGAGAGGGTTTGGGAGGGAAATGACCGTCGTGAGCCTCCTCGTGGCCATCCGAACCGCCATCAGCTTCTCTCTGAATCGGGAATTGGCCGAAGCAGCCTGAGAGCAGCGGCTTCGCTCGACTCGGTTCGAGGACGGTGCTGGGGATACCGAAGCGCTCCGGTTCCTTGCGCGACCCCGGTCAGGACGCACCCTTGCTTTCGGTCCAGATGAGCACGTTCGTGCGGGCACCCTTCACCGTGACGATTTCCTGACGGTCCATTTCCTGCAGGACTCTGGGCACACAGATTGACGGGTTCACAGTAGACGGGGCATTGATCGACGACATCAGTCGGGGCTGTTCGTTCCAGATTCCTCCTTGCCGTACGCAGTACCCGTGGGAGGCACTGGCGGGGGGTCATCGTCCAGGCCGAGATCCTGCATCGTCGTGCATATCCCGTGTATCAGTGGGAAGACAAGGCGATCCAACGCGCTTACCAGTACCTGCTCTTTCTGCACCGACGATTCGGATACTGGTTTGACGAGGGGACGGTCGCCGGGGACGACAGCTGGCAGCCCTGGATTGTCAATCTGCGGCATGGCATTCGCTTGCCCGCTGTGACACCCGCGCGCCCCGGCAAGATCATGGGTTGGACGGACTGGACTCACGGACCCGACCGTCAGTAGGGATCTAACCTCACTTTTAGCTCCATCTCAGTAAGAATAGGTTCGTTGGCAAATCGTGGCGGTTTCTGCCACTATCGATGAACATCCGGTCAATTTCTGGGAAGGCCCAGCCAGAGATTGAAGGCTGAATCTCTCAGGTCAAAACCAAGAAGAATCTCGATGAGGTCGAGCCCGAAGATGTTCAGGTGAAATCCGCCGCCCACGTCTTGCCACCAATCCTTTTCGAACCGTCCGAAGGGACCTTGAGCGAGCACCGCCGTGTCGGAGAAAGCAAGTCCCCGTATCCGGAATACGCCCCATCGACCCAGATCTCGCCTAGCTTCGAGGTTGAGCAGGGCATAGTGCCGCCCCAGCGGACTGTTGCCCTTGCTCCCTTTTTCTGTGGTGGGGTGGGCGCGCAGGGGAAGGACTCCGTCCGGACCGACACACAGAACAAAGTAGTGGGTCAAAGGGAGGTGGCGACCAGAAAACCCGGTGCTGCCTCCGATTTGGAGCCGCGTGCTGTCCTCCGGCCATGGCTTCCAGGTCAGATAGGCTCCTGAGGAAACTTGAGGAGAAACTAGCTTTTCGTGTCCCCAGCCGGAAATGGACTTGATCTGTACCGTCCATTCGATTCGCGGGTTGTCGCTTCCAGCCCATCCCAGGATCTGGTTCCACTCGGCGCCCATCTCAGCCAGGTGGGGATTGCGGAAGGCCACAGGGGAAAAAGCGCCTTCGATCCGCGTGCGCTGATGCTGGTAGGAACCGACGAAGGTGAGCGAGCGGCGCCCGGGAAAAAGGTGTTCGAACTGGGCGAATAAAACTTCGTTTTCAAGTCGGAAAGAAGTTTCGGAGAACCGAGCGTTCCACTCTTCTCGTCGCATGTCGAGACCCAGCCGAAGAGCCTCGGCGCCTGCAGATACGAAGGGCCATCCAACTGTAGTTTGCAGGCGCCTGCGGGGTGGGTCCCAGCGGAAGCTGCCCCGCCAGTGTGGACCGCCGGAGAGACCTCTGGGGTGGTCCAGGTTCAGGGTGCTCTCGACCAGGGCTCCAGCCGAGTTCTCCAAGAGCCAGGAACGGGGAAGGGATAGCCCGGAGCGGTCGGGGACAACGATCTCCAGCTCCCAATCCCGGCCCTTCGAGGGAGTGAGTTGCCAGCGAGCGGGCGAGCCCAATCCAAATCGGCTCTGGGTCCACTGCACGTCGCGCACCCGTTCGGCCCGAAGGACCTCTCCTTCATTGATCGGAAAGAGACGGGTCAGGAGTTCCGAGTCGACCGGGCCTGAAACGCGATAGGCAATCTGGCGAAGGCGTGGGTCACCGACCTCGTTCCAGTGATCCAAAGCCTTGATCTGGCGGTCCTCCAGAGAGAGTAGGGCAGCCAGGAAACGGCGCGCGTATTCGTTCCCGGCGTCCAGCTCCAAGGCTCGACGAAGATTTTCGATGGCCTCCCAGTTTCGCTTCAGCCGGTACTGAACACCGGCCAGCTCCAGGCGGGCGGCTACGTGATCGGGCTGGCGCTGGGCGGCCTCCTGCAACGGTCGCTCTGTGCCCGCCCAATTCCCCTGTCTTGCCCGCGCCAGACCCAGGAGGAGAAGCAGTTCCGACCCCAACTCGGTGTGAGGAGAACGGGCCAGCATGTGCTCGATTTCGCAGAACCGCTCATCGGAGTAAAGTTGCCGGGCGCGGCCCAGAAGGTCAGTTTCGTCCGACTCCACCCCGCCTGGGGGATTCGCCCGCTCGGTCTGAGGGAAGAGCGGCAAACAGAGACAGAAAAGCCAAAGAGACACCACTTTTCCTCAGTTTGCGGCCTGGGGGAGGATCAGTAAGGTCCAGTTCTTCAGGCGTTTCCACTGACCAGCGAATCGTTCGGCCGAGACTCTCCGGTAGGGACCTCGGGACGGATCGTGCAGAATCCAGTCTCGCTCTTGCTCGTCCCAGCCCGTCAATACGACGAAGTGGTTGAAGGTGGAAATGAGCGAGGGTTTGAGAGCGACGATGAGAGGTCTGCCCTCACGAAGGTGGCGTAAGATGTCTTCATTCACACCCGAAAAGGAATAGGCATCGAAGCCATTTTGCTGCGCCAACTGTTTGAGTTCCGCACCGCTTAGACCCTGAGAAGGGAAGGGCCGGAACTGAGATGCCAGTTGGTGCTGATCGACGCTCCGATCCCAGTAATCAAAAACCATGGCCAAGACGGCCGGCCCACAGTAGTTCCTGACCTGATGCACATAGGGTACCTCCACATAGAAGCCGGATTGCGCTGAACTTTGCAAAAGAGAGCACACCAGACTCCAGGTGAAAAGGCGCAACCCCATGGCCGCCCATCCTACCGCGCTAGATTAGCCCGCGCATCCCGTCGCCGACAGGCTGCGAGGAAAGTCTTTTCGTTTTAGGAAGAAGTGTCATCCCCGGCGGCCACGGCGATACCCCCCCCCCCCCCCCGGCTACGGCCGCCGCGATGATGATCCAGAAAATCATGCCCAACCCGCCGCGCAATTAGTCGTTGACCTGATGGCTCTGTTCCGCTAGTCGAGCCAATGTCGCATCGTCCAGGCTAGCCACCGAGTCGGCAATCTTCTCCAAGGCGAACAGCTCTCGCAACTGATCCTGAACGAGCTCCTGGCGAAGAAGTTTTTGGATCTCCTCGATGTTGGCCTCGCGCTGAGTGGAGTGAGTGGCTAGATCGCTACGCAAGTCCTCCAGACTGACCACATGGTCCGGCTGCTGGTTAGCGAGTCCGGACTGCATAAGCGACATATTCACGATCAATAAAGTAGCCAAGATGGTTAGACAATGCTTCATTAACTCTCTCCTCCTTAGGTTCGCGGATCCGATTTCCTCGCAGCTCCTAATCTAAATCTAATCCATTTCGCTCTATGGAAACAATGAGCATTTTCTGGCTTGTTTCGAAACGGTTGTCGAGGTGCTGTCTCTTGAGTGGCGATCGAATCAAGACGGGAGGTACCGATCTTCAGCCGCTCCAAAACAGATCCGGTCAGGACTCCGGCCAACTAGGGTGCATTCCCGCCGCTTGCCAAGGACCCGTGGGACCTGGAGATCCTGGAGCAATCACCCGTAAGATCTGCTATACTCGGGAAGCGTCTCCGACCCTCCTGAATCGACGTCCACGATTCGCCGTGTCATAGCCATCGCTTTGTGCACCATCGAGTGGGGGGCGTTGACACAAGCCGGGCCCAGTCCGCATACTGCCCGGCGTAGGTCCGAGGGTCTTCCTTCTCCATGACCGACGGAACAGAAAACGCGCAACCCCACCCGAGGGGGGACACACCGGGGCTGAACCAGTTCCGGAATGCTGGTCTCCTGTCCGGGGTGTAAGTCCAAGAAAAGGGCGCGAGTTACCATGTCTTCGAAATCGGGCCGGGTGGTAGTCGTTACGGGCGCTTCGCGAGGGATCGGCGCTGTTACCGCAGCCGCCTTTGCCCGGTGCGGCGACACCGTCTTCGCCAATTACCCGGACCAGGACGGCGACTCCCATCAGAAAGCGGTGGAAACCTGGCGTGATCGAGATGGGATTGAAGAGCAGAGAGTGATTCCCATTGCCGCGGACGTCTCCCAAGTGGAGCGTGTGTCGTCCATGTTCGACACCGTAAAGGAACGTCTTGGGCGGTTGGACGTTTTAGTCAATAATGCCGGCATCAACCGGGATCATACGGTCGTTAAGATGACCGACCAGGAGTGGCACGGCGTGTTGCGGGTCAACCTGGACGGGGTCTTTTACTGTTCCCGCGCAGCGATACCGCTCCTACGCGATGGCGGCAAGATCGTGAATATTTCCTCGATGGTGGCACTGACGGGCATCTTTGGCACCGCCAACTACGCCGCCAGCAAAGCCGGCGTTTTGGGGCTTACTAAGACCTTGGCTCTGGAGTTGGCGGCTCGAGACATCACGGTCAATGCCATCTGCCCAGGGTTCATCGATACGGAAATGGCGCGGACGATTCCACAAGAGTTTCGTGAGAAATACATCCGCCAGATCCCTCTGAAGCGAGTGGGAACCCCTCAGGACATCGCCGCCTGCGTCCTTTTCCTGGCTTCGCGCGAGGCGGACTACATCACCGGTCAAAGTGTCAGTGTGAACGGCGGAGTCTACATGGGAGGTTAACGCTGCCGAGCCGAATATCGACTGGCAGGAAGTTAGCTATCCCTTCCGATTTTTCGCCAGGAGCCATTGGAGAGTGCCAGTCGTGGAAAAGAACGCCCCAGAGGCGACGGTCAACTCCTCGGAGAAGGCCCAGAGAGAACGGCGCAACCTGGCTCTGCTCGCCATCGGATTGATCGCGCTGCCATCCATCTCCTCCATGCTCCCCGTCTTTGCCACGCGAATTCGGGAGTACTTTGCCATCAACGCAGAGCAATACGGCTCGCTGATGGGCATGCAGAGCCTGGGGCGAATGTTCGGTCTGGCACTGATCGGATCTTTGGTTGCGCGCTTCGGAGTCGGACCCGTATCGGAGTTCTCTTTTGTGGTGGTTGGTGCGGCCTGCCTGCTGCTGGGTCTAGGAGGAAGTCTGTTTGCATTTCAAGTTGGGCTGGCGGCCAAGGGATTGTTCTTGGGCCTCATGGGTGTGGCCATTCCAGCTTTCCTGATGGCCCTCTTTCCGGCCCTGAAACGGCGCATGTTTTCGGTCATGCTCGTCGCCTCGGCGGCCCCCAGCATGCTCTATCCCCAGCTGGCGGATCGGCTGCTGAAATGGTCGGCCAAAGGTGGTGACCGAGCCTTCGGTATGGTTTTGACCACACCCTTTACCGTGACCGGAGTCCTACTGGTTCTGGGCGGTCTGCTGCTTCGCATTCGTCGACAGGGTGAGGTCCGGGCCGAGCTGGAACAGACGAGCCGGATCCGTCTACGCGATTTGTTGAGTTGGCGTTCCCTGGTGATCGTGCTGCTGATCTCGCTGCACGGGGCGGCCGACAACACGCTTTACTACTTCCTGCCCATGTTCATGGAGCACCAGTTCGATGACCTCCCCCTGGCTCCCGCCTGGGCGCTTTCCGGCCACGGACTGGCCTACGTAATCACCCGAACTTTTCTCTCCCTGCTGCCCGAAGGGGTGGCTCATCGGGCCATCCTCACGCTGGCCGGTCCTCTGGGGGGGGGCATTGTGATTGCGACGCTTTGGTTTGGAACTGCCCCTTCCGTACCGGTTTTGTATACGCTGGCCAGTCTGCTGTTTGCGGCGGAGTATCCGGTGCTGGTCAGTGAGGTCTCCTCGCGCTCGATGGGACAGTTTGGATCGGTCCTGGCAGGGGGATTGCTGGTCAGTGAAGCGGTCACCTTTGGGTTTCTGAAAGGGACCGGACGCCTGGCTGATCTGACCGGAGACTACCGGGTGGCCCTGAGTTTCGCTGCTTGCGGGTTTGTCGCTTTTGGAGTAATCGCCGCCCTGGCTGGATTCGGTTCCCGATCCCGCAAATCAGCCTGACACAGAGATTCCCGCTCCCTGAGGGCCCAATCGGTGGCAAAGAGAACTTATGGGAATCGGAATAGCGTACTGACGAGCCGAGGTCTGTGATTTTTTCAGTCCGTGGATGGTCCAGATAAGGTGGTAAAATTGAAAACACATGCAGGAGGAGAAAGTCATGGCAAGTTTAACGAAGATCGAAGGGCTCGGCGACGTTTACGCTGCCAAACTGCGCGGTGCCGGGGTGGGGTCAGTGGAACCCCTGCTCGAGAAAGGATCTACCAGTTCGGGTCGAAAGCAGATTATCGCCGACACAGGTCTGAGCGGGAAGGTGCTTTTGCGCTGCGTGAATCATGCCGACCTGTTCCGAATCAAAGGGGTTGCCGGAGAGTATGCCGAACTGCTCGAAGCGGCCGGTGTGGATACGGTACCCGAGTTGGCCCAGCGCAACGCAACCAACCTGTGTAGGGAGATGGTGGAAGTCAACGCGAGCAAGAAGCTGGTTCGTAGAATTCCCGCCGAAAGCCAAGTCACCCGGTGGGTGCAGCAAGCCAAGAAGCCCCCTCGAGTCATCAACTACTGACTCTGGTGTGAACCAGACGGGCCGGTACTCACCTAAACCGAACTGGCCGGGGTGATGGCGCATGAGATCGCCCATGTGGCGTTGAGACCCGCTAGGAAACCGCCCAGAAACTCGTGTCGTCAGACCCTGCACCGGGGCAGAGTCCGTTTTCGAACTCCAGGAGATCCGAGCTGGGCTCAGAGTCTCAGAGAGCGAGGCCTCGATTGGGTTTTTCGTGGCGGCTTCGATTTTGCGTTCTGAGCGGTGGGAAAGGGGACTATACTCAGTTTAAGATACAGATCGGATTTTTTGATCGAGTTGGACACTCAATGGTGTGACACCGGGAGCTTAGTGATGGGAACATTGGATTCTGAACTCAACTGGAAGAGGCTCGTCAAGGGACCCGCTTTGATCGCGGTGGGGGTCACGATCATTCGCCTTTTAGGCGAACTCATGGGGGGGGGCCATCCGTGCTTTTTAGTCGGGAGGCCGGAGGGCAGGGAGCCATTGTAGGCATCGTCTGGTTGGTTCCCATCTTCGGGGTCTATTTCGCCGTCAGGCTAATCCGAGGCGGGCAGGATCCGGAGAGCTCCGGTCGGGTGGCCGGATTTGGCGTGCTAGGATTGGTCGTTGCTGCTGGCTTGATTGCAGCTGTGTTCGCTCTGACGGGAGATCCGAATCAGAGTGTGAGCGCGGGCGGAGCCTGGCTGCAGCAGCTGGGAATCGTGGTTGCCTCAGTAGTGGCGCTGCTGGTCGTGCGAAGAGCGTGGCCGGTTTTCTTCCAGACCATGCTCGGCTATGCCTTCGCCTCACGACTTCCCGTGGTTGCCGTGATGTTTCTGGCCATCATGGGAAACTGGGGAACCCACTACGAGTTGGGGCTGCCGGGATACCCGGAGATGGGATTTTTCGCCAAGTTCATTCTTCTGGCGGTCTTACCCCAACTGAGCTTCTGGGTGACGTTCACGGTGACCGTGGGGACTTTGTTCGGTGGTTTAGCAGCCATTCTGATGCGGTCCAGGACGGAAGGTACAGAAACGGCGCTGCGCTAGTCCCGCGATGCGGAAATTCCGGTCCAGGAGAAGGCATGAACCAATCCGCCCAACCCATCCGGGTGCTGATCGCCAAAGTAGGTCTCGACGGTCACGACCGGGGAGTCAAGATCGTGGCCCGCTGTTTGCGCGATGCCGGGATGGATGTCGTCTACACGGGGCTGCACCGCACTGCCGAAGAGGCGGCGCTGGCGGCGGTCCAGGAAGACGTGGATATTTTGGGAATCAGCATTCTCTCTGGCGCTCACATGACGATCTTTCCCAAAGTACTCGAAGTGCTTGACCAGCAAAGCGCTCGCGACATTATCGTGTTGGGGGGCGGTGTCATGCCGGATGAGGATGTCGAGGCGTTGAAGGGGCTAGGCGTGAAGGAGGTGCTGCTGCAGGACACGGCGCCGGATGCCATCGTGGAATTGATGCGCCGCCTGGTCAGGGAACGGGGCCCTCGATAGTTGTGAGCAAGGTGACTTGGTAGCATGGAGTTCTGGTCTTTCCCTCCCCGTTACGATGCCGGGTATCGACCCGATGTCGGCTCCCGGTATTGGTTTCCAGAGCGCGAAACCATGGATCCAGAACTGCGCAATCAGGCCGTCCTGGAACGGCTCCGTGTGATCGTAAAGTACGCCTACGAGCGGGCGCCATTTTACCGTCGTAAGTGGAAGAAGGCCGGCTTTCATCCGGACGAACTACGGACGCTGGAGGATTTTGAGGACCGGGTCCCGGTGGTCACCAAGCAGGACCTAAGAATGGCCCAGGACCGCACGCCGCCCTTTGGAGATTATCTGTGCATACCGGAGGGTGAGGTATTTCACATCCACGGCACTTCCGGGACCACTGGTAACCCTACGGTTTTCGCCATCGGCAGGCAAGACTGGGATGCCATCGCCAACGCCCACGCGCGCGTCCTGTGGGGGATGGGACTGCGCCCGGGGGACAGTGTATTCATCGCCGCCGTGTTCAGTCTTTACATGGGATCCTGGGGCGCTCTGATGGGGTGCGAGCGTCTGGGCGCCGTCTGCTTCCCTTTCGGAGCGGGCGCCCCGGGCATGAGTGCGCGCGCGGTCCACTGGTTGGCGCGAGTAAAACCCCGCGCTTTCTACGGTACCCCGTCGTATTCTCTGTACCTGGCCGAGGTGGCGCACGAGGAGGGCATCGATCCTCGCGACTTCCGTCTGAAGGTACTGGTTCTCTCCGGCGAGCCAGGAGCTTCCGTTCCCGCCTTGCGCGACAGGATCCGGGACGTCTATCAGGCTCGTGTCATCGACAGCGGATCGATGGCTGAGATGACCCCCTGGATGAACGCTGCCGGTACCCGGGAAACGGGAGGCATGCTGCTGTGGCAGGACATCGTCTATACGGAAGTCTGCGATCCCAGCACTTTCCGGCGAGTACCCTTCGGCCAACGCGGTACGCCGATCTATACCCACCTGGAGCGTACCTCTCAGCCCATGATCCGGCTGCTGTCTGGAGACCTGACCCGGTGGGAAGATGGGCCGACTGCCTGCGGTCGAACCTACCCTCAATTGCCCGACGGAATATTCGGGCGGATCGACGACGCCTTCACAGTTCGGGCTGAGAATGTCTACCCTAGTGAGATCGATGAGGCGTTGAATCAGATCCCAGATTACGGGGGCGAGCACCGCATCATCGTGTCGCGGGCGGGTGCCATGGACGAACTGCTGGTCCAGCTTGAAGGGAAAGAGGAAGTCTACGCAACGGGAGATCCAGAGATCTTGAGGAAGCGAGCCGCCTCAACCCTTCAGCGGGTGCTTGGCATACGCACCAAGGTGGAAGTGGTTCCGGCCGGGACCTTTCCGCGCACCGACTTCAAGGCGCGGAGAGTGATCGATGACCGCGAGGCATTCCGCGCGATGCAGCAGCGGCTGGAACAAGTTTGATGAACGCCGCCGCCCCCATCCCGTCCCTGGATTTGGTCCAACCGGCTCTTGATGGAAAGGTTGTCGCCATTGCCCGCCTGTTGACCCGGGCGGAGAACGGTGGCGACGAAGTCTTCGAAGCCTTGGGTGAGATCTACCGTCACACGGGCAGGGCTCACATCGTCGGGATCACGGGAGTGCCGGGCAGCGGAAAGTCGACCTTGATGGCCCTGCTGACCCAGCACATCCGCAAATCGGGACGGCGGGTCGGAATAGTCGCGGTGGATCCCACCAGCCCCTTTTCCGGTGGAGCCATTCTTGGAGATCGTATCCGCATGAATCAGCTCACCGGAGATCCGGGTGTCTTCATTCGCAGCATGGCGACCCGCGGAGCACAGGGCGGGCTGGCCCGGACCACCTTGGACGTGGTCGATGTCCTGGATGCGGCAGGATTCGAGGTGGTCCTGATCGAGACCGTGGGAGTGGGCCAGGACGAAATCGACGTGGTACGGGCGGCCCACACGACCGTGGTCATCTCTGCGCCTGGCTTGGGCGACGACATCCAGATGGTCAAGGCTGGAGTACTCGAGATCGCCGATATCCATGCGGTCAGCAAATGTGACCGCCCCGATGCGAATCGGACCATCACCGATCTGAAAGATATGCTGCGCATGAATGCGGCTTCCGAGTCCTCCGGCTGGCAGCTCCCCGTGATCGCCACCAGTGGGGAGACGGGAGAGGGCGTCGACCAGTTAGTGGCCAAGATCGACGCCCATTTGCGTTTCTTGAAAAAGACGGGGTACCTACGGCAGCGTCAGCAGCGGATCGCCGAACAGCGGCTCCTGAAAGCTGCCGAGGAACTTCTGCGTGATGAGTTCGGTCGGCACCGTGATGGAAGCGTCGCCACCTTGGTGGGGCGACTGATGTCGCGCCAGAGCCATCCTCATGCCGCGGCCAAAAGACTGATTGATAAAGTGTGAAAGGAGATTCGAGGATGAAGGCCCAGCGTGACCAGCTAGACGAACTTGAGGAACTGGTGTCTCAGGTAGAGACGTGGGAGGCTAACGAGGTCAGGGAGTTTGTCGAACGCCAGCCCGAGCGTCAGGCCGAGTTCAAGACCTACGGTGATCTGCCGGTCAAGCGGGTCTACACGGCCCTCGACACCCGCGACATTCCGCTCCGAGATATCGGGTTGCCCGGGCGGTACCCCTTCACTCGCGGTCCCTATCCCACCATGTACCGGGGGCGTGTCTGGACGATGCGGCAGATCGCCGGTTTCGGTACCGGCGAAGATACCAACAAGCGCTTCAAGTATCTGATTAAGGAAGGGCAGACTGGGCTCTCGGTCGATTTCGACATGCCCACCCTCATGGGTTACGACTCGGACCACCCCTTGAGCGAGGGCGAGGTCGGTCGTGAAGGCGTTGCCATCGACACCCTGGCGGACATGGAAGCTCTCTTTGGGGGGATCGACCTGGAGAAGATATCGGTGTCGATGACCATCAATCCTACCGCCTGGATACTATTGGCCATGTATGTGGCGCTGGCGGAGAAGCGCGGTTACGACCTGAACAAGCTCTCGGGAACCATTCAAGCCGATGTCCTCAAGGAGTACATCGCCCAGAAGGAATGGATTTATCCGATCGCCCCTTCGGTCCGGTTGGTGCGCGATTGCATCACCTATGGGGCCCGGAATATGAAGCGCTACAACCCGGTCAATATCTCCGGTTACCACATTTCCGAAGCAGGAGCCTCGCCGCTGCAGGAAGCCGTCTTTACGCTTGCCAATGGCGTGACCTATGTTGAGCAGGTCATCAAGACCGGCATGGCGGTCGATGAATTTGCTCCCAGACTGTCCTTTTATTTCGTCTCTCAGGCTGATTTTTTTGAAGAGATTGCCAAATTCAGGGCGGTTCGCCGTTGCTGGGCCAAAATCATGAAAGAGCGTTTCGGTGCTCGTAATCCTGCTTCCATGCGGCTTCGCTTCCACTGCCAGACAGCGGCCGCATCCCTGACGAAACCGCAGCACAAAATCAATATCGTGCGCACCGGATTGCAGGCCCTGGCGGCGGTCCTGGGAGGGGCCCAGAGCTTGCACACGAACGGCATGGACGAAGCCTTCACCATCCCGACCGAGGAGGCGATGAAGATCGCCCTGCGGACTCAGCAGATCATCGCAGAAGAGACCAACGTCGCCAACGTCGTTGACCCGCTCGGAGGCTCCTACTATGTGGAAAGCCAGACCAGTGAGTTCGAACGTCGCATCTTCGCGATGCTTGACGAAATTGAGGCCAATGGCGGGACCGTCCGATTGATCCAGAAGGGCTGGTTTCAGCGCCAGATCGCTGACTTTGGCTATCAGGTGGCCCTGGGCCGGCAGTCGGGCGAGAGGCCAGTCATCGGAGTCAACCGGTTTGTCGAAGAGGAAGAGTCGGTAGATATCGAAACCCACGCCTACGACCCGGCCGTTGTGGATCATCAACTGGCCCGTCTGAACCGGGTTCGGCGGGAGCGCAACGAGCCCAGAGTCAAGGCGCTTCTGGGCAAGTTGCAAGACCAGGCTCGCGACGAGTCAGCCAACGTGCTACCTCTCACCATCTCTCTGGTGAAAGCGGGAGCCAGCATGGGTGACATCGTGGAGGCGCTTAGAGAAATCTGGGGAACCTATCGCGAAACACCGGTTTTCTGAAACGCCGCTGGCTCCACACAGAGAAACCCTCAAGGATTTTCGAATCCAAGCGCCTTCGTCTCCAGCTGTGACCTGCACCGGAAACAAGGAGATCTTTTCACCGGCCCACCGGCGACACAGCGGGGTGGAAGACCAGGGTTCGATTCGAGAGATCGGAAGGGCAAATCATGAGAATCGCGGGGCAACCGCCAAGCCGAAGGATGTTTTTGAAAGCCGCTGGAGCCGGTATTATAAACCCCCATGGATTGGGCATGCAGGGAAAACGACCCCGCAGTCGAGTCTCCATCGCCAGCGGAGAGATCCGGGCGGAGGTGGGTGACAATCACGACGGGGTCTCGGGAGAGGACCAGGTCGAGATGCGCCATCAACTGCCGTTACCGGCGGAGCGCAAGGAGGGGAGACACTGGTCCAAATAGTTGTACTGCATGGTCCCGCGAAGGGACCGCTTCAACGGGTACAACGGCCTGTCCAGGTTGCAGCAAGGTGACGATCCCTCCCCCTTTCTGGTCTGCTGCTCCGGCCTCAACTGCGAGTTCATCTTCGATGCCGCTGAGGCGACTTTCGAGCCTCGCTGGCTGACCGGAGACAAACCCTATATCGCCGGACCCTCGAGCGTGGAGCGGCTGGGCCCGGAGAAAGCTCGAATCACCATTGAGCCGGGTACCCGCTGGGGGGGTCCGGGTGGAGATGGTGCACCAACTCACCCCACCTTTCTTCGTTGACATCACCTGTCGAATCACACCCACTCTGGAGCAGGTACTGGGTCCCTGGTTGGGTCTCTTCTGGGCGTCTTACATGCAGACTCCATACGCCGGTGTTTACTACTTTCGAGGCCGCGCCGCCGGGGATGGCGTAACCCGATGGTTCAATAGCCAGTCGGGCCTTCCAGGTTCAGTGGTTTTTGCTTCCGCGAGTCAGAGCGTCGCCTTTCCCATGCCGGAGCAAGGAGACGGTCTGCTGTATGGGGTCCAACCCATCGGTTACCGCCATCCGGTTTATGGAGGCAAGCTGGATGAGATGCTCCTGGCCTTCATGTTTCGAAACCCGCCAGGGACGCAGCTGAGTTTCGCTTTCAATCCCAGTGGTGGCGGGCCGGGTGTGCCGGCTTGGGATTTCCAGCTTCTGATCGGTAAACCGAAAGCCGACTACACCTATGAGTTTCAGAGCCGAACCGCATACAAGAAGTTCGAGGCGATCGCGGAGATATTGGACCTTTACCGCCAGTGGCAAGGTTGACGGCTCTCGGGCTAGCGGGAGGCTGTCTTCGTTCGGAAGCCCTGGGAGGCGAGGAGGCAGTCAGCATTCACCTCGTTCTATCAGAGTGGCCACCTTGGTGAGGCCTTTTTCCCTAAGGGTCGAAAGGAATTATTTTAGATTTACTAGGTTTTCGGAGAGTGAGAAATGCATGTCAATCTCCGCCGCGCGAAACTATTGTGCAAAGCCACGTATGCGGAGGCGTATACTCTTTCGAACATCAGCTTACGAAGAAGTGAATGAGCCTTTCTTGCGGAGAGAATATACCAGGGGGCTGAGAGGATAGGCTATAGGTCTCCCTCAAGACACCAAATTGCTGCTCCACGGAGTAGTCTACGATGCGGTCCTCAAAATCGCGTTTGTTCCGGGAGCGTGGGGCTTCGTGGATGAGAGCCGTGGCCTCAACAAGGTTCTCCGGGAACGCGGCGCCTACACCGGCAGCGGTCAACCCGGATACGCCTACAATCGCGAAAAAGTACGGTAAGCGCTCCTGATCCTGCTTTTGCAGAGCGCTGTGGGTCTTGTAGGTCGCTAGGGCGAAACAGTCCAGCGGGTCCAGACTTACCAGTTCGGGGGCGCGCCGGAATCGAGTGCCATGGAACTTGATGTTGATCCTGTAAATCGCCCTTCCTTGACCGTTATACAGTAGGTAGTCCGTATCGGTTCTGGACTCCAGGAGGTCCCGAAGACCGAATTCGTGAGGGTGCGTTTCTGAGCGGTAGATCTGCTCGAAGGCCAACTCCGCTGATCGGCCCAGCAACAATTTCCCCAAGACTTGTCGAACTACTTTGGATTTGCTCGGTAGGAACTTCGGAGTGGCGTATTCCTAGGGCCTGAGTAACGGGTTCCTCTGCTTTGAGAACCTCCAACAGTCTTTTTTGAGAAGTGTGGACGATTCTAGCTGCTGTGGCGAAGTTCTCTTCCTCATGAACCCGTTCCATTCCTTCCAGAAGGTGCAAGGGTTTCGGCCAGTCCGCCTCACCAAACAGCTCTTTGAGCAGTTGGATAAACTTGGGGTCGGTCACGATGATAGTTGTTCTGGATCCAGGTCAAAACGCAAGGCCGATGTGGAGAGATACTGGTGACTCTCCTCGACCGCAATCCAAGTTCTGTCCAGATCTTGGGCGACTCGTCCTGTTGTGTTGCTCCCAGCGAAAGGGTCCAGAACCTGATCTCCTGGTTGGGTGAGCAATTTGATGAAAAACTGGGGTAGGGCTGGAGGGAAGCGAGCGGAGTGAATTTTCAGGCCTCTCTCTTTGCAACCACGGATGAAGTTGGAATTACTATCGTTATTCCCTTGTTCTATTAGATTTGAAGGAATCGACCCTCCGTTATCACGTCTGAATTTTGCTGTGATGTTGTGGCCGCTAGGACGCTGAGAGATACGGCATCCTTTTTGGAGAAGGCGTTTCATATCTGCACTATAGGAGGTCAGGACGGAACGGTTGTCAGCTGCGGGCCAGGGTGAGGGGGAGAGCCACCAGATGTACTCCACGGAATCCTTGATCCGGAGTCGGCGGACGTTGACCCATTCCTCCGGAGCCGGAAGCTTTGCTGGATTGTACCAGAAACACTCTTGAGCCAGATGGAAATGAAGTCCCTCACAGAGAGCCAGCAAGAGTTTGAAATGATAAAGAGATCGTGTTGGTTCGCCGGGATTGTAACTTCCCCCAATGTTCAGGAAGAAACTCCCGTCCTGAGTAAGCACTCGCTTTATCTCTTTCGCATAGGGGAGGAACCAGTCTACATAACCGCTCTTGTCGACATTGCCGTACTCCTTTTTGTAGTGAAGAGCATACGGTGGCGAAGTAATGACCGCCTGAACGATGCCATCGGGAAGATCCCACATGATCTCTAAGGAATTGCCCAAATAGGCAGCGCCAAGAGAGGTGGAATATAGCGGAGATCAGCAAGGTAGTAATCCCTCTGGGTGAGCTTCTGTGGTGCACCTCAACCGTGACATTTGAACGGCTCTGGGAGCCATTTGATACTTCCCTCAAGAAGACACAAATCAAAATCAGCACTTCTACTACACTTGTGTGACTTAAAAGCGAATCCTTTGGACAGCTCTGCTCACTCAACCGGAGCGGCCCGTCCCCTAAATCGCCATCGTCTCAATACACTGTGTCTCCTCCCGGGAGAGTTCGAAGTCCCGGATCTGTAAGTCCTCTTTCATGTGCTGTGTGCTGGTCGTGCCAGTCAACGGGAGCATGCCCACCTGCAGGGCGAATCGGAAGATGACCTGAGCGGGCCCGATGTTGAGTCGCTGGGCTATAGCGTGAATGTCCGAACTGACCAGGACCTCCCGATTGGCGGTGAGTAGTGAAAACCCCTGGTAAATGATGTCCTCGGCGCGGCAGATTTCCCGAACTGCCTTGTCCCATCCGAGCGCCGCAAAGCATCGGTTTTGCACGACCATCGGTCTGACCTTCGCCTTCGCACACAGTTCCTGCAGTTGCCCCGCTTGCACGTTGCTGATGCCGATCATCCTAGTGCGACCGGATCGATAGATCTCTTCCAGGGCGGCCCATGCCTCCCAGTCGGCGTCACTCAGTCCCACTCGCGCATATGGACCGTGCAGAACATAGGAGTCCAAGTAGTCGGTATGAAGGTGTTCGAGCGAACTTTTGAAGGATTGGTGAACCTGATTGGTGATGTCCGCGGAGGTGTCGTAGGGAGTTCGATGGTCTTGCCCCCCGACCGGCGTGAATTTGGTTTGCAAGAAGAGGGATGCCCGGCTGCGTCCGGTGCCTGCCAGTGTCAGCAGAGCCTCACCTACCTGGGCCTCGTCGTAATGAATGATTTGGTTGGCCGTGTCAATGGCCTCGAAGCCGCAAGACACGGCCAGTTGGACCAGTCGAGCAGTGTCCGCCTTCTTCCAAGCGGTCCCGTACATGAAAGAAGGGATCGTTACCTGATTGTGGGCTGTCAGTTGGTCCATGTTTTTGACCGAGGACGAGGTGAAGCGGGCATGAGTCACACCTCTTCTCGTCCGAATCGCCAGAATGTAACGGTAAGAAGTCCGCCTCAATGGTAGGGTAGGCGCTGTGCGGAGTCCACCTTGTTTTTGGTCAGGGAAATGAGTCTTTTGTGATGGCCTGTGAACCAGGCAGCCGGGTTTCTGCAGGCTTAGTGCTCCCTTCCATAAATACGGTGACGTTTGCGAAAGGGGCTTGGGAGGGGAGGTCGAGGAGCGAGGAGGAGGCGATGCGCGGGGCATCATCGACGAGGAGCCACGAAGAGATCGCCCGCCCCCCCCTCCGCCCGGAGGGTTGCGACGGGACACCCCTGTCTTCGGTGTTGCTCTTTCTCCCCGATGTCCCCGCATCGACTCGTCGTCGCCTGCAATCCAGGGGTGTCCCGTTCGCAACAAACATCATCGTACTTATGGAAGTGAGAACTTAGGGGAGAGGTCAGAGGGAGGTCAGGATACGGGAACGCGAAAGGCCTTTGCATGCCAGCACTGCTCTACGGTTGATTCGAGCGCTCCAGAACGCAGTTGCCCGAGGGTTGCAACCGTAGTATCGAACACCGGAGTCTGTGGGGTGATCTCGCCGGAATCGAGTTTCTGTTGAAAGGCCAGCCGATTCACCGACTGCACAGTTCCCCGACAGTCGCGATAAAATACGAGATTCCGGTTCAAGCCATCCAATCCGAACCTCGACTTCAGCGCTTTGAAGTTGGCCACACAACTGTCGATCGAGCAGCCAGAAAGGCCATCTTGGCTTTGTCCGGAAACGGCGACGAAACGGTCGTGAAGGATCTTGTAATCACCATTGACCGGTGCCCCGTGCGACTTCCAGCCTTGGAGGAAGGTGTCAAAAATCCCCCCGATGTGCGCCTTATTGTTGTCGCTCAGGGGCTTTTCGAAACCGAACAGCCACACGGGCACGTCGTCTGGCAGGTTGGCGAAAGCAGAGAGCCTCAAACCTCTTCCTTTCGATCAGAAAGCGAGTTTCTGGGGAGCCAAGGGCCAACTCTTAGCCCAACCAAGAGTCGATAACCTTCAGACCGTTCGGCTCACAAGGAGGTAGCCCACTCAGAGTAAACGCCTGCAAGGCTCTTGATGTTTTCGAATCCGTGGCTTTGGAAAAACTGCGTTGCCTGAAGACTGCGGGTTCCATGCTCACAATAGACGATGATTTCTCGATCTCGGGGCCAACTATGGATGATCTACTCCGTCTTGGCCCGATCTACCGCAACGGCTCCCTCGATCATTCCGCCCGAACGTTCCCAGCCCTCACGTACATCCAGAAAGGCGAGATCCGTATTCTCGAAGCAGGGGCGGACACTTGATGGCCCACATTGGGCTTGGAGGTGCGTGGCTTCGGGTAGATGGCTGCCAGGCCCATCTTTGCCATCAGGCGGCGCACTCGTTTACGGCCCACTCGATAGCCCTGCCGACGCAAGTGATAAACCATCTGTCGGGACCCGTAGTAGGGCGTCTCTAAGAACTGCTCGTCCATTCGTCTCATCAGTTGCAGGTTCCGGGGGTTCTCTCCCTGGGGCTCATAGTAATACGTCGAACGAGACAAACTCATCAAAGAGCATTGTCTGCGGATGCTCAGCCGACGGTGCCCCGGCTCGATCGCGGCCTGTCTGGCCTTCACACTCAACGATCGAGCACTTTGGACAAACAATTCTTTTCCACCGTCAGCTCGCCGATCTTGGCGTACAGCTCCTTGCTCTCGGCTTGTGTGCCGGCCCTGCCCTTGTCCGCTTTGCCCTTGAACACCTCCACCATCCCTTCTCGCACCCGTTGCTTCCCGTTCGTGATCAGATTCGGGTGGATCTCGTAGCGGGCTACCAGCTCACTCACGCTGTGTTAGCTTCGAAGCGCTTCAAGCGCCACTTGCGCTCTGAATTGGGCTGAAAAATTCCTTCGTTTTGCCATGACTCCCCGTCCTTTCTCATTCAGGTCGGAGCCACCTTAGCAAATCGTCCAGTTTTCGGGGGCCAGCTCTTTTCCCTGCCAGCGTGAATACCCGGCCCACTCGGCAGAGTAGATGTGGACGAGGGTGTCGCGGACCGATGGGAAGCTATTGCCGAGATCCTGGGTGTACTGCTGCGTTGACAGACGTCCCACCGCTTCGAGCAGTCGGTCACGCGCCCAGTAGTGATAATCGAGCAGTATGCGCCATTTTCCTAGGTTCATCTGGTCTCTTTCCAAGTACTCTTTTCCAAGCGGAAGCCCCATTCGACCCCGTATTGGGGGCGACGTTTTCGGTATCCAGCCAGACGGATTGTATCCGCTGTGCCGAGGAAAGGCACGGGGTGGAGCATGTTCGTCCAGCACGGATTGGTTTTTGCCATTGCCAGAGAGACCCCCTACCATAAGGGGAGAGAGGGGAACTGGATTTGGGGCGAAACGGAAAAGGATACGATCCACCGGTGCATACAGGAAGGGGAGCTGCTCATTGGACTTTCCGGAATATGTAAAGAATCAAAAAATCACCCAGTGGGTTCAGGAAATGGTCACCCTGTGCCAGCCTGACCAGGTGCACTGGTGCGACGGGTCGCCCAGCGAACGCGACCAACTGTGCCACTTGATGGTCGACAACGGCACCTTCATCAAATTGAATGAAGAGAAGCGGCCCAACAGCTACCTGTGCCGTTCGGATCCCAGCGATGTGGCCCGGGTGGAGGACCGCACGTTCATCTGCTCCACCCACAAAAGCGATGCAGGACCCACCAACAACTGGGTGGCTCCCCAGGAGATGAAAGCTACGCTGAAGGGCCTTTTCAAAGGCTGCATGCGCGGCAGAACCATGTATGTGATCCCTTTCAGTATGGGGCCCTTGGGATCCCCCATCGCCCATATCGGCGTGGAATTAACCGACTCGCCCTATGTGGTCGTCAGCATGCGGATTATGACCCGCATGGGCCAAGCGGTGCTGGAGCTGCTGGGGGAGGGAGCATTCATCCCCTGCTTGCACTCGGTCGGATTGCCCTTGCAGCCGAGGCAGGAAGATGTTCCCTGGCCCTGCAACAAGGATCACAAATACATCGTGCATTTCCCGGAAGAACGCTCAATCTGGTCTTTCGGAAGCGGTTACGGAGGCAATGCCCTGCTGGGCAAGAAATGTTTCGCCCTGCGGATCGCGTCCGTCATGGCGCGCGATGAGGGCTGGCTGGCCGAGCACATGCTCATCCTGGGGGTTCAATCTCCGGAAGGGGAAAAGACTTATGTGGGGGCAGCCTTTCCCAGCGCCTGCGGAAAGACCAATCTTGCCATGCTCATCCCTCCGAAGGCCTTCGACGGATGGAAGATTTCGACCATTGGGGACGATATCGCTTGGATCAAGCCGGGAGCGGATGGTCAGCTCTACGCCATCAATCCCGAAAGTGGGTATTTTGGCGTGGCCCCGGGTACGTCGGAGGAAACCAATCCCAATGCCATGGCCACGCTCACGCGGAACTGCATTTTTACCAACGTCGCTCTGACACCAGATGGAGATGTGTGGTGGGAGGGCATGACCGAGACGCGGCCGCCCGAGCTGATCGATTGGAAGGGCGAGCACTGGACACCGTCGTGCGGAAGAAACGCCGCACATCCCAATGCCCGGTTCACCGCTCCGGCCAGCCAGTGCCCGTCGATCGACTCGAACTGGGAGAATCCCGACGGTGTTCCCATCCAAGCGTTTGTTTTCGGTGGCCGTCGCAGCCATGTGGTTCCCCTGGTATATCAAGCTTTTAACTGGAATAACGGCGTGTATCTGGCTGCCACGATGGGTTCGGAGACCACGGCTGCCGCTGCTGGACAAGTGGGAAAGGTGCGGCGCGACCCCATGGCCATGCTTCCGTTCTGCGGCTATCATATAGCAGACTATTTTAACCACTGGGTGCAGCTCGGACGCGTCATTCCCAACCCACCGGCAATTTTCGCCGTCAATTGGTTCCGCAAAGACGAAGATGGAAACTTTCTGTGGCCCGGATTCGGGGAAAATATGCGGATATTGAAGTGGATCGTGGAACGAGCTCGGGGGCGTGCCCCCGGGGTGGAAAGTACACTCGGGTGGATGCCCCGCTACGGGGACCTCGAGTGGCGGGATCTAGAAGATTTCACGGCTGAAAAATTTCAGGAACTCATGTCACTGGATCGGGAGAAGTGGGTGGGTGAAGTTCTGTCTCACGAGGAGCTGTTCCTCCAATTGTACGATCGACTCCCCAAGGAACTCATCTTCATTCGCGAGTTGATCCTGTCCAGCTTGTGGCGCTCCCCGGAACATTGGAGACTCGAAGAGGGGCAATCCCCGAATGTCTAACTTCGCGGTCCTCAGTCCCTCTAGAAAGCGGACTCTTCATTCGGTTGGTAACGAATGCTGAGATGAGGCCTTTCCAACCGTTTCTGTCCCTTCCATATCGACGCCACGCCCGCAGCGGTCAGGCTCGTGGTGAGCAGGGTTCTTTCGACCGGGTAGGTGGGCCTTCTGCTCTGGGCAAGGAAGCAAAGATGCCTTGGTTGAGTACTTGCGCTGGCTTGAGAAGGGGCAGCCGTCGAAATGCGGATCCTATAGCTGCCGGCTCTCGATTCGGTTGGCCAGGACTTCGTTGTATGCGAACAAGGCCGGTGTGCCTCCGGTGTGGACAAAAATCACCTTTTGATCCCGGGTGAACTGGCCGTTGCGGATGTGGTCGATCAAACCGGCCATGGCCTTACCGGTGTAAACCGGATCGAGCAAGATCCCCTCTGTGCGAGCCAGCAGGGAAATGGCTTCCAGGCAGCCGGGCGTCGCTTCCCCGTACTCCTGGCCCACATAATCCTGGGTGACATTTAGTTGGTCCGGTTCAAAACAGATATCAACACCGATCAGCTGGGCCGCTTCACTGGCGATTCCCGCCATGTCGGTCGGCGTGTCCCACGGCCACACGATGGGCGTTACATGCCAGATGGGAAACGACTGCCCTAAAGCCGCGCCACCCAGAGACAAACCCGACCCGGTTGAGCCCGCCGAGCAAACATAAATGGCATCCGGTGCGATCCCGGCCTGGGTGGCCTGTTCCAGAATTTCGACTAGGCACAACACATAGCCGACGGCTGCTAGGGGTCTCAGCCTGTGACGATCCCATTCGTACGGTTTGCGCCCTCGCTCCCGAAACCTGGCAGCGGCCTGGGCAATCCTTTTATCGACGGCAGGTCCGACCGATTCCTCGATAATCTCAATGCTGGCGCCGACCAGGTGATCCAGCAGCAAATTCCCCTGGACGGGTTCAGGACCATCCGCCGTCTTGCCTCGCCCCAGCACCAGATGGCAATCCAATCCCGCTTTGGCACACGAAGCCGCCGTCTGTCGGCAGTTGTTACTCTGAACGCTGGCGCCCCAGACAAACATGTCGGCGCCTTTTTCGATCGCATCGGCCAGCAAGAACTCGTTGTGACGAGTCTTGTTGCCGCCAAACGCCAAACCGGTGCAATCGTCGCGCTTGATGTAAACATCCGGTCCCCCCACTGCTCGTGAGAATCGGGGCAGATACTCTAGCGGCGTCGGTAGGTGTGCTAACGGGAATCGCGGCAAGCAACTGACTCGATCGCGCAGCTCGTTTGTCGACAGGTGCGAGTTGGTCTTTGGCATGTCCAGAAGAAAGTAGCCGATGTCGTGCAAAAGCTCAACCGCACTACCGATCACAACGTGCTCAAGAGGCAGGCGGTGACCGCCTCGGGAGGCCCGTTCATCCGCTTCCCGGGATTTGGCGCTCCTGGCAACAACTACTTCGACCCTCCGAAAGGAGGCGATGCGTTGCAGTCGGCCGACCGGTGCTTCGGATTGGCCGTCACCGCGGTGAGAGGCGGGACGTTGCATATCAGGGACACCCCCGCCCGCTGGGGCTTCCTGGGCTGACCGCCCTTCTGAGAAAATCAGAACTGAATGGGAGAAACTGCGACCCGGAACCCGAGGTTGCCGAAGCGGTCGGAGGGTTGACCTCCGAAGCGGCCAATGCGACGGGCGAGCCATCCACTATTGAACCAGCAGCCGCCACGCACCACCCGATGGTCATCGCTCGCCGGATCTTCTCGGCCATCGTCCGAGCGATAAGGGTATCCGTATCGAGGTGCTGCCGGATCGGGACCCCACTTGGTGCGAGTCCACTCTCCGACATTGCCGACCAT
>CBDBID010000020.1:0-71104 GCA_965205565.1 Acidobacteriota bacterium
TAAAGGTTCCTTCGTCCTGGATCGCTCGAACCGTCAAGTCGGTCAATTTCACCACTGCCATCTCACCCTCCCAGCCCACTGTCTTTTTCTGGGGGTCCACAAAAATACGCTCTGTAATGAGTTGACCTGAAACACCCCTAGACAATTCTATGCCTAGAAAACGGTGAAAGAAAGCGGATTGTGAGCTAGATCCGGAATGCGTTGAAGCTGCAAGAAACCACTCGACCACTGACTCTTAATCAGTAGGTTCTGGGTTCGATTCCCTGGCGGCTCACCACATCTATCTTGCCTGTTCGTAGGAGTGTAGCGGCTTCCTGAACCGAGTCCTGGAAGTACGAAATTTGGAGGATGTTTCCAAACCGTTTCCACTTTGCCTGTTTTCTGCAGGTGTTGGAACGACGAATACACACAGGTGCAGTTTTCTTAACGCCCTCCAGAAGGCACCGGGGGAGGGATAGCCTGCCCAACCGGGGGTATAGGTACGTTAAGCTCCCGCAGATTCAAAAGTGCAGGACGGGGAAGACCGCCAATCCGGTCCATTTCTTCGACAGATTACACGAGGCACGTTAGTCCCCAAATATCTCCGTGACCGCCATTTGGCAAGTCCTGAGGAACATCAAGGCAGATACTACACGCGTTCACAGTACGTGCCGTATCTGGACGCCAAAGGAACACTGGTGATCGAGCTTCATCAGTATCGTAGGCGAGACAGATCCTGGCCTACCGGGGAGGCCGGAGGTTGGGGGTCTAATTCTGGGAGGTTCAGGGTCGTCCGGCATCGGGGGCCACGTCAGATTGAGAGCCGGAAGAAGCCACAGACTGCCTCTTCATCAATAATCTACCGGAGCCCGCTCCAGACCCGCTCCAGTTGGCGGGCGATCGTCTTCCAGTCGTAGCGGTTTATCACCAGAATCCGAGCCTCCTGAGCGAGCTGCCGACCTTCTTCCGGACGGTTCAACAGACTCACGATTGTCTCCACGAATTGCTGTGGGGACTCCGCCAACCGAACGTGTTTTCCTTCCTCTACTTCGATACCTTCACATCCCATGCTGGTGCTTACGACCGGCAATCCAGCCGCGAAAGCTTCCAGGACTTTGAGACGAGTGCCGGAGCCGCTAAAGATGGGTACCACCATCAGACTGGCCCGTTGTAGGAGAGGCCGGACATCGGAGACGTATCCGTGATAGTCCACACCCGTCTGGCTCATCTGGTCGACTAGCGACGGTTCAGACTCTGCTCCCACCACGTCCAGGCGGACCCCGGGACGACTTTGGCGCAGCTTCGGCCAGACCTGCTCCAGCAAGAATCGGAGCCCGGCGATATTAGGGGGATGGCGCAGATTCCCGAGGAATAGAATGCGCTCTCCGTCGGGTATGCGCGGCCTGAAGTCGAAGAACCCAGGATCTACGCCGTTGGGAATGCTGCTGACTTTGGACAGCGGGACTGACTGGCCGACGCGCTGGCGGTCAACTTCCGACATTGTCAGGATCGCGTCGCACTCTTTCCAAAGCTGCTGCTCCGAAGCCAATCATCCGGCGAATCTGGGGAGCCAGTGCTGATCGCCGGGCGGAGTCCCGTTTCCGCCAGCCGTTGCAGCGCCACATAACTGATATCGAGTTCGTCGAGAACCAGAGAGATTTCAGGCGCCAGTCGACGGATTACTTTCCAATAGACGCTCATCGCGGTGTACTCGAGCTGCACAATGTCGAATCGCCCCGCCCTCAAGATTTGCGCGAGCCGGGTCTGAAGAACTGAGAAAAACATCTGAACCGCATCGGGGGGGGGGGTAGCCAGCCAACCGCAGAAAGATCCGGTTGCCGCTCTGGCTCCAGTTGGCGGGCCAAAGCGTGTTGGCGATGCGATCCCACAACGTCTGACTGTAGAAAACCGGCACCAGCTCGGGCGGTGCCGCCAAACCTTCCAAGGCTGTAATAGCGCTTGAGAGACTGTTCGGGGTGGGACAGAGCCAGTAGATCGCGTGGCGACTCCCGAGCTGCCGGACGAGGTTGGCCAGCCGGCTATGGCCGCCCGATCGAATCGGCAGAGGGTAGTATGGCGCCAGCCAGAGGGTTCTCATGGGACGAGCGTATCAAACCGTGACACCGTGCGGAGTGTCCTTTTGGGAGTTCTTGCGTTGATTTCCGACCGAACGAAGTTCGATAGTCCACTCCTGGGGAGTTGGCTGAACAATTTTTCGCCGACGGAGAAGCGCTCACGATGACCGGTGAACTAGAGTGGCGAGCTCGGGCGAGGGCGGGCCATCGAAGTCCGGTACCTCGGTCAGCGCGCTCGTCCGGTAGCCGATCGCCTCGACGCTGAAGGCGCCGTCGGTGCCACCTTCCGCGTCGACGATGGCCAGCACTTTCGTTGGGTTATCCGACCTCCCGGGAGCCGGATCGAGACGCGCTAGACCAAGCTCGTAGCCTTGCCAATCAGGTTGGCCTCGGCCTTTCCAACACACAGCTCATTCAAGACCTCGACGATCTCAATTGGAGTGCCTTAAAGGCACTGTCAAGAACGGTGGATGCCAAGTCCTCATGGACGGCGGGTCACTCGGAGCGGGTCGCACAAATGTCAATGCGGCTCGCCGAGGTAATGGGTCTTGGTCCCGATGAGATCGATTTGATTCATCGGGGCTGCCTTCTTCATGACGTAGGAAAGATCGGAGTTCCGGCGCGAATCCTAGACAAGCTGGGTAAGCTGACCGACAAAGAATTCTGGATTGTGCAACAACATCTGATCATTAGGCGTACGCATCCGCGAACCCATCACATCCTTCAAAGACGTTCTACCCAATTGTGCGGCACGATCACGAGCGTGTCGATGGAACGGGGTATCCCGAAGGTGTCTCCGGGGAGTCACTCCATCCTTACGCCCGTATCGCGGCAGTTGCCGATGTTTTCGACGCCGTGATTTCCGCACGCCCTTATCGGGCGGCGATGGAGCTGAGCCAAGTCATCGACATTCTCCGCACTGGAAAAGGTCAACATTTCGATCCGGCGGTGGTTGATGCTCTACTGGAAATCGCCTCGCCGGAGAACCTCGATCCCCGGATGGCAGAGCTATATTCACTGCGCTCAGCGGCATGACTGGGTGAAGAGAGTCGCCCGTTACGCCTTTGCTGCGGCGGATTGAGTGACTCTGGGTCAGGATCTGGATTTCAGGCGAGGACGGACGCTGGCACAAAACGCCGGGCTTCTGGCTTCCAATGGGCATCTGCACATTGCCGCTCCGCGGGCCTTGAGAAAAATCACACCCGGGCAGGGGACTGCCGCTCCCGGCGCTCCGGTGACCGGCTCCTAGACCCCTCGGTCAGCAGCTGCTCCAGGTTTTTCGCCTCCCTGTCGATCACCTCCGAGAGTTCCACCCAGTTGCGACTGTAGAAACCTGCCTCGTCTTGAAGGCTGCGGTAAGCTGCCAGAATCCGGTCGAAGGCCCGAGCCTTGGCCCGCCCCCCCTCTCTTCCATACCTGCCGAAGCATAGCCGCTGCAGCGGGTGGAGACAACCGTTTGGGCGGGCCACCATCCGTCCAGCCGACGCCCCTGCGGCCAAGAAGGTCGGCTCTGGACCTCATGGTAGAGTGCCGGGATGAAACTGCGAGTGGAGCTGGAGGACATCACCTCGGTCAAGAAGCAGCTCAAGGTTGAGATCCTGCCGAGGTAGCGCTGGGTCAGTTCAATCAGGTGACCCAGGCCTACCGGAGGCGGGCCCGCCTTCCCGGTTTCCGCCCGGGAAAGGCCCCTCTGAGGCTGGTCAAGCGCCGCTTTCACCACAACATTCGTCACGACGTGCTACAGAAACTGGTTCCAGAATCCTACGACGATGCCCTCCGTCAGCAAGGCGTCCAGCCTCTGGGGCAACTACCAGTTTCGAGAATTTGCAGTGCGAGGAGGGCGAGCCACTGGTCTACGAGGCCTACCTGGAAGTGCCTCCCCACATTTCGCTTCCGTCCTACCAGGGGCTGGAGGTGAGTTTGGAGGAGGAGGAGGTCCGGCCAGGGGACGTGGAAGAGGAGTTGGAGAAGATCCAAGAGAAATACGCTTCCCTGGTGTCCGTGGGGGATCGTCCCGCCCAGCAGAACGATTATGCGGTTTTTGACTTGCGAGCCGAATTCCTGGACGGGAAAAATCGTCACCAGTCCTGGCAGGAAGAGAATCTGAGTGCCGTGGTGGGCGACGATCACACCCACCGGGCCTTCAACGAGGCGTTGGGAGCCATGGAGGCAGAGGGCAGAAAGGTTTTCGAGGTCGACTACCCGCCCGACTATCCGGATCCGGAACTGGCAAGCCATCGCGTTCGCTACGCTCTGCACCTGAAGGAGATCAAGCAGAAGCAGCTCCCCGATCTGGACGACGACCTGGCCAAAGACGTCGGAGAATTCGAATCGGTCGACCAGTTGAGGGACCATGTTCGTCAGAGTTTGGCGGAGCAGCACCACGTCGAAGCGACGCTTGCAGGCATCGTCCATCAGCCGATTGAGCGCGGGGCGGCTGTCTTTGGTGCCGCTTATGCCGTTATCGGTGTACTCGTTGAAAACCTGCCAGCCGCGATCCCGGACATAGCGGCGCAGGTCGAGCAACTGGCTCTCGGAGCGTTAATCTGAAGTGGAGACCCTGGCGTAGAGGGCTACTCGTTGTGGACGCAGGGATTGGGGTAAGCTGGAAACAGCCATTGCAACCTCCAATACAGGTTGTGGTGGTCAGCCCTTGTGCTTCGGTGGCCTTCCCTCCAGCTTGCCATTTTCACGGCTGCTCAGCGCTTTTCTTGGCAGAAGTGCGCCTGCCCATTTCAGCCGCTACAGCGGAAAGCGGGATCTCAGCCTTGCAGTAGGAGCATTGCATGGTCTCAGAATAAACCTATTGTTAGGTTATGTCAAGAACCGGACCAGAAACATTTGGCAGGCCAAGCGGGTAAAGCCGAAACATTGTCCGAGGGGTGGGCGTTGCTTCTAAATGCTGGTGTTGGACGTACGGATTTAAACCCAAGAATGCCGGCGACGGCGGCGTGCTAGCAAGTCCTTGGATGGGGAGACACCTTGTCCAGTAGGAGGTTGCCAAGCGGTAGGAGTCCCGTTCCGCCAGACAGCGGGTGGGGATGGGTGCCCTCTACGAGCCCTTGAAGGTAGAATCGCGTTGTTACGAAATCCCAGTCACCTCGAAGCCTCGAAGGACCGAAGGGGGGTATTATGCCACACGTCATCGGAAGCAACATTTATCTTCGTGATTACCGAATGGAGGACTTGGAAGCCGTACATCGGTGGCGGGACATCGACCAGATTACATCGTCGCTACCCGGCAATGATTGGCCCGAGTCGGTCGAACAAACCCGCGCCTTCATTGAAGACCAGGTCAAGAATGTAGATCCTTCCAATCGCAAGTTTGCCATTTGTCTGAAATCAGACGACCACTACGTGGGACACATTGGCTACGAGCACTTGAACCTTCGCCAGCGGAATACCGAGTTGGGCATCGTCATCGGAGAGCCTGATCTCCTGTCGCTGGGAATCGGAACCGAGGTCATCAATTTGTTTCTGAAGGTATGCTTTGAAAACATGGGCTTACACCGCGTAGGGCTGCGTGTCCTTCGCTCTAACCCGCGTGCGGTCCGTTGTTATGAAAAATGTGGCTTCAAGGAGGAAGGAGCCTTCCGGGAGTGGGCCTACTCCCGGAAGCAGTGGCATGATCTGGTCTTGATGGGGATTTTGGAGGAGGAATACCAGCAACTCCATTCGAACGACCCTGAGTGACGGCTTGGCGGCGCGCCTGCAGCGAATGAAGTCCAATCGGCTAGGATCGGGTCCCTGCTCCCGCAGGTCAGTTCTCTACCGAGGCGATTGCCGTCTAGCAAAGCCCAGGGGGGAACAAGGTCGATTCAATTGGCCAGACTCCTTTCCGCTTCTCTAGGAAAGAAAAATCGCCAGAGGGTAGGAATCCTGCTCCAGTTGAGTGCGGTGTGGGAAGCTTTGCGTAGGCGCGTCTGAGACTTCCACCCACCCCGAGCTCGCTGGATCGTTCCACCTGCCGGATAACGGTTTTTCAAATGATCCATCTCTCAGGAGCAATTTTTGCCGATGCAATTGAGGCCATACCAAGAATAGAAGCCATTGAATCTTCTACTCCTTCTCCCCTTCCAGAGTTTCCTTGATCCGCCGTTCCAATTGGTTGAGATCCCAGTGACCCTGATCCTGGATGATGGATCTCAGCATCGGATTGATCTCCGAAACGGTGTCGAGGATGTCACTGAGCAACTCAAATTGTTCCCTGGCCTCCGTGATCTCTTTCGGGTTTTCCACCAGATCGCGTAGGATCGCACTTTCTGAACGGGACGCAATTATCGGTGCCTCTAGGTTCTCCACATGGACCTGAGTTCGCTTGCCCGGCCTTCTCCCTTCCTCGATTCGCTCCAATCCTACGATGCTCTCGGAACGGAAGTACTTGCCATATACGAGAGCGATCATCCGACCCTTTTCGATTTTCATCGTGATCATCCCAACGCTTGCTTCAGTGGATAATAATCTCCGAAGTGCGCACAGGTTAGCATTATAGACGGAACACCTGGAGCAGATCGTCGAGCAGATCAGACAGTCGCGTCGGGAAGTCACCTTTGAAGTCGTCTGGGAAGCCTTTTGCCGGGAGCGCCGTGACCGAAAGTTGATGCAGTTGACGGGGGCAAAAACGCTCGCGGAAGCCAAAGATCGAGCAGGCAAGCATGATTGAATCGAGACCAAGAAGCAGGGCTTGGTTCCTGGCGGCTACAAGATCTTCCCGGCCACCCCCGACGGGAACAGCAAACTGGACCGATTCGTAGATCCGAACAGCGGGCGGGTGGTCGAGGCAAGGGCCAAGATCGCGCGGTTCTTGATCGAATGATGGGAAGACGTTGGGGACCGGAAGAGTAGTGACCAAATCACTTCTACGAGCAGACCAGATTGCTGAACTGCTGAACGTGCGGGTCAGTACGATCTACGAGTGGGCACACATGCACTACATTCCCCATATCCGACTAGAAACGGGCAAGAAGAAGCCCTGCCTGCGGTTTCGTCGCTCGTCTGTCGAGGAGTGGCTGCTGGCAAAGGAAAGGGAATTATATACGAGAGTCACCCTACCCTGCTTACTTCGGGTCTTTGGTTTCCTGGATGTTGACGAGCGAAGCAACGGCTTTGGCAGCGCGTTCCGGGGTCGTTGGGAGGTAGGCCCTTTCCTCTAGTTCCGCCTTGGTCGGCTGGTAGCTCCTGGGTTTTACCTTGACAGGTAGTCGAGTTTTTCGGTATTTGTTTCCCTTCATTGATTCCTCCTTGTTCCAGAGTATACACAAGGTTGGTATCAAGGCGGTAGGACTAGCTCTACTTCCTATCCGGAAATCGGCTTTTTAAGACGCTCGTAGTCGAGTCGACCCCAATCAACGGCTGGCAATCCGTTATGTGCAGTGGGCTGGGGACCTAAACGGACCACACAGAGTCGATTTTAGTCGATTTCAAGAGACACTTCGGCCCTTTGCCAGACGGATCGAGATGTCAGCCGCAGGAGCACCTCTACAATCGCAGGCGCGCCAGTACCAGCAGATTGTAGGAAAGGGTCGAGAGCTGCAGGTACTGCTGGAAGCGCTGCCAGCCTTTCCAGTGGCAGCGGTCCAGCCCGAAGACGCGCTTGAGCATCGAGATACAGCCTTCGATGCCGGCCCGAAAGCGGCGCAGTTGTTTGTATACCCAGCTGGAGGAGACCATCGATTCGATCGAGAGTCCGCACTTTTTGGCGAAAGCCACATCCTTGAGGCCGGGTTTGTTTTTGGCCAAGGCCAAGTTCGCTTTCGATGCAAAGCCCCCGTCCAAGCTGGCCTGACGCGGATAAGAGCCGTATTGATGGCAGTGCCGATCTAGCATCGTCTCCAGGTAAGTGCTATCGGACGGGTTGCCCCGCACCGGCAGACAATCCAGGATCAGAGAGGATCTGCCACAGGATAGAAAAACTTTGTGCCCATAGACCGTTTCCCGGCCGCCTTTGCGAATCAGATCGGTGTGCTCCTCGAAAATGGAAACCACCTTGTGGCTGGCCGGGACCGATTCCCCCCGCAAAACACGACGCTCGGTCTGATCGATCACTCGATGGGTCAGTTCCAGGTAGTGTTCGAGTAAGCTCCTCTCTCGCACAACACGGGGATGGCTGGAGTCTTCGCAGGCCGCCAGGGCTGCCCGGGCGTAGCCTGCCATCTTGCGGGTGACTTTGAGCAGATCGCGATAAGGGCCAATGCGCAGGGTCTGACGGCGGGCATTGCTGATGGCCAGACAGCGGCGGCGAGCCCGCAAGCCATGATCCCGGTAAGGGAAGTCGACAAAACAAGAAAGTCGTCCCAGCCAACGGGCCAGCACCCGTACGCAATCAGAGAGCAGTTGATTATCGGTGGGGTGGTGAATCTCACTCTCCACCGGGGTGGCGTCGATTCTGACCTTCTCTCCCTTCTCCAAGCCTTGCTCACAGGCCCAGTCCACCAGCGCCGCGTTGATGGCCCGCCAGGTTGAGTGGCGGATGCGCGAGAGGTTCTCGGCCAGGGTGGAACGAGCCGGGGTCCAGCCCAAAGGCAGCCGGCAGAAGGCCCGCAAGCTCACAGAATCGGCCAGGTGAAAGGCCAAGCGGTCATAGGAGAACTGATGCATCTGTTTGATCACACCACAGCGCAACACCTGCTCCCCGCTCATTCCCGGAGCCCCTTTTGTCGAGTCTGCCTCACTGAGATCTTGCCAGACCCGTTCGTTCAGCTTAGAATTTTCATCGAGGATCTTGGAAATCTCCCGCAGTTCCTGTGCGTGCTGGTGATCGGGCCAGAGGGGAGTCAGCGGCAGCTGATTTTCACGACTTTGACGCATCTTTGACCTCCTGGCTTTGCCGTAAGTCTTGTTGTTTCAATGTTTTGTGAACATTATTGTACCAAGACACCACGACAACAATGGAGGTCGAAGATGCGGCCTAAGCCTTTTATTTACAACTATTTATCCTTTTCCGGATGAGAACTAGCTCTAGTCACTCTGATGGGGTATGTTTGTGGGTGAACATTATATAAAAAACCAGTTTTTTTATATAATTTCTAGCAAAGGAGAAACGAGATATGGACCGTCAAGGCTGGATGCTTTTGGCTATTTACTTCGCAGAGGAATCTGGGCTTTCTCCGGTTCAGCTACAGAAGAGTCTATTTTTGATCGGACAGGAACTACGAGAAACGGTTGGCGACTCTTTCTACTTATTCATTCCGTATAACTATGGACCGTTCTCGATTGAT
The DNA here is from genome assembly GCA_965205565.1 of Acidobacteriota bacterium. Lineage (GTDB taxonomy): Bacteria > Acidobacteriota > UBA6911 > RPQK01 > CBDBID01 > CBDBID01. Next base: position 9,272 of record CBDBID010000020.1, read on the forward strand.
GTTTATCGTGACGCCAAAGCCCTTGCCGAAAGAGACCTTGTGAACATCATGCAGCGAACTGGTGAGAGCTGGAATTGTTACACCATTTCCGCTACTGGCCGCGAACAAGCTGAGCAACTCAAAGACAGTGCTCCACCGAATGGCGTGTCATACCTTAAAGTCGTAGTAGACTGGGCAAAGGGATTAACTTTCCAACAACTCGTCCGTAGAATTTACAAGCAGTATCCCAGCTTCCAAAAGAATAGCGTCTTTCAAGGCTAGGCCGTCAAGGTTCATACGAATGACGCTGATTGTAGGGATTAAGTGTCGTGACGGAATTGTCGTAGCTGCGGATGGAGCAGCTACGCTTGGATTCTTGGGACAACAAACAGTAAAGCAGCCTGTCAAGAAGTTGTGCTTCATAGGAGACGAAGTGATTTTGGCCGTCTCCGGTCCTGTTGGACTCGGCCAGCGTATCGAGGAGACCATTGGCGAACTCTACAAAGATAAGAAAAACCTTCTTCAGAAGAAGCCGTACAAGTTGATGTCTGAGATCCGGGTCGCACTATGGACAAAGCATTTTGAGTTCGAAATGAAAGTGGCAGCAATAGCGCAAAACACGATCGGACCAGCTGCACTATCTGACGCGGTTTCAAGCACAGTGCTCGCTCTACCGGTGCGCAATGAGCCATTCCTGATTCAGTTCAATAGTCAAGGTTCCCCTGAGTACACAACTGACAACTTGCCATTTCTTGCGATCGGAAGCGGTCAAAGCATTGCTGATCCATTTCTTGCGTTTCTACGTAGAGTATTCTGGCCGAACAAGTTGCCGACATTATCCGAGGGGGTATTTGCTGCGGTTTGGTCACTGCATCATTCAATTACAGTTCATCCCGGTGGTGTCGCAGACCCAAAGCAAGTTGCTGTATTGGAGAAAATGGATGGAAATAGCTGGAAACTTCGAGAGCTTCCTCCAGAAGAACTCCAAGAACACGAACAGTTCGCTCGGACCGCTGAAAAACACGTGAGTGACTTCTCGATGGAAAGTAAGCCTCGGTCAGACGAACCCGCTCCACCAAAGCCGGATCAAGGGTCAGGTCAGTAATTCTAGGAATACTATCCGTTCGAGTGGCCCACTAGATCCCGATAGCGCAACCGCTTCCCGTCCATGCCCTTCGCCATGATCTTCATCTGGTCGATGGTGTCCAGGCGGCGCATGTTGTGACGGCCTGAGAATTCGTCCACATACCGTTGAAGGTGCTTGGCACTCATGCGGTGGTAGGTTCCGTAGTAGCCACGCTTGAGCATGGCCCAGAAAGACTCAATGCCGTTGGTGTGGGCTTGGCCTTTGACGTACTCCCTGACGCTGTGACGGACGGAAGCATGCTCGAAGTCCAGCCATAGCCGATGGTAGCCGCCGTGGTCGTCTGTGTAGACCGTTGATCCGGGCTCGACGCGATCCTGGATGAAGACTTCGAGTTCCTCCTGGGTGGTTCCTTGGATCACCGAAGCCTGAACCTGATTGGTAGTTCGGTCCTTAGCTCCGACGACTGGCGTCTTGCCAACGCCTCCACGACCAGCGTGAAGCCTCTTGTTAGAATGCTTGCTCTTCTCCTTGCCACCGAAATAGCTCTCATCCACTTCGACAGGACCTTGGAATAAGACGCCCTGGGCCTCCAGCGCCTTTCGGATTCTATGCTCCAGGTGCCACGCCGTCTTTTGGGTGATTCCAAGATCCCGGTGAAGCTTCATGCTGGAGACGCCTTTGAGGTTGGTGATGATGAGGTAGGTCGCAATTGCCCACTTGCGGTAGGGTAACTTGGAGCCTTCCATGACTGTACCAACCTTGAGGGAGAATTCCCGCTTGCCGGGGCAATCCCAGCATCGGTGGGTCATGGTCTTGTGCTTTGTTCCTTCTTGGACGTTCAGCGATCCACAATGAGGGCAGCATGGTCCATTCGGCCAGCGCTGTTCGTAGAACCAACGATATGCGGATTCCTCGTCTGGAAACATGTCCATGATTTCGATCAGGGTCATGCCCTGCCGATCGCTCTTTCCAGGTGCTTTGTGCTTTCTCATTATGGGGTGATTATACCATAAGGGGGTGACTCTTGTATATAATTCCCAATAAAAAGCAGGGACGAGCAACAAGGCTGCCATAGAAGCGTAAGAAAATGTCCTTTGAGCACGGCTGGAGATCGTGATTTCATTGAGAGCAAGGAGTCAATGGAAGCTCAACCAACCTAGAAAGGAGACAGGTATGGGCGAGAAGTCAGATCGCGGGCTTTACCGCCGGCGCGGAGCCCCCCCACTGGTGGATTCGCTATGCGGACCGGAACGGACGGATCATCCGGGAAACCACGGGCACGAGCGTCAAGAAGCTGGCTCGGGAGATCCTGGCCAAGAAGAAGGTGCTCGTGGCTAAGAACCGTCACATGGAAGTGAAGAAGGCCCCGAAGACAACCCTTTTTTGAGCTTTGCAGTCAGTACTGGCAATTGGAGGGCCGTCTGAAGCGAACCAAGGGGCTCTACCAAGCCATCGAAATCTGGAAAAATGGCATTGGAAACGTGCCCGTCAAGGAGATCACGCCGCAAAGGATCGAGCGGTTTCTGAGTCAGCGCATGGAACAAGAAGGAATCAGTGCGGCCACCCGTAACCGACACCTAGCCATGCTCAGCAGCCTTTTTAACAAACGTTTTACGGGCGAAGAAGCTAGCAATAGCGCCCTGCCCGGTTACCTCGAAGCTGGAATGGATGAGCCGACCGAGCACACAAGAGCCATCTTGCCGCCAATTTTCGTGCCTGGTGCCTTGACCGGAGGAAAAACCCTTGTTCCTTGGTTGGAGGGCTGATAGGTTGCCGATTCACCACGGGGAGACCCGAAGAAGGCCCATCCGCGGACTGACATGAGAAATCTTGAATTAAGGCGAAAAATGAGTTTGTTGGTAAAAAACCGCCAGCAGAAGAACCCCGGCGGCGTGGATCGGCGGGAATTCTTGCAGGCAGCTGCTTTAGCCTCCAGTGCCGTTACGATGGAAGCCGGACATGAGCCGCTGCAGGCAGGGTCCGCTTCTCCCGCGGCTCCCACTACCCAGGCTCTCTATCTGACCGATCTGGATCGTTGCCAGCCCCAGTCGGCCCTGTCTCGGAAACCGCTGCCGGGTCACTGGCGACTCCTTCCCTATGAGACCGACCACCTGAAGGGTACGATGCTGGTGGCCGGGCACGAGACGGACGCGCCAGAGGTCGCTTATCCGCTCCATCAGGAGGGTTGGCACGCCATCCATTTGGGCCTCTATTCGTATATGCACAGTTCCACCATAGAAATGGTCACCAAGGTGCAGGTTCGTTTGAAGAGTGATCCGGTGTTTTACTCGATGACCCACCTGGGAGCTTTGCGCCACCCCGTCCGGATCGACGAGTACTTTTGGAAACACGCCGACCTGAGCGGAGATGATCTCATCCTGCGCCAGTTGCCGGGAAGTCTGGCCTTGGGTGGAAAATCCAGCCAGCCGGCCTGGATTGCCTATATCAAATTGGTCCCCTTGTCCGATCGAGAGGTGGAGGCGGTGATGAAGGATCGACGCCGCAAGGACACCCGGCGACTGTTTATTGGCCCCGGCGGCGTCACTGCGGAATCTATGGTGTCTACGGAATGGTATCGTCACACTGATTTTGCCCGCGTTTACTGGGGTGCCGCAAGCGGGGACCGATGCTCCTATCCGACCAAAATCGGCCTCGGGACCTTTCCGGGAATTCAGCAAAGATCCCTACCGGACGAGCGATCAGCTAGACACGGAAAGTTGGCAACTTTTGCGCGAGAAAGGAATCGACCCCGTTTTTGCGGCCGTGGAGCACGCCCACGACGTCGGAGTCGAGTTTCACGCCAGCTACCGCACTGCAGGATTCCACTTTCCCCCGCCTTTAGGCGAATTCACCAGCGGCGGCCTGTATGAGAGACATCCCGAGTGGCGGGGCATGGACCGACAGGGACGCGCCTCGCCTCGCTGCTCTTACGCCTTTGCCGAAGTTCGCCGGTTTGTGGTCTCGTTACTGGCGGAGATGGCGGAGTATCCGATCGATGGCGTGGCCCTTTTTTACAACCGTCGCCCGCCGCTGGTGGAGTACGAAGCTCCGGTGGTAGAAGGGTTCCAAGCAAAATACGGAGAAGATCCGCGGCAATTGGATGAGAGGGATCCCCGTTGGCTCTCTTACCGGGCCACCTTCCTCACCCAGTTCATGCGGGAGGTGCGAGAGGCGATGGAGAAAGCCGCCCGGGATCAAAACCGGAGCAAGCCGCTGGAGGTCTCGGCCATTGTCATGAGCAGCCGCGAAGAGAATCTGTACTACGCCATGGACCTGGAGACCTGGATCAAGGAGGGACTGGTCGACACCATCATTCCCTATACCTCGGCGCCCGGCTTGGACAGCTCGAAGGATTCCTGGGTGGATCCAAGTGATGCCGAATTCTTTCTGCGCATCACCCGAGGCACGCCGTGCAAACTGGCTCTGAACTTGATGCCGCGCTCACTAACGGCCAAGCAGTACCGCAGCCGGGCTCATGCGCTTTACCAAGCCGGCGTGGAGCATCTCTTCTTCTGGGATGGCGGTTGGGGCAGGGGCGGGTCCGACTCAGCCTGGGAGGCCATGCCGCGCCTGGGACACCGGGAAGAGATCGAAGCCTGGGTGCGAGCGGGTTCTCCCGAGTTCCAGCGTCCCGGCAGCGAACTGGTAAAACTGGGAGACTGGGATCTCTCCTACAACACTCCGGGTTAACGACATTGTCCCAGCGAGGGGCAAACCTCTTTCCACATTTTCTCTGAAAAGGGCCTGACAAAACTGGCTCCGCTGCCGCGGTGCAGCGAAACTGAGCGAAAACGTAGCCGAGATTAGAAAGCCAAAGCGATCTAAAGGTCACTCGGGACCTTCTTGTTGGGAATGGTCTCCTACTAAAGGACTCCCAGTCCATTAGCACAACGGGTTCCATTCACCACGACAGCGGCAAACTGGTTCTCCCCAAGGCTGGACAATTCCCCTTGCGGGCTTTGATGCACCAGATTGTGAGTCTGTCGAGCGGCAAGGTGAAATCTGACGAAAACTATTGAAAACTCAATTGGTTCCTGGGTTTTCGCCGTATTGATTGAGTGATTTATGAAGATATCCTAGAGCTTTCTGACTGGACGATAACTGGCCGACATGGAAAAGGTGCCTTAGTCCTTACGGCCTATGGACTCGAAGACCACACGCATCCAGGGGAACCACCTCGAAAATGGGTGTTGAGCCGAATACATCCTATTAAGTTCGATTCGATATTATGGGGTGCGTTTATATTAAGGCGCTGTTTTCCACCAATTGCTGAAGGAGACAATTATTGTCATCCCCACTTCCCACCCCACCCTAACCCCTTAGGGTCCCCTTTCCCTTCCCCTCCCCTCCTTCTCCCCCCAAGGGTAAGGGCCCTTCCAGGAGGACCCGCCCACCGATTACTCACGTGTGGAGGAGTCCAAGAACAGGAATTAGGAGCCAATCCTCAGCATATCCCTCCAGTAGTGCCGCCCCCCCCGAGAGGGGGGGGCGCGCTTTCCATCCCCTATATACGTCCTGACAGACAGGCGTCAGCGACCACTGTCGAGCAGTAGAGGTTGGTGCTGCTGCTGTCTACAATGGGAACAACCACCCCGTGTGGTCTGCCAGCGAGAGCGAGGGGTGACCATCTTCTGGAAGGAACAAAGGGAAGAAAGAGCATGAAAGAGAAAAACAGCAACCTGGTGGTTATCCTCACGGCCTTGATAGGCATGGTCCTGATGTCTGGGGTACGGGCGGAAGGTCCTGAACCCAAGGTGGCCCGTATGCAGGTCTTTGACAACTTCGTGGGATGGGAAGAGGTGGCCCATTTCCAGAGTGTCAACCTTCGTATCTCGGGTCCGGATGGCATGTATTTTGAGAGGACCTTCAGTCAGGAAGACAGCATCTACTTTGATTTGACCGCCACTCCGGTTTCAGATGGCACCTACCACTGGGAACTACGAGCCAGTCCCCTCCTGAGTGATGAAGTGAAGGATTGGTTGGCTTATGCCAGGGAAACAGGAGATGAGGAGGTAGTCAAGGAGCTACGCCGGTCGGGCCAACTGCCAAGCCGGGCCTTGGTAGATACGGGTGCCTTCAGGGTGGTGGACGGGATCCTGGTGAATCCGGATATCCCAGAGATGGAAGAGGAAATGGCTTCTCCCGTTTTATTCCTTCCAAAGCCCACTGGGGCTGTCTCCGCTAGAAGAGGTGACTAGTGGCAATCTGATTGTGCCGGGCCGAGCCTGTCTTGGTTCACGGTGCGAGTCGGGTGAAAGCTTTGGAGACCTCGGATATCAAACCCTCAAACTGAAACAATGGAGGCTGCGTATCAAGTTCGAGGATACCAGTGCCTCTTCCGGTGTGCCCACCAACGACTGGCAGATTACAATCAACGACCCTGATGCCGGCGGAGCCGAGTATTTTGCGATTACGGATCTCGACGCTGACTCCGGGTCGGGGACCGTGCCCTTGAAAATCGACGCTGGTGCTCCCACTTCTTCGCTCCACGTTGATGATACAGGGAGGATTGGTCTCGGGACCTCGACGCCGCTGAAGAATATCCACATCGTGGAGGGCAACACCCCCACGTTGCGCCTGGAGCAGGACGACTCCGGGGGCCGGGGAGCCTACACCTGGGACGTTGCCGGGAACGAGAGCAACTTCTTCGTCCGAGACGTCTCCGGAGGGACTGATGCTTTGTATCCCTTCACCATCTTCCCCGATTCCCCGTCAGACTCCCTCACCATCGGCGCCACCACTGGTGATATCGGCATGGGAACCTTGAATCCCGATTCTCCACTGAATATTCAAACGGGAGGCAACATGGTAACGCCCCAGCCGGATACGGTTCTGCATCTTGAAAATGATGAGCAGGACGGCTTTGGAACCGACCTGACCATCACATCCGCCGCTGACAAGAGCAGCCGTATCCACTTTGCCAAGCCCGGTGATCCGGATGCGAGAGGGCTTTACTATAGCAACACCACCGATAACTTTACCTTTGTTGCAGACGGTAAGGCCAGAATACAACTCGGTCCTGGTGCGGGCAGCGAGCCGGAGGTGTATTTTTATGGGGATGTGTCTATCACCGGCAGCCTCTCCAAGGGAGGGGGAGGATTCAAGATTGACCATCCACTGGAGCCTGACAAGAAGTTTCTGTCCCACTCCTTTGTAGAGAGTCCGGACATGAAGAACGTGTACGACGGCAACGTTGAGTTGGATGACAAGGGTGAAGCCTGGATCCAGATGCCAGACTATTTTGAAGCTCTAAACCGGGAGTTTCGCTACCAGCTAACCCCGATTGGGGGGGCGGCACCTTCCTTACATGTAGCTGAGAAGATCAGTGACAATCAGTTTAAGATAGCTGGAGGTCCTGCAGGAGTGGAGGTGTCTTGGCAGGTGACTGGAGTCCGAAAGGACACTTGGGCACAGGCCAACCGCATCCAGGTGGAAGAGGCTAAGAGTAGGAATTAAGGTTTCAACCGACATTCCTCATATCAGCCTGTGATGAACCTTCTTCGGGTCTCACCGTGGTGGAATCAAAACCTATCAGCCCTCCGACCAGGGAGCAAGTGTTTGCCCTCATGGGTCGGCTGAAAAAGGCCTCTGATCCCTCGATTATCCAGGTCATCTTGGCAAAATCCGATAAGCGGAGACACTTCTCCACCCACTTGGTCAGAAACACTCGACGCTTAAGCCGTACTCCATCTCAAGCGGTCAATCCGAGAGGCCAAGACAAACAGGGCCAACCTCACCTGATTCGGGACAAAGCGTTGGCAGGACAGCCGGGTCCAGTTCAAGGCATACTTGCCTTTCTTGATCCGCTGCTCGGCCGTGCCACGTCCATTGTAAAAGTGAACCAACCCGGAGGCTTGTGCGCTCAGATGGGTCACGATGAAACCGACTCTCGGAAAGAGTTCCCCGCGATGCCACTCCACCTTGGCAATGACCCGACGAGGCCGGTCCCAACTGGCGGCTGGATAGCTGAAATCGGCAAACCAGACGATGGGCTTTCTGGGTGGGCAACCCACGGGCCGGGTTAGCAGGGTTTCAATCTTTGCCTGAAGCACCTCATTGGCCGGAAACCGGATGGCATACAAGAAGCCCTTCTCCTCCAGGCATTCATAAGATCTCCGGCTTGGCGAAAGCGGCATCCCCGCGAAAGTATTTGCGGACGGTTTTCTTCTCGTAACAAGTTACGATCGGTTCCAGCAGCTCCTTCCAGCCATCCGCGCTGTGCACGTTACCGGGGCGTAGCATGGCCGGAAGGTCGTGCTGGATGTTACGCCCGGTCCGCAGATCCTGAACAACGGAAGGTACACGATCAAATAGACCTAAGGCTTTATCCAGGCCCCGATAGGCGAGGAGCCCGGCATCCGAAGTGACCTTTGCCCCATGAAATTCAAGCCTCAGACTGCCATCAAAACCAAGCTTCATACCTTCACCCTTTGGGTTAGCCATTTCTTGCCCTCTTTCATAGATTATATCTGCTGTAATTATAATGGGTTAGGGTGATATAGGGAGGCACGATGAGTGTCCCATATGGTGAATGGGGAGTCAAGATAATACTCTGGTATCTGAAAAATACTCTAAGCTGCATATACAGGGTTAGATAAACTGCCGTTTGAACAGAGGTAATTGTTGCAGGAAGCGAAAAGACGGGCTCACTATCTGCAGCATGTTCCCTTTGAAGGTCTCGGCAGCATTGAGCCTTGGCTCAAGTCCTCCGGATACCAGACCACGATTACCCGGTTTTTTGAAGGGGACCAACGGCCAGATCTTAAAGAGATCGAGATCCTCATTGCCATGGGTGGTCCGATGAGTGTAAACGATGAAGATAAGTTTCCATGGTTGGTCCAAGAGAAGGACTTCATTCGTAGGGCTATCGAAATGGGCAAGCCCGTTTTGGGTATCTGCTTGGGCGCACAGCTCATCGCCAGTGCTCTCGGTGCTCGCGTATATCCGAATTCGGCCAAGGAGATCGGCTGGTTTCCCATCCAGGGGCTTCCATCCGATGACCCATCCGCCTTCCGTTTTCCACCAACTGTAGAGGTCTTTCACTGGCACGGCGAGACCTTTGACCTTCCCCGGGGAGCGGTTCATTTGGCCCGCAGTCTGAACTGTGCAAATCAGGCGTTTCAAATTGGAGAATCAGTCATCGGAATGCAGTTTCATTTGGAAACCACACCGAAGTCCGCACGGCAGATTGTAACCCACTGCGGAGCAGAATTAATCTCGTCGGCCACCGTCCAATCCGAAACTGAGATCCTATCCAGCTCTGAGAAGAAATACCAGGTTGTAAACTACTTGATGAACGAGATTTTAGCTTTTCTGACCGGCAAGACCTCCTAGTCAATTTCCACCATAAAAAGACCCGTCAAAACATCCACTCGAAAGTCATCGAAATAGACTAAGTTCGGGGACAACCTGGACCCCAACAGGGACAATTTAGGGACAATCGGGCAAAGATGCACTCTTTGTGTGCAACTGGGCGAACCCAAAAATAGCTGTAAGTTGTTGAAAACAAAGTTGTGCGAAAGGGTGGACTCGAACCCCCACGTCCTCACGGACACCAGATCCTAAATTTAGGGCGGTTAGCTGCAAGGCGCCGCCCCTAACCTATTTAAATACTTCAGTTATAAAGGCTTAGGCTTTCTCTAGTAAAAAGGCTCAAGTCCTCCTGAGTCCTCTCAAGTCACCCTGAGTTATGTCCTGACGGGCACATTTCTAGGCTACTCCTAGCCGACATTCCTCATATCAGCCTCGGGTGGACCTTCTTCGGGTCTCCCCGTGGCGAATGGGAAAAACCTATCAGCCCTCCAACCAAGGAACAAGTGTTTTTCCTCATCTTTCCCCTGAAAACGGCCTCTGATCCCCGAGTTATTCCAGGGGTCTTTGCCGAAATCTGATCGGCAGAGACACTTCTCCTGCCTCTCGATCAGAAACACGGGCGCTAGGCTGTTCTCCATCTCAAGCGGTCAATCCGACACAACAGCCCGGCCCATATCTCCTTGCTCACCGCTACCTCCGCCATCTGAAACGTCACCATCCGGCCATGCCGGACCACCTTCGCTCCAATCTTGATCAGTTTGGTCAAGAGGGTGCGAAGGGACCAGTGTTTGATGCTTCTAGGAAGGACCAGCCGCCGGAGAAAATTGCCCAGGTTGTAGGCCAAAACAAAGAGAGCCTACCTCACCTGATTCGGGATAAATCGTTGGCAGGACAACCGAGTCCAGTTCAAGGCGTACTTGCCTTCCTTGATCCACTGCTCGGCCATACCGCGTCCGTTGTAAAAGTGAACCACGCCTGGGGCTTGTGCGCTCATATTGGTCACAATGAAACCGACTCTCGGATAGAGTTCGCCTTGATGCCATTCGACCTTGGCGATGACCCGACGAGGACGGTCCCAACTGGAGGCTTGATATTTGAAGTCGGCAAACCAGACGATGGGCTTTCGGGGTGGACGACCCACCGTCCGGGTCAGCAAGTGTTCAATCTCCTCCTGAAGGACATCGTTTGCGGGAAGCCGGATGGCATACAAAAAGCCCTCCTCCTCCAGGTATTCATAAATCCCCGGCTTGGAAAAGGCGGCATCCCCACGAAAGTATTTGCGGAATTTCTTCTTCTCGTAGCGAGCCACGATCGGTTCCAGCAGCTCCTTCCAGCCATCCGCACTGTGAACGTTGCCGGGCCGAAGCATGGAATCTTCGCAATCTCTGAACTGGTTGAAGCAAAACAGGGGATGGTAACAAGTGCATCCGAAATGGCCGTTGTAGGCAGAGGCTTCTTGCTCGCCATGGACGGGACTGGCTGAACTGTCCATATCCAGAATGATTCGTCGATGAGAGGTTTTCTCCAGCGCTCTTTCCACTCATCGAGCATTGACTTCCGAAAGGGCTTTGAGGTTGTCCTCGACGGACAGCATCTGGGTCTCAAATCGACCCATGGTGTTGGCGCTGGCGGCCTTCTTGTCGTCGTTCTTCTTTCCGGTGATCCTCCGCATGGTCGGATCCACCGATAAACGATGGGCATCGTTGACATCTTCATAACCCGCCAGGCGGCTGTATACGGATTGGCTCAGCAAGGCCGTGAGGTCGTGCTGGATGTTGCGCCCTGTCCGCAGATCGTGAAAAACGGCAGCTACACTATCGAATAAACCTAAGGCTTCATCCAGATCCCGATCGGCCAGAAGTCCGGCATCCGAGGTGACCTTTTCCCATGAAACTCAAGCTTCACACTGCCATCAAAACCGAGCTTCATACCTTCACCCTTTAGGTCGGCCATTGCTTGCTCCCTTCATGCGCCATATCTCCTTTAATTATAGCGTCTTGCATCGATAACAGGAAGCAATTATCGTGTCCCATATGGTGAATGCTGGTTTGAGGCTCTAACCCGGGAGTTTCGCTACCAGCTCACCCCGATTGGCGGGCCGGCTCCTTCTCTATTTATAGCTGAGAAGATCAGCGACAACCGGTTCAAGATAGCCGGTGGTCCTGCGGGATTAGAGGTATCCTGCCAGGTGACTGGGGTCCGGAAGGACACCTGGGCCCAAGCCAACCGCATCCAGGTGGAGGAGTCCAAGGGCAAGAATTAGGGGGCTAATTCTCAGTATATTTCCTTAGTAGCCCCCTACCCCCCTCGCATGGGGTTTGCCGAACTATGCCCTTATACCTCCTGAGAGACAGGCGAGAGGGGGTGTCCCGAATTTTCGGGGCCTGTAATTTGTTCTCTGCTCTTTTCATCACTTTTGGCACCACCGACACCCACCGTCACAATGTCTGTACCTGAGACTATAATCACCCAGAATTTATGCCCAGAAAATGTCTGTTTTTTGGATAGCAAATGGGCAAGAAAAAAGGCCCGTCCCTGGCGGGTTTCCGGGCCTCGTTTCGGCAAGGTTTTTTGGGCATTCCAATCAGGCGGGTTTGTTGAGAAAATTGGACACGGTGCTTTTCGAAACACCCAGGTTCCGGGCTACTTGACGGATGCTGAAGCCCTCAGATTTGAGCCTGTGGAGCGTTTTGAGGTCAACCCTAGTCCTGGCCCTTCTGAGGCCCGCTTTCACCCGCTCAGAGATTATGTCTCGCTCCAGCTGGGCCACCGCCGAAATGATGGTGAAAACGGCCCCACCGAGCGGTGAGCTGGTGTCGATGTTCTCCTGGTAGCCCACGAAGTCGATGCCCAGGTTGCGGAATTCCTCCAATGCCAGGATCAGGTGCTTGGTCGAACGGGCGAAGCGGTTAAATCGCCACACCAGCACCACGTCAAAGCGACGCTTCCAGGCCATCGTCCATCAGTTGGTTTAGCGCTGGTCGGCTGTCCTTGGTGCCGCTGATGCCCTCGTCGGTGTACTCGTCGAATACGTGCCAACCGCGATCCCGGACATAGCGTCTCAGGTTTAGCAACTGGCTCTCAGTACTCTGATCCGAAGTAGAAACCCGCGCATAGAGGGCTACTCCGACTTGCGCTTGGAACCGCTCCGGGAAGAGTCGTCGCCCACACTTTCAACTCGGCCAGCATGATCATCACGACACGCTAAAAACATGTATGTCAAAATGGAAGTAATCTAAACGGGATTTCGTACCCATCCACGCTTAGGGAGCAAGCTTTAACGGCGCCATCCGCTCGTCCAGAGGATCCAGAACATTCCCTCTCTGTGGTCTCAATCCGGATCTCGCGGCTGTGGGGGAGGCCAGGCATCGATCCGCTCGCGTAGCTCTTTTACTTCTTGCTCCAGCCGTTCGAGGCGCGCGTAAATCGAGGGCTGGGGTGGTTGCTCCCCGGTGGCCGAGGAAGAAGGCGGCGGGGAGGGAGCTTCCGATTGGGCGGCAGTGGCAAGGCTCCAGCGCGCCTCTTTTTGCCCGGGGAGACGGGGCTGCAACCGAACCAGAGGTTCTTCTCCGGCAGTCAGCTCTTGCAGTACGGCCTCCAGTTCCGCCGCAGAATCAAAAGGATGTAATCGTTCTGAACGGGACCGAAGTTCTCCCGGAGTCTGGGGCCCGCGCAACAGCAGCAAGGCGAACGGGGCCTTGCAGGCCGGCTCGAATCCAATCCAGCGGTCGACGCGGTGGCTCCAGCGGTCTGCCCGGGCTCCACTGACTCGTTCCACCAGGCCGTCCTGCAGCAGGACTCTGAGGACATTGAGAACCTCAATTTCCGCTAGCTCCACCACAGGCTTCCGGTTGGTTTTCTGGTTGCAAGCCGCCACCAGGCCCTTGAGGGTCAGGGGATAGTTCTGAGGAGTGGCCAGCTCTTTCTCCAGCAGGCACCCCAGAACCCGCAGTTCCTGACCATCCAAGTCTTCCAGTCTTCTCATCTGGCCACCTTTACTGCCCTGCCTACAGAGGCGGAAAACTCCAATAGGAAGCGTCATCGCTCGCTCTCCCCTGGAGGTGCCTGTCGAAAAAGCTGCCACCCGGTGCGCGCACTCGTAGCGGCTGCCTGAGAACGGATCACTTGCCACTCCTTGGGGTAGACTATCACTCGAAGCTCTTCTCGAGTTCGAGGAGGCGCTGCACCAGCCGGGCCGCATCCTGGAAGTGGACATTGTCATCGATCAGACCATGAACAATCAGGAGGTGGTCCTGCAGGGCGAAATAAATGGGGCTGGATTTTCTATACGCATCCGGATCCTGGTGGGGCAGGTTGAGAACACGGCTGGTCCAGAGATGGTTGTAGTGGGCCCAGTCCGTGACAACGGCATTGGCAACTCCGGCGGCAAAAACACTCGGATGTTTGAAGAGCGACATCAGCGTGAAGAATTCCCCATTAGAGAGGCTGTAAATGCCGATACGCTGCCGCTCCACTCCGTGTTCGGCCATCAGGCACTCAACAGCCACCAGGGCACCTGTGACATCTTTGTCTCCCATCGAGCGTAGATGTCGGTGCGGTAATCGCAACCGAATCCGGCGCTGCCCTGATAATCGGAATCCAGAACAGTATAACCTTGGCCCAGCAGATAATGGGTGCTTCTTCAGGGAAGTATTGCTGATTCTCCCCAGCACCCCCAGAAAGCATGCTGTCACCTGGATTTCCGGACTTTGTTGAGTTGTCAAACATGTGCGAAGCAAGGAACATTCCATTACGGTACTTGGCGCCTGGTGGTAGTCACACATCGGGGCTCCGGAAGGCTCTTAGTAGGTCGTGGACATCCGACACTGGCATCCGGCTGTCCTACGAGTAAGTGCCCAGTTGCCTCAAGACGGAACCGTCCTGTGTTGGAACGTCCTGCCTAGATTTTTGATGATCGGTGGGCACAAAAATGGGCACAATTTCTAAGGCAGCTTGTCCGAAAAGAAAAAGTTACGGCTGTAACCTATTGAAAAGATTGGGTTCCCAGTCTGTTCGAAACCAAGAACTTTTAGAGAGGAGTTCAAGATCTGAGTCCGCCCCCCCAATCTCCTCGCTTCACAGACTTCTCTCGCGTAGGCCAAGAGAGAGCTCTTGGAAGAGATCATCTCACCCGGTTCGGTGGTCACTTCTTGTTAGAGCCAGCCACAATGGCAACCCCTTGGCACCGACTGGACAGACTCTGAACCGTTGAAGGCCTGGCTGAGCCGGCGACGCCCCGTTCTGCTTCCAGCAGCAGAGCGGTCGTATTGGAGGGATCGAACCTGTCGGCCAGCCTCCAGGCCAGGATGCGACGAGAGAAGTGGTCGATAACGGCGTGCAAGATAGCCTGGCTGCCGTCGAGCCGCCGGATAACGGTCGTATCGATGTGCCATGCCTGGTCGGGCCGAGTTGTCCGCAGACCCACCTTCGGCTTTGCTGGATGAACGCACAGCCTCGGGCGACGCCAACCGAAACGGCGGATGAGCGGTAAAATGAAATCTCTTTCGGTGGGATTCTACGTTCCCCATGTTCCTGAGGCGAAAGGCGACCGCTTTAAATGAGTGCCGCGAGAGTCCGGATTTTTACGCTGGATGTCCAAGTGTTGACTTGAGCAAATGGTGAATCCGGATTTGGTTCTTGCGACTACAGCCAAGAAGAGCTAGTGGCGGAAATAGGAGCGGCTTTTCTTTGCTCTCACTGCGGCATTGAAAGCACGATAGAAACCTCTACTGCCTACATCGCCGACTGGCTCAAGAAACTCAGGAATGACAAAAAACTGGTTGTGATTTCGGGAGCTCAGGCTCAGAAAGCGGCTGACTTTGTTCGAGGAATCTAAAAGAGGTGATCAGAGATTCTGGGTGACGAGATTTTGGAGGTATGGGAAGAGAATAAAGAGAAGTTAGCAGCTCGAATCAGATGGCTCATCGGAAGAGCCGATGTTGTAGCTCTCAGCGATTTCGAATAAGATGAGCTTGTCGCTGCAAGGAGAAATCGGATGGAAGTTTTGGACATTGTTTCCCGTGTAGTTCACGTCGCCACCGCGATTGTTGTTCTGGGTGGAAGTGTCTTCATGCGCTTTGTGCTGATGCCTGCCGCAACGCAGTTGCCGGGGGAGGAACATCAGGCCCTGCGTGGGCGCATCATGGGCACGTGGAGGGTCATGGTAAGGATCGGCATCGTGCTGTTTCTCGCCAGCGGATTCTACAATTACCTTGTCGTTTCGCTTCCCAAGCATCGTGGAGACACGCTATACAACTCACTTATTGGCATCAAAATCCTTCTTGCGTTTGGGATCTTTTTCCTTGCCTCCGCACTTACTGGAAAGGCCGCAGCGTTCGAGCGCATCCGACAAAACGCGAAACTCTGGCTGGGCATCACCATCCTGCTGGGCGTCCTCGTCGTGGTCATCGCCAGCTACCTGAAAGTGGCACAGCCCGGCTAGAAAGCGACGGAGAGCTGATAGGCGATGTCGTTGTTCGCCCGATCAAGGTTGCCGGAATAGAGGACAGCTGGATCGCACTTTCGCTCCCAGGTAGTACATCGGGGCTGAGAGCAACATCGCGAGAGATTACCCGAGGGACAAACAAATCTGGATTGTCATTGATTCAGTTTCGGAACTCCCTTCAGAGCAAACTCCCTACGACATCTTGATCCAGAAAGAGCGGCTTGAATTTTGCAATCTCAGGGTGCTGCCAGCTGTGAAGCCCCTTCCTTGCTGCCAACAGCAGGCCATTAAATTCTACGTGAGTGAGCGGAAGCGAGCAGAGGTTTCTACGAAAACGGGAATTCCTGAGTCGAATCTCCAGAGCAAAGAGAGGGCAGTGTTCAGGAAGCTGCGGGAGTTGTTGAACAGCGAACTGCTAATGCCAAAGCACAGGTCATCGTCCTGGCACCCAGGCACCGATGAGCCAATCTGAGAATCCCTTTGGAAGCGCCACGATTGAGGATTTTCTTACGGTCTTGGCTGGATTGACCCTGCTGCAGGCCTGTCCACCTTCTCAACGACTTCCTGACCCTCTTTCTTCCAATCACGAATGCCGCAAAACTGACCAGCTTTGTAGCCAGACTTGATGAACTTCTCGGCAGCGCGCGACGCGCGCCCTCCACCCATTCAGTAGAAGACGATGCCGACACCCTTGGGGATATCCTTCATCCGGTCGTCGAGCTCGGATACGGGGATATGAAGGGCACCCGGGATCGCCCCATGTTCTTCCAATTCCCACTCCTCTCGGACATCAATCAAGAGGAATTTTTCGCCACTGCCAAGCTTCTTCGTGAGCTCCGTAATTGCAATTCGTTCCACCTTCTTGCTCTGAGCCAAAGTTTCCACCGCGGCCTTGTATGTCGGGGACGGCAGAGCGATGATAAACGTCGCAGCTGCGATGAGCATCAGGATTCTTGCCATCCTCTACCTCCTCCACGGTGCAAGATTGTTTCTCCATCTCAGGCGCCAGCAGCGTTGAGAGATTTGAAAGGGTGGCCCACAAACGGAGAGAAGTCAAGATGAAAGGCGGGAAAATTAGGAGTCCCACCGGTCGTTTCGAGACACCCTAGAATTTTGGTAGATCTACCAGAAACCGCTCTTAGCCGACATTCCTCATATCAGCCTCGGATAGACCTTCTTCGGGTCTCCCCATGGAGGATGGTCAAAACCTATCAGCCCTCCAACCAAAGGAACAAGTGTTTTCCTCGTGTTTCGGCTGAAAAGGCCTTCGACTGGTGGGCTATCCAGGTATTTTTGTCAAAATCTGATAATCGGAGACACCTCTCCAGTTGCTCGATCAAAAACACCAGGTCCTAGGTCGTCCTCCATCTCAAGCGGTCAATCCGGGACAACATCTCGGCCCATATTCCCTCGCTTACAGCTACCCCCACCATCTTAAACGTCACCATCCAACTACGGTGATCCACCTTCGCTCCGATCTTGATCAATTTGGTCAATAGGGTGCGAAGGGACCAGTGTTCGATCCTTCTGGAAAGGACCAGACGCCGCAGACAATTGCCCAGATTGTAGGCCAAAACAAAGAGAGCCAACCTCACCTGATTCGGGATAAAGCGTTGGCAGGACAGTCGCGTCCAGTTCAAGGCGCACTTGCCTTCCTTGATCCACTGCTCGGCGGTGCCACGACCGCTGTAAAAGTGTACCACCCCTGGGGCTTTGTGCGCTCCTATTGGTCACGATGAAACCGACTCTCGGAAAGAGTTCCCCGCGATCCCACTCGACCTTGGCAATGACCCGACGAGACCGGTCCCAACTGGTCGCTTGATATCTGAAATCAGCAAACCAAACAATAGGTTTTCGGGTGGACGACCGACAGGCCGGGTCAGCAGGTGTTCAATCTTTTCTTGAAACACCTGGGTGGCGGGAAGCCGGATGGTATACAAGAAGCCCTTCTCCTCCAGGTATTGAAGCCACGTGGTAACCACTCCATGGCCGCTTTTGCGTGGCCAAGAGCCGATTCAAACAACGATAGTCGAGTGATGGAGTTTGCCTCTGACTGATCATCTGGATACAAGTCATTAGTATCAAATGGCGAATCCACCCCGTACATTGTCTGCAATAGCCATCTGCTCTTCTGTAGAACTCTTCGACTGCTGTGTCAGTCCCCTTCGGAAGAGTAGAGGCGAAGTCAAGGTAGTTGAAAGAGTGCTTCCGGCTCTCTCGCCGCAAGCCCATCTATTTGTTTTACTCCCCAAGAGTAGTAATCGGAATGACCATTGTTTACATCCAGTTGCCGTAGAGCGCTGATCAAACGCAACACCTAGCTAAAGTTGTCAACAGATAAAGGCGGGGTTTTGTTTTCGGTAGCGATCCGAAACGAACATCTAAGCTCACCCACTGTCTGGATGACTGGATCATCCGGAGATTCCGTCTTATTTGGCCGCCAAGGTGGCAGTCGCGACGCGTTTCCAAAACGTGTGTTTTTGGACCAGCCGACAGGCCAAGAGAGAAGCCCAATGTTACGGGGCTTTCCTGTGGTTCAATCTGAGGGGTTTTTGGCCCGGGCTTTCTAGCAGCCGATCAGTAGGGGCAGCACAGTGGTCTTGGAAACACGCAGCCGCCGGGCAATCTCACGGGTGCTCAGGCCCTCAGATTTGAGCCTGTGGAGCGTTTTTAGGTCAACCCTAGTCCTGGGCCTTCCCAGCCGCTTACCCCGCTTTCTGGCCCTCCTGAGGCCCGCTTTCACCCTTTCGGCAATGGTGTCACGCTCCAGCTGGGCCACAGCACTGATGATAGTGAAGATAGCCCCACCGAGCGGTGATCTGGTGTCGATGTTTTCCTGGTAGCTGACGAAGTCGATGCCCAGGTTGCGGAACTCCTCCAGGGCCAGGATCAGGTGCTTGGTCGAACGGGCGAAGTGGTCAAATCGCCACACCAGCACCACGTCGAAGCGACGCTTGCAAGCATCGTCCATCAGCTGGTTTAGCGCTGGTCGGCTGTCCTTGGAGCCGCTGATGCCGTTATCGGTGTACTCGTCGAATACGTGCCAGCCGCGATCCTGGACATAGCGGCGCAGGTCGAGCAACTGGCTCTCGGAGCGTTAATCTGAAGTGGAGACCCTGGCGTAGAGGGCTACTCGTTGTGGACGCAGGGATTGGGGTAAGCTGGAAACAGCCATTGCAACCTCCAATACAGGTTGTGGTGGTTAGCCCTTGTGCTTCGGTGGCCTTCCCTCCAGCTTGCCATTTTCACGGCTGGAGTGCGCCTTCTTGACAGAAGTGCGCCTGCCCATTTCAGCCGCTACAGCGGAAAGCGGGATCTCAGCCTTGCAGTAGGAGCATTGCATGGTCTCAGAATAAACCTATTGTTAGGTTATGTCAACCCAGTTCGAGCAGAATTTGGCGGCCTGCAGCGAAGTCCACAACATTGTCCGAGGGGGTGGGTCCAGAGCGTAAACGGAGGCTTGCCCACATCCGTTTCAGGCCAGTTTTCTGGGAAGGTGAGCTGGTAAACAAGTTCTCGTGTCTCGGATTGACCGTTTGATACAAGCCACGCCTTCAATTCGAACCGCACGGCTTTTCGGTGTTCCCCGTAAAGCAGTTGGTTCACTGGCGGGCGGGCTGCTAGGCTTAGGTCATTCACGAGGAGGAGTGCCGAATAAGGTCCCTCCGAAGTTGATACGAGGAATGTCCTGAGGGGGAAACCGTGGAGAAGCAAAGACTGTCTGGAATTGCCTTGCGAGCGGGTTTTGTGGCGGCCTGCCTGGCAGTGCTCTTATTACTGGGCGATGGCGAGACGACCACCACGGCCAAGGTGGCCACAGGCGCTGAGGTGGATCGAGCCTTCGTTTTGGGAACCGGGGAAGCCGTAGGAGAGTTGGCCTTCGAGATCATCGAGGCGGTCACCCATCTGCCTTTACCGGCTCGCCTGTATTTCGCCTACCGGGACGGTCGGGAGGGGAAGCCCACGGTGGGCCGCTTTGAAAACTTCCTGGTCTCAGCTTCCGGCTTCGAGGTCCGTACCCTGCCGGTGGGGGAATACGATGTCTACGTCTCGCGGGGAATCGAGTACTCGCTGGCCGAGCACCAGGTCGAGATACAAGAGGGGAAGACGACGCAGCTGCGCGTCGAGCTGGAGCGGGTCATCGACACCTCCGGCTTCATCTCCGCAGACTTTCACTTGCACCTGCAGTTCGCCATGCAGGACGGAGCCATCGTATCAGCCGCTGAGGGTCTAGAATTGCTGACGGCGACCGATCACAACGTGCTCAAGGACTACGCCCCCTTCATCCAGGAGCTGGGACTCGGCCGCTACCTGCATTCGGTGGTGGGATCGGAGATCGACACCCAGTTTGGGCACTTCAACAGCTTCCCCCTGCAGCTGGACCGCTGGCGAAGCCGGGAGTACCGCCACGCCATCCGCACGCCCGGTGAGTTTCTGCGCACGGTGCGTCAGGAACCCGGCGAGCAAGTGGTGCAGATCAACCACCCCCGTGGACGGGGGCCCATCGGCAGCTACTTTGACGAGCGATTGAATGCGGAAACTGGGGACTTTGACTACCCCTTCTTCGAAACTGGGTTCGACTCCTTCGAGATTTTCAACGCCGGGGCCGATCACAAGGGCGATCACATCGGGCGAACCCAACCGGTAGAGCAGAAACTGCAGGATTGGTACCGCCTGTTGAACCGGGGCATTTTAATCACCGGGGTGGCCAACACAGATGCTCACGGCTATCCCAAAGCGCTACCCGCCTATCCCCGCAACTACGTTCTCTCGGCGTCGGACAATCCCTGGGAGATTGACCCCACAGAAGTGGTCACGGCCGTGAAAAGGCATGCGATCACCTCCTCGGGTGGTCCCTTCATTCGCTTTACTGGAAATGGCGCTCCCGTGGGCTCCTTGGTGACGGATCGGGATCAATCCGTCTCCTTGGCTATCGAAGTTCAGTCCCCGAACTGGATTCCGCTGGAGCGGGTGGAGGTCATCAGCAACGGGCAGCTGATCCGGTCCTACTCGGTGGAGCCCCCCACGGAGGATGGTGCCGTGTGGCAATTCAACGAAGAGTTGGTGGTGCAACCGAAAACCGACTCCTGGTACCTAGTTTTGGCAACGTCCGAGAAGCGCTGGCGCCAGCCCTTCGGGCAGTTCAGCTCCTTCTCCTTCACCAATCCTATTTTTGTGGACGTGGATGGCAACCGTTACTTCGATCCCCCGGAAGGGGGTTATCCCTTGCAACCAAGCGACCACTAGCTCATTGCTCGCGAGTCGACAGCGCGCACCACGATGCCCCCCCCAAAGCCGGGGTGTCTAGTGGGTCAGCAGGCCACCCAGAGTCGAAACATTGTCCAGGGGGGGGCACCCATGCCGTTTACGCCGGTGTACCATACGGACTTCAAGACAGCTTTCCAGGGAAGTGGGCTTGCAAACAAGTCCTGGTGGAGCGGTCAGTGTGATCTCAACCCAGGATGGCCCGTTACCGCCCCTTGACAGTCCTCGTTTTGAAGAACTCAAGCGCTTGGTGCCTGGTGGAAACGGGGAGTGACTCCAACTTTCAAATGCTGCCCTCTTATGCGAGGGCACTAGACGCAGACTATTTGGAGGAAGAAAACGATGGTGAGTCTTAGCGAGCGCATGATTGGCGCGGCCAAACTCGATGTGCACACCTACGAGGAAGTGGAAGCTGACACGAATGCCACTGGCCAGGCGTTGATGGTGGTGGCCCTCTCCAGCATCGCCCAGGGCATCGGCACCCTGACCTTGGGAGGTCTTTCGGGCCTCCTCGCTGGCACCGTTGCCGCACTGATGGGTTGGTTCATCTGGGCCTTTCTTGTGTACCTTATCGGAACCAAGCTTCTTCCCGAGCCCAATACCCGTTCGGACGTGCAAGAGCTCTTGCGCACCATAGGCTTCTCGGCCTCTCCGGGGCTGTTTCGAGTGCTGGGCCTGGTCCCACTGCTCGGGGGCTTGATCATTTTTGCAGTGAACATCTGGATGCTAATTGCCATGGTGATCGCGGTCCGCCAGGCACTCGACTACGAGAGCACAGGTCGCGCCATTGGAGTCTGCGTGATCGGCTGGTTCGCCCAAGTTGTAATCCCTCTGATTCTGATGCTGACGCTGGGTGTTCGCCCCACTTGATCAAGTCTACTCTCGTCTATTCCTCGGTGGGCGTGGCCATGATGAGGGGATAGGTATTGCTGTAGATTCTGACAATAATGCCTATGTAGCGGGCCTCACTCTTTCAACCAACTCCCCCACCGCTAATCCGTTTCAGCCCGGCTTTCGGAGGAGGCCCCTGGATGCTTTTGTGGCCAAGATCCTCGGCGCACCGACCATCACTTCAGTATCCCCTAACGTTGCTTCTCCCGGCACCCAGATCACCATCACAGGGACAGGATTCTCTGTTGGCGGCACCACGCTTTCGCAGTGGGGGATGATCCTGCTGGCGATTTCCCTTCTTGGCGCTGGGATCTGCTGTTTGAGGATGCGAAGAGCAAAGGGTGGCTGCTAACCGACCTACGGCCTCAAGCTAGGCCGGCCCCCCAGCGGGACTGCTGCTTGCTGCGAGTCCAGTTCCCTTTCACGTTCATACTGAAGAGATCTAGCCAGTCGAATCACCCCCACACTCGTTAGCTCCCGACCGACCTAGACCGTATCAGCCACGTGCTTCTCAAACACCTGTTTAGGGACGGATGCTTCGAGTTGCCAACGGTGCGATTGGATTTTTGACACCCCATCGGGCAAAAAAATTTCATGATGCAACCTTTTCCCTGCCGGCCGGCCCTGCTTGACGGTTTCCTACAACATCTCGCCGGCACGCCGCTCCGCCCGCAGCTTGACGATCCAGAGACGTATCCTCCTCCCACCCCCGACTTAACTCAGCGTGTGGTAATCTGACCCCATACAACAGCAACCCCCCTCATCAGCTCCGAGCCCGCTTCCACGGTGCCCTGGACTGGTTGTGCCCCTGGTGTGGCAAGATCAACCACACCCAAGTTAACAGAACTGCCTGGCGTGTGCGCTGCAAGGCCAAGCCCTGCCGCCGCCAGTTTGCCATCGGTGTGGCTATTTCACACCTTGAGCCCACTGCGTCAGTCGGGACGCCGAACCCTGCCACCTCCCGATGTAACTTTTCCCCTCTCAAAGCTGGATTCTTGGCAATCTGGCCAACCCGTCAACCGCCTGAAGTTGGACTCCGCTGACCAGCAGACCGGTTACAATGAGGACGATGGCGACCAGTCGTAGAAAGCCTCGTTCCCCAGCCCGCAAGGACACCCTGTTGCGCCGCTTTGCCGACTCGGTAGAGAGCCGATGAGCTGGCCGCCGTTCTGACCTATAGCAGCGATCCTAGGGCCCTTCGGGCGGTCGACATGATGCTCGATCCGGCCTACCGCAAGTTCAGCCTGCCGAAGGTCTGTGAGCGCGTCGGATTGCGGGTCACGGACCTGGCGGACTTTTTCAGAGGCTTCTATGTCGACGCGGCCCTGCTTTCCGCGCTGCGGAGGCTGCCCCAGATTACAAAGGACTTGGCGCAGGATGCCCTCAGTCAGTGGGTACTTTGTGAGCGGTGTGACGGGATTACAACCGTCCAGGACAGCGCCGATACCAGCAGGGTGTGTCCGGCATGTGAGGGGTCGGGCAAAGTTCGCCAGCCTGGAGACCCACAGGCTCGAAGGTTGCTGGCTGAGATGGCGGGGCTCATCCGACGAAACGGACGGCGGTGATGGATGCTCAAAGGCAAAAGGTCCTAGATCTCCTCTCTGAAGAGGATCTGGATTGCATTGCCAAAGCACTGGAAAAGGTGCCTACGGTACACCGGGATGAGGCGAAGCAGAAGCTGGAAGAGGGCCTTGCACTGTTGAATGGCACCCAAGAATGGGGGGAAATCCTTTTTTCACCTGACTTTTTGACGGGCCTCTCTGAGGACCACCTAGTGCTGCTCATCGCGGATATGCGTCATCGGGACGGTGCAGAATCCAAGTTCTGTCAGCGGCTGGTTGACGGGCTGGGTCTGGAGTGG
This sequence comes from Acidobacteriota bacterium, assembly GCA_965205565.1. Lineage (GTDB taxonomy): Bacteria > Acidobacteriota > UBA6911 > RPQK01 > CBDBID01 > CBDBID01. The sequence continues at coordinate 33,113 of CBDBID010000020.1, forward strand.
GAGGACGATGAGATACGGAAGCGTGCTTGTCGATTCATGGGACTATCCATCCAGACCCCGCTTGTTACGGAATACATTAGGCGGCAGGGCGAAGTTGAGACCCCAAAGGGCCGAGCCCTACGCGAGTTCCTCAACGAGCCCAACGAGGAGAACCGCGGCAAGCTTCTGAAATTCGCGACGCGGAAGTTGAAGTACCATCCTGAGCTTGGCCCACCAGAGGATAAGCAGGTGATCCAGTCCATGGCCGATGTGGCGCTTGTGAAGCGGATCAACAAACTGCCAGGGTGGGATCGACTCCGTGAGCGCCTCAAGGCCCTGATTGACGGTGCATATGACCGCGTGGTCGACAAACAGCCGAAAGTCGGTCAAAGGTACCAACTAACCACCCTTGAGAAGCGGTCAGAGAGTGCGATCGGCGTTAGTATCGATGCTCAGGAACCTGACGAGGCAAGAGGCCACACCCAAGACAGGATACTGCGGGAATTTGGTCTCGTCGTGAACCCTAGCAGTCCGTGGTAAAAGTCTCGCGCGGTCGCGCGCCAGGGAACTGCGTTCGCTGGCAAGGCACGAGGAGGAAGTCAATGCTTGGTCATTTACAACGACGAGAAACACAGCCAGGGGGCGCAAACCCCTGGCGCCCTTCGGGTTACGGGCGGCGCAGGCACATCTGCTGCGTTGCCCCTCCTCGGCTATGCTTTGGCATGGCCTGCGTTGGTTCGCCTTGCATCTGCACCCATGGCGCCCGCAACGCGGCCCGCGGGACTTTTACCACGGGCTGCTAGCGTTGAGCACGATGTCCTGATCAAGGAGTTGCTCACGTCGCCCAAGCTCTGCGATGAGGATAGGGAACTGTTACAGCAAACTCGGGCTGGGTACTCCTAGCGAGACATCGCTGCCAAACAAGGCAGGACTGAATCCGCCGTTTCTCAACACCTCGACAGGATAAGGCGGAAGCTGGAAGGCCAGTAGCCCAAGGCCCACCTCTGCTTCGGATTGGCCTGACCCGCCTTGTGCTCGCCTTTTTTCGACGCGACCTTAAGTTTTTCCAACTTTGCCCCCCACTAGGTAGGTATGAGGGAAAAACGCGCTTCGGTGCGAATCATCGTTGACGACGAAGGTGTGCTTCGAGTGCAGCTATGCGGCCAATCTTGGTACGACGAAGCCGAGGCAAACCGGATCTCGAGCGGATTTCCACCCTGATCCGGGAGATTGATCGCACCCTCAAGGAAAAGGCGGCGGCTCCCAGCACCCGCATCATGTGATGTGCAACAGGGTCCTGCTTGTCACTCGGCATGGATGAAGGGAACGAAAAAAAGGAACGGCTCGCTGTCAGGCGGGCCAGGAAGGATGGTATCAACGTGAGAAACAGTAACACACCGAAACTTTCACCTCAAAGCCTGAAGGCAGTTCGCCGAACGGCCAAACTTCTCGGTTACAGCCCTAACAAAACGGTTGCTCGGGCTCTTAGCGAACTGGCGCAACGGCACCATTGGGAAGAACTCATTGCCCTGGAGCCCCGTCTGCAGCTGCTCCACAGTGAAGTCCTGGCCGTCCAGGATGAAGAGGAGTCCTTCTGCGCCAACGGCCACTGGTACGGCTGGGAGACCCCTGGCGTAGTCGGTGGCTTCAAGCTAAGGATGTCCGACCTGGTGGGATGGAGCCGCAAAGACCACCCCGTGTTGGACACGTCGAAGGCCTACGACACTGCGTACCAAGTTCTGTACTGGGACAGCCTTCCCGCCTGCAGGAACTGTATGTGCTTTCCATTCGGCCTTGTTCCAGAAGGTAATTCCAGTGTTGAAAAGGAGACCGCGTAATGCCCATCCGAGATGCTGCCCGCCTGCGTGAGTCAATCGTTGCCACCAGAGGCCGAAGATGAGTCCTAGTGAATACGGATGAACTCTCAAGTCCAGCTGACCTGAGAAGAAGGTGGGCTGTACGGACCCCCGATGAGCTGAACCGGCACTGCTGCGAGACAAGCGCCAGAGAGTATCTAATCAACCCTTTATTCCGCCATCCCGCAATAGGCATGGTCGTGGGAGACTCATCAGGTCGGGAAAAGTCCGCTTGCCTACCAGCTCTCTCTGAGTGTGGCCAGCGGAGTCCCCTTCCTGGGTCATTCGGCACCGCCAGGGACGGTTCTCTACCTTGATTTTGAGAATGGTGTGGCCCAGGTGAATGACATTATTGCCAGCCTGACCCAACACCTTCAACTCGACGAGTGCCCCGAGAACTTGCTGCTCTGGAACTTTAACGAACCGGCTGTGCAGCGTGGATACAGAAAGGGAAAAGTGTTCGAGCTGATTGCAGCATTCGAGCCCCGTCTGGCGGTTATCGACTCACTCTCTGCCTTCGACCCCGAGGCTGAAGAGAAGAACTCTAGCGCGACTCGATGTCTACAAAGGCTCCGGGAAGTGACTGCGGACTGCCGATGTTCGATTCTGCTTATTCACCACCTGCGAAAGGGTTCCGACAATTCGCCGTCTCCACGCCTAGAAGAGGCCAACCTGCGGGAGTGGTTTCGGCAAAGGCGGGGGGCGAGCGCCCTCATCAACGGGAGCGATGTCCGGCTGGGTGTCGACGAGTCCAGGGACCTGAGTAACGATCTCGCTTTGGTAGTACGCGGCTTCGAACGGATCAACGGGGAAATCAGCACCATCTATCTGGCCCGCGACTTCGACGACGATGGCATTGCCCTGGGATATCGCAAGGTCGTCGGCACATCCCTGCTGGGTTCGGAACAGCGCGACGCATATTCCCAGTTTCCCGATAAGTTCCGATTCACCGAGGCGCAAACCGTGTATGGGCGGGGGCCTCAGGCCACCCGCGACTTTCTTCGCAAGTGCATCAGCTTGGGCTTGTTAGAGCAACCCATGCGTCGAGGTCCTTACACGAAGACCGTTGCACCTGGGGCAGGTACGGAGTAAGCGGAGTAACGATGTATCCTATTTATTATCAATATTTTAGAACTCTAGTGCCTAACGGAGTACGACGGAGCGAGCGGAGTACGGAAAGACTTTACTCCGGCTACTCCGTGGGGTTCACCACCAAGGTCGTGGAATGACGTCCTTCGAGCCAGCAACACCCAGCTGGCTTGGTCCTGGCTCGCGCTACGCGCTCGGGCAAACTCTTTGTGGCCTGACACCAACCGCCTCAGGGCGTTGGCCCACCTCAAAACCCAGCCCTGACGTGATTGGAAAACCTGTCAACTGGGTGCCTGACGGGCCAAGACTGTCGCGAGTCAGAGGGGGTGTCGGGCCTCCAATCTTTGTCCCTTTAGGAACGGCATTGCGTAGATTATGGACGAGATCCTAACAGTCACAGAAGTCGCCGTGGAGCTGCATTGCTCTAAGGCACACATCTACAAGGCAATCAACGGCCAAGTCTCCAGGGTATCGAGACTTCCCGCTATCTGTATGGGGCGAAGGAAATTGGTTCGGCGAAGCAGCTTGGAACAATGGAAGGCTGCTAATAACCGGCCATGTTGTTATGATCCGCTCGGAGATGAGCCGTGCTTCGACGCATGATTGGAGGATTGATCCATGCGAAGAAAACGGTACCAGAGAGGAAGTCTTTCAAAGAAAAGAGGTAAATGGATTGCGCAGTGGTGGGAAGACGGCCGTCGTTGCAAGCGCACGATTGGTTCCCTTCCCGCTATCTGTATGGGGCGAAGGAAATTGGTTCGGCGAAGCAGCTTGGAACAATGGAAGGCTGCTAATAACCGGCCATGTTGTTATGATCCGCTCGGAGATGAGCCGTGCTTCGACGCATGATTGGAGGATTGATCCATGCGAAGAAAACGGTACCAGAGAGGAAGTCTTTCAAAGAAAAGAGGTAAATGGATTGCGCAGTGGTGGGAAGACGGCCGTCGTTGCAAGCGCACGATTGGCCGAACAAGCGAGATGACTGAATCACAGGCCTGCATTGAGCTTGAGCGGATTGTCGCCCCTTTGAATCAGCGTTGCGAAGCTGGCTCGCTCGGGGCTTTCGTGGAGGGGACATATTTGCCCTTGTTTAGGCAGAAATGGAAGGTTTCCACAGCCAGGACCACAGAAGAACGGATTCGGCATCACCTCGCAAGCTTGTGGACCCAGCCGATGGACTTGCTGAGGCGGGATAGTCTGTAGACAATCCTCAATGAGAAAGCTCGTTCTGGATTGTCACACAGCGTCATAACTCACCTCAGATGGGACCTGAAACAAATCTTGGACCTTGCAGTCAACGATGGTGAGATTAACCGCAACCCGGCGGCCATGCTCTTCACGCCACGGTGCGCCCGTAGAACCCCAAAGCGCGTCATGGGTTGGGAACAGGTCCAGAAGGTGCTTCTATGCCTTGACCTGCGCGAGAGATTGATCGTGTCGCTGGCTCTGATCGCTGGAATGCGCCCCGGTGAGATCTTCGCACTCCAATGGCGTCACTACAATGGGCTCTCGATACGAATCGAGCAAAGGATCTATCGCGGCGAAATCGACACACCAAAATCCTTCAAGTCTAGATGTGAAGTTGCCCTTTCAGGCGGCGTTCAGAGCTTAATGGAGCAATGGCGACAGATCGCACCGACAACGCGCTCCAGTGATTGGGTCTTCCCGTCCGAGTCCCTCAAACGTCCACTCACGCGCGATAACTGCCTTTGCCGAAACATCAGGCCCCGGCTAAAATCCGTCGGGCTGGAATGGGTTAATTTTCAAGTACTTAGACGCACCAACGCCAGTCTGATGCGGGAACTCAACGTCGACCCGAAACTCGTCTCGGACCAGCTCGGGCACACTCTGGATGTCAACCTTAATGTGTACACTCAAACACCTCTAGAAGCCCGAGTTCAGGCCCTGGAGACACTTGAGTCAAGGCTTAATGGAGCAATTCATTGAGCCGATAGAACAGCTCGCAATCGCCGTAAAGTACTGAAAAGAAAAATGGAGCGGGAGACGGGAATCGAACCCGCGACGTCCAGCTTGGGAAGCTGGCATTCTACCGCTGAATTACTCCCGCTCCCGAGGAAACCAAGCCATCATTCAAAGCACTACGCCCCCCCAACACTGGTGCCCAGGCCGCGGACAGCTCATGCGAACAAGAGGAGGCCTCTGGCAAGCCTTCACGTCTCAGATTGCCCGGCCCTTCTGACCCCAAAATAGACAGCCCGTCAGTCACTTCACAGACTCGCCCAGTGTCCGGCCCGATGAGGTGGTCCCCACCGTCCTTCACGCTGGCAAGAGTATAACACGGCGAAAAGTTGCAAAACCGGAAAGCATAGGCGGAAAAAGCTGTGGCCCTCGGTCGCCGCTCCGAGCGGTAGGACTTCCGCCATCATCGAGTGTCACCCCGGCCCAGTGCCGGCGGCAATCCGTGCCGCGCAGAATCCAACTCGTATCATCGCTGCTCTCCGGAGCCCACATTCTCACAACCTCTGCTACGGCTACTTATCCGAGGGTAGACCGTCAGACGGTGTCGCAAAAGGCCTCCTGAGAGCACCTCCCGACGACACGGAGAATCGGAGCTGCAAGATTGCAGAGGAACTACTGCATAATCAACAGGTTACATCTTCGGTCTCACGACCGCAGCTCCGTCAAAGTTCGCCTAATCCGCCTTTCGCGACACCCTCGTCAGGAAGCGGCGGGGAATGCAGCAATTCGAGGGTTCACCAGAGTCGAAGTGCTGCCACAGTTGAAAAACTGCAGCTGAATCAAGGCACCGGAGTCAAGTGAATCGATCAGCTTTCCCGCCGCTCCCTGTCGGATCGCGGCTCTGTGATTAAGGGGAAAAGGCTCAATCCTGGTGGGTCAGCTGGGCCTGGCTGACCGGCGGCGACATCTCCCGCCCATCCCGGTACTCCACGGCGGCGCCGATGAAACTGACGAACAGGGGGTGCGGTTTCAGCGGTTTGGACTTGAACTCGGGATGAAACTGGCAGCCCAGAAACCAGGGATGATCTTCCAGTTCCACGATCTCGACAAAGTTCCTGTCCGGTGAATTTCCGGCGATCCGCAGCCCGTAGCTGGTGAGCAGGGATTCGTACTCCCGGTTGAACTCGTAACGATGGCGATGCCGTTCCGAGATCTCGGTTTGCTGGTAGATGCGGTAAGCCATGGATTCTTCGCCGAGCACACATGGATAGGCACCCAAGCGCATCGTCCCGCCCATCTCCTCGACCCCCATCAGCTCTCGCAGCCGGTAGATCACCCGGTGGGGCGTGGCCGAATCGAACTCCGAGCTGTTGGCCTCCAGCGAGCAGACGTGGCGAGCGAACTCGATCACCGCGCACTGCATGCCTAGGCAGATTCCGAAAAAGGGCACTTTTTTGGTTCGGGCATAGGTGATGGCCCGGACCATCCCTTCCACGCCCCGGGTGCCGAAGCCTCCCGGTATGAGAAGCGCGGCCAGACCCGCTAACCTCTTCTCATAACCGTCCGCCAGTAACCCTTCCGATTCGATCCAATGAAGGTTGACACGGACGCGGTGGGGAAGCCCGCCATGCAGCAGGGCCTCATTCAAGCTCTTGTAGGAATCCTCATGCTCAATGTACTTGCCAACGATTCCCACGTTGACTCCTCCGCTGGGATTCTGAATGGTGTGGACGAGCTCTTCCCATTGGCTCAGATCGCACTCGTGATCGGGCAGTTGAAGGAGTTTGACGATCATCGAATCCAGTCCCTCCTCATGCAGGACCAGCGGTACCTCGTAGATGTTGTCGACGTCCTTGGCGGTGATGACGGCTTCGGGCGGGACGTTGCAGAAAAGCGCGATCTTGTTCTTGATCTCCTGGGACAGCAGCCGATCGGTCCGGCACAGAAGAAGGTCGGGCTGGATACCGATTTCTCTCAGTTCCTTTACCGAGTGCTGGGTGGGCTTGGTCTTTAGCTCACCCGCCGCCTCGATGAAGGGAACCAGGGTGAGGTGGACGAAAATGGAGTTTCTGGGTCCCACTTCGTTGCGCATCTGACGGATGGCTTCCAGGAAGGGCAGGCTTTCGATGTCGCCCACGGTTCCACCGATCTCCACGATGACCGTATCCAGGCCGTCGGCCAGCTTCTTGATGGTGGCCTTGATCTCATTGGTCACATGGGGAATGACCTGTACCGTCTTGCCCAGGTAGTCCCCCCGGCGCTCTTTTTCGATCACCCTCTGGTAGATCTTCCCCGTGGTGGAATTGTTGTGCTGGGTCAATGGCACATCGGCGAAACGCTCGTAGTGGCCCAGGTCCAGGTCGGTTTCCGCTCCGTCGTCGGTCACGAACACTTCCCCGTGCTGAAACGGGCTCATGGTGCCTGGATCCACGTTCAAATAGGGGTCCAATTTCAGAAGAGTTACCTTGAATTGGCGTGCCTCGAGCAAACTTCCGATGGAGGCAGAAGCCAGCCCCTTCCCCAGTGAACTCAACACTCCGCCGGTCACAAAAATGTACTTAGTCGCCATCCCCAACCCTCTCCTTGACTGCTACTTGCGTATCCGTTGGGGACCTATTCTCCAAGAGAGGTCTGACACGGTCGAGGTCCTTCTGCGTGTCCACACCAAAGCTGTCATCCTGGACCGTCACCACCTGGATGGGGATGCCGTTGTCCATGAATCGCAGCTGCTCCAGACCTTCGGTCTTCTCGAGATCCGAAGGTTCCAGCCGGGACAGTCCGAGCAGAAACCTGCGCCGGTAGGCATAGATCCCCAGGTGCCGGTAATAGACGGCAGGCGCTTTGCTGGAATGGGGGATGGCAATTCTGGAAAAGTAGAGAGCTTTCCCCTGGCGATCCGCCACCACCTTGACATGGTCGGGGCTGTCCACTTCACGGGCATCTTTGATCTGCGATCGCGCCGTGGTGATCTGAATCTCAGAGTCGGCCAGGAAGGGTTGGCAGATGGCGTCGATGGTACCGCTTTCGAGGAGCGGTTCATCGGCCTGAACGTTGACGTAGACGTCTGCCACCAGGCGAGCCGCCACTTCCGCCACTCGGTCGGTTCCGGAAGTGTGGTCCTCCCGGGTGAGAATGGCCTCGCCCCCAAAGCCTTGCACCGCATCGTAGATTCGGCAGTCATCGGTGGCTACCACCACCCGATTCAGGAATCGGGCCGAGGCGACTCGTTCACAAACCCATTGCACCAAGGGTCTTCCGGCCACCTCGATCAGGGGTTTTCCGGGTAGCCGATGAGCGTTGAAGCGGGCGGGAACGACGCCAAGAAAGCGCATGATTAACTTTACAACAGCTCCGTTTCGCGCCGCAAGGGCGCACCTCAGTTAAACAGAGTCTTCGGCCAGACGGGGGCTGCAGTTCGCGGTCGAGGCTTCCGTCTGAATATGCTCCAGGTTCTAGCGCCAGCCCCGTCAGGGTGCGGCGCTAGCATAAGTGGGCGATTGCATCGGCACTTGACCCGTGGGCCTTACATCCCCCGATCACTCCCGGAGGAGGAAATTGTCTTTGGAACTCATCACCGCACCCTCTTTCCCCCAACTGTTGGACCAGTTGGAACGGGAAATGGCGATTTCGGTAGAGGCGTCTCCTCGGGGGCCCAAGTGGGTAGTCGTACCCAACGCCAGTTTGGCGGATCACCTCAGACTCCATCAAGGGGCAAGCCCCTGGAGAGAGGCTCGAGTGGTGCCGGTGACCGCTTTTGTGAGCCATCTCAGCGGCCACATGGACCCCACCCCGGCACCGCGTTGGGGTCCCCTGTTCGACATGCTGCTCTACCAGCTGGTGCAGGGACTGGCTCCGGATTCGCCCCTGGCGCCCATCCGAACCGCAGCCGGGGGTCATCATCTGCTGCGCCCCACCTTTCTGGATCTAGCCGACGGTGGGTTCGGGCTCGAGCAAGACGACCTGCTGGAGGAGATGATCCAGGAGGGCGATCTGAAACCCCTGGAGCGAGCCACCTTGAGTTTGTACCGGAGCTGGATGCAGCTTCTCCGGATCCGCGATGTGGCTTGGCAACCTTTCTGGAACCAGAGGCTCCCCGAGTGGATCCTGAGCCTGCAGCCGGACCACCTGGCTGGGCTTCTGGACGGTGGCCCGCGGAACCGCCCGCATCTCTTCCTGTACGGTTACTACGACCTGACCGACATCAATACGCAGCTTGTGGTGGCGCTGGCAACTAGGATGTCGGTGACATCCTTCTTACCCCTGCACCGCGAGAAAAACGAGGCGCACCGCGCCTTTGGATTCACTCAGGAAATCGCCCAGGACCTGCAGGCCAGAACCGGCTCGCTCTTCCGAGAGAGACGGAGCGGCAGGCTCCCGTCGGAGTTGACCTCCTTTTTTCTGGACACATTTCCGGAAGGCGCCATTGGACCCCGGCCCAGGAGACTGACGTTTCAGTCGGCTTCCGGACCGCGGGCCGAGTTGATCTCGGCGGCCGTTCGCATCCGGACCTGGATGGAGCACTCCTCTGCACCCATCGAAGCCGGGCAGATTCTGCTCCTGGCACCCCAACTGGAACGGTACTCCGATCTGGCGCCCGAAGTTTTCGATGACTTTTGCATCCCGCTGCAGAACCCCGACCCGGCCTTCTCGGCAGAGGCGCGGATTCTCAAGAACCTGGCACGCATCTGGGAACGTCAGGGGGACTCCGAATTGGGTTCTTTCCTTCCTGCGGGAGAATCCGCACATCCCGGTGCTGGAGGGCGTGGATGTCGTTGCCTTCGAAAACAAGATTCGCGAGCTGGGTATCTGGGGAGGAGAAGGATGGGAACGGGCTCTGGAGAATACACGGCTATCGGACTCCCTGTTCAGTTCCAGCGAACAGCTTCTCATCGGCGAGATCCAAGATTGCTGGGTCCGATCCCTCAACTCGGGCCGAATCGCCCTTTCCGAAGCGCTCCATCTCCTGCGCGGGATCGGCAGGTTCTGGCTGAGCGAGCCTTCCATACTGGATCCTCTTGTGGCGGCTCTGGAGACACTTTCGGTCCACTCCGGTGACCTGACCTTCCGGCCATCCTTCTTGCAGAGTCTGCTACAGAGCGTGACCGTCGGAACCCCGGATGAGGAAGCCGTCGACCCGGAAGCGGTTCGATTGTTGCCCATCATGCGCCCGGGGCATGACCGCCCAAGGGGTGGTGATTCTGGGTCTGGCCAGTGGACTTTTTCCGTTCCGCATCCAGGAAGATCCACTGCTGTCAGATGCCTCGCGAAGGCGACTGGTGTGGCTGGCGCGGGATTTGGGCCATCGTCTGGCCATCAAGGATCGGGCCTCCGCCGAGATGGCTTTGCTCTTCTTCCTACTCAACACGAGTGGCCAATCGGTGCACTAGGTGATTCCGGAGAGCGACCAAGCGGGGCGGACTCTGCCCCCCACACCCTGGGTGCAGCGCTACCGCCAGGAATGGAAGGCCGACACTGCCGATCCGACTTTCCTCAGGATTCCACGCGGCCCGGTGGAACAGGCCCTCTACCTGCTGAGCCTGGATCGACAGCGAGGCTCCCTGCTTCCCCCGAGCTACGCCGCGCTCTTGAACCGGCTGGCATCCGGCTCATCACCATCCGCCGGCTCCTCCCCGATCGTTTCCGGGACCGCAACCACCACGGTCAATCCGCTGGAAAAATGGCCTCAGGTCGGCCTTGCGGAGATCGGTTCGAAGGCGGGTGAGACCCGCCTCAGTGTCAGCGCGCTCGAGCTGCTCGGTCGTTGCCCCTTTCGCTTCTACGCAGCCCGAATCGACCGCTTCAAGGGACTCCAGCCTCTGCTCTTTAGCGAAAGAATCGAAGCCTTGCAATGGGGCCGACTGCTGCACCTGCTTCTGGAGAAGGTTTTCCAGCCCTATGCGGGTCGCGACAGGCCACTGGGACAGATCGTCGAGGAGTTGTTGCGAGACGGCTCGCGCCGGCTGCGCTCCGTCGTAGCGTCGCTTCCCACGCTTCTGCCCCAGACCCTGAAAGTGCTCCCCAAGATCTTTGAAAGGGCCGTCCTCGAAGAATTGGGGTCGGCCCTGGAAAACTATGTGAGGACCCTGACAGAAGGGACCCGAACCGGAGAACGCCTGATCACTTTGGAGCAAGCGGTTTCGCGTCCTTTTCCCGGTCTTGAGAGCGTACGGATCACGGGCAAGATGGACTGGGTGGGAAAAGAAGAAGGAAACGTTCACATCGTGGATTACAAGAGCGGGAAGATACCGCAGCAGCTGGCCAGGGAGGTTGAACTGGGCTTTCGCCTGCAGCCGGTCCTGTATCCCTGGCTGTTGCAACAGGGAGAATACCGCGGACGCACCATGCGTTTTTCCTACGCCTTTCTCGGGAACCACCCGCCGGAGATCCATTCCCCCGGCGCCTCGTCGGCCACCGGCCAGCTGCTGCCGTACTTTCAGAGAGTCCTCCGAGAGGGCCGATACGTGCCCGCTTCGAAAGAAGCACTGGAGAGACTTGGAATCCAAGCGAACTCCTGCCAGTACTGTGATTACCCCTCGCTGTGCCGGCGTTTCGATCCACACTCCGAGGAAACTTTCGCGGCCGGCTTTCAGGACTTGTTCGCTCAACGGTTTGCGGAAACTGAAAAGTGCGAGCTGGAGAAGGCATGAAAGCCAAACCCTGGGTGGACACCGGGCAAAGATTGCAAGCCATTACGACGCCCCACCACGCCTTCGTGTGGGCTGGCGCCGGAACTGGAAAAACCCACACCTTGACCCTGAGAGGCCTGTATCTGATTCTGAACGCCCCTTTCCTGCCCGAAGAGCGCAGCTTGCAGCAAACCCTTCAGCGGATCTATTCACTGGCCGATCGTGCGGAGCGCTTACAGGCCGCGCGCCTGACCCTTCGATCTCTGGCGCTGACCACCTTTACCAGGAAAGCGGCGGCGGAAATGCAGGGTCGCATACACCACTATCTGGACCTGCTGGCCTCCAGCCGATCGCTTGCCGATCTAGCGCGGAAGCAGTCGGATCCGCTCTTTCACGAGCTGGTCCACATCACCCTGGACAACATTTCCGAACGGAGTGGACCGCTCGATCCGTTCGCCCTCCTGAGCCAGGCCGCCCAGATGTTCTCAGAAGTCGGGGCCGAGTTGCAGGTCTGCACCCTTCACAGCCTGGCCTTTTCCATCCTGATGCGGCATCCCCTGCAAGCTCGGCTCCCTTTTCAGGTCCGTTTTGCGGTGGAAGAGGACAGCGATCTGGCCATGGTGCCAGACCGGATCGTGGATAGTTGGTGGGAGAGGGTCTTGAAGAATCTAGAAGTCCAGAGGGAGCTGACCCGGGTCCTACCGGTGGTCCCGATGGCGGATTTGAGGGTGTGGCTGAAGCAAATCTATCAACAGTGCTGGCTGGTGCAGGAGGTGGAAACGTTCACCCGACCGACCGGCCAGGAGATCAAGAGCGCTCTGCAGGCCTGCCGCTCCTTGTCTGGACTTCTCGAGCACTCCCGAGGCAGGAAAACGCGCGCCCTGGCAGCCCAGTTGAGAAGGATCGTCACCCAGATTGAATCGCGCCGGCCTTCCGCCTGGGTGCAGATGTGCCGCTTCCTGAAGGTGGCCCGGAAAAGTCTGTTTCAGGACGGACGCCCTCCTCTGGCGGTTCAGAAGGCCCTTCACCAGCTTCCAGAACACCTGGCTCCTTTCTTCCAGAGCTGGCCCGTTCTCTATAACCTGTGCTTGCGGGCCTGTCTCCACCGGGAACATGGGCGCGCCTGGACATCGTGGAAGCGAATTCTGTCCGATTTTTTGCGGTGGGTGGAGACCTCGGAAGTCCAAAAACTCGGATTCGTGACCTTCGATGAAACGATCCGTTTCGCGGTCCGCCTGCTGCAACATCATCCGCAGGTCCGTAGCTGGGAGCAACGCCGCCTGAGAGCTATCCTGGTAGACGAATTCCAGGACACCGATCCGGATCAGCTGGAGTTGATCCGGCTCCTGCTCGGCAAGGATACCGCGTCCGGCCGAGAGGTCCTGGGGTTCTTTGTGGGAGATTTCAAACAGTCGATCTATCGGTTTCGAGGAGTGGATCTCTCCAGGCTCCAGCACTTCCATCAGTACTATCGATCCCAGACCGAAAGCCGTCTTCCCCTCGAAAATTTCCGCTTGAGCACGACCTTCCGCAGCCTTCCTCCGGTGATCCGCTTCGTCAATTCTTTCTTTGGCGAGACGATCCGTCTGGTGGGTCCGGAGGAGGAACTGCAGCCCTACCGAAACGAGCCCGGCAAACCCCCGCAATGGATTCTCCCCCTGCGAGTCAGAGAGTGAGCCAGGCCCGGGAAGAGGCCGCCTGGGAAACCGCTCGCAGGATCAGATCTTTGAGGGAAAAGGCCGGCGCCAGCTGGCGGGATATCCTGGTCCTGGTGCGCAAGGAAAAAGAGCTGGGCATACTAGTTTCGATTCTTCAGCGAGCGGGCATTCCGGTCAACAGCAGTGGAGCCCGCACCTTCTACCGGCAGCCTGAAGTTCTGGATCTCCTCAATCTGCTGATCGCTCTGCACCATCCCGGCGACTCCCTCTCCGCCGCCTCAGTGCTGGCCAGTCCGTCAGTCGGCCTGTCTCCTCGGCAGATTCATACTCTGGTCGGCCGGCTCTCCGCCGACCAGATCTTTCACGGCACGACTCCGCTGCCTCCCGAGCTGCTCCCATCGCTCCAGAGCCGGATCGCAGCCCTTCGAACGCTAGCCGGCTCTCGCATCCATTTATCCCTGAAGAACTGGCTGCGGGAGATTCGAAGATTTCTGCCGAGCGAGGCCTATCTGGTTGAGTCAGACAGGGAGGGACGAGCCCTCATGCGCATCGATCAAACGCTGCGCACCTTCTACCAGGAAGTGGAGGAAGGGGCGGCCCATCCGCTGGTGTGGTTGCTGCAGCAAAGGCGCCGGGCGATTTCCGGGGATCGATGGGACGCCGACCTGGGCGAAGATGTCGTTTGCCATGATGAGGGAGTGGACACGGTGCGGGTCATGACGATCCACAAGGCCAAGGGGCTGGAGAGCCGCTTTGTCATCGTGTTCGGATGGCATTCGGTTCTCGAAGAGATGCTCAGCGGCAGAGACAACGGGGAAAGGCGGGCGATTCTGACAACGCATGTCGAAGGGCAAGCCCTTCGTTGCCTGCGCTTGCCCTGGGGTCCGGTCCAGCTCGAGTCCTCTCGTTTTCAGGAGGCTTTGCAAATGGACCGTCAAGCGGCCCGGGCCGAGGCTAAATGTCTGGCTTATGTCGCCGCCACTCGAGCTCGCGATGGGCTGATCCTTCTATCACCCCGAACCCACAGGTCACGGATTGTCCCGCCGCTGCAGAACCTGATCGATTCCGTCCCCGCTCAGGGCGGCTCTGACCTGGCTTGCGGAGATAGCTTGGAACTCTCCCGGCCCCGCCCTTCACGGCGGCTGGAATCACCGGTTCCCCGAGAGTCCGTGCCCTTGGATGGATCCGCTCACCGGTGCCTCTGGGAAAAAAGGGAGGTGCAGTGGTTGAGATGGGCTGCTTCACCGATCAGGCCACGATCTGCTCCCGAAACCGCCGCATGAAGGTGTGAAAATGGACTGGCTGGCCCGGACGGCCAACCGGAGTGGGAGGAATCGCGCTCGAATCACGCAACCGGGGGCGGGAAGGCCGCTTCAGCAACGGGAAATCCTCACGAGGTCTGGAGCGGGAAAATAATTTCCCCAGATCCGGCGCCCAGGCAACCCGGGGTCCCATCCAGGGGCAGGAGTCCGGCAGAAAGCGCGTCAGCACGGTTTTGATGATGGAAGTGTGATCGTAGGTGCCGTGATCCACCCCGCCTTTCTCCAGCCAGGGAGAAACGACCAGAGCCGGGACTCGAACACCCAGACGATGGGTGCCAGAAACCGCCGGCGCCTCCGGAGGCGTGATGTGGTCGTAAAAGCCTCCGTGTTGGTCATATACGACGATCAGCAGCGTTCTTTCCCACGCCAGGCCCTGCCGCAGAGCATCATAGACACGGGCAACCAGTTCCTGTCCTCTCGCTAGGTCAGCCGGAGGATAGTCATCACTAGAGGGTGGGGCATCGGTCAGAGCCGGATCGATGAAGGCCACTGAAGGCAAAGTACCCTGAGCCGCCGAGGCGTAAAATCCGCGCTGGAGATCGGATACGGCTACCCGGATGTCCGCCCGTAAGGCAAAACTTCCATCCAGCACGGTAGAGATCAGTTCCACCCGGGCCGATTCGGTGCCCTCTTCCAGTAGATGCCTTCAGGTGTTGAACTCAAATGTCCTGTCCCCATCTTCGCTCAGCTTGAGGATGATCCAGGTGTGCAGACTGGTCATCGTTCCCATGGGGGTCTCGCGCTGTTCGTGAACTCGATTCTCGAAACGGAGATGGAGCGGTTCCCGGTCGCGAAATACCCACTTGAGCGCACGGTTGAGAGCTTCCAAATCGATGGCTCGACGGAGCCTGGGACGATGGTCCTGGGACCGGATCGAACAATGGACCTGGATGGATTGGGAACCAAGGTTGGCCACGTGGCAGATCCAGGGAGCTGACGAATCAACTACCCGTGAGCCGGCGGTTACGTAGTGCTCGAGAAATCCACCTCCGGCTGCCACGCACCGACCTCGCGAATCGAAGAGGGAAAGGTGAACCGTCGCTTCCCCTTTAACACTAGTCACCTCAGACCCTTCTGCGGGCAACGCTTCCACGCGAGTGGACACCACCACCCGGCCCGGCCCCGGAGGTCCAAAGCTCAGGTCAAACGCATCCCCTGGCGCCAGCCGTCGAGATTGGGAAGAGGTGATCTCTGAAAATTCAACCATAACGATTCAGCTGTCCCCGCGCTCTTATCGCGGATGTCAATCTGCACAATACGATGATTTGGTACGGTAGCGACAGCACTCCCTACCTCAGCTTTCCCTCCAACAAGACGGGGCAGGTCTTCACCACCACCCTGGATGGGGCATTGGTGTACACGCTGGAGTCCCCCACCGGAAAAGAGGACTTCGACCAACCGACGGTGGATACCTATTTCACAGGCCAGGGACCGTTCGTTCCCACCGATGTCGAAAAGCTGGACGGCTGGCTATACGTAGCCATGGGATACTCCAATCTGGACTACGTGCTGACCGCCCGGATTCTTCAGACCCGGCCATTCAAGGCCCGGTGGCACGACCTGGCTTTCGGAGGCAAGGGGACCGGCCTGGACCAGTTCGGAACCGCCCACGGGATCACCGTTCCGCCCGGGAAAAAGCGGATCGACATCTCTGACCGGCCCAACTCGGAGATCGACCGCTTCACTCGATACGGCCACTTCCGATCGCAAGTACAGCTCCCACCGGGTTCCCTGCCCTGCGACATCGACTACTGGGGACCGTACGCCATCGTGGGCTGCCTGCGCGGGCCCGACAGCAGTAAGGGCGCTCCATCTACATCCTGGAGAACGACCAGGTAATCTCCACCATCATGGCCAAGGAAGACTTGGGATTGGAGAAGTTCACGCACATCCACAACGCGGTTCTGCACAAGATCAATGGCAAGTTTTACATCATCGCCCAAGCCTGGAATCCGGGGGATTTCGCCATCTTCGAGCAGGTCGGCAATTGAGGCTACCCCCAAGCGGAACCATCTGGTTCCTGCCCAGGAAGCGCACCCCGTTTTGGGCGCATCACGCGGTATAATGCTCTTTCATGGTGAAGGTGTTTTTTTTCGCCGCCTTGAAGGACCTGACCGGAAGCTCCGAGCTCACTCTGGAATTGCCTTCCCAGCGGACCGCTTCGGAGATCTTCGATGAACTGGAATCCCGATATCCCGGATTGGAGAGGTATCGCTCTTCCCTGCTGTTGGCGGTCAATCAGGAATATTCTTCCTGGGATCGGGTGCTGGGTCCTGGAGACGAAATCGCTTTTTTCCCCCCCGTCAGTGGAGGCCGAACGTGACGGAGATCGTGAGTCAACCGATTGACGTCCAGGCCACGATCCGGTCGGTGAGCTCGCCCGAAGCAGGCGCGCTGGTCACCTTTGACGGGACGGTGCGAGACCACGCCCGCGGGAAGAAGGTCACTCACCTGTTTTACGAAAGCTACGGAGAGATGGCCCTGCGGGAAATGGAGAAGATCCGGCAGGAGGCTCTGCAGCGCTGGCCCATCACGGAACTGTCCATCGTGCACCGAGTGGGCCGCATGGAAATCGGGGAGAGCAGCGTCTTTATCGCCGTATCGTCGGCACACCGGAAGGATGCCTTCGAAGCCTGCCGATTTGCCATCGATACGCTCAAGACAACGGTGCCCATCTGGAAGAAGGAGTTCTACGCCGACGGCGAGGTGTGGATCGGAGGATACGGCGGATGAGAGCCGCGGTACTCACCATCAGTGACGGTTGCTTTCACGGTCAACGGGAGGATGTGTCCGGATCGGCCCTGGCCGAGATCCTCACCCAAAACCAGTGGGATGTGGCCATCCGGGATGTGGTCCCGGATGAGCTGGATCCAATCCAGGAAAAAGTCCGGGACTTGAGTGAGCGCCCCGGCGTCGATCTGATCGTGACTACCGGCGGTACTGGACTGTCTCCCCGCGATGTGACTCCCGAGGCCATCCGTCCACTGCTGGAGAAGGAAGCCACAGGAATGGCGGAGTTGATGCGGCTTCGCGGCGCCCAGATCACGGACCGGGCCGCCCTGTCCCGCTCCCTCGCCGGGGTGCGACTGGGCACCTTGATCCTGGCCCTGCCCGGCAGCCGCAAGGGCGCCACTCAGTCACTGGAAGCCGTCCTGAGCCTGCTGCCCCACGCCGTGGACCTGATCCAAGGGCGCACGGCCCACGAACCGTCCCGATAGCCCGGTTCCGGCCCTCGAGCCTCGACGTTCACCCCAAAACGGCGATGGCCTCGATCTCGATCAGCAGCTCGGGAAGCACCAGATCGGCTCGCACCGTCGATCTCGCGGGCGGATGCTCCTGGAAAACCTGGTTGTAGACCTGATTCATCCCCTTATAGTCGGCCATGTCCTTGATGAAGACCGTCGTTTTCACCACGTCTTGCAAGCCGGCGCCGGCTGCTTCCAGTGCCGCCTGCAAGTTGTCCAGAGTCTGGCGGGTTTGAGTCTCGATGTCCGAGCCCACTACCTGGCCTTCTGCATTGGTGGAGATCATCCCCGCCGTGGTCACGATCGAGTTCTTGCGAACGACCTGGCAATAGGCCGCCATCGGCGTAGGTAAAGATTGGGGTTTGAGACGTTGTACGCTCACTTTTGATACCTCCTGAGCTGGGGTGAATCGAACACGTCCGGATTGACGCACCACTCCGGGCGTCTACCTTCCAGAACCGCTCGAATGTCCCGGCACATGGAACGATGGCACCGTTTCTCGGCCCCTTCCGTGGAAGCGAGTACGTGGGGAGAGCCAATGAAGTTGGGATACCGGAACAGAGGGTGCGCCAAATCGAGCGGAGGCTCCTGGGGAAAGACATCCAACCCAACTCCAGCCAAGCGCCCATCCATGAGCGCCTCGTAAAGAATGTCCAGATTCTCGATCAGAGCGCCACGCGCGAAGTTCAAAAAGTAGCTTCCCGGCCGGACCAGCGCCAGGTTCCGGCCATTGATCAAGGCAGCGGTCTCCGGCGTGGAGACGGCGTGGACGGTGATCACGTTCGCCGAGGCCATCAGCTCGTCCAATGGAACCAACCCGGCAGAGACCTGCTGGGCCACCGCAGCGGCCACGTAGGGATCGTAAGCCAGAACCGCCATGTCGAAGGAGAGCGCTCGCTGGGCCACTTCTCGACCGATTCTCCCCAGTCCCACGATGCCGATGGTTTTACCCTCCAGATCGTCGGTTCGTTCCCGCACCCGACGATCCCAATGCCCCTCGATGAGGGATTAATGCCAGTAGAAGAGCCGCTTGACCAGGGCCAGGATCATGGTGAAAGTCGCCTCGGCCACAGCCAGGCCCAGCAGCGGCGCGTAGATGACCGGAATTTCCCGAGCCCGTGGCCGCCTTGATGTTGATGTTTTCGTAACCAGCGCCGGTTTTGCAGATCGCAGCCAACTCGGGTGCGGCGTCCATGATCTGCTCGTCGATGGGAGCCAAGTCGCGACTGATCAGGACCCGGGTACCCGGAAGCAACTCGAGCAGCGTCTCAAGATCGTCCCGGGGAGCGGTGACCATGGGGAACAGATCCAGCAGCAACTCGTTGGCGGTGGGATCGATCGGTGAAGTGACCAGAATTTTTGGCTGGGCCGGCGGATCGATCGGGTTCATAGGGCGGAGGTATTGTCCGACATTCCTCATATCAGCCTGTGATGAACCTTCTTCGGGTCTCACCGTGGTGGAAATCAAAACCTATCAGCCCTCCGACCAGGGAGCAAGTGTTTGCCCTCATGGGTCGGCTGAAAAAGGCCTCTGATCCCTCGATTATCCAGGTCATCTTGGCAAAATCCGATAAGCGGAGACACTTCTCCACCCACTTGGTCAGAAACACTCGACGCTTAAGCCGTACTCCATCTCAAGCGGTCAATCCGAGAGGCCAAGACAAACAGGGCCAACCTCACCTGATTCGGGACAAAGCGTTGGCAGGACAGCCGGATCCAGTTCAAGGCATACTTGCCTTTCTTGATCCACTGCTCGGCCGTGCCACGTCCATTGTAAAAGTGAACCAACCCGGAGGCTTGTGCGCTCAGATGGGTCACGATGAAACCGACTCTCGGAAAGAGTTCCCCGCGATGCCACTCCACCTTGGCAATGACCCGACGAGGCCGGTCCCAACTGGCGGCTGGATAGCTGAAATCGGCAAACCAGACGATGGGCTTTCTGGGTGGGCAACCCACGGGCCGGGTTAGCAGGGTTTCAATCTTTGCCTGAAGCACCTCATTGGCCGGAAGCCGGATGGCATACAAGAAGCCCTTCTCCTCCAGGCATTCATAAGATCTCCGGCTTGGCGAAAGCGGCATCCCCGCGAAAGTATTTGCGGACGGTTTTCTTCTCGTAACAAGTTACGATCGGTTCCAGCAGCTCCTTCCAGCCATCCGCGCTGTGCACGTTACCGGGGCGTAGCATGGCCGGAAGGTCGTGCTGGATGTTACGCCCGGTCCGCAGATCCTGAACAACGGAAGGTACACGATCAAATAGACCTAAGGCTTTATCCAGGCCCCGATAGGCGAGGAGCCCGGCATCCGAAGTGACCTTAGTTCGCATGAAATTCCAGCTTTAAACTACTATTAAAACCAAGCTTCAAACGCTAACCCTTGGGGTCGGCCATTTCTTGCTCCATTTATTCTCCATATCTTCTTTACTTATAGATAGTTATATAGATTAAAGGAAGCAGATGTCGGGCCCCATATGGTGAATGCGGGATTGTACGCTTCACTTTTCTCCATTGCCACGGACCTGGAGGAAAACCCGCTCTCCAGATGGATCTTCTGACGGCGTTGCAGCCAGTCTTGTGTTTGGGGAACGGCTCGACCCGGCAAAACCGGGTCTCCTATAATAGATCTCTTATGCAGCCGCAAGAATGGTCGATCGACCGGCAGGTAAGCTATCTCCTCAAGGGTTGCGCCGAAGTGATCGACGAGCAGGAATTGCGGGGCCGACTCATCCAGTCCCGCCAGAAAAAGAAACCTCTCACCGTCAAGGTCGGGTTCGACCCCACCGCCCCCGATCTGCATCTGGGACACGCCGTCCTGTTGCGCAAGATGAAGCATTTCCAAGACCTGGGCCACCGGGTCATTTTCCTGATCGGAGACTTCACCGGGAAGATCGGCGATCCCAGTGGACGCAATGTGACCCGCCCGCCCCTGACCAGGGGTCAGGTGCTCGAGAATGCCGGGACCTACAAGAAACAGGTCTTCAAGATCTTGGATGAGAAGGTGACCGTGATCGATTTCAACAGCCGCTGGCTGGGCCGCCTGTCTTCCGAAGACTGGATCCATCTTTGTGGCCGTTACACCGTGGCCCGCATGCTGGAACGCGATGATTTCGCCAAGCGTATGGCCACCCATCAGCCCATATCCATCCACGAACTGCTCTACCCGCTGGCCCAGGCCTACGACAGCGTGGTCCTGCAAGCCGATTTCGAGCTGGGGGGCACGGATCAAAAGTTCAATCTGCTGGTGGGAAGACAGATTCAGAGAGAGTACGGGCAGTCCCCTCAGGTGCTGATCATGACCCCGGTCCTGGAAGGCCTGGACGGTGTCGAGAAGATGAGCAAATCGTTCGGAAATACCATCGGAATCGATGAGCCCGCGGCAGAGATCTATGGGAAATTGATGTCGATCAGTGACGAGCTGATGTACCGTTACTATGAACTCTTGACCGACCTGTCCAATGAGGATCTCCAAAAACTGAAAGAGAGCGTGCGGCGGGGCGAGAAACACCCCATGCAGGCGAAGTCCGACCTGGCCTTTCAAATCGTTGGCGATCTTCACTCCGATACGGAGGCCGACGCCGCCCAGCAACACTTCAATCGGGTTTTCCGCCGGCAGGAGATGCCGGAGGACATGCCCCGTTACCAGGCCGGGTCCGAAAATGCCGCTCTGACGGATCTTCTACTGGAAATTTCTTTCGCCGCCTCTAAGTCGGAAGCGCGGCGATTGATTCGACAGGGCGGAGTCTCGATCGACGGTAACAAAATCGATGATCCAGCCTACCGGCTGGAACCGGTTCGCAGAAGTGAATTCGTGCTGCGGGTGGGCCGGCGCAAGTTTGCCCGGATCCTGCCGAAATAGCTCCCTTCCAATACCCCTGGGCTCGACTTAAACGCCGGGGTTCGAACCGGGCAAACCACTTTAGGTGGAGGCCTTGGCTACCCCTCGCAGCCGGATCGCCAGTACAATGGAGCCGATGATCATTCCCACCACCGCAGCGGCCACCACCCAAATAATCAGATTGCGGACTGGAATCACCAGTAGCCCCTGCAGAGCGCTGGCGCCCACCACCCCACCCTGGTTGAATTGGAAACGGGGGGCGGTCCAATCCAGCAGATAAGCCAGTTGATAGCTCACCAACACCATCAAGCGGGTGCAGAACACAAACAGTAGATTGGTCTTGAGAAGGGTCATGTAGGGACTCGCCGTCCCTGAGCCCGAAATCTGAAGCCCGAAATAGATGGGCACCAGAAAATATAGCCAGGCCACCCCAAAGACGTTGCAGATCTTATCGGGAGCTCCAGCCTGCTCCAGAACGATTCGGACAATCACGATCGCGAGAGCCAGAATCAGCGGCCCCTTCATCATGCTCTGCACAACTCACCTCCTTGCTCAGTCCTGGCCGCGTCTTGCCCGAGCCCGATTCTCCCAAACCCGAGGGCAACTCTGACGGGCCCACTGCAGCACCTCTCCGAGGGCGAACTCATGCCTGCCTTTAGCGCTCACTTCCATAGATACGATGATGTTTGTTGCGGGGGCAACGCCGATGGTCAGAGCCCGTTTCTCAAGGCCGTTTGAAGTAGCGCAGAAGCTCGCTGTCGGTGGTCAGAATGAACACGCTCTGAGGATCGGCGGTCTCTTCGTACGTTTCCAGACTCTTGGTAAAGGCGTAGAAGTCGGGATCACGATTGTGGGCTTCCGCGTAGACGGTGGTGGACTCGTTGTCGGCCCCGCCCCGTATCTCCTGGGCTTTGCGATACGCTTCGGACTGGATCTTTTTCAAGTCCCGCTCCCGTTCTCCCCGGATGCGGGCGGCTTCACCCTCCCCTTCGGAACGGTACCGTTCAGCAACCCGCTTGCGCTCGGCGATCATGCGGGCGAAGACGTCTTTCTGCACCTCCTCGACATAACTGATGCGCTTGAACTGCAGGTCCACGAGTTCGATCCCCAGATCCTTGGCCCGCCCTGAGGCTAGTTCCAGGATCTCGTCGGTGATGGCGCTACGTCCCTTCTGGATGTCACTCAAACCGGCTGATTCTTCGTCAGGCGGCTGATCACTGGCTTCGGGCTCCCGGTTGCTGCTGCGAACCACTTCCACCAGATCGTACCGGGCCACAGCACTGCGAGTTTCACCATCCAGAATGTCGTCCAGACGGGACTGTGCTCCCCGCTCATCCCGCAACCGCTGGAAGAACTTTAGCGGATCGTTGATGCGCCAGCGGGCATAGGTGTCCACCCAGATGAACCGCTTGTCGCGCGTGGGCACCTGATTGGAGTCCCCATCCCATTCCAGGAATCGCTTTTCGAAGAAATTGGCTTTCTGGATGAAGGGTGTCTTGAAGTGCAGACCAGGCTGGTTCACCGGATCGCCTACCGGTTCTCCGAACTGGGTGATGACGACCTGTTCGGTCTCGTCCAGGATGTACAGCGCGCTGTTGAGAACCATCAAGAACGCCACCACCAGGATCAGAATCACGGTTCCTTTAGAATTCATCGGCTCTCCTCCTGTCGGTCCCCCCTCGTGGTCTGCCTCAACGTCTCCAGGGGAAGCAGGGGTAAGACACTTTTGGCCTCGCTATCTATGAAAAGCTTTGTCCCCAGTTGCGGTAGCACCTTCTGCATCGTCTCCAGGTACAGGCGCTGACGGGTCACTTTGGGAGAGCTGCGATAGGCTTGGTGCAGAGCCTTGAAGCGCGCGGCGTCTCCCTCGGCTCGGTTGACGCGGTCCAGCAGGTAACCCTCGGCCTGGAGGATGGCTTGTTCGGCTTCTCCCCGCGCCCGCGGGATCACCTGATTGTACTCAGCTCGAGCTTCATTGATGAGACGATCTCTCTGCTGTTGAGCCTGGTTCACTTCATCCCAAGAGGGCTTGACTGGATCCGGTGGGTTGACGTCCTGCAGAACCACTTGATCCACAGTGATACCCGTTTCGTACTGCTTGCACAGTGCCTGAAGGTGCGATTGGACCGTGGTCTCGATTTCCTGACGGCCTACTGTCAAGACTTCCGTAACCGTTCGATCCCCCACAACCTCACGCATCACCGCCTCGTTCATATCGCGAAACGTCTCCCGGATATTGCGCACCTTGAACAGGTACTTATAAGGGTCGGCGACCCGAAATTGGACGATCCATTCCACCACTGCTACGTTGAGATCTCCCGTCAACATCAAGGATTCGTCCAGATACTGCCGCGATGAGTACCGGGTGCGGATACCCGGTGCCTCGGTTCGAAAGCCAAACTCTTCCTTGAGCTGACGCTGTACGGGCACCTTGATGACGTTTTCGAGAAAAGGCATTTTCAATCGGAGACCGGGTTCGGATATCCGCACGAACTGTCCGAATCGAGTCACTACGCCCACCTGTTCCGGCTGGACCTGATAAAAGCTGCCCAAGAGAATGAACCCCAGCAGAATCAGAAGCGCGATCATCAGAACCAATCGCGGAGACGCCTTAAATTGTCGAAACCGGTCGAGACCGATCTCGATGCCTTTGCCTAAGTCTATTTCACTCATAAGCTACTCCCCGGCTGCAATGGTAGCATAAAACCGAACGGCAGTCTCGACTGATCCAATGGTTTCTCCGTCCCGGACAGAACTTTTTCCGATCCGATCCTCGTGAAGGTCCCCAGAGACCATTTTCCCCTTTCGCAAAGATTCCGAGCACACAAAGGGACAGCCAGGGACGCCGCGCAAGGAGCGTTCATTGCCGTCCTTGCTTCGGCGCGAAGAGTCCAGTTAGTATCTGTCATCGCAAGAAGGTGTCGCAAGAGCTTGTTGAGTAGAGGCGAGACCCTGCAGCGACCATGCGCGTTGGCATCGACATCGGCGGAACCTTCACGGACATCGTCTGCATCGAGGACGATGGCGCCATCACCACCCGGAAAGTCCCTTCCTCCGTGGATGACTACAGTCGATCCATCCGGGAGGCGCTGCCAGAAATCTTGGCGGCCCAAGGGATCGAGGGCGCAGCGGTTCGGGAAGTCATTCACGGCACGACCGTGGCCACCAATGCGGTTCTGGAGCAGTCCGGAGCGCGCACGGCCCTGATCACCACCGAAGGCTTTCGGGACGTACTGGAGCTTCGTCGCGTTCGCATCCCCGAGCTGTATACCTGGATGTGGGACAAGCCTCCGGATCTGGTGGAACGGCGCTTCCGGGGGGAAGTGCGCGAAAGGATCGATGCCCGAGGTGACGTCTTGATCCCTCTGGACGAGGAGGGGGCCGACCGGATGCTGGAGCAACTCCTGGCCTTGGGCATCGATTCCCTGGCCGTCTGCTTCATCAACTCCTACGTCAATCCGATACACGAGGAGCGCCTGGCTAAATTGATCGCCCGACGTTGTTCCGGAGTTTCGGTTTCTCTTTCTCACGAGATTCTGCGAGAGGTTCGGGAGTACGAGCGCACCGCCACCACCGTCGTCAACGCCTACGTGCGGCCTCTGGTCGAGCGTTATGTGGCCTCCCTGGAAAACGCCCTCCAAGATCTGGGCCTGCGGGCTCCGCTCCTGATCATGCAATCCAACGGTGGCGTCATGACAGCCGAATCCAGCTGCCGGAGGCCCGTCTTCATGATTGAATCGGGGCCGGCGGCCGGAGTGATTGCGTCGCATGCTCTGGGCGCCAGCGGCGACATTCCCAATGCCATCACCTTCGACATGGGAGGCACTACGGCCAAGGCTTCCATCATTGAGAAGGGTACTCTCAGCCGCGCTGCGGAGTACGAAGTGGGTTCCTCACTTTCGGCTACCAGCCGCCTCATTAAGGGTGGGGGACACTTGATCCGCATCCCGGTGATCGATGTCGCCGAGGTGGGAGCTGGTGGGGGAAGCATCGCCTGGGTCGACCCGGGCGGAGTCCTTCATGTAGGCCCCCGAAGCGCCGGCTCCACACCCGGTCCGGTCTGCTACGCTCTGGGCGGCACCCAGACCACCATCACGGATGCCAACCTGCTGCTGGGCTACATCAATCCGGAAGGTCTGGTGGGAGGAAACTTGAAGCTGCAGCACCAACTGGCGGAGCGGGCCCTGCGGGAACAGATCGCCGAGCCGCTGGACCTGGATCTCATAGAGGCGGCTTACGGAGTCCATCTGATGGCCAACTCCGCCATGATGCGTGCCGTGCGCTCCGTTTCCACCGAGCGCGGCCGCGACGTCCGAGATTTCGCACTGGTCGGTTTCGGAGGAAGCGGTCCCATCCACGCCTGCGGGATGGCCCACACGCTGGAAATGGAGCAGATCGTGATCCCGCCGCATCCGGGCCTGTTCAGCGCTTTCGGTTTACTGGCCGCCGATATCGAGCACCACCAGGTCCAGACCTACTACAAGAGCACCGACGAGGTGGATCTGGAGCAGCTCAACGCCACCCTCACTCGCCTCGAAGAGGAAACCCGAGGCCTGCTATCGGCCGAAGGATTTTCCGATGAGGAGATCGAGATCCAACGATCAGCCGACATGCGCTATGCCGGCCAGTCCTACGAACTGACCATCCCGGTGCTCTCCGGAGACCTGGGCCCCAACCAAATCAGTGGCCTCGAGGAAGCCTTTGAAAAGGAACACGAGAAAACGTACGGCCACCGGGGCAGCCTGGGAGAGAAGTACGCCTTCGTCAATTTTCGCGTGGTCGGGAAAGTAGCCGGAGAAGGCTTGCCCACCTCCAGCAGCGAGTCCCCTTCCCGCTCTTCAGAGGGAAGTCGCAGGGCCTACTTCGGAGCCGAATACGGATGGATCGACACTCCTGTGCGGGGTCGGCAGGATCTGGACACCCATCCCCGCACGGGCCCCTATCTGATCGATGAGTACGACTCCACCACTGTGGTATCTCCCGATTTTGAGGTCTGTAAAGATGAGCGCAGAAACATTCGCATCCAGGCCAGGAAATGAATGAATTGGCCGTTCAGGAGCTGGAATGACGGAAGTAGCGACGAGCAAGCAAGATCGCATCACCCTCGCTCTGGTGCGCAACTATCTCAGCAGCGTGGCGGACGAAATGGCCAACACCGTCATCCGCACCGCCTATTCCACAGTGGTGCGCGATTGTATGGACTTCTCCACGGCGCTCTGCGATAAGGATGGCCAGATGGTGGCCCAGGGAGTCACCATTCCCTTTCAGCTGGGCTCCATCCCCTTCGCCCTGGGCGCCACCTTGAAAAAGTACCGGGGACGGGTGTCTCCGGGAGACATCTTTATCTTGAACGATCCCTTCGAGGGTGGGATCCACACGCCGGACATTTTTATCTTCCAACCCATCTTCTACCGCGGTGAACTGATCGCTTTTTCAGCGGTAGTGGCCCACCACCTGGACGTGGGTGGCCGGATTCCGGGTAGTGCAGCCTGCGACAACACCGAGATTTTCCAGGATGGTCTCCGCATCCCCCCTCTCAAGCTCTACAGAGAGGGGGTGCCCTGCGAAAGTCTCTTCGCCATCCTGGAAAAGAACGTCCGGGTGCCGGTGATGACGCTGGGAGATATCCGGGCCAAGCTGGCGGCCTGCCGAACCGGAGAAAAAGGGATCTTGAAACTAGCCGAGAAATACGGTCCCGAGGGACTGCAGGTGCACTTCTCGGAGTTGCTCGACTATACCGAAAAAATGACCCGAGACGAGATTCGTTCCTGGCCCGATGGCGAGTACTCCTTTACCGATTACCTGGATGACGACGGGGTGGATCCGGACCCGGTGCCCATCTGCGTCAAGTTCCTGGTGCGGGGAGATTCCGTAACCATCGACTTTGCCGGCTCCGCGCCGCAGGTGCGCGGCGGCATCAACTCTCCCCTCCCCTTTACCGTCTCCTGCTGCGGCTACGCGGTCCGCTCCGTCATGAGGGCCGACATCCCCAACACATCGGGGCTTTTCCGGCCCATACAAGTCATCGCCGAAGAAGGCTCCATCCTCAACCCGGTGATGCCGGCCGCATCTGGCATGCGCGGTATCGTGGGATTCCGGCTCTCGGATGCCCTGTTCGGCACCCTGGCCCAGATCGTTCCCGACCGCGTCCCGGCTGCCGGCGAAGGCGGCAACTCGCTGATCATCATCGGAGGTTACCGCGAACGCCGTGAGCCCTATGTCATGTTCGATCTGGTGGCTGGCACCTGGGGGGGGCGTCCCATGAAGGATGCCAACGACGGATTGAGCAACCCCGGCTCGGTGCTCTCCAACATCCCGGCGGAACTGATGGAATTAGATTACCCGGTCCGCGTGGAGCGGTACAGCCTGGCTCGGGATTCGGGTGGTGCCGGGAAGTTCCGGGGAGGACTGGCGGTAACCCGCGAGTGGCGCTTCGTCGGCAAAGAGCCCGCCACCCTATCCATCCGATCCGACCGGCGGGATCATCCCCCCTACGGATTGTTCCAAGGACGGCCAGGAGCGCCTTCCTGGAACATCTTGAATCCGGGTACAGAAAAAGAGCGCACCTTGAACACCAAGTTCACGGGAACCATGCAGCCCGGGGAAATGCTTCGCCACGTCCAAGCGGGAGGCGGAGGATGGGGCCACCCGCTGGACCGGGAGCCCACCCAAGTGCTGCGCGACGTGCTCAACGACAAGGTGTCCGTGGGCAAGGCGGAAGAGCTCTACGGAGTCGTTATCGACGGTGTAGGTGGGCAGATAGACGAAGAGGCCACCCGAAAAAGACGGGCGGCTCTTCGCGCCGAAGAGGCCCATAAAGAGTCCTCATGAGGATCATCGACCTTCGAACCACCCTGCTATCCGTCCCCCACCGGGAGCCGGAATTCATCTCCACGGGCACGCGCGAGGGCGTCACCCAAGCGCTCATCGAGATCCAAACTGACGAAGGCTTGGTGGGTCTGGGCGAAAGCATCTGCCGGCCCAATGCCCGGGTCATCGAAGCCGCCATCGAGTCCACCCGATCTCTTCTGATTGGCGAAGATCCACGCAACATCGAGCGAATCGTCAACAACTTTCGCCACGTGGGCAATTGGTCCTTTTACGAGAGGGTCGGCAATGTCGTCTTGGGAGGAATCGAGACTGCACTGTGGGACATCGTCGGCAAGAGCTGCGGCAAGCCGGTATACGAATTGCTGGGCGGAATGGTCCGAGATCGGGTGCCCATCATCTACTACCTGTTCCGCTTTCCCCTCGATGAGATGCTCCGGCGAGCCCGCAAGGCGGTGCAGGAAGGCTACTCCACCATCTACTTCAAAGTCGGCCACGACATGAACGCCGACATCGAGGCGGTCGAAGCCATGCGCGACGCGGTGGGAAGTCAGGTGCAGATCCGCATCGACGCCAACGAGGCCTGGACGCCGGGTACCGCCATCCGTTTCATCAAGCAAGTGGAGCGTTTCGACCTGGAGTGGGTGGAGCAACCGACTCCGATGAAAGACATCGACGGTCTGGCCCATGTGCGCCGGTCCGTCCAGACCCCGATCGGGGCCAACCAGACCTCCTGGACCCTGCACGACATCCACCAGGTGATCCGGCGGGATGCCGCCGACGTCATGGTCATCGATCACTACCAGACCGGTGGGCTCCTGACCTATAAGAAGGCCGTTGCCCTGTGCGAAGCAGCCGGGCTGCCGGTAAACCACCACAGCTGGGGAGAGTTGGGGGTCGGAACCGCCGCTGGAGCTCACGTGGTGGCTTCCAGCCCACCCTTCCTATACGCCAATCAAAGTTACGTGATGATCCGCCAGCACGACATCATCCGCGGCGGCGTGCCTCAGGTGACGGATGGGTCGATTGCTGTACCCACGGGGTCCGGCCTGGGCGTGGAACTAGATCCCGAGAGAGTGGCAGAAGCGGCGGAGCGATACCAGAAGCAATCCGAGTACCCTTCGCGATTGGCTCACGATCGGGCGGGAGTGACAATCATTCCCAAGATGTGACAGGGCCGGGTCGCTTGACTGCGTGGCTGGCGCCGTCCAATTCCGGTGAAAAAGAAAACCCCAAGGCGCGCCATCGCACGTTCCCGGGAAAAGACAAATCGGGATTCACCCCGGTCCGAGCGAGGAGTTCTCCTTAGATGGCTGATGCCCCTGAGCCTCGTCGCTCTGGCGATCGGCCTCTACCTCCCCTCTCTGGACAACCAGTTCCTCTACGATGATCACGAGATCATCCTGAGCAACCCGCCCCTGAGTTCGTTCGGAGACCTGCTCCAGATCTTCCGGGAAAGACATTTTCCCCGGGTGCCCTACTATCGACCCATCACCCGCACCACTTTCCTGCTGCAAAAGACGCTGCACGGGGACCGCCCGGAGCCTTTTCACCTGGTCAACTTCCTGTTGCTGGCCGCCACTGGCCTGCTGGCCTACGCCTTGCTTCAGCTCCCGCAATTCCAAGTCCAGCCAGTCCCGGCATTACTGGCGTCCGCCTTGTTCGTGGTCCATCCCGTAGCCTCGTCCTGCGTTTATCCGATCTGCTCCGGTCGCGAAACCTTACTCCCCACCGCCTTGACCCTAGCGGCCCTGTACGCCCTCCTGCGCGCCGGTTCCGCCTGGTACGCCACCGCCGTTGCCCTCTTCGTACTTTCGCTCTTCGCCAAGGAGCAGATGGTGGTGGTGCCGGCCCTTTTCGTGGTAGCGGATCTGCTGCGTCTCTCTGGCGATCCCCCGGGCCGGGACCTGGGTCGGTGGCTGCGCCGCTACGCACCCTTCCCCCTGATTCTGGTGGGCTATCTCGTCATCCGACACGATTTGTTTGGGGGCACGGAGTACCGATTCAGTGACGGATCCGAGGTGCCGTTCGCCTTTCTTTACGCGCTCCAGACGATCGTGGCGCCGTTTTATCAACTGATCTACGAACCCTCCAGGGAGGTCTGGTTGTCAGCCGTGCGGCTGCTGCTCTCGGTGGCGGTGATGCTGGGTCTGGGCTGGGCGGTATCCAGGAAGTGGCAATCGCTGCGCTCCCCGGCCCTGTTCTGGATCCTCTGGTTCATCCTGCTGTTGGCGCCCACCGCCAACATTCTGGAACAGGAGGCGCAGTTCGACGAGCGTTACGTCCTTGGTGCCCTTTTTGCCCCGCTGGCTCTGGCCGCTTCCCTGCTCTCGCTTCATTGGAAGAACCGCAGGCTGCGCCAAGTGGTCAGCATCCTGACGGTCCTGTTGATTGGACTGGGCTCCCTGGCCACCCTTCACCGCGACACCTACTTCCAGGACTATTCCGTCTTCGCCGACCAGTGGCTCAAAACCAATCCTCGATCACTCAATGCCCACAACAGCCTGGGGGCGATCCACCTGCATCGAGGAAATCCGGCGGAGGCCGAGAAGCACTTCCGAGAGACCCTGGCTTTGGCTCCCGACCTGGCGGAAACCCACAGCAATCTGGGCGCCTCCCTCCTGGCGCAGAACCGGGTCAACCAGGCTCTGGACCACTTGCGGCAGGCCCTGCGTATCGATCCGACCAATGCCAGAACCCACAACAATCTAGGTACGGTCTATTTAAGATTGGGAAGCCTGGAGTCTGCCGTCACCCACTTCACGGAAGCGCTCCGGTTCACGCCGAAGTTTGCGGAGGCGGAAGCCAATCTGGCCAACGCACTGTTGCAGCGGCGGAAAGTGCATGACGGCATCGAACACTATCGGAGGGCCCTGGCGTTGCGGCCGGACTGGCTGACCATCCAGAACCGCCTGGCCTGGATCTTGGCCACCTACGATCGGGCAGGGGTGCGCGATGCAGCCCAGGCCATCCGTCTGGCCGAGCAAAACTGCCAGGCCACCCGCTACCAGGACCCGCTTTTTCTGGATACGCTCTCGGCTGCCTACGCCGAGGCAGGTCGCTTTCCAGACGCTCTGAGGAGCGCTCGAAGAGGACTGGAAATCGCCCTTTCCCAGGGGCTCCAGGACCTGGCTCAAGATCTGCAAAGCCGCCTCCGTGCCTACCAGATCGGACTGCCCATCCGGCAGTTGCCGTAAGGGGAACAGGCTTCTTGGTCTATTCTGGGGCGCCCCCAAGGGGGAGCCATTTCTTGAGAAGTCTCCTATCCAATCCTTCACCATGCCTTCGTAGATTTCACCCTTTCACCGTTAATAGCTCAGTAGGGAAATCGAAACCTGGACCGGAGGTCGTTCGTTGGTACGACGACGGTCGGGCGAAAGCTTCTCGGGATGCCAGCCAGGAGGGAGAGATGCTTCTGAAGGTACATAGCGCCTTTGTGCTGGGGATTCAGGCCCAGATCATCGATATCGAAGTCGATCTGTCCTTGCGGATGGGCTAGAAATACCACGTGGTGGGTCTGCCGGACGCCGCCATCAAGGAAAGTGGGGAGCGGGTGCGGGCCGCTATCCGCAACTGCGGCTTCGAGTTCCCGGCCGTGGGCAGTATAACCGTCAACCTGGCCCCGGCCGACTTCAAAAAGGAGGGCAACTGTTATGATCTGCCGGGCTGTCTGCATGGACATTCTGGAGTTTCGGCGACGAGTTTCCGTCATTCGGTGACTGGTGCTTCGCCAGGGAAGTGTTGCTGACTCTCCCCCCAGCCCCGGAAAGCATGATTTCACCTGGATTCCCGGACTTTGTGAGTCGTCAAACATGTGCGAAGCAAGGAACATTCCTGGTGGAGGCTACCGGAGACATCTGTACACTGGATCTCAAGCAGTCTTGGTTGGGAGTTTTCCGCCTGCAACAACAGTTGACTGAAGAAGCACCTCTCCAACAGTCGCAGGACACGGATGTAGTCCCGAGTGCCCCCACCTTGTCCCTCTTGTTCGAGACATCGGCGCAGCTGGTGGAAGCACTCCGGCAGCCTCCACTGGGATAGAGGTCTGGCCTGATCCAGAGCCCCAGGCTTGCGTTCGAGCAACTCCAGGTAGTGCAGCGGCTCAAACGCGATCCCTTCCTTGTCCCAGTGACGATCGTGTTCGGCAATCAGCTCATCCTGGCGATAAATACGAACCCCGTCTACATACCCCTTGATGAGTACCCCCCAGTGCGCGTAGCGAACCGGCACGGAGTAGTCATTGCAATCAAAGCGAACCAGCGAGAGTCGTCCCACGGTGGTCGAAGCCTGTCGACAGGCTTCGAAATCGGCCGCCGGAAGCTGAACCAAGGAGGCCTGATCCTCTTGGATAAGTTCTCTCTTAATAGCCTTCTGGCCCCGAACCCTTCGCTCCAGATCCTCCCGACAACGCTGCTCCAGGTGGGCGTTGAGTTCCTCGAAGCTGTCAAACTGAGGCACGGGAACGAAGTAGTTCAGGCGGGCATACTTGACGATCCCCTCTGCCACGCCTTTCTCATTGGGCCGCCCTACCCGACAAAAACGCTCGTCGAACAGATAGTGGCTTTGGAGCTGTAGAAATCCTGTAGTCAGCTTCCGCCTGCGGGCTCCCGTGATCTGGGCCACACTGGTGCGGGCGTTGTCGTAGCCGATCCGCCTGGGGACTCCTTGAAGGAAACCGAAGGCGCGCACATGGCCGTCCTGGAAGGTTTCCGTGCATTCCCGGGGATAGGCCGCGATGAACATCGCGTCCGAGTAGGGCAGCTCCAGGGCGAAAAACGCCACCTTGCTCAAGCTCCCCGCTAGCTTCACCAGGGCATAGCCGAAGCCCACCTGCGCTTCCCCGGGCTCTTGCACCAAGGGGACAAAGACCTCCCCACCGCTGCGCTTCAGCTCCCGCACCGCCTCCTTGACCTGGGTGTAGCCCCCGCTGTATCCCTCATCCCGCAGTCGTTCGAAAATACGCTTGGCTGTGTGCCGCTGTTTGCGGGGTAACTCCCGATCGGAGTCCAGGATGGCGGCGATGCGCTCTAATACGGCCCCAACTTCGGCTTAACCCGCACCGGGGTCCGAAAGGCCGGCGGAGTGGGATGCGCCAGAATCTTCTTGATCGTATCGAAGTGAAGCCCGGTTTCCCGCTGGATCTGCCGGATGCTCTCTCCATCCCGAAGTACCCGTTGTCGAATCTCACACCACTGCTCCATGTCTCGAAACACTCCCTGCTCCCTCCCCTGATTTCTGGAGGCCCCATGCCTCAAAAACCACGGGAATCTACCAAGGGTGCTTCACAGCCGGTGTTCGACCTTGTTTTGCTGGGGATGGGAGACGATGGGCATACAGCTTCCTTGTTGCCAGGTTCGCCGGCGCTGGCAGAGCAGGAAAGGCACGTCCTAGCCGTCAGGGCACCCGTGCAACCTCCCAGTCGTCTGACGCTCACCTTTCCGGTCTTGGATCGAACGGATCAGGTTCACTTTCTGGTTACGGGAGCCGAGAAGGCAGAAGCTTTACGCTGTGCACTTCATCAACCGGCCGACCCCCAGCGCTGCCCAGCCGCCGCAGTACAACCCTCCAGCTCCAGACTCTTTTGGTGGGTTGACAAGGAAGCCGCAGCCCTGATTTGACTCCCTCTTTTTGAGGTCTGACGGTGTGCGTTGGGGCTCCCACAGGTGGGCATCAGAAGGATCCTAGCAAGAACCTTTCGAAATCTACGGTCGAAATCGATCTGGGACTTCAAATATCTGCCAGGAAGAAGAGCGCCAGTACGATGATGACGATGAGCAGCAAGAGGTTTGTGATAGGGGTGGATGTGGGCGGTACCAAGATCAAGGTCGGGGCCGTGGCCATGAACGCGGCTGGGTAGCCCGCAGCGAACCTTGGCCCGAGCCGGCAACAACCCACCCCCAAGGTAGCGCCTGAGGCCTTCTATGATCTGGTGGCGTAGATGATTCGAGAGATCAGTCAACAGGCAGAAACGGAGGGAGTCATCTTGCCGCTGGTGTCACTCGCCCATCCAGGCCGTTTCTTGCCAGATGGCCATCTCGCGCGAGGCAGTACGCTGAATCTTGGTCCACAACCGGATGCCTTTGATGGCAGAAATCCTGCGCGAGAACTGACACAACGTCTCAATGCCAAGGTGTTCGCTGAAAATGATGCTACCGCACAGATGCGCTATGGCCTTCATGAGTTACTGCGCGACCCTGAGATCCTCGCAGTGCTCTTGAACGAAACGGTGGTCTATCTCGGACCAGGCACTGGCCTGGGAGGTGGCGTGGCAACCATCAGCGCTGATGGAGCAGTCACCACGCGTACTGATGGGCATCTCTTTGATGTGCAGGTGCCAGGTGTCGGCGATGGCACACGGATTGCCGAAGAACTATTTAGCGGCCCAGTGATCGCGCAACGACTGGAAGCCCTGAACACCACACTCTCATCACCGATTCTGCCGGCCAATGGCTAACAGCTTGGTGCCGTGCTTCAGGATGATGACGCGCCGGCCGAACAGCGTCAGGCCGCCAGGGCCTTGAGCGATGAGCTTGGCGAAATTCTGGCGGTGTTGATTGAAACCATTCATCAAGGGCGGATTGCGAAAGTGCGGCTCGAGTATGCGAGCGATGGCCGGGTCACTCGGCATGTTGATGAAGCGGATCGTGCCTGGCCCGCTGAAGATCGGGCCTTGGTCCGTGGGGCAAAGCGGATTGTCCTAGGTGGAGCAGTGGGAGTTAATCCCGTCCTTGGCGGGTTGCTCAAGACGCGGGCACTTGAGATGTTGAGTTTGTGCGGCCTCAGAGAGATTCAGATCTTTCCGTTTCGTACCACCTCAGGGGATGCCGGGGTGCTGGGTGCGGCCCTGGCGATTCCCAGTCCAGCGATTCCGCGACTGATAGGCTAAGATTTTTGACGGGTAAAGAGGGAAAGTTGCGCCGGCCCTTGCGCACGATAGGAAATGGTGTCGTACGGAAGGCTTGCAGGCAGGAACACCGGCGAAGTGGGGTTGATGGTAAAGGTTTCAGACGTCTCGCCTCGGCACAGTGTGACCTCGACCGTGCCTTGCGTGACATGTAACTCTTGAAAGCAGTGATGATCTAGCGGCAGGCTGGTCTCGCCGACCCCGGAAAATCGAAGCTCCCTGCCCACAAAATACGGCCAGCCCGGCTCTTCAATGGTATGGTACCATTGGGGTTGTTCTGAAGCGGCCGCGCCGGGCAATTCAGCAGGCTTGGCCGTGCGCACATAATGGCTGCGCTCACGCGGCCGAGTATCCATGATTTGCACAAACGAGTACAGATACTCCTTGGTAATCGGTTTGCGAAAACCAAGCCCTTGGTTGGTCCATGCGAACGGAGTAAAGAAGTCCGCGCCGCTCTCAGTTTTGTCGAAGGTCCGTTGAGGCTCGACCAGAATCCATCCGAGTCGGGTGCCCTGCTCATCATAGATGGATTTATAAATCCAGGCCTCGTCCTTGGGATGAAAGTTGCCCTTGGTCTTTGGGTGAATCTGCAGCGACAATCCCGCAATGGCATGCAAGGTCGGGGTCTCGATTAGAATGGATTGATTATCTTCAAAATCAATCCGGTGCATCAGTGAAACAAGGGTGCGCCGTACTTCCTGTTGATTGGCCAGGGCATCGGTCAAAGTAGCGGTCTGTTCGGGACGGACAAATTCAGTTAGTCGAGCAGGAATCGTGCCCTCCCAGTTGGCATCAGCGCCTTGAATGGCCCAGTGCTTATAGGCGGCCTTAAAGCGCTTAAAGGCCCCGGCAGAGGTGAGCTGGGCTTTCGCCAAGCTGGCAGTGGCCTCGGCCCACTGGCGATCCTGCCACAGCAGGTCCGCAAAGTACGCTAGAAAAGCCCGATGGAAATCTTCACCACCGAGTTGTGCGCGCAAGGCATCGACGGCCTCAGGCCGGAATCCCACATAGGCAAATGGGGGGAAGTCTGAGGGGTCCAGAAATTTAACAAAGAAATACTTCTGGTTGGCGTTTTCCGGGTCTGCGCCGTCAGGCCCGAGGACCTGTGGAGCTGTGGTCACCAGCTGTTCCATGGTCAGGGTGCCGCCCTTAGTGCCGGCAATGATGGCCGGTTTTGAGGGCCCAGAAAAGAAGGCCCAGGTCTCAGCTACCGGCCCGCCAGCCTGGAGCAGTCGGCGGAGCGTTCCACCGGCCCACTCATAGGCCGCCGTGTTGGGCAGGGTCCGTATCGGCCTTGTGCGATGGGTCTGAGCGAGTGCCAACCGTGTGGACTGGTCTGTCATGAAGAACGACTAAGCATGCTAGATGATAAATGAGCCAGCTGACGGGAACTCGTCGCCGAAAGTCCAGGATGTCGATGCGGACAGTTCTGGTCTTTGTGCCGACGATGTTCGTGGCTGTGGAGTCGGTTTCGAACGTGACGGATCAACCCCGCCGATAGTGTTGATGAACAGGGGCACCTAGGTGTTTTTTCGGGTGAAGCAGATTACCTCTCAAGCATTCGTTGTTGGTCAGGATCGATCATCTGGACTTCGCCAGGACTGCCAACGAGCTTGGGATCGACGCTGTGGAATACGTGAACCAGTTTTTCAAGGACAGTCTAAGCCTTCCTTAGCCCGGTGGGGAACGCCGTCGGAGTCCTCCAATATCTGGACTCCAGCCAAGAGATCCTCCAGTTGTTCGAAATCGCCTGGAGAGGCATTTCTGGGCGAGCGTCTCGGAAACAACATGGCGACACCCAAAGCAATCAGAAAGGCAAGGAAAAGGTTCTTCATTTTTTCCCCAGGTCGCTCAGCCTGTGCCCCCCGGGAGCCGTATCCTGCCTGAGCGGGGCTCAGCTGTCGAGTCACGGGAACCGCTGAAGCTGGCCGAGGTCCTTCGCTGCTGGCGACACGGTTCGGTGGTCCGCTCCTGGCTCATCGTCAGAAAGGTGGGATGGAAGGCGTTCCCGCCTATGTAGAGGACACGGGGGAGGTGAACTGGCACGAAGGGAAGGTCGCCATCGGCGACTATCCTCGAATCAGGACATAGCTGGAGCCGGATGACGGCTGAACGATGACCTACGCTGCCCTCATGGACCCGAGTTAGGGCGGCCTGTTGGCCTCTTCCGGCCGCCCTGGTTGGCCGCTCTCCCGGCTTTTCCGCGTCCTCCAACACCCGTCTTCGAGTCCGTCAAACCGACGGGGAGGCACGACGGGATCTTCCCGCTCAAGCAGCGATCATGCCGTGGGGGTCGATGACGAACTTCTTGGCGGCTCCCCGATCGAAATCCCGGTATCCCTGAGGAGCATCGTCCAGCGAAATGACGGTCGCATTGACGGCCTTGGCGATCTGAATCTTGTCGTAAAGAATACAGTTCATCAACTGGCGATGGTAGGTCATGACCGGGCACTGTCCCGTGGTGAAATGATGGGACTTGGCCCAGCCCAGTCCGATCCGGATCGACAGCATGCCGATTTTGGCATTCTCGTCCATCGCCCCTGGATCTCCGGTGACATAGAGTCCCGGGATGCCGATGCCGCCTCCGGCTCGGGTCACCTCCATGACGGAATTCAACACCGTGGCCGGATGCTCTTGGGCCGCTTCAGCACCGTGGCCACGGGCTTCAAAACCCACGCAATCGACCGCCACATCCACTTCCGGTTCGCCCACGATCTGATCGATCTGGTCGGCC
>CBDBID010000021.1:0-11270 GCA_965205565.1 Acidobacteriota bacterium
TTACCTTTTCCCCAGGTCTCACCGAACAGGAATTAAGCCTGATGGTGGAGACTCTTGGTCGGATTAGTGATGAAAAAATTGGCACGGGTTTCTGGCAGCATTTTTCAGCTGAACAAGGCCTTCCTCATGTTGAGCTCAAACAGCAGCGTGGAACACGGGTGTCCTCTAATACCGAACACATATCCACAGCCCCAGAGAAATTGCAGAACGACGTGGGACCTTCACCTGAACTCGAACCTGCCACAAGAACGCCTGCCCACCGAGATGTGGAAGAGCCTGCTGGGCGGACTGCATCTGAAGATGTTCTGGAGCTTAAGGCGACCAGACAGGTTGGTGACACGATCTTGAAAGTTGCCTCTGAAGGGGTGGAACTCACCCACGATTTCTTCGAATCGGTAGCCGACAGGCTGACCGATCCCATGGCGGATGAGGAACAGGCTCGGCAAATTATTGGCCAGTGTTTTCGCGACTTCGAACATCAGACGCCGCCGATTCGCACCGAGGTGATCCATACCTGCCATGGCTTGCTGGACGAAGGGTTTATTACCTCTCGACCTCAATGGATTGGACTGACAACAGATCCTCTCCTCGTCGTTTTGGCGAAAGAAGAAGATTCTCGAATTCTCGCAGAGACGGCTTCCTTGCTCTCCCGAACTGTGACCAGTCTCATCCAGTTTGGTGACTATGGGCAGGCCGTTCGAATCCTTGTGCCTCTGCGCAAGCGTCAGCAACAGCTACGGAAGGAGAGAGATCAACCGATCCAGCTGGAGGAAGGCATTTTCTTTCAAGGACTAGAGCCGAAAGCTCAGCAGTTACTTCTGGAAGACCTGAGTTCTCAGGACACCAGCCGGATGCAGGAAGCCGTGCAATTACTGGACGGTTTAGGCTCTCTGGCATTGCCCATGCTCATAGAGATCGTTAAAAGGGAAGATGGTCCCAGGATCAGACAAATTGCTAGTCAACTGCTGGGCAAGTTGGGACGGGAGGCGAGCGTCCTTCTCAGGCGTGAACTGGTGCTTGAGAGCTCCCCCGAGCAGCGCGTACGAATCTTGGAGATCATTGACGGAATGACCCAAGATCTTAAAAAAGAATTGGCCTACACTCTTGAAGACAAGCACTTCAGTGTGCGGCAAGCGACATTTCATCTCATGGAACGGTTGAAGGACGAGAACTTGACGTCACTGCTGGTAGATTGTGCTCACCACAAGGATGTGACTATAGCGGTGGCCGCCATTGCTTCTCTGGGAAAGATCAAGCCAACCACAGCAGTGGAGGTTCTTGTTTCCCTACTCGACTCCTGTAAGGAAGGTGAGCGTCTGATCGCCTGCTGCCAGGCACTCGGACGGATCGGCGACCCTGCCAGTATCGATCCACTCGCTCAGATCATGATTCCAAGACGCTTTTTCTCGCTACGCAAAAAAAGGGATCCACGGGTACGTGCCAGTGCTGCCTTTGCTTTGGTGCAAATAGCTCACCCCCGGGTGGTCAAAGTATTGACCACTTATGTGGAAGACAGTGACTCCCGGGTGCGACAGATTGCTCATGATGCCGTCAGCAGCGAAAACTCATCCAGCAACATCTGATAAGCGGTGAGCCCCATCACAAGACAAGGGCCACAGAAGGCATATCCTTTTGCCCCAATAGAGTTGCTTCCTTGGCCTCGAAGTACACAGGGAGTAGTGTGGTACCTGCCCAGATCAGAATCAAATGTGGAGAGGGGCCAGGGTGGCATGGGATCCGTCAATCACCCGATGGGACTCGGATCGTTGGAGTGGTAATTACGAGTACGGCCTGGTGCTTTTCACACTTTTGCTCCAAGGCGCCGTAATCGACAAGAAAGCCGAAGCGAAAGAAGAAAGACGGTTTTTGAACCGTTCCCACCGATATATCTGGCGGTTAAATTCTAGCTGACGCTGCTTTAACCGCCCCGAATAAGGTATCCTTGCGCCCTTTGTTCCACAGGCCTAATTCATGTCGCAAGAATTTCAGACCGAAACCAGTCCGGATATGGTTGAAGATGAGCAGCCTATACGGTGCGTAATTCGTGACGGGGTCGAGTTCACTATCATCGGAACAGCCCATGTCTCCAGGACTTCGGTTGAAGCAGTCAGAAAACTGGCCAGCACAGGGGAATTTGACGCCATTGCCGTTGAGCTGTGCCAGGCCCGCTACGACGCGCTGGCCGGTGAACGCAGGTGGACCGACCTCGACCTGTATAAGGTCATCCGCGAAGGCAAGGCCGGTCTGGTCATGGTCAAGCTCGCACTCAGCGCTTACCAACGCCGCATAGCCGAGCAGTTCGGCATCGAACCTGGTGCCGAACTGCGTGCTGCCATCGTTGCCGCAAAGGAGCGCGACCTTCCTCTCCAGCTAGTGGACCGCGACCTGGCAACTACCTTGCGGCGCAGCTATGCCAGCGTTCCCTGGTACAAGCGCCTTTACCTGATGGCCGGGCTGGCGCTGGGGATGGTCAGCTCAGAAGATATTGACGAGGAGTCGATCGAGAAGCTCAAACAGGGCGATATCCTCGAATCCACAATTGCCGAGTTCGCCGAGATGTCCCCGGAATTGTTCGAGGCCCTGATCGCTGAGCGGGATCGCTACATGGCTGCACGCCTGCGGCAGGAAAACGCCGGCGCCTCTGGCCGCAAAGTGCTGGTCGTGATCGGCGCAGGGCACATGGAGGGACTATCAGGTCACCTGGAGACTAGCTCTGAACCTCCTACCGACGAACGTGAATGGCTTGAGAAAATGCCCCGGCAGGCCATATGGCCGCGCCTAACCCCCTGGGCCATCATGGTGCTGATCCTGACCGGATTCTATGTCGGCTTTGCCCGCAGCCCCGAACTCGGCTGGCGACTGGTTTTCATCTGGGTAGTTGTCAACGGCGGACTGGCGGCGCTGGGCGCCTTGATTGCACGCGGTCATCCCCTGACGGTCCTCAGCGCCATCGTGGCGGCGCCGCTGACTTCGCTCAACCCGACCATCGCGGCCGGCATGGTCACCGGCCTGGTTGAATCCTGGATCAGGAAACCCCGTGTGTCGGACCTGGAGAACCTTCGTTTCGATATCACGACACTGAAGGGCTGGTTCAGAAACCCGGCAACGCGGACTTTGCTGGTATTCTTTCTCTCCAACCTCGGTTCCGCGATGGGGACCTGGGTGGCTGGCTTCAAAATATTTAGCGCCCTGAGCTGAGAGCTGGACACGACTCAAATGCAAATTGGCCCTTACTCGATAGAAAACCCGCTGGCACTGGCGCCGATGGTCGGCGTCACCGACCGGTTTTTCCGCCAGCTGTGTCGTGAACTGGGCGCGGGTTACCTGGTTTCGGAAATGCTCTCGGCCAATCCTGCCTTGAGAGACACGAAAACGGAACGCCTGCGCGCTGACTTTGAAGGCGAACCAAGCCCGGTCGCCGTGCAAATCGCTGGCAGCGATCCGGAATGGATGGCGGATGCGGCTCGCTACAACGCAGCCCGAGGCGCACACATCATAGACATCAACATGGGTTGCCCGGCCAAGAAAGTCTGCAACAAAATGGCCGGCTCTGCCCTGCTGTCCGATCCCGAAAAGGTCGCCCGCATACTGGATGCCGTCGTTTCGGCGGTGGATGTACCGGTCACTCTGAAAATCAGGACTGGGCCCAATCCACAGCAAAGAAACGGGGCGACGATCGCAGGCATTGCGGAACAATCCGGTATCGCCGCCCTGGCCGTGCACGGGCGTACCCGTTCCGACCGGTTTACCGGCCTGGTTGAATACGACACCATTCGGGATATCTGCCAGAGCGTCTCCATTCCGGCCTTTGCAAATGGCGACATTGAGACACCGCAAAAAGCCGCTGAGGTACTCGCATTCACCGGTGCAGACGGCCTGATGATTGGCCGGGCAGCCCAGGGCAATCCCTGGGTATTTCGCGAGATCAGGCATTACCTGGATACGGGTGAACTGCTCCCGGCTCCCGGACCACTGGAGGTCCTCAAGGTCATGCAGCGGCATCTGACCCAACTGCATCGCTCCTACGGCGAACATCAAGGTGTTCGGGTGGCGCGCAAACATATCGGCTGGTATTTGAAGGGCAGGCACAATTCGGCTGTGGCTCATAGGAATCTGATGCGCACTGGAATTGCCCGGGAGCAGTTCAGTCTGATACGAGAATATTTTCACCAACAGCCACAAGAAAATAGCCATTCCGACCAGGGAAGTCTGGCAACATGA
Source organism: Acidobacteriota bacterium (assembly GCA_965205565.1). Taxonomy (GTDB): domain Bacteria; phylum Acidobacteriota; class UBA6911; order RPQK01; family CBDBID01; genus CBDBID01. The sequence goes on from CBDBID010000021.1 coordinate 4,222, forward strand.
CAGCAAGTCGACCAGTCCAATTTCTCACCCTGCCGATCTCGCTGCTGATTATTTTCAGGCCCGCGCTGGCGCAAGGAGTTTTACCTGCCGGTGCGGCCAGCGGTTCTTGATAATCAAGCAAGGTGAGCAAACAGGAAACACTCGTGCCGGCTCGATCCGGCGGTCATCCTGGAGTCACTGGTTCAGGACTTCGTGCAGGATTGTACCCGTTGCCCCCGAGGGTGGTCTGATTCCGAGGTAGGCGGCCAGTGTTCTGGCAACGTCGCCCGTGAAGATGCGCCTGTGAATCCGCTGTTGGCGGATATGAGACCCTGCAAAGACCACCGGAACGAATGAGTCGTAGCGCCACGGTGAGCCGTGTGTGGACGCAACGATCAAGCCATCAAAATCGTTGACAAACCAGTTGGGTTCGAACACAACGTATACATCTCCCGATCGCTTGGCATTGAAGTTTCTGAGCACGGCACGAATCAGCGCAGTATCCGGCATATTACCGTATTCAAGAGCACGGCTCGATATCGCAAGCGACACCTCGGAAAATCGTGCCAGCTCTCCCGCCACGGCCCGCTCGATCGCCTCGCGCTCAGCGTCATTGCGGGATGTAATCTGGTCACTTAGATAAATATAAGGGTGTTCGTACTTTTCGATCAGCTCTCCGTCAATATTGAATTGCCGTTTTAGCCTCGCGATCGCAGATTCCCGGTCCCAGCTTGCTGGATCGACATAGCCGCCGGGGATGGCCAGTGATTTGGAATAACCCGGTGTGTCCGGCCCGCCGTGGTCTGCAGACAGCACGATCAGCGTATTCTCCAGACCGATCTTTTCATCAACGTAGGTGATCAGTTCCGCCAGAACCCGATTCAGTCGCAAGAGATTGTCCTCGGCCTCGAGGCTGGAGGGACCGAACAGGTGGCCAACGTAATCGGTGGAGGAAAAACTGATGCCGAGATAGTCCGGTACATCGTCGTCGCCGAGCTTTTCGTTCTCGATCAGCGCCTTGGCAAAATCCAGCGTCAGTTCATCACCTGCCGGACTAACCGTGAGCAGGGTCGTGTAATATTTGCTGTCTGCGCTGCCCCAGGGGTGCGGAAAGGTGCGGCCGAATCCGGCCAGATCGACTTCCCAGGGACGGTCATCCGAATCGCCGAACAGGTAGGTTTTCTGCGGGTGAAGCAATTGCCATTCCCTATCACCATACCTGGAGGTTAGATTCCGCTGGTTCCATTTGTTCACCCAATCGGGATAGCGATCGAAGTAGTAGGAACTGGTTACAAACTGTCCGCTGGATTTTGAAAACTAAAATGCCCTTCCGGCATGACCGGCCATCGAAACAGCGCCGCGATCCTTAACGGATACAGCAAACACCTTGGCCTGACCACCCGTATGTGCGGCCAGCTCATCACTGAATGTAGACACCAAAATCGCGGATGGCGATCGGCCTTCGCTGCGGGCAGCTCGTTGAGTTGGGTCTATCTCCGTCTCTTCGTCCACATCTGCATCCGGTGTAAGGAGCTGGAATCTTGCGTCTTCAATGTTGTAGACGGTCTCTCCCGTTTCACGATCGAGCCAGGTATTGCCGATCATTCCGTGTGCCGCGGGTGTCGCCCCTGTCGCCAGAGTCGTGTGACCAACGATGGTCTCGTTGTTGGCGTGATTATGATACGCATCCGTATAGACTGTACCGTGCTCCCACAGGTACCGAAATCCGCCGTTTCCAAAACGGTAAAAATGTCGGGCGGGCAGGTCTCCACGCAGCTGATCCACAGTGATCTGCAAGATCAGGCGGGGTGATGGCAGAGGATCACTCGTCTCAGTGGTTGCGCAGGCTGTAAAGATGAAAGCAAAGCCCAGAAAGAGCGCCAAAAGTAAGTATCGATTCATTGAACTCCCTTATCGGTCAATCTGGTTTGGCCAGTCATCCGGAACCTCTTATCTAGGATCTCCCCACACACACACTGATTGCAATGTTCCATCCAGTCAAGTCAGGTAAATTATCTAGCCCGGATAATGCATAGGTTGTCTACTGCAGTGCCGCTCGTCTTCATCTGGCGAATACTATGGGAATACTAAATTAATATGGGGACAGACTACCCGTTTACCTAATTAATTTGCTCGCAAGAGACAAGAGGCGACGAGACAAAAAGCGGGAGGATACTTGAGGCTGCTTCTCGACCGATAAAACTAGGTGAACGGGTAGTCTGTCCCCATATTAATTTAGTATCGTTCCGGATGGGGTAAGAAGACGGATCATTTCATGAGCCAGACAATCACCGAGAAGAAGTCGGCCGACACCGGCAACCGACGATTGAGACAGTTCTCGTCGGCGTTCGTTGTCTGCCTTCTGCTGGTGGGCGGCATGGTCCAGGCTCCGGCCCAGCAGCCACTGGAAGAACCAGGGCAGGCCCAGAGCAAAAACATGCGTTTGGTCGGATTTAACGATCTGCAGGGCCGCTCTTCTTACCAGCCCATTATTCACCTGCAGCACGAACGGTGGATCGCTTATGTGGGGACCCACTGGGGAACCCGCTTCAATTCTCTGACCGGAGTCAGAGAGGGCAATGGGACGTTGATCGTCGATGTTACCGACCCCCGCAACCCCACAACCCTTTTTCACATTCCAGGCGATAGAGAACATCCAACTGACAGGGCCCAGGCACAAATGGTGCGGGCCTGTGAAATCGGAGGTCAGGCCTTCCTTCTGCGAAGCTCCGGCAGTTCGAGTCACGAGATTTGGAACGTGACCGATCCCAGCCGTCCACAATTTGTAAGTATGGTGGTGGATGGGCTCACCGACACTCACAAGAACTGGTGGGAATGTGACACCGGTATCGCTTACATCGTGGGTGGTGATCCGGCCTGGCGAAGCAATCGGATGACCAAGGTCTTCGATTTGAGCAACCCGGCTCAACCCCTCTTCATTCGTGACTTTGGGCTGGTGGGTCAGGAGCCGGGCTCGACGGTGGAACCGGTCCCTCCACCGCTGCATGGCCCCATCGCAGCAGCCAATCGCATCTATTTCGCCTACGGGACAACCAGCGACGGCGTCCTGCAGATCGTGGATCGGGAAAGGCTTCTGAAAGGAGATCCGGCACCCACGCCGGAAAATCTTTTCTTCCCACAGATCAGCCGGCTGGAGATGGCTCCTTCCTGGGGAGGACATACCAGTTTCCCCGTCCTGGGAGTCGAGATTACTGACTTCACGGACAACCTCTTTGGCCGGGTTCGCGACTTCGTGGTGCTGGTATCCGAATCCGTTGGGCGCGAATACCGCGAACCTCGGCATCTGGTGTTTTTGGTGGACATCACCGAGGAGGAGGAACCCTTCTCGGTTGCCAATTTCCAGGTCCCGGAATCCGATGGAGATTTCTGCCAGAGGGGTGGGCGCTTCGGCCCCCACGCCAGCAACGAGTCCTTCACCCCGATCTACTACAGGCGAATCGTCTTCATCTCCTACTGGAACGCAGGAGTCCGAGCAGTGGATATTCGAAACCCTTTCAAGCCTGAAGAAGTGGCCTTTTTCGTCCCCGCGGTCACAGAGAAGACCACCCCGACCTGCTTGACCGTTGACGGCCAGCAGAGATGCAAGGTGGCTGTGCAGACCAACAACGTGGAGGTGGACGACCGTGGCCTTATCTACATCGTCGATCGGGCCGGCACGGGACTGCACATTCTCGAACTCACAGGAAGTGCCCGGAACATTGCCCAGTTCCCTTAGCCCGCCGTTCGGGCGGATGATCCCGCTGTTGTGGCAGCCATGATGGGCGGAACCTCAGCGACAAGTTCAGAAGCTTCTTTATGGATAGTCATCTGGTTGGAGACAGAGTTAAGTGTGCGAGAACGACTGAGCTGTGCCCATCTGATATATTTGAACACCATGAGTGAAAATGAGTTAACACTCGGTAAATTTATCGAGACACTGAACCAGTTTGCAGCTCAAGCGTTTCCAGTTCGGGAGGTTCACAGTTTTTTCAGGAAACCACCTTGCGTCAACATGAGTTAGAACCTTATCTGTTATTCGATTCTGAACAGTACACCCGCAACTTGATTCACAAGTCGGAAGAATTCGAGTTGCTGGCCATCTGCTGGCAACCGGGACAAGACGCTCCGACAGATGGCCATGAGGGAGAGAAGTGTTGGAGTAGGGTAGAAAAAGGTAGGCTACGTTTTACCAACTACAAGGAAATGACCTTGCCCCCTAAAACGAGTCCAGTTTGATGTTAGGATTTCCGGTTTAGGAAGGAGGCAAGGATGGCAGGGAAGCGGTTTAGGGCAGAACAGATCATCATGAAGCTGCGTGAGGCAGAGGTGGGTCTGGCCCAAGGACAGAGGGTGGGACAGGTGTCGAAGCAGATGGGGGTGAGCGAGCAGACCTACTACCGGTGGCGCAAAGAGTACGGAGGGCTGCGGTTGGACCAGGCCAAGAGGTTGAAGGTATTGGAGAAGGAGAATACCCGGTTGAAGAAGCTGGTGGCGGATCTGTCTTTGGACAAGCAGATCCTGAAGGAAGTGTCCTCGGGAAACTTCTAGGCCCGGCGAACAGGAGACGAGCGGTGATGTGGGTACGAGAGCGATTAGGAGCAGAGCGAGTCTCCGAACGTCGGGCCTGCCAAGTGCTGGGACAGGTTCGATCGACCCAGCGAAGGGAAAGGCCAATTCCCGATGATGAGGCCCGATTGGTGGCCCGGATGGTGGAGTTGGCTACGCGCAATACGGGCGTTATGGCTACCGGCGGGTCACGGCGATACTTCATGGGGAAGGGTGGAAGGTGAATCCTAAGCGGGTGGAGAGGCTGTGGAGACAAGAAGGGCTGAAAGTCCCGTCCAGACAGCCGAAACGAAGGAGACTGTGGTTGAATGACGGTTCCTGTGTTCGGTTACGAGCGGCTCGCAAGAACCACGTTTGGAGCTATGATTTCGTGCATGAACGGACCCATGATGGGCGAGCCTTTCGGCTATTGACGATCCTGGATGAGTACACCAGAGAGTGCCTCGCCATTGATGTGAAACGGCAGATGAATCACCAAGACGTGTTGGACCGGTTGGCGGAGTTATTCGTTGATCGGGGAGTGCCTGAGTTTATCCGGTCCGATAACGGATCAGAGTTTACGGCACAGGCGGTCCGGGACTGGCTGCAGGCTGTTGGGGTAAGGACCTTGTACATCGAGCCGGGCAGCCCCTGGGAGAATGGGTACATTGAGAGTTTCAACGGGAAACTACGGGATGAGCTGCTGAACATGGAGATCTTCGACACGCTTGGGGAAGCCAAGGTGTTGGTAGAACGCTGGCGAAGGGATTACAATCAGATCCGGCCTCACAGCGCCTTGGCCTATCGGCCGCCGGCGCCAGAGGCCAAACTACCTAGGTCGCAGGCACTGGATCTTATCCCTTGGAGTGGACTTCAAATGGTCCCGGGTCTAACTTAGAGGGTGGACTCGTTCGTGGGGGCAGGTCAGCGCGACCCAGATCAAGATCATGGCCGGCGGCGGCGGTTCTTCTCGCTTCGACCCGATCGACACAACACAGTACTCTGTAGATGAGACGTGCGCGATCGTCGAGGCCACCAAGGATTGGGGTCCCTATGTGGCAGCCCATGTCTTCACCGATCAGGCGGTCAACCGCTTGCTCGACTGCGGCGTCAAGACCTTGGAACACGGCTTCTTCCTGTCTGAGGAGACCATGAAGCGCATCGCCGCGGAGGGCGCTTTCGTCGTACCCCAGATGTGGGGCATCTCACCCGATCTCGCTCGAAACCCATTGATGCCCGCGGCCAAGATTCCCGAGGTCCGCAAATTGGGTGAACAGTACAAGGATGTCGGACGCAACCTGCTCAAGCACAAGGTCAAGGTCGTGTTCGCGTCCGACTATGTCGGGACCTTTGCAGACGCCGAGCGGGCTCGCCGCTACGAGATCTGGTGGTGCACGCAGACCTTTGATAGCAACTTCGAGGTGCTCAAACAGATGACCTCGACGGCCGGCGAAATGCTGGCCCTGTCGGCGCCACGCAACCCCTACCGGGACGGTAAGCTGGGGGTGATCGAGGAAGGAGCCTACGCCGACATCCTCCTGGTCGACGGCAACCCGCTTGAAGACATCAGCGTGATTGACGGCACCACGAAGTGGTTCGACGCGGACCCAGAGTGGAAGCAAATCGAAACCCTGGATTTGATCATGAAGAATGGGGTGATCTACAAGAACACACTGGATTAATCCAGGAGTGTCGCTGGGCTGCCCATCTCCGTTAGATCTCAGGTACAGTGATAGGAAACGTGCTCAACATCCGTTTATTAATCCGACTGTTCTCATGGATACACCGGGTTGTGTACCGAGTGTCAGGAGGACGCATCGGCTGCCAAATTTTGGGTGCCCCGGTGCTGCTACTGACCACCAAGGGCAGGAAGAGCGGCAAGTTGCGAACCGCCCCTTTGCTCTATTTGGAGGAGGGTGCAAACTGGGTAGTGGTAGGCTCGAATGCCGGGGATGATTGGCACCCTACCTGGTGGCTCAATCTCAAGGCACACCCCTTAGCTGCGGTTCAGATCCGGAATACAGTCAAGCGAGTCCGCGCCAGAGAAGCCTCTGATGACGAGAGAAGCCTTTTATGGCCCCGATTCGTGGAAATGTATTCTGACTACAACACTTATCGTCAGAGAACGACAAGAAAACTTCCAATCGTCATCCTTGAAGCAGAGGCCGGGAATGATACTTCGAATCGTTGATGGGAAACGGGGGAAAAGCAGACTGACCTTTTTTGAACCCTTAGCTCGGATTATTCATAGGCTCTTGTCACGAAGTGGTGTCGCCTTCATTTGAGCGACACTGCAGTAAAGAATTTATGAATAATCCGGGTTAGAACCGTGACGAAGTCAGCTCCACATCGGCACGGATCCAGGCCTTCTTGAAGCGTCCCTCAGCTTCAGCAGCCTGTTGGTCCTTTCCCTGCGCCTTGAGACTCTGAACCAACCCGAAGAGGGCCCAGCCGTTATCAGGATTGTTACTCAAATCGTCCCAATAGACGACTTCGGCCTCTTCCGCCCTTCCCGCTTCCAATCT
>CBDBID010000022.1:0-13785 GCA_965205565.1 Acidobacteriota bacterium
TATGGCTCGGCTGGTGGCCATCCAAGGTGATGCTGTGTGGCTCCCGATGATGCTTCAGTGCCTTGCGAAAGAATGCCTTCGCCGCCGCAATGCCGCGTGTTCGACTCAGATAGAACTCCACGGTGTTGCCTTGTCCATCCACGGCGCGGTACAGATACATCCACCGGCCCCGCACCTTGATAAACGTTTCATCAACCCGCCAACTCCCACCCACCGGTCGCTCGAATCGGCGCCAGCGCTTTTCGCACGTGTCCGCATAGTGAACCACCCAACGCAAGATCGTGGTGTGAGAAATCGGTAAACCCCGCTCAGCTAAAATCGCCACCAGATCCCGGTAACTCAGTTTGAAGCGAAAATACCAGCGAAGGCAGAGGAGAATGATGTCGTCTTCGAACCAACGTCCGGCAAATAGGGGATTCCGTTCAGTTTTGCGATGCGCCATATCCCATTATCGCCAATCCTCTTGCCTGTCTGCACCAGAACCCTTCTCATCCACGGAGAGCACGGCCGCATTATCCGGGGGATTTAAGTACAAGCCCACGATGTCGATGACCTTCTCGGAAAAGTTCGGATCACTACTGATCTTGAAGGTCTTGATGTGGTGGGGCCTTAAATTGGCCGCTTTTCAGACTTGTCGCACCTGGTGGACCGTGACGCCCGAATACTTGGCCATCAAACGCAGACTCCAATAGGTCGACTCGCGAGGGAGGCAATGCACCGTAGCATGCAGGATTTCCTGAGCCTTCTTCTGAGTCAGTTTGCGAGGTTTTCCGGGACGAGGTCGATCCTTCAAACCGGGCACCCCTTCCAGCTCGAAGCGCCGCCTCCAGGCATAGGCGTTGACCGGATGCAGACCCACCCTACGGGCGATCTTGCTCATGGGCATCCCCTGGCTGGCCAGCAAAACGATACTGGCTCGTTGGGCCAGACTGCGCGGGGTATTTCGCCGCCGCAGTCAAGACTCCAGTTCGGCCCGGGCCTGCTTGGATACTCGAATCTTTTTGGTGGTTCTTGCCATGCCCAAAAGATATCAGATACCCCTGACAATTCCTCAGCGAAATTAATCGTACATGACACTAGTTCCTGTTGCCCTGCCTGCACTTCCCCGGGCTCTTGCACCAAGGGGACAAAGACCTCCCCACCGCTGCGCTTCAGCTCCCGCACCGCCTCCTTGACCTGGGTGTAGCCCCCGCTGTATCCCTCATCCCGCAGTCGTTCGAAAATACGCTTGGCTGTGTGCCGCTGTTTGCGGGGTAACTCCCGATCGGAGTCCAGGATGGCGGCGATGCGCTCTAGATACGGCCCCAACTTCGGCTTAACCCGCACCGGGGTCCGAAAGGCCGGCGGAGTGGGATGCGCCAGAATCTTCTTGATCGTATCGAAGTGAAGCCCGGTTTCCCGCTGGATCTGCCGGATGCTCTCTCCATCCCGAAGTACCCGTTGTCGAATCTCACACCACTGCTCCATGTCTCGAAACACTCCCTGCTCCCTCCCCTGATTTCTGGAGGCCCCATGCCTCAAAAACCACGGGAATCTACCAAGGGTGCTTCACTTCTCAACTGGCGTTTACAGTTTGCGCCACATCTGCACGCTGGCTAGCCGCTTCGAGAGCTTTCCCGATACCTGGGTCGCCGTCAGGCCCTCATCGCAAAGTAGGATCATCTGAGCCCGCTCCGCCAGGCTTCTCTTGGTGTTGGAAGCGCGCAACCAAGCTTGCAAAATCTTGCGATCTTCTTTGGGTAATTTCAATCGGGTATGTGGTCTCGCAATACTTAAGAACAGAAAATCACTCTGACACTTAACATCTTGAACTTTCCGGACACTGCACTAGAGGGTGCAGCCGGGCTCCCCCGAACCGGTACGCAGGGGCGACGGCGAGTCCGTAGTCGTGCACGAGCGTCTTGGACCAATTACCGCTCCGCCCATTCAGCCTCGCTCCTTTCGGGCATCCGCGGAAGATCGCACCTCAAGGCTGATTTTACGTTCCAATCGATTGATGGGCGTTGATGGGGACAGGGTTAACGATGGATGATGGGGACAGTGGTAAAATCGCCCGGTTCGAGAAGGTAGACACGGTCCGAGGGCCAGGGATTTCCGGAAACAAGAAAAACAATTCCCCATGGCGCTTCATTCCCAAGTAGACGATCGGACCAATAACCGCTCACTTCTGCCCTTGCTGCTGCTCTTCGGCATCGCTCTTGTGGTTTGGTCCGTCGTGCCTCCTCCGGCGGGAGTCTCTTCCAGCGACTGGGGCTTACTCGTGCTTTTTGCCACCACCGTGGCGGCCGTGGTCTGGCAGCCCTACCCGATCCCGGTGCTGGTTCTTCTCTCTCTGGCCTTGGGAACCGCCACGCGGGTGCTCACTCTAGAGCAGGCCTTAGCCGGATACTCCAACAGCGTCACCTGGATCATCGTCGCCGCCTTTCTGTTCGCTCTTTCCTTCGTGAAGACCGGCCTGGGGCGGCGCATCGCCTTGCTGTTCATCCGCTCCCTTGGCTCCAGTTCCCTCCGGCTCGGCTACTCGCTGGCACTCACCGACCTTGTTCTTTCCCCCGTGACGGCTTCCAATACCGCCCGTGCCGGCGGAATCATCTTTCCTGTAGCCAGGAGCCTGGCCCGAGAACTGGGCTCCGAGCCGGGCGAGACGGCTCGCAAGGTCGGCGCTTATCTGCTCTTCACCTGCTACCAGGCCAACGTGGTCACTTCGGCCTTGTTCTTAACCTCGATGGCGGCCAACGGATTGAGCTCCGAACTGGCTCATAAGACCGTAGGAGTCGAGATCAGCTGGGCCATGTGGCTGTATGCCAGCGCCCTTCCCGGCGCTCTTTCTTTTCTGCTGGTACCCTATTTGATCTACCGGACTTATCCTCCACAGACGCAGGAAACGGCCGCCGCCCAACGCTTTGCTCACCAGGAACTGGGAAAGCTGGGACCCCTGAAGCGACCGGAAAAAGTTCTGCTGGCTGTCTTCGTGGTCCTGGCCTGCACCTGGGCCACCTCCGGTCTGCATTCCGTTAGCATCGTCTCGGCAGCTCTGGCGGCGGTTTCTCTGCTTCTGCTCTTGGGGGTACTCCGTCTGGAAGAGGTGACCGGCGAACAACCCGTCTGGGCTACCTTCCTCTGGTTCGGAGGGTTTATCTCCTTGGCGGGCGCCTTGACCGACAGTTCTCTGGTCCCCTGGTTTGTGGCCTCGATGAACCAGTGGTTCGAAAGTATAGATGGTTTAGTGACACTTATCTTATTAGCAATCGTTTATGTATATTTACATTACGCGTTTGCGGGCATGACCACCCAGATCATTGCCCTTTATGCCGCATTTCTGGCAATCGCCGCAGCCGCCGGCGCCCCACCTCTGCTGGCCGCTCTGGTTTTTTGCTTCTTCTCCAGCCTGTGCGCGTCGCTGACCCACTACGGAGACGGCGCCGCCCCCATCTTTTACGGCTCCGGCTACATCGACCAGAAGTCCTGGTGGCGCGTAGGATTTTATCTTTCCCTGGCCCACCTCATCATCTGGCTGGGCATCGGCCTCCCCTGGTGGGCCTTCCTGGGGATCTGGTAAGAATATTGGGGGGAGTTGTTCCCCGGGTCTCGATGACCTGACGGAAAAGCCGATGGGCTTGAAGATCGGGAGAATCTCTACTCAGTCGCCACTCTCTCAGATCCTGCACCCTCCAGATTTCGGGCGGCCTAGGTGTAGAGTACGGATCGGACTACCGGTCAGAATGAGTTCCAGAGGCAGGAGGCTGGAAAGGTAAAGCCATGGCTTCAGCCAGGCCAGCTACCCGCCGTCCGGTAAACCCGATGGCGGGGCTGTATCAAGCATCCAGGTGCGTCTCTCGTGCTTGCAACGGTACGGGGACTCCAGCAGGACGGATTCGTCGCGCTGCAAGGAAAGATGGAGCGACCTGTCACACTCTGCAACAGAGCCGAAAGACAAGCTCAATTTAATGTAGGGTGGTGGTTGGTTGTTGGAGATCTTGCCATTTTCCGCTATCAATGCACCTCCTTAGGAAGAAGACACCCCAGGATCTGGATGATGTCAACCGTTCCCAGGCGGAACCCAAAAAAGGTCGCTCTGGGCGAGGTTGGGCAAAGCCAGGCAGCGCCTACGGCCCCGGGAATCATCTCACTGACCAGAGGTCAGCGGCCCTACCACTTCCGTAACGCCAGACGCCATTTTAAACCAGAATCGGTTTCACTACCTGGGCGGGTTCGACTCCCGTGAGGCGGGCATCCAACCCTTGGTGGCGGTAGGTGAATCTTTCATGATCGATGCCGAACAGGTGCAGGATGGTGGCCTGGAAGTCACGAACGTGCACCGGATCCCGGGCCACGTTGTAGGAAAAATCATCTGTCTCCCCATGCACGACACCGCCCTTCACGCCACCCCCGGCCATCCAGACGGTGAAACAGCGGGGATGATGATCCCGCCCGTAGCTGCCCGAGTCGAGCCGGCCCTGAGAATAGATGGTACGGCCAAACTCGCCTCCCCAGAGGACCAGGGTGTCCTCCAGCAGGCCCCGTTCCTTGAGATCCTGCACCAGCGCCCAGCAGGCCCGATCGATATCCCGGCACTGGCTGGGCAGCACCTCGGACAGTTGGCCATGCACATCCCAACCACGATGATAGATCTGGACGAACCGCACCCCGCGCTCGACCAGGCGCCGGGCCATCAGGGCACTGTAGGCGAAGGTCCCTTGCTGGCGTGCCTCCTCACCGTAGCGCTCGTAGGTGCTCTCGGGCTCGGCCGAAAGATCGCTTAGCTCCGGCACTGAGGTCTGCATGCGAAAGGCCATCTCGAACTGCCGGATCCGGGCCAGCGTGGCCGGATCACCGATCTTCCGGTATTGGATCTGATTCAATTCATTGAGACCATCCAGCATGTGCCGTCGCACCTGAGCGGAGACGCCCTCCGGATTCTGGATGAAGAGCACCGGATCGGTCCCACTGCGCAGGGCCACGCCGGCGTGCTCGGCCGAGAGGAAGCCTGCGCTCCACAGGCGCGCCGAAATAGCCTGGGCACCCGCCTTGGGATGGCTGGGCACGGCGTTCATCACCACGAAGGTCGGCAGATCCTCATTGAGGCTGCCCAGACCGTAGGACAGCCAGGAACCGATGCAGGGTTGTCCGGCCACCATTCGACCGGTCTGGATGAAGGTGACGGCCGGTTCGTGATTGATGGCTTCCGTGTGCAGGGAGCGGACGATCGCCAAATCATCCGCCATCCTGCCGGTGTGAGGCAAAAGTTCCGAGATCCAGGCGCCACTCTGACCGTGCTGGTTGAATTCCCAGATGGAAGGAGCGATCGGAAAGCGGGCTTGACCGGCGGTTTGGGTGGTCAGCCGCTGGCCACCTCGAACCCAGCCCGGTAGATCCTGGTCGTACCAGTCCTTCGTCTTGGGCTTGTAATCGAAAAGGTCCATCTGCGGCGGCGCACCCATCATGTGCAAATAGATGGCGCGCCTGGCCTTGGGGGCAAAATGGGGTAGATCGGAAAGGCCTCTGGCGCCGTCGCTCGGCTGCGGATGGCTTCGAAGCTCATCCGCTATCAGACTGCCCAGGGCAATGGTGCCAAGGCCTCGAGCCCCGCGGGCCAGGAAATGCCGCCGGGTTTCCGCTACCAACAGTTCTTCGGATGGATGCATCTTCGTCCTTTCCTTCGAGCCGGACGCTACTTGTTTAACGCCTCATCCAGATTCATCACCAGATTGGCCGCCATGGCCAGTGCGGCCGACTCCGCTTCGGGCAGTGAGCTGTCGGGCTCGGATTCCCCCGTGGCCAGCAGTTTCCGGGCAGCTTCGGCATCATTCTGGTACTCGTACAAGAGATTCCGATAGGCGCGATGAGCTGCCTCTCTCTCTTCCGGCTGAAACCTGCGGGCCAGTAGCCGTAACGTCAAATAGTCCAGCTGGCCATCGAAATCGCCTCCGGCCTTCCGAATGGCCCGTTGAGCCAACTGCCGCGCCGCTTCCACGAACTGGGGATCGTTCATCGTCACGAGAGCCTGCAGGGGTGTGTTGGTGCGCTCCCGTCGGACCGTGCAATACTCCCGCGTCGGAGCATTGAAGATCTCCATCGAAGAGGGCGGAGCCGCTCGCTTCCAGAAGGTGTAAAGGCTGCGCCGGTACAGCCTGTCGCCACGGTCCTGCTCGTATTCACGGGTGTTGCTGATCCTCATGGCCACCGTCTCCCAGACATTGACCGGCTGGTAGGGCCTGACGCTGGGCCCGCCGATCCTGTCCACCAGCAAACCGCTAGCTGCCAGTGCTGAGTCACGCAACCCCTCCGCGTCCATGCGAAATCGGGGGCCGCGCGACAGCAACCGGTTCTGTGGATCCTTCCCGAGCTTCTCAGGGTTGGCCGTGGCCGACTGCCGGTAGGCGCTTGAAGTCACCATCAGGCGAAATAACCCCTTGACATCCCAGCGCGCGTCCCGAAACTCAACCGCCAGCCAATCCAGCAGCTCCGGATGGGAAGGCGGCTCACCCTGCGACCCGAAGTCGTCTACGGTCGGGACCAGACCGGTACCAAAGATCTCCTGCCAAAACCGGTTCACGACGACCCGAGCCGTCAGCGGATTGGACTCGCTGACCAGCCACCGGGCCAGCCCCAGCCGGTTTCGTGGGAAGGAAGCCGGCATGGGTGGCAAAGCATCCGGCGTATCGGCTCTGACCCGCTCCCGGGGTTGGTCGTACTGACCGCGATAGAGAATGTGCGCAAAAGGCTGTCCATCGCTCCGCTCCTGGAACACGTGCGTGATGGCTCCACGCCGACGCACCTCCCGACGCTTCGACTCTAGTTCCCGCAACTCATCACCCAAGCTTCGGTACTCGGGCTGGTGGACGAGATAGGCGAGGCGTAATGCCTCCCGATCCTCTTTTAAAAGGCGGCTGCGTTCCTTCTCTCGGGCTCGCTCTAAGGTGGGGTAGAGGGAGACCAGCCGAGCTTCTTCGAAGGTGAGTGCGCGATTGAAAATCCGAAAGTCAGCCATGGCTCCACCGGCAAAGGAGGACTCCTCCTCCAGGGCGACCTTTCTGCCGATCAGAATGGGACGGCCAGAGATGTCCCCCTCCAGCCGGTCAAAAAACTCCGACCCTTCCACCGGGACCCGTTCACCATTCAGGTAAAAATTCAAGCCGGCCCCCTCTCGAGTGCCGTCGTAGGTGATTGCCAGGTGGTTCCAGGTCCCCACCCGGAGCTGGTGAGACTGGCTGGGTCGGATAGAAATGGAGGACTCGTCCTGCCCCACCATGGTGAGCTTGGGTTTGCGGCCGAAAAGATCCAGGGACCAACCCACACCCTCCTCGGCGGGATCCAACTGGCTGGCCACCACGACGGACCCATCGTTCTTGGGCTGGACAATCCAGGTAGTGATGGAAAAGGGGTGTCCCCCGTTCATCTGATCGAGATCGGGTAATTCCAACCACGACCGCTCCGCAAAATGAAGAGCTTGCGGCCCCTCTCCTTCCCAGGGACCCGCACCCAGGGTGATCCCCTCCGGCACGTCCAGATCCAGCGGCTCCAGCCCGAGGCTGGCCTGAAGTCCGCCCTCGACGGAAAGGGCCAGGACCTCCCAGGACGCATCCAGGTAAAGCTCCTGGGATTGATACGCCTCGCTCACCAGCCAGGAATCGAACCTCTCGTCCTGCGACGCGGCCATTCGCCGCTGCCGACTCCGGACATCACGGATCCTGCGTCGTACTTTCTCCCAGTGGTCTTGATCCTCAGCAGCCGGAACCACGACGACAGGTGGAGTGTCGGCGACGTTTCCGTCCATGGCATGCTGGGTGCCGTTCCGGAAGAAAGCCACCATCGAGTAATAGTCTTTGGTCGAGATGGGATCGAATTTATGGTCGTGGCAAGTGGCGCACGCCACTGTCAGACCCAGCCATACGGTCCCGGTCGTGTCCACCCGGTCTTTGTCGTAGATGGCCTGGACCTCTTCGGTGATGGCACCCCCTTCATTGGTGGTGACGTTGTTGCGGTGAAATCCAGTAGCGATGACCTGATTCAGGGTGGGGGAAGGGAGCAGATCCCCCGCCAGCTGCTCGATGGTGAATCGGTCAAACGGAAGGTTACGGTTGAAGGCCTGAATCACCCAGTCCCGGTAGGGCCACATTTCCCGGTAATTGTCCACGTGCATCCCATGCGTATCGGCGTAGCGACCAGCATCGAGCCAGTAGCGGGCCCGGTGCTCCCCCCAATGGGGAGAGCCCAGCAGGCGATCAACCAGGCTCTCGTAGGACTTTTCGCTCCCATCGCTGACAAAAGATTCCACTTGTTCGACGGTGGGGGGTAGGCCAGTGAGGTCCAGAGCCAGGCGGCGGGCCAGCGTGCGGCGGTCCGCCTCTGGATTGGGTGCCAACCCGGCGGACTCCAGCCGAGCCAGGATGAAACGGTCGATGGGATTGCGTTCCCAGAAGCGGTTCGCAACGGCTGGCAGCAGTGGTCTTCTAGGTCTCTGAAAGGACCAATGCTCGTCCCAGGTAGCGCCTTGCTCGATCCAGAGTCTGAGGGTGTCGATCTGCTCCTGCGTCAACTCCTTCTTGGAGTGCACCGGCGGCATGCGCCGGCCAGGATCTTCCGAGGAGACACGCTGGTACAACAGGCTGGCATCCGGATCACCAGCTACGATCAAACTCCCGCTGGACCGTTGGGCGAAAACCTCCTCCCGGGAGTCCAGCCGCAGGCCCGCCAGACGAGTCTTGAGGTCCGGCCCGTGACACTGGAAACAATTGTCCGAGAGAATGGGCCGCACTTCGCGCTGAAAATCCACCGGGTCGGCATCGGCCGGAGATACCGACAGGAGGAACGTACCCATCGAGAGCGAGACAAGAACGGCGATGGTTGCCGCATGAAAACTATTGAGTCGTTTGAAATCGATGTGTTTTCTCAAGATACAATCTACCGAATTGTCCTGGCGCAGAGGCCGCTCGACTGATCCGCGGCAAGTCTGGTCTAGGTCGGCCAGATACCGGGTCCCCGAGGGCGAAGTGGCCGCGCTCGCCCCGGCCCCACTTCTTGGAATAGAGACACTGCCAGCCCCGGCGGCCAGTGGAGACAGCCCGGCCACTTTGAGGAACTCCCCACAATCCACTCCAGGGTCGAACCCCTCTTTTCCCCTCCTCGCTTTTCATGCTTCCCGCTGGCCCTCTGAACCGGAGAACGATTTCTCCAAACTACCATACAAGAACGCGAACCTCACGTCCCCACTGCTGCAGCGCGGAGTTCCCGGTCTTGGATTCCGAAAATCAAGCCCATTGCCAGCGCCTCTCGCCGAGTGATAAGTTGCCGTGCTGGAAATCCACTATGGCAAAAACCTTCTTTGACAGCTTGAACAAGCAGCTGGCGACACTCGACCAGCTTCGGGAAATGGACCGCGATCTTCGCTTTCGTCCGAGCTCTCCACAAGGAGCCAGGACCTTGACCGCCGCCCAGATCGAGGGCTTCAACCAGGACGGATTCATCATGCCGGTTCGGGCCTTTGACAGGGACCAGGTGCTGGAAGAACGCCGCTATTTCGATCACCTTCTGGAAGAAACGCTGGCAGAAGGGTCTGACAGCTATTCGGTCGTCGATCCTCACATGAGCGACGCCCGAGTCTACGATCTGATGTTCGAGCCCTGTTTCGTGGAACCGGTCCGTGACCTCATTGGTGACGACATCGTCTGTTGGACCACCCATTACCTGTGCAAGATGCCGGGTGAAGACCAGCAGATTACCTGGCACCAGGACGCGTTTTACTGGCCGCTCACCCCCTCCAAACCCGTAAGCATCTGGTTGGCCATTGATGACGTCGATCGGGAAAACGGCTGCATGCAGTTCGCGTCCGGCTCTCATCGGTATGGACCCATCGAGCACCGACTCAGCCGTAGCGATGAGAAAAACGTGCTGCGCTTCACCGTAGACGACATCGAGTCGCATGGGGGGGTGGTGGACGTCGAGCTTTCAGCCGGCCACTTTTCGATGCACTCGGACCTGCTGTTGCACGGGTCCGGCCCCAATCCTTCCGACCGGAGGCGCTGCGGGATGATCTTCCGCTACGCGGCGGCCGACGTACGAAGCCTCCTGGACTGGGAAAAGACGGGGGTGCTCATCAGCGGGCAAGACCGCACGGGACGATGGGCCAACCCGCCGCGGCCCGTTGGTTAAAGAGGTTCACTGGTGGGAACACCACCATCCCACCTTTGAGTGAGGACCCTTGATATGTCTGATCATCCCAGGTTTTTCGTTTCTTCGACCGTCGATCGCGATCGAAGACATTTCCTGAAGACTTGCGGAGCTGCCGCAGGGGCCGCCTGGCTGGGGAATTTGACGGGCTGCCAACACTCCGCACCGCCGATCGATTCGATCAGCAGCCGACCCTCCCATCTGGTCCAGTTCGGTCATACTGATCTGTACGTGTCCAGAATGTGCCAGGGGACAGCCTTTCGGCGCCATCTCAGCCGCGGAGGAGATGACACTGAGGCTCACAAGCTGATCCGCTATTGTCTGGACATCGGCGTCAATTTCTTTGACTCGGCCGAAGCCTACGGATGGGGCGGATCGGAGACCGCCCTGGGTAAGGGGCTCGCCGAACGCCGGGGTGAGGCGGTCATCGCCACCAAGGCGGCGGCAGCCACTCAATCGGGCGAAGCGCTCGTCTTCACGCGGGAAGCCCTGACACAGAAGGTGGAGGGAAGCCTGCAGCGGCTGGGAACCGACTATATCGATCTCTATCTCCTGCACGGACCCGACAAGAAGACTCCTTCGACCCGGAAGGATACGCCCCCTCACGATGCCCCCACCCAGGAACACATGGCCCAGATTGCAGCTGCCATGAAGGCTCTCGTCCAGTCCGGAAAGATCCGCTACTGGGGAGTCTCCAACCATCTGCCCCGGCAGGTCGATGAACTGATCGAGATCGGAAAAGAAGGTGGTACCTCTCCGATTGCATGCCTGGAGGATTATTTCAATATCGTGGCCGCCGATCGCCGGGATTTCATGGTCGACCAACTTTTTCCCCTCATTCGCAAGGGGAACCTGGGGCTGATGGCCTTCAGCCCACTGGGGGAAGGTCGATTGGTTCCCGGACGTGAGCCCGAGGAAGGGTCGCCCCTGCTGAATGTCATCGCCGCGCTCGACGA
This sequence comes from Acidobacteriota bacterium, assembly GCA_965205565.1. Classification (GTDB taxonomy): domain Bacteria; phylum Acidobacteriota; class UBA6911; order RPQK01; family CBDBID01; genus CBDBID01. The sequence continues at coordinate 11,127 of CBDBID010000022.1, forward strand.
AGTAGCCAACGAACTGGGCGTCAGCCGCCCTCAGGTGTGCGTGGCCTGGGCGGCCGCCCATCCCGAGGTGACGAGCGTACTGGCGGGCGGTGAAAAACCGGAGCACGTAGGGGACAATTTCAAAGGAACCCAGCTGGCTCTTCCCGACGAAGCCATACAGAAGCTGAATGCGGCGTCGGACACCTACACCGCTCAAGTAGCGGAGCAGCAGAAGGAAAGCGCTTGAGCCACCTCGAAAGGAGAAATCGTGTCTCAGGTGAGGAGTTACTGCTGATCGCCGTTCGCTGACCCGCGCCCCGAGGGCCCAGGGGAACGGATTCGTGATTCATAAGGAGATAGATTGATGAAGATGCTGCTTCAAGGGGAGTGGACAGATGCTCCCCAACAAATTGAGGTCAAGAATCCCTACGACAACTCGGTCGTGGATACGGTGCCGCGAGCCGAGGCATCCCATGTCGAGGCGGCGCTGGCAGGCGCGGTTGAGGGAGCTCGGATCATGCGGAGCATTCCGGCCTACGATCGCGCCAACATCCTGGTCAAGGCGGCCGCCTTGATGGAGGAGCGGTCTGAGGATCTGGCTCGCACCATCAGCTCCGAGGAGGGCAAGATCCTGGCCGAAGCGCGCTTCGAGGCGGTGCGCGCCGCCGAGATCATCCGTCTCTCGGGAGAGGAAGCTAAACGGATCACGGGCGAAGTCCTGCCGCTGGACGCCGCACCAGGCGGGGCCGGCCGGATCGGATTCACGCTTCGAGTCCCTTGCGGTGTGGTCACCGCCATCAGCCCCTTCAACTTCCCCCTACACCTGGTCTGCCACAAGGTGGGTCCGGCACTGGCCGCCGGCAATTCCGTCGTGGTCAAGCCGGCCACCGACACTCCCCTGTCCGCCCTCAAGCTGTTGCAGATTCTGCTGGAAGCCGGCACCCCACCCGAAGCAGTGGCCTGTCTGACCGGCCCGGGCGGAGAGATAGGAGACCTGCTCTGCAGCGACTCGCGAGTCCGAAAGATCAGTTTCACCGGGAGCTACGAGGTGGGGGATCACATCTGCAAGGTGGCCGGCATGAAGAAGGTCACCATGGAGCTGGGATCGAATGCTCCACTGATCGTGATGGATGATGCCGATCTGGACAAAGTGACCGAGGCCACGGTGGCCACCGGCTATTCCAACGCCGGCCAGGTCTGCATCTCGGCCCAGCGCGTGCTGGCAGCCGGCAGTGTGTATGACGACTTTCTGGACCGTCTCAAAACGGGAGTTGAAGCCATTTCAACCGGGGACCAGCTGCGGGAGGGAACCACCATGGGTCCCCTGGTGCGGGAATCGGATGCGATTCGCGTCCACGACTGGATCCAGGAAGCAGTCAGTGGTGGAGCCCGCATGATCACGGGCGGCGGCCGACAGGGAGCCGTCCTGCAGCCGGCCGTCCTGGCCGATGTGCATCCGGACATGCGCATCAGCCGCGATGAGGTCTTCGGACCGGCCGTAGCCGTGAGCCGCTTCCAAGACATTGACCAGGCCATCCAGATGGCCAACGACACCCGGTACGGACTCTCCGCCGCCATCTTCACCCAGGACATCGACCGAGCCATGCGTTTCGCCCGGGAAGTCGAGAGCGGCAATCTGCACATCAACTGGGGCCCCCAGTGGCGGGCCGATCTCATGCCCTACGGCGGGCTCAAGGACAGCGGAATGGGCAAGGAGGGTCCCCACTATGCCGTCGAAGAGATGACCGAAGTGAAGATGGTGGTGCTACACCTGCGGGAGTAACGGGGGCCTCAGCTTTCCGCCTCTGTCCTGCCGTGTTTGAGAAGAGAAAGAAACATCAGGGTCCCATCCGGTTTACCAAACCTGCGCGCCCGTGGTCCGCAAAACCTTGATCCAGCGTGAATTCAGTCTGGATTTTTCGGATCGGAGACCTCACGCTTCGGCCATGTACGTGCTGCTCCTGATCCTAGCCGTTCAGGCTCTTAATCTGGTCACCTTTCTCTGGATTCGTCGTCCGACTGTATTGCGGATGCTCGTACTTCTCCAGCAGCTTTCTGTCTACAAGCGCAGCGCCAAGAAGCCGAGGTTGAACAACCGGAATCGGCTGTTTTGGTCCGTTGTCTCAAGAGTCTGGAAGGAGTGGCGATCCGAGCTAATCCTGGTCAATCCGGAGACCGTAATTCGATAGAGGAAGCGGAAGTTTCGGGAGTTTTGGTGGAGGAAGTCACAAAGCAGGATAGGCAGGCCCGCCATTCCGAGAAGGCACATCGAGTTCATCCGACGCATCTCATCGGACCACCCGGAGTATGGCGAGAATCGCATCGCCCTGGAATTAGAACTCAAGTTCGGCATTCAGCACTCCCCCGCTACGATCCAAAAGTACATGGTCAGGGGACGTCCGGGATCTACGGATTCGCAGGCCTGGCGGACATTTTTGAGGAACCAGTCCAAAGCCATTTGGTCCTGCGATTTCTTTGTGCAATACACCGTGGGTTTTCGTACCCTCTTATGTTTTCGTCACCATAGAGCTGGGCAGCCGTAAGGTCGTTCACTTCAACGTGACCGAACACCCGACGATCAAATGGGTGAGGCAGCAGGTGCGGAACGCGTGTTTCGGTGAGCAACTGCCCCAGTTCCTCATCCACGACAACGACGGCAAGTACGGCCAGTTAGGGCGTC
>CBDBID010000023.1:0-22123 GCA_965205565.1 Acidobacteriota bacterium
TCGATCCTGGTGTTGACCTCCTTCAATCGGAGCGTGTCTGAGCTAAAGGACTCACCGTCGATGCAGTCGTCACCGACACACGCGCCGGCAGGAATGATGACATCGTCGGTGTGGACGAAGTCCGCGAGCGAAAGATCCCTGGGGCTTCGGAAGGAATAACCGGGAGAAGCCGTTCCCTCTTCCGTCCCTGCGATATCCGGATTCACTACAGTCCCATCCACCACGGTGAAGGCACCCGAATCCACCAAGGACCGATTCGGCAAGTGCCCCGAGCGGTGCAGCTCCTTGACTACCTCCTCATCGCCTGTTTCCTGGGCATAAGCCAGCCAATCCCGTACTTCCTCACTCAGGATGGGAGCAGCCCGTAGCTCCCAGTGGTAGGTGCCATCTGAAACCGGAGTGGCGGTCAAGTCAAAGTAGATGCTGTCTTCCTGACCGAAGGTCCTCTCAAAATACATGCCATCCGGGACCCGAGATACGAAGGTTGACACTCTGAAAATGGCCACCTCTTCCCATCCCACGAAGTTGTCAAAGACCTGCATACGGGCCACCTTCGGTTCAGAACCTTCCGCCCGTACCCCAGACATCAGGACCATGCCCATCAAGGCAGTGAAGATGACACCCAGGTTGCTGTTTTTCTCTTTCATGCTCTTTCTCCCCTTTGTTCCTTCCAGAAGATGGTCACCCCTCGCTCTCGCTGGCAGACCACATGGGGTAATTGTTCCCCATTGTAGACAACAGCAGCACCAACCTCTACTGCTCGACAGTGGTCGCTGACGCCTGTGTGAGGCGGACCTCATCGGTTGGACCAGTTGGCGGCATTTTAAAGGTGGACTCCGTAGTTCTTGTTGCCGCCAGTCTGGGAAAGACTGAGAGGGGGCGAGCCCAAGGGCGAGGTCCCTCTCAGTATTTTTGACCAGGCCAGTGCACACCTCCTCTGGGGTCGCTCCCTGATGGGTCGAATGGGGTCGTTGGGAGTTGTATCGCTCAAATCCACTGTCCGATACCCAGTCGGGCCTCGGTTCCGGTTTCGAAAACATTCAGATAGACGCATTCGTACTTGAGTGAACGCCACAGTCGCTCGATAAAAACATTGTCCATCCAGCGGCCCTTGCCGTCCATCGAGATGCGTACGTCAGGCATCTTCGCAACAAGCCAGTGAACTCGTGTGCTGGTGAACTGACTTCCCTGGTCGGTATCGAAGATCTCCGGCTTATTGTTATTGTAGATCACCAGCGCTTGCTGCAGTGCCTCGGCACAAAAGTCCGGCTCCAGCGTGTTCGACAGCCTCCAGGACAGCACCATCCGGCTGTACCAGTCCATGATCGCCACCAGGTACAAAAAACCTCTCCGCATCGGAATGTAGTCACGTCCGCGCACCACACCTGATCGGGCTGATTGACCTCCAGATCTCGAAGCAGGGGCGGAGACACTTGATGGCCCACATTGGGCTTGGAGGTGCGTGGCTTCGGGTAGATGGCTGCCAGGCCCATCTTTGCCATCAGGCGGCGCACTCGTTTACGGCCCACTCGATAGCCCTGCCGACGCAAGTGATAAACCATCTGTCGGGACCCGTAGTAGGGCGTCTCTAAGAACTGCTCGTCCATTCGTCTCATCAGTTGCAGGTTCCGGGGGTTCTCTCCCTGGGGCTCATAGTAATACGTCGAACGAGACAAACTCATCAAAGAGCATTGTCTGCGGATGCTCAGCCGACGGTGCCCCGGTTCGATCGCGGCCTGTCTGGCCTTCACACTCAACGATCGAGCACTTTGGACAAAAAATCCTTTTCCACCGTCAGCTCGCCGATCTTGGCGTACAGCTCCTTGCTCTCGGCTTGTGTGCCGGCCCTGCCCTTGTCCGCTTTGCCCTTGAACACCTCCACCATCCCTTCTCGCACCCGTTTCTTCCCGTTCGTGATCAGATTCGGGTGGATCTCGTAGCGGGCTACCAGCTCACTCACGCGGTGTTAGCTTCGAAGCGCCTCAAGCGCCACTTTCGCTTTGAATGGTGTTGAAAAATTCCTTCGTTTTGCCATGACTCCCCGTCCTTTCTCATTCAGGTCGGAGCCACCTTAGCAAATCGTCCAGTTTTCGGGGGCCAGCTCTCTTTCGATTTCGACAGCCACTCTTGGCTGTTGAGTTTGGGGTTAATTATTGGCTTGCGGCTCTGGGAGTCGGGTGCTTGATAGTGGCAGTGAGGCTGCGAGCTCGCCTGAGTCAAAACCTCGACCTCAAGACGCTCATGGGTTGGCCAGAACTAGACCCCGAGGGGCACCCGATTCAGCTCATGACAGATGGGCTTTGCGCGAAGATTCGACACCCGCGGTACGCTCAGATCACTCTGACTTTGCTGGGTTACGCCTTGGTGACGAATTACCTGGCCGTGTATGCCGTTTTCCTCCTTTGGTTACCGGCCATGTATGGGATTTCCGTGTTGGAGGAGAGGGAACTGCGCGATCGTTTTGGGAACGACTATGAGCGATATAGCAGTGGCCTGCCTCGGTTTGTACTCAGGTTGCGAAAACCCAGGTGCTAGGAGTGCGAACTCCGAACGGATCCGATTGGCTCCTCCCCACGTTGTTCCAACGAGAAGAGGATGATCCGGCCTCGATCAACCACGCCCACAAACCGGTTGTCCTCGCTCACGACCGGCAGTGTATCCACCTGCATCGCTTCTATTTTTTCCAAAATCGCATCCCGTTGTCTGTCCCGTCCCACCGCATCTTCTCCTGACACGAATCCGGGCAATTCTGCAAGTGCTGATCGGTTTCCCGCGTTGAGCAGTTGAGGAGAGCGATATCGCGCCCGTTACCAAGCCAGGGCGTGACCATCGCGGCGGGGATCGGCGCCGCCGGCAAGGGTCCCTGTCTCGGGATCGACGTAGACGCCTTGGACTCCGCCCGCGTTGCCAGGGGGAACGAGGGTATGACCGAGGGCGCCAAGTTCGGCGTACACGTTCTCCGGGAAGCCCGCTTCCAGGTAGGTGTGTGAATCGCCGGGCGCGGGTGCCCGGCCGCCGCCGCGATTGATCACCATCCGCGGCGAGGCGATAGCTCGCTGGATATCCATCCGGTAGACCAGAGCTTTGGTGATCACCTGACCGACGGTCTGCGGGATGGTGTAGCCCCCTGCTGCCCCTACGCCCATCAACAGTCGATCGTCGCGAAGCACCAAAGCCGGTGTCATCACACCTTTGGCTCGCGCTCCGCCCTCGAGCGAGTTGACATGGTCGGGATCCAAAACAAAACCAAAGCTATGGCCGTTGTTCAGGAAAATCCCCGTGTCGCCGGCAACCACACCGCTCCCGAAGCCGCCGGAGAGCGACTGGGTGAAGACCACGGCGTTGCCCCAGCGATCTGCCGTAGCCAGGCTGGTGGTGCCCTCCATAGGAAAGGGCGGGCCCGGAAAGGCAGCCGCGCGCCGCGGGTCGATCTTGTCGCGCTGCTGGGCAGCGTACTCCTTCGAGATCAGGCGGCGCACCGGGATTTTAACATCCTTGCCCGTGTTGTACCGATCATCGTCGGCCAAGGCCAGCTTCATGGCCTCTAGCCAAAGATGGGCAAGCTCTGTACTGTATGGCTCCATCTCTTCCAGCGGGAAACCTTCCATGATGTTGAGCGCCTGCAACATCGTCATGCCGCAGGAGCCAGGAGGCATCACATACAGGGTGTGCCCGTGAAAGGTGGTTTTGATGGGTTCACGCCAGCGGACCCTGTAGCTGGCTAGGTCCTCCTCGGTGAGAAGCCCACCGTGTTGTTGCAGGAAGTTCACAATCTCGCGGGCCATGGCTCCCTTGTAAAAGATGTCGGGCCCCTCCAGAGCGATGCGGCGAAAGCTGCGCGCCAGGTCTTTTTGCCGGACGACTTGTCCCATCCGGGGCGGCTCGCCGTTGGGAAGAAAGATCCTGGCCGAGGTGGGGAACCGAGCCAATCCGTGGGCCCTGGCGGCAATAGCCCGGGCGTCGTAGTCGGAAACGACCCAGCCGCGTTCGGCCAGCTCGATGGCCGGCTCGAAGACGTCGCCCAAGCTCATGGTGCCGTAACGGGAAAGAGCCTCGGTCCAACCCATCAGTGCGCCGGGCACGATGGGGGAGCGGTAGCCGCCGAAATCCTTTTCGGTCATCGTTTCCATGGAAGACGCTGCCGGACTGGTGCCCATCATGTCGAGGCCCACTACTGTTCGTGGGGCGGCCAGATAAATGAGCATGAATCCACCAAAGCCGCCCAGGCCCGACATGTAGGGCTCGGCCACGTTCAGCGCAGCAGCCGCGGCAACCACCGCGTCGATGGCGTTGCCGCCCCTCAACAACATGCGAAGGCCCGCCAGTGAGCCGTGCATGTCGGCCGTAGACACCACCCCGTTGCGGCCCCACACCACCCGGTGGGCAGTCCCCTTTAAATGGACCCCTCCAAGCTTCAGTAAGTCGCCCACTTGCTGGGCACTGGCCTCTGAAGTCCCCAGTCGGCCTCCGATTCCGGCAAACCCCAGTGCGGCCAGCAATCGTCTTCGGTTCATTTTTTTATTCTCCGTTCGATCCCTGTTTGTGACGGCTGGGAAGAGCGCTCAGAGATCCGAGGGACCCCATTCTACATTCCTCAACACAGCCCACAAAATAAAGCCACGAGGATGGGCGGCGCCTAGGATCTTGAGCTGGCCTGTTGCTCCCTATGGATTCGATTCTAACAGGTTGGCTTCTCGCCAAGTTCCCACCCTCTGTAACAACCGAAGGAGGTTCCGATTGCCCGTAGGGTACCAAAACTAATGACACGCACCCACAACGGGTGTCGAAGGCCACCTGAAACGCTCTGAGCCACAGCCCTTGACTTTGATGGATTCCAGGGCCAATCCTGCGGGCATGTTCTGGCACCTGCTTCTGTTCTTCGCGTCGCTGCTTTGTTCCTTGCCAATACGTCTCGTGAAGGACGATCGAAACCACGAGATTCTGGCACTTCGACAGCAACTTCTCATCCTGCGTCGTCAGCTAGGGAAACGCCCTCGGCTCAGCCGTGGAGACAAGCTGGCATTGCTCCTGTCATGCCTTGGGATGAAGAGAAGACAGTTGGTCGCTGCATTGCTCATCGTCCGACCAGCCACCTTGGTCAGCTGGCATCGCCAGATCGTCCGTCGGCACTGGACGTTTCGACAGAAAGGCAGAACCGGTAGACCCAGAATAGGCAGCAAAGCAGAGCGACTCGTCTTACGAATCGCACGCGAGAATCCGAACTTGGGCTACGGTAGGATCGCCGGGGAGATGCGGAAGCTGGGATACATCCGCTTCGGTCGTTCCACCGTCAAACGCATCCTGGACCGGCACGGGCTGGGGCCTCGCCCGACCAATCCCGGATTGAGCTGGCACGATTTCCTGGGTCACTATGGGCAATTCATCTGGGCCTGTGATTTCTTCACCGTCACCACGGCGTCGCTTCGCACCTACTACGTGCTGTTCTTCATCCAGATCTCCACTCGGAGAATCATCTTCTGTAATCTGTCACAACATCCCAGCGGCTCGTGGGTGGCCCAGCAGTTTCGCAACCTGAGTATCAGCAACGAACTGCTGCCACGCTACCTGGTCCACGCCCGGGACGGCAAGTTCACCGCACAGGCAGACCAGCTGCTTCGAATGATGGGAACAAGCCTCGTGCGATTGCCGGTGCGATCACCCAATCTGAGTGCTCATGCGGAACGCTGGGTACGCACAGCTCGCGAGGAATGTCTAGACCGCGTCATCGTTCTCAACGAACGGCATCTTCGCTGGGTGTTGGGCGAATTCATTTGCTACTACAACCGCCGCCGTCCCCATCGCTCGAAGGGCCTGGGGGTACTGACCGGCAGCACCGACTTTCCTAGAGTCGGACAAGTTGCCCGACGAACCATCCGCGGAGGTCTAATCAAAGACTACTTCCGCAAGGCCGCCTGATACGTAATCCGTCCGACTTTGGTCGATCTCCCTCTGTGCTTCTACCGACTCTGGCCGACTGGTCTACGCCTTCCCTGGTACCTCGATCACGATCTGCGTCGTGGACACTGGTTCTCCACCTAACCGCTGACCAACTGACGAAAAAGGCCGACAGATTAGTTTTGGGACACTACGAACTACAAAATTGACTACACTCGGGTTTTCTGAGGCCGATTCCTCGAAAGGAAATCACTCGGTGGTGGAAACGTTTCACCTTACGGGGTCGGCTGAATTTTTTGACCCTACGCCACTACCTCCTTTATAAACTCCCGGCCCAACAGATAGCCTAACAGGGAATAGCCGCCGATTTTCTTGAAGAAGTTCCTGCGATTTCTTAGCTCCTGACTCATCCGAAACATCATGGTTCCACTGGTCTAGGCGCTAACCAGGAGTCTCCATCCTCAGATCCCATCCGCCCAACTCCCCAAAGACGTACCGCCGAGGGAAGAAGAGCTGGCTGACCGGCTTCCATCCAAGCAGCCAGCTCTTCCCGATGGCCCAAACGAGCGGCCTTTCTCGCCCAACCAATTCCATCCCAGAAAAAGAACTTTTCCACGCCAATCTGATAAACTTTGTGGGCCTTTCGACGGTACTCTTCCTGAGTTAACTCACCAGGCATGAGATTGAGGGCTAAGCAGCATTTGGTCCCTTTGAGCGAGAGGAAATAAGTCACATCCTGGGGATCTTTCCACGCAGGCACATAGCTGTTTAGCCGCACCGATGAGGAGTAGGGGATAATGGTGTCTACCAGACCTTCCGGGATCCATGTCTCTAGATCCATCCCATGCAGCAGGTTTTCCGCCTCTCGACACGATCGCTGAGACTTGCAGCCGCTTGGTCAGTTGCTTTTGCTCACCCACCTTATCCAGATCCTGGTTCAATTTTCGCATGAACTGGGTCAAAGCCGAGCAGCGGTAGGAAAACCAACGAGGATCCGTCCCATCCAGCTGACGCGGATCCTGGCCGTACCAATCTTGAAACCCCTTCACCAAAAAAAAAAAAATTATAATCCCCATTCACCATATGGGACACTCATCGTGCCTCCCTATATCACCCTAACCCATTATAATTACAGCAGATATAATCTATGAAAGAGGGCAAGAAATGGCTAACCCAAAGGGTGAAGGTATGAAGCTTGGTATTGATGGCAGTCTGAGGCTTGAATTTCATGGGGCAAAGGTCACATCGGATGCCGGACTTCTCGCCTATCGTGACCTGGACGAGGCGTTGGCTTTATTCGATAGTGTACCCTCAGTTTTTGACGATTCGCGGACCGGGCGCAACATCCAGCACCACCTCGCGTCGTTGCTGCGCCAATCAGTATACAGCCGCCTGGCTGGCTATGAAGATGTCAACGATGGTCATCGTTTATCGGTGGATCCGACTATGCGGAGGATCACTGGAAAGAAGATCGACAAGAAGAATGCCGCCAGTGCCAACACAATGGGTCGATTTGAGACCCAGATGCTGTCTGTTAAGGACAACCTCAAAGCCCTTTCGGAAGTCAATGGCCAATGGGTGGAACGAGCACTGGAGAAGACCGCTCATCGACGAATCATTCTGGATATGGACAGTTCAGCCAGCCCGGTCCATGGCGAGCAAGAAGACTCTGCCTACAACGGCCATTTTGGATGCACCTGCTACCATCCCCTGTTTTGTTTTAACCAGTTCGGAGATTGCGAAGGTGCAATGCTTCGCCCCGGCAACGTTCACAGCGCGGATCGCTGGAAGGAGCTACTGGAACCAATCGTGGCTCGCTACGAGAAGAAGAAAGTCCGCAAATACTTTCGGGGGGATGCCGCCTTCGCCAAGCCGGAGATTTATCAATACCTGGAGAAGAAAGGCTTTTTGTATGCCATCCGGCTTCCCGCCAACCAGGTGCTTCAAGAAAAGATTGAACACCTGCTGACCCGGCCAGTGGGTCGTCCACCCCGAAAACCCGTCGTCTGGTTTGCCGATTTCAGCTATCAAGCCGCCAGTTGGGACCGGCCTCGACGGGTGATTGCCAAGGTCGAGTGGCATCGCGGCGAACTCTTTCCGAGAGTCGGTTTCATCGTGACCAATATGAGCGCGCAAGCTCCAGGGGTGGTTCACTTTTACAATGGGCGTGGCACCGTCGAGCAGTGGATCAAGGAAGGCAAGTATGCGTTGAACTGGACACGACTCTCCTGCCAGCGCTTTGTCCCGAATCAGGTGAGGTTGGGTCTGTTCGTTTTGGCCTATAACCTGGGCAATTTCCTGCGGCGGCTGGTCCTCCCTAGAAGCATCAAACACTGGTCCCTTCGCAGCCTATTGACTAAGCTGATCAAGATCGGAGCGAAGGTAGTTTGGCATAGCCGGATCGTCACATTTCAGATGGCGGAGGTCGCGGTAAGCCAGGAGATATGGGCCGAGCTATTGTCTCGGATTGACCGATTGAGATGGAGTACAGCTTAGCGTTCAGTGTTTCTGATCGAGCAACTGGAGAGGTGTCTCCGATTATCAGATTTTGCCAAAAGCATCTTGAAAACCAGTGATCACAGGCCCTTTTCAGCCGAAGGATGGGGAAGGAACGGTTGATTCAAGGTTGGGGGACTGATAGGTTTTGATCATTCATCATGTAGAGGTCAGAGGAACTCACATCCGAAGTTGATATGAGGAATGTCGGCCAAAAGGCCAGTAAAACAAGATTGCCATAGTGAGATATCCTAGTGTCGTAGAGCTAGTAACCATTTTACTATCCCCCTGCTTTTGATCGTACCGAAGAACGAACGGGATCTCATTAAAACGGCAGCCGAGCAAATAAAGTTTAATGATGGTCTCTAGTGTAGACGTAAAACCTAATCCTCTTAACTGAATAAAACTGTCTCCATAAATCTGAATCGCATCCTGAATGACTTCACCCCGGTAGACCCTGTAACCAGAAGAGCAATCTCTAATTCCGCGGATCGGGAATACTATTCTCATGAAAACATTAGCCAGTAGGCTGACAAGAGTTCGATAAGTACTAACGCCTACTTGACCGCCACCGGGTTGGAAACGCGACGTGTTCACGACGTCATATCCATCTTCTATTTTTTTCAATAAGATCGGAATGTAATTGGGATCGTGTGTTGCATCTCCCTCCACACGCACGATTAAATCGGAAGGGTCACAATGCAATGCCACAAACTCGAATGCATCGCGCTCGGTCTCGCCAAGTCCTCGGTTGAGAAAGTGGGAGATTACTGTCAAAGGAAGTGTTTTCTGGGCCTCGATTAAGATTTTCGCAGTATCGTCTGTGCTACCATCGTCAATTACGAGCAGGCGGTAATCCAGCTCGTGAGATCGCATCTCAGAATCGATCTGAGCAAGTACCGTAGGTAAAGTCTTGGCTTCATTATAGGCTGGAACAAGAACCCAGATCATTAGTTGAGGCTTAGTGTGTATTTACGGAAGTCCATTGGTTCAAAAGAGTCGGTGCAGAGGGTATCAGGCCAGTTCGAGAGTGTCAATCTGCGTATCTCAGGTCCGGACGGTAGGTATTTCTAGGAGACCTTCAACCAGGGAGACAGTATCTACTTTGACTTGACCACCATTTCTGTCCCAGACGGCACCTACCGCTGGGAACTACGGGCCAGTCGTCTCCTGAGTGAGGAAGTGAAGGATTGGTTGGCTTATCCCCGGGAAACAGGAGATGAGGAGGTAATCAGGGAGTTACGGCGTTCGGGTGAGCTACCGGAAAGGGCCTTGGCGGATACGGGTGCCTTCGCCATCTTGGATGGAATCCTGATGGATCCAGTAGCTCTCGCAGCTCAGAGGAGCGACCTCAAGTCGCTCCTCTGAGTGATGTCGGCGGTTCCGAGGCCCGAGGCTAAGCTTCCGTATCTGGTGATTGAAGGTCAGAACTTTGGGGCGGAGCCAACGGTCTATCTGGGTGGCGTCGGGAGGGTAATGGAGCCGCTGCCAGTGCTGGATTTGGTGACAACTTCATTGAAGCGCTGCTTCCCTACAGGACTCCGGGCACCTATCTGCTGGGGGTTGCCTCCGAGTCCCCCCAGCCTGGCCAGCAAGGCCAGTTCACGACTCTCTATGTGTCCTTAGCTGGGGCTGGTCATCCGGGTTTAGGTAACCCTGGACGCGCTCCGGTTGATGTATTTTTTGGGACTGGCGGTCTTGGGCAGCAGAGGGAGCCAACCATCGATTCCGGCGATACCCATAAAGAAGCGTGCGATTATACAGGTAATCCACTGGGTCAAAACGGCAACCTTAGTATGTCAACCCGATGCGGAAGCGGGAATACTTATAGGTCTCGCGGCTTCATCGGCTCGACTTACGTGACGAGTGAGATGATACTGGGATATGCGGTGAAAGCGGGTAACTGGGACACACAAAATATGGTGGTCACGGAAACACATAGCGGGATAGGAGCACCGGCTGCCATTCGAATGAAGACAGGTAGGATAGAATTTTACACCGCCGACAGTGGCGTCAAAGACGAAGTGTTCGATTCGGAACGGATGCGCATCACGAACACGGGCAACGTGGGTATCGGTGCCCAACTCCCCGATTCTCGTTTGAATATCCAAAGGGGAGGAGATCTGGGAATATCTAATGTGGATACCGTTCTGCATCTTGAAAATGATGCAGATGACGGCTATGGAACCTGACCTTACCCTCACGGGCGCCAACGACAAGAGCAGCCGTATCCATTTTGCCAGACCCTCCGACATGGATGCGGGAGGCTTCTACTACAGCCACACCACCGACAACTTTACCTTTGTCTCAGCCGGTGTCACTAGGATGCAACTTGGTCCCGGTGCAGGCAGCCTTCCGGAGGTGGAGCTTTTCGGGGATTTGTCTGTCACCGCCCTCCAAAACCGTTCAGAAAGTGGCGCTGGTGTCACGCTAGTGTCACGCGGACAGATTTCAGGGAGACCCCAATCGCCGTAAGTTGTTTATTCTATTGGTCGGGACGGCGAGATTCGAACTCGCGACCCCCTGAACCCCATTCAGGTGCGCTACCAGACTGCGCCACGTCCCGGACCGATGAAGCCCTCATGCTACCCCAGACGCCACACCGGACGCCAATCCCGATTTGCTGTTGGGATCAAGTGGATGGAGGAGGTTGCCACGGGTTGAATGCTCGTCCGTCCGAGCCTGAATCGAAATCGCAGCACCAGATCCGAAATCCCCAAGGGGGAGGCGCTTTCAACCCCTCCCCGTGGAGAGCTGCGATGATCGTAGGGTTTCGTTGGGCCTGGCCCCGGGGGTGAGCCAGGCCTGAAGTTTCGGTTTTTCCCTCGCCGTTAGAGCACGAGGCAGCCGCGCACCTGCCGTGCCGGATGCACACTCAACCCTCAGGTATTCGAGGTATCTGCAGCAACCTGAACCGTTTCCGGTCCATCAGAAATTGCAGTCTGCCGGCCGCCCCTCTATTCTAGCGGGCATGCGCACTCAATCCATTCTGCTTTCAGGTGTTTTGGTGTGGGCGGTGGGGTGCCAGATCGAACCCTCGCATCCTCAACCGTCCGGTGAAATTCAACTCTCGGAGGAACACCAGGCGGCCGTGGACCGGCGCCGGGAGTTGGTTCTCAATTTCGACGTCATGATCGTCGATCCGCAGCCGGGACAGGATGCGCGCAAATTGGCCCACAGCCGTCTAGCCTTTGCCGACGATCCCGAGATCCGCTTCGATTCCATCTGGTGGAACTGGGGAGAGGGGAATGTGGTTCCTTATCCCAGCGAAATCCTACCCCGTTACAATCATCCCGGCTTCCAGTACTGGATCGACAACGACATCGACCTGGTGGGCATCTTTCTGGAAGAAACTCATTCTCGGGAGATCGAGGGCTTCTTTTCGATGCGGATGAACGGTTCCGACAACGATCCTCAATACGTGCCTGGTTTGGGCACCATCATGGACACCATCGTCCAGGGGGAAAGCGAGTCTCCGGGTGGTGACGTCGGTCGGGGCGCCTCGGGGAAGGAAGTGGGCAAGGTACCCAAGGTGTACCGGATTCCCTTCAAGGAGGAAAACCCCGAATGGCTGTTTCATACCTGGGGCGAGAACGGGTACTGGAATTACGCCGAGGAGGGGGTGCGCCAGTACTATCTGCGCAACCTCCGGGAAGTGACGGATCGGTATGATTTTGACGGCATCGAACTGGACTTCGCCCGCGGTTTCGTCTTCCCTCCGGGTGAGGCTTGGCTCCAACGCCATCACATGACCGATTTCTTGAGGCAATTGCGTCAGATGCTTCTCGAGGTTGAGGCCCGGCGGGGCAAGCCGTTTCTGCTGGCGGCGCGGGTGCCGGAGAACCTGATGGGATGCCACTTCGACGGCTTGGACGTGGAAACCTGGGCCAGGGAGCAGCTGGTGGACATCTTCGTGTTGGGATGCCGCTCCTTCGAGGTGGACCTGGATGCGTTCCGGAGGATCACGGCGGGTCGCAACATCAAGCTCTATCCGGCCCTGGACCATCACCACGCTGCGGACGGCTATTGCACCCCTCCCATCGAGGTTTTCCGGGGGGTGGTGTCCAACTGGAGGCGGCAGGGAGCCAACGGTCTGCAAACCTTCAACTTCGCTTACGGCCCCCGGGGCGAGGACGAACCTTGGTGGACCATGCACCAGCAGTTTTACCGGGAGATCAACTCCTCGGACGGGTTTGAGACACTGGACAAGACCTTTGTTGCTCAGAGACACGGGGGAGGGCACGGACCGATCGTGCACCCCAACCCAGAGGACTGGTCCACGCCTCGCCACGGGTACGCCAACACCAACATGCTATCGATACTCCCGGCCCCCCTGGACGCCCAGGGCAAGACCGACCTGCTGCTTCCTGTCTACGTCGGGGATGACGTTAACGAGCAGGCCGAGAAGGTGAAGGATGTTGAACTGTGGGTGCTGCTGCACGATTCTCAGCTGGGGGATTATTTGAACGTCTCCCGCTACGATCGACCCCCTGCCGCGGGAGCCGGCCGGATCGAGCGGACCGTCATTCGCGACTGGTTTATTCCGGAACGGAAAGAGAAGGCCAATCAGCCGTTCCTGTACAATGCTCCGCCCCGGCAAGGCATCGAGAAGAAGGTGAAGGTGCGGGTCAACAATACCCTGCTGGAGACGGCTGAGGTGCGAGAGGGCTGGCTGGTTTTCCCGGTGGCTCCCGAGCAGTGCGCCGAGGGAGAGAATCTGGTGGGAGTGCGGGTCACGGATCGGTCCCCCATCGCCGGGCCCCTGCTGGTGGAAAAGCTGGAGTTGCGGGTCCGGTACCATCAGCCTTAGCCGAGGATGGTCCCGCCCTTTTTCTCTCCCTTGCCAACCGGGGATTCTTCATGTCCCCTCTCCACAGCTACAAGGAATGCCGCACATATACAGGGAGGAGCGTCTGGATAGGCTTCAGAATTTGATCTGCACCAAGACGTAGTAGCCCATCATCACCAACATGACGAAGGAAGCCGTGCCCAGGGCGAATGTGACCCAGGGTTGGGGTTCGATCTCTTTGGGCAGGGACGTGTAACGCAGATAGAGAGTGGCAAAACCGATGATGGGAAGCAGAAGCGCCTGGGTGATGCCTCCGATCTTGACCATGAGGACCGGTTCCCGGAAGTAGTACAGGAACAGACAGGGCAGCAGGAAGTGGGCCAGCACGTAGACGCGAATGGCCAAGAGGCGGGTTCGGTAGTTGGCTCGATCATAGAGCCCCAGCACGTAGACAAAGTCGGCTACCGTACGGCTGGAAGCGGCGGCGCCACCAAAGATGGTCGAGTAGAGAACGGCTAAAGCGCCCACCATGAATAGACCAAACGACCACGGTCCCAGAACTTCCGTGAACATGTTCGAAAGGGTCAGGATCATGTCCGCGCCCCTGGGAACGATTCCCAACCCTCCCAGAACCCCAGCTCCCAGGAAGTAAAAGGCGATGGTGGCGACCGTGTAGATCAACCAGGAGTTCCAGACGTCCATCTCCATCACGCGTATCCATCCACGAGCCCGTTGCCCCCAGGCCGGGGTGGACTCCCAGGGACCGGCGAAGCGGGCATAACCTTTTTCAATGCACCAGTAGGGGTACATGATGAGTTCCAGAGCGCCCACGCCGGTGCCGCCGAAGACAGCCACTGCCGTGGCGAAACCGCCATCGGGAAGTTGGAAGGTCAAGCCTTCGGCCACACGGTTCCAGGAGAAGTACTCGGGTCGATACAGGAGCAGCAATGCGCAGCCGATGGTGAGCAGGGTGAAAACAACCACCAGCACCACCGCCACCCGCTCCACCAGCTGATAGCGGCCTCCCATCAGCAGGACGATGGTAATGGAAACCACCACGGCGACCCAGGCCGCCGGCGAGACCGCGGGAATGAGCCGATGCAAAATCTCGGCGATGCCTCCCAGCATGCCCCCCACGGAAAAGAAGCTCAGCACCACCACGGCAAACCAGAGCCAGACCATCCAGGAGACCCCGATGCGGGGGCCGGGTACCTGGTTGAATCCCTCCAATGTGGTGCGCCCCGTGCCGATAGCCAGGCGTCCCAACTCGTTGTGTACGACCACCTTGATGATGCAGCTCAGCAAGATCAGCCAGAGCAGCCGGTAGCCGCTTTCGGCCCCCAGGACGGTGGTCAGTACCAGCTCCCCAGAGCCCACCACGGTGGCCGTAAGGATGAGACCGGGCCCGATCCGCTTGTAAACGGAAAGGAAGGTCCGGGGAGGGGCTTCAATGGATTCCGGGCTGAGCCGGTACGGGTCTCGGTCCGTCACAACGCCGGCCATCCTACCCGGCGCCGATCCGGACTGCAATACGGCGGGTCGCCTGTGCGCGACCACAGGTCCGTTCTGACAATCGGTTTGTCTTGAAAAGAGTGCGTGGCTGTGAGGGAGTTCTTCGCTGAGAGGGACATGGACCAAGAACGGAGTCGATTCGAGCGTTGGCGTTTTCCCATCCCCTGCCAGTTTGAATGGGGAGGGAAGCAGGTCGAGGGACGGGTGGCCAACCTGTTCTTACGGGGGCGTGGCCATCACCCAATCCTCGGTCGTCCCACCCCCGGGTTCGGAGATCGCGGTCACCCTGAAGGTGGGAGAGCGCTACAGCTGCACTCTGAAGGCAGAAGTCATCTACGTGGGCCAGAAAAGCGAGACGAACTCCTTTGGAGTGGAGTTTTACGGCCCTTCCGAGGAGACCCCCGAGAGGCTAAAGCAGATCTTCGAGGCCAAGGATCCCGGACAAGAAACCTAACAGCCACTGGGTCTGCTGCAGCGAAGAAATTTCCCGCCGTTTGCTCTGGAGGTCTTTTGTGACACCTCCATCTGACTGGCCCAAGAAAGGAGTGTGGCCCTTCGATCGCCGGCAGGATGCCGGTATCACGTGGGACTACCTAACGGGCGGTCTCAACCGCAGAAGCAACGATCAAGCGCCTTTCAGGCGGTCACTGGGATGGGGTTAGTGACCCCGCGCTCGCGCTTGGGGCTCCGTTCCAGACCGGACTGGAAAAATCCTCCGCACCTCGGCACGAAATAAGACAATCATCCCGGGGCGTGATTCTCCTGCAGCTTTGATCTTCTTCCTGGTGTGGCGGCTGTGAGGTCTTTTCCGGCACTCTCCGATGGTTTGAGAATGGGTTCAACGGCGGTTCTAAAGTGGACTCTGTTCGAAAACCGGCCGGAGACGGTCGCGCCACTCGAGCCGTTGGAGTGGAGGGGAGGGAATTCGACCCGGCGAGATGGATAGGAAAAACCGGTGGTTCGCACGGGTCCAGTCGCTCAGCGTGGGCGTGGTTCTCGTCCTGATTTTTTTTGTACTGTTCAACGCGGCCGCCTGGACGATTTTGAGGGGATTGGCCAAGCCGCGGCCCGGGTCAACCGGTACGGACATCTTCGTGACTCCCGGATCGCCTGAAGGGTTACAGATCCTGCGCAGGATCCTCCCCGGATCTGAGGACCTGGCACTGAGGGCTCTGATCGCAGAAAGCCCCCCCGCTTCGTCCCCACCCGACTCTCTCGTACACCACCGGTTTTCCCGCGGTCCTTACCTGATCGGGACCGAGTCGATGCGTTACGAGCCTGGTTGGACGGACGCTCGAGTGGATGGGTGGCTCCGGAAAGCCGGCCTCCACACCTTTGTGTTCGGAGGATCCACGACCTTCGGCCAGGGCGTGCCGGGGGATCAGACGGTGGTTTCCTACCTGAATCGGCTCTCCAGGTCCAAGGCCCGTTACCTGAATTTCGGAGTCCCAGCCCACGACTCGATCCGAGAGGTGGACAAACTGCTCGATCTATTGCGCAAGGGTTACCGGCCAGCAAGAGTCCTCTTCATCGATGGCCTCAACGATGTCAGCACATTCGCCTGGTCTGCCTATCCGGCTTTGGAGAAACCGCGCACCCAGGGATTACTGATCGACCGGAGAGAAGTACCGCTCATCTTTGGCTATCCCCGGGGACAACAACATGCTTTCCGCTCTCGCCTTCAGTTTTCCAGCCGTCCAGCTGGCCTTTCGTCTGAGGGCGGGCTCGAGCCGGGCGCTGGGGGATGGACCCAGAAGGATGGACCGAAATCCTCTGAACTGGCAGGAATTGATGATCTTTTATCTGCACTGGGATGATCTGCAGTCCGACCGCCGGCAGCAGCTGGCTGACGAAGTCGTCCAATATTACGCTCAGAATATTCGTTTCCTTCAACGTCTGGGAGAATCGTTCGGGTTTCAGGCTCATCTGGTCTACCAGCCGATCGGGCTGCTCGGAGAAAATCAACCATTCCACAGGGCAGCGTTTCTCGGGTCGAAGGTCCAAAGGATCTACCGGGTCGTGCGGCAAAGCGTTCGGAGGGCCATCCGCCAGGGGAAGTTGGATATGACCGATTGTTCGAGTTGTCTCACCGCTGAGGAGCTCAGCTATGTGGATTCGGCCCACTATTCCCCTCGCGGAAACGAACGGCTGGCGCGCTGCATTTTGAGTGGGCTGGAGGGTCCTTAACCACGGAAACCCAGCCGAATCTCACTTGCTTCTCCGGAAACCTTGGGTATGATCCCAAGAACGGGCGGAGCGCATGGCAGAAGAAAGGCCCCATCGGCGAAGGAAATATGGATAGGACCGCACCGGGACGTCCTGACGGTTGCGGTCCTGCCGAGCCGGTCCCTGCCGAAAGCGACGGCTGCATCGGCTGGAGCCGCCAACGATTGTGTGGCCTTCAGGCTCTAGAGAATCAAGCTAGAGGAGGAGAGTCATGGCGGAAAGTAAGCGCGGTATAAAGATCGTGATGCGGGGAGGCACATGCGATTATGGAGTGGAAGATGATTACGTGGACCGGTTGCGAGGAGAGTTCCCGGAAGTCGACTTCGTGAAGGTCAGAAGCGAGGAAGAAGCCCTGAGTGAAATCGGCGACGCCGAGGCGTACTGCGGATGGTGGCCTTCGCCTAAGGTCTTCCGGGCCGGCCACAATCTCAAATGGATGCACGCTCCCTTCACCGGTGTTGACGGAATGCTCAAGCTGCCGGAACTCATCGAAAGCGATGTGGCGGTGACCAACTGCCGAGGGCCACACGCGGATCCCATGGCCGACCACGTCATGGCCACGGTCGTGATCCTGACCCATCACCTGCAACACATGTGGGAGGATCAGCGAGCGCGGCGCTGGGATGGGGAAAAGTATCATTTCAAGCAGTCCGAGATTCGGGGTAAAACCATGGGCATTTGGGGCCTGGGCGATCTCGGCCGAGCCATCGCGCGTCGTGCTCACGCGGCCGGGATGACCGTCTACGGGGTGGATCTTCACTCCGTGGCGCCCCTTCCGGAGGTCCAGGCCATCTGGGGCCCGGACCGCTTGGACGAACTCCTGCAGATCTCCGATTGGTTCGTAGTCGCCACTCCCCTGACCCGGCAGACCCGAGGACTCATCGCTAAGGATAAGATCCGACTGCTCAAGAAAGGGTCCTATCTGGTGGTGATCTCCCGCGGAGGAATCGTAGACGAGGATGCCCTGGCGGAGGCGCTGCGAACGGGCCACCTGGCCGGTGCCTCCGTGGACGCTTTTGCGGTGGAACCCCTGCCGGCGGAGAGTCCCTTGTGGGATTGTGAGAATCTGATCATCTCGCCCCACGCCTCGGCGCACACTCTCGAACTGTCCAAGGGGAGACACGCCATTTTCCGCAAGAATCTGCGCAGGTATCTGGCTAACCAACCGTTCCTGTACGTAGTGGATAAGCGAGCCGGGTACTGACGGCACGGGACACCATCCCGCTAGAAGACAACGAGAGCCCCCCCCCGGCTGTGCCGGGGAGGCCGCTAGAGTTTGACAGATCCGGAAGTATGATGGAGAAGACTCCCTTTCGTGAGCCGACCAGAGCATCAAGAAAGGGAGTCAATGACAAACTACAGCAGGTTACAGCATACGAAGTGGTTGTGTAAGTAACACGTGGTGTTCATACCGAAATACCGGAGGAAGGTGCTGTATGGGCCACTTCGCCGTCATTTGGGCAAGGTGTTCAAACAGTTGGCGGAGAGAAAGGAGAGCGAGATCGAGGAAGGACACCTGCAGGTGAGTCATGTACACATGATGATCTCGATTCCTCCGAAATACGCGGTTTCGAAGGTGGGTGGGGTTTCATCAAGGGGAAGAGCGCGATCCACATCTGACGCAACTACGAAGAGAGGAATCGAAGCTTCGCGGGTCAGCATTTCTGGGCGAGGGGCTACTTCGTGTCCACGGTGGGCTTGGACGAGGGTGAGATCCGAAGATACATCCGGGAGCAAGAAGCTGAAGACCAGGCGCCTGGAACAGTTGAAACTGTACAGATAACGGGGCCACCTTTAGGTGGCGCAAGTGGCCGCGATCGGCCACTGCTTCGTCCGTTACGCCGACGACTGTGACGTCTACGTGCGGAGCCGACGGGCGGGGGAGCGTGTGATGCAGAGCTTGAGTCGATACGTGATCCAGCGCCTGAAACTCCGGGTGAATGAGGAGAAGAGCGCGGTGGATGTCCCCCAAAGAAGGAAGTTCTTGGGGCTCACGTTTACGGGAGGTGGTCGAGCGCCGAACCGGCGTAAGATTGCTCCGGAGTCGCTCCAGCGCTTTCGATCCCGGGTGCGTCGCCTGACGCGGCGCAACCGGGGGGATTAGCCTGGAGCAGCAAGTCGCCCGTCTAGCCCCGTATCTTCGGGGCTGGATTGGCTACTTTGGCTACAGCGAAACCCCTTCGGTATTGCGGGACCTGGATAGCTGGATTGGCAGGCGCTTGCGTTGCGTCCAATGGAAACAGTGGAAGGTCTACCGGCGCCGTAAGGCGGAGTTGATCCGTCTGGGCGTGCGTGCGGAGTTGGCTCATCTGACCGCTTGGAGCTCGAAGGGACCCTGGGCACTCAGTCATACGCCTGGGGTCCGGATTGCGCGCAACAACGATTATTTCGACCGGCTTGGTCTCCCCGGGCTAGTGCGTCACCAGTCCATTCAACCCTAGCGAACCGCCATGGTACGGACCCGTATGCCTGGTGGTGTGGGAGGGGAAGGTTCGCAAGGGCCTCCTCTATCCCGAGTTTGGTCATGACCTTGGAGAAGGTGAATAGAATGACCAACATTCCGGGAACCTCGACCTCGATGGCGGCTGAGTTTCACAGTCTGGACTGGATCGTTCTGGCCGGCTACATGCTGGCCATGATCCTGCTGGGCGCGTCCTTTTACAAAGGCCAGAAAACGGCCAAAGACTATTTTCTAGCCGGCCGGTCGATGACCTGGTTTCCGGTGGGTCTTTCGCTGACGGCTACCATTTTCAGTGCCATCAGCTACATGGCGGTGCCGTCGGCCATTCAGAAATATGGGGTGATCTTTCTCCTCGGAACCCCCATGGTGTTCTTGTAGCTGCCGGTGGTGAACCGCATTTTCCTGCCCTTCTACAGCCGCATGAAGCTATACAGCGCCTACGAGTATCTGGAGCACCGTTTCGACGTCCGGGTGCGATGCGTGGCCACCGCCCTGTACGCCCCTTCGCTGGCTCTTTGGGCCGCCACCGGAGGCACAGTTGATCTGTATGTGACCATCATCGCCCTGGGTGTATTCGGCACCGTTCACACCGCTCTGGGCGGTATGAACGGTCGTCATCTGGACCGACGTGGTCCAATTCTTGGTGCTTTTCGGCGGGATGATCCTGGCGGTGGTCTGGATCGTGATTGAGATGCCGGGAGGGATCACCGCCGTCGTTCGGGGCACGGCGGAGGCGGGCAAGATGACTCTGGTGGCTTCCATCCCAGAAATCCAGGCCGACCTGGCCTTGTGGGAAAAACTGAAAGCTTATTTCTGCGTCCAGGACCAGGTGACACTGCTGGCCGTACTGGTCTCGTTCGTGGTGGGATCGCTGGGTTATTACACGGTCGATCAAACCATGGTGCAGCGTTACTTGAGCACTCGCGACCTGGCCAACGCCCGAGGTGCCTTCTGGTTGAAGGCCATCACCGGGGTGATGATTTCGTTGTGCCTGACCTTGCTGGGTATGTCTCTTCTGGTCTACTACGACGCCTTTCCCGTTCCCAGCCAGCTGGCCGGATTGGATTTTCAAAGGGACTGGAAGTACCCGTATTTCATCGCTACGGCCATGCCGGCGGGTTTGACGGGCCTGTGTAGCTGATCGCCGCCCTTTATGCCGCCACCATGTCCAGCGTGGACTCGGGGATCAACTCCTGCTCGGCGGCCTTCATGGTGGACTTCTGGCAGCGCCTGAAGTACGGCGAGATCTGTCCCTCGGAAAGCGGACAGGGTGAGGGTCCTTCCGAGCGGGAGAGAGTGGTGCTGGCTCGGATTTTTACCGTGATTCTGGGCACCGTGGTCACGATTCTGGCCTGCTTTGTGGGGAAGCTGGGTGACATCATCGAGATCACCAACAAGATCGTCAACAGTTTCGCTGGTCCCATGTTCAGTCTCTTTCTGCTGGGCATGTTGACCCGTCGGGCCCAGTCCTTGGGCGTGTGCACCGGCGCCCTGCTCTCGGTGGGCTTCATGGGGTGGCTGATCTTCTTCACCGATCTCAATTTCCTGTGGCCCTCCACGTTTGGTCTGGTGGTGGCCCTGGTCTTCGGATACGGGGTCAGCCTTTTCGAGCGCGCCCCGGGTCCGGACAAGATCCACTGGGCCTTCCGCGAACAGCGCAAGGTGTGGAAGGAGTCGGCCTGAGACTCTCGATCATGGGAGCTACCCCAAAGGGACAGGCACGCAATTACGCCAAGAATCCCCGTCTTTACTGACTCTCTTTGCCGGTCTGGTACCAAATAGGGACGCCGCTTGCGAATCGGACAGGCAATTCTCAGCAACTGGTGGCAAAGCACTCGGGCCATCGTTCAGAATTTCGATTCGAGGCGAATTTCGATCCGTCACCTTCATGCGTCGCTTCTTCGTGTGCGGCCTCGACAAAACAAGATGTCAGCTCCCTCGAGGGTGCGTTAGCCAATAGGCTTCGCTACTCGGGGGAAATCGCAAGGTCGCCTCCAGAAAGCAGCCTCCACCTGGAGTGGCAATCTGCTTCTGAAACACCGATGGATGTTTAGGCAACAAGCCGGTAGTCGTGGTGCAGGCCGTTCAAAACGGGGATTGCCGCCAGCCTCCCTTCGGCAGGTGAGGTAGTGTCAGTGAAGGATCTGGCTTCGGGATTCCGTGTAGACCCTGGTGAACTCGGCCCTGGTTGTACCAGGCGATGAACTCTCCAAGGACGCGACGTAGATGGCGCTCGTTCCAGATCAGCGTGCGATCCAGGCATTCACGCCGCAACGTTCCGATCAGTCGCTCGACGTGGGCTGAGGCGTTGGGCGCTCGGTAGGGAGTCGGCATTCCACGGACGCCCATCACCTCAAAGAGCCACACATCGAACGCGCAGCGGTAGTGAATCCTCCTCCCGCCTTTTTTCACTGGGATGGGACGCCCTAACTGGCCGTACTTGCCGTCGTTGTCGTGGATGAGGAACTGGGGCAGTTGCTCACCGAAACACGCGTTCCGCACCTGCTGCCTCACCCATTTGATCGTCGGGTGTTCGGTCACGTTGAAGTGAACGACCTTACGGCTGCCCAGCTCTATGGTGACGAAAACATAAGAGGGTACGAAAACCCACGGTGTATTGCACAAAGAAATCGCAGGACCAAATGGCTTTGGACTGGTTCCTCAAAAATGTCCGCCAGGCCTGCGAATCCGTAGATCCCGGACGTCCCCTGACCATGTACTTTTGGATCGTAGCGGGGGAGTGC
>CBDBID010000024.1:0-31313 GCA_965205565.1 Acidobacteriota bacterium
CCCGCTACGGTGCCCGGCTGTGGGAAAGGGATCCGGACGCCTGCTGTCTCTTGCGCAAGGTCCTTCCCATGCAAGATCTCCTCAAGGATGCCGAAGTGTGGATAACAGGCGTGCGCAACGATCAGACTCCCGAGCGTCGGTCCACCCGCGTAATCGAATGGAACTCCAGTCACGGGGTGTGGAAGGTCGCGCCGCTATCGACGTGGACGCGCGGCCAGGTCTGGGAATACATCCTGGCCAATCAGGTTCCCCACAACCTGCTGCATCACGAGGGGTATCCCTCCATCGGATGCATGCAGTGCACGAAGAAGGTGCCCGGGATGTCGGTTCAGGAGTACTCCCGTCAGGGACGCTGGTCCGGGTCGGCCAAGACCGAGTGCGGGCTCCATTTGTAATTCGCTGATGAAGAAAGACAAAACGTTCCACGTTCCACGTTCCACGTTCCACGAACGGGAAGCTGGAAGTTGTGGGCCGCCTCCGAAAAGCCTCGTTCTGGCGGCTCATGGCAGCCGCTGTGGAGGAGCTGCGGACGCCCTGGAGAGGATCGCCGGTCGCTTCCAACCGGGGGACCTGTTTCAACAGGTGCTGACCAGCTACCACCAGGGACAGCCTGCCTTCGGGGAGATCCCGGAACTGGTCTCCGGCTCTAGCGTTGTGGTCGTCCCGGTTTTTCTGGCTGAAGGTTACTATTCGAAAAAGGTGCTGCCACGCGAGCTGCTTCGAGCCCCGCGGTCCAGATCGATCGACATCTGGCTCACACCCATTGTCGGCTGCGACTTCCGCCTTCGCTCGGCGTTATTGAAGAGGGTCAGGAGACTGGTCCGCCGACTCGGGTGGAATCCGGAGCGGACGGCCGTCGTGGTGCTCGGACACGGGACACCGCGTTCCAGTACGAGCTCCCGGACAACCTGCGAGGTGGCCGAGTTCTTAGGGCGCGAGGGACCCTGCAAGACCGTGCATGCGGCTTTTCTGGATGACAGCCCCACCCCTTGCGAGGCGCTGCAGGGAACGGATGCGGATCACTGCCTGGTCCTGCCCTTTCTCTTTGGAAGCGGGAACCATGCCTGCGAACTGGCTCAACTGTTCGGCCTGGACGGGCCCTCAGGTTGCGATTCAGCCGAGATAGCAGGCCGTGACTCGAAAGACCGTGAATACGTGATTGACCGACCGGTTGGGGAAGATCCTGTCCTGGTCGAGATCATCGACGATCTGGTTCAGTCCTCCCGTTCCTGGAAGCGGCTCGATTCCTCGGCAGGAGTTGCCCATGTCAGCTGAAGGGATTGTCTATCTGGTTGGGGCCGGTCCCGGTGACCTGGACTTGATCACGCTGAAAGGCCTTGAAGTGTTGAAAAAGGCAGATGTCATCGTCTACGACCGCCTCATTAACAAGAGACTTCTGCTGCGGGCTCCCGTGCTGTGCGAGCTGATTGAGGTCGGGAAGACCCCGGGAGGCCCCCGAACACCCCAGCGCCGTATCAACCAGATTCTCGTGGACAGAGCCCATCAGGGGAAACGGGTCGTCCGCCTCAAGGGCGGAGATCCCTTCGTCTTCGGCCGCGGCGGTGAAGAACTGCTGTACTGCCGCGAAGCCGGAGTCCGATGCGAGGTGGTCCCTGGTGTCACCAGTGCACTGGCGGGTCCAGCCAGCCTCCAGATTCCGGTAACACACCGGGAGTTGGCACACAACCTGGCGATCGTCTCAGGGCACTCAGGGGATCTGGATTACGCGACGCTGGCCGGGCTCGACACCGTGATCATCCTGATGGGCCGGTCCCAACTGGCGCCCGTGTGCCGGGGGCTGGTCGAAGCGGGAAAGCCGCCCGACACCCCGGCTGCCGTCGTGCAGTGGGCAACCACGGAGAGACAGCAGTCTGTCGTAGCCGATCTCGGCTCCCTTGCTGAACAGGTTGCGAGGAGTCAGTTGAATGCACCCATCGTTGTCATGATCGGTCAGGTCGTAGGCCTGGCTGATTCTGACGCTGCGGGCCAGTCCGGGTGGCAGCCAGAGAAAAGAGCTGTGGAATCAATATGAGTACCTTAATGACACATAAGGAGCAGACCAGGCTTTTGAGCCGAATCGGGAACACGCCTCTGGTTGAGATCCGGAAGATCTTCCATTCGCCCACCATCAGGATCTTCGCCAAGTGCGAATGGTTCAATCCGGGCGGCTCGGTCAAGGATCGAGCGGCGGCACGCATGGTGCAGCAGGCTGAGGAGTCGGGACTCCTGACCCCGGAGAAAACGATCCTGGACGCTACCTCGGGGAATACCGGGATCGCGCTGGCCATGATCGGGGCTCTCCGAGGTTATCAGGTGGAACTGGCAATGCCTGAGAACGTCACTTCCGAAAGAAAGCAGGTGCTGGCCAGTTATGGAGCCAAGATTCATCTGACCAGCTCCCTGGAGGGCTCAGAGGGTGCCATTCTCAAGGCCCGGGAGTTGGCCGCCGCCGATCCGGACAAGTTCTTCTACACTGATCAGTACAGTAACCCGGCCAACTGGCAGGCCCATTTCTACGGTACTTCCCGGGAGATCTATCGGCAGACGGACGGTGAAATCACTCATTTCGTAGCCGGAATCGGCACTTCGGGAACTTTTGTGGGTACGTCCCGGGGGCTGAAAGAGCTCGACCCAAAAATCCAGGTGGTTTCCTTCATTCCCGAGACTCCCCTGCACGGTCTGGAAGGGCTCAAACATCTTCCCACCGCAATGGTTCCGGCCATTTACGACCCGGATCTGGCGGACATCGAGATGGCGGTGGCCACCGAGGAGGCTTACACCATGGCCCGGCGTCTGGCCCTCGAGGAAGCCCTCTTCGTGGGGCCATCCTCCGCGGCCGCTCTGGTGGCCGCCATGGAAGTGGCCGCGAATATTCAAAGCGGCTCCATCGTGACAGTCTTTCCAGACAGTGGTCTGAAGTATGTTTCCGAAGACTTCTGGAGCAACTAAGTACTCACTTCCATCCATACGATGTTCGCGACCTCATCTCGCAAGACCCATCCGCAAGCGTTACCGTATTTGTGGAAGCAGGCCAGAGAGAACCGGAGCCTATGCTGAATATCTCTGAAGACCAGTTCGATCAGGTGAAACGCATTCTGGAACGCGCCTATCCCCGGGAGGGCTGCGGAGTCCTGACGGGGCGTATTCTGGACGGGAGCAAAATCGTTCTCCAGATACGGGCTGCCGACAATCAGCGAGAAGACACCAGTAATCGCTACCTGATCGATCCCGAGGTGATCCGCGACCTGGAAAAGGAATTGCGGCTCGAATCTCAGGATATTCTGGGATTCTTCCACTCCCACCCCGACGTCGCAGCGGTTCCTTCCGATTACGACTGCAGCCATGCCTGGCCCTGGTTTTCCTACCTCATTGTCTCGGTGCAGGAGGGGCAGAGCGAGGAAGCCCGCTGCTGGGTGCTGAGCGAAGACCGTTCGGGATTTGGTGAGGAGAAGCTGGTCATCACAGACACAGACAGCCTGGCTCCCGGGTCCAACGGCGACCATTCCGAGTGAGAGGCGATGAATGACCGCCCTCGACTCCGGGTTGGCACCAGAAAGTCCAGGCTGGCTCGCTGGCAGGCCAACCAGATAGTCCGCCTGCTCAAGCAGGTCCACTCTGAGATCTCCTGCGAAATCAAGACACTGATCACTGAAGGTGACCGGAAGCCGCAGGTTCCGTTGAGTGAGATGGCGGGCCGAGGAGTCTTCACGAGCCGGGTTGACGATGCGCTCAGGGCAGGGGAGATCGACATTGCCGTACATTCTCTCAAGGACCTGCCGACCGAGCAGGATCCGGCGTTGTGCCTGGCCGCTGTGCCCGTCAGGGGAGATCCACGCGAGTGCCTGGTTACGCGCTCCGGGGGGCTGGATGCACTTCCCAGGGGAGCTGTGATCGGCACCAGCAGCAGCCGAAGGGAAGCTCAACTTCGAGCTTTGCGGCCCGATCTGATGTTTCGTCCCATCCGGGGGAACGTGGATACCCGGGTCGGTAAGGTTCGGGACCAGGCCCTCTACGACGCCACCGTTCTGGCTGCCGCGGGGATCCGCCGCCTGGGACTGGAGAAGAGCGTGGGTGAGTGGTTTTCGCTGCGCAAGCTTCTCCCGGCTCCGGGCCAGGCGGCACTCGCCGTCCAGTGCCGCAGCGACGACACCCGGACCCTTGCCCTGCTCTCCGAGATTGATGATCCAAGGCTGCGGGATTCGGTCACGGCCGAGCGAGTCTTCCTGGAGCAACTCGGGGGTGGCTGTACCCTCCCCGTCGCGGCCTTCGCTCAATGGAGGGGGCCAAGGCAGGGGGGAGAGCTTCATCTCAGAGGCACCATCTTCTCGCCTGACGGGCAGAAGCGCATCTTTGTGAGTGGGGCCGGGGAGAACCCTGAGGAGCTGGGCCACCGGTTGGCAGAGCGAGCTTTGCGACGCGGAGCTCTCCAATTCATGCCGGCTCAGGAGCGGCGGGCTCACCCTCTGGCGGGCAGGAGGATCGTGGTGACTCGTGCAGCCGAGCAGGCGAGATACCTGACCGATCGCCTCCGCGAGCTGGGTGCACAGCCTGTCTTGGTGCCGGTCATCCGCATGGTTCCAGTGGAGGGGAACGATCAGGTCCAGGCGGTGATCGCCCGGCTCCCGGAATATGACTGGATTGTTTTTACCAGCGCCAATGCTGTGGCCAGCTGGTGGCAGCTCAACGCTGCATCCCGGCAGCCGCTGGCAGCGAAAACCAGGGTCGCCGCTGTGGGACCCAAGACGGCGTCGGCGCTGAATGAGAAGGGCGTCAGAGTTGAGGTCATTCCTCAGGAGTATGAAAAAGAAAAGCTGGTTGAGGCTCTCGGGGATGTGGATGGCCTTCACATTCTGCTGCCCCGCGGCGAGCTGGCCGGACCGGCTCTTGCCAGGTTGTTAGGGGAGAAGGGTGCGATTGTAGATGATGTCGTACTCTACGCGACTCTGCCTGTGCAGCCTGGTCGGGAGCAGATCGATCAGCTGGCCGCGGGGATCGATGCCGTCCTGTTTACCAGCAGCTCGACGGTGCAGAACTTTGTTGGGGCGCTCGAGGGATCTGCACTGACGCTTGGTGTCCTGGAAGGGGTTACGATTGCCTGCATCGGCCCGGCCACGGCCCGCAAGGCAAGAGAACTGGGGTTGACCGTGGACGTCGTGCCGCAGCACTATACGGTCGAGGGCCTGGTCGAAGCCCTGGTGGATCACTATCAAGAGAGCAATGATGTCTCAACCAAAGCAGATTCTTGAGAGGATCGGGGTGAAAATCGCTCAGCGGAATCTCGGGAAACGCCCTCGTCGTCTTCGTCGGACTCCGGCGCTTCGAGAGATGGTTCGCGAGACTTCCCTCGAGATCCGCCACCTGATTCAACCCCTGTTCGTGACTCACGGAAGCGGCCAGCGCAAGCCCATCTCCTCCATGCCCGGGGTGTTTCAGCTCTCCGTCGATCAACTGGCGGAAGAAGGGGAGGAGATCCATGGGCTGGGGATTCCGGCTGTCCTGCTCTTCGGAATCCCGGAGCTGAAGGACGCGGTCGGTTCCGAGAACTTCGATCCGGAAGGTGTCATCCCCCGGGCTATCCGGGAGCTGAAAAACGCTGTTCCCAAGCTGATCGTCATCACCGATGTGTGCATGTGCGAGTACACCTCTCACGGCCACTGCGGAGTTCTCAGCCCGGACTCCGATCTGCACCTGGGCGAAGGGGATCCGCTCAATGATGAGACCCTGGAGGTTCTAGACAGGGTGGCCCTGGTGCATGCGCAAGCCGGAGCCGACATCGTGGCCCCCAGCGGCATGATCGATGGGATGGTGGGGTCGATTCGATCGGCGCTGGATGGCCACGATTTGAGCCATGTGGCCATCCTCTCCTATGCCGTCAAATATGCCTCGGCTCTTTACGGGCCTTTCCGGGAAGCGGCGGAAGGGGCCCCCTCGTTGGGAGATCGCAAGAGCCATCAAATGGATCCAGCCAATGCCCGAGAAGCTCTTCGGGAGGCGGCCCTGGACGTGGAAGAGGGGGCCGATTTCCTCATGGTCAAGCCGGCTTTGCCCTATCTCGACGTCGTCTATCGCTTGCGCGAACGATTCCCTGAAGTCCCGCTGGCAGCCTACCACGTCAGCGGTGAGTACTCGATGGTGAAGGCAGCCGCCGCCAAGGACTGGATCGACGAGCGCCTCACCGTCCTGGAGATCCTCACCGGCATCCGCCGCGCCGGCGCCGATCTCATCATCACCTACCACGCCATAGACGTCGCCCGCTGGATCGGATGACCCGACTGTTGGGCGGTGCTGAATCGGCGGCTGAGACCGGGGCAATGGGCTTCCCCGGGAGAGGCTGGTCGTCACATTATCTCAGCCTGCGGGGACCTTGTTGCATGGATCATCCCGAAGGATGCCTTATCATCGTGTTTTTCAACACCGGGGATAACCTAGCCCGGATTATGCAAAAACCGTAGTCCGGTGTTGAAAAACGAGTCGAGAAGTGGCCCAACTCGGAAGCGGGCAGGTGTGACAGGCGGATTTGCGAAGAATATCGGTTGGGGAGGCGTTTGAGTGGTTGGGGGAGTGAATTTCAGACAGATCTGGGCCTGGATGAGTATCGGAAGCGGTTTTTTGGGGAACTGGGAGAAGCTAGCTGGAGTTGAGGCGACTCAAGACGAGGTGGAAGAGGGGTTGTTCGGGAAAGGCTGAGGAAAGATGGACCCAGATGCGTCGAGTGGTTTGTCGGATGCGGGCCCCGATCTTGAGGACACGACGACGTAAGGTTTCGATTTCGAGCTTGTGCCAGGGAGTCCCGTGCAGATAGTCGCGGAGGCGCACGAACATCTGGTAAGCCAGTGCATGCAGGAGGAGTCGAAACTGATTGGCCAGGAATCGATGACAGCTGAGTCGGTCCATGCTCAGATGATTCTTGAAGGCCTTGATGAAGTTCTCGGTCTGCCCTCGGTTTGTATAGTGGTCATAAAGTGATTGGGAGCAGAGATCGTCCCGGTTGGTGACCACAAAGCGACGATTGATCCCGCGCTGATCGACCTCCACTTTGACAATGACGCGACGGGATCGATCCCAGCTCTTGGCTCGATAAAGAAACTCGTCAAACTGACGCTGTTTTTCCTCCAGCTCAACGAACTGCAGCCGAGTCGAATCCAGCAGCGGCTCGACCACTCGCTGCAGGCGAGGGTTTCGACTTAACCCAATGACATATTGGAGTTGATTCTCTTCACCTTCACAGAACTCGTAGAGCCGAGGCGTGGCAAAGCCGCTGTCGGCCCGAATCTCAATCTCGACATCCGTCCCCACTCCTTGTCGGATGGCCTCCACGACTCGCTTCAGAATGGGCACGATGTGAGAGGCAGCCCCCTTGTTGCCAGGTCTCAACACGACACACACCAGGTCGCCCGTGTCGGCATCGAAGATCAGC
Organism: Acidobacteriota bacterium; assembly: GCA_965205565.1. Classification (GTDB taxonomy): domain Bacteria; phylum Acidobacteriota; class UBA6911; order RPQK01; family CBDBID01; genus CBDBID01. Next base: position 7,418 of record CBDBID010000024.1, read on the forward strand.
AAAGGATGCAGAATGTGGTTTCGGTAATACCCATGGTAGAAGGAGAACTCCTGCTGACCGTGAGTGTGGTCGTCGGTACTGTCCAGATCCAGGATGATCTTGCTGGGACGTCTCTTCTTCAGGGAGCGCACATAACGGCCTAGCAGCCACTGGCTCAGACGCATCAGATCCTTCTTGGTGACGGAGTTCTCCAAACGGGAGAAAGTCGGCTGGGTGGCCAAATCGGGATCGCTCTCGGGCAACTGATCACAGACTGTCTTGAGCATCGGATCGGAGCGCAGCGTATCGGCGTCATTACAGTCTTCGTAGCCGGCCACGATCTGCAAGACTCGTTGTCGAATCAACTTCAACAGGTCATGACGAACGTAGCGTCGGTCCCGGCTTTCCGAAATACACGAACTGAAGCCCTCGCACAACCGATGTTGCCGATCCAGCGATCCAAACAACAACCATCCTGCGTCGGAAGTCAGACTCCCCCCATCAAAACGCGCCGTGATCTTTCGGTGGCTGTGAAATGGCAGGGTATTCTGGCAGACTGCTTTCAACATTGCCGTAGCTCCTGTTTAGGGTCGTTGTTTATGTAAACCCTTTTATATCAGAGAGCTACGGCCTTTTTTCTGGGCCCAAATAGTAGTGTAACTTTTTTTCTGTAATTTCTGGTCAGGCCTTGGGTCGGAAAGACAGAGGTCTGGGACAGGATTCTCCAAAAACAGAAACGAGAATCTGGCAAGGAGAATCAAATGAACCCAGATCTGGAAAAGAGAGTACCACGGGAGATCCTGGCGGAGTTGATCGAGGAAGGAACAGAAGCCTTTCGAGGAATCCTGGAGAAGTTGTTCAACGTGGCGATGCAGTTGGAAAGAAGCGAGTTTCTGGGAGCGGAAGCGTACGAGAGAACAGCCAGTCGGCGAGGCTATCGAAACGGATTCAAAGGCAAGCGGATTCAGACTCGAGTGGGAGAGCTGCACTTGGAGATTCCACAGGTGCGTGGGTTGAGGTTTTATCCCAAGTCGCTGGAGAGGGGTTGCCGTTCGGAGAAGGCCCTGAAGCTGGCCATTGCCGAGATGTATGTGATGGGCGTCTCGACGAGGAAAGTCACCGAGATCACGGAGCAGCTGTGTGGGTTGGAGATCTCGGCCACCCAGGTCTCGAGAGTGGCCGGGATGCTGGACGAAGAGCTGGAAGAGTTTCGAAGCCGGGAGCTGGGAGAGTATCCGATCGTGTATCTGGATGCCCACTACGAGAAGGTTCGAAGAGGCGGCAGGGTGCAGGACGTGGCCATCCTGAAAGCCATAGGAGTCAATCGTTTCGGGACGCGAGAGGTGTTGGGTCTGAGCGCCAAGATCAGCGAAGCGGAGGTGCATTGGCGAGGGTTTCTGGGAGATCTGCACAAGCGTGGACTGAGAGGGGTCGAGCTGTTGGTCAGTGACGATCACGAAGGACTGAAGGCGGCCAGGCGGGCAGTTTATCCGTCGGTGCCCTGGAACCGTTGTCAGTTTCACCTGAGCAAAAACGCCCAACAATATGCTCGCCGCAAAGAGGACAAGCCCCGCATCGCCCAGGCCATGCGGGACATTTTCGATGCCCCGTCTCGAGAGGATGCCGAGGAGCTCAAGGGTAAAGTCGTCAAGAAGTTCGAAAAGATTGCACCGGAGTTCGTGAGCTGGCTGGAAGACAACCTGGATGAAGGGCTGACAGTGTTTGATTTTCCGAGGAGCTGGTGGCGAAGGATCCGAACCATCAACGGACTGGAGAGACTGCACCGGGAGATCCGGAGACGAACCCGGGTGGTGGGAATCTTTCCCCACGAAGCATCGGCGCTGCGGCTCATCTCGGCTGTGCTTGCAGAGATACACGAGGAGTGGTTAACCGGCCGGCAATACCTGAACCTGGCCGGCTGGAAAAAACAAGTGGAGCAATTCTTCCCTACAGGCCCTAGAGGAAATTACAGAAAAACGGTTGCTTAACCGCCCAAATCTCACTCGGATTCAGATCTCATGCATAATCCGGGCTAGATGCCACATAAGTTCAACGCAGCCCGACGGCACAAGTTTGATAAGGCGCAGTATCGGGTGATCAACTGGGCGGAATATAACGAGAGCCTGCGCCAGCGGGGTGATCTGACGATTTGGGTCAGTGATGAGGCTCAAAGTGTGTGGCGCGCGCCGCGCCGCACGTCACGGGGTGGCCAGCGGAGATACTCGGATCTGGCTATCGAGACATGCCTGACGCTGCGCACGGCGTATCGGCTTGGGTTGCGACAAACGCAGGGGCTGATGGGTTCCATTGGCACGCTCATGGGGCTGGATATACGGGTGCCGGACTTCTCCACACTGTCGCGTCGCGCAAACGGCTTGAGCATCGCGCAGGTGATGAGGCAAGCCGGGTCTGTGCCTGTCCATCTGGTGGTGGACAGTACCGGCCTCAAGATCTTCGGCGAAGGGGAATGGCTCGCGCAGAAGCATAAAACCAGGGGAATACGCCGCCGCTGGCGCAAACTCCACCTCGGACTGGACCTCCATAGCGGTGCGATTGTTTGCGCCAATCTGATTCACGATGACGTTTGGAGACAGCACCGCCTTACCCGGGCTCCTGGATCAACTCGATGCCCCGGTCACGGGCTTTCTGGCGGACGGCGCCTATGATGGAGCGTCCACACGGGATCTGCTGAGGGAACGGTATGGGGAGACCCTGGATGTGGTTATACCGCCGCCAAAGAACGCAGTGATCCGACCGCAATCGGCGCGGGATCCAACCGTTCGGGATCGCCATATTGCCCAGATCCGCAGCAACGGCCGCATGGCCTGGCAGGCGGCCACAGGGTACAACCAGCGCAGCCGGATAGAAACGCAGATCGGCCGGTGGAAGAGCGTCATCGGCCCCAGACTCAGATCCCGCAGCTTCTCCAGGCAGATCACGGGAGATCCAGGTCGGCCAGAAAGTCCTGAACACAATGACCGCACTCGGACGGCCTGTGTTCGAACGTATCGCCTGACGCTACCGCTTGGGAAAGGGCGAATTCCATCTCTGCCCCGATCCATGCAACAACGCTGATCTTCAAAGGCAACTGGCATGAGGTCAAGGATGAGCTGAATGGGATTGAGTCTGAGGTTCGGCTCACGGTCTCGGAGACGAGTTGGAGCCGGATAATCACTTCTCTCAACTGGAGGCACCATGGACACTCTTCGACACGTTTTGATCTTGCTCTTGCTGTGTGCTCTGACACAGGTGGCAGTGATTTCCCAACCCGAACTCCTTTTTGGCCAGGTAGCCATCGGGTCGCAGGGAGATCTGGAGATCCAGTCGGTCATCTCGGCCACCAATTCCGGCTCCATCACTTACGAGGGCGATTTCTCCTTCTTTACCGGAAACGGTACGGTCTGGAACCCTATGGTGGACGGGGTTGAAATCAGCAACGGTCAGCACTCGATCTCGATACCACCCTTCGAGACTATTATCCCTGACCTTAAGCGGAGCGGAGATCGAGGCAGGCTCGGCGATCTTGCGCGGTACTGGGCCTCCGGACACGGCCATCAACGGCAACCTGACCTACTTTTTTCTGACTGACGGGGCACTGACGGACAGCATCGGCGTTGGGCCCTCCACTGAAATCTACCGGTCCACGATTCCCTTCCAGGACTTTTCGACCATCGCTCTGGCCCTGGCCAACCAGGATCCAACCGCGAAAGACGTTGTGCTCAAGCTCCGCCAGGCGGACGGAACTGTGGAGGAAACAAAGAATGTCCAGCTGGCGGGAAACGCGCATGACGCCCGCTTCCTGGACCAGATCTTTGACGCAACGACGGTGACCGGGGGGCGCGTCGACATCGAGTCGAACGAGCTGATCTTTGGAACGGCTGTGACGTTTCTCGACGGCCAGATTTCGACTCTGCCCATGCAGCCAGCTCGAGTCGAATACGACTTTCGGGGCGATTTCGACGACGAGGGGCCCATGACCACCGGTAAGGTGACCCTGTGGTCCGAGGGGAACTTTCTCAGAGGCTATCTCGAGACTAGAGTAGGGGACGGTGTGCCCTTCGATAATCCCGAGGCGATCCCGATCGCGGGTGACTTGAACGACGGGTGCGTATTCCGGTGAAACCGGCCACCCAATCCGGGGGAAGTGGCCACCCGGTCGGAGCGAAGCGACGCTGGGGATTTCATGATGTGTCAGGTGGCCGTTTTGAGTCAATGTAACTTCGATCGATTGGCACTCTAGAAACCTCCAATAAAGATGTGTGTGAAGGAGTCGTAGAGGCTGTGGGAAGTGTGGAAAACTGCCGAGCGCAGCGAGGAGTTTTCCAAGCCCTGTGAGAACCCACGTGTCGGGAATCCTGAGCAGATCTGCAAAGCGCTGAATGGGTTTGCACAGGGCGGCAGTTTCCATAGCCTTTTTGCCTTTAGTCCTGAGAAGCCGCCAGACGCTTTCGCATGGAACCTCCTGCGAGTTGCAGGCGATGGGCGTTGTGAACGAGCCGGTCTAAGATGCTGTCGGCCAGAGTCGGATCACCGATCTGTTGGTGCCAATCGGCAATGGGGATCTGGCTGGTCAAGATGGTGGAGCGAGTGTTGTAACGATCCTCGCAGATCTCGAGGAAGTCACGACGTTCGCTCTCAGCCAAGGCCGTCATGGCGAAGTCATCGACGATGAGGATATCGACACGGGCCAGTTTTGCCAGGCGTTTGTGCAGAGTCCCGTCGGCGCGAGCTATGGAGAGTTCGCGAAAGAGTACAGGCTGGCGGGTATAGAAGGCTGTGTGGCCCTGGCGGATAGCCTGCTGGGCGAAGGCACAGGCCAGAAAAGGTCTTACCCACACCGCAGGGGCCAAGCAGGATGAGATTCTGATGTCTGGTGATCCAGTCGCAGGTGGCCAGGGAACGGACGAGGGATCGATCCAGTCCTCTGGCGGGACGGTAGTCGATATCCTCGAGGCAAGCCTGGCTGTCCTTGAGATGGGCGTTTTTCAGGCGCCGGGGCCTGGGCCTGGTTCTCTCTCCAGATCCAGTGTCGATCAATCAGCCAGCCGATACGCTCCTCGAAGCTGAGAACGGAGGAGTCGGGATCTTCGAGTTGCTGGGTGAGAGCCTCGTCCAGGCCGGTCAGGCGGCATGGAGTGAAGTTTTTCGAGAGTCTGGTTAATGAGCATGAGAGTTCTCCTCACAAGTGAAGTAGTCGGCTCCGCGCAGGTTCGAGTGTTCCAGAGCCGGTTGTGGTGGTTGGGTCTCGGGTAATGGTTGGGAGTCCAGACCTGTCTTGAGAATGGACTTGACGCTCTGGTAGGAGAAGGTGGAGAAGGCCAGGGCCCGCCGGCAGGCGGCCTCCAGGCGATCCTCGCCGAAGGTCTTGCCCAACCGCAACAGTCCCAGGCAGCTGCGGTAGGCCTGTTCCGGATAGCGGCCAGAGGCGAGCATCTTCTCGACCAGATCACCACAGTGGGGTCCGATCTTGGCAGCCCAGGAGATCAGCCGCGAAGGAGACCACTCCAGATAACGCCGGTGACACTGTGGACGGTGCTCGGAGCAGGTAGAGGCGGCTCCTGACACGCGGTTGCGACGATGCGAGGCCACCCGCTGGCCCCGGTGCAGGATCTCCACGATGTGTTCCGTGTAACGGATCTCGACCTGCTGGCGGACCAGAGCATAGGGGACGCTGTAGTAGTGGCGCTCGAACTCGACGTGGTAATCAATGTTGACGCGGGCTTTCTTCCAGCGAGCCAGCTGATAACGGATCCTGGGTAAGGGTCTGAGAGCGGGCTGATCCAGACGCCGGAAGAGCTCCAGGCGATTGCCCTCAAGTTTGCGGAAAGGCCGGCGGTTGAGTTCCCCAAGCAGTTCGTGGATGGCTTGATTGAGTTCACCCAGGCTAAAGAAGCGTCGCTTGCGCACAGCGGCCAGGATCCAGCGCTCCACGACTAACACGGCCGATTCGACTTTTCCCTTGTCCCGGGGAGCCCGCACCCGGGCCGGGATGACGGCCACTGAGTAATGGGCCGCCCACTCGGCATAGCTGGGGTTGATCTGGGGTTCGTAAAAGCAAGCCTGAGAGACAGCTGTGCGGGTGTTGTCAGGGATCACCACCCGGGTAGTGCCACCGAAAAACTCCACGGCCCGTACATGAGCGCCGATCCAGGACTGAAGATTCTGGCTTTCCGTAGCCTCGGCGTAAGTGTAGTTGCTGGCTCCCAGCACGGCCACGAAGATGCTGGCTTGACGCATCTCACCGGTCTTGGGATCGACGATCTCGACCGTCTGGCCGGCATAGTCGACGAACATCTTCTCGCCGGCCCGGTGGTTTTGCCGCAGCACCACGTCGAGCTTGCCTCTCCAGCGGTTATACAGATCGCAAAACTGCGAGTACTGATAGCCGTCCGCATGAACCTGCTTGTACTCCTGCCAGAGCAACTGCAGAGTGACCGACTTTCCCCGCAGCTCTCGGTGCACGTAGGCGAGATCGGGTGGAGGGCGGTGGCGGCCCCGAGGAGCCGGAGGAGGAAAAAGCTGTCCTTCCAACTCCGCCTCGCTCATCTGGGCCACTTGTTTCCAGTCGAGCTGGGCGGCCCGGGTCCGGCTCAGGTAATCACCCACGGTAGCCCGAGATACCGAGCAGCTTCGAGCGATCTGGCGAGCGGATAAGCGGGCCTGAAAATGTAGTCTGAGAATCTCCTTGATCTTGCGCATAGGCAACCTCCGATTGGCCATCTGTTCTCCTCTTCCTCTTCAAGTGAAAAAGGAACAACGATAGCCCTCGTTGCCCAGCGTCGCAAACTCCTGAGGGCAGGAACTTTCCGCTAACCTGGCCACCCATTCCGGAGCAAACCGGCCACCCATTCCGGAAACTGGCCACCGACTCCGGAAAAGCCCGGCAAAGTGGCCTACTTTGCCCCGGAATCACCGGCCGGTTTGCCTCGGAACAGGTGGCCGCTTTCAATCGGAATCAGTGGCCGGTTTGGCCCGGAATACGCAGGCGGCATCAACAAGCTCGAGCTCGTTTACACGGGTAATGTTGCCGTGACGATTACCTGCGATGACGATAAGGTCATGATCGTGGGGAGCAATATGGTCGAGAACCCGGGCGACATACTCCTGCTGATGGCCACCAATGAGCGTTGTTGCATGGATCGGGGCGGAGATGGAATTCGCCCTTTCCCAAGCGGTAGCGTCAGGCGACACGTTCGAACACAGGCCGTCCGAGTGCGGTCATTGTGTTCAGGACTTTCTGGCCGACCTGGATCTCCGTGATCTGCCTGGAGAAGCTGCGGGATCTGAGTCTGGGGCCGATGACGCTCTTCCACCGGCCGATCTGCGTTTCTATCCGGCTGCGCTGGTTGTACCCTGTGGCCGCCTGCCAGGTCATGCGGCCGTTGCTGCGGATCTGGGCAATATGGCGATCCCGAACGGTTGGATCCCGCGCCGATTGCGGTCGGATCACTGCGTTCTTTGGCGGCGGTATAACCACATCCAGGGTCTCCCCATACCGTTCCCTCAGCAGATCCCGTGTGGACGCTCCATCATAGGCGCCGTCCGCCAGAAAGCCCGTGACCGGGGCATCGAGTTGATCCAGGAGCCCGGGTAAGGCGGTGCTGTCTCCAACGTCATCGTGAGTCAGATTGGCGCAAACAATCGCACCGCTATGGAGGTCCAGTCCGAGGTGGAGTTTGCGCCAGCGGCGGCGTATTCCCCTGGTTTTATGCTTCTGCGCGAGCCATTCCCCTTCGCCGAAGATCTTGAGGCCGGTACTGTCCACCACCAGATGGACAGGCACAGACCCGGCTTGCCTCATCACCTGCGCGATGCTCAAGCCGTTTGCGCGACGCGACAGTGTGGAGAAGTCCGGCACCCGTATATCCAGCCCCATGAGCGTGCCAATGGAACCCATCAGCCCCTGCGTTTGTCGCAACCCAAGCCGATACGCCGTGCGCAGCGTCAGGCATGTCTCGATGGCCAGATCCGAGTATCTCCGCTGGCCACCCCGTGACGTGCGGCGCGGCGCGCGCCACACACTTTGAGCCTCATCACTGACCCAAATCGTCAGATCACCCCGCTGGCGCAGGCTCTCGTTATATTCCGCCCAGTTGATCACCTGATACTGCGCCTTATCAAACTTGTGCCGTCGGGCTGCGTTGAACTTATGTGGCATCTAGGTTATCCCCGGTATTGAAAAACACGATGATAAGGCATCCTTCGGGATGATCCATGCAACAAGGTCTATTGGTGGCATCTCCGCCATCTGGATCGCTGCCGCCGTCTCCATCGGCAAGGTCTTCCGAAAAGGAGTCACCCCCGTCAGCATCTCGTACAGCACCACTCCGAAGGAGAAGATGTCACTGCGCGGATCCACCTTCCTGCCTGTCACCTGCTCCGGGGACATGTAGGGTATCGTCCCCTCCGTCGATACGTCCCGGGTCAGCGTTTCTGTATACTCCTGCTCCTCTCCCTCCAGCAGCGGTACCCACTTCGCCAGCCCGAAGTCCGTGATCTTTACATGCCCCTGTTCCGTCAGCATGATGTTGGCCGGCTTCAGATCCCGGTGCACGATGCTCTGAGCATGCGCCTCCTCCAGAGCCTCGGCCATCTCCACTGCAATCTCCAGTGCCTCTCTGGTTGTAAGTGAAGAGGCATTGAGCTTCTCCTTCAGGGTCTGTCCCTGCACATACTCCATGGAGATAAAATCCTTCCCCTCCAGTTCTCCCACCGTGTAGATCTTGCAGATGAAGGGATGATCCAGAGCCGCTGCCGCCCGCGCTTCTCGAAGCAGGCGTCTTCGATAGCCCTCGTCCTCCTGTTTGTCTGTGGAGACAAACTTCAAGGCCACCTTTCGTCGCAGCAGAGTGTCTTCCCCCAGGTAGACCTCTCCCATGGCCCCCTGGCCCAGTTTCCTGACGATCTGATAGCGGGAAACATCCGGCTCTGGCTTCTTGACTTCGGGAATCAGACGATAGCCTCGCCGGGGTATGGTCTGGATGATCTCCCCCTGGTCTGGACCATCGTCAAAGGCCTTGCGCAGAGCCGAGATGGCATTGATCAGAACCTGATCACTGACAAAGGCGTCCGGCCACACGGCCTGGATAATGCGCTCTTTGGGTAAGACCTCATCCGCATGCTTGGCCAGGTAGACCAGAACGTCCATGGCCTTCAGCCCAACGGAGCTTTCTTTCTCCGCTCCTACGATGCGGTTGAGGTGGGGTTGGATGAGCCAATCGCCAACCTGGAAGTCTCCCTCCACGGGAATGCTCCTTCACACTGATTCTTTCAATGAAAAACCGTGGATTCAGGTTAGCACATCCCAGGCTATAACGTCAGGGGGTCGGCACGTGGCGCGACATGGGGCTATGAAGTTTCTGGTTGGCACAGGCCGCGTGCTTGAGATGGCGATGCCGCCTACACCCGAAAATTCGGCGGCGGTCGAGTTGAGCCAGCGGGAGCTGCAGTATCGCGATCCGGATTTTGAGCTTATCATTGCAGTGCGCGCGAAGAGGCCTTCTATTGATTCCAGAGCGTCGGGCTAGAATGACTGTGGCGAAATCGTCGACGCAGGATCCTTGGTGGCGGCGCTATTATCGCGGGCGCCCTATTCATGCCATGCCGGGCGTGCATGAAAGCGTGCTGGAGATGTTGAAAGCACATGTCGCGCCGCCGGCGCGCATTGTCGACCTCGGTGGCGGCTCTGGTGCCTTCGCATTGTTATCTCGTGATGCGGGCTACAATGTGGTGGTGGCGGACATCGCGCCACCGTCGGATCTCGACCTTCCCGTTCAAACAGCTCGACCTCGATGCGTCGCCCAGCTACGTGGACGCGTTGGGTAAGAGGTTTGATGCAATCGTTGCCATCGAGGTGATCGAGCATCTGGAGAACCCCTATCAATTTCTAAGGAAAGCACACGCGCTGCTGAAGCCGGATGGCGTCCTGATCGTGACGACGCCCAACGTCGTCGATCTGGATTCGCGACGACAGTTCCTGATTCAAGGCGATCTCTGGCTGTTTCCGCGCGGTTGCGTGTCAGGGCTACGCCAGGGCCGCTTCGGACACCTGACGATCCTGCCATACTGGATGCTGGAAGAGATTCTCGATCGCGAGGGTTGGCACGTGCTCGCCCGCCGTTTTATCGGGCGCAAGCCGCGCGCGGGCTTGATAGGCGCGCTCGCCGTGCTGGTGAACCTGGCGCTGATGCCGATTGGCTGGCGCGTGCCGCTGGCCGCCGCGTTCGCCCCTTCGGCGGCGTTTATTTGCGTCAGGCGCGTCGACAGAAAGCGGTAAGAGTCGATTCAGTGAACCTAGAATACTCGATTCCCTCTGCGTGGAGTCGTGCGGCGAATTCGGTCGCTAACTCTTCGTCCGAACCGTCTATCGAATCTTTAAAATCAGTCCCCGCTGACTTCATGCGAAGAAGCAGTGCCCTGGATTGGCTGGAGTGAGCTGGAGTTGGATTGCCGCGGGCACACCGTGGGCACAACCCCGGAAGGTAATCTTACCCGATGACGGACCGGTTGGAACTCGTCCTGTGAAATTTCTGTAGGAACGGGTTGGAGAACACGATAACATTCCAAAGAGATGCTCTCGGTTGAGTCCACCATAAGATTCGCAGGACCACCACAGGGTGGTGCGCTGGTCAGGCGGCCCCGATCTGAGCCGGCTGGCTGGTATACCACTGCGCTTGCGTTTTGTCCTCAAAGACGCCGATTTGTATTCACTTCAGTTCCGTTAGATCTCAGTCTTGTCCTGAGCCCTTCGACTGCGCTCAGGACAGGCCTGGCAGAAGGGATGGACGCCACCTGAGCAGGCCGCTTGGGGTCGATGTGACGGAGCCACTAAGAAAGAGGATCTCAAAATGCTAAGCAAAGAAAACCTAAGAGGGGTATGGGCCTCCATAACCTTACCGTGGGACGAGGGTAGCAACTTTGACGAGGCCACGTTCCGTGAAAACGCGGCCAAGCTCGTTGAAGCCGGATTGGATGGCATCTATACCACCGGCTCCACTGGCGAGTTTTATGCCCTCGATTTTGACGAATTCAAGCGGATGGTAGACGCCCTGGCCGGCGAGACAGTAGGCAAGGTGCCGGCCCAGGTGGGCTGCACCTGGATCAACACGCGTGACTCCATCCGCATGGCCTGCTACGCCGCCGACAAGGGCATTGAAGGGGTGCAGGTTGCCGTTCCCTTTTGGATGGAACTCAACGACGACGAGCTGCTCAAGTACTTCGTGGACCTCAGTCGGGCCTGTCCAAACGTGGGCATCGTGCACTATAACGACCATCGGGCCAAGCGATTCCTGAATGGAAAAGACTACCAGCGCATCTGTGCCGAGGTGCCTAACCTCGTTGGCAGCAAATTCGGCAGCACGGAATTCACTGCCTGGATGGAACTCCAGGTCAACGGTCCGGACCTCAACCACTTTACAACCAAGGCCAATCTGGTGATGGGCATGATGTTTGGAGCCAGAGGGATGTATAGTTCCCTGGCCCTGATGAATCCCAAGTTCAATCTGGACTGGTACGCTATGTGTGAGCGCGGCGAATGGGAGGCGGCGGCCAAGATCCAGTGGCAGGTCAGCCGCTGGTTGGTCGTAGACATCTTTCCCCTGCTAGATGCTGGACATCTCGATCCAACACTGGACAAAGCGTTTCAGGAAGCAGCCGGCTGGCTCAAGGGCCGCCGCTCCACCCGTCCACCCTACATTCCTCTAAACGACGAGGAGATGTCCAGGCTGATAGCGGGCTTTCGGAAACACTTACCGCAGGTATTAGAGTATGGGGAAAAGCGCTGACGGATGGACAGTAAGGAACGGGTTTCAAGCGCAGGAGGAAAGGCACCATGGCTGAAAAGAGGACGAAATCGTTTGCTGCCCACACGAAGGATACCCATTGGGTTAAAGGAGGCTTGCGCTCTTACTTCGCCTACCGTGATCTGGGCATCAAAGACGCCACCGAGGGCAAGGTCCTGGCCCACGTCATTCGCGCCGATCAACCTTGTGAAGGGCCTATGGGCTACCACTCCCACATCCTGGACTTTCAGTTGGTCTACATGCTCAAGGGTTGGGCGCGGGTCTACCTAGAGGACATCGGTGAGATTCGGGTGGAGGAGGGCGATGCCTGGTACCAAGCTCCCGGGGTCAAACATGAGCTGTTGGAATACTCCGAAGACTGGGAAGTCCTCGAGATCACCATGCCGGCCGATTTCCCCACCAGCGACGAAGCGCGTTAGGGGATTGCCATGAAGGTAGGATTTATCGGTCTGGGCAATATGGGGGTTCCGATGGCCGCCAGTATCCTCAAGGCCGGACACGCCCTGACCGTCCATGACGTCCGCCCCGAGACGGCCGAAAACCTCGAAGCGGCGGGCGCGACATGGGCTGCGAGCCCTAAGGAGGTGGCCGCCCGCTCCGAAGTGGTGCTTTCGTGCCTGCCCGGGCCTAAGGAAGTCGAAGCGGTCGTCCTGGGTGAAGACGGGGTGTTCGCCGGCCTGCAGCAGGGATCGGCTTACATCGACACGAGCACCAACGCCCCCACGACCATGCGCAGAATCGCCGAGATCGGGACCTCAAAGGGATTTCACGTCCTCGACGCGCCCATCAGCGGCGGTGTGCTCGGCGCCAGGGACGCCACCCTCACCGTATTTGTCGGCGGCGAAAAAAAGGATTTCGAGCGGTTGCAACCGCTGATGAAGTGTATAGGCAGAAATGTGGTCTACATGGGCGCGGCCGGGAGCGGCAGTGTGACCAAGCTGGTGAATAACGTAATGATGTATATCAACTTCGTCGGCGCCTGCGAGGGTATGGCCATGGGCGTCAAGGCCGGCATCGACCCGCAGATACTGCTCGAGGTCATAAATACGAGTTTGGGCCAGAGCATAATCCTGGAAAGAAATATGGGGTTGTTTTTAAAGGGTGAGAGCCAGGGTTTCGCCACCGACCTTGCGGTTAAAGACATGCATCTGGGGGTCCAACTCGGCGGAGAAACGGGGGTGCCGCTGGAAATCAGTCCGCTGGTCGAGAGGGTCATTACCCGGTTTCGTGATGAAGGAGGGGCAGGGGAGGATATTATTGAATTCATCCGTGATTTCATGCAGCGGTCAGGAGTGGAAATGCCGACTGCATCGCCACGTTGAACAACTTCTCCAGGATTCCTCGAAGGCTTCTGTTCCTTCCTCGATCAACTCCGCCAGGATCTCCCGTGGTACTCTCCTTTTCCAGATCTGGGTTCATTTGATTCTCCTTGCCAGATTCTCGTTTTCTGTTTTTGGAGAATCCTGTCCCAGACCTCTGTCTTTCCGACCCAAGGCCTGACCAGAAATTACAGAAAAAAAGTTACACTACTTGAGAGCCAGGGTTTCGCCACCGACCTTGCGGTTAAAGACATGCATCGTAGATCTTGCGCAGTAGCCGGGCCCAGCTCTGCCCGGGAGGCCGTGACCCCGGGGGGCGACGTGCCCCTACATTGTTAACCCGAGCAACGAGGACAAGTGAAGGGGTCAACTTCGTAGATCTTGCGCAGTAGCCGGGCCCAGCTCTGACGTCGGGCTCGGGAAAAGCAATCGGCTTCGGTCTCTGGTTCATCTGAAGGTGCCTTGGCCGCTGCAGCCAGGCCCCCCAGTCGTCGCTTCCCGCGAGAGGCATTCGAATACCACCCGTAATAGCGAACCATCTGCGCGCCGGGGTCAGGAATCTGCTCCGCCCACATTCTGCTCTGACCCCAGCACCAGTCCGCGAATTGAACTGGGGGCAGGTGCATCCCAAAGAAAACTCAAGCTAAAGCCAAGCGCGAGCGTGACAAGAACGCCGACTGGAGCATACCAGAGGAAACTCAACGTCGTTGCGGCAGCAAGCCATGCCACTGTGCCGAAGCCGATGACAGCTCCCAGCAAAGCCCCACCTCCTGTTGCCCTGACGGTGAGCACGCCAAGTAAGAAAATCCCAAGTAAGCTGCCGCCAAAAAGCCCAGCAAGTGTCTTCGATGCAGAAAGAATATTCTGAAAATACTGGATGTAGAGTGCCAGTAGTGTGGCGCTGCCTCCCCAAAAAACCGTTAACAGGCGTGAAATCCTAAGGTTTTTCCTCTCATCTCCCCTGGAGTCGACAAAACGCTCGTATAGATCTTTCATTGTCGATGTGGAGAGAGAATTAATCGCGGAGTCCATAGAGGACATGGCGGCTGCAAAGATAGCGGCGATGAACAACCCCGATATTCCCGGCGGCAATTCGTGAATCACAAAGTGTGGAAGCACCGCGTCGCCCAAGACATCCGGCGCCAGACTCGCAGGGTTTTTCAAGTAGAAAACCCACAGAGCCCCTCCAACGAACAACAAGAGCAGCCCGATTGGAAGCACGACGATTGCATTGAGGATCATCGCGTTTCGACCAGACCGAGCGCTGGGAGTAGTCAAGTAGCGCTGGAGGACGATCTGATCCGCACCATACTGGGACATGTTGATTACGACACCATTGACAAGCACCGCCCAAAGGGACACGGTGGTCCAATCTCCCCAGGACAGGTTAACCTGCAAAGGCCCCTGCGCAAGGCCCACCCTAATGATCTCCTCGATGCCACCCTGTACCCGGGAAACCAAGACCCATACGACCACAAGGAGTCCTGCCACGAGAACAACAGCCTGGACAACGTCAGTCCAAATGACTGCTTTCATCCCACCCATGAGGGTATAGAAGGTTGCCAGACCTCCAATCAGCAGGATGGTCCAGCCAAGCTGGAGTCCGGTCACCGCTGATAACACGAGTGACGGCGCATAAATCACGACTGCCAGGTAACAGCCTCGCTGAAACAGAAAAAGCAGGCTGGCAACAGTTCGAACCTGCGGGTTGAATCGCTTTTCCAGATACTCATAAGCCGTAAACACTCTAAGGCGGTGGTAGAAAGGCAGGAAGATAGCGATCACAACCGGCGTAATCAACGGAATGGTCAGCAGGCTCAGACCGAGGGTCAAATCGTGATCAAATACCCATCCCGGGCTACCAAGGAGGCTGATTGCGCTAAACAGAGTGGCAAATATCGAGATACCCACTGCGATCCAGGGCATCTTTCGTCCTGCCAGAAAATAGTCTTCCGTATTTTCTTGACCCTTGAAAAAAAACAATCCGAGCCCAACTACTAATGTCAGGTAAACGATCAAAACCAAGCTGTCCAGGGTCGTCAATCCTTGCATCACCTAATTTCCTTTGGTTTGCCGCACGGCCTCTTAGTCTACTGGTACGGAGATTGAGCCGCCAGTGCCGAACCTGCTGCCTGATCTTCTTGGCCGAGCGGGGACTGATGGCGGGAGTGAAGCCCACAAACATCAACCCTTCCCGACTGCGGACCAGGCGAGGTCTAAAGCAGTAGCCCAAGAAGTCGAACTTCCTGCTGACCTGGGTAGCTGGTTGCTTCCTGACGTTGCAGCAAACGATCTGGGTCTTTTCGACACCCAGGTGCAGCTTCCGCCAGGCTCTGCGCCGGCCATATCGATGCTTTCTAACGTGCCATTCACCCGAACCGTAGACTCTCAGGCCGGTGGCATCCACAACCACGTGCCGAGGCCGACTGCTCGGACTGACGGTCAACAACGTCGCCAGGGAACTCTGCCGTCTACTGATAGTGCTGTAGTCTGGAACTGGAAGTGGAAAGAGAAGTAGTCTTGAGCGGCCGCTAACAGGAGGTAACGGACGGGCTCACTTCAACCTAGGAGGTTCCTTGAAGAAGGGGATAGTCAAAGAAAGAGGCGGGATCATGATGAACAGACAGCTCACATTCCTTATTGCCCTGGCAACACTGCTGCCCGGGGCCCTGACGCTCGACTCCAAGGCCCTCGGCCAGACCCCGGAGGCTCATGACATTGTCCTGCTGGGCGGCCGTGTGATGGACCCCGAGAGCGGCCTCGATGCAATCCGCAATGTCGGCATTCGGGGCGACCGGATCGTCGAAATCTCAGAGAACGCTTTGCGGGGCGAGGAGACAGTCGACGCTTCCGGGCTGGTTGTCGCTCCCGGATTCATTGATCCTCACGCTCATGGACAGACCAACCGGGCTAACGAGTTCCAGGCCCATGACGGCGTCACCACGGCCTTGGAACTGGAATCGGGAAAGGCATTTCTGCGAGAGTGGCTGGCCTTAAGGACTGGTAATGCAGTGATCAATTTCGGCGCTTCAGTAGCGCACGGCGGTCTGCGATGGATGGCCATGGAGCGCTATGCCGACCAGGCTCGGCTGGTGGACCGGCGCGTGAGAAAGGGCGATGGCGATTATCGGCGCCTGCTGGAGATCGCGAGTCAAGTGGGGGGGGCACGCCAGCACACCCTGAACGAGGGTGAGACGGCCGCCCTGCTCAAGAGGCTGCGGGCCGGCCTGGCAGCTGGGGGACTGGGAATCGGAGTCCCGGTGGGATACTACCCGGAGTCCTCGCGGGATGAGCTCTTCCGCGTTTTTGCTCTGGCAGCCGCCCAACAGGTCCCTATTTTCACTCACCCTCGCGAAGGCAGAATCCCGGGGATTCAGGAGTCCATCTCCAACGCCGCCATTACAGGGGCTCCGCTGCACATTGTTCACATGAACAGCATGGCCCTGGGGGAAATCGAGGTGGCACTGGATATGGTTGCCTCCGCCCAGAAACAAGGCCTGGACATCACCACCGAGGTCTATCCCTACACGGCCGGTTCGACCTCCCTGGAATCAGTCATCTTCGACGAAGGATGGCAAGAGCGCTTCTCCATTTCCTACCAGGATCTACAGTGGATCGCCACCGGAGAGCGCCTCACTGAGGAGACCTTCAACAAGTACCGCAAGCAGGGCGGTACGGTGATCCTGCACATGATGAAGGCGGAGTGGATCGAAGCCGGGGTTCGCTCTCCGTTAACCATGATCGGATCCGACGGCATGCCCTACGCTCCCGGCGCTCATCCGCGATCAGCCGGAACTTTCTCACGAGTCCTGGGGCGTTATGTCAGGGAACAGAACACCCTCAGCCTCATGACAGCACTCGGGAAAATGACCATTCTGACGGCCAGGCGGCTGGAGGGTGTGGCTCCCATGATGCATCTGAAAGGGCGTATCCAGGTCGGCTGCGATGCCGACATTACGGTTTTTGACCCGGACCGGATTATAGACACGGCCAACTTCGAAGACGACCTCTCGTTTTCGGAAGGCATACACCACGTTCTGGTCAACGGGGCTTTCGTGGTGAAGAATGGCGGCACCGTTTCCGACAGCCATCCCGGACGACCGATCCTGGGAAGATATCGAAGGTAGGGAAGCGGCAATGTAGGGGTCGGTCTCGTGCCGGCCCGTTTGGCGGGCGACCAACGGCAGCGGCATGCCGTTGGCTCTCCGCTTCAGCGACGGGTTAGGCCGCACCTTACGACCGTCCACTGTGCAACTACCTTCCTTGGTTGTCTTATAGCTGAGGACATAAGTGTCATTGTCGATCTTTGACATCCGAGGCTCGGTCACCGACCAACGCAGGAAGGAACTCGGACACGCGGGTGCGCCAGCAGTCACGTCCCCATACCGCAGGACCTGCCACCTGAGTAGGCATCGACTGTCGCTGAAGGTCTGGATCCGTCAGGATCTCGACCGGCATCTGCCAGGTGAACGGTCATGAAAGTTCCCGATTTGATCAGGGGAAGTTGACCTGTAGCAAAGTTGGCATGTCGCCCGGTAGCTACTCATGCTGGCAAGCCACGTAAGTATAAACCCGAGATACGGGAGATTATACTGATCGGTAGACTCGTAGCTAAGAGCGACCCGAACATGAACTCAAGAGGGACTAGTGTGCTGTCCGGAAAGTTCGCGGTGTTAATTCGGGATGGATTTTCGTCGTCAGTGAGGCGCGTGACGCAGGAATGCCGGGAGTCTTTCGAGGAGCGCAACAAAGCTGTCGGCGAAAATCCATCCCGAAGTAGCGGCGTGAACTTTCCGGACAGTACACTAGGCGAAGACAATGAGCCTGTCAATCAAGTCAGCGACCGATTACCCGGCTCCACGCGAGAGTCCGCTATCCTATCCCGGCAGGCGTCCCCGGTGGAGCTTTTTGCTCCTCCGAGGGGGCCAAGTGCACCCGGTGGACCTACCCCCAAACCCCCTCCCAAAGTCATCTCAGCTGGGGCTTTGTGGTGTAATGGCCGACTCCGGCCAGCAACTGGCACTAGACGGGTTCCTCAGCGAGTTGGGAGTCGCAACTATGGAAAGACGCTTCCTTGTAATAGCCTACGGGTCAAATTCCGTTCCAGGGCAACTGACCAGTAAGTTCGGCCAAGACTGCGTCGTGCCAGTCATCAAAGGTCACGCCCAGGGCTGTGATGTTGTCTACAACCTCATATCAAACAGGGGATATGCTTTTGCCGAGCTCTACATCGATGGCGCAGCCTCGGCATGCGCTGATGTATCAATTACGTTCCTAGATGATCACCAGCTACAGATCATGGTTGAGACTGAGGAGAATTACATCCTTGCTTACTCACCCAGAGACGTTCGGCTAGAGAACGGACAATACCTATCAGCGGAACGTGTCAACAACTTTGAGACACTTTGGTGAATAAATTACTGTAGTTTCATCTCAAAAGTTCTCCTTTTCGGGAGGGTTGATCCAGACCGCCTCGGGAAGAGGAGGAGGAACGGGTTTGCCGTTGGGAAATCTCTCCGGGAAGAGTGCATGGGCGGCCTCCAATGTTTGGGATCGATCGCGACGGGTGGTGATGGCGGTGAGGTAGTGCACATCCGCGGGAGTGTGCAGGCCGATACCCGAATGGCGATGGTCGCGGTTATACCAATCGAAGAAATCCCGACAGAAGTCTCTGGCTTGCTGAATGGTGCCGAAACGAGCCGGGAATTCGGGACGGTACTTGAGGGTCTTGAATTGGGATTCCGAGTAGGGATTGTCGTCACAGACATGAGGCCGAGAGTGAGACTTGGTGACTCCCAGATCGGCCAGTAGCAAGGCCAGTGCTTTGGAACTCATCGACGAGCCACGATCGGCATGCAGGGTGAGACCACCCGCTACGATCTCCTGCTTGGAGTAGCTCTGGGCGATCAAGACCTTGGCCAGGCGGGAGCTTTCCTGGGTGGCCACCATCCAGCCCACCACATAGCGGCTGAAGATGTCCAGGATCACGTAGAGGTAGTAATAGCTCCATTTGACGGGCCCCTTCAGCTTGGTGATGTCCCACGACCAGCATTGGTTCGGGCCGGTGGCCAGAAGTTCCGGCTTGGAGTATTGGGGATGGCGGCGCTGGCGACGGCGTTCTCTAACTTCCAGACGTTTGGCCAGAATGCGGTACATGGTTCGAATCGAGCACAAGTATCGCCCTTCGTCCAGCAGCTCCGCCCATACGGCGGCAGGAGCTTTGTCGATAAACTGTCGGCTGTGCAGGACCTCCACAACGGCTTCCCTTTCGGGCGGGCTCAAGGCGCGTGGGGATGCGGCCCGAGGCCGAGGATCCAGCGCCGGCCGTTCGCGCCGAAGTTTCTCCCGATACAGACTCGATGGCGGCAGATCCAGAGCCTGACAGCCGGCACGGACTCCGTGGGATTGTGAGAATCGCAAAGCTTCGTCCATCAGCTCTCGTCTCCGTTCTCTTCGCTGCTCGCCAGAGAGATTCCCAACAGTTGCGAGACTTTTTTTTGGAGATCCAGCATGGCTTCAAACTTCTCGAGCTTGCGTTTCAGCTTCCGATTCTCAGCCTCCACTTGCCTCAGTTGATGATCCAGAGGATTGACCGGCTTTGCCTTTCGTCCCCGCTTGCGAGGGGTCAATGCCTGCAGCGTTCCGTGCTCGCGTTGGCGTCGCCAGGTCTGCAGATTCGACCAGTAAAGTCCTTCTCGGCGCAGTAATGCTCCCACTTCGCCCGACTCTTCGCAGCCATCGGCCTGCTCCAGGACCCGGAGCTTATAGCGGGCTGAAAACCGGCGACGGGTTGCCTTGGCAGGAACTTCCGGGTCGGGTCGCGGCAACGCCTTCTCGGGCTCGGTCCGTCCCGCAGCGATTTTGGAGACCTCTCCCCTCCGCTCCGAGGTTTCCAAAATCCTCAGTTTCTTGTCGCTTCTGTTTTCTATCATTCTGTAATCCAGCTTCTCGCCCTCTACTCTAATTTAGCCGGGAAGAAGTGTCTCACCATTATTGGCACAGAGGGCAGGGGGAACCGACGGTCTCCTGTACGTTTTTGCCGGATTCCGCAAGCTATGGGTGCCAAGGCACTTTTCGCTTCCTGTGGGAATCGCTGAGCTTCCATCGCCCAGTAGAGTCATTCCTGAGTTGACGCAAAAAGCTACTCTAGAGCTTGTAGCCGCGGAGTTCGGACTGCCAAACTGTGACGTTCACTCTCCAGAGGAGCTTAGCAATCGTCTCCGCAGTGAAGCTGCTCTTCCTGAGGGTCCCGGCAAGCTCAAGTACCGGATCCAAGAGACGGTCGAGCGAGACCCGCGCTCGCTGCCGTCGCTCGCCCAGAGCGTCACGGCGGCCAACTCTGGCCCTATGCGCAAACTTGGAGATGGCTAACCGCTTGAGAGCTGGTCTGACATGGAACAACATCCGAGTCGAACCCTTTAGTCAATGGAACGAATCTGGAGCACAGAAGACTAGCCCGGGGTGACTACATCGCCTGCATCCGAGAAGAGAAGATCCGCGAACTCGGCCGCCCCCAGGATTTTAAGTCCTGTGACCGGGTTCTGTAAGTGCCCGCCAAATAATCAGAAATTCCGTCGGGATTAACTCGCTATCTTGGCTGGAGTGAGTTGGAGTGAGCTGGAGTTGGATTCCCGCGGGCACACTTCAGGCACAACCCCTTGGGGTGAACCCCTCCGTTGAGAAAATATTTGATTGGCACACTTGCCGTTGGTTGGTTGTTCTCTATCAGTTTAGCCCGGATTATGCAAAAACCGTAGTCCGGTGTTGAAAAACGAGTCGAGAAGTGGCCCAACTCGGAAGCGGGCAGGTGTGACAGGCGGATTTGCGAAGAATATCGGTTGGGGAGGCGTTTGAGTGGTTGGGGAGTGAATTTCAGACAGATCTGGGCCTGGATGAGTATCGGAAGCGGTTTTTTGGGGAACTGGGAGAAGCTAGCTGGAGTTGAGGCGACTCAAGACGAGGTGGAAGAGGGGTTGTTCGGGAAAGGCTGAGGAAAGATGGACCCAGATGCGTCGAGTGGTTTGTCGGATGCGGGCCCCGATCTTGAGGACACGACGACGTAAGGTTTCGATTTCGAGCTTGTGCCAGGGAGTCCCGTGCAGATAGTCGCGGAGGCGCACGAACATCTGGTAAGCCAGTGCATGCAGGAGGAGTCGAAACTGATTGGCCAGGAATCGATGACAGCTGAGTCGGTCCATGCTCAGATGATTCTTGAAGGCCTTGATGAAGTTCTCGGTCTGCCCTCGGTTTGTATAGTGGTCATAAAGTGATTGGGAGCAGAGATCGTCCCGGTTGGTGACCACAAAGCGACGATTGATCCCGCGCTGATCGACCTCCACTTTGACAATGACGCGACGGGATCGATCCCAGCTCTTGGCTCGATAAAGAAACTCGTCAAACTGACGCTGTTTTTCCTCCAGCTCAACGAACTGCAGCCGAGTCGAATCCAGCAGCGGCTCGACCACTCGCTGCAGGCGAGGGTTTCGACTTAACCCAATGACATATTGGAGTTGATTCTCTTCACCTTCACAGAACTCGTAGAGCCGAGGCGTGGCAAAGCCGCTGTCGGCCCGAATCTCAATCTCGACATCCGTCCCCACTCCTTGTCGGATGGCCTCCACGACTCGCTTCAGAATGGGCACGATGTGAGAGGCAGCCCCCTTGTTGCCAGGTCTCAACACGACACACACCAGGTCGCCCGTGTCGGCATCGAAGATCAGCAAAGGATGCAGAATGTGGTTTCGGTAATACCCATGGTAGAAGGAGAACTCCTGCTGACCGTGAGTGTGGTCGTCGGTACTGTCCAGATCCAGGATGATCTTGCTGGGACGTCTCTTCTTCAGGGAGCGCACATAACGGCCTAGCAGCCACTGGCTCAGACGCATCAGATCCTTCTTGGTGACGGAGTTCTCCAAACGGGAGAAAGTCGGCTGGGTGGCCAAATCGGGATCGCTCTCGGGCAACTGATCACAGACTGTCTTGAGCATCGGATCGGAGCGCAGCGTATCGGCGTCATTACAGTCTTCGTAGCCGGCCACGATCTGCAAGACTCGTTGTCGAATCAACTTCAACAGGTCATGACGAACGTAGCGTCGGTCCCGGCTTTCCGAAATACACGAACTGAAGCCCTCGCACAACCGATGTTGCCGATCCAGCGATCCAAACAACAACCATCCTGCGTCGGAAGTCAGACTCCCCCCATCAAAACGCGCCGTGATCTTTCGGTGGCTGTGAAATAGCAGGGTATTCTGGCAGACTGCTTTCAACATTGCCGTAGCTCCTGTTTAGGGTCGTTGTTTATGTAAACCCTTTTATATCAGAGAGCTACGGCCTTTTTTCTGGGCCCAAATCTCACTCGGATTCAGATCTCATGCATAATCCGGGTTAGGGCTTCTCAGATTCATGGATCGGGATGGAACACCGCCTTCTCAGGCATGGAGAACTTTTCTCGAAAACCACATCTGCGAACTGGTCTCCATCGATTTCCTGACGGTGCCGACCTTGAGTTTCAGAGTGCTGTTTGTCTTCGTCGTGCTGGCTCACAACCGACGACGCGTTGTCCACTTCAACGTAACCGACTCGCCGACTGGCGCACCAAGCCAGCCTGGGTGATGACCTCCAGTGAGAAGAAATCGGCGGCGGCGATCGCTCCCCAATGGGCTTTCAGGAAGGTGTCCCACGGTATCTTCTTGCCTCGCTCCGGAGCTGGCTTGATGCCGTTTTCTTTCAGGATTCTTTTGATGGTGTTTCGCCCTATCCGGTGACCCACATTACGCAGAGCGTCTCTGATTCGCGTGTACCCCCAGGTGTGATTGTCTTTTGCCATCCGAACGATGAGTGCCCGAATCTCTTGCGAACTCCGGGGGCGACCAGGTCTGCGCTGTTGGCTGCCGTCGTACTTCTTGGCGATCAGCTCTCTGTGCCAACGCAGCAGCGTATCGGGTGTGACTATGCAGGCAAGCTCTCTCAGGGCCGCGCGCCCCACGACCTTGGCCTTTTGAGCGAGCCGTCGTCTCTGGGCATTCGTGAGGCGCAGCCGTTTATTGCCAACCTGTTCACGGAGTATGAGGTTTTCCTCTTTGAGGTAATCGAGTGCATCCTGCTGTGCGCGATTGACCCAACCCGCCCACATCATCAGCAGAAACTTCAACGGCAAGTTCATGAAGGCTATCGTATTCCATTCGTCCAGACCGATCAGACGAAATGAGCACCATCCGATTCCGGTCGGCGGAGTTTTGGCACACTACGCCATCCGAGGTAACTGTACACCGGGTCTCAAACAGTCTTGGTGAGGAGTGCTCCGCCCTCAACAACAGTTGCCTGAAGAAGCACCCGATTTTCCGGCATTGTTCTTTCCGACGAGCACGCTATGGGCACTCTTGAACACGATCGGCTGTGCCGAGGGACCGAAGCTCTTATAGTTCTTGACGTGAATTCTAGTGACTCGCATTCTCGTTTGATTTTATCGGGCTCGCAAAAACGCAAGCCTGGAGGGACAACGGCCAAGATAATCTTGCATTTGGCCGCGGAAAACGTCGGGGGCAGTATCTCCATTGTACCAGTCTTGAGCGAAAACCAGAATTGTGCTTACCTCGGCTTTCCTGCGTCGTACCTAAGAATCACACGCCTTCGGGCTGGAGCGAGTCTGCTA
This sequence comes from Acidobacteriota bacterium, assembly GCA_965205565.1. Taxonomy (GTDB): domain Bacteria; phylum Acidobacteriota; class UBA6911; order RPQK01; family CBDBID01; genus CBDBID01. The sequence continues at coordinate 31,168 of CBDBID010000024.1, forward strand.
CGCTCCCGCTATGTCCTCAAAAAGAACGAAAAAGGGCAAACCGAGAAAACTCAGGGTTTTCTGGGAATACGTCGACGGGCCGAGGAATGAGGAGAATCTCCGGCTAGCTTACAAAATGCTGTTCGACGAGCGTCCAGATGAAGACC
>CBDBID010000025.1:0-114765 GCA_965205565.1 Acidobacteriota bacterium
TAGTTTCGTTCTACCGACTTGAGCAGGGCACCGAAGAATCCGAATTTCTCCGTTCGAACGGCGGGAGCAAAAACGATCCCAATGCGGATGTGACCGTCCATTTCCACCGGAGCAATGGTCCTTTCCAGAATCTGCTCTCCCCTTTGGATACGGAACAGCAGCGGCTGGTTTTGGCGCGCCGAAATGAAGTCGGAAATGCTCTTCCTGCCGGCCATCGATCCGTCGGGCGCCTGCACATCCAGGATCTCATCGCCCGGCAGCAACCCGGCCCGGGCCGCCGGGCCATCCGGCGTTGCGTGATCGATAATGTAGGGAATGTAAGGCATTACGCCGATGGTTCCCAGTTCCTGCCGACCAGCACTGCGAGGCGTGATTTCCTTACGTAAGAGAATGCCTTCGCGGTCGATCGAGAAGAGCAGGCTTCGCCCCGGGCTGGTGACCACCTCGATTTCCACTTCCCGCCAGGTCGGCATGGGATCCCCGTCGATGGCCACGATGGTGTCATTGGAAAGCAACCCCGCCTCTTGAGCCGCTGAGTCCTCTGCCACCCGCCCGATCTGGGCCGCTTCGCTCAGATAGGCCGGCATGCTGAGACCGATCATGTAGGTGACCGTGCCGAGAACCAGCGCCAGTCCGATGTTCATGACGGGCCCTGCCAGGGTCACGGCGAAGCGGTGTAGCTTGGGGCGCGACAAAAATTCTTCCTCGGCTCCTGTCAATTCCTCGTCGTAGGTCTCCCCGGACATCTTCACATAGCCACCCAGGGGCAGAAGGCTGATGCGATAATCGGTTTGTCCTCGTCGAAATCCGATCAGCCTCGGCCCGAAACCTAGAGAAAACGTTTCCACCCCGATGCCCAGATATATGGCCATCAGATAGTGCCCCAGCTCGTGAATGAAGATCATCACACCAAGCACCACGAGAAAGGCGACGATGCTCAAACCAATCGAATTCAACAGTTCCAAGAAATCCACTCCTTCGGGTTGATCGAGCCGGAAGGTTTCAAGAGGAAACCATGCGGCTGTGCGGACCGGCTGCTACGAAGATTTACATCCCGCGACTCACCTAAAGACCCTATTATTTTCGGTGGCTCGGCGAGTGATTGTCAAATCGCTGGGGCTCATCCCCGGATGGGAACGGCGGAACGGCTCACGCGAGTTTGGACCACCCTCGCTGCCTGGTGACGGCATCGTTGGTCTACTTGCAGGACCGTTTCCAACGACTCCGCGGGATGGGGCTGATGCTCGTTCAGAACTTCCTCCACGATCTCGGGAATCGCGGGGAAAGAGATCTGGCCTTCCAGAAATGCGGCCACGGCCACTTCATTGGCAGCGTTCAGGACGGTGGGATAAGTATCGCCGTGTTTCAGGCACTGGTAGGCGAGACGAATGCAGGGAAACTTCTCCAAGTCGGGGGCGTGAAACTCCAGAGGAGACAGAGAAAAGAAGTCCAGAGGCGGCAAATTGGATTCCCAACGCTCCGGATAGGAGAGCGCATATAGGAGGGCGGAACGCATATCCGTGATACTCATCTGAGCCAACACCGTTCCGTCGATGAACTCCACCATGGAGTGGACGGTCGATTGAGGGTGGATGACGATCGAGATCTGCTGGGCGGCGACTCCGAAGAGATGGTGGGCCTCGATCACTTCCAGGCCCTTGTTCATGAGCGTCGCCGAATCGACCGTGATCTTGGGTCCCATCTGCCAAGTCGGGTGATCCAGAGCCTCATCCACAGTCACCTTCTCGAGCTGCCCCCTCTCCCATCCCCAGAAGGGGCCTCCGGAGGCGGTCAGCAGAAGGCGGCGTATCTGGCTACCGTGAGCCCCCTGCAGGCACTGGTGAAGCGCGCTGTGCTCACTGTCGACCGGGACCAGACGGGTTTGGTTCTCCTGGACCATGCGCATGATCATCTGTCCGGCCATCACCAGGGTTTCCTTGTTGGCCAGCGCGACATCCTTTCTTGCCGCGACGGCCTGGTAGGTGGGGACCAACCCAGCAGCTCCCGAGATGCCGGCTACCACCACGTCCGCGTCCGGGTGCGTCGCCACCTCCACTACACCCGCCAGCTCGGAAAGAAGACGGCAATCACCAGTCGTCCGGGCTAGTTGTTCCGCGGCTCGGGACTCATGTAAGGCCGCCACTTTTGGACGATACCTGGCCACTTGCTCGGAGAGCTCCCTGGCACTGCTGCGGGCCGCCAATCCCACCACCTCAAAGCGGTCCGGATGCAGGTCCACCAAACTCAGTACACTCTGTCCGATGGATCCGGTAGAACCCAATATGGATAGTTTTTTCATCCCGGGGTCGCCGGCCATTCTAACAGAATCACCAGGAGATGGTAGGCAGGTAACACAAACAGGAGACTGTCAAGTCGATCTAGTACTCCGCCGTGACCGGGAATCCATTGAGACGAATCCTTGACCCCAACGGAGCGCTTGAGCACCGACTCGAAAAGATCTCCCAGCAGGCCACTCACGGCCAGCACCAGGCCTGCCCCGAGCAGTTGAACGGTCGTCCACTGAGGCAACAGATATCCACCCAGGAGCAGCACCGCCAGGGGTGCCGAGCCGCCCCCCGCCAGAAAACCTTGCAACGACTTGTTGGGGCTCACCCGGGGAGTGATCTTTCGCGTACCCCATTTCCTTCCCACCAGATAGGCGGCACTGTCGCTGACCCAGATCGTAATCAGTATCAGGATGAGTTGTCGGGGCCGCAGACTCTGGTACTCGACTCCCAGGGAAAGGGGCAGACCAATGTAGAGAAAGACCAGCAGATTGCTGGATACGTTTCGGATGGCGGTTGGCATTTCGGCCGTGGCAAACACGCACCAACCGAAGAGCGAGAAGCTGGCGAAAAGCAGGTAAGGAGTCACCAGTGAGGGCCAACTCGACCACACCCATGGCAAGAGCAGGGACACGGCGAAGGTGAGTCGGTAGGACTGTACTCCTTGGCGGGACAAGAGCTGAAACAACTCTTTCTGACAAATCAGGATCAGCACGCCGATCAAAGGCAGGAAGACCCAGGCGGGCGAGAACAGGACGAGGACCAGTGCGAGTGGGATGAGGACAATCGCTGTCGTGATTCGCTGGATCATCTGGAGACCGCCCGTACACCTCCGTAACGTCGTTCCCGACTTTGAAAGTCGATCATGGCGTCCAGTAAGTGCCGGCCCCGAAAATCCGGCCACAAGATGTCTGTTACGTAGATCTCGGCGTAAGCGATCTGCCACAGCAGAAAGTTGCTGATCCGCATTTCTCCGCTGGTTCGAATCAGCAGGTCCGGTTCCGGAAGATCCTTCGTATAGAGATGGGCGTGGATGTCCCTTTCGGTAACAGGTGACGAGACTCCCTGGCGGAGCAAGCTATTGAACGCATCCAGCAACTCCGCTCGACCACTATAGTTGAGCGCCACCACCAGCTTCATCCCCTGGTTACGCGCCGTCTCCTTCTCCACGTAACGCAACTGTCTCAGCACCCCCAAAGGCAGCTCTTCGGTCCGACCGATCGCTTGGAAACAGATGTCCTTGTCTACAATGTTGCCAAGCTCTTTGATCAGATACTCCTTCAACAGATTCCACAAAGTGCTGACCTCGACACGAGGGCGCTTCCAGTTCTCGACCGAGAAGGCGTAAAGCGTCAGCACGGACACCTCCAGGCGGGCGGCGTACTCGATGACTGATTTTACGGCAGTGATCCCCGAACGATGGCCCTCGACCCTCGGCCGGTTGCGCTTGCGAGCCCAGCGCCCGTTGCCATCCATGATGATGGCTATGTGGCGCGGAATCTTGTCGGGGTCGAGTTGGAGGATGCGCTTGGCTTCGACCCCGTCCGGATCGATCACCTCCTGGAAATTGGCAAGCAGGCTGCTCATTGCGTCTTCGGGCTGCTGTACCTAGTACCCGTTGCGGAAATACGGGTATGTTTGTTGCGAGCGCGACGTCGTCCAGTTCGAAGCGTCGGCGACGAGGCGATGCGCGTATCGTCGAGGAGCCGCAACAAAGAAATGGGCGTCGTCCCGCCGCAACCCCTTGGGCGGATGGGGATTGTGGGCAATCTCTTCGTCACTCGTCCTCACCACACAAACCCCATCCGCAAACATACTCCTATTTCCGCAACGAGGTACTAGTGTTCACTTCTATGAAAGGTAGCATACCGCTAAAAATGGGGGAAACACACCCAGATTCGGCCACCCTGTCCTCGCCGTCATCTCGGGTCTTCATCAGTACCAGACCTTGACCAGATAGAGACCCTGAGCCGGCGCGGTGGGGCCGGCCTGCTGCCGATCTCGAGATTTCAAGATTCGAAAAATGTCCTCCGGGGGGTGGCCGCCGCACCCCACTTGAAGGAGCGTCCCCACGATGTTTCGCACCATGTGATGGAGAAAACCGTTGGCCTCAAATCGGAATCGCCAATGATGACCCCTCCTGAGCACCTCTGCCAGGTACAAAGTGCGCCGCCGATCACGCGAACTGGTGCCAGCCGCGGCAAAGGCGCTGAAGTCGTGGCTGCCCAGAAGTAGCTGCGCCCCTGCTCTCATGGGTGGGGCCGCCAAACGAAACCGCAGGTGATGCACGCGTCCCAACAGAAAGGGGTCGAGCACCGGACCGTCGTAGATCCGATAGACATAGCGTTTCTTCCAGGCGTCTTTACGAGCATGAAAATGATCCGGCACCGCCCGGATTCTCTTGACTCGAATCTGGGAAGACAGCACGGCGTTGAGGGACCTCACGAGGTTGGCAGGCGCCGGCCCGCGCAACCGAAAGTGGGCGACCTGATTCAGGGCATGCACCCCCGAATCGGTCCGTCCAGCTCCTACCACTCGCGTTTCCTCCCGCGTGATCCGCCGCAAGGCGCCCTCCAGCTCTCCTTGAATGGTGGGTTGGCCCGGTTGGACCTGCCATCCGGCGTAACCGGAACCAAGGTAAGCCAGAACCATCTTATACTTAGTGCTCAATTCCATGGATACGATGATGTTTGTTGCAAGCGCGACAGCCCTGGATTCCAGGAGCGAGGACGACTCGATGCGGGGATATCAGGGAGGAGGAGCCACACCGAAGACAGGGGTGCCCCGCCGCAAACCTCACCGTAGCTACGGTAGGGAGCACTTATCCAAGCGGTCCCCTTTTTTGTTCTGCCCTTCTCCCGGTGCTAGAATGGGAGGCGTCGCACGACCCTATTGTAGGAGAGTTCGCGTATGTCAGGGCATTCCAAATGGAACTCTATACGGCACAAGAAAGCTGCCGTCGATGCCAAAAGAGGGAAAATCTTCACCAAGCTCATCAAGGAAATCACGGTGGCCGCCCGCATCGGAGGGGGAGACATTGAGGCCAATCCTCGCCTCAGAGCGGCCGTCCAAGCCGCCAAAGACGCCAACATGCCCTTCGACAACATCAACCGTGCCATCAAGAAAGGGACTGGTGAGCTCCCGGGTCAGAGCTACGAAGGCGCCGTTTACGAAGGCTACGGCACCGGTGGGGTGGCCGTGTTCATAGAAGCCTTGACCGACAATAAGAACCGAACCGTGGCCGAAGTCCGGCACATTTTTTCCAAACACGGCGGCAGTCTGGGCGAAAACGGCAGTGTGCAGTGGATGTTCGATAAAAAGGGTTACATCTGTGTCGATACGAACAATGTCTCCGAAGAGAAACTGCTGGAGGTGGCGCTGGGAACAGGAGCCGAAGACATGAACCAGGAAGGGGACACTTTCGCCATCTACAGTTCGGTAGAGACGTTCGAGAATGTGAAAAGATCCCTGAAAGAAGCGGGGATCCCCATCGCCTCCAGCGAACTGACGATGGTTCCCCAAAACGATGTCCCGCTGACCGGCAAGGAAGCCGAGCAGATGCTGAAATTGATGGAGGCGCTCGAAGAGCATGAGGACGTACAGCAAGTCTACGCCAACTTCGACATCGATGAGAAGGAAATGGAGGTCCTGACCAGCTGAAGTCGGCCGTGCCATTCGTCGGCGAGATCCGCCCCGGCCATCCGTTTCAGAGGGACTGTTTGCGGAAACGCAAAACCCCCGTGAGAGCCAAACTAAGTGCTCACTTTCACCCCCTACCGCTTTCATCTCGAGCGAGGTGCACCGAGCTGACGTCCGAGTCCTGCCCATGGTTCAAACCGGACTGGAGTTGCTACTTTCGGAAAACCTGCAACTCGTTCAAGGGGAACGGATTGCCGTTATCTCTCATCCCGCTTCCGTCGATTCGAAATTGCGGCACGTCGTAGACCTTTTCCAGGACCATCCCAAAATCCGGTTGACCGCTCTTCTAGGCCCGCAACACGGAGCCCGAGGGGAGACTCAAGACAACATGATCGAGTGGGAAGGCTACCAGGATCGGTCCCGGGGTCTTCCCGTCTACAGTCTCTACGGGAAAGTACGCCAACCCACCGAGGAGATGCTGCACGAGGTGGATGTCCTTGTCTTCGACCTTCAGGACGTGGGCAGCCGCTACTATACGTTCGTCTGGACGATGGCTCTGGCCATGCAAGCCTGTGCCCAGTATGGAAAGCGTTTTATCGTTCTAGATCGGCCCAATCCCATCGGTGGTCTCGACGTGGAAGGCAATCTCCCGGAGCCCGAGTTCCGATCTTTCGTCGGTCTGTACCCGATTGCGGTGCGCCACGGAATGACGGTCGCAGAACTGGCCCGGTACTTGAACGCCGAGTTCCAGATCGACTGTTCGCTGGAAGTCGTCCCCATGCGGGGCTGGAAGCGAGAAATGTTTTTCGAGCAGACCGGACTACCCTGGGTCTTCCCATCGCCCAACATGCCGACCATGGATACGGCGCTGATCTACCCCGGCGGCTGCCTTCTGGAGGGGACCAACCTGTCGGAAGGCCGAGGTACCACACGACCCTTCGAGATCAGCGGAGCCCCCTGGGCCAAGCCGGACGACCTGGTAACGCTTCTGCAGGGCACCGATCTTCCGGGAGCCCACTTTCGGCCCATCACCTTCGCTCCCACTTTCCACAAGTGGCAGGAACACGTCATCGGAGGCGTCCAGATTCACGTGATTGACCGCACGGTTTTCAGGCCGTTCCGCACCGGACTGGCACTGATTCAAGCCTACTTCCAGCTCGGCCCAGATCGGTTCCGCTGGAAGCATCCACCTTACGAGTACGAATACGAGAAGCTCCCTTTTGACATTCTGGTGGGAACCGATCAGGTTCGCCCACTTCTGGAACAGGGCAAGACACCCATGGAACTGGAGAGGTCATGGGACCAGGATTTGAAACTCTTCCAGACCCAGCGAGAGAAACACTTGCTCTACTGACCAGGCGTCCTCCGGCCTGAACTTCATGAGTCGTCCGGAGAAGCTTTCCCACCCGAGCGGAAGGGTAGACAATGAGCCTCGAGACAGAAGTGAAGGTCCGGGTCGATGCCCGGGACATGCCGCAGGTCCGCAAACGCTGTCTGCAACTGGGGGGGCGTTGCATTGGGAAACGAACCCACGAAAGCAATGTCCTCTTCGACTTTTCAGGAGAAACCCTTCAAGCTGCCGGCTGCGCTCTGCGTCTGCGTCAGGCCGGGAAGAAGGCCCGTCTGACCTTCAAGGGCCGCTTACGGTCCGAATCTCCCTTCAAGCAGCGTCAGGAGATCGAAGTCGGCGTCGACGACGCCCCGGCAACCTCTCGAGTATTGGAAGCACTGGGCTTGAAGTCTTGCTTCGAATATTCCAAATTCCGCCAGATGTATGCTCTGCGGGTGAAGGGCAAGAGGGTGCTGATGTCCATCGACGAGACCCCGGTGGGTGTTTTCGTGGAGCTGGAAGGCCCCGAGGACGTGCTGGAACAGGCAGCCGGCCTTTTCGGCTGGTCCCGTGATGTCTTCCTGTCTCAGACCTACATCGAACTCTATCGGAAAGCCGGTCTGGGCTGACTCAAGGACCGACTCTCGAGACCCAGGAAGTGAGATGGTGAAGCCATGCGTGGAGTGATCCTGGCCGCCGGTTTGGGTACCCGCCTCCTGCCGCTGACTCTGCTGCGAGCGAAGCCCGCCATTCCCTTCCTCAATCGCCCCCTTCTGCGTTACGCCCTGGATCTGATGGAAGGCGCCGGCATCAGGGAAATTGCGGTCAATCTGCACCACCTACCCGATACGGTGATCCAGGCAATCCCTGGGAGCGTCAACATCCACTACTCCCAGGAGCGTTCGATCCTGGGCACGGGCGGAGCCCTGGAGAGACTTCGCGGCTGGCTGCAGGGAAACGATTTCCTGGTTTGCAACGGCAAGATCTACTTTGAAGAGGATCTGAAGCGGGTGGTCGAGTACCATCAACGGACAGGCGCCATCGCCACCTTGGTGTTGGTTCCCCGCCTACCGGACGCTCCCTTTTGCCCCGTGTTCGTGGATTCCCGACAAAACATCACCGCCTTCGGTGAAGCGCGAGGACTGGAGGAGAGGGAACGGGCTTTCACCTTTTCCGGTGTGCACATCCTGTCGTCACGGGTTTTGGAGGACCTTCCGGAGGGTCCCTCCGACACAGTCCGGGATCTCTACCCTCTTCTGCTTCGGCAAGGTCATCCCGTCAAGGGATTCGTCAGCAGCGCCTACTGGTGCGAATGCAGCACGCCATCTCAGTATCTGTTGAATTCTCTGGCCACTCTCGGGCACCGGGGCATGTCCAATCTCATCGCCAACGAAACCTCGGCCACTTGCGATGGCGTGATCGCTGGCTCGGAGGTTCGGATCGCGATCGGATCGGAGCTTCGTGACTGCCTTCTGTGGGAAGGTTGCAGGATCGGCCGAGACTGCTCCCTCGCCGATGCTATAATCACCAGCGGCGTGGAGCTGCCGTCGGGAACCCAGCTGCAGGGAGCGATTGTCACACCTCCCGTTCCCTACTCGTCGTCGAGAAAACCTCCGCGCCAGCTCCCGGGAACCGCCTACTCGATATGGCCTCTGGAAGGAAGCGCCTGAACAATGGAGAGTAGAGACGGCGCTCTCGAACCTCGGATCCTCCAGTTCATCCGGCACCATCTTTCGGTTGAGCCGGAGCCGGATTGCCTCCACAAACTCAGCGGAGATGCTTCCACTCGGCAATATTTTCGCTACCAGCCCGACCAGGAACGATCCTTCATTGTGACCCTCTATCCGGAGCCCTTCGATCCCGCCCGATTCGCCTATCACCAGGTCTATGAGTTGATGAGAAAGATCGACATCCCGGTGCCTCGCATCCTTTCTCTGGACGGGCGCTTGGGCATCGTGATGCAGCAGGATCTGGGGGACGATTCCTTGGAACGAATCTTTCCCGACGCCCCGGAGGCCCTGCGTGGGCGTCTCCTGCAACGCGCCTGCCAGCACATTCTGCGGCTCCAACAGGCCGGCCCTTCAGTCCTGCAGCAACAGCCTCGCTTTTCGCACCCGTCCTTTACGGTCGAAAAATTCGTCTGGGAACTGCGCTTTTTCCACGAGCATTACCTGACAGGCCATCGCGGTCGGCACGTTTCCTTTACGAATGAACTGGACCGGGAGTTCGTCATTCTTGCGGAGAAGTTGGCGAGCCTTCCCAAGCGGCTTTGCCACCGGGATTACCACGTTCGCAATCTGATGCTGAATCAGGATCGACTCTACGTGATCGATTTTCAGGATACCCGATGGGGCCCTCCGACCTACGACCTGGCCTCCCTGCTCAAGGATTCCATCCAGCTGCAGCCCCGGGAAACCGAGGCACTCATCGACCTCTTTCTGAAGGCCATGGATTGGGAGGTCGACGCCGGGGAATTTAAACGCCACTTTCACCTGACTTGCATCCAGCGGCTACTCAAAGCGCTGGGAACTTACGGCTACCAGATTGCGGTTCGGCACCAGGAGCGCTACCAGAACTACGTGGCGGGATCGCTGCGACGACTCCACGATTCGCTGCACCTGGTCTCTGAGTTTCCCTGCATCCGGCGCCTGGTGAAGGGTGAAGTCGAGTCCCACTGGAGCGTCGGGCACCCACCATACACCGAGTGTCCACCATGATCGCCACCATTGAAGAAATCTCTCGATACCTGGGACAACAGGTCCAGTTGCGGGGATGGCTGTACCACCGAACCGACAAAGGACGCTTGCGATTCCTTCTGATCCGCGACGGGACCGGCATCCTGCAGGCCGTGGTCTTTCGGAAAAATGTCTCTGAGAGGGTTTTCGAAGAAGTGGACCAGCTCACCCAGGAATCCTCGCTCATGGTGACGGGAAGCGTTCGGGAAGAACCCAGAGCTCCGGGAGGATTCGAACTGGATGTCTCGGACGTCACCGTCTTACAGGTGGCCGAATCCTATCCCATCACGCCCAAAGAACACGGCATCGCTTATCTCATGGATCACCGCCACCTCTGGCTTCGCTCCTCGCGTCAGCACGCCATCCTTCGCATCCGCCACGAAGTCATTCGCTCGGCAAGAAACTTCCTCGACAACCGGGGTTTCATCCTGGTGGACACCCCCATCATCACTCCCGCCGCCTGTGAAGGGACCACAACCCTGTTCCCGCTGCGCTACTTCGAAGAGGAAGCCTATCTGACCCAGAGCGGGCAAGCTGTACAACGAAGCCGCCTGCATGGCCGTGGCGAAAACCTACTGCTTCGGCCCCACCTTCCGCGCCGAAAAATCGAAGACCCGGCGACACCTGATGGAGTTTTGGATGCTCGAGCCGGAGGTCGCCTATGGCGAATTGGAGGATGTCCTCCAGCTGGCCGAGCAGCTGGTGGCCCGCGTGGTGGGGCAGGTTCTGGAACGGCGCAAGGTCGAACTGGAAACCTTGCAACGCGACATCAGCAACCTGGAGAAGGTCTCCCTTCCTTTTCCGCGAATCAGTTACCAGTAGGCCTTCCGAATCCTGGAATCAGAGGGCAGCACCACGCCCCGGGGAAGCGATTTTGGTGGAGCGGATGAAACGATCCTCTCGACCCAATTCGACAAACCGGTATTTATCCACCGCTATCCCAAGGACGTCAAAGCTTTTTACATGCAACCCGATCCGGAGGATCCCCAGTTGGCTCTGTGCATGGATCTGCTGGCTCCGGAAGGGTACGGAGAGATCGTCGGAGGAAGTCAGCGGATCCATGACGTGGCGCTGCTGATGGAGCGCATCCAGGAGGAAAACCTCCCCATGGAAGCCTTTCGCTGGTATGTGGACCTGCGCCGCTATGGCAGCATACCTCACAGCGGTTTCGGGATGGGCATCGAGAGGGTCATCGCCTGGATCTGTGGCCTCGACCACGTTCGCGAGACCATCGCCTTTCCGCGGCTGCTTCACCGGATGTATCCATGAAACGGAGACCGTCGTTCCGCCCTTGCGCGACCGCAAGGGGGACATCCTGCTCCTAGCCGATTACTTTCTGGAAAGATACGCCCAGTCTCAAGGAAAGGAGATCCAGCGAATCTAGAAACGAGCCATCGATATGTTGATGAGCTATCACTGGCCTGATAATGTGCGGGAGCTCGAAAACACGATTGAAAGAGCGACCCTGATCTGTGACGGACCTGTGATTCATGGCTATCACCTGCCGCCCACGCTCCAGACTGCCAAATCTTACGGTACCGGCTGAGCCCGTGTCCCTGGATCAAGCGGTGGCCCAGTACGAAAAGGATATCCTGCAGGACGTTCTCAAGACGACGGGAGGCAATCGAGCTCAAGCCGCTCGCCTGTTGCACACCAGCGAGCGTGTCATCGATTACAAAACAAAAAACATCAAATTGACTGCAGCCGTTTTCGACCCCGGAAGTCGTAAATCCTTTGGGGCACCTCTCGTGCTGCAGAGAGTGGGATGAAAAGAAGTGGCTAAAAGCAAGATTCTTGGTTGCCGAGGAACTGGACTGGCTAAGTCGGGGAGCCTGCTGACTGGTCTGTTCCTGGTTCTTTTCCTGACCGTCCGGGGTGGAACTACGTTCGAGAACTGGCCTCACTACGGGGGCACCTTCCAGTTCTGGCGCTTCAGCGGTCTGGACCAGATCAATCGTTCCAACGTCAAGAAACTGACCGCCGTGTGGGCCTTCCAGACAGGGATCGTCGATGGAGGCTTTCAGGCCACTCCGATCGTGCTGGACGGGATCATGTATCTCTCCTCCTCCTGGAATCGGGCGTTCGCCATCGATGCAGCGACGGGAGAGGAAATCTGGCATTACTACTACGAGAATCCCCGCCAGGTGGGCATCATCTACAGCCCCTGGAACCGGGGCGTCGCGGTGGCCCATGGCCGCGTTTTTATGGGAACCCTCGACAACTCGGTAGTGGCTTTGGACCAGAAGACGGGTCGCGAGCTTTGGAAAATCACCATAGAGGATCTCAAGCAGTGCGGCTGCAACATTACGGGAGCACCTCTGGTCGTCAAGGATAAGGTGATCGTTGGCGTCACCGGCGGAGACTCCGCTCATCGAGGCTACCTGACTGCACTGGATGTAAAGACGGGCCGCCAGCAGTGGCAGTTTTACACCATCCCGGCACCGGGCGAGAAGGGCCATGAAACCTGGGAAGGAGACAGCTGGAAGTATGGGGGTGGAGCTACCTGGATGACCGGCTCTTACGATCCCGACTTAGATCTCCTCTACTGGGGGGTCGGCAACCCGGCGGCCGACTTCTACGGGGGCTCGCGGCGAGGAGACAATCTGTACACAGACAGCGTGGTGGCTCTGGATCCGGACACCGGGGAACTACAATGGTACTTTCAACAGGTACCCCACGACGTGTGGGACTGGGACGCAGCCTACGAGTCGGTACTGCTCGATCTGCCGTTCGAGGGCGAAATGCGCCGATTGCTGCTCAACACCAACAAAGGCGGCTACACCTTCGTCATCGACCGCACCAATGGGGAATTCGTCTCGGCCTGGCCGGTAGCGAAACACATCAACTGGATCGAAGGGGTGGATGGGGAAGGCAAGCTGGTAGGCCGCAACGAGCCACCCGTGGGGGTGCCTACCTTCATCTGCCCCAGCATTGGAGGCGGACGCCAGTGGAACCAGGGGGCCTACTCCCCGAAAACAGGCCGGTACTATACGACGGGAATCGAGTGGTGCCAGGAAGTCACGGTTCAGGAGGAAGACCCGCGCGAAGGGCTCAATTTTTTCGGGGGGACCTTCTATCTGAAACCTCCTCCCGAGGGGCAACCTTCGGGTCATCTGGATGCCTACGACCCATTGACGGGTGAGAAATTCTGGAGTTATTTCTCCGAGTATCCCTTTCTCTCATCGGTGCTAGCCACGGCGGGTGATCTGGTTTTTTGTGGGGACGCCAAAGGCTACTTCTTCGCGCTGGATGCTCGGACCGGTGAAAAATTGTGGAGCTTTCAGACCGGTTCCGGACATCGAGGCTCGGCCATCAGCTACTCGGTTGCCGGCAGACAATACATCGCCGTCCCTTCCGGCTGGGGCTCGGCCGTAGCGGGCATCATGCCTCAGTTGTGGCCAGAAACCGAGGAATTTCGAGCGGGCTCCACGCTGTTTGTCTTCGCTCTTCCGGAGGAGGTCCGATGATCTGCCTGTTGCTGCTGCTATCGCAAAACCTGACCGACCCGGAACTGGTCTCCCTGGGTGGGAAGATCTTCGCCCAGAGTTGCTCGGTGGGCTATTGCCACGGAGCGGCGGGGACGGCCGGGCGGGGACCACGGCTGAAGGGCCGCTCCTTCCAGGCCGAGTACGTCTACCGAGTCACGCGAGACGGAATCCCGGATTCGGCCATGCCAGGTTGGGCGGACCGGCTTTCCGACCGGGAAATCTGGGCGGTGGTGGGATACGTTCTGAGTCTGTCCGATTCCACCGAAACGACCTCCTCCCTGGACATGCCCCCTGGGGTGGGGCCAGCGGCTTTCTCTCCCTTCTCGGGCCCGCCCCAAGCCAGGGCAGGGCAGGATCTCTTCTCTGACGCCACCAAGGGAACCACTCGCTGTTCCACTTGCCATGCCATGGGGGGGCGAGGGATTGCCATCGGCCCCAATCTCGAGGAGTCCTCCGAGAGCGACCTCTCCATTCCCCGCATCCGGTCCACCGGTTCTCGCCACGTCCTGACCGCGCGACTGCAAGATGGGGAATCCTTTCCGGCCCTGCGCTTCGGCCAGACAGAAGACCAGGTCCGACTATACGATCTCACCCTCCCGCCACCCGTTTTTCGGACCTTCGGGCGAGGCGAGATTCAGTCGCTCCGATCCGCCAGTGACTGGTCCCATGACTCAGTGGTGACAAGCTACACCGATCGGGAGCTCGAGAAGATCATCCGCTATTTTATCTGGCTCCGATCCCCCCGGCAGTGATCCGCTGTCGTAAATGGGGCTTGTGGCTCCGATCCTTCGCCTGAGCGCGCTCATCGATCAGGGCACGGTCTGGCACCGCAGCTGACCGCACAGCGCCTTGGCCGACTGCAACATGAGCATGAAGTCGGTGCCCATGGCCAGCCACTGCATGCCTTTATCCATCCACTCCCGTAGATGCTTCACATCGGTGCCGATGGCGATCCCGGCAAACACGCCGGCCCGGCGGCTCTTTTCGATAACCGTCTCAATGGCGCTCAGCACTTTGGGGTGGCGGGGTTGCCCGGTCACTCCCATCGAGCCCGCCAGATCGTTGCAACCCACCACAACCCCCGTCAGACCGGGAACCGCCAGGATTTCGTCCAGCTTGCGCACCGCATCTTCATGCTCGATCTGCACGATGGTGATGACGGTTTCATTGGCTTGCCGGCAAAAATCGGCGCCTCCCAGTTCGCCGTACCTGGATGGACGGCGCGGACCGTATCCGCGAATACCCTCGGGAGGATAGCGACAGGCGGAAACCGCGAGTCTAACGTCTTCCGCACTCCGGATCAGCGGGACAATGACCCCGTCCGCTCCCAGATCCAGAACCGGTTTGATCAGCACCGGATCGTTCCAGGGTACCCGCACCAAGGCGGTGGCACCTCCCGCCCTGGTGGCGATGACGTGAGACTGGACGGTCTCCAAACTCATCGCCCCGTGCTCCGTATCAATCCATAAGAAGTCTAGTACCTGGCTCAAGGCCTCGCTTATCGTAGCATCGGCGAAACTGACTCCCGTCCCCAGACACGTCTGACCACCGCGAATCTTCTCTCGGAACCGGTTTGCATTGTCCATCTTCTGAAGGTTCCTTTCCCCGACTATCGAAAATCTTGAATCTGTAAAAAAAATCGCTTTGGACTGCTCTCTTGGCGTCCTTACACCGGCGCGCCCACTGCCTGGTTGAGAGCCGGCATCAGCTCGTGGGCAAACAATTCCAGACTGTGGACCCAGCTGTCCTTGTCGTCCCAGTCGTAGCCCATCAGAACCAATGTGCCAAAAGGCCCGGTCTCCTCCATCATCTGCAACAGCCGGTTCAATACCTCCTCCACATCCCCGGCGATGATCGTCTCTCGCATCAAGTAATCGAGGTTGCAGTCCTCGTCGCTCATGTTGAGGTCGCGCTTGTAGATTTTCCTACCCAGTCCCTTGTCGAACAACCGGCCGATGTATTCGAAGTTCTTACCCAGCGAGTTGTAGCGGGCCTTCTCCTGCGCTTCTCGGGTGGTGTCGGCCAGGAAGATGGCTCGGGCGATCTTCCAATCCCCGCGATCGGCCTGACGGCCGGCCTGACGGGCGCCCCTTTCGTAGGTGATCCAATGGTCGGCCAAGACGTTCGAGGTCACCAGGCAGTGGCTGAAGGGCCGATAGCCGCGCTTCCCAGCCATGACCATACTCGAGGAATTGCAACTCATACCGGGTATCGCCAGGGGCGGATGCGGCTTTTGCAAGGGTCGGTGAATGAACCCGATGGCGGTTTCCTCATCCACGTACTTTTCCAGATCGATGGTCCAGAATTTTCCCTGGTAATGATAGGGCGGATCCGATTCCCACAGGTGCAGGATGATGTCGAGGGCCTCTCGAACCATGGCGGATCCCTCTTTGGGTACCACTCCGTACAGCTCCTGATCGGCGGTCACGCTACCGGGACCGAAGCAGAGATTCAATCGGCCTTTGGACAGGTGGTCCAGAAAAGCCAGACGGCTGGCCACATGTGCCGGATGGTGCTGGTTGAGGCATACCGGGGCCGGACCCAGACGGATACGGCTGGTCTCGCCCAGGACCCGGGCGATAAAAATCTCCGGCATCACGATGTTCTCGTAGCGCATCGTGTGGTGCTCACCGATCCAGAATTCGCTGAATCCCAGTTCCTCGGCTCGAATGACCAGTTCGATATCCTCGTCATAGCACTGAGCCAAAGGCTTGTCAGGGTCATGGTAGGGCATGATAAACATGCCGTATTGGATGTTCTGCATCACGCTTTCCTCTTATCCAAGTTGCCTCAAAATCGCGGTCACGCCGACGGGGCTATGGTAAGGGGATCTCACCCGGTGAGACAAGTAGTTTCTAGTACCTCGTACTAGTCACCTTTGAAAACGCGCAGGGGAGTGCTAAGTTGAGCACCCCATGGACGCCTTGGGATACGCCAAAGACCTGGTCACTTTCGAGACACCCAGCCAGCTGTCCAACCACCCCATTATCGATTATCTGGAAGATGCGCTCCAGCGACTCGGTTTTTCACTGGAAAGAGTGGAGTATGTCGATCCGCAAGGGGTGGCCAAAGCCAACCTGGTGGCTCAGCGTGGGAGTGGAACCGAAGGGATAGCCTATTTCGCCCACACCGATGTCGTACCGGCGGACTCCTGGTCCCGGCAAGAGCACGGTCCTTTCCAACCCGTGGTCCAGGGTGGGAAGCTGTGGGGACGGGGAAGTTGTGACATGAAAGGGTCCCTGGCCTGCATGCTGGCAGCGGCCGAAAATTTCCGGATCTCGGATCACCAGAACCCTCTGTACATCACCTGCACGGCCGACGAGGAGATCGGCTACGGGGGCGCGGCAGAGGTGGCGAAACGGTCCCGTCTGTACCAGCAGATGGTTCAGGGCGCCAGCCGGGGGATCGTGGGTGAACCCACTCGTTTGGAGGTGGTGCACGCCCACAAGGGCACCTTTGGTTTCCGGGCCGTCTCCAGGGGCAAGGCAGGCCACTCCAGTGGTAGCGAGGGGCTCAACGCCAATCTAGCCATGATCCCGTTTCTGAGCGAGATGAAAAGCATCCACGATGCGACGCTACAGGACCCGGTTTGGCTAAACCGTGAATTCGATCCCCCAGACATTCGATGGAACATCGGCATCAACGACCACACCAAGGCGATCAACATCACCCCACCCAAGAGTGTCTGTACGGTCTATTTCCGTCCCATGCCGGGGCAAGAGGGGAAAAGACTCCTCGAGCAGGCCCGGGCCACCGCTGACCGGCACGGCCTGGACTTCGAAATCCTATGGCGAGGAGATCCCGTGTACATGGATCCGGACTCTTCCTTCGTCAGGAAGACTCTGGAGCTGTCCGGCCGGGAAAAGTCCCGGACCGTGTCCTATGGAACTGACGCTTGCATGTTTCAGGACATGCCCAATCTGCTCATCCTGGGGCCTGGAGACATCGCTCAAGCTCACACCGATGACGAATGGATCGCACTGGACCAGCTGGACCGGGGAACCCGACTGTATTCCAAACTCATGCGCCACTGGTGCCTGTGATCTTCCATCCCTCCCCGCTACTCCATTGGCTCCTCTCCACCAACCTCCTTATAATGCTGGGATGCAGATCCGGACCCTCAACGGACGCAAAACCGCCCAGACAATCCGGGACGAAGTCCGGGTAGAAGTTGATCAGCTCCGGGAACGGGGCCTGGTCCCGGGGTTGGCGGCCATCTTGGTGGGCGACGATCCGGCTTCGCGAGTGTACGTCAGCAGCAAGACTCGGACTTGCGAACAGCTGGGGATCCATTCGCAGCAGATCAGCTTACCCAGCGAAACCACCACCGAGAAACTACTTCATATCGTCGAGGGTCTGAACGCGGACGATCGCATCGACGGCATTCTGGTCCAGCTCCCCTTGCCAGGCCACATCGACGAAGCTCGCATCTTGACGGCCGTTCATCCCCACAAGGACCTGGATGGATTCCACCCGGTGAACGTGGGCAAACTTTGTCTGGGACGAGCCGGACTGGTTCCCTGCACTCCGATGGGAATTCTTCGAATGCTGGAAACAGAGGCAATCACCATGAAAGGCCAGCGAGCCGTCATCGTTGGGAGAAGCAACATCGTGGGCAAGCCCATGGCGCTTCTGTTGCTGCATCGGCATGCCACCGTCACCATCTGCCACTCCCGCACCCAAGACCTTCCATCCGTCTGCCGGGAGGCCGACCTTCTCATCGCCGCGATCGGTCGTCCTGCCTTCATAACCCGCGAATTTATCAAGCCTGGGGCGGTGATCGTGGACGTGGGCATCAACCAAGTGAGAGCTCGCGAGAAGGTGATCGATCTGTTCGGGGAGAACCCGCAGAAATTGGACCGGTGGGAAGAGAAAGGATACGTCCTGGTCGGTGACGTCCACCCCCGGGAAGTGGAGGGCAGGGCCGCCGCAGTGACGCCCGTCCCGGGTGGCGTCGGCCCCTTGACGATTGCCCAGCTGATGAAGAACACGGTCCTGGCTTGCCGGCTGCGACACGGTCGCTGATTGCTGAAGGGAATGGTATGAGAAGAGCTGCTTGTTTCGGACTCTCGAGCTGGTTGTTGCTGTGCAGTTTTCAAATTTCCACGCTTCAGGAACTCCGGGTGGGAAAGGCCCCCTCCTTTATGGCCCTCAGCCCCAAAGGGGACCGCCTGTTCGTGACCAACTTCGCCTCAGACGAGATTCAGGTGGTGGAACGAGACCATCATCGCAACCTAGGACGCTTCTACGCCGGTCACGAACCGCTGGGAATCAGTATCACACCCGCCGGCGACAAATTGTTCGTCACCAACTTCAGATCGGGCATAGTCAAGGTCATGGACGCGAAAACGTTCCAGATCCTGGATGATATCAAGGTGGCCGGTTTGCCCAGCAACATCGCGGTTTCGCCGGTCGGGTTTCGGGCTTTCGTCACCAATTTCGGCAGGGGAAAAATCGGACGAATCGACTTTATCGATACGGCGTCACACAAGATCGTGGGGCAGGTCGACATCGGGGTGCGCCCCCTGGATGCCATCGTCTCTCCACTGGGAGACCGGCTGTACGCGGTCTGCGGCGGCTCCCACGACCTTTTCGTGATCGACATCTCCAGTCAGAAAATCATTAAGCGCCTTCCCGTCGGTCGCAGCCCCGACGGCCTCGCCCTGTCTCCCGAAGGGGAAACCCTCTACGTGGCCAATAGCGGAAGTCACGATCTGTCCCTCATCGACGTACTGGACCTGGAGGAAATCCGGCGAGTTCCGGTGGGGAAAAACCCCTTTTCGCTGGCGGTTGATCGAGTGGGCAACGTGTTCGTCGTCGAAAGCGGAGACAATCAACTCTCCGTCTACTCTCGCGAACTGACCCGAATCGCTAGCCTACCAGCCGGCAAAAACCCCATGGACGTTCAGCTCTCGGACGACCATCGATACGCTTACGTCACCTCGGAGAAGGCCAACCGCATCTTCGTCTACGAGATCGATCGGTCACCCTGATCCACCAAGCGGCAGCTAGTTGGCTTCCACTTCGGTCACCACTTCCCCGAAAGACTCCTCTTTCTTGTACAGGCTGTAGATCACGGCACCGGGAATCCCGGCAGATCCTATCAACAGCGCATTCAAGAGGGAGAGAGTAACCGACATCTCGACGGGAACGCCGATCTGAGCAAACAGCAGATAGTAGGCACTCTCTCGAAGCCCCCAGACCGTTGATGGTGAACGGAATCATAATGGTCAGGTTGACCAGAGGGATAAACATCAGGAAGACGGGAAAAGGTGCCTGAACGCCGATCGAAAGACCCACGATCCATATGATGACGACGGAAAAAAACTGAATCACCAGGGAGAGGGCAAGGGTCCAGAGCAGCGACAAAACGTTTTTTCTCAAGCTCTCCAATCCGTCGGCGACCAGCTGTAGTTTGGCCTCCATCTCACGCCAAAAAAAACGGTCGAAGAACCGCTTGACGCGAAGATGGATCCGCGGATGAAACACCATTACGCTGACCGTCACATACAGGGCGTCCAGGACCAGAAAAAAGTAAAGAGTGTCAACCCCCTGAACCTCCATCCGGTTCCAGGCGGAAGCCAGTGTTCCAATCGCCAGCAGCGCACAGAGGCCACTAGAGCGTTCCAGCAAGATCGTGGTCAGCGTCGTGGACATGCCCCGGCCTTTCCATTTGGAAAGATAGTACGCCCGGAAGAAATCTCCGCCGATGGCCGAAGGCATAAACAAATTGAAAAAAGCCCCAATTAGGGTGAGTCTCCCCAGGGTTTCCGAATCTCACCTGAATGGCGAAGTTGTCCAGGATGATACGCCACCGGAAGATGGAGAGAACGATCGAGAAAGCCTGAAGGACCAGAGCGGGAAACAAGAGGGAGAGCTTCGCCGAGGAGATGAGGCGGAGGAACTCCCGGCCGTCCATCTGGTAAATCAGGAGAGAGAGAAGAATCCCACTAACTGCCGACTTTATAAGGACTTTGCGGCCTTTGGACATGAAAGAAGGGCGATTGTGGCAGACTTGCGGAGAGATCGTCAATGATCTTATGATCTCTGATGATGCCTGTCTACGAATACCTTTGCCAACAGTGCGGTCGCCAATTTTCTCGTTTTTTCTGGAAAATCTCCGATGCCGAGGACAGTGCTTGCCGGTGCGGTAGCACCCAGCTGGAACAACTCGTCTCCCGCGTCAACATGGTGCGCTCGGAGGAAACCCGGATGGAGAGCCTGGCCGATCCGAGTCAATGGGGAGATCTGGATGAAAACGACCCCAAGTCGATGGCTCGGATGATGAAGAAACTGGGCTCGGAAATGGGCGAAGACCTGGGTCCGGAGTTCAACGAGGTCGTGGATCGACTGGAAGCGGGGGAAGACCCTGAATCTCTCGATCGGGCCATGGGAGAAACGGAAACCTCCGACTCGACGCCCGGCAATCCCGCCGACTACGACAACCTTTTCTGATCCGCCGACGTTGAACTTCCCCGAAAATCATCCACGCACATAGTCGCGGGGATCCGTACTCTCTTTGGGCAGGACGAATTCGGCAGCCACCAACCGGGCCCGAGGAAGCGGTTCACCAGCCACTACCACCCCGTAGTCAGCGTGATTGGTCCGGCCCGCCAACTGCAGGGCGTCTGCGGCCCGGAACTGGTGAATCAGACTTCGGCGGGGCTGGTTCGACCGATTGGGAAGCGAGCTGTGGTAGAACAGACAGTGGTGAATGCTGATCCCTCCTGCCGGCACTCGGACATTCTCGATATCCCCTTTGCGGATCTCACTCTCGACCGCCTTCATGAAACCATCTTGTTGCACCTCGGGATCGACCAGTGGCCAACGATGGCTTCCGCAGATCACCCGCAGACAGCCGTTTTCCGGAGTGCTGTCGTCGATGGCGATCATCACCGCCAGCAAGTCGAAGTTGGTGTGCGGAAAGAACGTGAAGTCCCGGTGCCAATCGATTTTGCTGCCATGTTCGGGCTGTTTGAGATGGGCCTTACTGTGGTGAAATTCCACGTTGGGGCCCAGCAGAGTGGTGACCACCTCCAGGATGCCGGGATGGCGCATGGTGGAACGGTAGCATTCATGCACCGTTATGGGATCGAAGATCCGCTTGACCACCGCCTTCGGGCTTCCCCCGACCTTCTCGAGCTGGAAGACGGCGTTGCTCTCCCGGAGCTGTGCCGCCTGAGTCACGATCTGGTCCGAAGCCTCCCGGATCTCCCGCAGCTCCTGGGGCGACAGGATGTCCGCCACTACCAGGTATCCCCTGTCGTCGTAAGTGCGTTTCCATTGCAAGGTTCCCATGATGTCTTCCATTATATCAGCCGTCTGTTGTTTTGGTCGGATCAATAGTTTTCTTTCAAGACCAACTCGTCTCTTCAGCTCTTTTTGACTCTCCAAGGTTCGGGAAGGGGTATTTCTTTGCACCTCTTTGGGAAAATAAAACTTTCACCTGAAAGCAGCCGCTCGGCCAGAAGCCTGGGCCGTAAACCTCAGCGACGGCATATCTTTCCAGCTCTCCCACAAAATCGTTCTTCAGCCAAGGATCTCCCGTGGGACCTTCCAGGCGGTATCCCTTACCCCGGAGGGGTGGCCTGCCCACTCCCACCTCCCCTCAGCGACCTTTACCCCCGGTGCGGAAAGTTCTAAAGTACGAGGTTTTGAGCCCCATGTGCAGGCCCCCTTGCTTGGACAATGCGTATAAAAGGGGGAAAATACTCGCCCCCTTCACTGACGTCAGTTCCGAGGGGAGGCAGTGGGCGAGCCCCATTCTTCAGGAGATGCAACTGATCTGAGCACCCAATCAGAGCGCTTGGAACTTTTCCCGAACCTCAGTCGAGGCCGAACGGGGCCCCGCTGGCCCCGACTCGTCCTCTGGTCGGGGAGTGTTCTACTGGCCTTTGGATTGAGCTGTGGAGGAGCCAAAGAAATGGAGTCTTGGGAGCGCTTTCGAGATCACTTCATGGAAGAATTCTTCCTCGCCAATCCCACTTTTGCCGTGGACCAGGGCCGGCACGATTTCGATGGCCGGTTGCCGGACTGGAGCGAAGCCGGATTGAAACAATGGACGGACCGGTTGAAAGAGCTTCGACGCAAGGCTGACTCCTTTCCACTCCCGACCCCGCCATCGGAACAGCGCTTCGAGCGCGACTACACGCTGGCCGTCATCGATGAAGAGCTGTTCTGGCTGGAAACACTGCAATGGCCCTTCAAGAACCCCACCTATTACTCGGCCGCCCTGGATCCCACCATCTACCTGACCCGCTCCTATGCGCCCATGGACGACAGGCTGAGGGCCTACATCGATCACGCCCGAGCCATGCCGGAAGCCGGGCGCCAGATTCGGGCCAACCTTCGCATGCCTCTGCCCCGCACCTACCAGCAGGTCGGGCGTCTTATTTTCGGCGGACTAGCATCCTATCTCGAAAAAGATGTCCCGCGCGTTTTCTCGGGTCACGGCGACAGCCAGTTGCAGAAAGAATTCGAAGAGGCCAACCGGGCCGCCGTCGCCGCCATGCGCGAACTCGATGGGTGGCTCGAGAGCAACCAATCCACCGTCACCCAGGAGTTTGCGCTGGGTGCGGACCATCTCCGTGAGATGCTGCGCGCTACGGAGCAGGTGGATCTACCCTTGGACCGGCTGGAGGAAATCGGTCAGCAGGACCTGCAGGAGAACCTGCAGGCTCTCGAACGTGCATGCCGCTCCTTTGCCCCAGGCGCGGGCATCCGGGAATGCGTGGCCCGCCTCCAGTCGGACAAGCCAGAGCAGGGGCCCATCGAGGAAGCGCGCCGTCAACTGGACCATCTGAAACAGTTCGTCTTGGCCAAGAATCTGGCCGGCATCCCCTCCCAGGACCAGGCCGTAGTCCTGGAGGCGCCGCCCCACCAGCGCTGGAATTTTGCCTTCATCGACATTCCCGGACCCTACGAGACGGATCCCACCTCCATCTACTACATTGCGCCCCCGGATCCGGACTGGAGCGAACGGGAACAGCAGGACTACCTTCCCGGTAAGGCCGATCTGCTTTTCACCTCGATCCACGAGGTCTGGCCGGGCCATTTCCTGCAGCACCTACACTCTCGCCGGGTCCAGTCACCGATGGGTAGGGTGTTCAGCAGTTACGCCTTCGTCGAGGGCTGGGCCCACTACACCGAGGAATTGATGTGGGAGGCCGGCCTGGAGGACCAGAGTCCGGAAATGCGGATTGGCCAGGCCCTCAACGCCTTGCTGCGAAATGTTCGTCTGCTGTCGGCCATCGGGTTACACACGGCCGGGATGACGGTTCAGGAATCGGAGCAGATGTTTCGGGAGCAGGCCTTTCAGGATGCCGGTAACTCCCGCCAGCAGGCCGCCCGAGGAACCTTCGATCCCGGCTATCTGAACTATACGCTGGGCAAACTCATCATTCGCAAGCTGCGGCAGGACTGGAGCGCGGCCAACGGGGGAGGGCTCGATTGGAGATCCTTCCACGACCAGCTTCTCTCCTACGGGGCTCCGCCCCTCCCTCTGGTCCGTCGAAGGATGCTGGGGCCGGACTCTGGACCGGTTCTTTAACCCAAAGATTTCAACCCAAGTCTCTCTTGCCGCACGCCTGTCCCGAAGCAGATCTTTAGCCTCATCTGTGCGCGACCTATTTGGGGACCGAAGGTCTCCAGTCCCCGAGTGGCGAAATCACCCTCCAGCCCAGGATGAGCGAGGCGAAGCGGAGCTAATCCTTGTACTCTTCCCGAGCCGGCGAAAACACCTCCGTCAGCTCCGACTCTTCCAAAGCAATGGCGCCGTGGGTCTGATGGGGATCGAAGACGTAGGAATCGCCGGCCCGGGCCTCGAAGACATCCTCCTCGGATTCGCCCAGAAACCGCACCGCCCCACTCATGACGTAACCCACCTGGCTGGCTCGGTGGTTGTGGAGGGGAATCTCGGAGCCTTTGGTCATCTGGAAGTGGCACAGCATGACCTCGTCGTTGTAGACCAGTGTCTTTCTGATGATTCCCTTCAGATTTTCATGTCCCGTCGCTTCACTGACCGATTTTCTCACGGTTGAGCGCCTCGTTCTTCCTAACGCCTACAATGGGAGAGGAGCTTAGTCACTTCTGGAAACATTCGCAAGGCCGTTTTTCCCCCGTCGATGGAATATCAAGGGTAGGCCATCCACTGATGGTGCAGTCGCCCTTCCAGGTCGTAGATCCCGATCCGTGAGGATTGGCCGGAGCAATGGCCTTCCCCCACAACCAGTTCATCCCGGCCGTCACCGTCCAGATCCACGGCGGCCAGATTGGCCCCGCACGGCCCCGCGCTATCTGATGCCACGAACTCGGACCACAGCTCTCCGTCCAATCCCATGACCCGAATCCAGGGAGGATAGCCGGCCAGGGGTCCGGGGGCTACGGCCACTCCCCACTCCCCGACCCGTCTCCGAACGGGAACCAGACTCGCCCCGTAAGTGGTGGGCAGGGTCTCTAGTCTGGATCGGCTCTGCTCCTTCAAGTCGAAGGAGTACACCACGGCGGGGTTGATGGAGATTTCCGACCCCCACAGCAGGAGTCTGTCCCGGGCACCGTCACAGACCCTTGTGGATTTCAGACCGTTGACGAAAGGTAGGTCCTCGAAATCCCAGGTCCGGATGGATCCGTCGAGCCCAACTTCCGAAACTTGCTGGGTGTGACCCGGGCCGGGTCCGGGCGAGGAATAGATTCTTCCGCAGGCGATGGAAGCCCACATCCCGTATCCCTCCGGGAACGCTTCCATCTGCATTTGTCTCAACAGTTGACCGCTGGTGTCGAAAATCCGGATCAGGGGCGGGTTTTGCGCTCCGGGTCCGGGCGTGACTGCGATCTCGCTCCCCGGAGCTAATCCCAACTCGCCAACCGATATGCGACAAGAAAAATCAACCCGCTCGAAAGCTCTCCACTCGCTCCGCATCTCTCCAGTGACACTAAATAGACGCAGCCGCGGCTCCGCCTCTGGAGCCGGCCCCGGAGCCGCCAGGACAAAGGGAACCCCGTTGGCATCGTACCCGGCCGCAACCTGTACCCCGTCCCCGAAAGCCTCGTAACGATAACCGGGGAACCCCACCTGCATTTGATGAAGCGGACCGTGCTTGAAGAGCAGCAGCATGGCCATCCCGAAGGCGGCGTGCGAGAACCAAACCCCGACAAAGCTGGGGATGTAGGAGAACATCAAGCACAGGACCGCGCCACCCAGGAATGTCACACCGGCCAGGGGATAATTAGGGAGGTGGAAGAGGGCAAACAGTCCGGCCGCCAGCAAGCTGGCGAAGACGGCTCGGGACGCTGTCCTGGCGTGCTTCGAAAGAGGGTAGAGGGCCTGGCTGCGAGATCTCAGGAAGTTTTGCAGAACGTGCTGTTGAAGACCGGCCCAGAAAGCATAGGCGAGCAGTTCCGTCACTCGGACCGCCGTCCAGGCCTCCCCTCGCCATCCAACCAGGAAGGCGGCCGCAATCACCAACGAGGAAAATCCTCCGTACCAGCCTAGCGCCCGCCCCAGGTTATCGAAACGAAACCCCATCGACTTGGGCGTATCCACGAAGTAAACGTGATTGGCCATCACGATCAGGGATACGGTGAGGTAGGTCAGGAAAGCGTAAAGGCTGTGCCAGTATTGAAACCGCCCCCACCAGAGGTAGACTAGTACCAGAGTCGCAACAGAAGCGAGTGAAAGGAGTGCGACGATCCGCGGGGCACGTCTCATGTCATCCTGAGCCAATACGAGAACCCGCAAGGTCGGACAACCTTTTGTGGCCTTACGGGGAGTCCCACTTATTCGGTTAGCGAACCGGATTGCAGGAAATCGAGCTGAAGCAGATGGCGCTGGACCTTTCCAACCGAGGTACGCGGAAAATCCGCTACCGCCACGAATTTTTCCGGCACCTTGACCGGAGTCAGATACTGGTGACACCAGTGTTGAAGCATCTCCGCATCAACAGAGTCTCCTTCGCGAGGAATGACGAAAGCGACGATGGCTTCGTCCCGGATGGCATCCGGAACGCCAACCACCGCCGACTCGTGCACCTGCGGGTGCTCGCACAGCACCGCTTCAACTTCCAACGGCGAGACGTTTTCCCCCGCCCTCTTGATCAGTTCCTTGAAGCGGCTTAAGAAAAAAAACTGGCCGGAAGCGTCTCGGACCACGCGATCGCCGGAATACAGCCAACCGTTTCGCATCAGCTCCGCCGTGGCTTCCGGATTCTTGTAATATCCGGAAGTGGTCGTCCACCCGGGCACGGCGCGCACCACCAATTCCCCCGGCGTGCCGTCCGGCACATCTCGTCCCTCCTCATCCACCACCTTGCATTCGTAACCGGCCACCGGCATCCCCATCGACATGTTGTTACGGGGCCCGTGCAGGGGCACCATGATCGGAAGTCCTACCGTTTCGGTCATGCCCCACAATTGCATGAGAGGGATCGCCATTCTAGCGTTCCACTCGGCTAATTGAGGCTCCGTCAGACTCTGCGCGAAGGTCACCAGCCGCAAGCCGGTTCGAGGCGGCTCCTTTCCTGAATAGTAGGAGAGCAACATCCGCAGGGGCGCTCCGAACAGGGCCGCCCGGGTGGCCTGGGTTCGCAGGGCTTGAGCGAAGAACTGCCTGGAACTGAACCGTTCCACTACAGCCACACTGGCCCCTGCGATCAGCGAGGGCGTCAAGGCGTGCACTTGAGCGGCGGCATGATACAGAGGCAAGCAGATGAGGTGCCGGTCTTGCGGCCCCAAGTAGGTGCAGCGGGCGAAAACATCCGCCCCGTAAACGTACGAGGCATGGGTCAACTGAACCCCCTTGGGGCGCCCGGTCGTTCCGGACGTGTACATGATGGCGAAAAAATCGAGAGGATCGAGGGTACTCGCCGGAAGCTCTGCGGGAAATCGCATCACCTGAGCCCCGAGCGCACTCTCCCCAAAGAGTCTCTCCGACTCGACCAGTACCACCCCCGGCCTCCTTCCGGAGATTTTCAGACCCCCAACAACGCTCTCTCGAGTTTCCTCTCGCGTCAGGATGAAAGCCGCCTCCGAATGCTCGAACAGGTAGGCCAGTTCGGAAGGCGTCGAGGCGGGGTTGACCGGAACGCACACCGTGCCGCTCTTGGCGGCGGCCAACCAGAAGAGCACCGCTTCCAGACAGTTGGAAAGATGGATGACGAATGTCTGCCCCGGTTGCAGACCTCGACTGAGGATCCAATGGGCGGTCCGATCGGCCAGCGCGTTCAATTCCTGCCAGGAAAATATCTGTCGGCAGCCTCGGAATTCCGTCAGCAGCGCCGGTTCGTGAGGGCGTTCGGCGGCGTGAAACTCAAGGAAATGAGGAACGGTTCGATCGCCCGTGGATCTCATGTCTGCCCCCCAAAAAATCCTGGTTCCGGCGGTCCGGAACCCGCTCATTCCTGATTCTCTCGCCGGCCCGGCTTGGCCGCGTAGGCCTGGAAACTCTCCTGTCCTCGTGGAGTCTCCAGACATCGGGCGAAGGCCCGGACGCACCACTCGTCGTGTTCGGCCTCCGACAGTTGGAAGGACTGGTTCAGGCCCCTCTTGATCTGTCGCACACCCTCGGCAGGCAAGAGACTCAGTTCTTGGGCCAGCACTGCCACGCGACCCTCAAACTCGGCAGCCGGAACCAGTTCGTCGATCAGACCGCAATGCCTCGCTTCCGCCAGTGAGATATCCGTCCCGGTGAGAACCCACCGGTAAGCTCTGGCCAGCCCGACCATGCGGACCAGACGAACCAAACCAAAGGTGGGGTTCCAACCCAGTTCGACCTCCGGGGCTCCCAAGCGTGCACCGTTCTGGACCAGGCGCAGATCGTGGCCTAAAGCCAGAAAGAAACCTCCTCCCAGAGCATAGCCGTGGACGGCACAGATCGCAATTTGCGGCAGATCTTGAAAACTCCGGCAAACTTCCCCTTCCAGTCTCTGGGCATCCATCGCTTCCCGGGTGCTCATGCCCTGCAGTTCCCGCAAGTCGGATCCAGCGGAATAGCCCCTTCCAGCTCCCCGAGTTACGATCACCCTCAGACTGGAATCCCGGCTCAACTCGTTCAGGCAAGATCTCAGCCTGGTCAACAGCTCTAGATTCAACGCATTGGCGCTTTGGGGACGATTGAGCGTGAGCCAGGCGATGCTGTTGTGTTTTTCCAGTACGATCATCAGGAGAGTCGGATGTTGCGGGGTTCAGCAGCGAAGGACTCGATCCGCCGCCTCCCGCCGGATTCATGCCAGCCCACAGCAACCCCAGGTCAGGAACTCAACAACAGGTACACGCCCCAGCCAGGATGCAAAAGGGGAGCAGCAGCAGGAACACCAGCACCGGCAACACCACCAGGGCGGTGATTCCACTGAGAACGCCAAACGGGAGCAGGATGAGCAGCGAGC
Source organism: Acidobacteriota bacterium (assembly GCA_965205565.1). Taxonomy (GTDB): domain Bacteria; phylum Acidobacteriota; class UBA6911; order RPQK01; family CBDBID01; genus CBDBID01. The sequence goes on from CBDBID010000025.1 coordinate 28,855, forward strand.
ACAGGAAAGCCACCGCCACAGCCAGGATTTGAAATGGTAAAACCAGGATCCAAAAACTGACTTTAAGAACCGCCATCAGGATCTTCAGCACCACCAAACCCACCAACAGGATGGCGCAAAGGGCCAACAGTTCCCACATGGTCTATCTCCTTTGCGTCATTGTACGGAAAAGTGAAGGGAAAGTTCATCTGGTTTGCGATCCTCGATACCAGCGCGCTGGAGTTCCCACCAAGTCCGTGCTAAAGGCACGCCACCGGCTCGATGACCAATTCGGTGACGCAGGCCCGCGCTGGGAGTGAAGCCACGAAGAGGACCGCAGCGGCCACATCCTCCGGCTGCAGGATTTTTTCCCGATCCTTTTCCCGATCCGTTACTCGGTTCTCCGGAGGTCGAAACTTCAGCATTTCGGTGTTGACCTCGCCGGGACAGATGGCAGTGGCTCGGATCCCGTGGTGAGATTCCTCCTCGTTGATGGAGTGGTTCAACGCCATCATGGCGTGCTTGGAAGCCGAATAGGCAGCACCGGCCTGGCGACTGGCCTGGATTCCGGCGATGGAGGACACGTTGACGATCAGACCGTAGCCCTGCTCCCGCATGGAGGGAAGAACCGCGCGCACGCAATTGAAGGCTCCCGTGGTATTGATGGCCAGAGTGCGATCCCAGTCCAGCGGGTCCACCCGACCCAGCGATCGAACGGGCGTGTTGATTCCGGCGTTGTTGACGAGAAGGCTGATAGCCCCCATATTCTCGGCAATCTCCCGCACCAGTGACCGCACCGAAGCTCGATCGCTCACATCCGTAGCATGGCAGCTGACCTGAGCCTCGTCCCCAAAAGAAACTACGGTTTTCTGTAACTTTTCCATCCGCCTGCCTGCCAGAACGACCCGGGCCCCTTGCTCAACCAAAGCCTGCACCACAGCCCGGTCGATACCGGTTCCGGCTCCCGTGACCAAGGCTACCTGCTCTGCCAATGTCATGCCCTCTCTCCTTACTGATGAGTCGTCGAAAGTGCCATTGTCCGCGCCTCAATGTCCCCTGAGGAGCGGACGAGGCAGGCGCGAAACAGTCCAAAAGCACTTGCTCGCCAGCCAGGCTCCGACTTAGAATGCTGCAGCGGATCGCCAGGGGGCCATCCGTTAGTCAATGAGGCCCTAGCCGACAGGCTCTGAGCCAGCTTGGCCTCGAATCCGTGCACCGGGAAGGTAACCTGACCGGCGTCCCTTGCACAAGGTCTTCGTTTGAGTCGACTTCGTCTTCGCAAGACATCATCTGAAAACGCTAGGGTGACCGCTTGAGTTCGGCCCAGTCGAAAACCAGGAGCCAACCCGAGAATCCATCGCGTGGGACAGTCTTCCGGGGCGGTCAAAGGATGACCGCCAGCGGTCATCCGCTTCGATCACCGGCAAAATGCCGGGCCACGTGACTGCCACAGTCAATAAGATTTTTTGAGAGGAGAGCATGCGGACAATCAAAGTCGGATCCTTCGAAGAGGACGTTATCGAACGCCAGGACTACCCTCCCAACAAGGTGAAGGAGATCCTGAGCAAGGAAACCATCGGCACCATTGGCTATGGCGTGCAGGGACGGGGCCAGTCACTCAATCTTCGCGACAATGGTTTCCCCGTCACGATTGGGCAGCGCCGCGGGGGCAAAGGCTGGGACGACGCCCTAGCCGACGGCTGGGAACCCGGGGAAAACCTGCTGGAAGACGTCGAAGAGGTCGCCGAAAGCTCCAGTCTGATTCTCTTTCTGCTCAGCGACGCCGGACAGGTGGAACAATGGCCGCGCATCAAAACGCACCTCAAAGACGGAGATGCCCTCTGTTTCTCTCACGGTTTCGCCGTTACCTTTCACGAGACCACGGGAGTGGTGCCCCCTGACAACGTCGATGTTTTTCTGGTCGCTCCCAAAGGATCGGGAACAACAGTGCGGCGCTTCTTTTTGGAGGGTAAGGGCATCAACTCGAGTTTCGCCATCGAACAGGATTCCACCGGCAGAGCTCGGGAACGCTGTTTGGCGCTGGGAATGGGAATTGGCTCCGGCTACCTCTTCGAAACCAGCTTCAAAAAGGAAGTCTACAGCGATCTGACCGGAGAGCGTGGCGTGCTGATGGGCGCCATCTACGGCCTGTGGCTAGCTCAGTACGAAATCTTGCGGGCCAAAGGCCACAGTCCCTCCGAGGCCTTCAATGAGACGGTGGAGGAGGCTACCCAGAGCTTGTACCCTCTCATCGCTGAGAATGGGATGGACTGGATGTACGCCAACTGTTCCACCACGGCGCAACGTGGTGCCCTGGACTGGTACCAGCGCTTTCGAGATGCCAACCTCCCCGTCTTCCAGGAACTCTATGAAAAGGTGGCCAGTGGAGAAGAAGCCCAACGAGTGGTCGAATCGAACCGGGCCGCTGACTACCGGGACCGGCTCGAGAAGGAATTGACCGATGTCCGGGAGTCGGAAATGTGGAAAGTCGGAAAAGTTCTGAGAGAGCTGCGTCCCGAGCGAGCCAAAGAAACAGAAAAGAGCCCCTAGTCGAGGGGCTGGAATCCGGACGGGAAGCTTGATCCCATCGGGAGTAAAGATTATGCTCCGTGACATGCGGTTCTTAGGTCGAATTGGCACCCTACTTGCCGTTTTGGCGACTGGCATTGACACTCTCGCTCAGGGAGAACGACGCCCGGAAGTCACGGCCATGTCTTTTGACGGAAGCGAGGTGGTTCGAGCCTTCAATTCGGCTTCGGACCGAGTCCGGCTGGTGCTCGTTTTGTCGCCCACCTGACCGCACTGTCTTCGGGGGGCCTCCGAAGTCAGACAGGTTTTAGAGCGCCTTCCGTCGGCGAGGGTGAAAGTCTTGGTGCTATGGTCACCCATCTTGAAGCGAGACAACAAGAGCACCGCCGGGGCAGCGGCCGCCTATCTCGCCGACTCACGGGTGGAACATTTCTGGGATCTATGGAGCTTCGCGGTCAAACTGTTCACCGAGCAGTTCCAGTACCCGGAGGGGGAGACGGCTTGGGATATCTTTGTTCTTTACCGACCACATCTTCGCTGGGAGGTTGACCCACCCGAGCCCACGGTTTTGCTTCAGCACCGAGATCTGGAGATCGGATTCAAGTACAGTCAGGATCGGTTGCAACAGGAACTCCTGCGCTGGGCCCAGGAACAAAGCGGGGGATAGACGATTCAAGACCCCCCTGGATCCTCCCCTCGCGGGTAAGCATCCGGTCGAAGTCACGAGATATCCCAAACAGATGGCTCCCATTGGCCCATGATCCCCAAACGGCGAGGGAGACAACCTGAACAAGGAGTCAAGAATGACCAAAATCGAGGATAGACGGCTCGAAACTCAGTCAAACATCAGTATCGTTTCTTTGCAATTGGACCGCTACATCGACAGCGAGATTCCGAAAGCTGTGGCTGATACAGCCGCAAGTGAACTCAGCCGGCGAGTGGATCAGGGCATTCTCCGAGGGGCTTGGGTGGGACGCCTCGGCCAAGATCTCCATCTGCACCTGAGCACCTGCAACTCCGATTTCCTGCAGGCGGGAGCGTACCGGAAAGACCCTCTGGAAGAGGCCCGAGAATCGGCCCTGAAAGCCGGTCTGCTGGCTCTGCAAAGGGCGCTGGATCTGAAAGCGGCGCAACCGGAAGCGCAGGCGCTGTTGTCCTCCTCGCCCGAAGAACAGCTGAAAGCGCTCAACGCTCGATGCCTCCATCTCCCCTACCGCGAGCGAGGGGCCGAACCGATCTTCGTGGCCAAGGCCATCGACGGCAGCTGGGGATTCTTTAACCGGGCACTTTTCAATCTCTTCTTCAACCCCGACAAGGGCTCCGGCCGCCGCATCGAGGGCAACGATTACCTGGCCGTGGTCGAATCCATTGAGGACCTGGCAGCCGGCAAGGAAACGATTCGGACCTACGAGTTCGGCCCTTCCGAGATGAATGAACTGGTCGCCCTCATCGCCGATTCGGAACAGTGGCGCCTGAGCGGAGTCTACGCCGTTCGGGGCAAGTTCGGAGTCAGCGAACTCAAAGACGAACCGGCAGCTCTGGTGGGTGGCAGCCGGCATCCGGTGATGATCGGTCGCTCCCAGTCAGGTCTGCCGGCCATCGGAGAGTTCACGCAATCCGTTGGCGAATTCTACTTCGGACCGGGCGGGCCCAATGGCAGCTACCGGGTGGGACTGGTTCCTGCCAACCTGGACCAGGCGCGGGCTTCGGTTTCTCCCGCGGGAAGCGCTCGGGTGGTGGCCTACGCCTACCAGTCCTACGATCGGGGCCGCATCCCGGCGGAGCCGGACGTGGTCGACATCTTCGACCAGAACCGTCCCGAGACCATCCGTCTCCAGAAGGACGCTGCCCGCTTGATCGGTCACATGATCGGGCACGGCGAATTCGAACCCTATCTCAACCCACACGTGGCCGAGAGGCTCGCCCAGGAGCAAGCGGATGAGATCAGCGAACGCTTCGAACCCATTCCCAAATCCGATCCGCTGATCGAAGGTCTCAACCAACGCTCCCTCTTTACGATCTCCGACATCAAAGCCGATGCCGGCGGAAGAGTCGGACACACCACACCACCCCACCACTTTCGCCATGTGGCCGAGGCGAGTCTCCGCGAAGCTAAACAAAAGGGTCTAATTTCCGCCACCTCGGAATTCATTGAGGTCGGTGACGATGAGCATCTGTTGATGACGCATACCCGGGGCGCCGACGACAACGCTATCCATCTTTTCGCCTATCGCACCTTCTTTCGCCAAGTATGGTTCTCCGAGGTGCTCGGGCACAAATGGTATGGGCTGGGTCAAGACCTGGTGGGCTCGGCATCGGCAGGCCTGTCGACCGAAGAGCTGGCCAATTTGACGGACGACTTTCTGGCCTTCCTACCCGAATCCCTGCCGGCCAGCGGACAGGTCCACCTGGAGACTCTGGAAAAAGCCTACCGCGACTGGAAAGCCGGTAGAGGAGAAAACCGTGAGCCCACCCCTGTGTTCTCCGGCAACGTCTCCGGACAGGGTCCAGGATTCGCCGAGATCCCCCTCACCCGGCCGCAATCCATCGGACTGTTGGCGATCGACAAAGCCGGACCTTCGGCCTTCAACGTCCCGTCTGGCGAGCCTTGAACCAGGCGGCCAGCGACGGCACACTGCTCGCCTACCTGCAAAAAGACGGTGCCAGCGGAGCGGTGCTGGAGATTTGGGACGTCGAAGAACACGAGCGTATTTTTCTCGACGTTGAATCCGAGAAGGCCATCGCCGCACGCCTCCTGGGAGCAGTCGAAAAGTTCAACATCAGCGCATCTGGAGCCGGGGAGGGGACCGTTGGAGACAATCCGAACTGGCGGAATCCCTGCAGAACGTCTTGCTGGCCGCTTCCACCGAAAAGCTAGCCGTCATCAGCGGAGGCGAATACCTGGGCAAGGATGATCCCGTCCTCCTGGCCGTGAGGCCGCTGGCCCAGGCTCTGAATCAGTTCCTGCGCGACCAGTTCTACATGACCCAAGGGGACGGACGCGGTTCCCACTACATGTTTCCCACCCCCCTCTCGTTTCGCGATGCCATCGCCACAATCTATAGCCGTGCGGTGGCGGTGGCCGCCTGGATTGGCTTGGACGGCGGTGGACAGATCACCGAATTTCGCGACGTTTCGCCGATCCCATCTACGAAGCCGCCCGCGACCGAGCCTATTAGCCTCAACAAAACCATCTGGGAGGCTCAGGGCGGCAACTTCACGCCGGTAGGCGTGGGAGCCGCCAAAGTGGAGCAGTCTTACCCACTGCCAAGACCCTGGCCCGCATCACGGCGGCGGATTCCCCTTACGCCTCCCAGCGGTTGGCCCGGACGAGGGACGCGAACCCGTCAGGTAATCTCCACACGGGAGACGCTATTGATGGCCCCAAAAACTGACTCGCCGCGAGGTGCTGCAAACCTCCCTGGGCGTGACGGCCGGAAAGGTTGCGCCCGAGCGGGCCTGAGGAATCGGGTCGAGGACGGTTGCCGATTGGTCAGACCTCTTCAGCCGCCTGACTCTCTTTCGCTCTCCGCAGATTGGCAAGCAGTTTGCGGATCTCCCCAAAGCTCTTCCAGCCCACATACAGGATCAGGGACCCATACCAGAGAATGCAGGCCCAGGTCAGGACGAACCAGACCAGATAGGCGGGGATGGTCACTGGGTTTCCCCTTCCGTTTGGATCCCAGGAGAGACCCCAACACATTCCGGTGGCGGCCAGTCCATAGGAAACCACACCGGCGATCGCAACGTGTTCGGCCAAGCCGGTCAGCAAGAAGATGATGGGGCTCACGGCACCGCCCACGATGGCCATCAACGCCCCCGTGGTGTTGGCTCGCCGCCAATAGCAGCAAGCCACCAGCAGCACCGAAATGCTGGACAGGTAGATGCTGCCGGTAATGGACAGGTAATCCCAGGCTCGGCCGGGCAGCTCGTACCAGAGTCCGTAGATCAAAAGAAAGATTCCGATCCCAAACACGATCAGCCGATTCAGCAGCAAACCGAGGCGCTCGCTAATGGGCCGCTTCCATAAAGGTTTCACGATGTCGTTGTATAGAATGCTACTCCAGGTGAGCAGATAGCTGGAATCGGTCGACATTTCCGCGGCCAGCATGGCCGCCACCACCAAGCCCAGAAAGCTGTGGGAAGCAACATGGCCAGATAAGTGGGCATCGCGTGCAGCGAGTCCAGCTGAGTTCCCGCCCCCAGAACCGCCAGGGCCGCCATGCCCCAGAAGCCGGGAATCAAGAACCGTCCCACAAAATAGAAACTGGTGCGAGTGTAGACGCGGCGGGCCGTACCGGAGTCTCGCGCCGAAAGGACCCGTTGGATGACAGTTTGCCAGGTGATGACCGCCGCCAACTGATTGCAGGCCTGCCAGATCACGTAGGTCATCCCCATGCCCTCGCTGACGAAGGGGTTGAACCCGCCCGCTCCATGCGCCTTCTCCACCGCCCCGACCAGATCCCCCCAGCTCACGTTTGCCGCGACTAACAGGGAAACGACGACCAGTCCGGTGCCCATGACCAGGAACTGGAGGTAATCCGTGATCAGGACCGAGAGCATGCCCCCCAGAGCAGTGTAAATCATGACCATGAGCAAAAGGCCGGTCATCACAATTTCCAAATGTAGAACCGACAATCCCGTCACGATGGTGAGAAATTCCCCTCCCACCCGCAGAAAGATCCCCATGTTGAGCAAACCGCCCAACACGATGACCAACCCGACAGCCACCGGACCCGGGGACTGAATCGTTGTTCAAGCAGCTCCGGAATAGTTAGGACTCCCGAATCCCGAAGCGGCTTGATCACGAATCCGGTCAGCCCCACCACCATCATCGAAGTGGCCATCAGAATCCCTGGCGTGGCCCCGGCAAAGCCGTTCTGGTGCCCCAGCTGGGCGGTATACATGGCGGTGATGATTCCAAACTCGGTGGCGGCCAGAGAGGCCACGCCGAGATAGATGTCCATCTCCCGGCGGCCACGATGAAATGTTCCACCTTGCTCACGTACCGGCGCATGGCCACCCCCACCGTCATGGTGACGGCGAGATAGGCGATTACGATCGTCCAATCGATAATTCCAAAGCCGCCCATGTCAGATGGCTCTCTTGTGCCGCCCCTCCGGGCCGGTATTCGTCCCGCCGCGACGGGGGTCGACCGGGAGGGAGCCATATCCTCCTTGTCTCTAGTGACTCACTCACAGGATCTTCCCGGGCCAATGCCCATCCCGGGATTGGAAACCAGCGGCTATTCACTTTCTGCGGCCAGTTGATCCCGGATGCACTCCAGGAAGAGATCGCCGAAATCGGCCAGTTTCTTGTCGCCCACACCGTGCACCGTCAGGAAAGCCGCAGCGGTTTCCGGCGGACGCCGGGCCATGTCCCGCAGTGCCGCATCGCTGAAGATCACATATGGAGGAACGCCGCGCTGCCGCGCGATGCGCAGACGTAAGGCTCGCAGGCGTTCAAACAACGCTCGATCTACCCCTTGCCAGGAGACCGCTTCCCGAGTCGAGGCCTTGACTTTCTGACTCCTGATCGGAATCAGCCACACCTTCTTGAGACCCTTCATCACCTCCCAGGAGGCACCGTTCAGTTTCAAGATCGGATAGTCTCCATGCGTGCGTACCAACAGATTCTGATCGACGACTTGGTAGATCACGTCGATGAGGCGTTTTTTGGACAGCTCCTCCAGGAGTCCGTAGGTGCTCAGCCGATCGTGGCCCAAAGAGCGGATCTGACCGGTTTTCGCGCCCCGCAACACGTCGGCCACGTCGCCGACTCCGAAGCGCTGGCCGACCCGAGCGACACAAGAGAGAACCTTGCGAGCCGTCTCCGTTCCGTCCTCCAGCGCCTCGCTTTCTTTCAGACAGACATCGCAGGCCTGGCAATCGTCGGATGCGTACTCTTGACCAAAGTACTCCACCAGAACCCGATGCCGGCAGCTGCCGGGAGCACAGTAGCGCCGCATTTCATCGAGAAGTCGGTTGGCGGTTTTGCGAGCCTACATGGTCTCCTCGCCGGTCCCGGAGCTGTTGATCAACGAGCGCCATTTCAGCACGTCCGCAGCCGAGAAGAAGAGGACACACTCGGCCTCCAGTCCATCCCGGCCCGCCCGCCCCGTCTCCTGTTGGTAGTGCTCGATCGATTTGGGCATGCCCGAGTGCACCACGCAGCGGACATCGCTTCGGTCGATGCCCATGCCGAAAGCCACGGTGGCCACCACCACGTCGATTTCCTCGTTGGAAAACGCATCTTGCGTCCTGCGTCGGTCACCCGCTTCCATCCCGGCATGGTAGTGCTCGGCTCGGAAACCCCAGCTTCGGATCCGTGCGGCCAGACGCTCCGTCTCCGCTCGGCTGATGCAGTACACGAGGACAGCCTGATCGCGATGGCGCTCCAACACCCCTCGTAGCTGCCCGCTCAAATCGAACCGGGGTGTAACTCGATAAATCAGGTTGGGGCGATCGAACGAACCCACCATCACCATCGGGGCCGACAATCGCAACTGCTCGACGATGTCGCCGCGCACCCGCTCGGTCGCAGTGGCGGTGTAGGCATGGACGCTGGACTGAGGAAACTGCTCCTTCAAGAGCGAAAGCTGTCGATATTCGGGTCGAAAATCATGCCCCCAATGACTGATGCAGTGGGCTTCGTCAATGGCAAAAGCCGGGTGGGACAGAGTGCGCAACAGGTCCAGAAAGCCGGGTGCCCGCAGCCGCTCCGGAGAGATCAAAGCCAGACGAGATCGCCTCGACTTCAATGATTCCAGTGCCTGGTTCCGTTCCCGCCGGGTCATCCCACTGTGGACGGCGACCGCCGGATAGCCGTTGGAAGCCAGCCCGTCCACTTGATCCTTCATGAGAGAAATCAGGGGGGAGATGACGATGTCTGTTCTCCCGTCCAGCAAGGGAGGGACCTGGTAGCAAAGGGACTTGCCTCCGCCGGTGGGCAAGACCACCAAAGAATCCCGTCGCTGCAGACCCGCCCGGATGGCCTCCTCCTGTAGCGGACGCAGCTGGGTAAAGCCCCAGTAATGCTTTACCGGCACGAGAATCTCGCCAAGTGAGGGCGTCTCCGCCAGGGCCGAGCTTCCCATGGAAGGACTCATCATATCGCCCCAGGGTGTCGCACTTCAGCGAAATCGGAAAGTGGGCGGAAACGTTTGCGGAGTCATGGGGGGGGGTTGGCGTAACATCCAGATCGTCTCACATAACTGGTAGGAGGATCGTTAGCCATGCAACTGCTCGCAGGGGATGCGATCGAACCGCATCAGGAAGCCATTCAGCGTTACGGGGACAAGGGTTGGGTAGTGATCGAGGAGGTATTCCAAGCAGAGGAGATGGACCGGATCGCAGAGCTGGCCCTGGCCGTTTGCAAACAAGAAGAAGACGTCCGAATCGGCTACACGGTCGACGAGAATCCGGACGGCACCCTGCTCCCCCGTAAGATCAATTCAGCCTTCTGGAAGACCCAGGCCTTTCAGGATCTGGTGCTCGACCCCCGGATGCTCCATCTGATCCAACGCTTCATTGGGGGCAAACCGCTCCTGTTCACCGATCAGGTGTTCATGAAGCCACCCCGCTTTGGTTCTCCCAAGCCCTACCATCAGGACAACGCCTACTTTCTGTGCACTCCCCCAACCAGGTGATTACCGCCTGGATCGCTATGGACGATGTGGACGAAGAGAACGGATGTCTCCGATACATCGACGGGTCTCATCTGGCGAGGATCCTTCCCCACCACAGCCTGGACGTGGAACACAACCTGGCTCTCCCGCGCCCGAGTTGGTGGATCTGAGTCGCGAATCCCTGGCGACTGCCCGCAAGAGTGCCGTGATCTTTCACCACACCCAAACCCTGCACAGCTCGCACGAAAATCGATCCGACCGCTGGCGCCGGGGTTACGCCAGCCACTGGTGTACCGAGCACGTGGAATCGGAAAACCACACGCTAGCGGAGGGCCACTTTCGCCGGCCGGACTATCCAAAGTACTGACACAACGCGGGCTGAGTCATTGCCTTGTGGGAGGATCCCTTGGCTCGACAGTTCGCATTTTTTGGGGCGGCTCCGTTGTAGCTGGTATGCCTGTCCGTGCCAAGACGGTGGCCGCTGGCGGCCCAGTGGCCTACCTTGTGGCGTTCCGCTGCTATGGGCATCGCCTGCATGGCGGACCGCTTGCCGCGGTGGACCCGAGCCTGGCGGCAGAGAATCCCCCCCCCGGCAAAGACAGAAACCGCAAACACCCGCCTACGGGCTAGATTCCCGGTCCCGGCGAATCGTCATCCGAGCTCTCCTGCGCGTCTGCGAGCAGCGGAAATGGAAGCTGTGGGCAGCCCGGGCGCGTCCCACACGGGTCTCCATGGTGGTACAAGCCGATGCCACGGCCGCACAGGTGCTCTCGACCTTGAAGGCGGCGGCCACCCGGGCTTTTCAAATGTACGAAAGACCCCTAGACGAGGTTCGGCGTTGGGCCCGTGATGGAACCGCCCGGGGACTCTGGGAAACGCAGCAAGTCCGGGCGGCGGTCGATTCCGTGCTCTTCGATCTGGGGAGCTTCACGCCAGGATACGAAAGAGAAGGCTGGCGGGAGGAGCTACCTCACTTCGTAGCCAGGCCCTGACTCCAGGGGACCGGCCGGACCGTAACTGGCCATTTTCCAAGCCTGGCTCCCCCACAGTCATTGCCTGGCGGCGGCTTCAAGTGGCACCGCCATCTCGGGGCCCAGGTGGTCCCGGCATCTTGCCGACGATCAAATAGTAAACTCCAGAGCCTACTCGGCCGGGCCAACCCCGCTCTTCACGGGCTCGGAAAAAGGTGGTCCTGTTGGACACACGTCGGCCCGAGGCCGAAGCGAAGGCCCGAATTCCGGGCTAAGGTGATGACTGCCGGTGAGGTGTTGATTACCGGTCAGGACGCGGCTTCGCTTCGTTGACGCGCAGGCTGCGTCCGTTCAGAGAGGCGTTGTTGAGGGCGCTGATCGCAGCGTCTGCGGCTTCATCATCCATTTCCACGAAACCGAAGCCCCGGGGCCTGCCGGTGTAACGGTCCGTGATCAAATCCACAGATTCTACCGTTCCATGCTGTTCGAACAGCTCTCGTACCTCACCCTCCGTGGCGGAAAACGAAAGATTTCCAACGTAGATCCTTTTAGACATTTTCTTGGCACTCCTGCGGGCCCCGCTGGGCCAGCCCTACGACAGATCGTTTTTTTCTGCCTTGTGGATATAGAATTGCAATGCAGATTAATTCTAAGCCTCACCGAGCCAAGGGTCAACCCATGCGCTCTCCGGCGCTTTTTTGCGCCAGACAGTGGACTTCTTGAAGAACGGAAGTCACCGACAACGGCTATAATGTGAAGCGGGAACAGTAGGCCAGTCCCATACGTCAGCTCCTCGGGCCCATCCAGACAAAGTTCGCATCTTTTCGCCGGCCGACGTTATGGATAAGGGGACCCCAGCATCATGAAGATAGCCGTGATCGGGGCGGGAACCATGGGAAGTGGGATCGCTCAGGTCTGCGCCTTTCACAGTCACCAGGTCTATCTCATCGACCGGCGGAAAGAGGATCTGGAGCGCGGATTGCAAAACATCCAGAGCAGCCTGCACCGGGTGCTGAGAAAAATGGAAACGGAGACAGCCAAGGCTCGTTACCAGGAAACCCTAGAGCGGGTTCATCCGGTTCTGGATTGGGAAGCTCTGGCACCGGCAAAATTCGTCATCGAGGCGGTCTACGAGGATCTGGAGGCCAAGAAACAGGTACTGCAGGCCCTGGATCAAGTCTGCACCCCTCAGGCGGTTTTGGCCAGCAACACTTCGTCCATCTCCATCACTCGCTTGGGAGGCTTCACCCAGCACCCGGAGCGGGTGGTGGGCATGCACTTCATGAATCCGGTGCCAGTGATGAAACTGGTGGAGATCGTGCGTAGCCTGGCCACCAGTCAAGAAACGTACGAAAAAACCCGCCAGCTGGCGCTGGATCTGGACAAGAACCCGGTCGAGGCCCAGGACTTTCCCGGCTTCATCTCCAACCGCATCCTCATGCCCATGGTCAACGAAGCGATCTATGCCCTGATGGAGGGAGTGGGGGAAGCGGCGGCCATCGATCAGGTGATGAAATTGGGAATGCACCACCCCATGGGGCCCCTGGAATTGGCCGATTTCATCGGATTGGACGTGTGTCTGGCCATCATGAACGTTTTATACGGAGAGTTTAAGGACTCCAAGTACCGTCCTTGCCCCCTGCTGCAACGGATGGTCGACGCCGGTTGGCTGGGCAAAAAGACAGGAAAAGGCTTTTATCCGTATCACGAGAATGGGCGTTTGGACCGGCCCTCATGAGACCGCCGGTCCCACGGTGCGGGGCCGCGGATTTTTCAAAAGGGGAATGAACCATGAGTGATGAACAGCGAAAACAAGCCATCGATATGGCACTGGCGCAGATCGAGCGCCAGTTTGGCAAGGGCTCCATCATGAAACTCGGCGACCGGTCCAGTCTCAACGTCCCGGTGATCTCCACCGGATCCCTGGCGATCGATGCCGCCTTGGGTATCGGAGGATTTCCCCGTGGGCGGGTGATCGAGATCTACGGTCCGGAATCCAGCGGTAAGACCACCATCGCGCTGCACGCGATCGCCGAGGCTCAAAAGGAGGGAGGAACCGCTGCTTTCATCGACGCCGAGCATGCCATGGATGCCGGATACGCCGGCCATCTAGGAGTCCATATCGACGACTTACTGGTCTCCCAACCCGACTACGGGGAGCAGGCGCTGGAAATCGCCGAAATGCTGGTTCGCAGCGGCGCCGTGGACATTCTAGTGATCGATTCAGTGGCCGCCCTGGTGCCTCGAGCCGAGCTGGAAGGCGACATGGGAGACTCTCACGTGGGTCTGCAGGCCCGCCTCATGTCACAGGCCCTGCGCAAACTGGCCGGGATCGTCGCCAAATCCAACACTTGTCTGATCTTCATCAACCAGATCCGGGAAAAAATCGGGGTCATGTTCGGCAATCCGGAAACCACGACGGGAGGACGTGCCCTCAAATTCTACTCCTCCATTCGCCTGGAAATACGCCGCATCGCGTCCATCAAGGAAGGCGATCAGAATCTGGGCAACCGGACCAAGGCGAAAATCGTCAAGAACAAATTGGCGCCTCCCTTCAAGGAAGCCCAATTCGACATGATCTTCGGAGAAGGCGTCTCGCGGGTGGCCGAAATCCTGGATCTGGGCCTGGCCCACCAGATTCTGACCCGTAGCGGCTCCTGGTTCTCCTATGGGGAGGAACGCCTGGGGCAGGGCCGGGAAAACGCAAAACAGTTTTTCAAGAAAAACGAAGACGTCCGAGCCGAGGTGGAGCAGAAAATCAAGCTGGCCCTGGGCATCGTCAAGCCGCCCCTGAAAAAAGTAGAAACGGCCGGCAAGTAGTTTTGTTTCCGTTTTCCTGGTAATCCATGCTCACCCTCCAGCGAGCTCTGGACTCGGTCGCCGTCGTGGTTCCCGTCTATTTCGAACCCTCCCTGGGGCGCAACCCGGTGCGCGATATCCTCGAGGAGACTTTCCTCGATCACGCTCACTTCTGCCGGCCGGACCGAACCTTGATCGTGGTCGATCGGGCTACCACGGCCGAGGCCGTTCTGCTGGAAGCTCCTCCCCGATCCCCCTTACACGGATATGAAGTGCACGTTCTGCCGGAAAACCGGGGCAAAGCGGGAGCCATCTGCGCGGGGTTGGCTCGCCTGCTGGAGAAAACCTCCGCCCCTTTTCTGGTCACTCGAGATTGCGACGGCGACCACATGCCGCAAGACCTGCCGGCCCTGGCCACGGCGGCCGTAGACCTGCAACAAGACACATCCGCGGAAAAACTCATGGTCTTCGGGGCCCGGACTTCACTGGAGAAGCCCATGGGCTGGGTACGCCAGCAGTGGGAGACGTGGACCAACTCCATTCTCGCCGACCTGGTCGAGTTTCTGCTGGCGCAGCAGGAGCGTATTTTGGATCGCCGCTACTGGGGCAGCCTGCCTCTCGATCTGCAGAGCGGCTATCGACTCTACAGCCGTGAGGCCGCCCGAGAGGCCGTTGTCTCGCTGTCACGCCTGCCCGAGGACCCTCGCATCTACACCTTTGCCTGCGAGATGGCGCCCTTCGTGGATCTGGCCCTGCAGGGGGCTCTGATCGGGCAGATCCGGCGTCACACGATGGTCGAACAGCCAGTTTCCAGTTTCGAATCCAAACCCCTGGCCGAGTGTTATTCCGCCCTACTCAACTATGTCTTCGAACAGCATTCCATCCCGGCGCCGATTGTGGTTTGCGTCCTCGACAACCACCTGTTCGACACGTCTCTTTACTTCTCTCCCCTGCGCGATGAAGTCCTGAAATTCCGCCAGCTGGTCCTCCAGGACGCCCCGGCACCGCAGCTGCCGCGCTTCCTCTGACGGCGCCCTCGGTCCGAATTGAACTTTCGCCTCCAAGCCCCTTTGCGATAAGATTCCCCTTGCCGTTCGGGGGTCGTCCAATGGTAGGACAGCGGCCTTTGGAGCCGCCGATCTAGGTTCGAGTCCTAGCCCCCGAGCCAATCTTGACGCTTCATCGCACTCTCGTAGTCGTCGCGGAATCTCAGCTGGCCGTAGATTGCTGGGCTGGAGTGCCCCATCATCCTTGAGCCTGCGGGGTGCAATGGCCCAGCGGCCGGGAATTCCCTTCTTAACCATCTCGCGGTCAACCAGACCGTGGACGTGGTAGAGCCCCCGGACCCGTGACTTGGGCCGGTTCAGAATAAAGGAGAACCCTCATGAAACACAGATTCATTTCCAGACGGCAGTGCGTAAACGGGGCCCTGCTCTCCGCGGGATCGGTGGCAACGGCTGGCGACCTTGGACCGCCAGCCGGCCCTTGTGGATGCGGAGCAACTGACGGCAATCCTAACCTGGGTGAATCGGAACGCCAAGATCCACTGGAATGCCACTCTCGAAAATCACCCGGCAGAGCGTAAATTGTGACCGTCAGCACAGATCTAGCTCGAGCCGATGTCTTAGCCTGGGCACAACGAAATGGAGGCTTTCGATTTGTCCAGGCAACGCCAAGAGCGAGGGAACGAGGCTCAAACGCAGCGAAGACGGCTCCGGCGGGAGCGCGCCTGGCTGGCCCAAGCCACGCCCGCACCATTTTCGTTCCCCAGCCCGGGTACCTACGACGACGAAAACGTCCTCTCAGAGACGATTCTAGAGGCGGAAGCTGTGTCCTGGCTCACCGTGCCAGATCATCGCAATCTGGTACCGGGCCTTTGGTTCGGCTCCGCTTGATGCCTATCACTCCTCTGGAAGTCCGGGAAGAACCGAAGCCGGTTTCCCCTACTCTCAGGGGCAAATCCCCCACGGTGACTCCTTCCCGAAACCCCCTTTGGCAGCGGGTCGATCCTCGGATCGACGCTGCTCTACGCTGCTCCTCCTCGAGCGCCGGAGGCCCCAGGCCTCCGGCGCCTAACCTCAGGGACGCACCTACTTCTTGTACGGATATCCCGGACTGAACCGCACCAAGCGGCCGGAAATTCAGTAGCGGCTAGGCTGCGGTGGGGCCGTGTCCGCTGTCGAGTCAGCCGGATACCACCTTGAGACGGGTGTCTACCGCCAGCTGGTCACCCAGTTGGGTGAGCCACTGACGCAGTTCCTGGCTGCGGATCTCCAAGGGCGCTTGAATGGTGGCCGACATGGCAAAAATGGGCGTGCCTGTTCCGGGGGAGTGATAGACTCTGGTCTTCATCTCTCCGATGTTGATTCCTCTCTCGGCCAAAAAGGCCGCCATGTCGTGGATGATGCCCTCATGATCGGCCCCCGCCACCTCCAGAAAATAGGGGACATATCCCTGCATTTCGTTCGAGGAAGGGGCGGTCGCTTTGGTGAGTACCGTCAGAGACTCTTCGGAAAGATTCTGGAGACTGCTCGATAGAGAGGCGCTCCTGGAGGCGGGAACGGATACCAGGAAGAAAGCCGCGAACTCGCCCCCCAGACGAGCCGTACGGCTTTCCTCTACATTGCCGGAGTGGTCGACGATCCGGCGGGTGATTCTCTCCACGATTCCGGGCCGATCCTCTCCAACAGCCGTCAAAAGCAGGTACTTCTTCCTCACCAATGTGGCTCCTTCATGGTCGCCCCATCCATCTTTTTGGGATACCCCTTTTTCGGGGGTCGGCGTCTCTGCCGAACGCTTTCAATGCGAGACGGCCGCCGAGGCCTTCTCTCCTACCAGTCGATTCTCATGGAAGCGGGACAGACGGAACGGCTCGATCACCTCCGGCGTTCTCCCGGTGACGATCCGCTGAGCCAGGTTTTTACCAGCAGCCGGTCCCGCCTTGAATCCATAGGTTCCCCATCCCACATCTAGAAACATCCCCTCCAGACCTGGCACTTCCCCGATGATGGGACTGTAATCGGGAGTCATGTCACAGATCCCGGACCATTGACGCAGGATGCGGCTCTCCCTCAGGCCGGGGAACAGTTCCAGGGTGTGGGCGGCGATCGATCGTAGGGTGGGCAGAGTCGAGCGAAGACTGTAAGAGGAATAAGGATCGATTTCCGCCCCCAGGACGAACTCTCCGCGCGGAGTCTGATTGACGTAAACGTGCAGGTTGGCCGAGACCACGACCTTGCCCAGAATGCCCTTCAAGGGTTCGGTGACACAGGCCTGGAGGGGATGGCTCACGACCGGCAGATCCAGACCCACCATGCGCGCCACCGTGGAACACCAACCGGAAGTGGCGTTGACCACGACAGGTGTGGCCACCTCGCCCCGACTGGTGTGCACCGCAGAGACGCGTCCATCTTCGAGCGTGATGCCCCGCACTTCGGTGTGGGGGTGGATCTGCACACCCATGCGGACCGCCTGGCGAGCGTAGCCCCAGATTACGGCATCGTGGCGGATAATGCCCCCGGCAGGATGATAAAGCGCAGCCAGGACCGGATAACGGGGCCGCTCGCTGGTGTCGAGCGCCGGCACCAGTTTCTTGATCTGCTCGGGCCCGATGATCGTGCTGTCGACTCCCAGCACCTGGTTGGCTTCGGCCCGCACCCGCAGTCCGTTCACGGCCGAGTCGGAGTGGGCCAGAGTCAAGTGGCCCTGCTGGGAAAACAGCAGGTTGTAACCCAATGTGGCAGACAGTTCCTCATACAATTTCAGACTTTCTCCATAAAAGGGGATCCCCTCGGGAGTTCGATAATTGGCGCGTAGAATGGCGGTATTCCGGCCGCTGTTTCCGCAGCCCAGGTAACCCCGTTCCAGCACGGCTACTTTCCGGACCCCTAGGCGCGCCAGGTAGTAGGCCGTGGCCAGTCCATGGACGCCCGCTCCCACCACGACCGCGTCATAGGAGGGTCCCAGGTCGGTCCTGGTCCACATCTTTTCGGATCGAAACAGTTGCCACATCTTGTGGATTCCACTCACGATTGGAGACTGGAATGATCGATCGACTGAAGCCACCGATCCCTGCGCCAGCTTCCAGCCTGTACCTCCAGTCATTCCCGCAGCTTCACAGACGGGATGCTTTCCAAACCTGGAGTTGGCCGGGATCTCTGAAAAAGCCCCTATCTTTCAGGGGTTCTCCTGGGAATCTGTCCCCGCTCCGGTTTCCGCTACCCGGCCTACGGGCCGAATGCCGACTTCCCTTCCCGCCTCCAGGGCGGCATCCCATAGATAATTTCCGTAGTACCAATCGAACCATATCTCATAGCCAAACGACCCACGTCGATCTCGGCGCAGCAAGACGGCTGCGGTACCGGCCACCGGGGCCGAGGCACAGCACAGGTTGGAGAAGTTTTCTCGGCGCAGATCCAGCGACGTCAATCGCCGCAAGACCTCACGAGACCGAGGTCCATCTAGTCCCAGGATACCCAGTCCATTGGTACGCTCCAGCAGGTGGGCGCAGCTGGAATCCGGGCCACCGAGGGCCGCTCGCTGCAAGTCCGACGCCTCCCCTCTTTCGATGATGACGACCATCCGGTGGCGGGTCAGTCGGGCGGCGTAGGCCTCCCCCGTCTCCAAGGCACAGCCCACAGCCGGCGCATCCCATCCCAGCAGGTCACGAGTCCAGCGCACCAGATCCTTGCCTTCGACCTGCCATTTGGACAGAAAGCTCCGGTCCGAGAGCCCGACAGCCGAGCGTAGGACCTGCGCTTCAGCGTCGGCATCTCCGAAGTGACAGGCTACACTCCATCCGCCTTCCTGCCGCATGACGGCTCCCGCCGCCATCAGACGGTCGTGAACGGGCGAGCGCTGGATCGTATTCCAGGACTCCGTCATATCCCTACTGCCTCAAGCGCTCTCCTCGCGGATCGTAAAAGGGCAATGCATGGGCCCGAGCGGAGAAGTGCTTCCCACCCTGACCGATGGTGAAAATCGTTCCATCCGAGGAACGTTCAGCCGGCACCCA
This sequence comes from Acidobacteriota bacterium, assembly GCA_965205565.1. Lineage (GTDB taxonomy): Bacteria > Acidobacteriota > UBA6911 > RPQK01 > CBDBID01 > CBDBID01. The sequence goes on from CBDBID010000025.1 coordinate 47,774, forward strand.
GGCCATGCCGAAGCACTTTCCTTGACCCGGCACCAGCCGCGCGCTGGTCACCCGTCCCACCGGTTTCCCGTCGACCACCACGGCGCTGCCCTCCTCGATCCGGTGCTCGCTGACAAAGCCGATCAATTGGTTTTGTGGCGCTCGGCCGGTCACTAGCATCAGGCAGGCCTTGCCCACGAAATCCTCCTTGTCCCCCTTGATAACCCAGGACATGCCAGCTTCCACGGGATTGCTGAGAGCGTCCGTATCCTGCCCCACAATCAGATGTTTTTTCTCGAGCCGAAGGATGCGCTGCGCCTCCACCCCGAAGGGCGTTATCTTAAAAGGTCGTCCGGCTTCCAGAAGAGACTCCCAGAGCGAGTCGCCGTAACTGGCGGGACAGTGAATCTCCCAACCCGTTTCTCCCACGAAGCCGGTCCTCAGCAGACGAGCTGGAACTCCCGCCACCTCGCCCTCCGCACACTGCATGTACCGAAAGCCTTGCGAAGAGACGTCCACTTCGGTCAACTCGTTCAGGACCTCTCGTGCTCGGGGTCCTGCCAGATTCACAGCGGCGTAATCCGCCGTGACATCGGTAACGTGTGCACACAAGTCCAGCACCGCTATCCACCAGCGAAACCAGCTCTCCATGAAGTTCACGTTACCTGTCGTGGTGGTGATGTAGAAGCGGTCTTCCGCCAATCGACTCACCGTGCCGTCATCCAGAATGATGCCGTCGTCCCCGCAAACCACCCCATAGCGAATGCGGCCCACTTTGAGATTGGAGAAACGATGGGTATACAGAAAATCCAACAGCTGTCCGCTGTCGCGACCCTGCAGTTCCAGCTTGCCCAGGGTGCTGACGTCGATCAGTCCCACTCGTTTGCGGACGGCCTCCCACTCTTGTTCGGGTGTGGAGTAGACCAGGGGACGCTTCCACTCGCCCATATCCATCCAGCGAGTGCCGTATCGCAAGTGCCAGTGGTGCATGGGCGTGCATTTGACGGGGTGGTGGGAGGCACCCGCCAGCGTCCCCAGAGACACGGGTTCCACGGGAGGTCGAGAAGTGGTGGCACCCGTCTGTCCCAGCGTCCCACCGGTCTGCTGGGCACAAGCGGTGGCTAGAGGCATTGAGCACATCCTGCCCTGGCACGGGCCCATGGAAGCGGTGGTGTATCGTTTGAGCAGTTCCATCTCGCCAAATCCCTCATCCACGGCCTGGCGCACGTCCTTGACCGTGACGTCCTCACACAGGCAGACCAGCTGCTTTGCCGTTCCTGAGGGGACCACCGGCCGGGCGTGGCCCCGCTCTTCCCGGTAGCGCTCCTCCTGCTTGCCCAGTTGTGCTTTGCTTCCTTCCAGCTTCTCGTCCAGTTCAGGTGGAAGGGGACGAATTCGCGCGGCTGCCTCCAAACCGGCCACCCGTCCCTGAAGGATCAGGATGGGTAGCTCGTAAATACCCGTCAGGCTGCCCGCAAAATGCACTCCGGGGGGAGCGCTTTCTGGCACCATCTGGTTGAGCACAGGATCGAAGGAGACCTTACCTCCGTTTTGCCGCAGCAGCTCCACGGAAGGGGCCCGCTGGGAGGTCAGACACACCAGATCGCACTCATAAGTCCGGCTCCCATGCCGGTCCGAATCGGCAGCCCCATCGATGGGTCCAACCGTCAAGCCTTGAACCCGGCTCCGGCCCCAGGCGGCCAGAGGGATGCAGGAGGAAAGGTAATCGATGTCGCGTTCTTCCAGCTGGGCCAACGATTCGGAATCCAGCCCTTGCTGCGATGAGTCGATGACCGCGACAACCTCAATTCCCGCTCCCTCCAAATCCAGCGCCAGCTGGATCCCTTCCTTGTCACTGGCAACAACCACCGCCCGGCGGCCGGGTCGCACCGAGTACAGGTGGATCAACCGCCGCACTCCGCGTCCCAGCATGATTCCGGGAAGGTCGTTATTATCGAATATAATGGGAGATTCATGGCAACCGGTGGCAACCACCAGTTGTTCGGCGCGCACCTGAACGAGACCCCCCTCTCGAACCACCCCCAGAAGTCCTCCTTCGTACCCTCCAAAAGCCCTCGCCGGCTTCCATATTTCCACGCCCGGAGTCCTGGACAATCGAGCCTGCAGATGGTCGGCCATCTCGAATCCGGCTTGGAATTCCATTCCATCGGGATCGGAGCAGGGTCTGGAATGATAGCGAAGATGTCCCCCCAGATGGGCTTCATTGTGGAGCAAAAGCACTGACACACCGGCCCGGGCGGCCGCCTGGGCCGCTGCCATCCCAGCCGGTCCGCCCCCCACTACCACCAGCTCGACGTGATGATTCTCCTCGACTCCGTGCGAACCCCTCTCGGGTTTGGCGTCCAACTGGCCGAGTCCGGCCAGCCGGCGCATCAAGGGTTCGGCAATCTTCCAAGCCAGGCGGGGTTTGAAGAGGGACTTGTAGTAAAACCCGACGGGCATGAGGAAGTCCAACCGGTCAAGGACGGACAAAATATCCCAGCGCAATGAGGGCCAGTTGTGTTGAGATCCCACCCGATCACCCTCCTTCACGGGCTGGGTGCAGACCCGCACGTTGGGGACCCCGTTGACGTTCATCAGACAATTGGGGCAACTCCCGAAAAAGCACAAAAGACCTCTTTGTCGGTGGTACTTGAAACTGCGGGAGAAGAGGTGCACACCGGACGCCGAGAGCGCCGAACCAATCGTGTCGCCCTCACAGGCCGGGTAGCTTTTCCCGTCCAACTGGAAGGAGATTGGTCGGCCTCGATCGATGATCTCGGTGGGCTGCGGAGCGAGCCGAAACGCTTTACCCCGTGGTTTCATCAGGATTCAAGCTCGAGAGAAGCGGACCGGCCAGGGGATGTTCCATCAACTCCTCCGGCCAGAGGGTGGATCGAACCTGGTTGAGCCGTGTATCGCGAACGGCCAGAAACCAGCAACGGCAGCCCAGGTGATGATACCACCACTCAACTTGATCACCGGCGACGTTTTTCCGCAGATAGAGATACCGGTACCACCGTTGGGGCGAGGCCTGCGGATGGGGGCGGCGATGGTACTCGCCTCCGAACTGAAACTCGTAAGACCGAGCGCGGACCGCAATTGGGGCATGGGAGCAAAAAAGACAATTCGTTTAAGCCCTGATTGACATTCACTCGCCCCCGGCCCTTCCCGGGAATCCCTGCGATTGGGACCCTTCCATCCGTCACCCGATGGGTCCCGTCCTAGGCCATGGCGCGTTGATTAGAACCCGCTGGTAAAGACGGTGTCAAGGTGAGCATCCCGGGAGCATCCGATCGGCAACGAGGTCCCTGTGCCTGGCACAGCTTCCTCCATACAAACTAAGTCGGCTAGCGGTTGACCCGTGCCGGGAGGCCCACTATGATCGGCCTTGCAAGCACATCTTCAAGAGTGGACTACGGGAGGCTGTCTATGGGCATCCAAGTCCTTTTGCCCCAGGACTTCAACGACCATTTGCCGATCGCCAACGGCCCGGAACGTTTGGATGAAGCTTTTCGGATGGCGCGTAAGATGCAGGCCGCGGGAGTCCCTTTGCTGCCCAATCCAGACCATGCCGCGATTTTCTGCGATCCGCCTTATCGCGTAGCAGGCCTCTGAAGCAATTGGGATACGTCTCGGGCTGGGACGCTCGCTGCTATCCTTCGCCGGTCGACGAGCACGACTACATCAACGTCTCGGCGGCCCTTCCGCCCGACAGTCCCGCCCGCGCCAAGGGCTGGTTCGACTTTGTGGCCGTCGTGCACCCGGTAGACGAGGCGGCTCATCACCACATGATGAATCAGGGCTACGGGAACCCCTCATCCATCACATCACCTGGGGTATCGCACCTCCGGAAGGAAACCGGTCAGACCTGCTGGAGTACGCCACTCGAACCATCTCCTTTATGACCGACATGCGAGGCCGGATCGGAGAAGCCTTGAAAGACGAGCCTGGCACCCTGATCATCGCCCTGCCCGGGGAGGTCCTCGACGACAGCCGCTTCAGCCCCCGGTTGGCCGAGGCGATCGGTTCGATGGACTCCGACCAGGTTCAGGTCGAATCCATGCAGGGCGGCGGTTTTCTGCTCCAGTTCTTCGTTCTCACCGGAGGCCGGATCGAGGTGGCGATGCGAGTTAACACACGTCAGACCTTCAATCCGAAAAGCGTGCATAAGATCTCTCGGGACGAGATCAGCACAACTCAGCCGTAAAAGATCCGGGACCCCAAAAAGCGGTTCCTTTGGGGCCGCTGCCTCCGGGATCATCCCCGTCCCCGCCGGATCAGGATCTGGGTCGGTACGGATCGAACGGCTCGGTTGGTGCACGACAAAAAAGTGAGAGCGGGTTACCGCTAAGCTCCTTTTCGGTGTGCTCTCCATTCCCAGAAATCCTCGAAACGTCCGCTGAGTCGGCCCGAGCGAAGAGCCATGATCTGGTTGGCACCGCGTACGCTCCAGGGCTTCCAGATCCAGTTGCCCGGCGACCGCACCGCCGATCAGTCTCTCGACTTCTCGTTCGACTTCCTGTTGGAAGCTCTTTTGGAAGTTTTTTTTGAGCCGTTTTGGGGACCGGTTCCTCCCCTCTCTTCAAACGGGCCTGGCAAAGCCGTTCGCTGACTTCGATCAACTCTCGAGTCAGACCTCGGAAACGCTGGTACTCGGCGATCTGTGCCTGGGTCCGCTCCACCGCCTCCCCGGCTGGAATGATTCGAGTGACCGTTTTTCCGTCTACCTGGCGAGTCAACGAAAAACTGGGTCCGTGTCCAGGATCCCCAGGTTGGGCGCAGTGACAATTCGGCTTGCCGCACTGGCGATAACGCTTGGTCAAAGAGCCCCGTCGCATTTCGCCAATACAAACCAGTTCTCGCCTCAACTCTTCCAGCCGCTTCTCTAGATCGGCTACCGATGCCATGCCAAGAGACATTGTACCCTCCTCCCTACCTGACAGCCAATATAACTGTCAGATATGACGGAGAAACGTTTCCCCTGACAACCTTCTCAGAGATCCATCACTCTGATGTCGTGCACCCCATCTTCTTCCTTAATTGTTTCACCCCTGCTTGATACATTAACGTGCGACGTGCGTGTTTGTGTCCTTGGAAGCGGCAGTTCCGGCAACTGCACCTATATCGAATCCGGTAACACTCGGGTCTTCGTGGATCTGGGTTTCCGGGCCCCGAAGTCTCAAACGCCGGCTCGGAGAGGCCGATCTAGATGCACACCCAGTGGACGGTCTCCTCTTAACCCACGGTCATTCCGATCATGCCCGAGGGGTGGCTCACTGTGCTGCCTCGGAGATACCCATCTTTATGAATCAAGGAACCCGCTCCGAGCTACCCGAACTCCCAGAGCGGGCAACCTGGAGCCTCATCAGGAGTGGAGAACCTTTCCAGATCGGTGACCTGTGCATCGAGTCCTTTTCCGTGTCTCATGATGCCGCCGACCCCATAGGCTATCGCTTCCGGGGAAAAGGAATCACCGGAGCCCTTTTAACGGATCTGGGAGTGTTGGATGGATCCGTCGCCACCTACCTCAGCGACTGTGACTGGCTCATCGTGGAGTCCAATTATGACGATGAGTTGCTGAAACTCGGTCCCTACCCCTGGTTTCTCAAACTCCGGCTTTTAGGCCGAAAGGGGCATCTTTCCAACCAGGCCCTCGCCGAGTTCCTGGAGGAATGGTTTGACGGGAACGCCAGCCATATTTTTTTGGCCCATCTGAGCCGCCAAAACAATCACCCGGAGTTGGCTTTGCGCTCCGCCGAGCGGGCTCTCTCCCGCCGCTCGAGCGCTGCCGGAGGGAACGCGTTGCCAGCCCTTCACCTGACCCACCACAGCCGTCCTTCCGCGGTATTGGAGTTGTGAACGAACCCTTGGCATAGTCTGAGACCGCGGAGTCGGCCAAATCCCGGTCACGCCTCCCCGAGGAAGCTCAAATTGCAGGAGGATCGAAAACTCACCCGTGCCGTCGCGGACCAAATCACCAAGCTTCCCTCGCTCCGAGGCTCTTGACGCGCTCCGGCAAACCTTCCATAGTCTAGTGCTCGTGATTCCTCGATACACGCGCCCGGAGATGGTGCAAGTCTGGTCCGAGGAGACCAAGTTTCGTCAGTGGCTTCAGGTCGAGATTGCGGTCTGCGAAGTGCTGGCCGAGCTGGGAGAGATCCCCAGTGAAGCGGTCGAAGTCATAAAACAGAAGGCGGATTTTTCGGTCGAAAGGATCCATGAGATCGAAAAAAAGACTCGTCACGATGTGGTGGCCTTCACCACAGCGGTAGCCGAAAACGTGGGGCCGGAATCTCGCTTCATCCACTGGGGTCTTACCTCAACCGACGTCGTCGACACGGCCCAGGCCTTACAGGTCAAGCAGGCTTCTGAACTGATTGAATCCGCTCTGCTCGAACTGCTTTCCACACTGCGAAGGCAAGCCTGGCGCTACAAGGACACGCCAATGATTGGCCGCACGCATGGCGTGCATGCAGAACCGACTACGTTTGGCCTAAAATTGACGGTCTGGTACTCGGAAATGCGGCGCAACCTGAGGCGCTTCCAACGGGCCCGCAAGGTCTTGGAGGTGGGCAAGATCAGCGGGGCTGTGGGGTGCTTTGCTCACCTGTCACCTGTGGTCGAGGGGCGGGTTTGTGAGAAACTCGGAATCGGATTTGCGGAGGCCTCCACCCAGACCCTGCAACGCGATCGGCACGCGGAATATCTCTCCACGCTGGCGATCGTGGGCAGCAGCTACGATAAGATGGCGACCGAAATCCGACATCTGCAGCGTACCGAAGTGAGGGAGGCCCGCGAGCCGTTTGGAGCCGGACAGAAAGGCAGTTCGGCCATGCCTCACAAACGCAATCCCATCAGCTGTGAAAACATCAGCGGTTTGGCCCGTGTGTTGAGGGCCAATGCCCTGGCCGCTTTTGAAAACATTCCGCTGTGGCATGAGAGAGACATTTCCCATTCCTCGGTCGAGCGAGTTATTCTGCCGGACAGTACCAGCCTCGCGCACTATCTGACTCTGCGGATCAACGGTGTGTTGAAGGGTCTGGTGGTCGACGAAAGCCGGATGGCAGCCAATCTTGAGTTGACCGGCGGTCTGGTTTACTCGGGTAGTTTGCTGTTGGAACTGACTCGACGGGGCGTGTTGAGGGAAGAAGCTTACGCTTGGATCCAGCGCAATGCCATGAAAGCCTGGGATGAAGGATCGGATTTCTACTCTCTGATCTTACGGGACCCTGACATCTCTGCTTACCTGACACCTGAACAGACAGAGAAAATCTTCGATACCCGCGACAAGCTTCGCCAGGTGGACGCGATCTTCCGACGGGTATTTGATGCTGATGAGCCTGAAACCGCTGTTTCCCAGAAACGAGATTCTGGGAATCTGCACTGATCTTTATGAGCTGGCCATGGCGGCCGCCTTCTTCCAGGCCGGCCGAGCTCATCAAAGAGCCACTTTCGAAGTCTTCACCCGGAGTCTGCCCAAGTCCCGAAGCTTTCTGATCGCTGCCGGATTGGAACAGGCTCTCCATTACGTCTTCAACATCCGTTTCAGCGAGGACACACTTCGCTATCTGCGTCAACTCGACTTCTTTCGTCAGGTTCCTGAAGCCTTCTTCGATTACCTGAAGGGCTTCCGTTTCACGGGAGACGTGCGAGGGCTGCCGGAGGGGACGGTCTTTTTCGCTCACGAGCCGATACTGGAGGTCAGCGGTCCCATCATCGAGGCTCAGATTCTGGAGACGTTCCTCATCAATTCTTTGAATTTTCAGAGCATGGTCGCCTCCAAGGCGGCTCGGATCTGCCTGGCAGCCCGGGGCAAGCCGGTCGTCGATTTCGGAACTCGCCGAGCCCACAGTCCCCAAGCGGGAATCCTGGCGGCGCGAGCAGCCTTCATCGGCGGATGCAGCGGGACCAGCAACGTGTGGGCCGGATTCGAAATGGGTGTACCGATTTACGGAACCATGGCACACTCCTTCATCCAATCCTTCCAAGACGAAGCCGAGTCCTTTCGCCGATTCCAGGAGACCTTTCCTGGAGACAGCGTGCTCCTGGTGGATACCTACGACACCCTGGAAGGGGTGCGCAAGGCAATTCAAGTGGGTGGGCGAATCGCAGCGGTTCGTCTGGACAGCGGAAATCTGGCTGAACTGGCCCCACAGGTGCGCCGGTTGCTCGACCAGCATGGACGAAGGGAGGTCAAGATCGTAGCCAGTGGTGGCCTCAACGAGGAAAAGCTGCACTCCCTCGCGCTTTGTGAAGCACCCATAGACAGTTTCGGCGTGGGAACGGATCTGGTCGTCTCCTCCGATGCCCCCAGCTGCGACCTGGTTTACAAGCTGGTTGAGGTTGTGTGGAATGATCGAGTCTACCCCACCGCCAAGACCAGTCCCGGCAAGGCGTCCCTGCCCCACCGCAAACAGATTTTTCGGCGTATCCAGGAAGGTCAGTTCGCCGGGGATTTGGTCGGACGCTGGGATGAATCTCCGGATGGGGATTTCGCGCAAGCCCAACCCCAGCTGCATCCGTACGTAAAAGGCGGTCGGCTGACCCGGGAGCTACCGGATCTGACTCAAATCCGAGAGCGGGTGAGCGGGCAATTGTCTCAGTTGCCCCGCTCCTATAAACTTCTGCACACGGTCGAAGAGTACCCGGTAAGCTACACCAGCCAGTTGCTTCCTGGCGGAGGATCTCCCCCGCCAGGCGACCCTCAAGAGTGAGGCTGCTGGCCCTGCACTGCTCGGATTCGAATCTGCAACTTCGATTCTCGGGAAGGCTCAAAATGGATGACATCATCACTTACATCGAGAAAAATCGAGACCGCTACCTCGACGAACTCAAGGAATTCCTGCGCATTCCCAGTGTCAGCACGGATCCCTCCCTGAAGGCCGAGGTGAAGCGGGCGGCCCAGTTCACAGCCACTCAGCTGGAGCGCGCCGGAATGCACAAAGTGCAGGTCTTCAGGACGAAAGGCCATCCTATTGTCTATGCAGAGAGAATCGAAAACCCCAGCCAGCCGACGGTTCTGGTTTACGGTCACTACGATGTTCAGCCAGTCGATCCGGTTGAGCTTTGGGATTCAGAACCGTTCGATCCCACGCTGCGAAAGGGCGAGTTGTACGCTCGGGGGGCGGCCGATGACAAGGGACAGGTCTTTATCCACTTCAAGAGCGCGGAAGCTTTCATCCGAACACGGGGCAAGCTTCCCGTGAACCTGAAGTATTTGATCGAAGGCGAAGAGGAAATCGGCAGCCCCCATTTGGAGCCCTTCGTGGCTTCCAACCTGTCCCTTCTCGAAAGCGACACCGTGATGATCTCCGACACTTCGATGTTCGCTCGTGGGGTGCCTTCCCTGTGTTGCGGCCTTCGGGGATTGGCTTACTTTCAACTCGATGTCCGGGGCCCAAGCCGGGATCTGCATTCCGGGTCCTTCGGGGGTCCCGTAGCCAATCCTGCCTTCGTCCTAGCCCAACTGATCGGAGCCATGAAAGATGAAACCGAGCGCGTCACCATCCCCCATTTCTACGATCGGGTACGGGACCTGACGGACCGGGAGCGCCGGGAGTTCGCCTCACTCCCATTTGACGAAGAGACCTATAAGAAGGATCTGGGAGTGTTGGGGCTGGCGGGTGAGAGGCGTTACACGCCGCTGGAGCGCCTGTGGGCGAGGCCCACCTTTGAAGTCCATGGGTTGTTGAGCGGCTTCACGGCCGAAGGCGCCAAGACGGTGATCCCCAGCCAGGCCATGGCCAAGATCAGCATGCGGCTGGTTCCGGACCAGCAACCCGAGGAGATTGGAGACTTTCTGCAGAGCTACATCTCTCACTTGGAACCGCCCTCGGTACAGGTGCGGGTGACCCGACTGCATGGGGGAAGACCCTGGCTGGCCGCGCTGGATCATCCGGCCCTGGTGGCCGCTGCCAGGGCCGTGGAGAGGGGGTTCGGAAAGCGCCCAGTGTTTCAACGCGAGGGAGGCACTATTCCCGTGGTCCCGGTTTTCGCTGAACTGCTGGACGTGCCGAGTGTGCTGATGGGCATTGGCCTGCCGGATGAAAACGCTCACGCTCCCAATGAGAGGCTGAATCTGGACAATTTTTACTCCGGGATCAATAGCTCCGCCTATTTTTTGGAAGAGTTCCGTGGTAGCGGCGGAGGAACTTGAGCTTTAATCGAGGTAGCGAGTCGCCAGCTCAAAGGTGATCAGGGACATGGCCAAAGCCGCAAGAATCATCATCGAGGGTTCCGAAAAGTACCCGCTAGACATCATCATCATGGCCACCCCGAAAAATCCCAGCAAGTAACAAATGCGAATGCCCCACATTCGCGTCGCCGATCCTCGGGGATAGCGCAGGAGGAATACCAAGAACCCCACCGAAGCCAAGCTAAAGAACGCGAGTGCGACAAAGACCGCCATTTCCCCTGGTGCCATCCCTTACTGAACCCGGTACTGCCGGCAGAGAACACCGGCTTCCTTGAGCAGTCGGAAAGAGGTTTCATTCAGCGGATACTCCAGATTGTAGACCACTTCGCGAAGGCCCGCGTTGATGATCATTTTCGTGCACATCAGGCAAGGCGCAAAGGTGGTGTAAAGAGTCGCCCCTTTGACACGAACGCCGTGATAAGCCGCTTGTATAATGGCATTCTCCTCCCCATGAGAGCATAGGCACTCCTCCAGCTGAGTGCCGCTGTCGGCCAGATTGTTGCAGCGAGGACAGCCCCCTTCGAAACAGTTGCGGGTACCTCGCGGGGTACCGTTGTAGCCGGTGGAAATGACTCGCCGATCCAGCACGACGATGGCGGCCACCTTGCGTTTGACGCAGTTGCTGCGCAAAGAGGCCACCTTCGCCAATCTCATGAAGTATTCGTCCCATTCTGGGCGTTCGTGGTCTTGAAGCAGCTGGGTCAGAAAGCTCGCAGCCGACTGCCGCAAATCCGCGAGGTTGCCGTTGTTGGCCAGGCGAAGATCGGCCAGGTGTTCGCAGGCTTGCAGATGCTGACCGAAAGGGTCCGCTCCGCTGTACTCCCGCTCTTCCAGCTGCATGAATTCCCGTAGGGTGTGCGGATCGTTTTCCCGGCCCCGCTGCTTGAGGCGTTCGAACCGGATCTCCGGATCCGCCTCGACCAGTAGAAAATGAAAGTCGCCTCGGCGCCGAAAGACTTCTACCTCTCGGGGATGGCGAAAAGAATCCACCACGTAGTGGGCGTCGTTGCCGATCTTTTTCAGGATCCTTTCAGCCAGGTATCCGGGACCCTGCTCGGCGCGTAGCCGATTCCCCGTGCTTACCAGGTTTTCCCTAGTGAGCGCCAGCTTCTGCCGGGCCACCTCCTGGCGGATCACATCCGAAAGCGAATAGTAAGTGAAGCTTTTGCTCTTCAGAAAGTTGGCGACTTCACCCTTACCGGCCGCATTCCTGCCGGTCAGTCCGATGATCATTCGACCTTTTATAGCACACCCCCGAGCGATGCCGTGATGACCCTGTGGTATATTCGCCGAAATGACCTTTCAGACCGTCGATTTCATGGCCATCGAAGAACTGCTGTCCGAGGAGGAACGACTGGTTCGCGACAGCGTGCGGGCCTTCGTTGAAGAGCAGGTGATTCCCATCATAGAGGATAGCTATCTGGAGGGTAGTTTCCCCATCCAGTTGGTGCGCCCCATGGGAGATCTCGGATATCTAGGCGCCAACCTGAACGGCTATGGCTGCGCCGGCATGAATCCGGTGGCCTACGGATTGATCATGCAAGAGCTGGAAAGAGGCGACGGCGGCATACGGAGCTTCGTCTCGGTACAGAGTGCCCTCGTGATGTACTCGATTCTGACCTTCGGGAGCGCAGGGCAAAAAAAACAATGGTTGCCTCGGCTGCAGTCGGGGCGGGCCATCGGCTGCTTCGGACTGACCGAGCCGGACTTTGGATCGAACCCAGCTGGCATGAGAACACGGGCTCGGCGCCAGGGTTCGAGCTTTGTTTTAAACGGCACCAAGTCGTGGATCACCAACGGTAACATTGCCGATGTGGCCGTGATCTGGGCTCGGGACGAAACCGAACAGATTCGGGGTTTTCTAGTGGAGACAGGGACCGAAGGTTTCCAGGCCATGGAATACCACAACAAGCACTCCTTGCGAGCCTCCGTCACCTCGGAATTGGTCTTGGACAACTGTGTGGTTGCCGATTCTCAGATGCTTCCCGGGGCCCAGAGTCTGAAACAAGCGCTGATGTGCCTGTCGCAAGCTCGCTATGGGATCTCCTGGGGTGCGCTGGGCAGCGCCATGGCTTGCTACAGTGAAGCCCGGCGGTGGGCTCTGGAACGGAGGCAGTTCGCCGACAAGCCCATCGCTTCTCATCAGCTGGTGCAGCGCAAGCTGGTGGGGATGCTGACAGCGATCACCAAGGCTCAACTGCTGGCCTACCGCCTCGGACGACTCAAGGATCAGGGAAAGGCGCGCTTCGATCAGATCTCCCTGGCCAAGAGAAACAACGTAGCCATGGCCCTGAAAACAGCCCGTCTGGCTCGCGACATTCTGGGGGCCAACGGAATCTTGGGGGATTACCCGGTTTTTCGCCACATGGCGAATCTAGAGTCCGTGTCGACTTACGAGGGGACCCACGACATTCACACCCTGATCGTGGGACAAAGCATCACCGGGATCCCGGCCTTCGAGTAAACCGCCTCTTGGACCGCAAGTAGTCAACGGCCGGGGTGGCCTATCCTTCTTCCTCCTCGTACTTCTTCTTGATTTCGTCCAGGACGCTCGGGTCCGCCAGGGTGGTGGTGTCGCTGGCGATGCGACCTTCCGCGATATCACGCAGCAGGCGACGCATGATCTTGCCGCTACGGGTTTTCGGCAGTTCACCGGTCAGGAAAATCTTCTCGGGACGGGCGATCGGGCCGATCTTGGTGGCCACGTGCTGACGCAGTTCCTGGATCAGGTCAGGATCGCCTGAGAGCGCTCCGCGAAGCGTGACGAAGCCGGCGATAGCCTCGCCCTTCACCTCGTGGCTAATTCCGATGACGGCCGCTTCGGCTACGGCATCGTGACTGACCAACGCGCTCTCCACTTCCATGGTGCCGATGCGGTGACCGGCCACGTTGAGTACGTCGTCCACTCGTCCCAGCAACCAAAAGTAGCCTTCCTCATCCCGTTTGGCACCATCGCCGGTAAAGTACAGACCCTCGAAACGGCTCCAGTACTGTTCTCGCCAGCGCTCCGCATCTCCCCAGATGGTTCGTGCCATGGCCGGCCAGGGGCGCTTGAGCACTAGATAGCCTCCACTTCCGAGGGGAACGGAGTTACCTTGATCGTCGACGATGTCCGCTTCGATTCCGGGGAAAGGAAAGGTCGCTGAACCTGGCTTCAAGACGGTAATCCCGGGCAGCGGCGTGATCAAGATCATTCCCGTCTCCGTCTGCCACCAGGTGTCCACGATGGGAACCCGGCCCAATCCGATATGCTCCCGATACCAGATCCAGGCTTCCGGATTGATGGGTTCGCCCACGGTGCCCATGAGACGCAAGGAACTCAGGTCCTTACGGGCCGGATACTCGGCGCCCCATTTCATGAAGGTGCGGATGGCAGTGGGTGCCGTGTAGAGAATGTTGACCCGGTACCGTTCGACGATCGACCAAAAACGGTCCTTGTCGGGATAATCGGGCGCCCCTTCGTACATGACCGTGGTGGCACCGTTGGCCAGGGGCCCGTAGACGATGTAGCTATGTCCGGTGACCCATCCGATGTCGGCCGCACACCAGTAGGTGTCCTCTTCCTTCAGGTCGAAAATGTACCGGCTGGTGGTCTGTACACCGACCAGATAGCCTCCGGTAGTATGCAGAAGTCCTTTGGGCTTACCGGTGGTTCCGGAGGTGTAGAGGATGTACAGCGGGTGTTCACTGTCCAGGCTTTCGGGCGCCACCGCCTCCTCCCCGCTTTGCTCCATTTCCTGATGCCACCAGTGATCTCTACCCTCCTTCATGGCAACTCGAACATCCTTGGTGCGGTTGACCACCAGCAGGTTGTCGACGCCCGGACATCCGTCCAGGGCCCGATCGGCGTTTTCTTTCAACCGGACCACCGAGCCCCGACGCCAGCCGCCGTCTGCGGTGACGAGCAGCTTCGCGTCACAATCGTTGATACGATCGCGCAGAGATTCAGGGCTGAATCCACCGAAGATGACCGTGTGGGGAGCTCCGATGCGGGCGCACGCCAGCATGGCGACTGGCAGCTCGGGCACCATGCCCAGATAGATGGCCACCCGGTCTCCCTTCTGGATTCCCAACCTTTGGAGGGTGGCCGCGCAACGGTTCACCTCACGGTACAGTTCCTGGTAGGTGAGCACACGCTGATCGCCGGGTTCCCCTTCCCAGATGATGGCCGCTTTGTTTTTGCGCCATGTCTGCAAATGCCGGTCAACACAGTTATAGGAAACATTCAATTCGGCGTTTACGAACCATTTGGCTGCGGGCAGATTCCAATCCACCACCTGAGTCCAGGGCTTGAACCAATCGACTCCCTGGGCCATGTCTGCCCAAAACGCTTCCGGATCCTGGCGGGCTCGATGGTAGATCGCCTCCTCGCTCCAGTTGGCGCGTTCCCTGAAATCCTGTGATGGAGGATATCGTCGTTCTTCCCGGAGTAGTGTTTCAAACTGCCCTGATTTCTGTTCCTGCATCAGTCCTCCTTTAGGGATGAGCAAGTGGGAGCCGTCCGGCCCGAGTCGTCCTGCCCCCTTTTCGCGCTATTCGTCGATCGGACCATCCAATCCCAACACCTCTGCGATCGTAGCCATGGCGGCAATAACGTTGCCGATGTGCTCATCCAGCGGGACTCCGAGCTCGGACACACCCAGACGAATATCGTCCCGGTTGACGGAGCGAGCAAAGGCCTTATCTTTCATCTTCTTCTTGACCGATTTGACCGGCAGTTCCGCCACCCTCCTGCCGGGTCGCACCAGCGTCGCGGCGGTGATCAACCCGCACACTTCATCCACCGCGAATAAAGTGCGGTCCATGAGTCTGTTCCTGGGTAAGTTCAGATAGGTGGCGTGCGACTTGATGGCATAGGTGATATCGTCCGGGTAACCTTCCTGCTCCAGGATGCGGGCACCCACCATGGGATGATGCTCTGGTTCGGGGTTCCTTTCATAGTCGAAATCGTGCAACAATCCAACGATGCCCCAGCGTTCTTCGCTCTCTCCAAATTTCCGTGCGTAGGCTCGCATGGCCGCTTCCACAGACAGCGCATGCTTGATCAAGCTCTCATTGGAGGTATATTCATTCAGCAGCGTCCAAGCGTCATCCCGGCTAGGTAACATACGACCGACTCCAAAACGGGCCCAGAACCGAGTCCCTTTTTTATGACAGCAGCCACGATATTTCAAGCCATGCGACGGGCCAAGGTGGTGGCCACGATCGGTCCGGCGAGCCAAACTACCAGATGCCTGGAGAAACTGATCCGATCGGGCATGGACGTGGTCCGCCTGAATTTTTCCCATGGGCAGAGGAAAAAACATCGAGAGGTCATCCAGAGGATTCGCCTCCTCTCTGCCCAGCTGGGCAAGCCGGTTGCCATCATCCAGGACTTACAAGGCCTGAAGGTGCGGACGGGCTCGTTGGAGGATGGGCAACCCGTGGATCTGGTCAGCGGGCAGGAATTCACCATCACGACGGAGAACCTGAGGGGCAATCGTGCGACCGTCTCCACCTCCTATAAACAGTTGCCCCGAGATGTTGGGTCAGGCGATACCATCCTGATCTCGGACGGCCGGATCGAACTCAGGGTCATTTCCACCTCCGACCGCGAGGTGATTTGCGAGGTTCTCACGGGAGGGCGATTGGCGGAAAAACAGGGGATCAACATCCCGTCGGCCCTGGTGTCCGCGCCAGCTTTGACCTCCAAAGACTTGAAGGATTTGGAGTTTGGAGTCGCTCAGGAAGTCGATTACGTGGCTCTGTCTTTCGTGCGGACCGCGGAAGACCTGGCCATTCTGAGGAAACGGCTGTTGGCCCTGGGAGCGGACATTTCGGTCATTGCCAAACTGGAAACAGCTCGGGCCATCCGTCATCTGGAAGAGATCCTGGATGCCAGCGACGGTGTCATGGTGGCGCGCGGGGATCTGGGGGTGGAACTGGCACCGGAAAAGGTACCCGTAATCCAGAAGCACGTGATCAAGCAGGCTCACGACCGAGGCAAGTTGGTGATCGTTGCCACCCAGATGCTGGAATCGATGGTCCATTCCCCGAGACCCTCCCGAGCCGAGGCCTCCGACGTGGCGGGGGCCATCTTCGACGGAGCCGACGCTGTCATGCTCTCCGAGGAGACAGCCAGCGGGAAGTTCCCGGTCCAATCGGTCGAAATGATGGTTCGCATCATCGAGGAGATCGAAAAACTTGGCTTCGAGCACCTGCAACAGGATTTCGAACCCAATTTCTCCTTTCCCGCGGCCATTTGTGACGCCGCCTCCCACGCTTCGCGCGCCATCCGGGCCCGAGCCATCGTGGCCTTCACCCAGTCGGGTTCCACCGCCAGACTCATATCTAAGTATCGTCCTCCCATCGAGATCTTCGGCTTTACACCGCACAAGCACATCATCCGACGCATGACCCTATACTGGGGCGTCAAGCCGATTCAGCTTCGCACCATTAGCAACGTCGATGAGTTGATTCAAACCCTGGAAGAGGTGCTGCTGGAACAAGGTTTGGTGCAGGAGCACGACAACCTCATCATCCTGACCGGAGCCCCCCTGGTGGAGAGAGGGCACACCAGCTTGATGAAATTGCACAGTGTGAAAAGATCGTGAGCGGGGAGACCCCAGCTGGAGGTCAGGACTGGTTGCGTCCACCGCTGGGGATCCCTCCCTCGGCGTCCTGGTTTCCGGGTGGATTCGAGGACTCCCCCAGGGAGGTGAGGAACGGTAGGTTTCGATAGCGCTGGTTCCAATCCAGACCATAGCCCACCACGAATCGGTTCGGAATCTCCAACCCCAGGTAATCGATCGTAACGTGCACCTTTCTTCGGGAAGGCTTGGACAGCAAAGAACACACCCGCAGTGAGGCCGGGCCTCGACTGTACAGATTGTCCACTAGATAGCTCGCTGTCAGCCCCGTATCAACGATGTCCTCTACTAGAACGACGTGCACCCCCCGGATGCTGTGGTCCAGATCCTTGATCAACTGTACCTGACCCGAGCTGGCAGTGGCGGATCCATAACTGGCGACAGCGATGAAATCGACTTTCAGCCGGAAATCCAATAGGCGGACCAGATCCGCACAAAAGGGCGCCGCCCCTCGCAGGACGCAGACGAACAGAGGGTCCTTGCCCCGGTAGTCGCCGGAGATCTGCCGAGCCAGCTCACCGACACGGTGGCGGATCTGCTGCTCGTCGATTCGAAGCTCCCTTCCCCCCAAGCCCATATCACCGAATATACCAGGCGGCTGCGAGGGCCGCGCGAGACAGCCGATCTGAGGCAGTTCCTGGAAAAAAAGGGGAGATCTCGATTTGAGATCCCGGAGGAACAGTGCTAGACCCGCATTCACCATATGCGGCACGAAATCTGCTTCCTTTAATCGATGCAACTATCTATAAGTAAAGAAGATATTGAGAATAAATTGGGCAAGAAATGGCCGACCCCAAGGGTGAGCGTTTGAAGCTTGGTTTTAATAGTAGGGTAAAGCTGGAATTTCATGCGAACTAAGGTCACTTCGGATGCCGGGCTCCTCGCCTATCGGGACCTGGATAAAGCCTTAGGTCTATTTGATCGTGTACCTTCCGTTGTTCAGGATCTGCGGACCGGGCGTAACATCCAGCACGACCTTCCGGCCTTGCTACGCCAATCCGTATACAGCCGCTTGGCGGGTTATGAAGATGTCAACGATGCGCATCGTCTATCGGTGGATCCGACCATGCGAAGGGTCACCGGGAAAAAGAATGAGGACAAGAAGGCCGCCAGCGCCAACACGATGGGTGGAAGGAGCACTGGAGAAAACCTCTCATCGACGCATCATTCTGGATCTGGACAGTTCAGCCAGTCCTGTCCATGGCCAGCAGGAGGCCTCTGCCTACAACGGTCATTTTGGATGCACTTGCTACCATCCCCTGTTTTGTTTCAACCAGTTCGGAGATTGCGAAGGTGCCTTGCTACGCCCCGGTAACGTGCACAGCGCGGATGGCTGGAAGGAGCTGCTGGAACCGATCGTAACTTGTTACGAGAAGAAAACCGTCCGCAAATACTTTCGCGGGGATGTCGCTTTCGCCAAGCCGGAGATCTTATGAATGCCTGGAGGAGAAGGGCTTCTTGTATGCCATCCGGCTTCCGGCCAATGAGGTGCTTCAGGCAAAGATTGAAACCCTGCTAACCCGGCCCGTGGGTTGCCCACCCAGAAAGCCCATCGTCTGGTTTGCCGATTTCAGCTATCCAGCCGCCAGTTGGGACCGGCCTCGTCGGGTCATTGCCAAGGTGGAGTGGCATCGCGGGGAACTCTTTCCGAGAGTCGGTTTCATCGTGACCCATCTGAGCGCACAAGCCTCCGGGTTGGTTCACTTTTACAATGGACGTGGCACGGCCGAGCAGTGGATCAAGAAAGGCATTCCAGCCGACCCATGAGGGAAAACACTTGCTCCCCTGGTCGGAGGGCTGATATCAGGAATGTCAGTCAAAAAGAGCGGAAGTAGAGTCCAAGGATGTGGGGGTGTATGAAGAGGTTTTGTCAGTAGTCGTAAGACCCGGAAACGGGAACTTGACGAAAAGAAACCACTGCCCGATCCTTGGTGAGGCGGCTGGTCACCTTCGGGCCCACGGGACGTGACCCAAGTGGAGAGTAGCTTTAACAAGATCCCAATAATAGCCCTCGTTCTTGCAAGCACCGCACTCAGCCACTCGCATGCTCAGGGAAAACCCAATCTGAGGTCTCTTACCCCTTCGGCATGGTCAAGTCCAATCGTAGGCTCAAAGGTAACGGGAACCCGTACAGACAGCAGCCCTTTACTGAACACTGACAAGCTGTATGTGGATGGGGCTGTCTTGAATGATGGTACCACTGCCACAACCCTCCGGTACTTCATTACGCTTTCACTCGACGGCCAGCTGGTTCGTTCGTGGTTTGTTGATCCTTCTCACCACCCCAATTTTTTTGTCTCTGTCGATGATTTTGAGCTGGGACCACTTTCGCCGGGAACACACACCTTACAACTTATAGTAGACAGCAGTTCGGTGGTCGACGAGTCCAATGAATCGGATAACAGCTTTACGAAAACCGTTATCGTAACGCAACCTACGCCCAATCTCAGGCCCTATCAGCCAAGTGGCTGGTCTGCTCCAGTTGTCGTCTCAAAACAACAGAGCACTAATCAAGATGATGACCCTCTTTATGAATCTGATATCCTTCTTGTCGATTGGGCGGTTATCAACGATGGCAGTGGACCAACAGATTCGGAATACGTAGTCACTCTTTATGTGGATGGGATAGAACAATCTACGTGGTCCACAGATCCTCCACACGATGCCAGTTTCTACATTTCCATTGAGGATTTTTCCCTAGGATCGTTAGCCGCTGGGACACATACCGTCAAGGTAGTAGCAGACAGTAGTGCACAGATCAGTGAATCAAGCGAATCAGACAATACCTTCACCAAAATAATCATAATCGAAAAAGGTACACCGAATCTGATCCATTACCAACCACCAGGATGGTCTAATCCTCTGGTGGTCTCAAACAAGAAGAGTACTCATACCGACAGTAGCCTCCTGATCTCCACAGACACACTGTTCGTTGACTGGGCTGTCAGCAACATCGGTACGGGTGCTACAGAACAACGCTACTCCGTGAAGCTCCTACTGGATGACAAGGAAGTCACCTCCTGGTTCATCGAGCCACCGCACACGCCGAATTTCTACTCCTTTGTGGAAGACCTTGAACTCCACTCTCTATCGGCCGGAACTCACATACTCACCCTCATAGCAGATTCTACTTCAGAGATCGCTGAGTCCAACGAAACTAACAACGTGTTCACAAAAAAGATCCGTGTCGATGTTTCCCCTGAAGGAGAGCAAGAAATAACCATTGTCTTTCCGAAAGTCCAAAAAGACGCGGCTTTCGACACGGGAGTTGCCATAGCGAATCCGACAGCTAGCGTCGCTGAAGTTAACTTACTGCTGATTGACGAGAAGGGTAATCTGATAACGGGTCCTGAAATCACAAATCCGGTTACCCTTAGCATTCCAGCCAACAATCAGGTGGCCCGAACTGTTCAAGAATTCTTTGGAAAAGAGGTGAGAAGGTTGGGTTCTTGCCTCCAGTCGAAATCTAGGGATCGTTGGATTTTTCCTCTCTTTTTCAGACGATGTCTCGAAGATTGACGGCGCTGAAGCCGTTGTCTTTGAAGGGTCATCTACCGTGGTTTTTCCGGAAATCTTTAGCGGCCCTGACCAGTTTACGGAAATCAGTGTGATCAGTTCAGGTCCGATTACATTTGAACTGTATGGTACTGAGGGCATCTTGAATGAGGAAAAGACCGTACAGCTACCGGAAGACCGTGCTGGTCTTTTCAAAGGTAGCTTGAGGGAAATCTTTTCTGTCCCCATCCCGTCCGAGAGCTACGTCTTAAGTAGATCTCCGGAATTCCGAATCATCGGTTACGAGCACTTTGGGTCACACAACACATTGGCCGGACGAAATGCGATTGCAGTTAGTGAGACTGGCTATGAGATTCCATTAGCTCTGTTTGGTGCTCAACTGGTTGACACTTCAGATATTCGCACCACCATTACGGTGATTAATCCGACGGACAAAACAGCAACTCTCAATTTTTCTGCCTTTCGTACGGGTGTTGCTGAAAGCGCGCCTGCCGCAATGAATCAGACGATTCTAGGCCCAAAATCCATGCTTAAAGGAAACGCACGGACTTTCCTTAACTTGCCAGATGGGGACTTCGGAGGCTGGCTGCGGATCGACGGCGACGTATCAGGGGTTGTTGGTGATGTGACATTTAGCGACCCTGGCCAGACTTTTCTCTCATCAGTCCAGCTCCAAGATTCGCCGGTTAGAGATGTCATTTTCTCGCACGTGGCAGACGGTCAAGGCTACCTGACCGGGTTGACCTTCTTGAACGTGAGCGCTGACCCGACAACCGTTGAGTTAGAAGTGTTTAATCCTCAAGGTTTGAAAACGGGTGAAGGAACCTTCGTTTTGCAACCCTTCGAGCATCGACCTAGATTGCTGTCGGAAATTATTCCAGAGTTTCAGCCCCAAATTGGGGGCTATATCCGGATCACTTCCAACCCCTCCGGGGTGTTCACTTTTGAGCTATTCCTCTTTGTGCCGACGGGTAAGGTACTCTCCTTGGCAGCAGTACCCCCGCAAAGAGGCCATGGCACAATCTTAGGCAAAGTAGCACCGGTATCAGTTAGTGGGAGCTTCCAACTCGGAACTGAAACAAGTGGATTCAAGGCCAGTCAAGCCAAGGGAATTCGCCTAGACCCTAGCGCTGAATTCGTGCCTGGTGAACTCATTGTGAAGCTTCATCCGGAATCCCGACACATGAGCCTTTCTGCTTTGGCCCGACAATACGGACTCCAACTTATACGACAAGGATCAGACCGACTCGGCTTGCTGTCCTCAGGATACCTAATGGGCTTTTCTCCTTTGGGAACTGAAGCTGAAAGGCAGTTACAAGAGTTGAAAAATCGAACTCTGACCATGATCGAGGAACTCAATTCAGATCCGGGCGTCCTCTACGCTGAACCAAATTACATTTACCAAACTCAAGCGATTCCGAATGACCAGCACTACAACCTGCAGTGGCATTATCCGAACATTAATTTGCCGGTCGCTTGGGATATCACGAAGGGTGACCCGAATGTGGTCATTGCGGTGATCGATACTGGAGCGAAATTCAACCATCCCGATCTTGAACCACGGCTGACTGGTGGGCAGTTCGATTTCATCAGTGATCTTCAAAAAGCCTTGGACCGAGACGGAATGGATCCAAACGCCGATGATCCCGGCGATGATCCACAGAGACTGACGAGTAGTTTCCATGGCACACACGTCGCCGGAACGATAGGTGCTTTCACAAATAATGGTCAAGGCGTGGCTGGAGTCAATTGGATTTCCCCTCTCATGATACTTCGAGTTCTAGTCAAGGGGGGTGGCACTATTTTCGATATTTCGGAAGCCATCCGATACGCGGCTGGTCTTCCCAACGTATCGGGACAGATTCCCCCCCGTAAGGCGAGGGTCATAAATATGAGTCTGGGCGGAGAACATTTTAGCTACGACCTAGCGGATGCCGTTGCTGCTGCTCAAGCTCAGAATGCCGTAGTAGTGGCAGCCGCGGGCAACGAAAACACTTCTAGACTAGGTTATCCCGCCAGCTATGAGGGCGTCATTTCAGTGGGAGCTACAGACCTGTCAGGTTGCAGGGCACCCTATTCTAATTTTGGTTCCAGAATCGATGTGGTTGCACCTGGGGGCAATTTGGCGGAGGACCGAGACGGCGATGGATACAAGGATGGAATTGTAAGCACTTGGTGGGATGAGGATCAAAACGAACCTAACTATACCTTGATGGTTGGCACTTCAATGGCGGCTCCACTGGTTGCATCGGATAAGAAAAAATTGCCCGAGTTAACAATGTCCCATTTCTGCTCAATGTAGCCCAAGGAGGTATCCTGCTCCAACCGTATAATAGCATCGTCTCCGTCAACGATGTGGATATCCGTCTGTAAGTTAGGCACCGAAGTTCCAATCCCAATGTTTCCTGTATCAGCAATGTGGAACGAACTAGTGGGGGCGAGGGAGTCGATTTTGAAAGGTGTGCTGCTGGACGGTGAGTCCGCCCTAATCGCAAAATAGTTGTCGCCACCGTCAACATAGTCGTTGGCGACCAGAGTCCAGTCTTGGGTCGGGAAGCTGAACGTGTTGCTCGTGTCTGTAAACTCGATTCTGGTGTTGTTCTCCTTCAATCGGAGCGTGTTGGAGCCAAAGGACTCACCGTCGATGCAGTCGTCACCGACACACGCCTTGGCAGGAATGATGACGTTGTCGGTGTGGACGAAGTCCGCGGGCGAAAGATCACTGGGGCTTCGGAAGGAATAACCGGGAGAAGCCGTTCCCTCTTCCGTCCCTGCGATATCCGGATTCACTACAGTCCCATCCACCACGGTGAAGGCACTCGAATCGACTGAGGCCCGATCAGGCAGGTGACCTGAGCGACGCAGCTCCCTAAGTACCTCCTCATCTCCTGTTTCCTGGGCATAGGCCAGCCAATCCCGTACTTCCTCACTCAGGATGGGAGCAGCTCGTAGCTCCCAGTGGTAGGTACCGTCTGGGGCAGAAATGGTGGTCAAGTCAAAGTAGATGCTGTCTTCCTGGTTGAAGCTCCTCTCAAAATACATGCCGTCCGGACCTGAGATTCGAAGGTTGACACTCTGAAAATGGGCCACCTCTTCCCATCCCACGAAGTTATCAAAGACCTGCATACGGGCCACCTTGGGTTCAGGACCTTCCGCCCGTATCCCCAGACATCAGGACCATGCCCATCAAGGCCGTGAAGATGACTACCAGGTTGCTGTTTTTCTCTTTCATGCTTTTTCTCCGCTTTGTTCCTTCCAGAAGATGGTCACCCCTCGCTCTCGCTGGCAGACCGCACGGGGTGGATGTTCCCATTATAGACAGCAGCAGAACCAAATTCGAGCATCACAGGAATTTATCTTCCAGTGCGGGTAATACGGGAGGTGCCACCCTCTACGCCTCGACGGTGGTCACTGACGCCTGTGTGCCAGGACGTATATAAGCTAATTGAAAGGCACCCCGCTTCGGGTGGGGGATGGGGGTAACCTAGAAATGTGCCCAGAAATGTGCCCGTCAGGAGACTACTCAGGGTGACTTGAGAGGACTCAGGAGGACTTGAGACTTTTTACTATATAAAACCTAAGTCATTATAAATGAAGTATTTAAATAGGTTATGGGCAGCACCTTGCAGCTAACCGCCCCAGATTTCGGATCTGGTGGGCGAGAGCCCATGGGGGTTCGAGTCCCCCCCTTTCGCACCATTTCTTTTAGTCCCCATTCACCATATGGGACACTCATCGTGCCTCCCTATATCACCCTAACCCATTATAATTACAGCAGATATAATCTATGAAAGAGGGCAAGAAATGGCTAACCCAAAGGGTGAAGGTATGAAGCTTGGTATTGATGGCAGTCTGAGGCTTGAATTTCATGGGGCAAAGGTCACATCGGATGCCGGACTTCTCGCCTATCGTGACCTGGACGAGGCGTTGGCTTTATTCGATAGTGTACCCTCAGTTTTTGACGATTCGCGGACCGGGCGCAACATCCAGCACCACCTCGCGTCGTTGCTGCGCCAATCAGTATACAGCCGCCTGGCTGGCTATGAAGATGTCAACGATGGTCATCGTTTATCGGTGGATCCGACTATGCGGAGGATCACTGGAAAGAAGATCGACAAGAAGAATGCCGCCAGTGCCAACACAATGGGTCGATTTGAGACCCAGATGCTGTCTGTTAAGGACAACCTCAAAGCCCTTTCGGAAGTCAATGGCCAATGGGTGGAACGAGCACTGGAGAAGACCGCTCATCGACGAATCATTCTGGATATGGACAGTTCAGCCAGCCCGGTCCATGGCGAGCAAGAAGACTCTGCCTACAACGGCCATTTGGGATGCACCTGCTACCATCCCCTGTTTTGTTTTAACCAGTTCGGAGATTGCGAAGGTGCAATGCTTCGCCCCGGCAACGTTCACAGCGCGGATCGCTGGAAGGAGCTACTGGAACCAATCGTGGCTCGCTACGAGAAGAAGAAATTCCGCAAATACTTTCGGGGGGATGCCGCCTTCGCCAAGCCGGAGATTTATCAATACCTGGAGAAGAAAGGCTTTTTGTATGCCATCCGGCTTCCCGCCAACCAGGTGCTTCAAGAAAAGATTGAACACCTGCTGACCCGGCCAGTGGGTCGTCCACCCCGAAAACCCGTCGTCTGGTTTGCCGATTTCAGCTATCAAGCCGCCAGTTGGGACCGGCCTCGACGGGTGATTGCCAAGGTCGAGTGGCATCGCGGCGAACTCTTTCCGAGAGTCGGTTTCATCGTGACCAATATGAGCGCGCAAGCTCCAGGGGTGGTTCACTTTTACAATGGGCGTGGCACCGTCGAGCAGTGGATCAAGGAAGGCAAGTATGCGTTGAACTGGACACGACTCTCCTGCCAGCGCTTTGTCCCGAATCAGGTGAGGTTGGGTCTGTTCGTTTTGGCCTATAACCTGGGCAATTTCCTGCGGCGGCTGGTCCTCCCTAGAAGCATCAAACACTGGTCCCTTCGCAGCCTATTGACTAAGCTGATCAAGATCGGAGCGAAGGTAGTTTGGCATAGCCGGATCGTCACATTTCAGATGGCGGAGGTCGCGGTAAGCCAGGAGATATGGGCCGAGCTATTGTCTCGGATTGACCGATTGAGATGGAGTACAGCTTAGCGTTCAGTGTTTCTGATCGAGCAACTGGAGAGGTGTCTCCGATTATCAGATTTTGCCAAAAGCATCTTGAAAACCAGTGATCACAGGCCCTTTTCAGCCGAAGGATGGGGAAGGAACGGTTGATTCAAGGTTGGGGGACTGATAGGTTTTGATCATTCATCATGTAGAGGTCAGAGGAACTTACATCCGAAGTTGATATGAGGAATGTCGGGTAAGTACAACTCCGATGCCAACCGAAAGAAGATTTACGGGGAGCAAGAAGGCCACTGCAACGGATGCCGGACTCACTTTGAGCTACGCAACCTGGAAGTGGATCACATCATCGCCCAGAGCGATGGCGGGACTGGTCACATCGAAAACCTTCAGCTACTGTGTGGGAATTGCAACCGGATCAAAGGAGATCGCGGTATGGAGTACTTGAGAGTGAAACTCAGGATCGGAGGGAGGTAGTCGTAATGTCTTCAACTATTCCCGAATCGCTATGCCAAGAAATAGAACAGCTCAAGGGCGAGCTGGCGGGTTCAACCGCCTGTATCGGCTTCCTGTTTAAACTTGTGATTAAACTTGGTGGTGGGGGAGACTTCCGTTCCACTATTATTTCCAAGATCAACAACTTTCCTATCGCTGATGTCTCCACCGTAAGTGATGACTGGATTGATGGCGTTAACCGCTTCAAGAAGCGTCTCTCGGATGGTCTCTCGGACGATACTTTTAATGGAACTGACTGAATCATCCTTTTTTGTAATTGGAGAATCTAAACTCGACATAATAACTCCCTATTGTTTAATTTTTCCATTCGGAGGATCTGACATAAGGTGCCCCTAACTGACCTCAACACAATCATCCCGTCGCTGAAATGCTCGAACTGTGGAAAGAAGATCGGAAAGAACTACGGATGGCTCAAGTCTAATGACCACTTTGTCTGCGACTGTGGTGCAAGAACAGATTGGAGCCCCGATCAAGCCCTCGATGTCGTCAAGGGACTCACCGAAGAGAGAGCGAAGGCGATCAAGAAGATCAGGCGAGCGCTGAAGGACTGACGCTATCTCGTTAAGAGCCTGGAACTCTCTCGACCCAGAGGGATCAAACTCAATGTTAATTCGCTTTCCCTCATTCATAGTCTTAAAGCAGGATTATACCACCATGAGACCACCAATGTTAGGCCCGAAAGGTGCGATTTGGTGACTGATAATGCTAAACTAGGCAGGCAGGTTCAAATAGCCCAACAAGTCAGGAGACCTATGACATTTTTCACTATTGCCTTATTTCTTGCTATCGGAAGCCTCCTTGCGATGTACCTTGCAACGAGTGACCCCGTACCTATAGGGGCTTCAATCGTTATAGGGATATTGGCAGTATCAATATCGATTTTGCCTATATGTGTTTTGCAGTGGGCCAAGGCAAAACTCGCCAAAGACCCCCATGCATTCGAGGATGAATAAATGAGACCACCAATGCTTGACCCCGAGAGAGACCTCAAAGGCGCAACCCCAGAGAAACTGGCGAAGGCCCTGCTTCACCGCTCAGTCCCGAGCGAAGGGTCTAAGTCCGTTGTCAGCGATAAGGTCGCGGTAGAGAAGGTTACGACCAACAAGACGGGCAACAGTGCTCCGCATTTGCGTAAGCGTTCCTGAGTCCCGCATGTTGTGCTTGGCTGCAAACTCCTGGATGTAGCGGTCCAGGTGCTTCGGTGACAACTTGTGAAAGGTTCCCTTGTGCGCCCGTTTAAGGGTGGCCCAAAAGCTCTCTACTCCGTTGGTGTGCGCCATGTCTTTGACGTACTCGGAGACACTGTGCCGGACCGACTCATGGACAAACGGCAAACCATCATAGGCTGAGGCATCGTCCGTGTAGACCTTGGCTCCTGGCTTGGTATTCTCGACAACAAACCCTTGCAGGTGCTCCGTATCCACCCGCTCTGTAACCTTAGCTCGGACCTGTTTGGTGGCCCGGTCCTTGATTCCGACAACGGCGGTTTTTCCAACAGGGCCTCGGCCCGTATCGGCCATTGCCTTGCGGCGGCTGTTGCTCATGTTCCGGCGAGTGCCTCCGAAATAAGACTCGTCTACCTCCACTGGACCCTCGAAGTCACCCTTAGCAGTCCGTGGTGGAAGTACGTTTTCTGAGCTCAGGTGGTACCCACCGGTGGAAGCAGCGAAGGGGTCGCTGAGTTGGGTTTTTCGGGCCAAGCAGCCGGAATCAGTCCGAACAGGCCCTTAAGACGCTTGAACAGCGACAAAATCAGTAGCATTAGGGCGCAAATCCGCCCCTGCAGACCCCGCGGCGTTCCCACACCCAGGCTCTGACGCATCAGCATCCCCAGATTGAAGGCGCTCACCTGGATCAGCAGTCGCTTCAACACATTCTCATGTCCCCGTACATGCAGCCGTCTCATCCCTCCGCTCCCGTACAGATGCGCACAGGGTCGCTCCAGCTGCTCTCCTCGTTGCCGCAGCAGCCGCTGCTGCAGCTCTCCCCGGATGCGCCGCCGATTCGCATACACCGCTTCCTGCCCCTGCCGGTCTCCTCGCCAGCGTCGCTTCCCTCGCCTCGGTTCGCTCACATAGCTGCGCAGTCCCACCGCATCCAGGTCCACCATCCGCTGCGTGCTGTGATACCCCTTGTCGGCCACCACCTCTTCGATGCCTCGTCCCTCCGGCAGCGCTTGTTCCACCTTCTCGACCGCTTCCGTCAGGGTCTTCACCATGGTCTGCGTGTCCCCTTGATCGGCTCCCTGTACCGTCACCGAGACAATCGCTCCGGTCTCCAGATCCACTGCATGCTCCGCCTTGTGCGCCAGGTGCGTCCGCCCGTCCTTCATTCTGGTAATCCGCGCATCCGCATCATGCGGGTGCTTCCAAACCCGGTTCGATCCTTTGCCCGTGCGCTTGCGGTCCAGTTTGGCCAGATCTTCCCGTCGCGGCGTCTCAATCCCGGAGGCTTTCGCCAGCTCCATCAAAAACTCTTCATACCCCTGCTCGCTGTCCCCGCGCACGATGCTGCGCAGCGCTGCATTCGCTTCCAGCGTAGTGACATCGATGCCGACCGTCTTGCCCCGCAGCAGGCCGCTCGCCCCGATCCGCTTCAGTACCCAGTCAAAGACTGCTTCGTGGGTAGCCACATCGATCAGTCGTCGGGTTCGGGAGATCGTGGAGTGATCAGACGGCGACTCGCTCAGTTTCAATCCCAGAAACTCTCGCAGTGCCAGAGAATCAGCTGCTCTCCAGGCTATTCCTCGTTCCGATCCGATCCCTTCGAAATACCCCACCAGCAGCAGCCGAAAGTACACTCCCGGAGCCAGGCTCGGTCGCCCCATCTTGTCTGCATAGAACTTCGCACACAGTCCCTCCACGAAGTCGTCAAAGCCGTGTTCGTTGAAAAGGCCATTCAGTCTTTCGTAGAAGGGATGGCCGGCGGTGCGGGGCAGCTCACTGGTGGCGACCCACAGGTCTTCTTGCTGTCGACGTTTCTTTTTCCCCATTGCCATGGGGTCAGTCTAGTGTCGCTGTGTGACCCCTTATCCTCGACTTTCACCACGGGCTGTTAGGCCCGTTGGCCCATGCCTCGCGGATGCGGTGAAGCATGAACCAAGCCGTAGGTTGGGACACCTTAATATCTCGGTGGAGCTTCATACTCGATACCGACTTGAGGCTGGTCAGACAAATGTAGATGGCGATGGACCACTTGCGGAGAGATACCTTGGAGTGTGCGATTGGAGTACCTGTTCGGACGCTGAAGTAGGACCGGCAATCTTTGCACCAGTAAGGCATCGGCTTTGCGTTAGGAACTTCGCTGGTAGAGAGGCTGCCACAGTGATTACAGCACCGTTGCACAGGCCAGATCTGAGCTTCGAACCACTTGGTTGCGGCTTCCTCAGTGGGAAACATCTCGAACAGTTCAATAAGGGAGAGACCTTCTCGGTAGTATCGTCCTGGCGCTTTCTTCATCATGGGAGGATTATACAGAAGTCAGAAAGTCTTGTCAAGCCATCTTTGTAATTCCCTTTAAAATAGGTGATTTTAAAAAATGGGAGAATCTGCTTTGGGAGCAGGAAGTCGGGGGTTCGAATCCCTCTGCCCCGACCAATATTTTCAATACTTTACAGCGACTGGTGTTTCCCTGAAATCTGAGGTGAGGCGGTTTTTGGGACGGTTTGATAGGCAGAAGCAAGTGTTTGGACGGCATGCAATCGACTGTCGGGAGCCAAATGCGCGTACTTCATGGTCATAGTAATGGAAGAATGACCCATCAGTTCGGAAACAGTCCGGATGTCCACGCCGTTCATCACTAGATGTGATGCAAAGGTGTGTCTGAGATCGTGAAAGCGGAAGTCTTCGATCTCGGCCTTCTCTAGCGCCGTCCTCCAGCTCTTTCCTTTATCAATCCACCTTTCTCCAGTCACGGATGAAGGAAAGACATATCCTTTCTTGAATCGGGAGGGCAGGCTTCGCAACGTTTCATGGAGTATTGAGTTAATCCCAATAAATCGATGCTTCCCGCTTTTTGATGAGGTGTCGGATGCCATTCGGACCTTGATTAATCCCTTGTCCTTGTTGAGATCCACGTCAGGCCACTTGAGGTCAAAGATCTCGCCTTTTCACATTCCAGTATTCAGGGCAGTCAAGAACTATTGCCCTTAGCTTGGATATTCATCAGCCATGGCATACCCCACGCAGTAGGGGTTTCAGCTAGAGGCTAGAACTGCGTTTCGACTTGGCAGCCGAATCTGACCTCATAGCTGTAACTACTCAATTTTATAGGTTAAGGCACTCTTCCTCCGTTTTTAGAGCACCAGACTGACGTCAACAAATACCAGATTACCAGCTCAAGATCGTTGGACGTCGGTCATCCTCGTGGCTCTGCGGTGTTGCCTCGGACTGAGTCCAACCGGCTTCCAACGGTGGCCCCCCAGACTCAGGCTAGAATCTTGTCAGCTACGGTGCCATGGACATCGGTGAGGCGGAACTCCCGACCTCCGTGGCGATAGGTCAGCCTCTCATGATCGAGGCCCAACAAATGCAGGATGGTGGCGTGAAAATCGTGGATATGCATGCGGTCTTTAACAGCGTGATAGCCAAACTCATCGGTGGCGCCGTAGATCATCCCCCCTTTGACCCCGCCCCCGGCCATCCAGATGGTATACCCGTAAGGGTTGTGGTCCCGGCCATCGTGCTGGGCAAAGGGAGTGCGGCCGAACTCCCCACCCCAGATCACCAGCGTATCCTCGAGCAGCCCGCGCGCTTTCAAGTCCGCCAGCAGGCCGGCAATGGGTTGATCCACTTCGCGGGCATTTCGGTGGTGCCGCCGGGCTAGCTCGCTGTGCTGGTCCCACTTGTAGCTGTGTGAACACTGGACGAAACGGACGCCCCGCTCCACCAGCCGCCGCGCCAGCAGACATTGCCACCCGAAATCTTGGGTCTTTTCGTCATCCAGCCCGTACAGCTTTTGGGTAGCCTTCGATTCCCCCTCTACGTCGAAGGCTACCGGAGCTTCCATCTGCATTCGAAAGGCCAGTTCGAAGGACTGAATGCGTGCCTCAAGCTGGGGGTCAAAGTCATTGCGGAGGGAATTTTGGCGGTTCATCTTTTGCAGCATTTCCAGCTCATAGCGCTGCTGTTCCGAGCTGACACCCCCGGCAACCAAGTGCTCAATGGGTACTTTTTTTAGATCGTCCACCTTCATGGTGGAATTGCCGATGGTCGTGCCTTGATAGATGCCCGGAAGGAAGGCTGGATGCCAGTTCCTGGCTCCCCCATGAAAATAGGTGGGCTTGATGGTCACAAATCCGGGCAGGTTCTGGTTTTCGGTGCCCAGTCCGTAAAGAACCCAGGAGCCCATACTGGGACGGATGAAAGCTCGTGTCCCCGTGTGCAACTGCAGTGAAGCCGCTCCATGGTCGATCCCGTCGCCCACCATGGAACGAATGACACAAAGGTCATCCACGTGTGTCCCCACCCGAGGGAACAGGGAACTGACCGGGATGCCACTCTTCCCGTAGCGCTGAAACTCAA
The DNA here is from genome assembly GCA_965205565.1 of Acidobacteriota bacterium. Lineage (GTDB taxonomy): Bacteria > Acidobacteriota > UBA6911 > RPQK01 > CBDBID01 > CBDBID01. Next base: position 79,243 of record CBDBID010000025.1, read on the forward strand.
AGGGAGACTTCATCAGGCCTCCGACACTCTCCGGGGCAAAGCTGAGACTGCGCTCAAAAGGAATCGGCTTCCCATGATCCCGATCCAGACGTGGCTTGGGATCAAATGTGTCTACCTGGGAGGGGCCTCCATGCATGAAGAGAAAGATGACCCGCCTGGCCCGGGCGGGAAAGTGGGACTGTTTTGGGACCAGGGCAGGAGCCGCCCGAGCAGCAGAAAGCTCGCTGATGGAAGCCAAAAGGTCCGTCAATCCCAGTAAGCCAAAGCCGCAGGCGGTCTGGTGCAGCAGAGTACGCCGGGAAATCTGCTGCGCCACTTTTCCGGTCATAGCACCCTCAATTCACGAAGTTGAATTCGTTAGAGGTCATCAAAAGCCGGCAGAAACTCTTCCAGGCTCTCACCTGATGATCCGATTCACCATCTTCGTCCCGGGGGTAGGACTCGATATATTTCACAGCCTGGTCCAACTCCTCCGGAGTCGGTTCACGGGCGAGTGTGATCCGATAGGCCCGCTGGACCCTTCCTGGCCCGTCGTAGTTGTTGTCAGACAGCAAGTATTGAGCAAAGGAACCGGATCGTTCCTGAACATTCTCGCTGTTCAACATATACAGAGCTTGGAGAGAGGTGTTGCTGCCGGTTCGCTGGGGACAGCTCGTCAATGAATCGACGAAATCAAACAGCCGCATCATGCTGGGCAGCTTGTTGCGGATGACAAGGACATAAACCGTGCGCCGCCGGGTTTTATCCGGATGAAAGGCCTGTTCGGAACCCAGTGCTCCGTAACTCATTTCCGTAGGGCCCAACGTCCCGCCCATGGTGAGGTCCAGAGAACCGTCCAGAGCCAAGAAGGAATCTCGGATTTCTTCCACTGAGAGGCGGCGGCGGGAGAAGCGGGACCACAAACGGTTATCCACATCGGATCGTTTCGCCTCCTCGGAGAACCGGCTGCTCATCTGGTAGGTGTTGGAGGCCATGATGAGGCGGTGCATCGCTTTGATGGACCATCCGCTGCGCACAAACTCCGAGGCCAGATAGTCGAGCAGCTCGGGATGGGTCGGCTCTTCTCCGGTGGTTCCGAAATTGTTGGGGGTCCGGACCAGCCCCTCTCCGAAATGCCACTGCCAGATCCGGTTGACCATAACTCTTGCGGTTAAAGGATGGGAGGGCTGGGTCAGCCACTCGGCCAGCTGCTTGCGGCCACTGCCCTGGGTGATTGGGGTCTGGCTGTCTCCCGCCAGCACAACGGGAAACTGCTTGGTCACGACCTCACCTGGACGGTGGTGATCCCCTCGAATAAAGACTCTCTGCTCCACGCTTTCTCCCTCAGCCACCGCCGAAGCCATAGGAGCGTCCGGAGGCGAAGCCTCTTTCAGTTTCTCCAGCTCCTCTCTCAGGACCGCCACTCGCTTCTTCGCTTCCTCCGACAGGAGCTTCTCCCGCTTTTCCTTATCTTCTTCAGAGACGCCAGAGACACCGAGGACGTTTCGGTCGACCTCAAAGAAGAATCTCGCCTCTACAGTCACGAAATCGTCCGAAATCAAAGGTTTCTTGGGAGGCTTCTTCCCTTCCTCGACGATGGCCTCCAGCCGCTTTTTCCATTGCTCAATTTTCTTATGCCACTTCCGAGCCGTGCTCAAAAAGATCTTCTGGTATTCCCCGGCAACCGCCCGCAGCTCGGAGTCAGAGGCCTCATGCCACTTTTGAAGATAGGGCCGGAATTCCCGTTTGGGGTCTAGCTGCTCCACCCACTTTTCGAGCGCCATTCGATCCAGATTCGCTTCGTCAGAAACTTCGGCCAGTTCCTGATTCCCCTGGTAAACCTGTCGGGCCGCCAACATGTAATCGATCAGGCGCGGATACAGCTGGCTCCGGGCGCGGTGAGCCAGATCCGTCTCGATAACAGCCTCAATCTGCATTTCCCGGGCCTCGACGCGATCCTTGAATGCTCTGTAGCGTGCGAATTCTTCCTTCGGAACCAGCGGCTCGAAGTAAAATTCCGACACATAGGGTGGCTTCACCCCAGGGGGTATGATCGCACCAAAGCTTCGAGTACTGGCGAAAATGGCTGCCAGGGAGTAGTAGTCCTTGGTCGTAATGGGATCGAACTTGTGATCGTGGCAGCGGGCACAGGCAATGCTCAGTCCCATAACGACCTGAGAAATGGTGTCGATTTGCTCCTCCACTACTTCATAGATCATCAACTTCTTGTCCTGCCGAACAACAGAACGGGGACCGAGGGCCAAGAATCCGGTTCCCAGAATACCTCGAACATTCGGCTGGTTCGCCGCGTCTCCAGGCAGCAGGTCACCCGCGATCTGTTCCCTGACAAACTGGTCGTAAGGGATGTCGAGATTCAAGCTCTCAATCACATAATCCCGGTACCGCCAGGCAAAGGGCAGTGTCAGGTCTTCATCCATCCCGCTGGAGTCCGCGTAGCGGGCCACGTCCAGCCAGTGCCTTCCCCAGGCTTCCCCGTAGCGGGCAGAGGCTAGGAGACGCTCGACTAATCGCTCAAAAGCGCCCGGGCCGGTGTCGGAGAGAAACTCGCGGATTTCCTCCTCAGTAGGCGGTAAACCGTGCAGGTTGAACTTGGCGCGGCGCAACAGGGTCAGCCGGCGAGCGGACGGCGCCGGCTTCAGGTCCTTCTCTTCCAGCCTCCGTAAGATAAAGGCATCGATGGGATTGCCCACCCAGTCCTTGGCCTGAACCGGAGGCGGCACAGGTCGCTGGGGTTTTCGGAAGGACCACCAGGAGGGCTCCGCCGGAGCTCTCTCTGCCTGACTAGCTTCCCAGGGGGCCCCCCGGTCGATCCACTTCCAAAGCACCGCCAGGTCCCCTGCCGACAGAGGATCCCGCTCGGGAGGCATTCTGGGTTCCTGCTGATGGGCTGCCGCCAAGTATAGACGACTCTCGTCCGCCTTGCCCGGGATCAGAGCCGGGCCCCGGCTGCCGCCCTTCAGCATGGCCTCTCGAGTGCGTAGATCTAGACCGGACATCTTTGCGGGTCCGTGGCAGGAGACACAATTTTCCTCCAGGACAGCTTTGGCTTGCTGAGGCAATGTGTCGTCCGATTGGGCGCGAGCAGCAGCCTGGCCGAGCGTCACGACGACCAGAAAGAGTCCCAGGGAAAGAGGAGTCGTTTTGAACCGCATAGGATGACGCCTAGCCCAGATTCCTCGGTGGTCGATGTAACTTCTTCGTATCGACGATGTTAAAGAGGAGTCCAGTCCCAGTCAAGCTATCCGGAACTCTGTGCGTCTCGCTGGGAAGTGAGCCCCTAAAGCGCAACCACCCGCTGGGCTAAGAGGAGACGGCAGGTCCGGTTGGTGGGATCACTCTCCGCAAAGGAAACCAACTTTTTGCATTCTCCAGACCGACATTCCTCATATCAGCCTCGGATAGACCTTCTTCGGGTCTCCCCGTGGCGAATGGTCAAAACCTATCACCCCTCCAGTGTTTTTCCTCATCTTTCCCCTGAAAACGGCCTCTGATCCCCGAGTTATTCCAGGGGCCTTTGCCAAAATCTGATCGGCAGAGACACTTCTCCTGCCTCTCGATCACAAACACAGACTCTAGGCTGTCCTCCATCTCAAACGGTGAATCCGAGACAACAGCTCGGCCCATATCTCCTTGCTTACTGCTACCTCTGCCATCTGAAACGTCACGATCCGGCTATGCTGAACCACCTTCGCTCCGATCTTGATGAGTTTGGTCAAGAGGGTGCGAAGGGACCAGTGCTTGATTTTTCTGGGAAGGACCAGACGCCGCAGGAAATTGCCCAGGTTGTAGGCCAAGACAAACAGAGCCAACCTCACCTGATTCGGGACAAAGCGTTGGCAGGACAGCCGGGTCCAGTTCAAGGCATACTTGCCTTTCTTGATCCACTGCTCGGCCGTGCCACGTCCATTGTAAAAGTGAACCAACCCGGAGGCTTGTGCGCTCAGATGGGTCACGATGAAACCGACTCTCGGAAAGAGTTCCCCGCGATGCCACTCCACCTTGGCAATGACCCGACGAGGCCGGTCCCAACTGGCGGCTGGATAGCTGAAATCGGCAAACCAGACGATGGGCTTTCTGGGTGGGCAACCCACGGGCCGGGTTAGCAGGGTTTCAATCTTTACCTGAAGCACCTCATTGGCCGGAAACCGGATGGCATACAAGAAGCCCTTCTCCTCCAGGCATTCATAAGATCTCCGGCTTGGCGAAAGCGGCATCCCCGCGAAAGTATTTGCGGACGGTTTTCTTCTCGTAACAAGTTACGATCGGTTCCAGCAGCTCCTTCCAGCCATCCGCGCTGTGCACGTTACCGGGGCGTAGCATGGCCGGAAGGTCGTGCTGGATGTTACGCCCGGTCCGCAGATCCTGAACAACGGAAGGTACACGATCAAATAGACCTAAGGCTTTATCCAGGTCCCGATAGGCGAGGAGCCCGGCATCCGAAGTGACCTTAGCGCCATGAAATTCCAGCTTTACCCTACTATTAAAACCAAGCTTCAAACGCTCACCCTTGGGGTCGGCCATTTCTTGCTCCATTTATTCTCCATATCTTCTTTACTTATAGATAGTTATATAGATTAAAGGAAGCAGATGTCGGGCCCCATATGGTGAATGCGGGCTTAAGGGGTGCTCGCGGGCCGTGAGACTGTCCCGGGGCAACTTTTTAAAACTCAAGGAGCCAACAAACCAATGAGCCAGGTCGACATCGATTACCGTGATTGTGACAGACAAGTCTGGGAAGAGGAACTAGAGGAGTTCGTACCCGATCGTATTCTTGATGCCCACATCCATTTTTCCCATAAATCGTATTTGTCCAAACGTTATCCACCAGCCCGAACCCGCAAGAAAGTGGGACTGGTTGAGCTGAATGCCTGGGCCGATAGGGTGTATCCGGGGCGCCGGATGCAATATCTGGTCCTTGGAACACCTCTCCCCGGTATCGATGTTGCCAAGCACACCCAGACTGTCAAGCAGGAAATTGAAGGTGTGCCGGGTGTGCGCCACCATCGGTTAGTCACGCCATCCTGCAGGATTGAGGACATCGAGAACGATCTTCAGAACCCTCAATTCACTGGACTGAAACCTTATCTCACCTTCTCAATAACTGGTGACACCACCCAATGTCGTATCCATGAGTTTCTGACCCACGAGCAGATGGAGTTTGCCAATCAGCACAGTCTTTGGGTGACTATGCATCTTTCTCGCTACCATGGCTGTGCCGATCTGTACAATCTGGACGATCTGGAAGAATACACTACAAAACGCTACCCGAACATTAAGTGGCTGCTGGCACATTGCGGACGTAGTTTTACTTATTGGCCCATTCGTAATGCTGTGGATAGGCTGCGAGACATGCCTAACATCTACTACGATACATCAGCTGTGACTGACGTTCGGCCCTACATCACGCTGCTAACGAAAGAAGACACTAGGCGCATATTTTGGGGCTCGGATGGAATTGGAGCAGCTTTTTTCCATGGCCATTACGCAGCTCTGGGTCGTTCATGGCAGCAACTCGATGCTGATGAGATCAACCTTCAATTTCCCCACTGCGACGGCCGGCCCATCCTTGCCGTTTACGAGCAACTTCTATCGCTGCGAGAAGCAGCTGAGATTGCTCAGCTTTCCCAAGACCAAATTGAGGGAATATTCTGGCGCAATGCAACTACCTCTCTGGGATTGTCGGAAGACGAGGGTGCCACCAACGATTAGTTTGGCATGGCCGTCCTCCCTATTTATCTTGATGTCCTTATGTCGGCAAAAACCAAAGGTTTTCTTGGGCCGTGGTATAACCTTGGACGGCAGACTTGTGCCACCACTTAGCTGCTTCCTTTTCATCTGTCCTGACTCCTTCGCCGTTGTTGTACATCAACCCCAGGTTATTTTGGGCCAAAACATGACGTTGTTCGGCTGCCTTCCTGAACCACTTTACTTCTTCCTTGTAGTCCCTGGGGACTTCTAGGCCAAGGTAGTACTTGCACTCTAGGTTATATTGGTCCTCAGCATCCGTTACTTTACTTTAGATTATTTCCCATTTTAGGATATGCAATATTTATTAGGGCAGTTGTGTTCCCGGTAGAGAAGCATGTTTTAAACACTTCCATAACATGTCGTTTCATGGCACTATAATGCCCTCACAAATATGGATTTGAAATGTAGTGAGTGTATCCTCGAAAGCAAAGAATCCATCGAGCTTTCCTTGGTGAGTGGAGAACCTTTACGGGTCATAGCGGGACGGAATAGTTTGTCTAGGTCTGCCCTACAACTCCGTAAGAACAAACTCCTAGCGAAGACTGTAGTGAAAGCAGAGAAGGCTGGAGCGCTAGCTCATGCGGACAGACTACTAGGGAAGATTGTTTCCCTAGAGAATGTATTCCAAGAGGTTTTAAAGAAGGCACGGGAGAACGGTGATCTGAGGATTTGTTTAAGTGCTGGAAAGGAACTCCGGGCGAACTATGACTTGCTGCCAAGATAAATGGTCTGTTAGAAAAGGAATCCAAACCTAAGGGTGCAATGCCTCTATTCGTTTTCCCTCCGAGCAAGTATGCAAGATCGATTACGGGTGAGATTCTCTATCCTGATCTACAGGACGACACAGAATGGATTGTTGATGTAGACCCTAAGAGGGTTAATTAAGATATCTACCCTTCTGCAACTGTTCCTTTCCCCAATTTGTCCCGCTTGCTAAATGCCCTTCAGTCAGCCTTCCTGAGCCCGGTTTGGCCTTCACTCTTCTGGCTGCTAGGATTATTGTCAACTGAAAATACCCAATGTTTGCTTGAGGTTCGCTCATGGCCACTCTAGGAAAGCTGCTCTTCTTGGTTCTGACACTGGTGATACTTGGGGTAGGTGCTAGCTCACAGACTGAAGAGGCAGAGCAAAAGCAGCCTACTATCGAAGAACTACTCCAAAGTGCCGAGCAAGGTGATGCTGATGCCCAACATAACCTAGCAGCCCGTGGTGAAAGTCGAGGATAAGGGGTCACACAGCGACACTAGACGTGCCCCCATGGCAATGGGGAAAAAGAAACGTCGACAGCAAGAAGACCTGTGGGTCGCCACCAGTGAGCTGCCCCACACCGCCGGCCATCCCTTCTACGAAAGACTGAATGGCCTTTTCAACGAACACGGCTTTGACGACTTCGTGGAGGGACTGTGTGCGAAGTTCTATGCAGACAAGATGGGGCGACCGAGCCTGGCTCCGGGAGTGTACTTTCGGCTGCTGCTGGTGGGGTATTTCGAAGGGATCGGATCGGAACGAGGAATAGCCTGGAGAGCAGCTGATTCTCTGGCACTGCGAGAGTTTCTGGGATTGAAACTGAGCGAGTCGCCGTCTGATCACTCCACGATCTCCCGAACCCGACGACTGATCGATGTGGCTACCCACGAAGCAGTCTTTGACTGGGTACTGAAGCGGATCGGGGCGAGCGGCCTGCTGCGGGGCAAGACGGTCGGCATCGATGCCACTACGCTGGAAGCGAATGCAGCGCTGCGCAGCATCGTGCGCGGGGACAGCGAGCAGGGGTATGAAGAGTTTTTGATGGAGCTGGCGAAAGCCTCCGGGATTGAGACGCCGCGACGGGAAGATCTGGCCAAACTGGACCGCAAGCGCACGGGCAAAGGATCGAACCGGGTTTGGAAGCACCCGCATGATGCGGATGCGCGGATTACCAGAATGAAGGACGGGCGGACGCACCTGGCGCACAAGGCGGAGCATGCAGTGGATCTGGAGACCGGAGCGATTGTCTCGGTGACGGTACAGGGAGCCGATCAAGGGGACACGCAGACCATGGTGAAGACCCTGACGGAAGCGGTCGAGAAGGTGGAACAAGCGCTGCCGGAGGGACGAGGCATCGAAGAGGTGGTGGCCGACAAGGGGTATCACAGCACGCAGCGGATGGTGGACCTGGATGCGGTGGGACTGCGCAGCTATGTGAGCGAACCGAGGCGAGGGAAGCGACGCTGGCGAGGAGACCGGCAGGGGCAGGAAGCGGTGTATGCGAATCGGCGGCGCATCCGGGGAGAGCTGCAGCAGCGGCTGCTGCGGCAACGAGGAGAGCAGCTGGAGCGACCCTGTGCGCATCTGTACGGGAGCGGAGGGATGAAACGGCTGCATGTACGGGGACATGAGAATGTGTTGAAGCGACTGCTGATCCAGGTGAGCGCCTTCAATCTGGGGATGCTGATGCGTCAGAGCCTGGGTGTGGGAACGCCGCGGGGTCTGCAGGGGCGGATTTGCGCCCTAATGCTACTGATTTTGTCGCTGTTCAAGCGTCTTAAGGGCCTGTTCGGACTGATTCCGGCTGCTTGGCCCGAAAAACCCAACTCAGCGACCCCTTCGCTGCTTCCACCGGTGGGTACCACCTGAGCTCAGAAAACGTACTGCCACCACGGACTGCTAGGGTCGATGTACCGCAAAGGCGAAGGAGTCCCTCAGGACTCCAAGGAAGCCGTTAAGTGGTATCGCAAAGCTGCTGATCAAGGTCTTGCCAATGCCCAAGGTAAACTGGGGGCGATGTACTACTACGGCCAAGGAGTCCCTAAGGACTACATAATTGCATATATGTGGCGCAATCTAGCTGCCTCCAACTCAACTGATAAAGACGTCAGAGAAGTGAGCGGCGAGGCGCGCGACGAACTAGAAAAAAGATGATTCAGGGACAGAGTTCTGAGGCACATAAGCTATCTAGGGAGTGGAAGCCGAAGGGGAATAATGAATAACGGGGCTAAATGTCTTCCTATACTAGTCCGCAACTTTGTCTTTCCCGAATGTTGTCCCGCTTTCTCCTCTGAACCCCCCGCTGCCAACGCTGCCAACGTTATTACCTACACTGACGTTGTCAGCACGTCAGCAGGGGTTCTCTTGTAGTTGTTTCCATGCATACGACAGGCTCAGGGGGAGGGGGATAAAGAGGCACAAAAGGTCGGAAAAGAGGTCAAAAAAGAGGCTTTCTCGACTTTTTCTACTTCTTTTCCTAGGGCGTTGAAAAATATATCAGACTCGAGAAGCTTACCTATTGACTCGATTCCCAAGTGGTACCTTGCCTAAATAAATCTTAACCCCGCATTCACCATATGGGGCCCGACATCTGCTTCCTTTAATCTATATAACTATCTATAAGTAAAGAAGATATGGAGAATAAATGGAGCAAGAAATGGCCGACCCCAAGGGTTAGCGTTTGAAGCTTGGTTTTAATAGTAGTTTAAAGCTGGAATTTCATGGTGCTAAGGTCACTTCGGATGCCGGGCTCCTCGCCTATCGGGGCCTGGATAAAGCCTTAGGTCTATTTGATCGTGTACCTTCCGTTGTTCAGGATCTGCGGACCGGGCGTAACATCCAGCACGACCTTCCGGCCTTGCTACGCCCCGGTAACGTGCACAGCGCGGATGGCTGGAAGGAGCTGCTGGAACCGATCGTAACTTGTTACGAGAAGAAAACCGTCCGCAAATACTTTCGCGGGGATGCCGCTTTCGCCAAGCCGAAGATCTTATGAATGCTTGGAGGAGAAGGGCTTCTTGTATGCCATCCGGCTTCCGGCCAATGAGGTGCTTCAGGCAAAGATTGAAACCCTGCTAACCCGGCCCGTGGGTTGCCCACCCAGAAAGCCCATCGTCTGGTTTGCCGATTTCAGCTATCCAGCCGCCAGTTGGGACCGGCCTCGTCGGGTCATTGCCAAGGTGGAGTGGCATCGCGGGGAACTCTTTCCGAGAGTCGGTTTCATCGTGACCCATCTGAGCGCACAAGCCTCCGGGTTGGTTCACTTTTACAATGGACGTGGCACGGCCGAGTAGCGGATCAAGAAAGGCAAGTATGCCTTGAACTGGACCCGGCTGTCCTGCCAACGCTTTGTCCCGAATCAGGTGAGGTTGGCCCTGTTTGTCTTGGCCTCTCGGATTGACCGCTTGAGATGGAGTACGGCTTAAGCGTCGAGTGTTTCTGACCAAGTGGGTGGAGAAGTGTCTCCGCTTATCGGATTTTGCCAAGATGACCTGGATAATCGAGGGATCAGAGGCCTTTTTCAGCCGACCCATGAGGGCAAACACTTGCTCCCTGGTCGGAGGGCTGATAGGTTTTGATTTCCACCACGGTGAGACCCGAAGAAGGTTCATCACAGGCTGATATGAGGAATGTCGGTTTGATTCGGATGGTCGGCGATACCGGTTAGACAATCTCAAGGGTGCTAGGATGAGGACTGGAAGTTCTGGTCTGCCGTGGAAAGGCGTTGACCCGAGCCAAACGGGTAGTCATTGGGCCATACCTAATCGAGAGTTGCCCAATGAAATACTCAACAAGTCATCCCAAAAGAAACTTGAATACTTGGACGGAATTGGGCGGATTTACTGGCCTCCTAAAGGTTCCGTTCCTGCGTACAAACGCTATCTTGACGAGATGCCTGGAACAGCCATAGATACACTATGGGATGACATCGGTAATCTTCAGGCTCAATCTAAGGAGCGCGTCGGATACCCGACCCAAAAACCACTCGCTTTGCTAGACCGGATCATCAAAGCAAGCAGTAATGAGGGCGATATGGTACTGGACCCCTTCGCCGGATATGCCACGGCTTGCGTAGCTTCCGAACGCCTGGGGCGCCAGTGGGTGGGTATCGACATTTCCGAGAAGGCCGCTGAACTGGTCCAGGTCCGCATCAGGAAGGAGATCAACCTGCTGCACAACTTCAAGCCTATCCACCGAATGGATCAGCCGCAACGTACAGACCTTGGGAAATTACTGCCGCCCTCATCACACAAGGACTTACTATATGGCAAGCAGTCGGGGCAGTGCGGAGGGTGTACGGTAATGTTCCCTAAGCGGAATTTGACTATGGATCACATCGTTCCCCGTGCTGACGGCGGGACGGATCACATTGAGAATCTATGGCTGCTGTGCGGGGCCTGTAATTCCTCGAAGGGAACGAAGTCACAGGCCGAGTTTCTGAAAGATCGGGTGAAGAGAGGGGAGTCAATCGAATGGCTTCTATGAGGCAATGAGAGCTATTGGTTTAGAACAGGGGGTGCTTCACGATGCAGGACGAAACGTTCATATGCCGAAGCTGCAAGATCGCAGCAGATAGCATTCTCGTCAAGGGAGAAACACTGCGTATAGCCTGTCCCTCCTGCGGGATCTTCCTCGAAGGTAATGCTGCTTCTCAAATGCAGAGAAATCAGTTCAGTTACTTCTCTGGAAAGAAAATCCAAGATATCAATCGCCGCGTCTTCGCTAAGACCAAATCTAAGAACATATCGATCAGCCACCGCCCGGCAAAACTCAGCGACCCTGGGCATCCATTCATTTTCGGGAAACCGAAGCCGTACGGGTTCGGAACTAATGTTGATGCGATGCACCGAAGTCATAGTCTTAACATAGGATTATTCTACCATGGGACCACCGATGTTAGACCCAAAACGAGACCTCAAAGGCGCAACCCCAGAGAAGCTGGCGAAGGCCCTGTTTCGTCGCTCAGTCCCGAGCGAAGGGGCTAAGTCAGTTGTCAGCGATAAGGTCACGGTAGAGAAGGTTACGACCAACAAGATGAGCAACAGTGTTCCGCATTTGCGCAAGCGTTCCTGAGTCCCGCATGTTGTGCTTGGCCGCAAACTCCTGGACGTAGCGGTTCAGGTGCTTGGGTGACAGCTTGTGGAACGTTCCCTTGTGCGCTCGTTTCAGCGTGGCCCAGAAGCTCTCCACCCCGTTCGTGTGCGCCATGTCGTTAACGTACTCGGAGACACTGTGCCGGACTGACTCATGGGGGAACGGCAAGCTGTCATAGGCGGTTGCGTCGTCCGTGTAGACCTGGGCTCCTGGCTTGGTATTCTCGACAACAAACTCCTGTAGGTGCTCCGCATCGACCCGTCTTGTCACCCTTGCCCGGACCTGTTTGGTCGCACGATCCTTAATTCCGACAACGGCGGTTTTACCCACGGCTCCCCGGCCCGTATCGGCCAGTGCCTTGCGGCGGCTGTTGCTCATGTTGCGGCGGCGGCCTCCGAAATACAATTCGTCAACCTCAACTGGACCTGCAAAGTCACCGTCTGGTTCGTCACTCCAGGCTTCACGGATACGGTGCAGCATGAACCACGCCGTAGGTTGTGACACTTGGATATCTCGGCGGAGTTTCATGCTTGACACGCTCTTGAGGCTGGTCAGACAAATGTAGATGGCGATGGCCCACTTGCGAAGGGTAACCTTGGAGTTTGCCATGGAAGTTCCGGTTTTGATACTGAAATAGCCTCGGCAATCCGAGCACCAGTAGGGCATTTTCTTGTGGCTGGCTGGCTGAGTTCTGGTGCTCCCGCACTTTCCGCAGCATCGACCGTTCGGCCAAAGCACGTCCTCAAACCACTTGGCGGCGGCTTCCTCATTGGGAAACATCTCGAACAGTTCAATAAGGGAGAGACCTTCTCGGTAGGACCGTCCTGGTGCTTTCTTCATCATGGAAGTAGTCTACAGGAGCGACTAGGCTTTGTCAACCTTTATATGTAATTCCCATCGCTTTCTCTCCGATCCTATGCAGAGAAGAATGGCCACGGTGATCAACATGCCCACCCGGTTCATGAAGTAGACCTCGATCCCCTCGAGACCTGCCCTCATAAGGTACTTGGACAATATGTATGTGACGGCTCCGAGGTTGATCCCAATTATCATCAGAGCCAAACCCAGAAAGGAATCTCTCCGTCTCTTCTTTTCACTCTCAACAGCGGCAATGAGCGCACCGAACAGGATGACCACGAAAGAGACAAGCTGCTGCATGCTCATCTCTTCACGCAGGAAGAGCCACGACTCGATCAGAACAGCCACGGGCAACAAAATTGCACAAAGATGGAAAGGGTCAAGGTGTTCAGGAACTTGAAGCTGTAGAAGAATGGGACGGAGGCAATGCCAAAGGCAATTCCTGGCAGAATGGCCAGGCACACCGTTCTGAACTCCGTCTCAAACCGCAGGAACGAAGCCAGCACCACCATCATCAAAAGGGACACCGGTACAGAAGCCATCAGAAACTTTCCATAGCCGAATCCAAACCTCTCGGAAATCATTCCTGATGAATAGAAAAAGGCAGCGAGAAAGATTCCAGACACCAGAGCGTAGACGATTCACATTCAGGTCTCCTTTCGGGCAAGGAAGGGCTTCATCTCGTTTTCCTATCGATATTCGAATGGGCCCGCTGAGGGGCGAACGGCTACCGTTCCCAGTCACCCATGGTTTCCCTTGGATTTTGCTTGGTACCGACCACTTCTGCTGGCGCCGTCTCCCAGGTGGCCAAGGTGCACTGCCTCCCTGTTTCCGGGCCACACTACCGCCTCGATCTCCTCAGTGCCAACGGCGGCGCCTACCCGCTCGTCCACAAAGTGGCGGTTTCCCTCCCATGACGCTCATCCGTATCCGGCCTGGGCAAACGATGCAAGCCAGGCTGAGAAAGTCAAGAAGGTCACTATGGAAAAGCATCTTGAGGCCTCAAGACCAGCCGGCTTCGGGGGGAAGCGTCGCCGGCGAAGGGATCCAGCGGAATTGCGTGCCGGCGCGAGGCGAGCCACTCGGGGAGCTGGTCGCCGCAGTGGGAGCTACCGGGATTTCCCGACTGCCCGCTGGCGTCCACGGACCACAGGACCGCGGGGCCGTCATCCAGTTGGGCAATGAGCCGATAATTGGCACCCATGGAGGCCAGGTGGGTGGGGTCGAAGCCAGTGTTACAGACCGTGACGCCGAAGCCGCCGACGGGCTGACCGCCCCGGTCCAGAAGCGTCCCCAGGTCGCCCAGGTTGGAGAGGCAATGGGCCAGCACCACCGTGTGGATCCGATCCCAGGTCCAGCCGGATACATCCGGGCCCAACTGATCCCCTAGCTCTTGGAGGGTTTCCTGGAAGGCCTCAAGGGCGATCTGCCCCCGGTCGGCGGTGGCAAACCAGCCGCTGCGGTCCCGGACCAACAGCTCGACGGAGAGACCGGCCAAAGCACCGGCCATGGGCGCGACCATGTCCCCTGCGAACCGCTGGGAGGCCACGGCATGCTCCCATTTTCCAAAGAACACCTCGAAGATGGCGGCACCCACCTCCTGCGGGTCCATCCGCCGGTTCCAGCTCTCGAGCTAGTCGAGCGCCACCCGCAAGTCGGCCTTCTCCACCTGGCCCAGGAGCCGTAGCAGGTGAGGCACCGCCTCCTCGGCTCGGATGGAGTGGGTGTCCATCTGCATCCGGGCCAAGTCATCCAGGGATAGCTTGGGCTTTTCCTCGATCATGCGCCTGATGCGCAGCGCTCGGTAGCCCGTCAACCAGGTTCCCGAGAGCGGGTAGGGGTAGTCCTCGGGAGCAGCGCGGTTGTTGGCCGTCCGGATCCAACCCTCAGGTGGTTGTGAAAGCGCCGGCATCCCCTCGAAGGGGATCAGGCTCTGCCACTGATCCTCCGGCTCCCAGCCCTTGCGGTAGCCCCTTTGCCAGCCCTTTCGGATGGGAATGCGGCCCACCGCCTGGTAATCGATGTGACCATCAGCATCGGCGAACACCACACTCAAGGTGGGAACCCGCCAAGCCCGCAGGGCCTTGCGAAACTGGTGGCAAGTGTCGGCACGATTGGCCTCCAGCAGGCAGGGGATCTCGTCGCAGAAGGTGGTGCCGAGCCAACGCAACGAAACTGGACCGGTGTCGCGGGCGATCGACGGCAAGAGGTCGGTCACCACGGGACCATTGCGGGAGCACAAGACGGTCAGATCGACGGAATCGCCGTTTTTGATCTCTATCCGCTCCCGGATTCTCCGAGCTGCTTCCCATTTCCCGTCGTAGAAGAAATGACCTGGACGGTCCGGATCCAGCTTCTCCTGGTAGAGCTCGAGCTGGGAGCAGATGTTATTGGTGATGCCCCATGCCAATCGTTTATTGCGGCCAAGGATGATGCCGGGAACGCCGATGTAGCCTGCTCCGGCCACGTTGAAGCCGGCACTACGCAGATGGACCTCATACCCAGCAGGAGACGGCGTTGAAGGCGATGTGAGGGTCGCTGGCCAACAGAGGTACGCCCCTGACACCGATCGGTTTCCGGAAACCACCCAGTTGTTGCTGCCCAGGGCTTCGTCCGGATCACCCACGACCTCTCCCACCGGTTCGACGCCGGAGTGCGAGGCCGGGTAGGAGCCGGGCGAAAGGATGCTCTCGTCGGCCGCCTCGGCGGTCAGGAACGCCTCGCACAGCGGCCCCTCGCCCAGGGTCCGGCGGGCCAGCTCCGGCAGCACGATGACCGGAAAACGCACGGTCAGGTAGTACTGAAATTCAACCCAGACGGCGATGGAATCCAGCGGTGTCCACATCTCGGGCTCGTAGGAGAGGAGGGCGAACTCGATGGGTAGGCTTACTGAACTCGCTTCCATGCAGGCATTAATACCATCGGAGAAGGCTTGAAGACGGACGTGGGTCTGCTCCGGCAAATTCTTCAACCTGGAAGCAGCAATGCGATGAAAGCCCAGAGTGCGAGCGATCGTGTCGCGTTGCAACGCACTCACTGTGTTACCGGTCGAGGTGGGGTGACCGTCCGCCCCCATGATCTCCGCGAGCCGGCCCTGGGCTTGTCGCCGGAAGTAGTCCAGCTGCCAGAGGCGGTCCTGGGCCATGGCGTAGCCGTAACCGAAGAAGAGGTCGGGCTCGGATTCCGCCACCACCTGGGGAATTCCCCAGTGGTCTCGAAGGATCTCGGTGCGGCTTCCCACACGGGTGCGAACCGTACCGGAGAGCCGGGGCAGTCGCAACTCCAGCTGCCGGCGCCACCAGATTCCGGAACTCCTCCTCGCTGAAGCCCGCCTGCTGCCTCACGGCGTCGATGGAGGCACCGGACCCCAAGCGGGCCAACAGGTCTTCGTCGGTTCGACTTGCAAAGGGCATTGGTTCCTCCCGCAAGAGCAAACTTACCATGACATACAAGGCCGGCCCCTACGGGAAATGTTTGTTTGGACAACGGGACCTCGAATTCACGAAGATCAAACGGAATGTGGATACCGGTCTCAGCGAGCAGAAACCAGCAGGCATGACGTTTGTTTCTATGGTAGTTTGGATGGGTCCGTTTCTTGGTTCAGAACCTGAGGAGAAAACATGAAAAGCGCCCAAGCAGCAAAGCGGTTCCGCAGCGGAGTGCGGCGTCGAGAGTTTCTGAAGCTGGCCGGTGTCTCGCCCTTGGCCGTCGGGGCCGGGGGTGTCTCCATTCCATTGAGCAAGGCCGAGGTGAGCCCTAGGGTCCCACCCAAGCCGGGGACCCTCTATTTGGCCGACCTGGACCAGTGCCAGCCGGCCTCCGCCCTGGCCAAAAAGTGGAAACACGGAGCCTGGCGGTTACTGGAATACGGAACCGATTCATTCTCGGGGCAAATGCTTCTGGCGGTTCAAGACAGTCGCGCCCCTGAGGTCACCTATCCGGTGAACCGGAGCGGATGGTACGAGATCTACATCGGAATTTATCGTAACCCCTTCACCGCCCCCAAGCGCGTGCATGTCCGGCTGACAGGTGATCGCGCCTGTACCAGGCTGACGGGCCGCGAGGGAGCCAAGGATCACCAGGAACATTGGATCGACGAAATCTTCTGGAAGGTGGCGGATCTGAGTGGTCAGGGAATCGTCTTCAAGCAGATCACCGAGCCGGCGGTAGAGCATATCTGGGTGTCGTTCATCAAGCTGGTTCCGCTCTCCTCGAAGCAAGTCACGACCCTAGAGGCGGATCGGCGGCGCACCGATACCAAACGGCTGTTCGTTCACTACGACGGAGGCGTGGTAGGCATGGGCGACCAGTCCGGTACGGGACAGGAAGTGATCAACAGCCTGGAACCGCTTCGCAACACGGACGTGTCTCGTATCTACTGGGAAGGGGGAACGGGCGATACCGCCAAGCGTTTTTCCAAGATCGCCACCGATCACTCCATGGAACTGCGAGATCCTCCCGAAGGGGGCGCTTTCTTCAGCTCACCCCACGGCCGCTTGTGGGCGGCTGGCTGGCTGGCGTACCACAAAAACGGCGTAGATCCCTTCCGCGTGGCGGCCGAATACGCTCGGGAAATCGGTGTGGAGTTTCATGCCGGCTTTCGCACCGGGGGGTTCGTCTACCCGCCCTACGGCAACCCGCTCCCCGGAAAGGACTTTCATACAAAGAACCCGGATCTGGTGTGTATGTCTCGCGAAGGCAAGCCCATGCCGCGTATCTCCTACGCCTACCCCAAGACGCGTCGCTACGTGATCTCCCTGTTTCGGGAGATGGCCACCGAGTACCCGATCGATGGGGTGGCTCTTCTTTACAACCGGAGACCTCCCCTGGTGGCCTACGAGGCGCCGCTAGTGGAGGGGTTTCAAGCCAAATACGGACTGGACCCTCGGAAGATTTCCGAGACCGATCCGCGCTGGCTGCGTTACCGGGCGGGGGTTCTGACTCAGTTCATGAAGGAACTGCGCGCCGAGATGGACCAGGTGGCCCAGGAGTTGAAGAGGAACAAGAGATTGGAAATCAGTGCCGTGGTTTCCCGGGGCTCCGAAAATCTCCCTCACGGCATGGACCTGAAGACCTGGGTCCGGGAGGACCTGGTCGATACCCTCATCCCCTACTCCTCCTCGATCCGGCTCAACAGTTATGTCCCCGCCTGGGAAGATCCGAAAGACGTGGAATGGTTCGTTTCCCTGGTGAAGGGAAGCAAGTGCCGTCTGGCTCTGAACCTGATGCCCCGGGGCCTGAGCGCCGAAGAGTACTATGAAAAGGCGCACAAGCTCTACAAGGCGGGGGTGGAGAACTTCTTTTTCTGGGATGGACAGGAGCGGGTCCGAAAGGCCCTCCGCTTGGGGCACCGCGAGGAAGTAGAGGCCTGGATGGGGGCCGGTCAACCGCCTCGGCTTCCTTCGGCCGTGCAGGTTTTGGACCTGGGCGGATGGGATCTGCACATGGAAACACCGGGCTAGAGAAAGACCAAGGCCCAGCTGAAGACGCTGGGCCTTTTCCTGTGCAGTTCCTTTTGCGCCACCTGGTAGGCCAACGAGATCGTGAAATCGAAGTTCAGGTCCATGACGAAAATTAGGTTCTAGGACGGGCCGGAAATCCCCAAGAATCGTCCCTTAGAATCAAAAGCGAGAAACAGCCACGACGGGAAGATGATCGCTGGCAGCCACGCTCTGCGGATCGTTCGGATCCAGTGTGGTCGCACCTCGGCTGACAACCTCGATCGACTCTAGACGCGCGGCGACATCCGGTGTGCAGAAAATGTAGTCGATTCCTCCCCGGAGTCGGTCTCCTGCCACCGAGGTTGTCGTATGGGGCAGACCGAGATGCACGAAAGCATCCACCCAGCCCATATTTTCGAAGCGACGGTACAACCTGTGGGTCCGCTCAATATTCCAATCGCCCATCCAGATCATAGGCCGCCCCAACTCCCTGTCGATCGAATAGACTTGCTCGCACAAGGCCAGCTCCTTTTCCGGAGAAGGGTCATAATGGCCGCCGTAGAGGAGAATCTCCTGACCGCCGGGGAGTCGGACCATAGACCGGCCCAGGAACCGCTTCATTGGAACCTCGCCGTTGATTCCCAGGAACGTCAAGTTGACGGAGTCCAGCAGAGGGTACCGACTGAGAAACGCGCCTGCACAGTGCTCGTAAAAGGAGGCGGGAAAAAACCTAGCGATATCCCAAACTTTCTACCAGTGTCCGCTGCAGCTCTTTGTCATGGAAGCATTCCTGCAAAGAAGCTACGTGGGCGTCGAGCATTCCCAAGGCTCTCAGCGGTAAGGCCAACTTTGGGTCTGGGTCACGCTTCCAGCGCTCTTTTCCGAGCTGCTCCGGATAGCCTCTGAAATTGTGTATGTTGTAAGTTAACACCCGGATTTTGAGTCCCGTGTCGATAGCCTTGGGGGGCAGTGGCAACTCTCTATTGTGCGCTCTTAACTCCTCCAACGTGCGAATGGTTTTACTACCAAGCTGCTGCCACCTCTTCTCACTTTCCTGGTCCTGGACTCCGAGTGCCAAGCCAACCACGAAAAAGAGGGAAGTGAGTAATCTGAAAACCACCCTGTCGAGTCTCCTAGATCCTTTCCACCAAGCCATCCAACGGGATTGTTCAAATTATAGCATTCACCTCCTGGAGTTTTCTGCAAGCATCCCGTGCACCTTTTGTAGCGGCCGGTACTTAGCCTGCCAATAGATTCTTAGACCAGAACTTCCTCTTTGTTCTTGATCCGTTTGTCCTGGCGGGACACCGCAAACATCAGCTGGTCGGTAGAGAAATACTGATTGTAGGCGGAGTTTTCCGAATAGTCCCGTTGATAGCCGGTTTCCAGCGACAGCACCGTGGTATCGGGATGATCTTTTTTCCACTCCTCCCAGCGGGTGGTGACGATGGGACGAAAGCGAAGCCGCAATCCCGACCCCACCAGCGGGCCGACTACCGGCTTGCCTTCCAGCGTAGACCACAGACTCTTGGATTCGTGATCGAACATCAATTTGTTCGATTGGTACAGAAATCCGCTGGTGCCGAAGGTGCGCTTCTGTCCTCCCACCTCACTCTCATAGGGAATGGCGGTTCCACACAGGGTACAGTACACCAGGGCGAGTTCAACACCGCCCAGTCGGTCCAGAACCATCTCGTGCCAGGCAATGATCCGCTTGGGATAGGCCCGAGCTTGGCCGTTGATCACCACGCCGAAGACCACGTGGGATCCCTCCATAAAATCCGCCTCCAAGGCTAGGATATGGTGAGGGTGGTCCAGGGGAGGAATGCCGTTGACCAGTGCCCCGCCCCAGTCCACCTCGTCCAGCCGAATGCTGGCCGGTACATCGGGGGGGAAAAACTCTTTCATCTTGGGGTCGATGGATCCGTAGAGCAACCCCTTGAAGCGGCTGTACTCCGGGTGCGGCTCGTAGGGCAGCGACCAGGTCCACTTGCGCCAGTCCTGGTAGTCCTCGCCCCTGCGGCCGTTTCGGGCGGGAAATCGCTTCCCCGTGCGATCCTTCAGAAAATCGCCCAAGCGGTCGACGATGCGGTCCTCACCGATGTGTTTTTCGATTCGGAATAGATCCAGGATCATGGCCGCGTAACTGTCTTTCCAGGATTGCCCAATCTTTTTGAGCGCCTCCTGCGCTCTCCTCGTCCAGATCCCAGGCCTGTAGAAATAGCTCCACCGGTGGAGGGTTTTCCGGGTTGCCCGCGCTGATCCAATGGGGAAGGATCAGAATCAAAGTTAGAGCGGTTTCCCAAAAAGATTTGAGTGTTGGTCATGTTGCCTTTTTCGATATTCTACACCACCCGGTGCCTTGAGCTAGCTGGGTTTCCAACAGTCGGAGACTCCTCTTGGGTACTGGGGATGTCTCAGGTAGGATGCTTCCGGGAACACAAAAACGAAGGTCAAGATGGCCAGCCTAGTCAGCCGCCCTACATGAAGGCTCAGCCGGAGGTGGCAAAGCAGAGGAGACAGGAGCCGGAAACCGGCCGGGTGGTACGAGACTGGGAAAATCGTCATTGCTGGCTATATAGAGTGCTGGCCCCGCCTCGGCCGGTCTACGCCAATCCTAGAGAAAAGGAGATCGAAACGGACTATCCTTTGGGCCGTTGGAATCTCTACATCGGGGGCGCCGGCAACCGAGTTCCCGGTTACGTAAACGTCGATCTGGTGGGGTTACCTGGAGTGACCGTGGTGGGCAACGCCGAGGCCCTTCCGTTCGCATCCCATCGATTTACGCGAGTCGAGTGTGACGCGGTCTTAGAGCACGTGGAGCAACCCGATCGGGTAATCGCGGAGATCGATCGATGTCTGGAGCCAGGGGGGCTGGCCCACTTCGTGGTTCCGTTCTGCCATCCCCTGCACGAATATCCCCGCGACTTCCGGCGATTCACTCCAGACGGACTGAAACTGCTGTGCGCCAATCTAGAAGTGGTGGCTGAGGGCTGGCGCAGCGGTCCCACCGCCACCTGGCTGGTCTTCACGCTGGAATTTGCCAAGTCCTGGTGCCGCAGCCGTCTGGCCCGGCGTGGGGTTCATTTCTTGCTGGGGTGGCTGCTTTTCCCTCTGCGTTACCTGGACAAGCTCCTGCTGTTGCGCGAGGGTGCCGCGGTTTTGGGAAACCACTACTATCTATACGCCCGTAAAACATCAGGCCGGACGCGGCTCGATGGTACTTGACACCGGAGTTTCCAACCACCAAGGTTGCTGAATGAAGGATGGTCCCGAAAGCAGCGTTGATCCGGAGAGCGGCGTCCCTTCTGCGACGAAAGTGAATGGAGCGATCGGGGCTCCTTGGCCGGGCTCCAAGCGAATGCCCCGGTGGAATTCTGGGTCCCTGCCGACCCCGCCCCGTTTCACCCTCCGCAACTGGTTCGCCCTGCTGGGGCCCGGTCTGCTGATGGGAGGCGCCTCGATCGGAGGGGGCGAATGGCTGATGGGGCCGGCCGTGACGGCGCGTTACGGGGGCGCCCTGATGTGGCTGGCCACCATGAGCATCCTGGCTCAGGTTCTGTACAACATCGAGATCAGCCGTTACACGCTGTACACGGGTGAGCCGATCTTCACCGGTAAGTTCCGCACTTTGCCGGGTCCGCGCTTCTGGCTGTGTGCCTACTTGCTGCTCGACTTCGGAGCGGTTTTTCCCTACCTGGCGGCCAATGCCGCCACTCCCCTGGCGGCGATCCTACTGGGAGGGGAGTTACCCGATCCGAACAATGACATGCACCGGTGGCTACTGCGCATCCTGGGTTACTTGATTTTTCTGCTGGCCCTGGTGCCGCTGGTGGCTGGCGGCAAGATCTACAATGCACTCAAAGGGGTGATGACCTTCAAGATGGTCACGGTGCTGGGTTTTCTGCTGGCTCTGGCCCTCTTTCACTCCGACGCTGCGACCTGGCGGGAGATCTTCGTCGGTTTCTTCCAGTTCGGTACCCTGCCCAGCGGAGGTTCTGAGACGGTGAGCATCTTTCGTTCCCTGTTTTCCGGCAATGGGTTACCGCAGCTCGATCTGAGCGTGGTGCCCTTGCTGGCAGCCTTTGCCGCCATCGCTGGCAGCGGAGGGCTCTCCAACGCCGCCGTCAGCAACTACACCCGCGACCAGGGATGGGGGATGGGGCAACACGTGGGGGCGATTCCCAGTGTCATCGGAGGCCACAACATCAGCTTATCCCATGTGGGCACGGTGTTTTCGGTTTCGGCCGAATCGATGCAGCGATGGCGCCACTGGTTGCACTATGTAAAACGAGACCAGTGGGTGATCTGGGTGCCGGCCTGTTTCCTGGGAGTTGCCCTGCCCAGCATGCTTTCAGTTCAGTTTCTGCCCAGGGGCACGGAAGCCAGCGATTGGGTGGCAGCCGGTATGACTTCCGATGGCGTCCGCCAGCATGTGAGCGCGGCCTGGGGGCCTGGCTCGGGGGAACTCGTCTGGTATCTGACCATGCTGTGCGGTTTCCTGGTCCTGGGACCCACCATGGCCACCCATGCGGACGGTGTGATCCGTCGCTGGGTGGATGTAGTCTGGACATCCAGTTCCCGGCTGCGCCGCCTGGATCCCAGAAACATCCGCTGGCTCTACTTCGGGGTGCTGGCCGGTTACGCCACCTTCGGCCTGATCATGCTCTCTGCGGCGCCGCCTCTGCAGCTGCTGAAGATTGCGGCTAACCTTTTCAACTTTTCCCTCGGTTTCAGTTGCTTCCACACCCTGGTCATCAACACGACCCTGCTTCCTCCTGAGTTGCGACCGGGCTGGGGAGCGCGGCTGGGACTGGCCCTCGGCGGTCTGTTCTTCATGCTGTTGGCCGTGATCACGACGCTACAGTTCCTCGGCTTTTTCGATCCGGTTACCAGCTAGGTGCGAGCGGATGCGTCCCCTTTGGGGGACAGAGGATGGGCAAGGAACCCTAGTGGCCGGGTCCCACGCGGCGCCTCAACTCCTGCATATCGAAGGGATCGGTCTCGAACAAATCGAAGTACTGTCCTTCCTCGTCGCGCACCACTTGGGCCTGTTGGGCCACCTGGTGAGAGATTTCGTGGGGGATGGTGACCAGACCGTTCCCATCCCCATGCAGTAGGTCTCCGGGGCGGATGTCCAGACCGCAAACGGAGACGGGCGCGTTGAGGTCGAGGTAGCAGCCGTAGCCGTGCGAAGCCACCCAGCCGGGACAGAACATGTGGAAATGAGGGGTCTTGCCTTGAATACCGACTCGATCCCGGGCGTTCCCGTCCGACACGATACCGACGGCACCCAGTCGATCCATCGTCAGGCAAAACATGTCTCCGACGAAACAACTGCGTCTGCGGTCCTCTCCCACATACTGGATGATGAGCACGCTCGGCCGGGGAGCTTCGGCGACCAGATCCACCACCTCAACCAGTCGGGAAGCGCGGGTGTCGCCAGGCCGGGTGGTGTCCCCGGTGACCGTCACCGCGTATCCAACCATGGGAAGGAGTTCCGGAAACTGGCAAATCAGCTCGTTGGAAGCGTAGCCAGCCGTCGGGTCACGAACCTCAAAGTGTTCGATGGCGTTCGAAACGGTGGCGGTATCGAATTGTCGCAAGGCCTCGAGATCTCCGGCCGAGAGTGGTTGGGTCATAATGCGTCGGTCCTTTCTTTGTCCACCGGGTGTTGCCGTAGCTCGCTCCGGTCTCTCCAGCGCCCACCCGGACCGAAAAAAATGCCCCGATTCTAGGGGAAACGGCAACTATAGAATATCCGGGTGGTGAAGCGGAAGCCCCCTGTCAAAAGGAAGCCACATTGAGAGCCGCTTTTTCCTCCCGAGTCAGAGCGGCGATCTGTTCGGGAGTCATGTCCCGAAAGTGGGTGTTGGGTGGGACGGCAGCCTCCAATCCCCAGATGCGGCGCTCCTCCGGCGTCATGGCCTCGCGAACCTGAGGTGAAATCAGTCGATAGGCGTCGTTGAATCCCTTGATCCACCAGCGCTGAAAGTAGAAAACCAGGGAGTATCGAGGGGCGTCTCCGGCGTTGACGCCGCTGGTGTGCCAGATGGCCGAATCCCACAGGATCGCCGACCCGGCCGGCGCCTCGGCTCGCACCCAACCCGAAGGCAGCGTTTCCGGCTGTTCCGGTGGGATATCCGGGTTGAGGTGTGATCCCGGCCAGACGTAGGTGGCTCCGTTTTGGGCCGTGAACTCCGACACACACCAGGCCGATTGAACGGCCATGGGGTAGTGCCGCCCTCCCAGGAAGGGTTTGACCGTGAAGTCGTCCCAGTCTGCGTGCAGATGGCCACCCAGACGGGCCCAGCCCTTCTTTCCGGTGGGCATGGGTTTGCGGATCGCCACGTTGTGGGCAAACATGTCCTGGCCCAGGAGAAGGCGCGCCACCTCCGCGGGCTCTGGGTTGCGCAGCAGCATGCCTCGAAAGTACGGGTGCTTACCCTGGACATTGTAACACATCAACAGGTTGTCGTTTTGCAGGCCATGCTTGCGGGCTATTTCCGCTTCGGCATCCAGGCATTCATCGATGGCTCGCCGGCTGGCCTCAATCTCCTCCCCGGACATCACGTCGGGGATGATGGTGTACCCGTCTCGGCGCAGCCGGGCGGCGTGTTCTTCCCGTTCTGAAGTTTTCATTTTCCCCCTTCAGTAGGCTGATCCGAGGAGGGACACGTAAGGGTCTCTCGGGTACCCGGGCAGCCCTTGATCAAGAGTGCCCGATCATACCATGGGCGCCTCACCCGCTAGAAGAAACGTCAGGGGGCTCTTATCTTGGATCTGGATTCGCTATGATGTGACGCATGCCAAACCAGCGCCATGACCCTCTCGCACGCTCCGCCCCCACTCGATTGATCCCCACCATCCTGACGTTAGGGCCGGGCATCGTCCTGGCGGGCGGGGTGGTCGGCTCGGGCGAGTTGATCAACACTCCCATCCAGGCGGCCCGCTTCGGTTTTGTCCTGCTGTGGGTGGTCATCCTATCCTGCCTGATCAAGTACTTTCTTCAAGTGGAGATCGGCCGCTACTGCCTGGTCCACAATCGCACTGCCTTGCAGGCTCTGAACCGGTTTCCGGGTCCCAAGATTCGAAACACCTCCTGGATCGTTCTGGCCTTCATGCTGGCCTGGACGATTTCTCAGGTCGGATCAGCGGGCATTGTGGGGGCGACCGGGGGGCTGTTGCGAGGACTCGTTCCAGGAGGGCCGTCGGTGGCCATCTGGGCCGTGGTGGTGGTGGTGATCACTCAGCTTCTCCTCTGGAAGGGACTGTACGCTCACCTGGAAAAGTTGATCGTGGTGCTGGTGGCCTGTTTTAGCGTTACCGTGGTGGCGGGCCTGGTCCTGCTGCAGGGGACGGAGTACCGTCTGGATGCCTCCGAAATCTTCTCCGGACTGACCTTTTCTCTAGGAGATCAGCCCCGCCTGGCCGCTTTCGCAGTCATCAGCCTGATGGGCGGATTGGGGGTGACGGCCAGCGAACTGATGGTCTACCCCTATTGGATCCTGGAGAAGGGGTACGCCCGGCACGTGGGGCCGGAAGGTTCGGACGGTTGGCTAGAGCGAGCCTGGGGGTGGATTCGGGTTCTACGGGTGGACGCCGGAGTGGCCACCTTGCTGTCCACGGCCATCACGGCCGCTTACTTCCTGTTGGGTGCGGCCATTCTGTTCCATCTGGGTCAGGTGCCGCAAGGTCCCGAGGTGGTGGATCAGATGTCGGGCATCTTCACCCAGACCTATGGGGACTGGTCCCGCGGGCTCTTTCTAGTGGGAGCCTTTTGCACCCTGTTCTCAACCCTTCTGGCCGCCACTGCCGCCAACGGTCGCGTCTATACCGACCTTTTCTGCAGCCTGGGGCTGGTGAACCGCGATCGCCCGGAATCGGTGCGGCGTTCGTATCGCATCTTTCAGACCCTGTTTCTGACCGGCGTACTGACGGTCTTTTTCTGTCTGCCGGAGCAACCCCAGCAGCTGGTCATGTTCAGCCACTATACGATTGGACTTCTGGGTACCCCGCCGGTGATGCTGGGCATCTGCTGGCTGGCTTTCCAGACCAACCGTCGCCTTCGGATGAGCAAGGGGACCGCCATCCTGCTCCTGCTCTCCGGTCTGGTGATTCTTCTCTGCGTCGTCGGGGGCCTGCTGATTCAGAGCGGGCTGTAGGGCAGGCGATCAGTGAAGGGCTACGATGCGCGATTCGCCACGGAGCTGATTCCCTCTCTGGCGAACGGCTTCAAAGCGGAGACAGCCGAGCCGGGCTCGAGTTGCCTTCTCAGGCGATCAATTCTTTCACCACCCGGGCGGGGAATTCGTCTGTCAGCCGCTCGCTACGACTCTCCCACCCGAAGATCAGATCGCGGTGGTTCAGGCCGAGCAAGTGCAGGATGGTGGCGTGAAAATCGTGCACGCTGACCGGGTCTTCGGCGGCCTTGTATCCGATCTCGTCAGTGGCGCCGTAGACGGAGCCACCGCGGATGCCGCCGCCCGCCATCCACACGCTGAAGCCGGAGGGGCCGTGGTCGCGGCCGGCACTGCCCGCGTTGGGCTGCTGGGCGATGGGGAGCCGGCCGAACTCACCTCCCCAAACGACAAGCGTGGTATCTAGCAGACCGCGCTCCTTCAGGTCCGCCAAGAGGGCGGCCGTGGGCCGGTCGCTCTTATCGCAGCAGTAGCGAAGTCCCTTCTCGAGGCTGTGGTGATTGTCCCAGATCTGGCCCTCGATGTAGATCTGTACCAGGCGCACCCCCCGCTCCACCAGCCGGCGCGCCATCAGACAGCGCCGGCCGTAGGAGGCCGTCCGCTCGTCGTTCAAGCCGAAGCGCTCCCGGGTGACTTCGCTTTCTTGCGACAGATCGAGGGCGTCGGAAGCGGCCAGCTCGTAGCCCGCGATGCGAGCTTCCAATTCGGTCTCCCCCGGATGACTCTGGAGGTGATCTTGATCCAGTTTTTGCAGCAGAGCGCGGGACAGTTTCACCACCGGTCTGGGCCAAGGCTCCCTGGGGTGGAGATTGAGCAGCGGAGAGCCCTCCGAGCGCACCCGCGTCCCTTGATAAAGAGCCGGTAGAAAACCGGCCTGCCAGTTCTGGATCCCGTTGATGGGCAAGCCCAATGGGTCGTCCAACACCACATAGGCGGGCAGGTTCTGGTTCTCGGTGCCCAGACCGTAGATCACCCAGGCGCCCAGCACGGAACGCCCCGGGAACATGCGGCCCGACTGCATAATGAAGAGCGAAGCCTCGTGGGAGATGTGGGTGGTGAACATCGACCGGATCACCGCGATGTCATCCACCTGACCCGCCAGGTGAGGCAGCAACTCAGAGAGTTCGATTCCGCTTTCTCCGT
This sequence comes from Acidobacteriota bacterium, assembly GCA_965205565.1. Classification (GTDB taxonomy): domain Bacteria; phylum Acidobacteriota; class UBA6911; order RPQK01; family CBDBID01; genus CBDBID01. The sequence continues at coordinate 106,475 of CBDBID010000025.1, forward strand.
GCTGGGAGAAGCGGAAAGGCGAAGGCATCAGACCGCCCGCCTCCCGGACGGCGCGCATTTCACTGGCCAGATCTCGCCTGGGTGGTTGGCCGGCGTATTTTTCCAGGGCGGGCTTGGGATCGAACAAGTCGACCTGGCTAGGCCCTCCGTTCATGAAGAGCTGATCACCGACTTGGCCCGAGGCTCAAACTGGGACGGGCGCTCTTTCAGGTCGTCCGACCCGGAGCCTGAGCCAGAAAGGGATTGGCAACACACAGGTCGTCTCCCAACAGGTAGGCGAGTGCAGCACCGCAGATACCGTCTCCCACCCGGGAGAAGAAGCCGCGCCGGCTCCGAAACGCCTCTACGGGCCCGTTGCCCTCCTCTGGGTCTCTTGCTTTCATCATCCCGCCACTCTCAGTTCATGTAGAGGAACTCGGCGGAGTTGAAATAGGTGTGGCACAAAGTCGCCAGCGCCAGCCACTGGGCCTGGTGAGCGATCGGTTCGGGCGGTACTTCCGACCGCAGATGATCCCGCCACTCCCGAACTAGTTCGCGAAGCGTGGATTCAGCCACTTCTTTTTCTTCGGTTGAAGGCGGACGGGTCAGCATCATCCAGTAAATCCGCTCGATCTGCTTTCCTGGATCCTCTCCCACCGCATCGATGACGCGACCGGCCAGATAGCGAGCGCTCTTGCGCACCAATTCACTGTTCTCCAGCTGGAGAGCCTGGGAGACCACGGTGGACTGGGGCCTCTTGAGACAATTGGGCACCAGCAGAGGCGCGTCGAAGGCCTCCAGCAGAGTGATCGGCGTGGAACGCCGCTGCATGAGATAGATGCTTCGACGGTAGCCGATCGGGGTCGGTTCTTCCACCACTTCTCCATCCTCACGGATGTCGAGTGGGTCGGCGGAGCCGAAGGGTGTCGTATCTAGACGGCCGGCCACCTTGAGAATGGAATCCCGAAGCGCTTCCGCACCCAGGCGGCGCAGTGGGAAGCGGGACAGCAGCCGATTGGAGGGATCCGCTTTTCCAGCCTCGACCCCGGTCCTCGAACTCTGCCGGTAGGCGCCGGAGGTCAGGATCAGCCGATGGATGGCCTTCAGGCTCCAGTCCTGGCGAACCAACTCCCGAGCCAGCCAGTCGAGCAATTCCGGATGAGAAGGCAACGCCCCGGTGCGGCCGAAATTGCCAGGGGTTGCCACCAATCCCTCTCCGAAGTGGTCCTGCCACAGGCGGTTGACCAGAACCCGCGAGGTGAGCGGGTGGTTGGGCTGCGTCAGCCAGCGGGCCAACCCCAGACGCCGTCCCGCGGTCTGGCTTGTCCAACCGGGTTTTTCCGTCCGGTAGGAAGCCAGTCCTGCGCTCAGTACCGCGGCACCCCCGGGGTGACCAGCGCTCCGGGATTGTTGTAATCACCGCGGAGAAGAATCCGCACCGGCGTTGGATCCCCGCCCATATCGAAGAGCGCTCGAAGGCTGGGGCGATCCTTCAGTTTGGCCTTTTCGTCCTTGATCTTGGTTTCGATCTCCGTCTTTTCCTCTTCAAACCCCTCGAAGCGATCAATCAGATCTTGATCAGTCACAGCCAGCAGCGATTCGAAGCGACTCAGCAGGTATTGCTGCAGCTCCGTCCGCCGCTCGGGTTCCTGGTCCAGGGCAGCTTGAAGATCGTGCCGCACCTCCTCGGGAAGCTTCTCCAGTCTTTGCTGGATAATCTGTGCTTTTAGCTCGTCCGTGTTTTCCTGCAATGCCCGGGTCAGCTCGTCGATTTTCTCCTGGATGGGAGCGTTGTAACGAGCGACTTCCTGGACTTCCTGGCCTTCGGGCAGTGGGAGCAAACGCACGTTGGACTCGTCGCACTGAGCGCCCACTCCAATGCAACCCATATTGGGAGACAGTCAATCGTAAGGCGGTCTGCAGAATGGCGCTGAGCCGATAGAAGTCCCGCTGGGGCAGCGGGCGCAACCCATGGTCAGGCCCAGTACGGCAGTGCTCAGGATTCCCACCTGGGAGGCCACCACGTCGAAGCGTTCGGGCAGATTGTTCTGTTCGGTGCTGTAGGTGGAATCGGGCCCCATGCGCAGGAACCCGGTCGCCACCAGCCAATCGAGCTGCTCTGCTGTGTAGGTTTCGGTGCCACGGTAATCGAACAGTTCATCGCCGGGGATCTGTTCGGTCAGGAATCGATCGTAAGGCTTGTCCTGGTTGAGCGATCGGATCACGTAGTCGCGGTAGCGATAGGCATGGGGCCGGATGTTGTCGGACGAAACGGCGCCTTCCGCATCGGCGTAGCCCGCGGCGTCGAGCCAGTAGCGAGCCCAGCGTTCGCCATAGTGGGGCGAATCCAGCAGGCCATCGACCATCCGCTCGTAGGCGTGCGGCCGGGAGTCGGCCAGATAAGCCTGGGTTTCCTGGAGAGACGGGGGAAATCTAATCAGGTCTATGTAGGCCCTACGTAGCAGGGTCAACCGGTCCGCGTCTTCGGCAAATCCGAGGCCTTTCTCCTCCAGCTTCGTCAGTAGGAAGGCGTCGATGGGATTGCGTACCCGAAGGGCGTCCCGGACCTGGGGGACCGCCGGCTGCCGAGGGGCCTGAAACGACCAGAACTGGCGATCTTCGTCTGAGATCAAGGGATCGCTTAATGGATCAATCTCGAGCGGCGGCCTCCGGTTCCCCTGGCGCCCCGGCCGCAATCCAAGCCCGCAGCTTCTCCAGTTCAACAGAAGTCAATCCCCGCACCGAGAAGCGCTCCTGTAGTTCGGGAGGGGGCATCTCCCGGGCTTCGATTCTCTGAACCAGCAAGCTTTCGTCCGGTCGACCCGCCACGATGGCCGGACCGGATTTTCCTCCCTTGAACAACCCTTCCCGGATTCTCAGCTCCAGCTCCGCTTCCTGGATCTTGCGATCATGACAGGGCAGGCACTTGGCCCCCAAAATGGAGGCCATGACCTCCCGTTCGGTAACCACTGCGGTGGGCTTGGTCTGACCCGGCTCGGATTCAGCTCCGAGCGCGCCTCGTTCAATCCAGCGCCGCAGCAATTCGACCTCGCCATCGGCAAGACGGTCCGACCCCAAGGGCATCTTTCCGGAAGACACCAGGGTGAGCAGCAGACTGTCCTGAGGTCGCGCCGGGAATCAGAGCCGGACCCTACTCCCCTCCCTCGAGGACCCCCTCCAGGCTTTGCAGGGAAAGTCCGCCCTGGCGACTATCGCTACTGTGACACTTCAGACAATTCTTTTCCAACAGCGGCAGGATGTCGACCTCGAAACGAGGCTCGGAAGCGGGGGGCCCGGCTACCAGTACCGTACGGACGGCGAGGGCCGTCGCCAGGAGAGTCAAGCCTATCCTCACTGATGGTTTCCTACCGGGCCTTCGGATTTTTGCCACTTGAGTGAACCGAACAATTCGTAGTCTAATCGGGCGGTGCGGAAAATTTCACGTCCTCAGGTCCGAGATCGCGGGAAGAATCAAATTGTCTCAAAGACCTCCGCACCACCCCCGGGGGGGGCAGAGACCGAAGCTGCAATCGTAAGATAGAAGAATTAACTCATGTATAATCAATCTCTTGCATCTGCTCTCTCACGAACACAGCTCCATCACAATCTGCCAATCGTTTTGAGAGACACCGGCAAGATGCCGGCGCCCCGTGGGACGGTCATACCTGACCGTTCTATTCATCTCCCCTGCCAATAGCAGATCCTATAAGGCTCGCGTGCAAGACCGGTCTATTCTTCGAAACGCCATTGGCTGACTCGCGGGGGGTGGGCTCTAACGGCTTCCTCGTTGACCCCAGTGCCCCAGCCCGGACCGGTGGGCAGGAGCAAGTGCCCGTCCTCGATTCGAGGGTTCGTCGTCACCAGATCGTCGTACCAGGGGACCGTGTCGGGATCGATTTCCATGATCCGAAGGTTGGGTGCTACCGCGCAAAAGTGGGCGCTCATCAAGGTGGCCAAAGGTCCGTAGAAATTGTGAGGCGCCACGTTCACTTCGTAGATATCCGCTAGAGAAGCGACCTTTAGGGATTCGGCAACTCCGTTCCAGGGCGTATCGATGATGGCCACATCCATCGATTCCCGGTCTAGAAATGGCTTGTAGTCACGTCGACCGAACAGACACTCTCCCGAGGCAACGGGGATGGTCGTGCTCTCTCGGATGTAGCGGAGCGCCTCTGGACCGAGCGTGTCCATCTCCACCCACAGAAGATCGTAAGGCTCCATGGCTCGAGCCATCTTCAGAAAACCTTCCGTCTTGAAGTTGAAGTTCAGGTCCACCAGGATGTCCATCGACGGCCCCGCCCCTTCCCGGAAGGCCTCCAGTTGTTCACACATGGAGCGAAGCACCGAACGCTCGGCGTTCAGATGCGGAAACTCCTCGGCCAGAGAGAACCCGGGTATGTGCAGGCGCGGATTTTCATCCAGCAGGAAGATGTTGGTTTTCAGCGCCGTATAGCCTTTGTCGAGAACCTCCTGACCCTGGGCGACCACATCGTCCAGCGTCCTCACTGGGGGGATCTGCATGGGCTCGTGCCAAGCGACGCGGTAGGTCCCGCAGTGGGACCAGTAGAGCCGGATTCGTTCCCGCACGGGCCCGCCCAGCATTTCGTAAACGGGAATCCCTAGGGCTTTTGCCTTCACGTCCAGCAGGGCATTTTCAACGGCGCCGATGGCCTGCTGGATCAAACCGCCGCTGGCCTGGCGACGCACCGCGTAGAGCATGGTCACCAAAGCCTCAAAGGCGCGTGGATCCTTGCCGAGCAGCAGTGGCTTCAGATGTTCGATCACTCCGGTCACACCCATCCCTCCGAAGGACTCGTTGTACTCGCTCCAGCCGATCAGATCCTCGTCGGTGGTGATCTTCAAGAAATCGAAATTGCGGCACCCTGCGTCCGCGTGAAGAGTATCGATGCTGCTGATTTTCACGGCTTCATCCTCCAGATCGCTTCAGGGACGTACTCCCTTGCCGGGAGAGCGGCGGGATGCTGGTCCCAACGCAAGCCACTCTACGCGCTGGGACTGCCGTGGACAAGCCGATTGAGGGGATGATCCCGGGTTCTACCCTCATCCCCGTCGGTCCTTCCTTTCCTTTCTCACGACGGTCCTTTCCACCTTGGTTCGGGGAGTGCGAAGCAGTCGGAAACGGAGAGACGACTGACCCTCGATACTGAGGGTTGTCCCGCGGTCCGGAGGGCTTATCTCGGGACGGCGACGGCTCGTCTTGAACGTATCTTCCCAACCGGCCAGGGCAGTGGTAAGGTAGACGCTCCGCTCTTGAATAAGACGATGATCGGACAAGGATCAAGAGAGAAAGGGGGGTCTGGATGAAGACCGGACGAGTCGCCGTTTTTACGCAATACCGGGGACCGATGACCTTTCGTGAGTATCCTTTGCCCGATGTGGGACCCGAAGATATGCTGGTCAAACTCCGGCTGGCCAACATCTGCGGATCGGACCTCCATTTCTGGAAGGGCAAAGGCCCCAAGATGCCGAGCGGGTTCCCTCAGATCCTGGGACACGAGATGGTCGGCAACATCGTAGCCATCGGGAAGAATGTAGACACCGACTCGCAGGGAGAAACCCTGAAGCAAGGGGATCGGATCACCTATACCTATTTTAGTCCCTGCCGGCATTGCTGGATGTGTCTGACGGGAAAACCGGGATGCCCCAATCGATACCGCCACTGGCTGGGAGTCTCTAGCGAGGACGCACCCCACTTCCACGGGGGGTTCGGCGAGTACTACTACATGAAAGCCGGACGTTCGGTGTTCAAGGTGCCAGAAGATCTGCCCGATCCTCTCGTCTCTCCCGTCAACTGTGCCTTATCCCAGGCGATCTATGGATTGTACAAGACGGAAGTCCACCTGGGTGACACCGTAGTCATCCAGGGATGCGGTGGGCTGGGGCTGTACGCCATCGCCGTTGCCCGGGAAACGGGAGCCGGGAAAGTGATCGCCGTTGACCGCCTGCCCCAACGCTTGCAGCTGGCGCGGGAGTTCGGCGCGGACGAAACCATCTCCGTGGAAGAGACCTCTCAGGAAGACCGGGTCGGCTTCGTGATGGAGAAGACCCGCGGTATTGGCGCCGATGTGGTGGCCGAGTTCGCGGGCGCCCCCCAGGTCGTGAGCGAAGGTCTGGAAATGTTGCGATGGGGTGGCCGATATCTCTGGCTGGGCAACATCAATCTGGGGTTCCCCACCCAGGTCGACCCGGCCAATGTGGTTCGCTGCAGCAAGGTGGTCCAGGGAGTCATTGTCTACCAGGGGTGGGTCATTGGCCGAGCGCTCGACTTTCTCTCCCGCACGCGGGAAAAGTATCCCTTTCACAAGATCATCTCCAACACGTTCCCCTTCAGCCAGATCAACGAGGCGATGGCCTTTGCCGATCAGGGAAAAGGCATCCGGGTGGCCTTGAATTTCAACTGATCCAAGTTTCGTGAGCGTCAATCCAAGCCGAAAGCACAATTTCCTCCCCTGGACGGTACAGGGGACCCAGGACCGGGTGATCGAAATCGATCGAGGGGAAGGAGTCTACTTCTGGGACAGAAACGGCCGGAAATACCTGGATTTTCTTTCCCAGATTTTCAACCTGAATCTGGGCCATGGAAACCGCTGCATCGTCGAGGCGATCCGGCAGCAGGCCAATCGCCTCTGCGCGGCCAGCCCGGCCCTACTTCACGAAGGCCGTGTCCGTCTCAGCGATGAACTGGCTCGCTTGACCCCGGGCGATCTGTCCAAGGTCTTTTTTACCAACAGCGGCAGCGAAGCCAACGAGATCGCGCTGGCTCTGGCGCGCCTGTACACCGGCCGTTCGAAGGTTTTCGCCAAGTACCGTTCCTACCACGGCACCACGCTGGGGGTGCTCAGCCTGTGCGGGGATCCTCGCCGCCACGGCATCGAGCCCGGACCGCCGGGGAACGTGCGTTTCTTCGACCCCTACTGCTACCGATGTGACTTCCAGCTCCAGTACCCCAGCTGTGAGCTGCACTGCGCGGATGCCCTGGCCCGTCAGATCGAGATGGAAGGCCCCGAGAACGTGGCGGCGGTGATCCTGGAACCCTTCACGGGGGCAGCTGGTGGCTTCCCGGCGCCTCCCGGCTATTTGAAACAAGTGCGGGAGATCTGCGATCGCTACGGAGCGCTGATGATCGCCGATGAAGTGATCACCGGTTTCGGCCGGGTGGGCAAATGGTTTGCTGTCGAGCATGAAGACGTGGTTCCGGACATCCTGACGGTGGCCAAGGGCATGACGGGCGGCTATGTCCCCATGGGGGCGGCCATCCTACGCGCAAAGATCGCAGAGCATTTCGAAGAAACTTTCGTGCCAGTGGGTTGCACCTACACCGGGCACCCACTGGCCTGCGCGGCGGGGCTGGCGGCTCTGAGCGAGTACCGGGAACGTGAGGCCATCGAGAATTCTCGGGCCATGGGCGCCCAGCTAAAAGAGCGATTGCAGGATCTCAAGCAGCGGCATCCCTGCGTGGGCGACGTGCGCGCCCAGGGCTTGCTGGCCTGCATCGAGCTGGTGCGCGACCGGGATACGAAAGAACCGCTGACCGCCTTCTCCACTACGTCCCCCGTAGTGGAGGAGATTAGGCAACGGTGTCTGGATGGTGGGGTTTATCTCTATGTCCGGTGGAATCTGATCCTGCTGGCCCCGCCTCTGATCATTGAAAAAGGTGACCTGCAGAAGGGACTCGCCGTATTGGACGAGGCCCTGGCCTGGACCGACCAGCAGCTTTCTAGCGTAGCCGGGATGGGCGGGGCCGAGAGGCTGGCCTGAAGGGCCGAGCGGAGGGGGCACTTAGATCAGCTCCCGGATGGGAACGCCGACTTCGTCGTCAATGGAGTTGGCGATCTTGACGGGTCGGCCGACCGGGGTCATGTAGGTTTTCTCCCAGTCGATACCAAAGGCTTTGTAGAGAATGGCGAATAGATCGCCGATGGTCACCCTGCGGTCCTCGACGTAGGCGCCCCGGTTGTCGCTCGCACCGATCACGTGGCCTCCCGCGATGCCGCCGCCGCCCAGGGCCAGCGACCAGCAGTGGGGCCAGTGATCGCGACCATTGGCGGGATTGACGTGGGGGGTTCTTCCGAACTCTCCCATCACCAGGACGATGGTGGACTCGAGCATGCCCCGCTGCTCCAGATCCTCCAGCAGGGCCGAGAGAGCCTGGTCCAAGGGGGGTACCAGCTTGTCACGATGCAGCTTGTCGTTGTCGGAGTGGGAATCCCACTCGTTGTATTGGTATCCCGCCGCCGTCACCAACCGGCAACCGTGCTCCACCAGGCGGCGGGCCAGCAGAGCACTCTGAC